>JBBATH010000004.1:0-242945 GCA_040398845.1 Candidatus Nanopelagicales bacterium | reverse complement strand
CGCTTCCCGGATGACACGAAGCATTAGGCAACAACGTGATCAGGTCATGGGCATCATGTTCGCAACACGTAAGGATCCAAGAATGATGGAATTGTGAGGAGACGCAGGTCTACCTGTCGCGACCGGCGTTTTTGCGCCAAGCTGAGAAGGACCCGGCTGCCCCACCATGGGGCTTGACGAGCCAGTGCCAAGGGTGCACTGCGCTCGGTTTGATGAGGTCGGCGCGGCGACGCCAACCAGGTACTGGCGCATAGGTGGTGGCAACGCCACCGCCGCTCAGGACGTCGACCGGATCACCTCGCCAGATCTGCGTCTCACGGCGAGTCGCGAGATCGGCAAGGCACTCTGCTAGGAAGACCAGCCGTTTGCCCGTCAGCCTGAGACGTCCAAGAAGTGCCTCATCAAAGACGAAGGTCACGGGCGCATCAGAGTGAGCCGACATAGCGGGATCGTCATCACCGAGAGACTCTGCAGTGATCCACACGCGATTGACGGATTCAGTTGGTATCGCCTCGTCGGGGCCGGCAGTCGCGTTCGGGTCCGGGTCGCCGAGCACCCCGGCCGGTGCTGGCACGCGCTGCAACTCCGGATCGTCTGGATACGACTGGATCGGGCACGCCGTGCGCAGGGCACAACTGCCGCATACCCCTGGTGCCCGACGCTCAACCTGCGCACGTGCGAAGCCGTAGGCCTTTCCAGTTCCCGCGCCGACTGTCCATTGCCAACCCAGTCGATTGGCAGCCCGAGACCCGTCAAGGAGATGACGAAAGAAGAGGTCTTCACCATCGCGCCACCCGTGACCATGACGTACCGACCAATGCGAGGCGAACCACATGCGCGATTGATTCACCATCCAGCCGTCCTGCTCCAGTTCTCCTACAACGAGGTCGAAGCAAGCCATGCCTTCAATCCAATTGGGATCTGGGGGCGCGCTCCGTGCGGTAACGGCGTATCGGATGCTCGAGGCCGTTCCACCCGTGCGGGCGTACATGTGGCGTGCGTACTCCTGCCACAGCAGTTCGTCGCGGAATTTCGCTACGTCTCTGGCAGGACCGTGGGCGACGCTGCTCCAGGCTCTCGGCAATGAGATGAGGCCATGACGGATGTAGGGAGACAGACGTGATGCACCGCGGCGTCCGATCGGGTAGACCTCACTGCGGTCGGCGGCGTAGCCCGTCACGTCAAAGGCATTGAGCGCGGTATCGGCCGCTTCCTGCCCCCCGCGAATCGCGCCGCTGGCCTTCACTTCACCATCGACGAGGTCTGACAGATGTTCACGAACCCACCCGTCTTCGTCACCGACTCGGGGAACAGGGAGTTGAAGACTCATCCCGACATCATGAGGCAATGACCTGCGATACGCATTCGCATAACGTGATGTGCCCCCCATCTTCATGAGGTGTTCGACTCGACGTCATTGACGCGATCTCGCCCTGAGGGTGAAATGACGTGGTGCGCAGATTAGGTCGACGGGCATTCCTCGCTGCAGCGACATTCCTGGCTGTACCTGCGGCGAGTGCGGCCGCTTCCTCGGGACCGACGTCCCATCCGCGTCGGGTCGGCGAGCGAATCGTGTTCGACGGCTATGAGTGGCGCGGAGTGCGTCGCGGAAAATCGCTGGTGTGGCGCCGCGGTGCTGCCGTGCCGGGGGTGCCACAGCAGCCACGGCCCTCCGCTAGCGCCACGCCCCCTGCGGCGGAGCCATCGGAAGCGAAAGTTACGCGAGCGATGGGTGAGCTAGGACCCATCTCTGCCATCCCCGACGGGGTCACGAGCGCATGGTCGGTTATCGACAGTCGCGGACTCTCGCGGGACCTGTACATCGTGCGGCGGGGATCGTCACTCATGGCCCTAGACGCCGCGTGCACCCACGCCGGATGCATCGTGGCGCTCTTCAGCGACGCTTTCCGCTGCGGATGTCACGGGGCCACATTTGACGCGGTGACGGGTGTTTCGCTCGGTGGCCCCGGCGGGTTTGCCCCTCTTGCGCGACTGAGTGTCGTGAGGCGCGGGGACACAGTATTTATCGAGGGCGTGTAGGTCCCTGACGTTCAACGAGGTGCCAGTGAGCAGTTGCCCTTGCTGAAGTGAAAAACCGGCTCTCGGAGGTTGTCGAGCAGGTTGAGTCCCAACACGCTCGGGTCACGATCACCAGCTAGTCGCGATGAGCAGGCCGGGCCACCAGGCTGCAGGCCCTGCCGCACAGGTCTGCCTCAGGAACAACGTATCGCGTGTCCTCGTCGGCGGACTCCAGTGAACATCGCAACTCTGGCTTAGCATGGCGTTACTGTCGTAGCAAGAAGACCGTTGCGGGAGTCGACACGATGGTCAGGGCACGTAAATCCTGCAGTTTCTGTAGCGTTAGGGAAGGCATGCAGTGACGAGGACTTTAACGGCGGTTTCGGTAGGAGGCTCTCTCGCATTGTCCGCCACGATAATGCTTGCCGGCTGCGGTGGCGTCTCTACTGCCGAGACGTCGCCGGCGGAAGGCACGATCGTGAGTGCCTCGGTCTCCCAGTTCGATCCGCCCCGTCCGGGCGGCATTCCGGACACGGACTGGTCTGACATCGTCAGGGATAGCGACCCGTCGACCTACCGAGAGCGGTTCGCGGCACGGACCCCTGAGGTGAATGCAGAGCGCTGCAGGATTCTCTACGCGCCGCTGACGGATGACGAGCTTGCGGCAGAGGCCGCCGCTAGTGTGCGTCTCGCACCCGGCTCGACCGTTGATGAGTGGACGGCGTTGACGGAATACGTCATCGCAGCACAAGAGGCGAACGGATTCGGATCTATGAGGTCCGAGCTGTGCTCGGCGCTGACGTCAGCCGCCGATTCCGAGGCGGCCGGCGCTGACGACGGATCTGCCCCCGCGGCAGTCGTTGAGGTCAAGGGATTATTCCAGCGGCAAGAGTACTGATGGCCGTAAGCGGAACTGCTGCATTGACGGATCGCGGCGAGTTGGTACGGGTGGCGGGATGAATCGCATCGATCATGGCTCAGATGGCTACCGAAGCGACTGACGTGGCCGGCCGAAACACCCCGGAAATGATCCGGAGCCCGGCATATCCCTGACGGCGGTACTCGATGAACTCCGGATTGTGATCTGAAGAATCCAGTCTCGTGGGACGATTCCTGAGGGCAAGGCATTCGACCGGGATCCCTCGCTCTGGAGATGAACGATGATCCGGACCGCTGACGTGACGACGCCCGAGGACGCCGACGCCGGGCATGTGACCGTGTCCGCTGCCGAGCAGGTGGCCGCAGATCTGCGCCGTCGCATCCTTGCGGGCGAGATCGTCCCCGGCGAGCGCATCCGCCAGGAGGAAGCCGCCGAGCGATTCGGGGTTAGCCGTCTCCCCGTCCGCGAGGCGCTCCGCATGCTCGAGGCGGAAGGCCTCACCGAGCTCGAGACAAAGAAGAGTGCCCGCGTACCGCTGCTGGGGATGCGCCAAGTGGCGCTGATGTACCAGATGCGTGAGAGGTTGGAACCCCTGGCGCTCTCCGAGAGCATTCCGAATCTCACCGGCGCTCAGATCGACCGACTCGACGAGTTGCAGGCTCGTATCGAAAAGGACGACGACCTGCAGCACTTCTTGGATCTGGATCGCGAACTGCATTTGCTGTCGTACGCCGGGTGCGACAGCGACCAACTCATCGGAGCGGTTACTCGCTTGTGGAACTCAACCCAGTACTACCGCCGCGCCTTCATGATGTTCAGCGGACCGCAACGGCGGTGGGTCGTGAACGCCGAACACTCACTCCTCCTTGACGCGATCCGCCGACGCGACATCGTCGAGGGGGAGCACTTCTTGACCGTCCACATACGCCGCACCCGAATCGAACTTGAGCGCCACCCGGAGCTGTTTCCGCAGCCGTGATGCTCACCCCGGAATCCCTTGTCATCAGGGATCGCGCGTCGCAGGGCGAACTCGTGCGGACGTAATGCCTGGCGCTAAGGGGATGGCTCAAGTGATGTTGAGGTCTCCTTCGAAAGAGTCGCACACTGACCGCTGCGAGACGACGCATGAAGCGTGCGCCCGTGGTCAGACCTTGGACCGCACTTCAGGTGTCTGTCCTGACGTGCCTGTGGGACATATTCGGCGAAATGACCTCTCCATTTAGTGACGGTGGATGCTGGGCGGTGTCAGTTGTGGTGCCTACCGTGTGAGGCATGGGGGCTGTCTCGAGTTCGGTTCGGGAGTATCCGGCGGACGCTGTCGAGTTCGGTGCCTGGTTTCCGAACGACGAGGCCTGTGCCGACTATCTGGCGTGGCTGCGTTGGGGTGACTACGAGTTCGTGTGCCACCTGTGTGGGGCGGTGGCGGATGGGTGGGCCCGGTCTGACGGGCGCCGCTGGGACTGCCGTGCATGCGGGGCATCGTCATCGGTGACATCGGGGACGCTGTTCGACAAGACGCGGACGCCTCTGTCGGTGTGGTTCGAGGTCGCATGGCGGATAACGGCGGAGACTTACGGGGTGTCGGCGCGGAACCTGCATCGCACGCTCGGGCTTGGCAGCTACCAGACGGCGTGGATGATGCTGCATCGGGTCCGTCGGGCGATGGTGGTGCCAGGGCGGGAGCCGCTCAATGGTGTCGTCGAGCTGGACACGATGATGGTCGGTGGCCGCCGACCCGGGAAGCGTGGCCGCTACATGGACGAGAACCGCTCGGTGGTGCTGGTGATGACGGAGAACATCGGCAAGTCGATGCTCGTCGGGTCGGGGAAGTCACTGGGCCGTGCCCGTCTGGTAGATGTCGGCAAGTGGGGCGGGGACACCCTCACGGACGCCATCCGGGACAACGTCGCGTTGGGCGCCATGCTCATCTCCGATGACGACAGCGGCATCCAGGCTGCTGTGGAGGCGGCCGGGGACTTCGACTACACGTTCATTACCGCCAAGCGAGCAGCGGACCCGGCGCACATCCTGTTCCCGGCCGTGTCCCGCGTTCAGGCGCAGGCGAAGCGCTGGCTGGAGTCCACCGCGCAGGGTGCCGCGTCGATGGCCCACCTTCAGGACTACCTGCTCGAGTTCGAGTTCCGGTTCAACCGCCGAGGCGCGTCCAAGCCCGGGCTGCTGTTCTACCGCCTTCTGGAGCAGTCCGTCAGGCACGTACCCGTCACCTACGACATTGTTGCCAGATCTGTGAGAATGCTCAATCGTGGCCATCATGGGACCCAACAAGCCCACAGAGGTCGTCGTCACCCTCCCCGAGACCCCCGCCACTGGACGCAAGTGCCCCTACTGCGCCGAGGACATCCAGCCCGACGCCATCAAGTGCAAGCACTGCGGAGAGATGCTCACCACTCCCTGACGCCGGATGGGCGTTCGCTGCACCCGAGCCACGCCGCCGGTGGCGGCACCTTCAGCCAAGAGAAGGTTGAGCCCTGCGAAGTTGTAGGGTTGAGGCCTGCGAAGTTGTAGGGTTGAGGTCTGCGAAATGGTAGAGTACCCGTGAGGAGCGAGGACCATGAAAGTCATGACAAACACGGGCAAGTTCCTTGGAAGTTACCGCCGGCGCATCGTTGACGACGAAGTTGACTACCTGCTGACAGAGCTTCCTGCCCTCCTCCTCGACGGACCCAAGGCCGTCGGCAAGACAGAGACGGCCCGCCAGCGAGCCCAGACCGTCGTCCGGCTGAACCGCGACCGAGACTTCCAACTCGTTGAAGCCCAACTGGACGAGTACCTGTTGAAGCCCACCCCGGTGCTATTCGACGAGTGGCAGCGGCTGCCACAGGTCTGGGAAGCAGTCAAGGACTCAGTAGACGATGACAAGACGCCCGGACGGTATGTGCTCACCGGTTCGGCTCCCGTTGACGACACCCACTCTGGTGCTGGGCGCATCCCCTCACTTCGCATGCGCCCGCTGACACTTCCAGAACGCTTGGTCTGCACGCCATCCGTGAGTCTGAAGTCCCTACTCTCGGGACAGAAGCCGGCCCTCTCCGGTGCGATTGACTTCTCACTCGAGGACTACACCGACTTCATCCTTCGCTCGGGGTTCCCCGGGTTCCAGGACCTCTCGTCACGGTCCTTGAACAAGCAACTCGACACCTACCTCGAACGGCTCGTAAATGTTGACATGAAGGAGGCTGGAACCGTTGTGCGGCAGCCTGAAGCGCTGATGCGCTGGCTTCGCGCCTACGCGGCAGCAGTCGCCACAACAACCTCATGGGAAAAGGTGCGAGACGGTGCCAATGCTGGTCATGACGACAAGCCAAGCAGGGACACGACAACTCGCTACACGGAGGCGCTCACTCGGTTGCGCATTCTCGACGAAGTTCCGCCGTGGCTGCCAGGCGACAACCACCTGTCTCGGCTCGGGCAGACACCCAAGCGCTTTTTGGCCGACCCGGCACTCGCTGCCAGACTGGTTGGAGTCCCGCGTGACCGACTCCTACAGGGGGACGGGCCGACGGTTACGCCGCAGGATGGAACATTCCTCGGAGCGCTATTTGAGTCCCTTGTGGCGATGAGTCTGTTCGTGTTCTCAGATGCGAACTCGGTCCCGTTGAGACACTTGCGCACTTGGAGTGGGGACCACGAAGTGGACTTCGTCGTTGTTGGTGAGGGCGGGAAGGTCGTGGCGCTGGAAGCGAAGCTGGGCAACACGGTTCGCCCGGAGCATGTGTCGCACCTTCATTGGCTCAAGGAGCAACTGGGTGACAGGCTTCTGGATGCTGTTGTGGTGAACACCGGCTCGGACGCCTACCGTCGCAAGGATGGCATTGCGGTTGTGCCTCTGGGCCTGCTCGGTCCGTAGCTAGGGCCGCACCCCCGTTGAACCGACTCCTGCGTTGAGCCGCTGCGGAGACGTCCCGACCCCCGACGTAACTCCCAGCGTTCACCGTCACTAAATGGAGAGGTCACTCGGCGAATTGGTGCCGGTCGGTGGCCGCCCTCGGTTCATGGGCTCAGGATTGTAGCCCATGGACGAACAGTTCCACCGCCGAGCGGATGAGGAGGTTGTTTCGGTCGGTCATGTCAGCGGTGTCATTGGGCATGAGGCCGATGCCGAAGAGCGTTGCGAGGAGGATGAGGGCGGCGTCGAGGCAGTTGACGTCGCGACGGATGCGTCCGAGATTCTGCTCGGCGCCCAGGTATTGAGCGATGGCCTCGGGTGGGCTCGGCCCGTCCGATGGAAGCGGGGGAGTCATCGTCCGCCTGCGCTCGATGAGCTCGGGATCACTGCGCATGGCCATCTCGAGCGGAATGATCCGCTCGCGGAAGGTCGCTAACCGCTGAAGTGCTGTCGTGAGGTTCCCGACGACTGTTCACTCCCCCGCCTGCTGAGGCAGGGAGGCGACCTCGGCGATGGCTCGCGTGGTGGCGTGCGCGTACCCGATCTCTCGTACGACATCCTGCGTCGCCGCGATGAGGTTGGCTCGGGTCGCTACACCGCGTTCGGTCAAGGTGGTCACGTGTGTATCGGTGGGACGCGGGTGATCGGAGGGATCACGCAGGCCTCAGTTAGTCCTATCGTTTTCCCATGAAGACGCTGCCGATCTCGGAAGTTAAGGACCGACTCAACGACTTGGTCGATGCCGCGTCAAGAACCCATGAACAGGTCACGATCACCAAGAACGGCAGCCCGGCCGCGGTGCTGATCGGTATGGACGGGTGGGAGCCGCTTCAGGAGACACTGTTCTGGCTGTCCCAGCCCGGCATCCGTGAGTCGATCGGCGAGGCGATCGCCGACGTCGCTGCCGGCCGCGTCCTCACGCAGGAGCAGACCCGAGCGGAGTTCAACTCCCCCACCGACGAGCGGTGAGCCACGAGGTCGTCGTGACCGCAACTGCAAGGCGCGACCTGCAGCGCATCCCGCCACGCATCGTCCACGCGATTGTCGAGTTTGTTTTCGGAGACCTGGCCGCCTTCCCACGCCGCGTCGGGAAACCACTCCAGCGGGAACTCGAGGGGCTGTTCGGCGCTCGTCGCGGCCCCTACCGGATCCTGCACTCCATTGACGACGTCGCCAACCGTGTCGAGATTCTGCGCATCGATTATCGATCAGATGTCTACCGAAGCGACTGATCGGGACAGCCGAAACACCTCGGCACTGATCCAGAACTGACAGCGCCCTGACCGCGGTACTCGACGCACTGCGGCCCGCCATCCGAAGAATCCCGTTTCGCTGGACGGACCCCAGGTTTCTACGTCCGCGCAGGGACTTGCGTGGAACCTGGTACGCGCGGCTAGGGTGAGCCTTGCCTCCACCGCTGTCACTCAATCCATTTTGCGGTGGAACTCCGGGGGCGCTGCCTTTCGGCCAATAGAAGAGGTACATGAAATGTCGAGCATCGCAAAGGCACCGTGGCAGGTCGCATTCTCCGCCTGCAGCGCAATTGTGGCGGGAATGGCGTACGCCTCAAGTTCCCTGCTCCAGATTTCCTACTCAGGCGACTTCGCGGCCATCGATACCCGAATCAGCGAATATCAAGCCGTTTCCGGACTTGAGTCGGCATCGAGTTTTGATGTCCACGAGTGGATGGCGCTGGCGACCTCCGTTTTCGCCGTTGTCGCCACGGTCTTTATTCTGCTCGGCATCCTTCTTTGGCAGGGGGCCCTTCGTCCGGGCGTTCGACTCACCCTCACCATCACCGCCGTGATCGCCTTTATCGGCTCTTTCATTCCGCTCCTCTCTGAAGGCGCGGGATCAGCCATTCAGGAAGACACTGTCTTGTTCATGGTGTTGGTTCAGGGCGCCGCGCTCGTAGGCGCCCTCCTGCTGTGGTCGCGTCCCGTGAAGGCGTGGATTGCTGAGCCTGCGAGCTAGGTGAGCAGGTAGGCACCAGGGTTTGGATCGGTGAATCGGCCTCCGGAATTCTCCGGGGGCCGATTCACATCGAGGTCGGAAATTTGGTCCTATCCAGACTTGGTCGTGACGAGTCGCTCGAGCTGCGCGACAACGGAATCGAACGGCTTGAGCGACCCCTGGGCTCTGGACATCACGAGAGCTCCTTCGATCGAGGCGATCATCATCGGCGCGATCGCATCAGACGTTGGCCTATTCAGCCCCGAACGCTGGAGCAGCGCCGAGATTGAGGCCTGCCAGGCGATGAACACCGCGCCCGTCGCCGCACGCGGACCGGTGTCGCCTGCCACCGCGACTGCGGCAATCGCGCAACCCGAGGTCACGCGCGAACTCTCGAGCACGCTCCTCCATACGGCGGTGACCGCGCGTACGGCATCGAGCGGCGTTGCAGGTGCCAGGCTGTCGAGGTAGGTCACGAAGCGGCGGCCAACCTCCTCCACGGCCTCGCGGACGAGCTGGTCCTTTCCCTCGGGAAAGTGATGGTAGATCGAGCCGCGCGGCGCCCCGCTCTCGGCGAGCACGGTCGAGAAGGACGTGCCTTCGAGCCCATCGCGCGCGAGCAGCCGAGTTGCTGCGGTGATCATGCGGTCGCGCGACTCCGACGACACCAGCACGTCCCCCTTCCTTGCCGATGATCAGGTACGTCGTGTAAGACTATGATGATCATCATAGTCTCCTTCCCATCTGCCGGCGTTGCTGCCGCTCCACGCTACGGGCTTTCCGACCTCGGGAGGCGGAATATCCACTGGGCGTGCACCTTGACCTCCTTGACCACAATCACTCAAGCGCATACGGTGGTACTTGGCCCACTTGACTGGAGGCAGAGATGGCGACGAGCGCGCTGAACCTGGCCGGCTACGGCACAGAGGACGAGTATGAGGAGGAGGTTCTCAACTCGCTGCGTCGACACCTGCACGTGATAGTCCCGCGCCTCGCACAATCCGGCAGCCCGCTCCCTGCGCCTGCCGAGCTGGCCGACGCGATGGCGGCCGCCGTCCCCGGCGCCACGACGAGGTCCGAGTACGACACGCTACTGGGGCCGTTCTACTCGTCGACCGGCGTCATGCGCCTGCTCGACGTACCAAGCAAGCAGGCGCTCGCCGATCGCCGTACCCGCGGGACGATTCTCGCGGCACGCACCAGCGACAACATGTGGGTGTACCCCGCGTTTCAGTTCGACGTACAGGCTCATGCTGTGCGGCGTTCCCTTGTTCCGCTGCTCGCCGCTCTCAAGACCGCACCGCGTTGGGGCGCTGCCCTGTGGCTGGTCACCGACCATGACGAACTGCGGGGCCGCTCGCCGCTGAAGGCCGCTGCCGCCAGCGACAAGGAGCGCGACGTTGTCACGCGGCTCGCCGTGCAGTACGCACAGGCGGTCACGGCTTGACCCGACGCGACCGGCAGCGCCAAGGTGAGCCGGAAGGCATCGACGGCACATTCCCGCACTTCACCCCAGGTACGGGCGCCAGTTCCGAAGTTGCTGCAGCGCGGGAACGGCTTGGCCGCCCCGGCCGCCTCATCGCTCATGACGAAGTGGAAAGCGTGCGGATCTCACGGGCTGAATACGACCCGGGCCGCCTAGCCGACCTGCTCGCCTCCGACGCCGTGCTGCACGGCGTGACACAGGAGCTGTCGAGCGCCGTGTCGTACGAACTCGCTCAACGCTGGGCGGCCGCCTCCGGCCGACCACGGCCCGCCCGGGCAGTCGACTCCAGTCGCCCCATGGCGGACGTCCTGCAGGAAAGCGGCTGTGACGTCCTGAGTCACCCCAGTTCGCGCGATCTCTCACCGCTACTCGACTGACCCCGACCTTCGGCCCGCCCTCAGGGTGCTGTGAGACCGAGCAGGCGGTGACAACCCGACTCATGACAGTGCGCAGCGAGTGCCAAGGATTGCTGCCTGAACGTCATACGCGTGCCGTTGGTGCAGCCGGGTTGCTGCGGTGATCATGCGGTCGCGCGACTATGATGACCATCATAGTTTGTTCGTTGTTCGTTGTCCGTTGAGCCGTGCAAGGAGTTGCCGTGCCTGTCATCCCCGTCCAATTCCCCGAGCCATCAGGCTCATTCCTTGAGCGGTCAGTGTGTGCGCCCCAAGAGATTCAGGGGCAAGGGTGAGCCCGAATCGTCCCGGCGAGCAGGCCCCTGAGGTAGTGCCAGTGACATTTCATGTCACCGCATCAGACGGCTACCGGCTCGCTGCTCGTCGATATTCGGTGCCTGAGCCCCGCGCGCGCATCGTGATGGCGGGCGCCACCGGAGTGCCGCAGGGGTTCTACCGACGATTCGCCTCCCATGCTGCCAGCGCTGGGTTCGAGGTCGTCACCTTCGACTACCGAGGGATCGGGGATTCTGCACCCGCCACCCTTCGCGGGTTCCGGATGGATTATCGCGACTGGGGTCGCCTGGATCTCGCTGCGGTCGTCGACGAAACCGCCGACGATCACCTGAGCACCCACCTCGTCGCCCACTCATACGGCGGCCAAGCGCTCGGGCTGCTGCCTGACCCGTCACGTCTGCAGTCCATGCACGCCTTTGGCACAGGGACCGGGTGGAGCGGGTACATGCCTCGCCTAGAGCAACTGCGTGTCCGCGTGCTCTGGGACCTCGCCGGACCGGTCGTCACACGAAGTGCGGGCTACCTCGCGTGGAGCCGGCTCGGTCTCGGCGAGGACCTCCCGCTTGACGTATACCGGCAGTGGAAGCGCTGGTGCCGTTACCCGAACCACTACTTCGAGGATCCTGACATCAGTGCTGAAATGGTGGCCCTGTTCGAAAGGGTTGACATCCCCATCGTGGCGATCAACTCAACCGACGACCGCTGGATCCCACCGGCATCACGGGATGCATTCATGGCGTTCTACCGCAACGCCCGGGTCAATACCCGCGATCTTCGTCCCAGCGATTTGGGGGTCACATCGCTCGGTCACATGGGGTACTTCCGGCAGGATGCGACCCCTCTGTGGGACGAGGTCCTCGCCGATCTCAAGGGCTAATTTCCACCATGGCTACCTGCGTTTCGACGATCCGATGAGGTCCTCGCGTGAGGTGGTGAGTTCGGCAAGGACTTCGGGTATGGGCGTGACGCCGAGCCCTGGCCCAGTGGGAACGGTCATCAGTCCGTCGGCGTCCATCACGAACGGCTCAGTCACGTCAAGGCTGAAGAACCGCGAGGATGAACTGGTGTCGCCGGGCAGGGTGAATCCGGGCAACGAAGCCAAAGCGATGTTTGCCGCTCGGCCGATACCGGTCTCGACCATTCCGCCGCACCAAACAGGCACACCACGTGCGACCGCGACGTCGTGGATCGCCTTGGCACTGAGGTAGCCGCCGACCCGGCCGGCCTTGATGTTGACGATCTCGCACGCGCCGTAGTCGATCAGGCTCTCGGCGTTGTCGGCGGAGAGCACCGACTCATCGAGGCATACCGGCGTGCGCATCCGCTTGGCAAGCAGTTTGTGGCCGAGATAATCCTCCTCGTGGATGGGCTGCTCGATCAGCAGGAGATCGAACTCATCGAGTGCGCAGAGGTGCTCAATGTCGGCTCGCGAATACGCCTGGTTCGCGTCGACCTGAAGGGGAATGTCCGGATACCGCTCTCGGATCACTCTGGTCGGTTCGATGTCCCAGTCCGGCTGGATCTTGAGTTTGATTCGCCGATAGCCCTCCGCCACATAGCCATCGACCTCGGCGATCAGGGTGTCGATTGAGTCGTCCGCGGGAATGCCGGTTGAGACGCCACAGGGGATTCGATCATGCACCGACCCGAGATAGGCGGCGAAGGATTCACCTGAGGCTCGCAGTTGAGCATCGAGGAGGGCGAGTTCGAGTGCGCCGCGTGCCATCGGGTGGCCGCGTACCGGCTTGAGTAATTCAGGAACTTCCTCGGCGGCGAGTTCCCGACCAATGAGCCGGGGCACGAGGTGCTCTCGCCAGACGAGCGTGACCGCGTCGTTGAACTCGTGGCTGTAGAGCGGATCAGGGGCTGCGACACATTCCCCCCAGCCCACGCCCAGATCCGTCTCGATTTCAAGAAGAAGGACTTCTTTGAATTACTCGGTGAAGAACGAAGTGCGAAACGGGCGCACCAACGGGAGCGCGCAATGGTGGACGGTGATTCGTTCGATCCGCATGATCAAGTCATATCAGAAGAATCTTATGAAAGCCGTGATTTACAAGATTCGGGACCTCTCCCGGCTGCATCACTACGCTGGACCAGTGACGAATCAGTCCCGCGTGCCACGCGGCTCGAAGAAGCCAGCGGAGGTGAATGAGCCTGTCGCGCGTCGCCGGCGCCCGCGTGAGGAGACACGCGAACTCCTTCTGCAGGAGGCCGAGGACTTGCTCGTGGAGCGGCTCACGCAGGGGTCGGACAGTCTGAATCCGCTGGCAGCGCTGCGCATCACCGAGGTGCTCGCCAGCATTAATGCGCGGCTAGAAGGTGAGACGTCGATGACGACGGGGGCGGCGTACCAGATCTGGGAGAGCCAGACCGCCTTCCAGGACGAGTTGCTCGATCGGATCATGCGCAAGGTGGCGGTGCCGTGGGAGGCGCGGACGCGAGAGGCGATAGGTACGGCGATGGAGGCGGGGCTGCCGCTGACAGGCGTGGTTGCAGCGATGTCGGGGGAGTCTTTGCAGCCACGTGAGTCGGTGGAGCTGTCGTTGGCCGCAGGCCTGTCGGCGTTTGTCGCGCCGAAGCGGATCCGGCGGGCAGAGCGAAAGGCCAACGCAGAGTATGTACGAGTACTCGGCGGGATGCTCGAGGAGTTGATCGCCTATGCGGGTCGACGGATACGGGCCGGCTTGACGGTCGCCGACATCGTGTGGAGCATCGAGGCGCTTGAGGTGGGCTATAACCTGCGTGAGCGGTCGCATCCGGAACTCGTCCGCCGCAGCGACACCCGGGGCGTGCCGATCTCGGGCTTAGCTTTCGTTGGGATCATCGAGGCGATGACCGAGCCAATTCCCGCACGGCGGGCGAGAGGCCAAATATAAGATTCTTATCATGTAATTCCGCCACTAGGAGTTCGCATGCCAGCCTTCGATCTTCCGCTCGCTGAACTGCACGCCTATCAGGGGACCAACCCGCGCCCGTTGATCATCCGGCCACCTATGCCAATTGCTTCGACCTTTGGTTCACCGGGGTCCGTTGCACCAGATTGCACGCCAAGTACCTCAGACCCAGCTTGGGTGCGCCACCGCACCCGGGAATCGTGGTGTTCCACGGCTACTACGCCGCCAGTCCGGACTGGTTTCGTCTCCTGCCCTACGTCGCGCAGGGTTTCTCAGTGCTGGCCCTGGACTCCCGTGGACAGGGGGGACTATCTCAGGAGTCGGGGGGTTTGGCCGGCACTTCACTTGTCGGACACATCATCCGTGGCCTTGATGTCGATCCCCGGGAGCTCCTCGTCCGACGGCACTTTCTCGACACGGTTCAAGCCGCCCAAATTCTGATGGAGCGACCCGAGGTCGATCCTGCCCGCGTCGGTGCGACCGGGGAGTCGCAGGGCGGTGGACTCACCTTGGCGTGCGCGGCCCTCGAGCCCCGCGTCCGTGCCGCGGTCCCAGTGTTCCCCTTCCTCTCCGACTACCGCCGAGTCTGGGACCTAGACCTCGCGGTTAACGCCTACGCCGAGCTGCGTGACTATCTGCGGCGGTTCGATCCGTTGCACGAGTCCGTGGAGCAGATGTGGCTCACCCTGGGCTATATCGACGTGCAGCACTTGGCCCCTCGGGTCCGGGCAAGCGTCATGATGCACACGGGGCTCATGGACCTGATCTGTCCGCCATCAAGGCAGTTCGCCGCCCATAACAAGGTCACGTCCGAGAAGCAGGTGACCATTTACCCTGACTTCGAGCACGAGGACCTTCCGGGGATCGGCGACCGGATCCTGCGATTCTTTATCGTGCGGCTCGGCCCGTCGATCGGGCCCGACGTACCCGTCGAGGGCCGCTAGTAGAGTGCGAAGCTAACAGAAGGAACTTACGAAGAGCCAGCCAATGATGGGGAGTATCCATGACCGTCTCGATCAGCACCCGCGTCGACCTCGGCCCATCGCATGGTGTTCGCATGGGTCGACATCGCGTTCCGATGCGCGACGGCGTCGGGTTGAACGTGGCGGTGTATCAGCCACGCGCCCTCACGGTGGGAGTGCCTGCGGTCGTGGAATTGACCCCTTACACGATTGAGACAACTCATGCGGAGGGGCAGTACTTCCCGGGTTGGGGCTTCGCGTACGTGGTCGGCGACGTACGCGGGCGCGGCGATTCCGAGGGCGATTTCGTCCCGACGGCCCACGACGCCCAGGATGGCTACGACCTCATCGAGTGGATCATCCAGCAGCCGTGGAGCGACGGCCGGGTGGTGCTCTACGGCGGCTCGTACACCGGCCAGAACCAGTGGCTGATGCTCGGGACCGGTCACCCGGCGATTGCAGCGGCGTCGCCTGCGGCAGCATTCGCGACGGCCATCGACATCCCTCGCGGGGGCATCCCGAACTTTTACGACGCTAAGTGGCGCGGAATGGTGTGGGGCAGGGCCAATTACGCACTATCCGGTGCTGACAACGGACTGTGGGTCCAAGAGATCAACGACGCAATCGACGAGGGGCGACCAGTCTGGACAGCGGGGGAGGCATTCGGGGTTCCCCACGATGCCCCGCTGCGAGCCTTCATGGAGACCCCCGATGTCGGGCCGGCCTGGGACGTGTACTCCGCCCCGGATGACCAGGTCGCCCGAATCGCAGCGCCGGTGCTGACTGTGAGCGGAACCCATGACGACTGCCTCGCCGGCACGCTGCACCACTGGGCGCGATTCGAGCAGCTAGCTCCTGCCGACACACGCGCTGCAAGTCATCTGCTCATCGGGCCCTGGGATCATGCGGGCACCGATTCTGGCCACAACGTTGTCGGTGACCTGCACTTCGGAGAGGCCGCCAAAGTCGATCTCCGCGCGCTGCGCACCGACTGGTTCCGCCATGTGCTGTACGGCGAGCCTGCGCCTGACCTGCTCACCGATCGAGTCGTGTACTACGTGGCGGGTGCGGAGGAGTGGCGGTCGGCAGGTGCCCTCGGTGAGGCGACCGTAACGACGAAAGGCATGTACCCGGTGTCGACGCCCGGGCCCAATGACGTGTTCCACTCGGGATGGCTCGCGGCTGATCCGGGTGATGGTCCGGACTACAGCATCCGGCTCGACCCGGCCGACCCCCGTACTCGGCGCCTCGAGCTCGAGCCGCGTCCCGGCGCTGCGCCGGACAACCCGCTGTTCGCACTCTCGTACAACAGCCTGCTCATGACGCAGGGCGGCAATGACCCGACGAACCAGCTGTTCACGGTGTCCATCGACGGCGAGGGCGTGATTTACCACAGCGCCCCGTTCATGGAGCCGCTGACGCTTACCGGCAAGCCGGCGCTGCGCCTGCGCGTGATCCCGGATGCCGATGACGCCGACCTGTCGATCCTGCTGCACGAGGTCCGCCCCGACGGTCAGACGATTTTTCTGTCCAGCGACCTGATCCGACTCTCCCTGCGCGATCGCGGTGGAGAACCGCAGCCGCTGGTGCCCGGCGAGGAGAACGAGGTCGACATCACCGATTTCAGGTTCTGCTCCCGCGAACTGGGCCGCGGATCCCGCCTGCGCCTGACGATCCGCGCCGCCTGGTCACCGCTCATCCTGCCGGCCTCCGACGGGCTTACGTCTCATCCGGTCGTCACCATGCAACTCGTCCACCGCGCAACTGATCCAGCGGTACTAAACCTGCCGCTGGGAACGTCGCGCTAATGGTTGCTTCGACTACATTGTAGCCATGAGTAGCCCGCGGTCGATTCGACTGGAGATAAGTACCCTGGAGCGATTGAGTTCCTATGCGACCCGCCACTCGGGGGTGACGAGTGCATCTGCTGCGGCTCGGTTTGTCGAGGAAGGCCTCCGCATGGACTCTCACCCGGGGATCGTGTTTCGCGACGGCGCTGCTGGACGGAGGGCGGTCATTGCCGGTGGCCCTGACGTGTGGGAGGTGATCCGGGTGATCATGGAAACGAGAAAAGCGGAAGCCTTATTGACTCCTATTGACGTTCTCGAACTTGTGTCCGCGAATGGCGGTGTCAGTGCGAAGCACGTCCGACTAGCGATGGATTACTACGGGGAGTTTCCCGGCGAGATTGATGCGCAGATTGCTGAAGCCGCGTCGGCTGAGGAGGCGTTGCGAACTACCTTTGCTCGGTCGAATGCACTGCTTGGCACATGAGCCCGACGAAGGCTGACACTCAGGAACCTACCGCTCGAGCGATCCTGCTGGATGAGATGTTGAGCCCTGCTATCGCCGAGCAATTGCGTAAGCGCGGGATTGATGCAGTCGCCCTCACGGAGATTCAGGGTATGTCCGGTATTTCCGACGAGGAGGTGCTCACTTACGCCACGGGTGTGAACCGTGTCGTCGTTACCCGCAACGTCCGAGACTTTGTCGTGTTGGATCGGCAGTGGCGTGACGCGGGTCGAGTCCATCCGGGCATTGCCTGCTTGGACAGTCAGACGTTTCGTCAAGATCGTGCGTTCGTCGGAAATGTCGTGACCGCCCTTGAGAAGGCCCTGCGAACCGGGACGCTCCGCTTGCAGACATCCTGCACCTTCATCACGGCGTAGAACTGTCCTTCGCAATTTAGTTTATGAATAGCGCCGGATAACGTCTATAGAGTGTTGCTGGTGACAGCCGCGTCGCGTGGTAACGGTCGATGAACCAGTGCCCGTCACGTCGAACGAGCACGACTGTTTCCAGGAACTCAAGCCGTATCGGTACTCCCGAAGCCGGGGTGTAGACCTCGTGGTTGCGGTGCGTGCTCCAGGCGACATCCCCTTGCACCGTGACGTGAAATTCACTCAAGTCTGCGATGAGTTTGTCGTCGATTTCGCCCGACAGCATCTCGATCAACTGGTCGCGGTCGAGGAGTTGGTCGTGCTCGACGAGGAGAAACGATTCGGAGAGTGCGGCGCCTACGGCAGCGATGTCGTGTGATGACATAGCGGTGTACCAGCCGGTGAGTGTGGCGCGGACGTCGGACTCGTCGCGACTCATGCCTTGCCTCCGATGCTCACTGCGTACGGTCGGGTGAATGACTCGAGCGATCGCGGACCCCAAAACACACGCCCCATGCCGCTGCACCTTGCCGGTTCGAAGGGTGCATCCGCGGGGCCGTCGCCACCGCCGTTGATGGTCACGGCGCCTGCGTCGAGAGCGGCTGCGAGCTCAATATGTGCCGGGTCGTTGGTCAGTGCCGACGCGCTGAGACCATAAGCGCCGGTGTCGGCCAATCGAAGCCCCTCCTCGAAGGAACTCACGATGCGAATAGCGATGACCGGCCCGAAGGTCTCTTCTGTCATGAGCCTGCTGTCATCAGGTGCACCGACGACCACGGTTGCGGGATAGAAGAAGCCCGGGCCGGGTAATGGCTTACCGCCGATTGGCACCTCGGCTCCGGCGAGCCTCGCCTCGGTCACGTGCTGGTGAACGGAATCCCGCTGACGGGCATCCACAAGCGGTCCCAAACGAGTGTCGGGATCCTGACCGGATCCCATTGGCCAGGATGCGGATTCGTGTATCAGCGCGGACACGAATTCGTCGGCTACAGCGCGATGGACGTAGACGCGTTCGATCGAAGTGCACACCTGGCCGGTGTTCATCCACCCGCCGCTGGCCGCGAGCTCGGCTGCCTTGGCTACGTCGACACCTTGATCGATCACGAGAGCGTCCTTGCCGCCGAGTTCGAGGAAGCAGGGGATGAGCCGTGCGCCAGCGGCGCCACCGACCTTGCGCCCGGTGGCGACAGAGCCGGTGAAGTGGACGAGCCCGACGAGCGGGTGCTCTACGAGGGCGGCTCCAACCTCACCGTCTCCGAGCACGATGTTGACGACGCCGGGCGGAAGGATGTCGAGCAGGGGGCCGAGGGCCGCCACAGACAAAGGAGCCTTCTCGCTCGGCTTTACTACGACCGTGTTTCCTGCGGCGAGGAGGCCGGCGAGAATGTCGGTGACCTGGCATACCGGGTAGTTCCAAGGTGTGATCAGGGCAACGACGCCATACGGTCTGTGCGCCGTGCGACTTGCTCCTGGCGAGGCGGGGGCGAAAAAGCTTGCCGCGGATTCGGCGGTCGTCCGGAACAACTCCATCGACCCCTCGATGTCCTGCTGGGCCATCGCGACTGGCTTGCCCATCTCGCGCGACTCAAGGGCGGCGAGTCGGGGCGCAGCAGCTGTGAGCCGGTTTGCCACTTGCCCGAGCAGATGCCCGCGAGCTTCTGCACCAAGACCCCACCAGCCTGGCCCTGCCTCGGCGGCGGCGATAACACTGCGATCGACCACGGCTTCAGTGCCCACGGTGAAGTCACCGGTCGTGCTGCCGGTGGCCGGACCCGTGACTCGTCGTGTCTCACCCGTTGACGCGGCGTCGGGCGCACCGGCCACCCAGTGCCGTGCGTGGGCGAGGTTGGCAGGCGTCCCATGCGTGTTCAGCGGTGTCACGGATCTCTCCAAAACGTGCGTAAAAGAGTTACGAAGCGAACGTAGTGCATGAAGTGACCCTCGTCGACAATGCCGGAGGCGATGTGAGGTCGGCGTGCACAGATCGTTACGCATTCAAAGCATCATTTTTCCGGAAGGACTTGCATTCGAGCTCGACCTAACGTAACTTTTCTACGCACAAGGAATTGTCGAACCACCACCAAGGAGTCAGCATGACCACATCGACCTCTCTGAGCGTTGGACGCCGCCCGGCATTTCTGGGTGTCGTTGCTTCGCTGGCATTGGTGCTAGCGGCATGCTCAGGTGGTGGCAGTAAGACTTCTAACGCGTCTACCGCATCCACGGCCTCGTCCTCCTCTGCCGCGCCGGCGGCGCAGGGCGACACGCCGATCGACAGCATCACCGCTGCGATTCAGTCACCCATCGAGGCGATGGACATCCTCAAGGCAAACGATGTTCCTACCCGTCGTGCGCTCACACTCGCCTATGACCGCGTGCTTAACCTGGACAACCAGGGTCAACTCCAGCCGATGATCGCCGAATCCTGGGCCAATCCCACGCCCACCACCTTCACATATGAGATCCGGTCAGATGCCAAGTTCTGGGACGGCACCCCCGTCACGGCGGATGACGTCGCCTACTCGGGGCAACGGATTGTCGATGGGGCGGCAACAGCGGCGGTGGCTGCGGGTTGGGGCTTCGTTGAGAGCGTCACAGCGAGCGGAAACACTGTCACGGTGACGCTCACGCAGCCCGATAACACGTTTGCATACCGGGCCGCGCTTGACTGGTTTGTAGTGCAGAAGAAGTATTCCGAGGAGGCAGGTGCCGACCTTGGGTCGCCGTCCAAGCCCGGCATGGGCAGTGGTCCCTACAAGGTGACCTCCTACTCGGTCTCCGAGGGTGCAACCCTCGATCTCACCGGAACGTATTGGGGTGACGAACCGTTGGTGAAGCAGGTTGTCATCGTCACGATCCCTGACCCCGAGACCGCCCGCCTAGCCATGGTCGAAGGTGACGTCGACGTTTACTTCGATGTCCCGCTCATTGCCACCCGGCAGTACGACAACGCCAGCGAGATTGCCATGTCCTACGTGACAGGCGGCTACAACGACATGCTGTCCATGCGAACGACGACCAAGCCATTTGACGATGTGAACGTGCGCACCGCCATGGCATACCTCTCAGACACGGCCGGTCTGACCCAGCCGCTGTTCAATGGCAGGGCGACCGTCGCAAAGTCGCTTGTTCCGGCGATCCAGATCTCGTCGACGATCAACGATCCGGCGAAGGAGGCGGAGTTCTACGCAGGTCTCCCGGCGATACCGAGTTTCGACATAGCCAAGGCCAAGGAGTACCTGGCTAAGTCCTCTGTCCCCGACGGATTCAGCGTTGACCTGCCGATTGACACGACACAGCCTTGGATGTCTCCGTGTGCCCAGAACCTCGCTCAGAACGCCAAGCAGGTTGGTATCACCATCAACGTGAAGAACGTGTCGGCGGCCGAATGGGGCGCTGGTCTCGGCGATCCGGAGGCGAGCCCCCTGCAGTTGCTGGCGTTGGGTGCAGGTACTCCGAGCCCCAGCGAATTGCCCCCGGTGATCCTCGGGACGATCTTCAATCCGTCCGGGTTCACGACCCCCGAACTAACCAAGCAGCTCAATGCGCTCGCGGCTGTTCCGACGGCCGCCGAAACGATTCCGCTGCTGGCTCCCGTGCTCATGACTGCCAACGCCGAGCTTCCATACATTCCGCCGTACGACAAGCAGACGGCTCTGGCAATGGGCAAGGCGTACGTCTGGCTCGACGGTTACAGTTACTGGGCCGTCGGTCAGACGTGGCCACAGTCCATCCGATCGGCCTCGTAGTCATGGACGAAAAGGCTTGCGCGAGGAACGGCACCTAGGCAATGAGCGATTGGAGGTGCCGCCATGAAGATCGTGACCTTCGTGGCGCGCCGACTGGTGGGGATGATTGCCATCCTGCTGGTGGTGTCGTTCCTCGTCTTCGGCCTGCTTTCGCTGGCGCCTGGGGATCCCGCTGTCGCCTTGCTCGGAGGCCCCTCCAAGGCCACTCCGGAGGCGATCTCGCAGGTTCGGGCGCTCTACCACCTCGATGAGCCCCTGCTCACCCAGTACTGGTACTGGCTCCAGGGCGTGATGAGGTTCGACTTCGGTCGATCCATCAGCTCGCAGTTGCCGGTCGGGGATGCGATCGGCGAGCGCTTCCCGATCACGGTGGCGCTCGCGATGTACTCGTTCATCATCACGGTCGTCATTGCCATCCCCTTGGGCCTCGCCGCAGGGGTCCGCCGAGGCACCCGCCTCGATCGGACCGTCACCGCCGGGAGCCTCGTTGGTTTCGCGGCGCCTGTGTTTGCCCCGGCGGTGTTCCTTATTTACGTGTTCGCCGTCCAACTCGGGTGGTTTCCGGTGTACGGCCCTGGCAAGGGAGCGATCGACCGGATCTATCACCTGACCCTGCCGGCTATTGCCCTCGCGGTCGGACAAATCGCGATCATCTCGCGACAGACGCGGGCGGCGACAATGGACGTCGCGACGCAGGACTACGTCACATTCGCCAGAGTGCGTGCGGTGCCGGCCCGGTCCGTATGGGGCGGCTACGTGCTGCGCAATGCGGCGCTCCCCGTCATCACGATCAGTGGACTCGTGCTTGCGTTCTCCCTTACCGGGGCAGTGCTCGTTGAGCAGGCGTTCGCGCTCCCCGGCCTGGGCACCCTGCTCGTTTCATCGGTGAACGCGCTCGATATTCCGGTCATTCAGGCGATCACGCTGCTCACGGCCTTTGTCATCCTCTCCTTCAATCTCATCATCGACGTTACCTACTTCGCGCTCGATCCCCGACTTCGACGAGGGGTTGGTGCCTGATGGCCTTCGATGTCCGTGTCACTGATCTCTCCCTCGAGGAGCCCGCAAGCCCGTCGGACCGCGAGGGACTCGGCGTTCTTGCATGGGCGTGTCTTGGGTTTGTCGTGCTGTTGGCGGTGGTGGCCGTCATCGCACCGCTCATCGCCCCGTACGACCCGTACCTGCAGGTGCTCGTCGACAGTAACCAGGGGCCGTCGCGTGCGCATTTGCTGGGCACTGACGAACTCGGGCGTGACATCTGGTCGCAACTGATCTACGGGACCCGGACCGCTCTCATCGGTCCCACCATCGTCGCAGTCGGCGCTGGGCTTCTCGGCACCTCCCTGGGCCTGCTCACCGGCTTTCGAGGGGGGTGGGTCGACGGCATCACCATGCGCTTGACCGAGATCATCTATGCGGTGCCGCCGCTGATCGTTGCCATCGTCCTGGTCGGGATCCTTGGCGGTGGCTACTGGCTCGCCGTGGTTGTCTTGATCTTCCTCTCGACTCCCGCCGACGTTCGGGTCGTTCGCAGCGCCGTGTTGGCGCAGCGGGAACTGCCGTATGTAGCGGCGGCGCGCGCGGTCGGGCTGCGCGGCACTCGAGTCGCCACGCGCCACATCCTGCCCAATGTCACCCCGACGGTCAGTGCCAATATCCTGCTGCAGTTCGTAGGAGCGCTGGTGGCGCTGTCCGGTCTTGCCTTCCTCGGTCTCGGTGTCGCACCTGGGACGCCCGACTGGGGACTCATGGTCGCCGAGAACCGCTCAAATCTCGATATCAATCCTCTGGCCGTGATCGCCCCGGCACTCTTGATCACGCTCCTCGCCATCGCCGTGACGATCCTCGGCGACCGCGTCTACGAGCTGCTCAGTGGCCGCAGGAGCGTCGGATGACGCCGCTGCTGGAGGTCAATGGGCTCTCCATCGACCATGGTGAACGGGGTCAGATTCGCCCGCTCGTCACTGACGTCTCATTCACTATAGGTCGAGGGGAGACGGTCGGGCTCGTCGGCGAATCCGGCTCCGGAAAGTCACTCACTGCCCGGGCGCTGGTGTCCCTCCTGCAGCCCGAACTGCGCGCGAATGGATCCATCAAGTTCGACGGAGATGAGCTGGTCGACAGCGACGGTCGGGTGTCATCGCAGGTGCGCGGACGAGACATCGGCTTGCTCATGCAGGATCCGTTCACGATGCTCAACCCGGTTCGAACCGCCGGACACCACCTCGTCGAGACCCTTCGAGTGTCCAAGGTGGGCGCCGGACTACGAGGCGATGCGATGCGAGCAGAGGTCGCGCGAAGGCTGGCCGAGGTCGGGATCGATCGGCCGTCGGTGGCGAATTCCTATCCGTTCGAGCTGTCGGGCGGCATGCTGCAGCGAGTGGCCCTCGCCTGCGTGCTCGCGAGCAATCCGCGGCTGCTCGTGGCCGATGAGCCGACGACGGCGCTTGACGCCACGACCCAACGGGAGATCCTCGGGTTGCTCGGGCGAATCCAGCGCGACCGCGGCATGAGCCTGTTGCTCATCACCCACGATCTTCGGTTGGCATTTGCTTCGTGCACGCGCGTGCTCGTCATGTATGCAGGCACTCTGGTCGAGGCATCGCCGGCCGACCTCGTGCGCACCGCTCCTGCTCACCCGTACACACGGGGCCTCCTCGAGGCGGTCCCGGCAACAGATCGGTACCAGCAGACCCTAGAGGGCATCCCCGGTCGCGTGCCGCCGGTCTCCGAGGTCCTCGGTCAGTGCGGCTTTGCTTCACGGTGCACCTACGTTGCTGATGCCTGCACCACTTCACGCCCCGAACTCCTTCCGGTCGGGCCGGATCAGTGGTCTGCCTGCATGCGCTACGACGACGTGCGCGACGAACTTCAGCAGACCGCCGAGACCGGAAGCAGCGAGCGACGCGTGGTCGAGGCCGGCCCAGCGCTCATTGCCATTTCGGAGCTTTCCAAGTCCTACGGGTCGGGCGCCGACAAGCATTCCGCACTTGCCGGTGTCGATCTGATGCTGGGCAGTGGTGAGGCACTCGGCGTCGTCGGCGAGTCCGGGTCCGGAAAGACGACGCTGGCGCGTTGCGTCCTCGGACTCACGACCCCCTCCGGGGGTCGCATCATGCTCGATGGTCTCGACGTGAGTGACTACCGTCGACTCAAGAATGCCGATGCTGCTCGCGCACGGCGGATCGTGCAGTGCGTCTTCCAGGATCCGTACTCGTCGTTGAACCCGATGCACTCGGTCGGCTACACCCTTGCTGAGGCTCTCAGTTTCCGAGTGCCGCAGCTCTCTCGCGCGGAGGTCCAGCGCGAGATCCGCGCGCTCCTCGACCGAGTAGGTCTCCCGGCGACGTATGCATCGCGTCGCCCTGCTGCGCTCTCAGGTGGCCAGCGTCAGCGAGTGGCAGTTGCTCGTGCGCTCGCCGTGAATCCGCAGGTGCTCGTGTGCGACGAGCCGGTTGCAGCGTTGGACGTATCGATCCAGGCCCAGATTCTCGCTCTGCTGCGCGAGGTGAATGAGCAGGGAACGGCGCTCCTGTTCATCACTCACGACCTCGGGGTCGTTCGGCAGGTGACCTCTCGCGTCGTCGTGCTCTACCGCGGGAGCATCGTCGAGGAGGGAGCAACCGACGAGTTGCTCAATGCTCCTGCGAACGAATACACCCGCCGACTGGTGGCGTCGATGCCGCGGTCCGATGGCACGTGGCAGCCGGCGGGCTCGCAGAGTTCTGGCTCGGACCTGACATGAATCGGCGAAGGGGATGAAGTGAGCGAGCACGATCTGGTCCTGCGAGGCGCGCGAACGATTGACCCTGAGACCTCACTTGATGCCGTGTGCGACGTGGCGATCGATGGCAGCACGATTGCAGCGGTAGCCGTCGGCGGATCAGCAGACCTCCACGGCGCACGGGAACTTGACCTCACCGGGCTCGTCCTCGCCCCAGGCTTCATTGACCTGCACAGTCACTGCCGCGACTTTCCGTCACGGGCCCTTCAGGTGTGCGATGGCGTCACCACCGCGCTCGAGCTCGAGGCGGGGCAGGTCGATGTCGCCGGCTCGTACGCGTCGGTCGCCGCGGAGGGGAGCCCGAATCACTACGGATTCTCTGCATCGTGGGCGCTCGAGCGCATGGCCGCGTGCGGCCTCGATGTGAGTGCCGGGCTCGATGCATTCTTCACCCACATCAATGCAGCCGACTGGCACCGCGCCCTGTCGAAGTCCGAGACCTCGGCGATGCTCGATGGGCTTCGAGCAGAGTTGGCAGAAGGCGCCCTCGGCATCGGCGTCCTGTTGGGCTACTGCCAGGAGTCAACTGCGGCTGAGTACCTCGATGTTGCCCAGCTCGCCGCGGACGAGCACACCGTCGCCTACACCCATGTGCGCGAACTCTCCCGACCCGACAGCGGCCTATTCGGTGCGGCTGAAGTGGTGACCGCAGCGCTCGCCACTGGTGCTCACATGCACCTGTGTCACATCAACAGCACGTCGACCAGGCACGTCGATCGCGTGCACGCACTGCTCCAGCGAGGGCGCGACCAGGGCCTTCGCATCACGACCGAGGCCTATCCGTACGGTGCCGGCTGCACCGGCATCGGTGCGGCCTTCCTTGCACCGGAGAATCTCATCAATGCGGCGCTGGTCCCCGGAGACATTCGTTACCTGCCTACCGGCGAGCAGGTCGGCTCTGTCGAGAGGCTCCGTGAGTTACGAGCGACCGACCCCGGGGGATTGGCAGTGATCGACTTCCTCCACGAGACCGACCCGGCGGACCTCGGCTACTTGACTCGAGCGTTTCTCGCTCCCGACACGGCGGTCGCCTCTGACGGGATGCCGCTCGTCGTGCCGAAATCACACGGGAACGCCAGTGCCGGCTGGCCGATCGCCTCCGATGTGCTCACGCACCCGCGAACGGCGGGCACGTTCAGTCGAATACTGCGCTGGTATGTGCGCGAACTGCGCATCATCGACCTTCCCGAAGCAATTCGCAGGTGCACGCTCGTTCCTGCCGACATCCTGCGCGACGTCGCACCTGGCATGGCCCGCAAGGGTCGCATCCAGGTGGGTGCCGACGCGGACCTCGTTGTGTTCGACGCAGACACCGTGACCGACCGGGCGACCTACGATGCACCCACGCTGACGTCGGAAGGAATCCGGCACGTGCTCGTTGCCGGAACCCCGGTCGTGACCGACGGCATGCTCGATGTCGAGGCTCGACCTGGACAACCTGTGCGTGCCCGGCCGTCGGCTGGCACTCGGCCTGCGCCACCACGGCGACCGACGAGCTGCTGAAGGCTCCCTCCCCGAAGTTATTGTGATTGACGTAAAAAAATTGTGTAAAGTCTGTGGGCATGGCGACAAGTCAAAACGTGGAGGCTCCCGGCCCTGGGTCAAGGGTTGAACTGCTCTTCCTCCGCATGATTCCCATGCGAGACGGAACTCACCTCGCAGCCAACGTGTTTCTGCCGCGTAAGCGATCTGGCGGCGTACCGGCGATCTTCGAGTTCACGCCGTACTCGCGCGACTCGGGTTCGGCGGATGGCGTGAGATTCGCCAACGATGGGTTCGCGTTCGTGTCGGTCGATTGCCGCGGGCGGGGCGACTCCGAGGGCGTCTTTCGCGGCCACGGCACCGAGGAGGCCGGCGACGGCTACGACTTGGTGGAATGGATTGCCGCCCAGCCTTGGTGCACCAAAGACGTGGCGCTGTTCGGGGGGTCGTACACGGGCCAGAACCAGTGGACCACGGCAGCCGCGCACCCACCCCACCTGCGCACCATGATCCCGGCCGTCGCGTCGCTGCCCGGTCTCGCACCTGGTGCGGGTGGAATCCCAATCGACCACCAGTTCAACTGGGGCATGCTCACGGCGGGCAAGACGCTGTCGAGTCGCCTCGTCGCAGAGGCAGAACTGCACATTGCTCGACTGGCCGAGTCGTTCGAGGCGCATGAGTCGTTTCGGTCGTTGATCGAGCGGATGGGCGGACCCTGGGGCTTGCCTGACGAGATGAACACCACGCCGCAGGACGCTCCGTGGCGACCCGAGATGGGGCCGGCGCAGGACGGTCTGCCGGGGATCGATGTGCCGGTGCTGGAGATCACCGGACCGTACGACATTGCCGAGCGAGGCGCGATCGAGCACCACCGCCGCTACTGCCGTGCGCGACCGGCCGATCAGCGCCCGCACCACCACCTCATCCTCGGGCCATGGGAGCACGGCGCAGCCTTCGAAGGTCGCCCGCAAGCGGGCGACCTCACATTTGGACCCGCAGCAAATGTCGACATGATGCAGTTAACAATCGATTGGTACCGCTGGGTGATGGACGGTGGCGACAAGCCCGCCTTCCTCACCGACCCGGTGCACTACTACGTCACCGGTGCCGAGGAGTGGAGGACGGCAGCGAGCCTGGAAGCTGCTACGGCGGGCACGGTGCCGTGGTACCTCGTGGGCCACGACGGACACCACAGCGCCGTGCATCCCGGGTGGTTGCAACCCGATCCCGTCGAATCTCCGTCATTTCGGTTCGTGTGCGACCCCGACGAGCGCACCACGATGCTGCTCGAGCAACAGCCCAACCCATCCGGGCAGTCGCACAACCCTCTGATGGAACTGCCTCCCAACTACCACGACCTCGGCGCTCACCTGTGGGGAGTCGACCCCACCTCGGGCGTGTTCGTCGCCTCGATCGACGGCTTCGGAGCGGTGTACACCTCGGCTCGCCTGTCCGAACCGCTCGAGCTGGCGGGTGAGCCCCAGCTCGACGCCTGGGTGGTGCTCGACCAACCCGATGCCGACCTGTGCGCACTGCTGTACGAGCTGCGCGTTGACGGGTCGCGGGTCCTTTTGTCACCTGCCGTGCAGCGTCTGCGCCACCGTGACCCGTCCAAGGGCATTCAGCTCATGGTGCCAGGTGAGCCGACTCTCGTGCACTTCCGCAACTTCCACTGGTTCGCCCGCCGGCTCGCGGCCGGCTCACGTCTGCAGCTGGTCGTGCGTCATACCGGGTCGCTCCGCATGGACCGCAACCACCACACCGGCCGTCCCGACGGGTTCGAGACGCCCGATGATGTTCGCATTGCCACCGTTGACGTGCTGCATTCTGGTGAACACCGATCGGTCCTCCATCTCCCACTCGCGGCAGCGACCGGCGGATGAGCGCACGGGGCGCAAACGTCGTCATCGCCGGGACGAGGGCACCGGTGAAAGTTACTGTTCGCACTGGCGAAAGTCGTCGCACGTCCGTGTTCAGAGATCAATACAGGAGTCAGACATGAGCGACACCACGCGTCGGCGCTTGCCCGACGGCTTCCTCGACATCCTGCGCGCGGCCGTGCCCGGACGCGTCACCATCGTCGAGAGCGAGCTGCAGCGCCATGGGACCGACGAGTCCTCCCACCAGCCCGTGCTGCCTGATGCCGTCGTCATGGCTCGGTCGACCGAGGATGTGCAGGCTGTTCTCAGAATGTGCTCCGCGGCGGGGGTGCCGGTGATCCCGTTTGGTGTCGGGTCATCCCTCGAGGGGCACGTGCTGCCGGTCGAGGGCGGCATCACGATCGACCTGTCGGAGATGGATGCGATCCTCGAGGTGCGACCGGACGATCTGCTCGTTGTTGTGCAGGCCGGTGTTCGGCGCATCCCGCTCAACGAGCGACTCTCCCGCGAGGGGCTGTTCTTCTCGGTCGACCCTGGTGCCGACGCGACCCTTGGGGGAATGGCGGCGACCGGAGCCTCCGGGACCACGACCGTTCGATACGGCTCGATGCGCGACAACGTCATGGCGCTCACGGCCGTACTTGCCGACGGTACCGTGATCCGTACTGGCAGGCCCACGCGAAAGGATTCCGCCGGGTACGACCTGACGCGCCTGCTGGTCGGGTCAGAGGGCACGCTTGCTGTCATTACCGAGCTCACCCTGCGTGTTTTCGGAATCCCTGAGCGAATGTCGGCCGCCTACTGCACCTTCGAGACCCTCGCTGAAGGTGTGGCAGCGGCCACGGCGGTTGTGCGGTCAGGTGTGCCCGTTGCCCGCTGTGAGTTCCTCGATGCCGCGAGCATTCGAGCCGTCAACGCGTATCAGGGAACCACGCTCACCGAGGCGCCCTCGCTGTTCTTCGAATTCCACGGGACGAAGTCCGGCGTGAGCGAGCAGGCACAGGAGACCCACGAGGTCGTCGCCGATTTCGGCGCGTCCGACTTCACCTGGACAGTGGACGAACGGAAGCGTCGAGGGCTCTGGGAGGCGAGGCACAACGCCTACCCGGCGGGAATCGCCGCCCATCCCGGAGCCCGATCCCTGACCACCGACGCAGCCGTGCCCCTGTCGCGCTTGTCGGAGGCAGTCGCCAGCGCTGAGGAAATCTTCACGGGGCAACCGTTCACGTGGTCGATTCTGGGCCACGTTGCCGACGGCAACTTCCATGCACTGCTCATGTTCGACCCCGCCGATGATCGCACGCACGACGCGGCTAAGGCAGCATCGAGTGAGCTGACCAGACGCGTGATCGCGATGGGTGGCACCTGCACCGGGGAGCACGGCATCGGCCTGGGCAAGCGCGAGGCACTGGCCCTGCAGGTCGGCGAGGCAACGATGGGCGTCATGCGATCGGTGAAGGCGGCGTTCGACCCGGGCAACATCCTCAACCCGGGCAAGGTCCTCCTCCCCACGAGGAGCGAGTGACCTCCTCGTCGCCCCTGTCGTTAGGGTCCGAGCGCGACGCAGCGCTCGACACCGCGTTCGCGATCCTTCGGGAGGCCTGGGAGGGGTTCGACACGGCTCGACCGGGGCAGCCACCGCCGAGCGAGAACACGCTCGAACTTCTCTCGCAGGACCTGCCGCCCGTTGGGGTTGGCGCCCTCAGGGCGTTGCGGGAGGTAGAAGCACTTCTCGATCAGAGCCTCGCCCAGTCGCGGCCACGTTTCTTCGGCTACGTCGGGTCGGCTGGACTTGAGGTGGGGGTGCTGGCCGAGGCGTTGTCAGCGGCGCACGACGTGAACCTCGCGTCCGTCGCGGCCGCTGCGACGCTTGTCGAGCAGCAGACCATTCGATGGGTGGGCGAGTTCGTCGGGTTCGGTCGAGTGAGCGGCGTCGTGACCAGTGGCGGAATGCTGTCGAACCTCACGGCCTTGGCAACGGCTCGCGAGAGGGCCTTGCCGGGGAGCCGGCGCACCGGGCTCGACGGGCGCGGCACCCTGTACGTGAGCACTGAAGCCCACTCAAGCGTTGATCGATCTGCTGAGCTTCTTGGTCTTGGCTCGGACTCCATTCGGGCGATCCCCATCGACGCGCATCGGCGCATGGATGTCGCGGCGCTCGATGAGAGCCTCCGGCGAGACAAGGCGGACGGTCGCGTACCGGTTGCCGTGGTGGCTACCGCCGGCACGACGCTCACCGGTGCCGTGGATCCACTTCGGCAGATCGCGGGCGTCTGCCGCGAACATGGCGTGTGGTTCCACGTCGATGGCGCGTACGGGCTTCCGGCTGCTGCCACGCGAACGGCCGCCCATCTGTTCGATGGGATCGACCTCGCGGACTCAGCGACGATCGATGCGCACAAGTGGCTGTTCGTCCCCAAGGCGTGCGGCATCCTGCTGGTGCGTGACGCGGATGCCTTGCGCGAGACCTTCGGGCACGCGGCGTCCTACATGGTCGACGCGGAGGAGAACCCGGTGGATCGCACCCTCGAGTACTCGCGGCCCTTTCGGTCGCTGAAGCTCTGGACGGCCTTTCGCGCGCACGGCGCTGATGCCTTTCGTGATGCACTCGAGGAAAACCTCAGGCTCGCGCAGTACCTTGCGAACCTCGTGCGAGAGATCCCGCAACTGGAGCTCATCGTCGAACCCCAACTGTCGACCGTACCCTTTCGCCGGCTGCCGATTCGTGGGTCCGTCGATAGGCACAACTCGGCTATCGCTCATCGGATGCAGCAGGAGGGCGACGCCTACATCACCAGTGCGATCGTTGACGGCATCACCGTCCTGCGGCCGTGCATCACCAATTTCCGCACGTCAGCAGATGATGTCCGAGCGCTCATCGAGATCGTTCAACGAACCGGTGAGGCGCTCGATCGGGAGGCGTGACCGGCCTAGTCGAGCAGAACGTATGCGCCCTCACGTGTGAATCCCACGACCTGACCCTGTGCGACCGGTTCCATGAGTTCCTCGCGCAGGCGCATCCGCCAACGACGTGCCGCCACCGGGTCCGTGCCGCGGAGAAGTTCGATGTCCTCTGGTGTGGTGATGACTCGGTGGTGGCCTACCTCGAGTGCCTCGGTCGGCAGGGGCGCCGAGACGTCCCATGCCATGATGAGTCGGTCGGACTCATCGCCCGCGTTGATGGCATCCGGCATTCGCCCGTAGAAGTTGATGAGGTATTCGACGGGACGCGCGCCCAGCCGACTGATGTTGAACCAGGCATTGCGGCGCACCAGCGGATCGAATGTCCATGTCACGACCTGAATCCCATGCGACGCGGCCCACTCCCGCTGGTGCAGCTTCAGTGCCCTTCCGACGTGTGATCCCCGTGCGCGGGGTGATACGCCGGTCACGTGGGAGTGAAGGGAGAGGCGATTGCCATGGTTGCCGAGGAACCCGGCTGAGGCGCCGACGAGTTCTCCGCGGATGAATGCGCCCGTTACGTATCCTCCCTCGTGAGCGAGGGCTCGAAGCAACTCGACGCCAAGAATTGGTATGCCGGTGCCCCAGACTGACTCGAACAGTGCATCGACACCGCGCAGATCGGCCAGCTGCTCGAGTGCACGAACCTCGATGGGGTTGGTGCGGGCGTCTGCGTTGTCGGGCTGCATTCGGCCTCCTGTTGGTCTTCCCAATCTAGCGTAGAAATCTTATGATCATAACTTACCGTTGGGGAAGCAACGGACCGTGGATTTCGGAGACTGGGGAACTCGAATGCTCAAGGTGCGGTCGTTCCTCAAGCGGGCCGAATGAGGGTGACAGCATCCCCGAATGTCGTGGTCATCGGCGGTGGCACTGCCGGCTGCGTCGTGGCGGGCAGGTTGGCCGAGCGCGCGGACCGCCAGGTCTTACTCATCGAGGCCGGACCCGACTATGGCGGCCGCACCTCGGGACGCTGGCCCGGAGACCTCCTCGACGCCAGCACGCTGCCCACGAGTCACGACTGGGGGTACGGCGGACCGGGTTCTGGGGGCCGTGCTCTTGCGTTTGACCGAGCACGGGTCATGGGTGGCTGCTCTACTCACAATGGCTGCACCCAGTCTTGGGGCTGGTCAGGGGATTATGACCGATGGGCCGCAAGCGGACTTGCTGGCTGGGCGGCAGATGACCTGCGGCCGCACTTCGACGCTGCGACAGAGCGGATGCGTGTGCACCGCTTCGCAGAATCCGAGGTGCAGCCCTATCATCGGGCCTTTGTCGATGCATGCGAAGCGGATGGCGTCCCACGAGTCGCGGATCTCGACAGTCTCGATGGCGGCATCGGCGTCGATGTCAGCCCCGTCAACATCGTCGACGGTGTCCGCTGGAATGCCTCATTCGCCTACATCGATCCGGTACGCGAGCGAGGTCACCTCGAGATCTGGCACGACACCAGCGCGCTGCGCATCGTCATCAAATCCGGACGTGTTACCGGCGTCGAGATAATCAAGGACAGCGTGATGACCGTGGTGAGTTGCGACCAAGTTGTGCTGTGCGCAGGCGCCTACGGAACCCCTGAAATCCTTATGCGGTCAGGTATTGGGCGAAGCGAGGACCTTGCGAGTCTCGGTGTCGAAACGCAGGTTGAGCTTCCGGGTGCGGGCGGCAACCTGCATGACCATCCGGCGATCACCCTCGAGTTCAACGCCTCGGCTGAACTGGTCTCGCAACTCGACGCCTTCCGTGCCGAGCACGGCTGGCTGCCCGAGGAGCAGGCACTTGCGAAGGTCTCATCGTCGTCATCGCAGGGACCCTTCGACCTACATATCTACCCCTGGGTCGAACCGCGGCCTGACTCCCCGACCGGCTGGGCTGCGATCGTCCCGGTGTCGCTGCTCACCCCCGCCTCACGAGGCCGTCTTCGAGTGGGCTCTGCCGGAGGCTTCGTTCCCGATCATGCATACCTGGCAGCGCCGTCAGATCGGGCCTCGATGGCCGATGGCTTGGCCACGGCTCAGCGTTTGTGCGCCGGTGATCAATTGGCGCCACTTCTTGGAACACGTCTTAACCCACAGCAACCAGATGAGGGCGTCGATTCCTGGATGACCAGGACGCACAGCCACTACTGGCATCCTGCGGGCACGGCAGCCATGGGCCTCGCCGAACGAGACGGGGTCTGCGACGCCGACGGCAGAGTGCACGGGGTTGCCGGTCTGACGCTGGCCGATGCCTCGATCTTCCCCGAGGTGCCGCGCTCCACCCCCGCACTGCCTGTCGTCGTCGTGGGCGAGCGCATCGCAGCGAGCATGAAGTGAGGTGCATCAATCGTGAAGAGTGAACCGTTGACATCGCCACGCGGACGGGCGGCTGAGCCGCCGGTGCGTGATGGGCGGCTTGACGTTCGGGGCTTTCAGACGTGGTACCGAGTGACCGGCGATCTCGACTCCGGACGTGTTCCGGTCATCCTGCTCCACGGCGGGCCGGGCTACCCGTCCTACTCGCTGGAGCCGATGGAGGCACTGGCTCGCACCGGCAGGGCGGTCGTGCGCTACGACCAACTCGGGTGTGGGGAGTCCTCGCTCAAGCACGTGCCGCACGACCCGGCAATGTTCGAACCCGGCCTATTCATCGAAGAACTCGCCCTACTGATCAGTGAGCTTGAACTCGATCAGTACGTGTTGCTCGGTCAGTCCTGGGGCGGGATGCTCGCGCTGGACTTCGCCCTCACCTCGCCGCCCGGGCTAGCCGGGCTCATCCTCTACTCCACACTGGCGAGCATCGAGGAGTGGACAGCGGCCACCGATGCACTCCTCGCCACGCTTCCCGAGGATGTTCGCTCTGTACTTGCGGAACTACGTGGCACGGGGGCTGTCGACTCGCCTGAGTTCAAGGCGGCAGAGCACGAGTTCAACCGGCGCTTCGTCTGTCGGCTCGAACCCCTCCCCGAATGTGCTGACCTAAGTGAGCGGTCGCTCGAGGCGGATGGCGAGGTTTACCGTGTGATGGCCGGTGGGTCTGAATTCGACAACGGTACGAGCATGGCTGTCCTCAAGCACTGGGATGTTCGACCACGCCTGCACGAGATCGCGGTACCCACCCTGTGCATCTCGGGTGAGTTCGATGAGGCAACCCCCGAGGTCATGGGAACTCTCGCAGCAGGAATCACCGGCGCGAAGTGGCACGTGCTCCCTGACGCATCGCATTGTGCGCATCTGGAGACGCCCCACTCCTTCTTCCCCTTGGTGACGGACTTCCTCGCTCACGTCGACGAAAGGAATCGAACGCATGACTGACACGCACGTCACGCTGGTCACGGGTGCAGCCTCCGGTATTGGCCGCGCGACTGCACTCCGCCTCGCGGAGCGGGGTGATCGCGTCATCTGCGCGGACCTCTCCGCAACCGCGCTGGAGGAAGTGGTGTCCCTGACGGGTGGCCTTGTCGCGGCGGGAGACATCACCGTCGAGTCCGACGCTGATGCGCTCGTCGGCGCAGCGGTCGAGCGATACGGCCGATTGGACGGCGTCGTCCATTGCGCGGGTATCGAAGAGGCATTCGTCGATGCGCGCGACATGTCACTCGCGGTGTTTGAGCAAACCATGCGCGTCAATGTCACCGGATCCTTCCTCGTGGCTCGCGTGGCGGGTCGGGTGATGGTGCCGCAGGGATCCGGCTCGATCGTCCTACTCGGATCGATCCTGTCGACGGTCGGTTATGGAGGCAATGCCGCCTACACCGCGTCCAAGGGAGCCGTGCTGCAGTTAGGTCGCGCGCTCGCGGTCGACTGGTCGAAGTTCGGCGTGCGCGTCAATGTGGTCGGGCCGGGGCCGGTTGCCACGCCTATGAGCCAGGCGTCGATCGATGATCCGGCAAAGGGCGCCTGGCTGCGCGAGCGCATCCCGCTCGGTCGCCCGGCGCTGGCTCAGGAGATTGCGGCAGTGTGCGCGTTTTTGACGTCGGATGACTCCTCGTACATGACCGGCTCGTACATCCCAGTTGATGGTGGTTGGCTAGCGATCTAGTGCCTGCGACGATGTTCAGTCAGGCGCTGGTTGCGCCACGAGATTGAGGAGGTTCGATGACTGTCGTTGGAGGTTGGGAAGGATTCGCTTGGCTCAACGAGCCTGTGGGGTGGGAGATCGACGCAGACCTGCAAGTGCATTGGGATACGAGGCCGGTGAGCGATTTCTGGCGTCACACCGGCGGTGTCGTCGGGGCCGATGACGGCGACGCCCTCCTCATCTCATGCGAGGGTGACTTCAAGGTTGCCATGCAACTGCATTGCGAATTCCAGTCGCCATTCGACCAATGCGGGCTCATGGTGCGCGTCGACGAGCGAAACTGGCTGAAGGCCGGCATCGAATTGGACGGCAGCCCTTGGTTCAGTGTCGTCGAGACTCGCGAGCACTCGGATTGGTCCAAGCAGGCCATCTCGACGTGGAGCGTTGAGTTCACGCTGTGGCGCGAGGGCGACACCCTCCGGGTTGGCCTCGTCCAGGAAGGGGCGACGCAGCTGGTGCGGGAGTTGTTCTTCGACGGGCCGGTGGCTGTCGGCCCGTGCTCGTGCTCGCCGAAGGGGACGGGGTTCCCGGTGTCCGTGACCACCGCGACGGATTCCGACGGTGGGCGGCTCATGGTGGCCCGAGCCGGACGGGTCGTGTCCACCGTCATCGATTGACGTGGCCTGACTGACATCGCCCGACCGCCAGGTCATCGTGGCGTTTGGCACAAGTGCGCTGAGCACGGCTTCCTCGACAGGTTGGACGACCGCGTGTACAGCGGACCAGCACATTCCAAGGCACGCGTTGCTATGCCGTGCCGCTCCAACCGCATGCGTGATGGTGAACGTGATGGGTCCCTTCAGTGAGTGCAGTCCTGCGGGTAGCGGTCTCGGCACGCGGGGCGAAGCAGTCTCAGTCGGACGGAGGCCCTGGGCCCGAACAGACCCTGCCAGTGACGCACTCCATCCAAGACACTCAATTCGCTTGCGGTGGTTGCCTTCCGAGTCAGGGATTGGCGCCCATGTCGAACGAGTACCGGCAAGAACTTGCCCGCAGCCTCACGCTTCGAGAGAACATCCTCATCACGCTTTCGACGGTAACTCCGGCGTCCAGCGTCTTCATTATCCCTTCGCTGATCGTGGGGCTCGCGGGCGGCAGTGTCGCGGCCATGGTGATCGCGGCCTTCCTCGCGATCTTCGTCGGGCTTTGCTACGCCGAGCTTTCGAGCCGGTGGCCGATAAGCGGGGGTGAATACACATGGGCCGCCCGACTTCTTGGAAAGCCGATGGGCTTTGAGGCCCTCACGCTGTCGCTCATGGCTGGGATTTTCATCATCTCCGTCATTGGGTCCGGGTGGGCACCTATCTCTCGGTCGTCTGGGATGGCTTCGACTCACCGTGGACGACGATCATCGTCATCACCACGGTCGTGGCCTGCTTCACGATCAGGACGAATGCCTAGGTGACAGGAATCTTCCTCGGACTTGAGGTATTCGCCGTTCTCGTCCTCGTCGTGCTCGGTTTCTCGGACATTCAGCGCGGCCTCGACACATTCGTGACGCCGCAGACGCTTGGAGCGTCCGGCGGTCTTGAACCGGTGACGTGGGGTGTCTTGTTCTCACTTGTCTCCGTTGCGCTCTTCGCCTACGGCGGATACGGCACAGCCGTCTTCTACTCCGAGGAGACGAAGAACGCCTCGAAGACGATGGCCCGTGCGGTCATGGTGTCCCTTCTTGTCACGGTCCTCGTTGAGCTGCTGCCGGTCATGGCCGTCATTCTCGGAGCAGACTCCCTCGAGTCGCTTATGGCGTCAGAAGCTCCATTGAACGAGTTTCTGCTGCAGCGCGGGGGCGAAACCGTGAACATGCTTGTCAGCATTGGGATCGCGATTTCCGTGTTCAACGCGGTGATTGCGATCCAGATTCAGAATGCGCGATTGGTTTTCGCATCCGCCCGTGACCGTTCGTGGCCGGTTGGCGTCGACCGATTGCTTGGGTCGATCAACGCACGGACGAAATCGCCCATTGCGGCGACGGTCCTTGTCGGCGTTCTCGCAGCTGCTGCCGGATATCTTCTCCCGTTCGGATGGCTGATCGTGGCAACGAGCGCAACGGTCGTCGTGATCTACGTCGCGATCGCATTCGCGTCGCTTCGCGCCCGATCGGCCTCGGGTGGACGGCCCGACCACTACCGCATGCAGCTGTGGCCGCTGCCGCCGCTCATTGTCATCGCGTTTTTGGCCTATGTGCTGTACAAGATCCTTGCGACTGATCCGACTCCGCTGATCGTCGCGGTTGCCTCAATCCTCGTCGGCGTCATCTGGTACTCGATCTTCATCCGTCCCAAGCAAGGCGAGCGCTGGACGCTGCCCGAACCACAGGCCGACGAGAGCTGACGGACTCCCCGCGAGATGAGAGGCTCCCCTGCGAGCGGAGTTGCTCGGCGTGAACTGCTGCCGCAGTCATGCCCCACATGCTGAACGGCCCACATCCACATCGCACCCTGACCGAGCCGTGGCACGTCGAGCCCCTCGCGTCGCTGCGTTCTGCGGCCCGCAAAGCGCCCACCTGCTCGACGGCTCGCGAGCAGCCAACAGGCTCGGCTGGCAGTGGACTGTCGGTGATGGTCTAGGCCGTGCCTACGGATTCGCTCGCGTCTAGGTTGAGCGGCGCGCACCGGACCTCTGTGCAGGTTGCGCTCTTCGCCAAGCGTGCCCGATTCAACGGTACGGAGACGACCCGGTGCTCGCACAGGTGACGGCACCTGCCGGAGTCCGTGCCGACTTCGACCCTGAAGCCACCGCCGGGCCTCGAGAGGTGGAGCGCCGAACCGAGGTGAGCCGAGTCTGGATCACGGCTGAGTCGCTCGGTGACGAGGATCCGGCGCTCGCCGCGAACCCGGACCTGCCAGCGGTCTTTGTCTTCGACGAAACGCTGCTCGCTCGGCTCCGATTGACAGGAAAAAGATGGGTATTCCTCACCGAATGCCTCGCCACGACCTTCGCGCCGGTGCCCGGATGGCGGCGGCGCAGCAGCCTCATCGAGCCTGATGAGATCCACCCGTGGCCGTGGCTCGCGCGGCCGCATGCCGGACCGGCAGGTTCATTCAGCGCCTGGCGCAAGAGACTCGAGCGTTCGAAGGAGCATTGAGATGTAATGGTTCCAAGACATTCACCCAATGTGTCGGTACTATGACTCTTCTACGGACGTAACAGATCCGTGACAGAGGGAGGCGGCACCGTGGAGATCGAGGACGTTACTGACCTTAGCCAGATTTTGCGCGCCGCCCGTGCGCGGAACGGTTGGAGTCAGCAGGAGGCGGCTGATGCCGCCGGTGTCTCGCGGCGTCTGGTCAACCTGCTTGAGGGTGGCCGGCATCCCAACGCCGAAGTGTGGCGCGTCCTTGCCCTGTTGAACGCACTCGATGTCCCCCTCCGCGCTGACCTCGTCGACGACGTCTCATCCGTTCCGCCATTGGGTCCCATTGCGAACCAGGACGACATCGATCTCGACGCATACCTGGCAACCTTTCGAACTGGCGTGAGCCGAACGTGAGCAAGCAGCACCGACAGCCACCAGGGCCGCTGCGCTCGGGCGAAGTGGGGAGACGTCTCGACGTCTTCATGCACGGCCGTGTCATAGCTGCGCTCGACAGCCCCAACGCGCGAGCGGTCAAGCTCACCTACGCCGACGACGCACGCGAGGTAACTGGTGGTCTGTCGTGCAGCCTCCCCGTTTCCATCCGCCAGCACTCCGGCCAGGTGGTCTCGCATTGGCTCGGAGGACTCCTGCCCGACCGGAGCGAGGTGCTCAACCGCTGGCGCGCGCTATACGGCATCAAGCGCCTGGACCCGTACGCGATGCTGTGGCACGTTGGTCAGGACGTCGCCGGAGCGGCCGCGTTCGTCCACCCAGAGACGTCGCCATCAATTGGCGGGTTTGAGCGGGTCACTGACCAACAGATAGGTGACCGGCTGCGCGAGATTGCCACCGACTCGACAGCCTGGGCCGCTTCGAGCGCACAGGGTCAGTTCAGTCTCGCCGGTGCGCAGGCCAAATTCGCCCTCGCTCGCACGAGCACGGGGTGGGCTGCGTCGACTGGACAGGTGCCATCGACCCACATCTTCAAGCCCGCAATCCCAGCGCTGGCCGATCAAGACCTGAACGAGCACCTCACAATGAGGCTGGCTGCTTCGGTCGGGCTTCCGGTCGCACCGACAGAAGTGGCCGAATTCGACGGTGAGCGCGCACTCATCGTCACCCGGTTCGACCGACGCCAGGATTCTCGCGACGAATGGCTCCGAATACATCAGGAGGACACTGTTCAGGCGAGGGGCTTGTCGCCCACCCGCAAGTACGAGGCGCAGGCGGGCCGGGACGTCATCGACATCACTCGTCTGCTTCGACAGCAGGTAACCGGCGGTCACGCAGAACATGACGTCGATTACTTCATCGATGCACTCGCCTTCAACTGGCTCGTCGTCGGCACGGATGCGCACGCGCGCAACTATTCGCTGCTGCACAGCCGCACCGCGACGCGACTAGCCCCGCTGTACGACCTCAACTCTTATCTGCCCTACCGCGGTGACCGCTCGGTCAGCCTCAGCATGAGGATCGGATTCAGCGAGAGGGATCCTGACGCGATCGGACGCGAAGCCTGGGACGAGCTCGCTCGTGATTGCCGCGTGGATCCCGGCGAGGTGCTCCGGCGAGTTCGACGCATGAGCGAGCAGCTTCTTGACGAGTCTCGGGAGGTGATCGAGGTGTCTCGAGGCCGGTGGGACTCACCCCTCCCGGATCGGCTCGCGGACGCGATCGCAGCCCACGTCACCAGCTGCCTGAGCAGACTGCGGCCGTGGTCGCTTGGTGCGATCGGCAACCAGCACTGAACCCCGGCTGGTCGAGAATTCAGAGACCTCCATGCGGATAGAGCGCCCTATGGACGCTATCGTGGCCGACTTGTCTTCCCTGGCCGGCATTGATCTCGCCGCGCTCGGCGCGGCGTGCGAGAAATACGGCGTTGCCGAGCTTGCCGTCTTCGGATCGGTTGTCACTGGTGAAGCGCGTCCTGACAGCGATATTGACGTCCTGTACGTGCTGCGCGATGGGGTCCACCTTGGGTGGGCGATCAACGACCTCTCTGACGATCTCGAACAGGTGCTTGGCCGGCCGGTCGACCTGATCTCCAAGGGGGCGCTTCATGCTCGATTGAGGGACGCGGTCCTAGCCCAGGCGCAGGTCGTCTATGCGGCGTGAGGCGCTGCTGCTCGACGAGACTCTTCTGATGTCTAGAGCCAGCCAGGTAGCGCGGGCTCACGTGAACTGCGTCCGGTGACATATGCAGCGATCTGGGGGAGCGTGCCGTCGACCACAGCGGGTGCACCCTCGCCGCTGATGTCCCAGCGGTGCTCACCCGCCCGTAGCGCGATCGCAGGATGATCCGGCAGAGTCCCTCGACGCGCCACGACTTCATCGGTAAGTGCGATGAGGAAGTCATCGGGTAGGTCTTCGAAGGTGACATCGCCCCCGAGATCGACTGCGTGGATCATGAGCTCACGGGCCCGAAGCCAAATGACCTCCCGCGCGGCGATCATCCGCCCTTGGGCCGTGCGCACCTGCACTGACCAATCTTCCTCACGGAGACTCTTGAACCCATCTGCAAGCCGGGCACTCGACTGCACGAGGCGGGCTCGCAGTTCCTGGGGAGCGAGCAGGGCTCCCGCCTCTATGTCGGCATCCCGCTGCTCCATCGAGGTATACATCGGGGTCTCAATGCCAGCCCTTGCCCAGGTCACGAGATTGCCAAGGCCTCTGGCATTGCCGTCGATGTGAGCGATGACATGTGCCCTCGTCCAACCTGGCAGGCGACTGGGTTCGGCAAACTCCGCATCACTGAGCGAGGTCACCACGCGTTCGCAGCGTTCGATCCCGGCAGTCACCCACCCCACGTAGATTTGCCGCGCATGGGCGGCCTCACCGGGAGTTCCTGTGGCGATCACCGCGAATTGCTTCTTTCCATTTCGTGACTCTACTCATGTGACAGCGCATGTTCCGGGGCCGTTCTTCCCAAGGTGCTCGGGATTGAAAAGAGACTGGTGCTTCTCAGCGGATCGCCTCAACGGCTGCTTCGCACTGAGCCGGCGTCAGGGACCCAGCGTGCCGATAGGGACGACGTGCACTCCGTCCTTACGCCGGTAGGCAAGGCCGGCGCCGGTGACAACGGCGAGTACACCCGGTTCGCCACAGGCAACCCGGTCAATCTTGGTCGCGAGCGCAAGAAGATTCTTCGCCGCCGCATCGATGCCCATGGAGCTGAGCTTGATCTCGAAGGCTCCCCACCGGCCGTCGTCACAGGTCACGATGGCGTCGACTTCAAGGCCCTTGTTGTCCCGGTAATGCCGCACTTGCCCGTCGATCGGCTGCGCCAGTACCCGCAAGTCGCGCACCACCAAGGATTCGAAAAGCAACCCCATCGACTCGAGATCGCCCAGAAGCAGGGCAGGTGAGGCGTGCAGCGCTGCCACCGCCAGCGACGGGTCGACGAAGTGTCGTTTGGGAGAAGAGCGCAATTGCACGCGTGAACGCATAGCCGGCGCCCAGGCCGGCTGGTCCTCCACAACCATCAAGCGCTCGAGGATTGCGAGGTAGCCACTGACGGAGTCGCGGTCCAGCGTTTCCCCAGGTCCGGTGGCATCGATCGTGAGTGTTGTGATCGTGGCCTTGCTTGCCGTATTTCGAGCCAAGGATCGCAGCAGTGCATCGACCTTCGACGGGTCTCGGCGCCCTCCCGACACTGCTGCAACATCCACATGGCTGATCTGAGTCAGATAGTCGCGCAGGCTGCGGGACACAGTCGCGGGGGGAGTTCGCTGTTCCGCCGGCCATCCACCCACGGTGATCGCTGTGGCAAGGTCAGGCACTGTCAAGCCAGGGTCAGCCGCAGTCTGTGTGCTGTCGTCTAGCAGTTTCGTCAAGGACACCGTCGCCGTGCTGCGCCCGGATTCTGCGAGGCACATGGGCCGCAACCGCATGACTGCGATCCGACCGGCTCCTGAATGTCGGGATACATCGTCGTTCGGTGTGGCTGACCCGGTAAGGATGAACTGCCCGCGTGCTTGGCGGTCATCGACGGCACGGCGGACGTGGGCCCAAATTGACGGCACGAGTTGCCACTCGGCTATCAAGAGTGGGGCAGGGCGATCGAGGACGAGTTCTGGGGTGATTTCTGCGGCGGCACGTTGTTGGCCGTCGACGTCTAGACGAACCTCCGAAGCGGCCTGCTGGCGAGCGGTCTCAGTCTTTCCGCATGCTTTAGGCCCCTCAATGAGTACTGCGCCGGATGACTCCAGTCGTGCCGCAAGTTCGCCATCAGCGATGCGGGCTTGATATGCCATGCCGACTCCCGGGTTGTCAGTTCCGCAGATTATACCCGATTTAATCCGCAGATTGTACTCACTGCAACCCGCAAATAGTACTGGACGGACACAGGTAACGCTGTGCTCAGCACACGAGCATTGCTGGCAGTGCGACAGCACCCCAAAAAAGCACCGGGCTTGCTGGAGAACCAGCAAGCTCGGTGACATCGGCCTCGAATGAGGCCCTTTGGATCAGACGAGATCGAACCGATCGAGCATCATGACCCTGTCCCATGCGGCGACGAAGTCGCGCACGAACTTCTCCTTCGAATCCGAGCTGCCGTAGACCTCGGCGAGGGCGCGGAGCTCAGAGTTCGAACCAAAGACGAGATCGGCTCGACTCGCGGTCCAGATGACCTCGCCGGTCGCGACATTGCGACCCTCGAAGGTCTCCTCGGTATCGGTCATCGGTGCCCACACGGTACCCATGTCGAGCATGTTGACGAAGAAGTCGTTCGTCAGTGTGCCCGGGGTCTTGGTGAGGACGCCGAGCTGGGACTGCCCGGTGTTCGCGTCGAGGGCACGCATACCACCGACGAGCACGGTCATCTCGGGTGCAGAGAGGCCCATGCGCGCGGCCCGCTCGACGAGCAGGTGCTCGGCGGGCAGGTTGTGACCCTTGGCGAGGTGATTGCGGAAGCCGTCGAATGTCGGCTCGAGCACCTCGAAGGAGTTCACGTCGGTCTGCTCTGCGGTGGCGTCGGTGCGGCCCGCGGTGAACGGAACCTGCACGGTGACGCCAGCAGCCTTGGCGGACTGCTCGACCGCGGCGCAACCGCCGAGGACGATCAGGTCAGCGAGTGAGATGCGCTTGCCACCGCTGGCTGCGGCGTTGAACTGCTCCGCAATGCCCTCGAGGGTGCGAAGGACACCGGCCAGTGCTGCCGGGTCATTCGCCTCCCAGCTGCGCTGCGGCTCGAGCCGGATGCGAGCGCCGTTCGCGCCGCCGCGCTTGTCGGTGCCGCGGTAGGTCGCTGCCGATGCCCATGCGGTGGCGACGAGCTGCGAGACCGTCAGGCCTGAGCCGAGGATTGTCGACTTCAGGCTGGCGATGTCTGCTGCATCGACGAGCGCGTGGTCGACTGCCGGGACAGGGTCCTGCCAGATGAGGATCTCGGCGGGAACCTCGGAGCCGAGGTAGCGGTCGCGCGGACCCATGTCGCGGTGGGTCAGCTTGAACCAGGCGCGGGCGAAGGCGTCTGCAAGCTCGGCCGGGTTATCCATGAACCGGCGTGCGATCGGCTCGTAGATCGGGTCGAAGCGCAGGGCGAGATCGGCGGTCGTCATCATCGGCGCGTGACGGATGCTCGCGTCGTGTGCGTCGGGGACGGTGTCCGCGGCGGCGCCGCCTGCTGGCTTCCACTGCTTGGCGCCGGCGGGGCTGTTGGTGAGCTCCCACTCGTGGCCGAACAGGGTCTCGAGGTAGGCGTTGTCCCAGGTGGTGGGTGTCGCGTTCCAGGCGCCCTCGATGCCACTGCTGATGGTGTCGTACCCATTGCCCGTGCCCTTCGAGTTCTTCCAGCCGAGGCCCATCTGCTGGATTGGCGCACCCTCGGGCTCGGGGCCGATGTACTTGCCCGGATCGCCATTGCCGTGCGCCTTGCCGAACGCGTGACCGCCAGCGACGAGGGCGACGGTCTCGACATCATTCATCGCCATGCGGGCGAAGGTCTCGCGGATGTCGCGGGCCGAGGCCAACGGATCCGGGTTGCCGTTGGGGCCTTCAGGATTGACGTAGATGAGGCCCATCTGAACGGCAGCCAGCTGACCGGCGAGCTCGCGGTCGCCGGTGTAGCGGGCGTCGGCCAGCCACTCGGCCTCGGTTCCCCAGTAGGTCTCGTCGGCCTCCCAGACATCCGCGCGGCCGCCACCAAAACCGAAGGTCTCGAAGCCCATCGACTCCATCGCCACGTTGCCGGTGAGGATCATGAGATCGGCCCAGGAGAGGGCATTGCCGTACTTGGCCTTGACCGGCCATAGCAGACGGCGGGCCTTGTCGAGGTTGACGTTGTCGGGCCAGCTGTTGAGGGGGGCGAAGCGCTGCATGCCGGCGCCGCCGCCGCCGCGTCCATCGCTCGTGCGGTAGGTGCCGGCACTGTGCCAGGTCATCCGGACGAAGAAGGGGCCGTAGTGGCCATAATCTGCCGGCCACCACACCTGGGAGTCGGTCATGACCGCCCGAAGGTCAGCCTTGACGGCTGCAAGGTCGAGGCCGCTGAACGCGGTGGCGTAGTTGAAGCCCGCGTCCATCGGATCGGACTGCGGGGCGTTCTGCCTCAGGATGCGAAGGTTCAGCCGATTTGGCCACCAATCGCTGTTGCTTGTTCCTTCAGCGCCGCGGTGCACGACCGGGCAACTGGCTAGTTCTGACATGTGCTGTTCTCCTTCAGGTGGGTGTGCGGTTGCTGTCTTCAAGTATTCGCGGGGAGGAGCTTCGTTGCCGCCGGGCGCTCGACCGAATCGGACTGGCAGGCGGGGCAGCGGCCCCAGTAGCAAACCTCCGCTTCGTCGATGAGGTAACCCTGATCGTCTGCGGCGGCGAGGCAGGGTGCGTCGCCGACTGCGCAGTCGACATCGACGAGGCTGCCGCAGTCGCGGCAGATGATGTGGTGATGGTTGTCGTCGACACGGTCTTCAAAGCGTGCCGGGGACCCTTCGGGCTGAATCCGCCGCAGGAGCCCGACATCCACGAGGGTACCGAGAGCGTCGTAGACAGATTGCCGTGAGATGGCGCCTATTTGCTCCCTGACGTCGGCTGTCACCGTGTCGGCGGTTGCATGGGGATGCCGCTCGACGGCCCGCAGGACCGCGAGACGCTGGGCGGTGACCTGGACTCCACGCTCCCGAAGGACACCGGCCGGGTCGGAGAGCATGTCCGTAGGTTAGGCCGATCCTTGGATCGAGTCAAAAGATGGACAGGTCAGGAACGGACCAAGTCCGAGGCTGCCGGTGCGCTCAAGTGTCGCGCCGGTCGGTCGTCCGAGTTCCCTGATGAAGCGGTCTTGCGGTCACGGACGAGTTCCATGAGTCTCGCCGAACTCTTGACGGGGTCGGGTAAGTAGCCATACTTATAGCTATGAGTCTCGCAGAGCAGTTGCCGTTAGCTGAGGTCAAAAACCGCCTGTCAGAGGTCGTCGAGCAGGTGGAAACGCAGCACGCGAGGGTGACGATTACCAAGCACGGCCGACCCGCTGCTGTTGTCATAAGCGTGGACGACCTTGACTCGCTCGAGGAAACCCTGCGGGTGCTGTCCGACCCCGCGCTGCTGGCGCAGGTGCGCGCCTCGCGTGCGGAGCGCGACGAAGCGGTGCCGTTGACCAAGGAGGAGGCCGCTCGCCGGGTCGGTCTTGCGGAGTGACCACGTGGCAGGTCGCGTGGACAGCAACCGCGTCGAGGTCACTGACCGTGCTGCCCGAGAAGGTGGCGACTGCTGCTATCGAATTCGTGTACGGACCACTAGCCGACAATCCTCAACGCGTTGGGAAGCCGCTGCGTTTCGAATTAGAGGGGCTGCACGTTGCTCGTCGTGGCGACTACCGCGTCATCTACGAAATCGACGACGGTGTGAAGCGCAACGTGGTGCATGTCATCGAACATCGGGTAAATGCCTAGCGACGGCGCTAGGAGCCTGGGTCAGTCCGACGCGATGCGCGGCAATACATCTGTCGGTGGCATTGGTCTGACGGACATCATTGCCGTCAGTTTACTCTCCAGTTAAACCGTCGGGAACCCCCAGAACGACGTATGGGGAGGGCCTTTCGGCCCTCCCCATACGCGTGGTTTCAATCAGTTGACTACTTCGCGAGAAGCGCCGCGACGTCGACATCCGGGGGCAGGATGACGGCATCGATGGCATGGATAACGCCATTGGAGGTCACGACATCAGCCTGGACGACCTTTGCGCCGTTGACGGTGACGCCATCAGCGGTCGACAGGGTCACGTTCTGGCCTTCGACGGTCGCGACGTCGCCATCGGTCACGTCAGCTGCCATGACCTTGCCGGCAACCACGTGGTACGCAAGAATCTTGGCGAGGGCATCCTTGTTCTCCGGCAGCAGCAGTGCGTCGAGGACGCCGGCCGGAAGTGCTGCAAATGCTGCGTCAGTCGGTGCGAACACCGTGAACGGGCCCGCACCCTTGAGGGTCTCGACAAGGCCGCCCGCGGTGACGGCGGCGGTGAGCGTAGCGAAGCCATCAGTGGTGCTTGCGATGTCGATGATGTCGCCTGCGGCCATGGGCATTTCTGAGGCGGCCATGGGCATTTCTGAGGCGGCCATGGGCATTTCTGAGGCAGCGGTTGTGGATGCTGCGGGTGCTGCGGCCGTTTCGTCTGTCGAGCTACTGCATGCTGCGAGGCTGAGCGCTCCGGCCAGCGCGATTGCGGCGATAGAAATGATTTTCACGTTGTTGCTCCCTGTGATGGTTGAAATTACTTTTTCAAGGTAACCCGAATGTGACAAAGCCGCATCCTGAGCGCTTCGCGAGCCTGCTTGGCCGGTTCTTGCTGCACTGCCCACATAATTGTCCATGGCCACCGCGGGCCGTGATCGGATCACATTAGGGAGAGCCATGAGTCTGTACGAGGTCGTCGATCCCAGCACGGGCGAGCACGTGAAGAGTTACCCGACGGCGTCGGACGTGGATATTCGAACAGCGGTCGATTCGGTGTCATCCGCCCATGCTGCATGGTCAGCGCGATCGATCGCCGATCGTGCGGCCATCGTGCGACGGATCGGCGAGCTCCATGAGGAGCGGGCTGCTGAACTGGGCGCGATCATCGTGCGGGAGATGGGCAAGCCCCTCGCCGATGCGACGGGTGAGGTCGAGTTCTCTGGTACTATCTACGCCTACTACGCAGATAACGCGGAGGCTCTGCTCGCCGACAAGCCGGTTGAACTCGCGGGTGGAGATGGGTCGGCATTCATCCGGCCATCGTCGGTTGGCGCGCTGCTCGGGATCATGCCCTGGAATTTCCCCGCCTACCAGGTCGCGAGGTTCGCGGCTCCCAATCTCGTCGCAGGCAACACAGTTTTGCTCAAGCATGCCCCGCAGTGCCCCGAGTCGGCTGCGGTCATCGCGGCGATCTTCGCCGAAGCCGGCGTGCCTGAGGGCGTCTACGTCAACGTCTACGCGACCAACGAGCAGATCGCCACCATCATCGCCGACCCGGCGATCCGCGGGGTCTCACTTACCGGCTCCGAGCGGGCGGGTGCCGCGGTGGCTGAGATCGCCGGCCGCAACCTGAAGAAGTGTGTGCTTGAGCTCGGCGGCTCGGACCCGTTCATCGTGCTGAGCACGGACGACCTCGATGCCACGGTCGATGCGGCGATCACGGGACGAACGGACAACACTGGCCAGGCGTGCAATGCGGCAAAGCGGATGGTTGTCATCGACGGACTGTATGACGATTTCGTCGAGCGATTCAAGGCACGGATGCTCGTTCTCGACCTCGGCACTCCGCTCAGCTCGGAGCGCGCTGCGGAGATCCTCGCGGACCAGGTCTCTCGCGCGGTGGCCAACGGAGCCACGCTGTCAATCGACGGCGAACGAAACGGGGCCTTCTTCCCGCCGGCCGTGCTCAGCGACGTCACTCCTGATAATCCGGTGTACTACGAAGAGCTCTTTGGTCCAGTGGCTCAGGTCTTTCGCGCAACGGACGAGGCTGACGCGATTCGCATTGCCAACGACACTCCGTACGGTCTTGGCTCCTATGTCTTCACGACCGATGACGAGCAGGCACTGCGTGTCGCGAACGCCCTCGACACGGGCATGGTCTTCATCAACGGGGTTGGCCTCGATGCGCCCGAACTCCCGTTCGGCGGGACTAAGCGGTCCGGCTTCGGTCGGGAGCTCGGCACCCTTGGTATCGAGGAGTTCCTCAACCGGAAGCTCATCCGCATCAGCGCCTGAGCCTACAAAGGCCTGCTGCTGACGAACAGTGGCCGGAGTCGGGGCAGGAGCAGGACGAACACCAGCCCGAGGAGCATCGCGAACAGGCCCGAGGCGAGAAAGTACCAGCCCATGCCGAGGGGCTCCTCGAGGCGTGCCGCCTGACCACCGACGGCGCCGCCGACTGCAGCGGCGAGATACCACAGGCTGAGGAGTTGGGCGGCGAGGCCGGGAGGCGCGAGTTTCGTCGTTGTCGATAGGGCAATCGGCACGATGAGGAGTTCGGCCCAAGTGAGAACGAGGAAGGTCGCGAGCACCCACATAAGCGCAGATGACTGCCCCTGATCCGCCGAAAACCCCGGCACGGCGATGATGAGGAAGGAGAGCCCGACCCCGACAAGCGAGAGGGCGAGCTTGAGCGGGGTCGATGGAGCACGCTGAGCGAGCCTGGTCCACAGGAGAGCGAACAAAGGTGCGAATACGACGACGAGCACTGGGTTGAGGCTGAGCAGCCAACTTGACGGCATCTCGAAGGATCCAACTGATCGCCTGATCCACTGCTGGGTGAACTCATTGATGGTCGAACCGGCCTGGGATGAGAGCACGAAGTAGATAGCGCTGGTGATGAACAGAACGAGAAATCCGCGCAGGTTGGCCTTCTCGAGCGGGGTGAAACCGGGCCGGGTGAGAAGCCGGCTGAATGCGACGATCGACACGACGATGACGAGGAAGGTGACGAGGGCCGTCACGGCTGAGGCGGAGAACCCAACGGAAGAGATCACTGCCCAGAAGAGGAAGGCGATTCCTGCGACGGAGGCGGCGGCAAGAAGAAGGATCTTCTGACGCTGGCTTGCGTCAGCAGGCTTCGGCACCGCGACGCCCAGACGGCTGCGTCCAATTGCGTACTGAATCAAACCGAGGACCATACCGAAACCTGCGACGGAGAAGGCCAGTCGCCACGAGACCTGCATCGCGATGTAGCCGCAGATGAGCGGAGCCAAGAACGCTCCGATGTTGATTCCCATGTAGAATAGGGAGAAGCCACCATCGCGACGCGGATCATCTTCGGTGTAGAGATCGGCGAGGACTGCAGAGATGTTTGGCTTGAGCAGCCCTGTGCCCATCGCGACGAACATGAGCCCCGCCCAGAACCAGCCGACACCGGGGACGAGCAGAACGAAATGGCCGGAGGCGATCACCACGGCCCCGATGACGAGCGTGCGGCGCGGGCCAAGAAGCCGGTCGCCTATCCAACCGCCGACCAGCGGGGTCGCGAAGATGAGCGCCGAGTAGCAGCCGAAGAGTGCCGCGGCATCCGCGTTCGAGAATCCGAACCCCGGCCCGGGTGGACTCCCACCATCCGGTGGGGCGATGAAGTAAAGGACGAGGATTGAAACCATCCCGTAGAACGAGAAGCGCTCCCACATCTCCATCATGGCGAGGGTGGTGAGACCGGCAGGCTGGCGCAGCCGAGGGCGACTACGGGTCACGATGGGTACTCCCATGGGACGTCACGATAGTGCCCCGAGGTCAGTCCGCCATTGACGGCGAGGTCAACACCGGTGATGGCAAGTGCCATATTGCGGGTAAGGATGACGAACAAATGATCGCCTTCTCGATATCACCTGGCGGCAGAGCAACGGCGGAGGCCTGCCCGATCGCCGCGTCACATCGCGTGCACTCGCTTCCGCGCTGGGGTCGAGCACGCATGAGCGTCACGACATTGCGCACTACGAGCGGAAACCGGCGAATGACCCAGGAGAGACCCGATGTTGCAATCCACATGACCCTGCGGCGTGGGGCAGGGACCTCCGCTATCGGAGCCAGGACCACGCCGAACCCCAGTGCCGCGAGCGTGCAATGGGCAAGATACTGAAAGCCTGCTGACGAAGGGTGCGTTCGGTCCACGTGCAGGTGCGTGTGCAGATAGGTCTGCGGGTCATGCCAACGGTCCACGATGATCGTTGAGGTCCTCTCGGCGGCAGATACGAGCGCGGTATTGACCGCGTGGGTGCGGGCGTGCAGGGCACGACCCATGAACCCGGGCAACTGCACCATTCGCGAAAGATCCGGCACAGTGAGAATAACAACCTCTGCTCCGACCGATCGAAATGAGGCGAGGCAGTCTGCAAGTCGATTGCCGAACTCCTCCCGGTCGAACGGCCCGCGAACGATGTCATTTCCGCCGATGCTCACGAGGACGATGTCGGGACCCTGTGCGAGGACCTCGGGAACCCGTGACTCAACGTCCCGAAGGACCGCCCCTGTCATGCCGAGGTTGACGTTCACGGCGCTGATGAGCCGACTCACTCTCCCGGACCACGCCTGTGGGCCGCAGGCGGTGTCGACATCACCCACACCGAAGGCGATGCTGTCGCCGACCGCTACGACAACTGTCACCCGACCTCCAAGGTCCCGATGGCAAGCGACGTGTCGGGTGTCGGAGTCTTGGGTATCCCGGAGACCTCAAGCAGCGAATTTGCCGTTCGACTCCAGGGAAACTCCTCGGCTCTCCTGCGAGCATGAGCTCGGACGTCGGCGGCATCGTTGATCGTGGTTTCGATGCAGTCCGCCCAGAGTTCGGGATCCAAGGGGCGTGCGAACCCTGCATCCGGCCCGAGGACCTCGGGTATCGCCGATGCCTCATTGCAGAGCACAGGAGTGCCGCAGGCAAGCGACTCCAGCGCTGCGAGGCCGAAGGTCTCGATCGGGCCTGGGGCGAGGACGGCATCCGCGCTGGCGAGGAATTGGGCCATCTCGATTCGGGACGCGATGTGACCCAGAACGGTCATCGGCCGATCCTTGGACAGTGCCACCATGCGCTCAGTCATCGGTCCCTTGCCCAGGACGAGCAGTCGGCAGTCCATGCCGCGGCGACGGCAGGCGTCGAGGACGTCGACGGCGAACGCGGGGCGCTTCTCTCGTGACAGTCGGCTGGCGAGGACCAACAGGACCGGCTCCGCGTACCTTCCGCGCTCCGTTGCGGATCGCTGCGCCGGGTTGAACGTCTGGAGGTCGACGCCCAGCGGCACCTGCGTGGTGGGGAGGCCGATTCGATCGAACTCTTGGGCCGCGAACTGTGTGGTGCAGACGATTGTGTCCACTCGCGCAGAAGCAGATGCGTTCATTCGATCAGCGACGCGTCTGCGGGGCAGGAACGGCATGAATGCCTGCAACACACCGTCGATGCGCTCATGGGCGATGAGTGACGAAGGGACTCCTGCTGAGCGGGCCCAGTCGGCCGCACCGAGCAGGGTGAGCCGGTCTGACAACTCGATGCAGTCTGGCTGAATCTCGCGAAGGATGTCCCGCACGCGAGCCGTTGAGGTGATGACCCGGTAGCCCCCGGATCCCGGAAGCTGCCAGCTTGGCAGGTGGTGGATCGTCGTTGATCCGGACGTCTGCGATGCAGCCTCGGCGCCGGGAACGATTGTGTGAACCTCATGACCGGCGCGAACATACTCGAGCATGAGGGCATCCATCGCTGTGCGCAGGCCACCGCTCGTCGGTGTGTAAAAGTTCGCCAGGTGGGCGATGACGGCCACGTCAGGCGGCCGGGGTGAGGGCTTGTCCGGTGACGTCGGAGTAGTGCCCGAGTAATTCATTCGTGATGGCAAGCCACGACTTCGTGGAGACCTGCTCCAAGCCGTTTCGTCTCAGCCGTGCGGCGAGGACCTCGTCGGTGACAACCCGGCGGACGTGGTCCTCAAGCGCCAGTCGGTCGCCAGGCGGATACAGGAGCCCGGTCTCGCCGTGTTCCACGAGATCGAGCGGTCCACCGATGGCTGGGGCGACGACGGGAACTCCCGATGCCATGCCCTCCTGCACGACCTGGCAGAACGTCTCCAATTCACCGGGCGCCACTAGAACATCCATGCTGGCAACCGCGGTGACGAGGTCGTCGCCAAGCAGGCGATCCATGAACACGGCCTGCGGCATGAGTCGGCCGAGTTCGCCTCGCATTGGCCCGTCACCGACAATGACGACCCGGACCTCGTCAGAAGCCGCAAGGCCAGCGAGCATATGCACGCCCTTCTCAGGCGCCAACCTGCCGACGAAGCCCACCACCGGTCGTCCGTCCGGACTCCAGCGATCCCGGAGTTCGCGTGAGCGGCGCGTGGGGGAGAAGCGAGCGAGGTCCACGCCGCGGCCCCAGAGGCGAATGCGAGGTACGCCGAGCCCGGTGAGATAGTAGACACATTGCCGGGAGGGTGCCAGCGTCAGATCGGCTGAGCGATGGACCGCCCGCACGATGGAATCGGCAAGAAACGAGACACCTGAAAGACCGTAGTGGTGGGCGAAACCCGCGACATGGGTCTGGTAGATCGCGACGGCGGGAATCCCGTTCGCCCGTGCGGCTGCGAGGACTTGGCGACCGAGAACGAACGGGGAGGCTAGGTGCACCACATCGGGGTTGAAGGCCTCTAGCTCAGCGCTCATCTTGGCCGTGCTCGTCACCGCGATATCGACGTCGTGCACGCCGGGGATCTGCACGGATCGCACGCGGTGGACCGGCATGCCCTCAAAGTCGCGGCCTGGGAAGGTGTCCGGCGCGATGATGAGGCAGTCGTGGCCGAGGTGACGCAGCGACCGCGCCACATGGGCAACAGAGTTTGCCACGCCGTTCGTCCGAGGTAGGAACGATTCCGCTGATATCGCAATCCGCACGGACGTAGTGCAACGCATCTGCATGAGCAGTCAGCGGTATCAACATGACGTGTCATGGAAGGCTGGAAGAACAAGCGGGTAATTCGTTGTTGTGCCGTAACGAATGGGAAAGGCCAAAACGAATGGGGAGGGCACTGGGCCCTCCCCATTCGCGTGAAACGTGGTGCGACTAGTTGGCAAGCAGGGCGTCGACGTCGACGTCCGGCGGGAGGAGGACTGCATCGATACCGTGAATGACACCGTTTGATGCGACGACGTCGGCTACGACGACCTTCGAACCGTTGACCGTGATGAACTCACCGGTCTTGAGGGTCACGTTCTGGCCCTCAGCGGTGGGAACGTCACCATCGACGACGTCAGCGGCAAGGACATTGCCCTGAATCACGTGGTAGGTAAGGATCTTGATGAGCAGGTCCTTGTTCTCCGGCAGGAGAAGTGCGTCGAGGACGCCCGCAGGAAGGGCTGCGAAAGCATCGTCGGTCGGTGCGAACACCGTGACGGGACCCTCGCCCTGAAGATCCTCCGCGAGACCCGCAGCGGTGATGGCTGCCGTGAGTGTGGCGAAGCCATCGGCTGTCGATGCCATGTCAAAGATGGTCATGCCGGTCATGGCCTCTTCTGAAGGGGCGGCCGTCTCGACGGGTGCGGGTGCCGAGGCGGGTGCCGACGCAGATTCGGTTGATGCGGCCGGCGTGGCCGCTGTGTCGCTGGATGAGCTGCATGCGCCGAGGCTGAGCGCGGCGGCCAATGCGACCACTGCGATTGAAACTTTCTTCACGGGTGAACTCCTTGTTCATTGGTTGGAAAATGCACATCACCGTAACCCGGTTGCTGGGGCAGTGCAGCCCGCGCGATACCAGTGGTGGGCGGGACCGGCCCGATCCCCTCACGGCTTGGTCGATGGGGCCGGAGAACCCTTACGAGGAATTCATCAGGCGGCAAGACTGAGTTGGTGTTGGAGGCCGCGAGACACCCACTTCAAGGATGCTCAATGGGCGCACACACGCCGTGGATCGTCGCCTGACCTCAGGCTGTGTCACGAGGATCGCGATGGACGCTCGGCACGAACACCGGAACGAAGGCGTCAAGCTCAGCCTCGTCGGGGCGCTCGTATCCGCGAACCCGACTCGTTCCCCAGCCATGCCGAGTGTTGACGTCGGCGAGGAGCTCCGCGTAGCGAAGCGGAGCGACGAGCGCGTCGATGACCGGGACACCGAGCTCGTCCTGGATCGTCCGGTAGAAGCCGAACTCGATCGTGCAGCCGAGGACGATGACATCCGCGCCGTCCTGCTCGACGGCGAGCCGCGCCTCCTCGAGGATGCGCTCCTCAGTGCAGGCGGGGTCCTGCTGAAACTCATTCACGGTCATGCGAAGCACACGGAAGGAGGCGACCTTGTCGGCGAACCCGTACTTCACTGCGTTCTCGTGCATCTCGGGGATCCACTTCGATCGACCGACGAGAATGCTGACCCGCTCGCCGACCGTCGTGGCGATGTGCATGCACGCCTCGGCCGGCGCCGTGACGGCCATCGAGCCGGAGACCTCTCTGGCAGCGCGGAGTGCCGGATCGTAGAAGCAACCGATGACGGCGGCGTCGTAGCCCTGCTGCTCGCCCCAGCGAACCGCTCCGATGGTGGCACCGGCCATGACCATCTCATAGGCGTTGTACTCGAGGTGGTTGATCGGAAAGCCTGGCAGGGAGCACACGTCAATGCGCGTGTCTGGTAGCGCCTCGCCGCGAAGCGCGGTGCCGATCGGCTCGTCGTAGGCCGAGGTTCCGACCGGGTTGATCCACAGGATGCGACGGCCCATGATCGGGCTCCTTTCAAGGTCGACGGTCTCGAGATGGCAGACTGAGGATCGCACGCATGGCCGATCGTCAAGAGTGGCAACGTGCACACCGATTCGACTATCGCTGTGGGTATGTCACAGGAGTGGGGTGAAAGGCCGCGACTATCGTGTGGTCCGACGGACACCAGCGGAGACCGTGGTGTCGGCTAGTCGAGTGGGATTTCAAGAGGGAGGCGGACGTGGCCCTGAGTCCATCGGTGGCCCGGCATTTCTCAGCGGCCGCAGTCGCGTCAGCCCTGACATGGGATGATTTGGTGGCCTCTCAGCATGACGTGCTTCGGGCCTTTGCCCTCGGTGAGGCGCAGCTCGCGACTCGGGCGCTGCTGGCCTACGGCGAGAACACGGCGTTCAGCTACCTCGCGCGAGCGAGCCGGGACGGATGGCCGGTCGTGAAGATCGGCAGCGTAAACCCGGGCAATCCCGGGCGGGGGTTGCCGAGCGTGCACGCCCTCGTCCTCGTCATGGACAAGGTCACCGGCGAGGTCGTCGCGACGATGGATGGCGAGGCGATCACGACGAGGCGAACCCCGGCAGCGAGCATCGCAGTGATGGAGGGACTGGCGCTCGGCGACGCGGGCACGGCTCTGCCGAGGCACGCGGTCATCGTCGGCGCCGGTCGACAAGGGTTGGCGCACGCCGACCTCATGCTCGCGCGATATCCCGACGTGCGCGTGACCATGGTGGTCCGGCACGGATCCCTGCTCGCCCGTGACGGTGTCGAGGGCCCCCCAGTCGATGATCGATTGCAGGTGACCGATGACCTCCGTCAAGGGGTCGAGGGGGCCGACACGGTCATCCTCTGCACGACGAGCTTCGAGCCGGTCATTCGCGCAGACTGGCTCGACTCAGGCACCACGCTCGTCAGCGTCGGATCGTTCGCCCCGGACCGGCACGAATTCGGGGCAGATGTCATCGAGCGAGCAGGCTCGGTCTACGTCGACGATGTCGCCACTGCGTGCATGCAGTGCGGCCCCGTCGCCGCCGGAATTTCCTCGGGGAGTCTTGCGCGCGACGATGTGCATGCAATCGGAGATGTTCTCGCCGGCCACGTAGACCGACTTGCCACGGCACTGGATTTGACCGTCTACGCGAGCGTCGGCCTTGGTATCCAGGACGCCGCAGTCGCAGACCTCCTCATGGGCGGGGGCTCACGTGGCTGACCACGAGGTTGTTGTCATTGGCACCGGGCCGGTTGGGCTGAGCGTCGCATTCGAGCTCGCGACACGCGGCATCGACGTTGCAGTCATTGAAGCCCTTACCGTCGGTTCGGGTGCCGCGCGCCGCAACGCTGGATGGGTCGTGCCCATTATGGCCGCGCCGGTTCCTGCCCCCGGTGTCGTAGGCAAGGCCGCCCGTTGGATGTTCGATCCGACGTCGCCACTTCGCGTTGCGCCTGACCTCGACCCCGGGCACATCGCCTTCATGATCGGCATGCTGCGGGCGTCGACGCCACGGCGATTTCAGCAGGGGCACGCTGCCGTCGGCGCGTTGGCGGAGGGCACGCTGGACCTGTTCGATGCCTACGCCGGGCGGGGAGTCCACTTCGAGTTGCACCGGGACGGCGTCCTCCTCGCATTCACGTCGCTTGGTGAGTTCGAGGCCCACGTCAAGGAATACCAGGACGCAGCCTCGGCTGCGGGGCTATCAACCCCGGAGCTCCTCGATGCGACCGGGGTCCGCGATGTGGAGCCCGGTCTTGCTGAAACCGTGGTCGCCGGAATCCTCTGCCCGGACCAGATGCACCTCAATCCAGGCAGCTACGTAGATGGGCTGCGGAGCGCGATCGGCGCTATGGGCGTGCCGGTGCTCGAGGGGCAGTCGGTCCGGGGCCTGGCCATCGCGAAGGACCGGATCGCCCTGTCGTGGGGCCATGGGTCCATGTCGGCGCGACAGGTTGTCGTTGCCGCCGGCGTCGGTACCTCGAGAATCGTGGCGTCCCTCGGGCAGCGCCTACCGCTGAGGTTCGGCAAGGGATACGGGTACGACCTCGCGGCCCCGCCCGTGCCGCCGCGTCGAGCCGTCTACCTGACGGAGGCAAAGGTGGCGGTCACGCCGTTGAACGAGGGCATGCGACTGGCGGGGACGATGGAGTTCGGTGGCGATCCGGATCGGGTGGATCTCCGGCGCGCAGCCGGCATCATCACCTCCTCCCGGCCGTACTTCGCTGCGGGCATCGACGGCGCCCGCGAGCCGTGGGCCGGGCTGCGACCGATGACCCCCGACGGCCTGCCGGTCATCGGCCGGCTGCGGCAAGCACCGGGGGTCATCCTCGCTACCGGCCACGCCATGCTCGGCGTAACGCTGGCACCTCGTACCGGTCAACTCGTCGCTGACCTGGTCGAGGGGAAGTCGCAGCCCCCAGAACTTGCGCCCTTCTCCATCGAGCGATTCCAGTGGGGCAAAGGGCTACGAACTCCGACTCATGCACGGGGCAATCTGCCCACGTGATTTATCACCAGTGAGCGAACTGCACAGGGTTACCGGGGGCAATCTCTTCTACAGTTCAACTACTTCGTACTCAGCACGTCCCTCGAACTGACACAGGTGGAAACTATGCGCGAACTCACGTTGGACGACCTTGATGACATGGTCATCGGGGCGACCCTCCTCGGGACTGGCGGCGGCGGGGATCCGTATATCGCCCGACTTATGGTCAGGCAGGCGATGGGGCGCTTCGGGGCAGTGAAGATCGTTGATCCGAGCGAACTTGATCCCGATGGCCTCGTGCTCACGACCGCGGTCATCGGAGCGCCCACCGTGATCATCGAGAAGCCCCCGGCCGGCACCGAGTTCGTTGCCTGTGTGAAGGCGCTTGCCGCTCACTTGGGCAAGGAGCCGGTTGCGATCATGCCGATCGAGGTCGGTGGCATGAACACCCTTATACCGCTCGCAACCGCTGTCGAGATGGGCCTGCCGGTCATTGATGCCGATTCGATGCGCCGGGCGTTCCCGCAGATCGAGATGACTGTCTTCACCCTCGCAGGGATTCCTGCCGCTCCGATGAGCGTGGCGGATGAAAAGGGCAATGTGGTGGTACTTCAGACCATCAGCAATCAGGTGGCCGAGAAACTGGCCCGTGCGTCGGTCATGCAATTGGGCATGGCCAATGGGATCTCCTGCTATCCGATGACGGTCAGACAGGTCGCCGAACACGGGATCCAAGGCTCGATGAGCTACTGCGTCGAGTTGGGCAAGCGACTCAATGCCGTCAAGCGGGGTGAGGAGGGCGCATTCGATGAGTTCCTGCGCTTCTCCGGTGGCCGCAAGTACTTCTCAGGAAAGATCATCGACGTCGACCGTCGCACAACAGCCGGTTTCGCTCGCGGAACGGTCGTGCTGGAGGACCTCTCTGATTCGGAGCGGATCATGCGCGTGGAGATCCAAAACGAGTTCCTCATCGCCTTCGAGGACGGCAAGCCGGTCATCACGACCCCCGATCTCATCTGCTTCCTCGACTATGAGACCTCTGATCCGATCACGACCGAGACCCTCGCGTACGGCCAGCGCATCAATGTCATCGGCCTGCCGTGCGCACCTGAGTGGCATCAGCCGGGCATGTTGGAGCTTGTCGGACCGAAGGCATTCGGCTATGACGTGGACTTCGTGTCCATGGAAGGAGCGACGGCATGAGCACGCGACTTCGGATCGGCATCGACGTTGGGGGAACGAATACCGACGCGGTGGTCGTCGATGATGACGGCAACGTCCTGTCGAGCACCAAGACCGCGACAACGCCAGATCCGAGCGACGGCATTCGCATCGCCCTCGATCAGGTCATCGCTGACGTCGATCGCGCCCACATCACGCAGGCGATGCTCGGCACGACCCATCCCGCAAACGCCATCATTCGGCGCCGAGATCTCGACCCGATCGGCATCCTGCGCCTTGCGGCGCCGGCGTCCCTCGCGATTCGTCCCGGTATGGCTTGGCCGGCAGACCTCCACGACACGGTCATCGGCAGGGCCGCCATCCTTCGTGGCGGCTTCGAATACGACGGGGAGGAGATCAGTCCCCTCGATGAAGACGGTGTCCGCGCGTTCGCTCGCGACTGCATAGGTGTCGTCCGTGCGATCGCCGTTTCATCGGCGTTCGCCCCGGCCACCACAGACCACGAGATCCGGGCCGCCGCGATCATCGACGAGGTGACCGGTGGGCAGGTTGCCGTCTCGATGTCCCATCAGGTCGGCTCACTCGGGCTGCTTGAGCGGGAGAACGCAACGATTCTCAACGCTGCGTTATTCGGCGTCGCGCGCCGGGTGGTCGATGGCCTCCAGACTGCGCTCACCAGACATGGACTGGACGTCGAGTCCTACCTCACCCAGAACGACGGGACGCTCATGACAGCCGAAGAGGCTGTCAGGCTGCCGATCCTCACTGTTGGCTCCGGACCGACGAACTCCATGCGTGGGGCCTGTGCACTCGCAGGGCTTTCGAACGCACTCGTCATCGACATTGGCGGCACGTCTGCGGATGTTGGAATCCTTGTCGACGGGTTCCCACGTGAGTCAGCGGCCGCGGTCGAGGTCGGGGGAGTACGTACGAATTTCCGGATGCCCGATCTCATCTCAATCGGACTCGGTGGGGGCACGCTCGTCACCGAATCCGGATCGTCCGTGCTCGTAGGGCCCGACTCGGTCGGCTATCTGGTAGTGACGGAGGCACTCGTGAGCGGTGGACGCACGCTCACGCTGTCCGACATCGCCGTGCGCTCCGGCCGGCTCACCGGATTCGGGGATGCGTCCTTGGCTGGCGGTATCAGCGACGCCACGGTCTCCGGCGCTCTGGCCTGGGTCGATGAGCAGATCACGGTGCTGTGCGATCGAATGAAGGCAAGTCGCGCGTCGATGCCGCTCATCGCCGTTGGAGGAGGCTCGCACCTGGTCCCAGATCGGGTGAACGGGGTCGCCGAGGTCATCCGCCCCGCACACTACGCGGTTGCTAACGCCTTCGGGGCGGCAATCGCAGAGGCGTCCGGCGCCGTCGATCGCGTGTATCGGTATGAAGCATTGGGGCGCGATGCCTGCCTCGACGAGGCAAAGCAACTGGCGGTCGATGCGGCAGTGCGTGCCGGTGCCGATCCGAACGGGGTGCGCATCACGTCGGTTGCGGAGGTACCGATGTCCTATCTTCCGGGGCAAGGATGCCGAGTGCAGGTCAAGGCGGCCGGGCCGCTGAAGGGGTAGTGATGAATGCCGCCGAGGCGTACCTCGCATACAACCGCGCGGAGAACTCACATGACTGGGATGCCACGACGGCGTTGCTCGCGCCGGACATCCACGTCACGGTCAACGGGGTGTGCGAAGTCTCGAGCGCGGAGGATGATCGCCGCGCCATGGCTCAATTGGTGGCGCTCTTCCCCAACTATCGACGTGACGTGCTGCAGGTCGTGGCCGATGGTAATCAGGCTGCCATTCGCTGGCGGATGAGTGCAGTGTCGGCGGAGCAGCCACCGGTCGTGCTCGACGTGGAGGGCGCGTCCTTCATCACGGTTGCTGCGGGCCAGATTTGCGAGGCTCGTCTCGTTGCCCCGAGTGATGAACTGACCCGGGCGCTGCAATTGGCACGCGCTGAAGAGGAGTTGACATGAGCGGACAACTGGCGATGGCGGACTGCCATAACGACCTCCTCATCCCGTGCCTGCACCGGCGCGAGAGGGGACAATCGGACCCCTTCGGGGATTTCTGGCTTCCGCAACTACGCGACGGTGGTGTCGTTCTTCAGGTTCTTCCGGTTTTCGTTGAGGAGCAGTACGTCGGTGAAGGCGCACTCCGCCGGACCCTCCTCCTCCTTGACGAGGCATGGCAGATCGCCAGGCAACACCCTGACGACGTCGCCATTTGCCTGACGGGTGCTGACATCGAACGAGCCATCGACTGCGGGCGCATCGCGCTCGTCCTCGCCCTTGAGGGCGGCGAGTCGTTTGGGAGCAATATTGCCCTCGTTCGGACGATGTTTCAGGCGGGCGTACGTATGGTGTCCCTCACCTGGAATCGCCGGACAATGCTGGCCGATGGCGTCGGGGAGCGCGATACGGGAGGCCGGCTGACGGGTCTGGGCATCGACGCTGTCCAGGAAATGTCTCGCCTTGGCATCATTCTGGATGTCAGTCACCTCTCAGAGAACGGGTTCTGGCACGTGGACTCGATCACCACGGCGCCGCTCATCGCCAGCCATTCCTCCTGCCGGGCTCTTCAGGATCACCCCCGCAACCTCACGGATCGCCAGATCCGCGCGATTGGCGAGCATGGCGGTTTCGTTGCAATCAATGCCTTCGCCCCGTTCCTTGCGGATTCGGCGACATCTGCTGATCTCATCGCACACGTGCAGCATGCGATGAGAATCCTTGGCGCCGATCGGGTCGGGCTCGGGCCGGACTTCATGGCCGACCTCATGCCGATCGTCGATCCGATCCTCGGTGGTGCGCTCATCGACCTCACGGCTATCCCGATGCTCGACGATGTCCAGCGACCCGGTGATCTCGCCGGGCTAGGCGCCATGCTCGTCGATGCACTCGGTGAGGAGGACGCTGCGTGGGTGAACTCGGGCACCCTCAGGCGGCGCCTCGCAGAACTACTTCCGGCAGTGACATCATGATGGAATGAGCATGAGAGCTGGGGATTCCAGGCTCAGTTCATCGCGCAGGAACGCAGATCTTGCGGCCGTCACTGTGCGGCAGCTTCTCGGCGCGGCGCCTTGGAGCAAGTCTGTTGTTCTGCTCGCCGGCGACTCCGGACTCGACGGGCACGTCGTTGACGTCACCGCACTCGGCCTCGAATCGCGTGTCAAGGGGGACCGAATCGCGGCCGGCGCGCTCGTTGTCTTCGATGGCCGAACGCTCGTCTCGGACAACTACCAGGTTGACGTCGCGATCCGGGTCGCGAGCGAGAGCGGCGCCAGTGCCGTTGTCCTGTGTGCGCAGCGGATGATCGTGCCGGTGTCGGCATTGAAACTGGCGGACAAGCTCCGGCTCCCATTGATCCTCGAGCCTGAGGCCGAGGTCCTGCGACTGGCCGAAGGACTGCGAGGCGTCGTCAAGCAACCCAATGTTGCGCGCAGCGACCTGCTGCTCACCCTCCTCGAGCACCTCGATGCGGCCGGCACCAGAACGACCCTCGACCGGGCCTTCGAGTCGATCGCGACCTCCTTCCCGGGACCGCTCGCCCTGACCGGGCCGGAGGGGAGCGTCATCCTCGGAGACCCCGCTGCGGTGCCGAGTGACTGGGGGGAGGTGCTCCAGGTCCCCATTGAGGTGTTTGAGGGTGACGACACTATAGTGACTCGGCCCCTGACCCTGGCCCCGAATGAGCAAGCCTCCTTCTGGCTGACGGCGCGCCTCCGCACGCCGACGGCTGCTGAGACATCTCTAGTTTCGGATCTTCTGCTCATGTCCGGTTGGTATGTGTCCTCGCGCATGGTCCAAGACCGGCTCCAGCGTGAGCGTGACGCACGATTTCGGCTGGGGATCCTGAGTTTGATTCTCGACTCGTCCGAGAGGGCGGAGGGACCTCTCAGGCGCCAACTCGCCACCCTCGGCTGGCACGTCGACGGCTGGTGCACCGGGATCATCCTCCAAGCCTCCGGCGAGGCCGACCCGCTGCGCGTCCTCGTGCTCACCGAGGATCTCAACCGGCAACTCGTCGAGGCTGAACTCCGCGGACCGCTCATTGAGCGACCTGACGGATGGACGCTATGGGTGTCGCATCTGAAGGAACCAACACCGGAGCAACTGGCCTTGTTGACCGAGAACCTTGGGCGCGCCGTTGAACTCGTGGTGGACCGTGCACCCAGGCTGCACCTGCATGGCGGACTCGGGCGGTCCTATCAGGGTCTCAACGGCTTGCAGGCGAGCCTGAGCGAGGCGAAGGAGGCATCCGTTGTCGCGCAGGCTGCAGGCGGGCGATCGGGGGTCCAGCACATCGATGCCCTTGGCGTACGTCGCATCCTCTTGGGCTGGTATGCATCGGAGTCGTTCGCGGCCTTCGCCACGTCGCTGCTGGCGCCGGTCACAGACAACGATGCCGACGGCCAGTTGCTCGCGACATTGGAGACGTACCTCGATTCCGAGTCGTCCGCGACCCTCACGGCTGCCGTGCTCGGCGTCCACCGCAATACGGTCATTAACCGCGTTGAGCGGTTGCGAACGCTACTGACGGTGAATCTCGAGGAGCCGGAGGAGCGATTGGCCGTTCAGTTGGCGTGCCGGGTGGCGAAACTCAAGGCCGGTGATGCTCCCGGGCGCACCGCTAGCAGGAGTGGGTAGCAGTTTGCCTATGTATAGCTATCTAAGTAGGCAAAAAGTCCATTCCTAGATGATTGTCACGGACCTAGCGTTGCATGGAAACAGGCTGGTTCTGCAGCCCAACAGGAAGGAATACCCATGGCACGACTCAAGACGACGCCCGCTGTGCTCATCGCAACGGTGGGGGCAGCTGCACTGCTCCTCACTGCTTGCGGCGGTTCTTCCAGCAGCAGCGAGTCCTCCGCTCAACCTGCAAGCGCCGCCCCCGCGGCAAGCTCGGCCCCAGCTGAATCAGCGCCCGCTGCTATCGGCGGCAAGGTGGCCTACCTCAGTGCAAGTTCCGCAAACACCTGGCTGCAGTCGTCGCTCAAGTCGATGCAGGCGATCGCGGCCCCCGAGGGGATCGAGATCACTGAGTTCGATGCCCAGTTCAAGCCCGGCGAGGCCGCAAAGCAGATTCAAGACGTCATCGCCGCCGGCGACTACAAGGGCATCATCATCGCCGGCCTCGACGGGGCCGCATTGATCCCCGACCTGCAGCAGGCGATCGACGCCGGCCTCAAGGTGGTCATCCTCAACCAGATCATCGGTGACCAGCTCGACACCTCCGACCCGCAGTTCGACGGGCCGTCGGCCTCGGTGCTCGTTCCCCCGAAGGCGAGTGGCACATTGCTCGGCGAGCTCGCGGTCGAGGCGTGCGCGGATCTCGATCCGTGCAATGTCGGGTACTTCTTCGGCATCAAGGGAACCCCCCTCGACACCGCTGTTCGGCTGGGCTTCGATGAGGCAACAAAGGGCAGCCCGAACATCAAGGTTGTCGCGGAGGGCGAGAGCCAGTACCTCGGACCTGATGTCGCCATGAAGGGCACTCAGGACATGCTGCAGAAGAACCCGGAGATCAACGTCATCACCGGTCCCGATCAGGCGATTCAAGGTGCCCAGCTCGCAGTGGAGGACGCCGGGCTGATCTCCAAGATCAAGCTCATCGGGTTCGGCGGCTCGCAGGCAGCACTTGATGCTGTTGCCGGCGGAACGTGGTTCGGTGACGTCTTCGGCGCACCGGGCACCGAGGGTGAGAAGGCCATCCTTGCGATGATCGCCGCATTGCGCGACGGAACCATCACTGGCGGTGTCAATCCGCTGCTCGATTTCCCGAACGGCGGCAAGATCACCTCCGCAAACGTGGGCGATTACACCGCCCAGTGGGCGGGCTAGGCAAGGCATGGCCGCTGTTGTCGAGTTGACAGGCATCTCCAAGCGTTTCGGTGGAACGCAGGCCCTCCTTGCTGTGGACCTGACCATCGAGCGCGGTACCGTTCACGCCCTCGTGGGAGAAAACGGTGCGGGAAAGTCGACACTCGGCAAGGTCATTGCGGGCGTCATCCAGCCCGACAGCGGTGATTACATCCTAGCGGGGCGAGCTGTGTCACTCAACTCGCCCCGCCAGGCGCTCGAGGTGGGCGTCACGATGATGGCGCAGGAACTCTCCTTGGTGCCGGCGCGATCTGTTGTCGAGAATGTCTACCTCGGCATTGAGGACCACTCGGGTCCATTCGTGCGAAAGAAGGCACTCGATCGACGCTTCGCCGCACTCGTCGCTGACACCGGGATCAGCGTCCCCGCGGATGTGGCCGTCGGAGGCCTTCCGATTAGCGATCGCCAGAAAGTAGAGATCCTTCGCGCTGTGGCGCGTGATGCCGGCGTGATCGTTATGGATGAACCGACCGCACGACTCACTGGTGTTGAGACGGCCGCGCTCAAGTCGCTCACTCGCCGGCTTGCCGATGCTGGACGCACCGTGATTTTCGTGTCGCACTTCCTCACTGAAGTACTTGACATCGCCGACGTCGTGACGGTGATGCGCGATGGCGAGATCATTCGAACCTCGCGAGTGGCTGATGAGACCGAGGAATCGCTCATCGAGGGCATGACCGGGCGTTCGTTCAGTGCGAACTTCCCGCCTCGAAGGATTCCCGGCGCAGGTGCGAAGGAACTCCTCTCAGTACAGGGCCTGACGAGGGGATCGGCGTTCGCGGGTGTCGACCTCGTTGTTTGCGAGGGTGAAATCGTCGTGATCACCGGGCTGGTGGGCTCCGGCCGCAGTGAGGTCCTTCACACGGTGTTCGGCGATGTGCCGGCAGACTCCGGGTCAATGACATTGGTGGGCAATGCCTTCGCGCCTCGCAACCCGGCGGAGGCCCTGCGAAGCGGCCTCGCGCTCATACCGGAGTCACGCAAGGAGCAGGGTCTGTTCCTCAACATGTCGGTGGAGTGGAACATCACGATGCCGCACCTTCGAAACTTGGGGTCCTTTGGACTCGTCTCGCCGAGTGCCGCGCTGGAGCAAGCCGAGACTTCGGTCGAGGCAGTTGGTGTGCGAACGGAAAAGGTCACAACGCCGGTCACGTCGTTGTCCGGCGGAAACCAGCAGAAGGTGCTCTTCGCCCGGGCCCTCGTCGAGGATCCGGTCCTCCTCCTCGCCGACGAGCCAACGCGCGGCGTTGACGTCGCAGCAAAGCGCGCCATCTACGACCTCCTCGTCTCGCTCGCCGAGCGAGGGATGGGGATCCTCATGGTCTCGTCGGAGACCGAGGAGGTGCTCGGCTTGGCGCATCGCGTGATTGTTATGCACGAGGGAAGGGTCGTCGCGGAATTCGACGGCAGCACCGCCACTGAGGAGCAGATCATGAACGCCGCGTTCACCATTGCAGGGAGAGACACGTGAATCCGAGTCGACGTATCGTTAATGTCCTCGGCGAGTACGGGATCGTGTGGGCGACTGTCATCCTGTTCCTGCTGCTTGCCGTGACCACGCCGGCGTTCCGCAGCGGCACCAATCTGTCGAATGTCCTTGACCAGAACGCGATCGTGCTCATCGTCGCGGTCTTCGCCACCATCACCCTGATCGCCGGTGGCTTTGACATATCCCTTTCGGCAACCTTCATCCTTGCCCCGCTCGTGGCCATTCGCGTTGCGGAGCATGTTCAATCCGGGCTGCTCATGCTGTTGGTCGGGGCCGTTGTCGGGTGCATCATCGGTCTGATCAATGGCCTGATCGTTTCGAAAGCCCAGATCAACTCATTCATTGTGACGCTTGCGACGTCCTTGGTGATCTTCGGCATCGCGTATCTCGTCTCGGACGGATCCATCCTCCGACTGCCCGACTCGACCATGCGTGCCCTTGCCACGACCAAGGTTCTCGGCATCACGTCATCAACCTGGATCGCCATCGTATGTATCGGCATCGCCGGGGTACTCCTTCACCGGACCCGCTTCGGCCGGTATGTATTCGCTGTGGGCGGCAATCAGGAGGCTGCCCGCCTGGCGGGCGTGCCGGTCGACCGTGTCATCGCGCTGGCGTTCATCCTCGGCGGCATGGCCGCGGGACTTGCTGGCTCGCTGAACGCCATCCGAACCCTCACCGCTCAGGCGAGCGACGACTTCAGTCTGGTCTTCACCGTGATCGCGGCGATCGTGGTCGGCGGAACATCGATCGCCGGTGGCTACGGTGCGATATGGCGAACGGTTGTCGGTGTCTTCTTCATCGCCTTCCTCGGCAATGGGTTCAATCTCAACGGCATCGACCCGGTGGTGCAGCGGATCGTTCAGGGCTTGGTGATCCTCTTTGCACTCGGCATCGAGGCCTACGGCAGGCGGCGACGCACGACCTAGCAGAACTGAGCATGGACCTGACCCGCGTCGGAACTCGCTCCCAGGCAATGGCTCCAACCTTCGCGGGGCGCATCCGCCGAGCGTGCCACTCATCACCGCGCACCTGAGCGACGACCGGTGCCGTCGGAGGCGCCCGCCTGACCTAGCCCGTCTTGCTCCAGCAGCCTTCGTTGTCGTAGGGTGCGGCAGCTCTTGAGGGGGCCATCGTGTTTTGTCCGAAGTGTGGCTCGGAGGTTCAGCATCAATCCTTGCAAGTCTACATGGCCTGCGGGGCGCCCACGCTGGTTCCTGGTCCTCCGGATAATCTGCCGGTTCGGTCCGGTCCGGTCCGGGCCGACTCGCCGAGGGGTGCTTTCCTTGAGCTGGGTCGAGTCGACGTCGGCATGATGACGTTCCTCAGCACCATTACGTTCGGCATCTACTTTATGGTGTGGCTCTAAAAGGCGATGCGGATGTATCGGACCCTGTCCGGGCGAGCGGGTGCCAACCTAGAGCAGTACTTCTGGGGAACGGTGATCGCCGTTGGTGCTGCCATCGTGCTGTCCCTGCTCACCGGGGTCCTGGGCTTGCTTGCGGTCATCGCGGCGATCGTGATCGAGGCGCTGATCATCAACGAGGTCATCAAGGACCGCGATGCCGCGGCCCCCGTGGCAGCTAGGGCGATGCTCCGTTCGGCCGGTCTTCTTGTGACCCTCCTCGTCCTGTCAAACGTCGTGAGCCTCTCCGTGTGCGGCCTGATCCTCGGAATCCCGTTGGCGGTCTGGTTCTGTTACCAGTTCTTCGCCGGCCACAACGTGCTCATCGACGCTCGCGTCAGGGAGAACCCGCAGAACATAGGTTGATCGGCCGAATCGCCGCCGTCCCATGGGCACTGAAGCAGAACGCCCCCGCGGTGGTCGCAGATGTGGCCGGCGGCGAGATCGTGTCGATTACGGATCGAGGCCGTCCTGTTACGCAGCTGATCCCGATCCTGACCTCGAGCCTCCAATTGATGATCGAATCCGGCCGAGCACGTCCACCCAGTCGCGACATTCGAGACCTCCCTGCGCCTGAAGCCGGGCCGAGCCTGTCGGCGGAATTGGCCGTGATGAGGGATTCCCAGCGCTCCTGACCGAGGCACTCCTTGCGCGAGGGTCGCCCGGAATGACGCAGGCGTGCGCGGCGACAAGTGTCACTGCAAAAGGCAAGTGCATCTTCGAAGGAGGGTGTCAGTCCGCGAGCTCCGGCGGGTCTGCCTTGCGAGGCAGGAAGGCCTCCATAACTTGGCTGTTGGCCCGAACGTGATGACGTCCCACGCGCACGACGAGTCCGAGACTGACGAGCCGGTTGAGGTCTCGGGATATGGTCTTCTCGCCCTTGACGGCGTAGGCGGCTGCAAGCGGGGCGTTGAGTTGACTGATGGCAGCGCGCTTCACGATTCCCGTGCACGATAGGGCCAATACGAGGTCCCGTCGCCGGCGCCGGGTCGCGCCCTCGGGCTCCTCGGACATCCGTTCATGGACATAGTTCACCCACGATGTTCGCAGCGTGACGTGTCGGATTTGTTCCACCTGTCCCCGGAGACCGTCCAAGTAGCCTTCGACCGCGTAGAGGATGAAGGAGGTGATGTCGTTGGCCGCCCGTGCTTCATCAAACATTCGCCGGTATCGGTCCCGGGTCTTGTTGTAGTGATCGCTCAGGAGGTTGATTGCCGGAAGTGGTACCAGACCAGAACGCGCCAGGATGAGGGCTTCGATGAGGCGGGCAGTGCGTCCGTTTCCGTCCCCGAAGGGGTGGATCCAGGCAAAGTAGACGTGGGCCGTGACGGCTCCGATGACGGCGTTTGCGAACTGCGTATCCGTATCGGAATTCTCAAGGGTCTCGCGGTTGATCCACGTAAGTAGACGGTCCAGCAGGTATTCGACGTCCTCGGACGGCGCGGCCCGGTAGCGTCCGATGACCACCTGATGGAGCCGAAACCGGCCTGGTTTCGCGTTGGGCTCATGTTCGGTGCCCTGGAGGATCTGCAGGTTGAGTGCCGTCACTGACTCGACCGTCAGGTGAAGTGCTTGTCCGTTCTTAATGGCCTCGTCGATGCTGACCAGGGTGGCAGCAACATTCTTGATCTCGACTTTCTGGTATTCGCGGGAGGGTGGCAGGTCGGCTGTCCCGGCGAGGATGTCGGCCACCTCTTGTTCGGAAAGCGTGTTGCCCTCGATTGCGGTGGTGGCGTGGACCCCCTTGGCCATGTAGATGGCGCTGAGTTCCTCCGCGAGGTGTGGGGGGAGCGGCGCTCCTGCCACGTGCTCGCACTTGCTCTGCGCCTCGCCCAAGGCCCGCCACAATCGCCATTGCCGGTCTAGGTGGTTGGGGTAGGTGAAGGTGCGGAACTGATGGGATTTTTCATAAAGTCACTGCACAACTCGATTCTAGGAGCTGAAATGACCTCAACGAGTGTCCTCTTGGAAACCTCTCAGATGGGTTGCGAGAATCCATAAAGAATCGGGAAGTGCGGTCTATGCCGTCAGAATATGACGAATATGCGGCGAGCTAATCGCCGTAACGGTTGCCAGCGGCCCGAAGACGGTCAATGCCTGCAGCGTCGCGATTGGCGACGACCTCGTCGCCGTTGTGACGTACGACCGCAGGTTCGCTGAAGACGCCGCGATGAACGGGACGCCGGTCATCGCCCCGGCCTAAGGAAGCGCTGATCGTCAGGCTGTTTGCCGTGAGGGTTGCATCCGGGCATGCATAACGGGTGCTCGATACCTACGCAGGACTGACGGTGATGTGCTCGGGGTACGTGGGTTCGGGGTGATGGTGCGTACGACCCGGCTCCAGGGACGAGTCGCTCCCAACCAGTCATTGTGCTACCTTGAAGAACATGGCCGAGGTCGGTATCCGAGCACTGAAGCAAAACGCGTCGGCAGTGGTCGCGGGTGTGGCGGGCGGCGAGATCGTGACGATCACGGATCGAGGCCGTCCTGTCGCGCAAATGATTCCAATCCTGAACTCGAACCTTCAATTGATGATCGACTCCGGCCGAGCGCGCCCACCAAGCCGCGATATTGGCGACCTCCCTGCGCCTGAAGCGGGCCCGAGCCTGTCGGCGGAATTGGCCCTGATGAGGGATGCCGAGCGCTACTGACCGTGGCCCACTACATCGACACGTCGGCGCTCGTGAAACTCGTCGTCGCTGAGGCCGAAACCGAGGAACTCCTTGCCTGGATAGCTGAAACGCAACCCGTGCTGGTTGCTGGTGATCTGGCCCGAACTGAGTTGCTCCGCGCGGTTCGGCGGGCCGCCCCCGACCGGGTTCTGCGGGCTCGGGTCGTGCTCGACTCGATCACCCTCCTCGCGATCACCACCGCGCTGTTCGAAGCGGCCGGACGACTCGGACCTTCGGACCTACGAACGCTTGACGCACTCCACGTGGCATCGGCGCTCGCGCTTGGCGACGATCTCGTCGCCGTTGTGACCTACGACCGCAGGCTCGCTGACGCCGCCGCGATGAACGGGATGCCAGTCGTGGCACCGGCCACGGTCCCCTGACACACGAGCGCTCATGCTTGCCATATCCGCAGGTGCGGGCTAAATTGATTGATTATGGCGAATCTGCGGGTTTCGGAGGCGGCCAACCTGCTCGGCGTCAGCGACGACACAGTGCGCCGCTGGCTTGACGCAGGCCGCCTGACCGCCGGCACGGATGCCGGCGGGCCGAGGACTGTCGATGCCGGCAGCGTCGCGGTCCTCATGTCCGAGCAGTCGCACCTTGAGGCGCGGGCAGTCCAGCAATCGGCGCGCAACCGGTTTCCCGGCATCGTCACTCGGGTCGAGAAGGACGGCGTGATGGCACTCGTCGAGATCCAGGCCGGCCCGCACCGAGTCACCTCGCTCATGAGTCGGGAGTCGGCAGATGAGCTCGGCCTTGCCCCGGGCTCGCTCGTTGCTGCGGTCATCAAGTCGACGAACGTCATCGTCGAACTCGAGGCAGCAACGTGAGCATCAGCAGACATCTGTTGGCATGGTCGGCGGCAACTGCAATCACGGTGACCTCGTTGGTTGGAGCGGGGGCGGCAGGTGCGTCGCCCGGCCGCCCGGTTGCTCCGCAGCGGGTGACCGGCACGGTCACGGTGTCGGCAGCGGCGTCCCTCACCGACGTGTTTCCGGTGATCGCCGCCGCTTTCATGAAGAAGTACCCGGGCACGAACGTGAAGTTCAACTTCGGCGGCAGCCCCGCGCTCGTCGAGCAGATTAACGCAGGCGCACCCGTCGATGTGCTCGCGACCGCCTCGGAGCCGACCATGTGGAAGGCGGTCAATGCGGGACGAGTCAACGCACCATTCCTCTTCGCCAAGAACAGCATGGCTATCGCGATGCCGCCGGACAATCCCGCTGGAATCAAACGGCTATCTGACCTCGCGAGGCCGGGCGTGCTGGTCGCGGTATGTGCCGTGGCGGTGCCGTGCGGCGCGGCCACCCGTGATGTCTTGAAGCTGAACTCCGTTGTCGTCAAGCCCGTCACCTTGGAGCTTGACGTTCGCGCAGTTCTGGGCAAGGTGATGGCGGACGAGGTCGATGCGGGCATCGTCTACACATCCGACGTAAAGGCCGCTGCAAGCAAGGTCACGTCTGTGGCCATCCCGCCAGCGAGCAACGTCACCACGACCTACCCGATCGCCACCGTCATCGGCGCCCCCAATGCCGCAGCAGCTCGGGCCTTCGTCACCTACGTCCGATTCACAACCTCCGCGCAGGGCATCCTGCGCGCCTACGGATTCGTGCGGCCTTGGTGACCGTCCGGCACGCAGCAGCGCCCCCGTGGTTCCTCATCGGGCCAGGGGTGATCGCAGTCGCGTTCCTCGTCGTCCCCCTCATCGCCCTGCTGCTACAGGCGCCGTGGGACTCATTCGCGTCAATCATCTCCACCCCCTCGGCGATGGATGCGCTTCGACTGTCCCTCATCACCTCCTTGATCGCGACGGCGATTGCGGCCATCATCGGCATCCCGCTCGCCTGGCTGCTGGCCCGCGAGATCCTGCCGGGAACCCGGCTCATCCGCGCCCTCGTGATCGTGCCGCTGCTGCTTCCCCCGGTTGTCTCGGGAGTGGCGCTACTCGCCGCGTTCGGCCGACGCGGCTCAGTCGGCGGATTTCTCTTCGACACGTTTGGCATCCAGTTGCCGTTCACCGCGACGGGGGTGATCCTCGCCGAGACCTTTGTCGCCATGCCGTTTCTCATCATCACCCTCGAGGGGGCGTTCCGCTCGTTTGACCGACGTTTCGAGGACGCCGCTGTCACCCTCGGTGCCTCGCCGTGGACGGTGTTTCGTCGCATCACGATCCCGCTCGTCGCACCCTCGATCATCGCGGGGGCGGCCCTGTGCTGGGCACGCGCGCTCGGCGAGTTCGGGGCGACCATCACCTTTGCCGGCAACTTTCCCGGGGTCACCCAGACGATGCCCCTTGCCGTCTATACGGCCCTCGAATCCGATCGTGACATCGCGATTGCTCTGAGCATCCTGCTGCTCGCCGTGAGTGTGGCCGTGCTGGTGGCCTTGCGTGGCAATTACATGAGGGGGGCCGCTCGCTCATGAGCCTTAACCTCGACTGCACGGTCACCCGCGGAGACTTCACGTTGACCGTCACTGCCGTCTTCGAGCCGGGCACCGTCGTGGCGATCCTCGGGCCGAATGGAGCAGGCAAGTCCACGCTCGTGCGGGCGATTGCCGGGCTGCACCCCATCGATACCGGGTCGATCAGCATCAACGGTCGGGTCGTCGATGACGGGGAGGCCACGCTCGTTCCTGCCCACCGAAGATCGGTCGGTGTCGTCTTCCAGGACTATGCACTGTTCCCCCATCTCAGCGTCCTCGACAACGTCGCCTTCGGGCCACGCTCGCGCGGCGCCGGTCGAACTGTCTCCAGCGCAAGGGCTTTGGAGACGCTGCGACTCCTCGGCGTCGCGGATCTCGCGGGCCGCAAGCCCGGTGAGATCTCCGGCGGGCAGGCCCAGCGCGTTGCCCTCGCGCGGGCGCTTGCGACCTCGCCCGACGTCCTCCTCCTCGACGAGCCACTCGCTGCCCTTGACGTCGAGACGAAGGAGATCGTCCGCGCAGAGTTGCAGACGCAACTCGAGTCCTTCGCCGGCTGCGTCGTCCACATCACCCACGACCCGCTCGATGCCCTCCTTCTCGCCGATCGCGTCATCGTGCTCGAGAACGGAATCGTCTCCCAGGACGGCACCCCCGCGGAGCTTTCGCAGCGACCGCTCACCGACTACGTTGCCACCCTGATGGGCGTCACCCTCCTACGCGGTGAGGCCGCCGGCGGCACACTCACGCTGGCCGCTGGGGGAGTGTTGAACATCGTCGACCATGACCTCGCCGGCCCCGCCTTGGCCGTCGTGCGACCAGAGTCGGTGACCTTGCACCTGACCCGGCCCGAGGGCAGTGCTCGCAACGTATGGCAGGGGATCGTGACCTCGCTTCAGCCGTCGCATGACAGGATCCGCGTCCATGTCGACGGTGAGCCGAGTGTGATCGCTGCCATCACGCCCGAGGCTGCCGCTGACATGCGCCTTGCGAGGGGCACCGGCGTATGGCTGAGCCTGAAGTCCCTCGACCTCCACACCTTCCCTGCAGGCGGCGCAAGCCACGTCGGGATTGGGGCGCGAGGGGATCGCGGATAGTCTGCATCCATGGCCACGTACCCCCTTGCCCTGCTGCCGGTTGTCACGATCTCTGGAGGGCGCGCGCGCATTGCTCCGCAGGGCTACGGCCAGTCAGACGAGATCGGCTCCGTCGCTCAATCGATCTCCTCGTGGGTACATCAGGGCGCGGCGTGGATCCACATCGTCGACCAGGATGCAATCGATGGTGGGACCCCCAACCACCACCACATGGTGGCGGGTGGGGCGCATCTGCAGTACTCGGGAGTCGTGCGCGATGAGGCCGCGTTGTCGGTTGCGATCGCGACAGGTGCCAGCCGGGTCGTCATCGACGGCACTGACCGTGAATGGGCAAGCGCGGCAGTGAAGGCCCACGGGGATCGCGTGGCTGTCGGCCTCGACATTCGCCAGGCTGACGTCTTTGACATCGCGGGCAGCCTCGAGCGCGCGGGGTGCAGCCGGTTCGTGATCTCCGATCAGGCTGAAAAGCACCACTGGAAGCACGGCGACCGGCACCTGCTTGCGGACTTCTGCTCACACACGAACCGGCCGGTGATGGCGCGAGGTGGTATCGGACACTTAGGGGACCTCCACGCACTCCATGAACTCGTCCCAAACGGCCTTGACGGCATCATCCTCGACGACGCCCTCTATGACGGAGCGTTCACCTACTCCGAGGCAGTGGCGGCGGGGGCAGACCGCTTCGACATGTTCTTCTGGGGCCCGCCCCAGTAGAAATCGCCCCTGGACGTGCACGTTACTGCCGCGAAACTCCCACGTTTGAGCGATTTCGCAACAGTAATGCGCATGCCGGGGTCCGGATTCAATTCTTCCTCGAGAGGGCACATGCCAGTCACGCCACTGTCGCTGCTAGATCTCGCCGTCGTCGGGCCGCGCGAGAGCATTCGCGACAGTCTCCTCGGCAGTGTGCTGCTTGCCCGCCGCGCAGAGCAGTTGGGCTATCGACGGGTCTGGTATGCGGAGCACCACAACATGCCGACGATCGCATCGTCGGCCACCGCCGTGCTCATCGCTCACGTGGCGGCAAATACCGAGAGAATCCGACTCGGCTCAGGCGGGGTCATGCTCCCGAACCACTCGCCACTTGTTATCGCCGAGCAGTTTGGGACCTTGGCGGCGCTCCATCCCGATCGCATCGACCTCGGGCTGGGCAGGGCTCCGGGCACCGATCAGGTGACCGTTCGTGCCCTGAGGCGGGATCCACGGGCAGCTGAGTCCTTCCCGCAGGATGTTGTTGAACTGCAAGGGTTCCTGGGCGACAAGACCGTGGTGCCGGGGGTCAACGCTACACCCGGACGAGGCACCCACGTGCCGATCACCATCCTAGGATCGTCACTCTTCGGCGCACAGCTCGCCGCCATGCTCGGCCTGCCATACGCCTGCGCCTCACATTTCGCACCGCAAGGTCTGCTCGATGCGGTTCGGATCTATCGCGAGCGCTTCGTCCCGTCGGAGCAACTCGCCGAACCACATGTGATCGCCGGGGTGAACGTGATCGTTGCCGAGACGGAGGAAGCAGCGCTCGCCGCCCGGGAGACGAGGCGACGCGGGCTGGCCCGGGTGCTGTTCGGACGAGGCGGTGAGCCCCTCGACGACGAGTCGATCGAGGTCGTGCTTGCCGGACCGCAGGGGAGGCACGTCGATGGCATGCTCACCTATACGGCTCTGGGGACTCCCGAGATCGTGCGCGCCTACCTCAGTGACTTCAGGCGTCACGCGAACGCGGACGAGCTCATGCTCGTGCACCACTCGGATTCGGTCGAAGGGAGGCTGCATTCACTCGACCTCCTCGGCGGGGCTGACAGCGCCATCACCTACTGATCGAGGTGCGGCCCGCCTGGTCGCCGGCGGTTCGCAAGAAACCCAAGACTCGATGCGGTGAATGCAGCAACTGCCCCGACCGCAAGGGCCCAGCGAGGGCCCGCGTGCTCGGCCACCAAGCCGACGATCGGCCCGCCAACGGGCGTGCTGCCGATGAACGCCACCGTCCACAGGGCCATGACGCGCCCGCGCATCTCGGGGGAGGCCGCCAGTTGCAGGGCGGTGTTGCCGGCTGACAGGAACCAGATGCTCGCCGCGCCGACGGCCACGAGTGAGACTGCAGCGACCTCGAGGGTCGGGGAGATCGAGGTGATGAGCATGGTCGCGCCGAACGCGGCGGAGGCAAGGGACATGGTGCCGACTCCGCTGGAGTGACGACCGGCACTCACGAGGCCACCGATGACGGCGCCCACGCCCATCGCCGCTGTGACGAGTCCGAGGCTGTCAGCGCTCCCGTCGAAGGTGTCGGTCGCCAATACGGGGAGCACGACCTGGAACTCGTAGGTCAGCGTTCCGATGATGGCCATCATGAGCAGCGGTATCAGGAGCCTGTGATCGTGACGCACGTAACGCAGGCCCTCCCGCAACTGGCCTGGGCCGCGGAGCACGGGCTCGGTGGGGCGGAGCATGGCCCTGTTCATCCCCGCGTAGGCGATGAGTGCGGCTCCGAAGCTCGCCGCATTGATGAAGAAGCACTCACCGACACCAGCGGTTGCGATGATGATGCCAGCGAGCGCTGGCCCCACCGCCCTCGCAACGTTCACGAGGACGGCGTTGAGGCTGACCGTTTCGCACGAGTTCGACAGACACCATCTCGCGCACGAAGGCTTGGCGTGCTGGGTTGTCCACTGCGTTGATGAGGCCAAGGCCGATTGAGAGCAGGACGATCCAGCCGAGCGACATCGCTCCCATGATGGTGAGCAGTCCTAGGGTGAGGGCCTGGACGGCACCCGCAATCTGGGTGTCCATCAGGAGTCGCCTCTTGTCGAACCGATCGACGAGCACTCCGGCGTATGGGCCGAATACGAGGACCGGGAGGGTCTGAAGGGCGATCGCGATGCCGAGCCAGGTCGCCGAGTGGGTGAGTTGCAGGATGACCCACGCGATCGCGACCGACTGCATCCAGGTGCCGCTGAGCGAAATTGCCTGACCGAAGAAGAATCGACGGTAGTTGACTCCGGCGAGGGCGGCGAAGGTGCGATCCTGCCAGCCGCCGAATCCCATGGGTCAACCCTCACGGGCACAGCCACTTGCGTCAATCGGCGATTGGCGCAGACCAGCAGGGGAGGTCAGAAGACCTATGCAAGAACTGCGGAGAGCTCGGCCAACCGCTGGCCGTCGATCGAGTACCAGACCCAGGTGCCGCGCTGCTCTCGATTGACCAGGCCGGCCTCGGTGAGCACCTTGAGGTGGTGGCTGATGGTTGGCTGAGAGAGCCCGATCGGCGCGGTGAGGTCGCACACGCAGGCCTCGCCGCCTGGGCTGGCCTTGAGCAGCGAGAGTAACTGGAGTCGCGCGGGGTCGGCGACGGCCTTGAGGAGGCGGGCTAGACGCTCGGCCCCCGCACGGTCAAGGGGCGCGGTGAGGCCGGCGGGGCAGCAGTCAATCGACATCCGTGCGTCCTCCTTTTGATCGACCTTCTTCATATATTGACAACCATCTATGCGATGACCAGACTCGTATCGACAGACGTCAATCTACTTGAAGGCGGCCCCGCGATGTCCAGAGTGCAGCTCGCCTTGAATGTCTCTGACCTCGAAGCATCGATCACCTTCTACACGACCCTCTTCGGAGTCGCGCCGCACAAGCGCCGCCCGGGCTACGCGAACTTCGCGATCGACGAGCCCGCGCTAAAACTCGTGTTGATCGAGGTTCCGGCCGACCAGCGTGGCACCGGAGTGCAGGGGGCGCTTAACCACCTCGGGGTCGAGGTCGAGGAGGTCGCGATGGTCGAGGCTCAGGCGCAGCGACTCCGCGACGCTGGCCTCGCGGCATTCGACGAGTTAGACACCACCTGCTGCTACGCCCTCCAGGACAAGGTCTGGGTCCACGACCCGGCCGGCGCACCCTGGGAGATCTACGCAATCAAGGACGACAACCCCGAGGCCGCGTTGCCGGCCCTCGCGATGGTCGAATCGACACCCGCAAACTGTTGCTGAACACGGCCTCATGTCCACCCGATTCGATGGAGTCAATCCCGTGTTCGACAAGAAATCCGTGCTGTTCGTCTGCGTCCACAACGCTGGTCGTTCCCAAATGGCAGCGGCCTACCTCACCCACCTTGCCGGCGACCGCGTCGAGGTGCGCTCGGCCGGCTCCGCTCCCGCCGACTCGGTGAACGCGGCCGTCGTCGAGGCGATGCTCGAGGAGGGCATCGACATCGGTGCTGAGGTGCCGAAGGTGCTCACCACTGAGGCGGTGCAGGAATCCGACGTCGTTATCACGATGGGCTGCGGCGATGTCTGCCCAGTCTTCCCCGGCAAGCGCTACGAGGATTGGCAGCTCCCTGACCCAGCCAGCCAGGGGGTCGAGGCCGTCCGTCCGATTCGCGATGACATTCGTGCGCGAATCGAGGCGCTCATCTCCGAGATCGCACCTGCAGGAGCATCGGCATGACGACCGATACTCGCGACCCCGTCCTCGCGAAGCTCTCATTGCTCGACCGCTTTCTCCCGGTCTGGATCCTCGCGGCAATGGCGGGTGGCCTCATCCTCGGGCGGGTAGTGCCAGATGTCCAGGGCGCCCTCGATTCCGTCAAGGTCGACCAGACGTCACTGCCGATCGCGCTCGGCCTGCTCCTCATGATGTATCCAGTTCTGGCGAAGGTTCGCTACGAGGACATGGGCCACGTGACTGGCGACCGAAAGCTGCTCTGGCTGTCGCTGCTCCTCAACTGGCTGATCGGCCCGGCGCTCATGTTCACCCTCGCCTGGGTGTTCCTCGTTGACCAGCCCGCCCTGCGCACCGGCCTCATTGTCATCGGCCTTGCCCGCTGCATCGCGATGGTGCTCATCTGGAATGACCTCGCCTGTGGCGACAGCGAGGCCGGGGCCCTCCTCGTCGCCATTAACTCGGTCTTCCAGATCGCCGCCTACGCACTGCTCGGCACCTTCTACCTGAAGATCCTCCCGGGCTGGCTCGGCCTCGATACCCAGGACGTCACCTTCTCAACCTGGGACATCACCAAGGCGGTGCTCATCTTCCTTGGCATCCCACTCGTGGCCGGCTACTTCACCCGGCGCATCGGGCTCAAGGCCAAGGGAAAGGCTTGGTACGAGGGCACGTTCATCCCGCACATCGCGCCCTTCGCCCTGTACGGACTGCTCTTCACCATCGTCGTCATGTTCGCGCTTCAGGGCGATGCAATCATTTCCGACCCGATCTCGGTGGTTCAGATCGCGATCCCACTTCTCGCCTACTTCGCGATCATGTGGGGAGTGTCATTCGCCCTCGGTGCGAAGTCGGGCCTCGGATATCCGAAGACCGCGACCCTCGCATTCACCGCTGGCGGCAACAACTTTGAGCTCGCCATCGCAGTGAGCATCGGAGTCTGGGGCGTCACCTCGGGGCAGGCACTTACCGGCGTCATCGGCCCACTGATCGAGGTCCCGGCACTCGTTGCGCTCGTGTACGTGTCGCTATGGCTGCGGAGACGCTTCTTTAGCTAAGTCGGCAGGGCCCGCATCGAGTGAGCCGGCTATCGCCGGGGCGGCAGGAAGACCGGCTTCGGGACAATGGGGGCGGTGCCGAGATTGGCGTCGAGGAAGGACAGCTTGTCGGCCGTCTGGGCGATCGCCTGTTCGGTTGAGGTCCCGGCGCCGTGGCCGGCGCGGGTTTCGACCCGGACAATGATCGGGTTATCACTCGCATTGTCAGCCTGCAGGGTCGCACCGAACTTGAAGCTGTGCGCCGGCACGACGCGGTCGTCGCGCTCTCCCGTCATCACGAGCGTCGCGGGATAGTCGACGCCGGGTCGGACGTTGTGCAGGGGCGAATAGCCAAGTAGGTATTTGAACATCTTTGGGCTGTCGTCGCTGCGCCCGTAATCCCCCGCCCACGCTGCACCGATGGTGAACCGGTGGTAGCGGAGCATGTCGAGCACGCCGACCGCCGGGATTGCCGCGCCGAAGAGTTCGGGCCGCTGGGTGATCGCAGCACCGACGAGGAGACCTCCGTTGCTGCCGCCCTCGATGGCGAGCCGCGCCGGCGACGTCCACTCCTTGTCGACGAGATACTCGGCAACGGCGATGAAGTCGTCAAAGACATTCTGCTTTTGCAGCTTCGTGCCGGCGTCGTGCCACGCCTTCCCGTACTCGCCTCCGCCTCGAAGGTTCGCGTGGACGTAGACACCGCCCCGCTCGAGCCAAGCCATTCGGTAGGGCGAATAGCCAGCGGTCATTGAGATATTGAATCCGCCGTATCCGTACAGCAGCGTGGGATTCAGGCCGTTGAGGCGCACACCTTTGCGATGAACGATGAAAGCAGGCACCTTCGTGCCGTCCTTGCTCGTCACGAAGACCTGCTTCGTGACGAAGCGTGACGGGTCGAACCCGACCTCGGCCACCTTCCATATGGTCGATTTGCCGGTGCGCGTGTCGAGGGCCATGACGGGCGAAGGCGAGGTGAACGAGTCGAAACGGTAGTAGAGGGTGGTGCTCGTGTCGCTTCCCTTGAAGTTGCTGGCCCCGCCGAGACCTGGAAGCTCGACCGTCGGCCCGGCGACTCCGTTGAGGCCGATGATGCGAACCCGCGAGGTCACGTCATGGAGCGTCGAGACCACGAGGTTCGTTCCGGAGACGGTGACCGAGTCGATGACGTCGGGCTGTTCGGGCACGACATCAACCCAGTTTTCCCGGGCCGGGGCTCGCAGGTCGATCCGCACCACTCGGTAGTTGGGGGCATCGATGTTTGTGAGGATCCATGTGTAGTTGCCGTCATCGTGCAACGGGCTTGACGATGTTCCGGTTGTGTCGATGAGGGGTGTGATGGGCGAGTCAACCGCGGCCAGGGATTGGTAGGAGAGCTGGTTCTCGCCGCTCAACGTGGACAGGCTGATCCAGCGGCGCACGTCTCCCGAGGGGATGAAGGCATACGTCCTCACCTCGGGATGGGCTGGGTCGGCGTAGACAACGCGGTCATCAGCCTGTGTGGTGCCCAGTTTGTGGAAGTAGGCGCGCATATTCGAGTTCGACTGCTCGAGCGGATTCGCGGGCTCGGGGTAGCTGGAGTACGTGAAGCCTGAACTGTCGGGAGACCACGAGGCTGCAGTGAACTTCGCCCACGTGATGACGTCAGGCAGATCCTGGCCGGTGTCGACGTTGCGCACGTGGATCGTCCGCCAGTCGGATCCACCGTCCGACGCGCCGTAGGCGATGAGCCGGCCATCCGGGCTCACATTCATGAAGCCGATCGACACCGTGCCGTCGGAGGACAATGCATTGGGGTCGATGGCCACGCGGCGAATTCCGCTGGCGCCCTCGGACCAGTAGACGACGGGCTGAGCGCGAACCCCATCACTCTCGGTCCAGAAGAGTCGATTGGCGTATTGCTCCGGCGACGTGAACCGGGTGTAGTTCCACAGCCCCTTCACCTGCTCGGTGCGCGAGGCCAGGCTTGGCATTGAGTCGAGATAGCGACGGGCCAGTGATGCCTCCGCGGCAACCCAGCGCTTCGTCCTTGGATCGGTGGGGCTTTCGAGATAGTGATAGGGGTCCGCGACGTTCGTGCCGAAGTAGGTGTCGACGTAGGCGGTTGTCGCGGCGGCCGGGTACCGGTAAACGGTCGGTGAGGTCGCCGAGGCGGACGGGGCTGGCCCCCCGGCCAAGGCCGGCACCATCAATCCGGGAAGCATGGCGATGACGACTCCTGCGGTGACGATCAGCTTCGCTCTCATACCGTGACCCTACTTGGGGAAGCGAATTGTCCGGTGGGCGTGCGCTTATCGGTAGGCGTCGCGCCGGTGCCCCAAACGCAAAACGGTCACTGTAATGATGTCGTAGTCAATGACGTACACGACTCGATAGTCCCCCCGGCGAGCCGACCACATGCCGCTGAGCTGTCCGGTGAGTGGCCTGCCCACGCGATGTGGATTCGCTGCGAGGGGCCCATTGATGAACTCCCATGCGGCCGCCGCTATACCCTCAGGTAGTGAGTGCTCAAGCGCGCGACGGGCGGGTCCTGACAGCAGGATTCGGAACATCAGGTCCTCGGACGCATCCTCACCGCGGCCACGTCCACCACGTCACCCTTGGCTATCCCACTTCGCGCCTCGTCGATCTCCGCCATGGCCTCGGGATCGGATAGGAGCGCAATGGTCTCCTCTAGCGACTCAAGATCCTCCGGCGAGATGAGCACTGCTGCGGGTTCGCCGTTGCGCGTAATCACGATGCGTTCATGAGTCCCCTCAACGGAATCCACGAACGCCGAGAGTCGCGCTTTGACGGTGGCCAGCGAGGTCGTCATCATGACCCGAATTATAGTCATAGGTTGGGACGAATCACCAGAATGTTCAAGGACAGTGCGGCGGGCTTTCGTCAGTCGGTGCCGGCGACGAGCGGCTCGAGCATTGCATTGGGCAGATCCTGCTCGATGCGCTTGAGGTGCCACGGCCCCTTGAACAGTGCGAGGTACACGCCGTCGGTGCGCTGCAGCACCTCAACATCGCGTTTCGCGGCGAGTTCTGGAGCATCGGCGGCGGTGGTACGTCGGGCAAGGTTGTATTCGAGGAAGTCGAGGTGGACGGGGGTCGAGAACTCATGCTCGAGACGATGCGTCGCGACTTCGAACTGCATCGGGCCAACAGCGGCGAGGATCGGCGCCTGATCACCGCGCAGATCGGAGCGCAGGATCTGCACGACGCCCTCCTGGTCGAGCTGCTCGACCCCCTTGCGGAATTGCTTGTAGCGACTCGGGTCCTTGGCACGCATGACCGCGAAGTGCTCGGGGGCGAAGAGCGGCAGCGGCGGAAACTGCACCTTCTTGCCGGCATACAGGGTGTCGCCGGCTCTCAGGGCACTTGCGTTCACCAAGCCAATGACATCGCCTGGGTAGGCGACGTCGACGGTCTCGCGCTGCCGGCCGAACACCGTGTGGACGTACTTCGTCGCGAAGCCTCGTCCGCTCGGCTCGTGGGTGATGACCTCACCCCGGACGAAGACGCCGGAGCAGACACGAGCGAAGGCGAGTCGATCGCGATGGGACGTATCCATGCCGGCCTGCACCTTGAACACCTGTGCACTGAAGGCGGCATCGATGTCACGGGCCGATCCGGCTGAGTCGGGGCGCGAGGTGGGTGATGGGGCGAGGTCGTGCAGCACATCGAGCAGCTGGCCGACACCGAAGTTCAGGACTGCAGCGGCGAACAGGACGGGCGTGGTGCGCCCCGCGAGGAAGGTCTCCTGATCGTGCTGGGCCTCATCGAGCTCGAGCAATTCGTGCTCCTCGACCGCTGATGCCCACGCCGCACCCTCGAGTTCGAGGGCAGCAGCGGGATCGAGGTACTCCTCGGGCGCCAGCTTCGCGCCGCCGGCGGTGCGGGTGAACCTGATGAAGCCACCGGTTCGACGGTCGAGGACTCCGCGGAAGTCGCCCGCAACCCCGACGGGCCACGTGAGCGGCGTAGGGATGAGGCCGGTGCGCTTGTGGATCTCGTCCATGAGTGCGAGCGGGTCCAAGCCGGGTCGATCCCACTTATTGATGACGGTGATGATCGGCAGGCCGCGCGCCTTGCACACGTCAAAGAGCTTCATCGTCTGTGGCTCGAGGCCCTTGGCCGCGTCGATGAGCATGACGGCGCTGTCGACCGCAGACAGCACCCGGTAGGTGTCCTCGGAGAAGTCAGCGTGCCCAGGAGTGTCGACGAGATTGAAGATGGCGTCGCCGTAGGGGAACTGCAGGGCGGAGGAGCTGATGGAGATACCGCGAGCCTTCTCCATGTCCATCCAGTCGGAGACCGTGCCGCGGCGACCAGCCTTGCCGTGGATGGCGCCGGCCTCGGAAATGGCGTGGGCGTGGAGCGAGAGGGCTTCGGTGAGTGTCGACTTGCCGGCGTCTGGGTGGCTGATGACCGCGAAGGTCCGCCGTTTGCTCGCCTCGCGACCGGCATCGGAGGCGGTGCGCCTAGGTGCGGGGGCCTGTTCGGTCACACTTGAATCTGACGAAGGCGAATCTGACATGACCGGACTTTCCTCCGCGTGCCGCTTTCACTATGCATGCCCGTTGGCGACGCATCGACGAGTTTACCCTTGGCCGCCGGCGCGCTACTCGCTCCGTCGTGACGGCCGATGCTTGGCCAGCAAACCTACGAGAATCAGCCAGCAAATCTACGAGAATTGAGAAGCAAACCTACGAGACATCTCCTCCCCTTTGCGCGGGAGACAATTGCCGCTTTCCCCGCGGTGGTAATTCAGGGCGCACGGCAGGTAGGAAAGAGCACGTTCGCGGGGATGCTCACCCAGGGGTTGGCAGCGGAGCACTTCACCTTCGATGATGCTGCAACGAGGGATGCAGTGCGAGCCGACCCCGACGCATTCGTCGCCCAGTTCCCGGGCAAGGCTCTGGTCTTGGACGAAGTCCAGCGAGTGCCAGAGATTGTCCTGCCGATCAAGGCGGCTATTGATCGGGATCGGCGCCCGGGCCGGTTCATCCTCACGGGTTCGACCGACCTGCTCAAGGTCCCCGGGACAGCAGACAGCCTTGCTGGCCGAGGAGCAACCATTCACGTGCACGGGCTGAGCCAAGGCGAAATGGTCGGGCGAAGCGACGACTTCGTCACGCGCATCCTGGATGACGGCACTCCGGCAGCATTCAGGACGACCTGGCGTCGGCAGGACTACGTTGGCATGCTGGCTCGAGGTGCCTACCCTGCGGTTCAGGGGCTCGAAGGCCGAATGCGAACAGTCTGGTTGGGCGGCTATCTTGCGCGCATCATTAAACGGGATGCGGCCTCTGTCTACCGCCAGGTGCAACCTGCGCGTCTTCGGGCTGTCCTGCGCCTACTGGCGGCCAATCAGTCCGGTGAGTTGGTGAAGGGCCGTCTCGCTGAGCAGTCAGGCATCCCGGCAACCTCGATCTCGACCTACCTTGATGTCGCCGCCGCCATCTTCCTAGTCTCAGCGCTACCGCCGTGGACCCCCAACCTCACCAGACGTGAGATCGGGCGACACAAGTCCATCGTCTTGGATTCGGCGGTCGCCATGAGACTGGCCCGCATGTCGGCCGGCCAACTTGAGCCCCTGGTCGGCGGGGACCATCTGGGCCCGCTGCTTGAGGGATTCGTCGTCTCCGAATTGATGAAGCAAGCAGGGTGGAGCGAGACCTCGTATGCCCTCTCCCACTACCGAGATCGAAATGGCCTCGAAGTCGATCTCGTCGTCGAACTCGACGACGGCCGAGTCATCGGCATCGAGGTGAATGCGGCATCCTCATTCAGGGGCGAGCACTTCGCGGGGCTGCGCTCGTTCGCGGAGCGTTTGGGGTCCCGCTTCGCGGGTGGGATCGTCCTGGGCACGGGTGAGGCAGGCCATCAGCATTCCGAGCGGCTGTGGGGGCTGCCCATCTCGGCCCTCTGGGAGTGGTAGTTCGCTCGCCCTTGATCTTGTCCACGACGCGCCGTGGTTCAGGGCGATCTGCGAACTGGTTCCCGGTGGATTCAGGCCAAATCAGCTGTCTCCTAAGCGACGGTGCTGAACTTGCGAACCTTGGGCATTCCTGCAGCGCGCTCCTTGGCCAAGTCGCACGCGCTCTGCATGGCGAGCCACGCTCGAGCAGTGCTGATTCCAGCGGCCTCCAGACGCAGGGCGAGGTTGGGCGAGATCCGTGCGTGCTCGTTGATCACTCGGCTCAACGTCACACGGGAGACCCCAAGACGCTCAGCAGCATCGGAAACCGACACTCCGAGTTCGCCAAGGACGTCTTCCCGCAGGATGGCGCCCGGGTGCACGGGATTCTTCATGCTTTCCACACTCCTCAGTGGTAGTCCTGATAATCGACGAGCTCAACGTCACCATCGATGAATCGAGCGGTGACCCGCCAGTTGCCGTTCACCCACACTGACCAGTGATCGGCGAGCCTGCCGGACAACGGGTGGATCTGGAAACCAGGAATGTCCAGATCCCGCGGCCCCTGGGCGACGTCGAGCGCAGACAAAATGCGCCGCAACTTCGGCGCGTGAGCAACTTGCACCCCTTTGATGGAGTCGCGTTCGTACAGCGCCTGCAACCCCTTGTGCCGGAAGCCCACGATCACGGGTCGAGTGTAAGGTGATGCGATACACGTTACAAGAGTCTTGCCGCAGGGTGAGTGACACGCAGGGTGAGTGAGGGATTTGCGTATGCGGGCACGGGATCTTGGCATCAGGTTCGACGGCACTCCGGGCCTGTTGAACGCCATCACCGACGTGACGGGCGTCGAGGTGGGCATGGTCACGCTTGTCGAGGGCGGCTCAGCGGACGGCTCCGGATCAGTCGCGCCGGTCTGCTCGCGCACCGGGGTGACGGCGATCCTGCCACTCGGCCGCGACGGAATCACGACCTCTGTCCCGTCAGCGATCAACTCGCTCAACGGAAATGGCGAGATGACCGGGTGCCACTGGATCCGCGAGACCGGCGCGCTCACGGGTCCGGTGATGATCACGAACACCCATGCCGTCGGCACCGTGCATCGAGGGGTCATCGAATGGATGGCACGCAACCGACCGGAGCACGCAGCTGAATGGCTGCTGCCGGTCGTGGCCGAAACGTGGGACGGCTACCTCAACAGCATCAACGAGCCCTTCGTGCAGCCCGAGCACGCAGGTGAGGCAATTGACTCGGCCACGACCGGGCCGGTCATGGAGGGCTCGTCCGGCGGTGGCACGGGCATGAACTGCTACGGGTTCAAGGGCGGCAACGGCACCGCTTCACGCCTCGTCGAACTCGGCGGCGAGACCTACACGGTCGCTGTGTTCCTCCAGGCCAACTTCGGCGACCGCAGCGAACTCGTCATCAACGGCGTGCCGATGGGCGACCTCGACGTGCCCTTCCCCATGGGATCCTCAGGCTGGCTACAGCGAGACAAGCACCCGGTCGCCGGAGCGGGATCGGTGATCGCTGTTATCGCGACGGACGCCCCGATGATCCCCCAGCAGTGTGAGGCCCTGGCTCGCCGCGTCCCGTTGGGACTTGCGCGAACTGGGACAACAGGTGGCCATTTCAGCGGCGACATCTTCCTCGCCTTCTCCACCGGTAATCCCGGTGCGCTCGATAGCGGCTTTCCTAGCGAGCCCGCCGCGAACGCCCGGTTGCGCTCGATGAGTCTCGTTCCGTGGAATCGCATGGACGGCTTCTATTCGGCGACTGTCCATGCGGTCGAGGAGGCGGTGCTCAATGCCCTCGTGAGCAATACGACCATGGTCGGGCGCTTGGGTCACGTGAGCCCGGCCCTTCCGCACGACCTCGTCGTCGAACGTTTGCGCGGCGGCGTCAGCCGGGTGTGACGTCGAGAATGAGCTTACCGACGTTGTCGCCGCGGAAGAGTCGCAGCAGCACGTCATTGAAGTCGGAAACGGAGCCATTGACGAGGGTCTCGGGCGCTGCGATCCGCTCGTCGGCAACCCAGCGAGCTAGGCGCTTTCGGGCGACCCGGTACTCGCTGGCGTAGTCGAACACGAGGAACCCCGCCATCGTGGCCCGGCGGACGAGCAGGCTCATGTAGTTGGACGGGCCGGGAGTCGGTGCCTCTGCGTTGTATTGCGAGATGGCGCCGCAGATGACGATGCGCGCCCCCATGGCGAGGTTGCCGAGGGCTGCATTGAGCACCGGGCCGCCCACATTGTCGAAGTAGACGTCGATGCCTTCGGGGCAGGCCCGGGCAAGCGCATTGCGAAGTCCCGGGGCCTTGTAATCAACGGCAACGTCGAAGCCAAGTTCATCGACGATGTAGGAGCTCTTCTCCGAGCCACCCGCGATGCCGACAACCCGGCAGCCGTTCAGTCGCGCCAATTGGCCCACGACCGAGCCGACGCCCCCGGCCGCTGCCGACACCACAACGGTGTCACCGGCCCGAGGCTTGCCGAGTTCCATGAGACCGAAGTAGGCGGTCAGGCCCGTGGTTCCCAGGACGCCGAGATACATCGACGATGTGCCAAGCCGCGAGTCGACCATCGTCACGCCATCGCCGTCCGAAATCGCGTACTCCTGAACCCCGAAGGTGCCGAGCACCATGGCGCCGACACCAAACCGGTGGTGCTGGGAGGCGACCACCTCGCCGACCGTCATGGCACGCATGACCTCGCCAATGCCCACCGGTGGCAGGTAGCTTGGACGGTCATCGAGCCAGCCGCGCATGGCGGGGTCGAGCGAGATGAGGTGGGTCCTCACCACGAACTGACCGGGACCTGGGTCGGGCACCTCGCCGACCTCGATCTGCCAGTCGTCGGCGACGGGGAGGCCGGCGGGTCGACGGGCGAGGCGCACAGAGGTATTCGAGGTCATAACTCAGACTATCGACCTCGGCAGCCGCCGAGCCCCTGAATTCATCGAACCTGCCTAGAACGCGTCTGGGACTCGATTTTGTTGCACATGTGTGTTTGAATCATCGTGCACGTACGTTGGAGCAACTCTGGGAAGGGCGGTGCTCGGTACAGTGCTTGTTAGCCTGCGTACGGTGAAGTTGCGATCATTCGTGATCGGTGGGGTTGTCATCGCGCTCGCGGTTGGCGGATCACTCATCGGACTGTCGCAAGCCCATGCAGTTGCCGATCACTTGACCGTGACCACCGCGGCCGCATCGGCGACGGTGACATCCGGTGCGGTCTTCACCACGCAACCGGTCATCGCAATCCAGGACAGTACGAACGTGACTGACACGACGGTCACCTCAACGGTCTATGCAGCGGTGAGCACGGGGGCAACCCTGGTGGGGGCAGGCAGCATTGCGGCAGTTTCTGGGGTCGCTACGTTCACCGGGCTCGGAGTCGTGGGCACAGTCGGGACGACGTACACGATCACCTACCACTCCGGCACCCTGTCCGTTGCCACTCAGACCATCACTGTTGCGGCTGCCGGCGCCGCAACAAAACTTGCGATCACAACGAATGCGGCCGGGGCGGTTTCGGGTACGGCCTTCGCCACCCAACCCGCAGTGGAGATCAGGGACTCAGCTGGCAACAAGGTGACGAGCAGCACGGTCACTGTTACCGCGATTGTCAGTTCAGGGGCCACCGCCATCGGAACGACTGCGGTTGCTGCGGTAAGTGGGGTCGTCACCTATTCAATCCTTGGGGTGACGGGCACAACGGGCTCGACCTACACCCTGACGTTCACCTCGGGCTCGCTCACGGTCGCAAGTCAGTCATTGGTCTTGGTTGGCGCATCATCCGCATTGTCGATTGCGACCGCACCTGCGGGATTCACCTCGGGAAGTGCCTTCACAACTCAACCGGCGGTCGCGGTCGTTGATTCGAGCGGCAACCGCATCACATCGTATGCCGCTGTCGTCACTGCGACAGTGTCTACTGGCGCTACCCTGGTGGGCACCACGACCGCAACGACAGTTTCGGGCCTGGCTACATTCAGCAACTTGGGTATTAGCGGCACGGCTGGTGCTGCTTACGTCATCACCTTCGCGACATCGGGCTTGACGAGTGCGACCGTCTCAGTTGTGCCGACGGTTGGATCGGGGAGCAACGTAGGAGTGCTGGCGGAGGCGTCCGCATCGCAGTCTGGTGTCGTATTTGCGACGCAACCGAGGGTGGCGATACGGGACGCTGCAGGCAACACCAATACTTCGAGCACGCTGGTGGTGACGGCGTCGGTGAGCTCAGGCGGCACCCTCACGGGCACGGTCAGTGTGGCGGCGGTTGCCGGTATTGCAGCCTTCACCAATCTTGCCGTGATCGGCGGGGCCGGCACCTACACGTTGACATTCACCGCAACTGGGATGGTGTCCGCCATCTCTCTCGTGAACATCTCGGCGCCCGAGGCTCCAAGATTGACATCACTCTCTCCGAAATCAGGTTTCACGACGGGCGGAACGACGATTTCCATCTACGGAAGCGGATTCACCGGGTCCGAGACCGTCACCATCGGAGGCATTGCAGCAACCGGCGTCACTGTTCGCTCAAGTTCGACCATCACTGCCCGCACCCCCGCTCATGGAACGACCGGGACTGTCGCGATCGCAGTAAGTCGTCAGGGATCGACCGGCACCCTTGCGAACTCCTTTACGTACCTACGGCCGGGCCAGTCACTTGGCGGCGGGGTATACACCCCGGCATCGGGTAGTCCAGTGAGCGTTCGCACGTCAAAGACAGTGAAGGCTTCTCGTACCGTCGACTCCGCTCGGCAGATAGCCGTTTCGGTCAACCAGCCGATAAGACTTCGAATAAGCGGACTTCCCCGAAAGTCGAAATTCACGGCACAGGTCAAGATCGGCGGTTCCTGGAAGTCCTTCGGAGCGGCGAAGTCCACGTCGAAGGGTCTGGTGACCCTGCCGGCACTGACGTTCACCAGGATCGACACGTACCTCGTCCGAGCAAAAAAGGAAGGGAAGTTCTACTATGTTCTCGCTTCTTCGTAGCCGAACTCACGTGTCACCACCCGAAAGTTGTGGCCCCCTGCGGAAGCAGCCGTCGTTTCGGGGGGCTCGATTGACGATCGCCGGAGTATTCATCACGGCTGTGGTCGCGGCCACGATCGGGGCGCCGAGCGCCGTCAGCAGTCCGGCGATTGGTGAATCCGTGGTTCGGCAGCCGCTAAAGAAGCAAAAGAACGTGCGGGCAACCGAGTCTCCCGCCGGAATGCCGGTGGTCGTGTTGGATCCGTCCCTTAAGGGAAATGTGCTGAGCTTCAAGGTCAAGGCGACCGCGTGGCGCACGGCCACCCGAAACTCAACAGCCGCCGTTGATCGGCTGGGCGGCCGGCTTCAAATATCGCGCAAGGGTGTCGACCTTAGGTTCCCGTCACGTGATACCCAGACTAAGTCGGGTGATCTCTACCTCATGAATAAGGCAATTCCGACCCGTGTTATCAACAGGGATGGAACCTTCACCATAGCGGCGAAACTCCCGAGGACGGTCGCAGACTCGTTGCGCAAGGTGCCGAAGAAGCGGCTTTCCGAGCGAGTGAATGTGATGCTCTGGCATGACAAAGACACCAACCCCAACATCGGTGGTTTCGAAGTCCGTCAGTTCGCCACCGCATTCTCCCTCCCGGGCACTCCGGCCAAGAAGGAGGCAAAGCCCCGGGAGACCAGGAGCGGTACCCGCAGTATTTTCATGGAAGAGCCGCCGCCCGTCGCTCCGGTGCCGGCGCCATTTGCACTCTTCAACGGTTCGCCGTTCGATCTCACTGTCACCGTGACAGCGGTGCAGTGCACCACGGGCACAGCGGTGACGAACCAGGTGATCCCCGCCGGAACGACCTTCATGTGGGACCAGCAGGCGCTGCTGGCGAATAGTCAGGATTACAACTCGAATCCATCAGAGACAGCCTCAGAATCCTTGAATGAGGCTTTCACAAGTGCGAACGAGGCCGCATCAGTGGGGCTTGAGGCAGGCATCGCGCACGGAGCGTCAACGGGTGTGCTGACCGCCGGCGCCTTCGTTGCCGTTGATCTGGTGTCCGTCGGAGTGAAAGCCCTCGTTACACCCAAACCAAACTGTTCGATGTCCGGCTCAGCTTGGCAGATCAACTGGACGGCAACTGATGTGAACCCGAGCCAGGCGGCCGGGAACATCAACTATTGGGTGCCAGCGTATGGATCGACCGCCGCATTAGGTTCGGCCTCGACCGCGAACTTGCCGGTGACGGCTGGCATGGGAATCACCCCCGTTGCGGCTTACAACGCGACCTCAGCGAATGGTTTGGCGGTTTCCCTATCCCAACTCCAAAGCCAGCTCTACTCCACGGGTTCCCTCGTGATGGCCATGCTGAACTCGAATGTCCTAAGCGTGGGGCCGTACGGTTGCGGTTCGATGTCGAACCCCTGCACGAACACCTACACCTGCAATCTCAACAATCAGCAGCAGACGAATCCTTCCTCGACGTCTACCTCCACGAATTTCGGCGCATCTGCCTTCACTGGTGGAATTTCAGCGGACTGGTCAGCATGCTCGGGCTCGACGCAGATGGCCTACAACAAGAACGGAAGCCAGAATCCGGATCAGGAAAGCCCGTACGTTATGAGCGTAGGGGCTACCGTTCTGCTCGGGTTCGGCAATACAACGATCACCAAGGGCGGGCCCTACGCCGCTGGCACTGCAACGAGTGCTGCCTCGGTGGGCCTGTGCGCGGCTACGGCAGTTCCGTGCGTAACGGCCGCCTCGGTGCCTGGCACGTCGAGTACGACGGCGGACTCTTCAGTGTCGACCGGCTGCACCGTTGGCGACTGGAACTTCGCGACCCCCTGGAATGCCAAGACTTACAGCCTGTCCAATCCACCGGCCTCCTATTCTTCGGTGAACCAAATGGCAAGCCAGTTGGTCTACCGTGGGGTGAGCAGCAGCGGAGCATCCTTGATCTACGCAATGCCGACCAACGTTCCAGCAAGCACGATAACTGGCGGATTCTCCCCGACGGGCTCGAACCTGTGGATGCTCACGAACAGTGACCTGCAGCAAATCCAGAACACCATCCCCGGCGGGTACGTCAGCCAGTGGGGCTGCGTCATGTCAGCCAGCACGCAAATTCCCCAGGGGCTCACGGGGGGTGCGAACAATGCCCTCAACCTCAACTGGAATGGCACGCCGGTGACGGCGTGGATCAATAACCCCGCCGGAAACCTGACCTCGCCACCAGGTTCGGGCGGTTCCTCTGGCTCGGGCGGAGCAACCACCCCCAGCACGATCGCCGCGCCGACCAACGTCGTGGCCTTGGGAGGATCCGGGTTAGTCGCTGCAGCCTGGACCCCGATCACTGCGACGACCAGTGGCATTCAGTCAGTAACCTATGTGGCAACGGCCAGCAGCGGTCAGAGTTGCTCCACCTCAGGAACCACGTGCACAATCCTCTCGGTGCCGAACGGAACGCCAGTCACCGTCACGGTGACGGCAGCCTCGGGCGGTTTGACAAGTGCGGCGTCGGCGCCGAGTGCTCCCACCACGCCGACTGCTGCCGCTGTTCCGCCATCCCCGGCAACTCCGGTGCAGAATGTCATCGCCAACTATGGTGGCGGCATCGCCGCAGTTTCTTGGAATGCCGTCACCACAGCCTCGGGTGCGATCGCAGCGGTCAGCTACACAGCGCGTACGAACTCTGGCCAGACCTGCACCACCACCACCACCAACTGCACCATCGTGAATGTGCCGGCGGGGACTCCCGTAACGGTGCAGGTGACCACGAACACCAGCCAAGGCGCGGCGCCACCATCGGTCCCGACTGCTCCCGTGGTCATGAGCGCGGGCAGTGCCGCGCCGACCACCCCAGCCCCGCCAGCCCAACTCGAACTCGACGCATCGGCACCCACCTCCGTCAAGGCAGGCGACGACTTCAAGATCAAGGTCTCAGTTGGCCCCGGCTCTCCGGATGGCTCGGCTACCGTCACGCTATACAAGGACGGGAAGACGACCGCAACCCTAGGCAGGGTAAATGTCCTCAACGGAAAAGGAAACAACAATCTAAAAGTCCCGAAGAGCACCAGTCACGGCTCGTACTCCCTGCGGGTGAGCTTCACTGCCAACGGCACCGGTCAAATAGCCAAGTCCGCTGGGTCAATAAAGGTTACGTAGGGAACACAGAGGGCACCACGTTGTGGCCTGTAGATTCACCACCTCCTGCATCACCTGAGTGAAAGAGCGAGAGCATGAGCATTGCAACATTCAAAGGCGCCTCGACGCGTTCCGTCGTGGTGATGGCCGTGGCAATCGGCGCGGTCGCCGCTGGATTCGCGGCGGCGCCCGCTCAGGCGGATCCGCTGGGTGACTACTCGCAGGTGTACGTTCCAAAGGCCCGGACCAACGGCCCGGCGTACGGCGTGACCGCAGGACCGGGCGGCAACATGTGGTACACCCGCTACTGGACCAACAGGATTGGACGGATCGCGCCCAGCGGTGCCGTCCGGGAGTTCCAGTTCCCTGGCGGTGGGACGAGTTCGGCCTGACTGTTCGACATGGCGGCGGGACCCGACGGCAATATGTGGTTCACGGCGTTTAACACCAACGTCATTGGCCGGATCACTCCAGCAGGTGACATCACGACCTACCCAACGCCGACAGCGAACTCACGTCCGTATGGGATCGCGGCTGGCCCTGATGGGAACCTCTGGTTTACCGAGGACTTCGCGAATGCGATCGGCCGGATCACTCCCGATGGCGTCATCACCGAGTTCGCGATCCCGGCGGTGGGGGCGACTGGGCCAACCAAGATCGAATACTCCAGCAACTGCATTCAGTGCGGGTACCTCATCACCGCCGGACCAGACGGAGCCATGTGGTTCACCATGCCCGCGGCGAGCAGGATAGGCCGCATCACTGTTGATGGCGTCGTCACCTCGTTCCCGGTGGCGACCACGCCGCCGGCACCTAGCAATCCCAACCCGATTAGCGTCGGGGACATCACCGTGGGAGTCGACGGAAACCTGTGGTTCACCATGCCGGTTGATAACCAGATCGGGCGCATGACGCCCACCGGAGTGGTGTCCACGTTCAACATCCCGACCCCAGCGTCAGACCCGCAGGACATCACTTCTGGCCCAGACGGCAACCTATGGTTCGTTGAGTCAATGACGAGCAAATTGGCCAAGATCACCCTCGACGGGGTCATCACGGAATACCCAACGCCGAAGGCCAACGCTCAGCCAGGCCTGGGCGCGGCAGGAGCCGACGGCAATATCTGGCTCAGCGAGCAGCCGTCCAGAACCACCGCGGCAGGGTCGATTCAGTACCCCGGGCGCATCTCCCGCATCGGGACGGGCATTGGCCCGGTGCTCACCGCCAAGGTCTCGGGCACCGCGGCGGCAGGCTCGCCGTTGGCCTGCTCGTACCGCAACACGACGGGTTGGAAGGTTGCCTCCGTCAAATACCAGTGGCTGCGCAATGGATCCGCGATCGGGGGGGAGACGAGGAAGACCTTCACCCCTGACGGCGTAGCGACTGGCAGCAGCGTCAGGTGCAGCGTCTCGCTTACCTACACGCCGATGTTCACCCAGATGGGCGCCATCTCAGCAGGGGTCCGGATCACGAAGTAGGTTCAGTCGTCCGGTGGGCGTTCGCCGCTCACCGGACGCCACAGACCTGCCCCGGGATTGACCGCCGAAACTGCGGCTGCGAGCGGAAGGGCACTGAGCGGGAGCACGGGAATCAGACTGACGCCTGCGATGATCGCGACGACCACCTGAGCTGACGCGATGGGGAGCCAAAGCAGTGCGAGTGCCGTGATTCGGTGACCGTGATCGGGTCTCGGGCTACGCCCTCCCCGCGGAGCAAGCAGGGCGCGGCTGGCGACTACTGCCCAAGCGGTCGCGGCGAGGAAGGCTGGGGCGGCGGCGAGGACGAGCGGCGGGGGAGTAAACGAGGGGACGACGGCGAGCGTCACCGCCACCACGGCTCCGAGGCCCAGCAGGATCGGATGCGCGGGGCGGGTGAGCACCTCCCGCCAGGTCGATCGTGGCGTGGGTTCGAGTCCGAGTGAGGGCGGTTGTGCACGGAGCAGGACCCGCCGCGCCTCGTCGAGTTCGGCGAAATGCTGCGGGTCGCCGCCGGCGTCAGGGTGCGCAAGCCTCGCCCACACCCGCCATGCGCGCTTAACGGCCTCGGTGGTCGCATGAGACGGGACACCGAGGAGCGCGGCAGCCTCATCCCTATCCACGTCCTGCTCCCTTTGGCTCAGCGTGAAGTTCCCATAGCCCGATCCTGAAGGACGATGGTAACGCTGGTTTGCGTCGAGCCCTTTGAGCGAAGTCGACGAGCCCGGTCTACCATACTGCCGTGCAGCGAAGGGCGTTGGTCGCATGACCATCGACGGATCGCAGTGGGATGTCGTCGTGATCGGCGCAGGACCCGCTGGATCGATGGCCGCGCTGGCCGCTGCCGAGTCCGGTGCCCGAACCCTCCTGATTGAGCGCAGCGACCTCCCGCGTTACAAGCTTTGCGGGGGTGGGCTGGTCGGCACCTCGTTGCGTGCACTGCCGCCGGGGTTTGAGGTGCCCGTCCTCGACTCAACGACGTCGGCGACCTTCAGTCTGGGCGGACAGCGAGCGGCGACGCGCACGACAACCGAGCCATTCATTTGGATGATTGATCGCAGCGAGTTCGACTCGAAGCTCGTCGCTGTTGCCGAGAGTGCCGGCGCGGTTATTGCCACCGGGGTCACCCTTGAGCAGATTGATGAGGACTCCACAAACGTAAGTCTGCGCACCTCGGCGGGCATCGTGCGCACGCAGGCCCTGATCGGTGCTGACGGAAGCGCGAGCCGGGTTGCCGGCGATGTCGGGGCTCAGTACGCGCAGGTCGATCTAGGCCTCGAGGTCGAGCTCGGCGTCACCGAGGCGCAGGCCTCCGAGTGGCGTGGCCGCCTACACCTTGATTTCGGCGAGCTGCCGGGTTCCTACGCCTGGGTCTTTCCCAAGGGCAACCGACTCACGGTCGGGGCGATCGCGCGTCGCGGGAATGCGACGTGGCAGCAGGAGTACCTCAAGCGCTACATGGAGAGCCTTGGCCTTTCGGGAGCCACGGTCGAGAAGAGCGGTGGCCACCTCACCCGGTGCAGGAAGAAGGATTCACCGCTCACGAAGGGCAGGGTGCTCCTGTGCGGCGATGCGGCGGGGCTGCTCGAGCCGTGGACACGGGAGGGCATCTCGTTCGCGCTGAGGTCAGGGCGCCTCGCTGGCTCCGTTGCAGGTGGCCTCGCGCTGGGGAGCCAGAGCCTGGAGGCGGTGGGTGCGCGGTACTCCGATGCGATCGCAGCCACGCTCGGGGAGGAGATCCGGGCAGGGTCCGCGCTACTGTCGGTTTTCAGCCGGCATCCCGTGCTCGTTCATAAGGCCTTGACCTCAACGCAGGCGGGGTGGCGGGGATTCGAACGACTCAGCCGGGGTGAGACAACGCTGGACAGGGCGATGCGTCGCCGGCCTGTTCGCCTGGCCGTTGCCTTGGCTGGCCGTCGCTAGCCTCACTTGCCCGCTCCGTGACGGCCTGGGGTCGCCATGTTCGGTTTCGCCTGTCCATAACCCGTGACGAGTCTGCCTCCTTCCTTGACCTTGTGTGAAACCGGTGCTAGCGTCCAACTGTGCGTTTTACCGACTCACGTGCAAATGATCATGGGGCTCATACGAGGAAGGCAATCGTGGCGGAACAGATCAAGTTGCCTCAGGCCGAGCACAGAATGTGTGCCCGGGTGGCTCGCCTCTATTACGAGTCGGAGATGACTCAAGAGCAGATCGGTGAATTCCTCGGTCTATCAAGGATGAAAGTGAATCGCCTGCTCAGTCTTGCGATGAAAAGTGGCATCGTGCAGGTGCAGATAATTGGACCGGACGATGCCTTCGCGGATCTCGAAGGACTGCTGCTGAGCGCCTTTCGACTGAAGGATGTTCGCGTCGTGGCGAGCCCCCTGCCAGGCCAGTTAATTGGCTCTGCTCTTGCGGCTGGCGCGTCCGAGTGGCTCAGCGAGCGGCTCGAGCCAGACTTGACCGTTGGCATCGGGCTAGGGCGAACCGTCGCTCTGATGCCGCAGACATTCTCGGTGACTCAATCCATGAAGTGCCAATTCGTGACGTTGGAGGGGGTCGGTGCTTCACCGAATGCGGGCTTCGCCGCTTATGACGTCACGAGTCGACTAGCCGAGGCAGCAGGCGGGTGGGCAGAAGTGATTTCGGCTCCCACATTCGTGTCAACGCCTGATATGCGTGAGGCGCTCATTGCTGAGCCATCCGTTGCAGCCTCCCTCAAATCAGCACGTGGAGCCAGCCTCATGCTCCAGAGCGTCGGCACGGTATCGGCCGATGCACCACTCTTTCGTCACGGAACCCTGCCGGAGTCTGACCTGCCGAAATTGAAGAAGGCGGGCGCAGTGGGAGACGCGCTTGGTCACTTCTTCAACGAGGACGGAGTGCACATCCCCTGGTCGACGGATGCGATCCATGTCGGCCTCACCCTCGATGACCTCAGGGCATGTCCCATGAGCGCCATTGTTGCGGGTGGTCCGGAGAAGGTGACAGCGATCCGAGCCGGGATTCGTGGTGGATTCGTGCACGCGCTCATCACCGACTCAACGACCGCTGAGCGACTGATGGAACTCGGCCTGTGACGGGTCTCCCGCTGGTCCTGGGCATCGGGATGACGCCGTTCACCGGCCAAAGGCTCGATGCGAGCCTGACCGACATGGTCGTTGCTGCGACGGTGCAGGCCCTGCGAGATGCCGGAGCAACAACCGCTCACGTCGATATGGGAGTGGCCTCGTACGAGAGCGACCACTTCAACCAGTCGATGAGCTTGGGCTCGGTCTGGAATGAAGCCGTCGGGTTGACCGGGAAACCTCTGGTGAGGGTCGAGGGCGGTGGTGCCACCGGAGCTCTCGCGCTCCAGACCGCCAGGACGGCGATCATGGCCGGGGAGGCCCGCGCCGTTCTTGTTTTCGGAGGCGAGACGAACGGACGATCCGTCGATCGGGCGACGGCAACCGAGATCCTCGCGCTTTCCGCGGACTTCGACTGGGAGACGCCCCTGTTCGGCAGTTTTGCTGCGCCGTATGCACTCATGATGACTGAGCACATGCGCTGCTACGGGACGACGCCCGACCAATTCGCACACGTTGCTGTCAAGAACAGGCGAGAGGCGCTCGCGAATCCGATGGCTCACAAGGGCATGACGATCAGTGTCGACGATGTTCTCAACTCCAAGGTTCTGGCAACTCCGTACCGACTCCTTGACACCAGCCTTATGAGCGATGGTGCTGCGGCAGTGCTTTTGGCCACTCAAGAGTGGGCGCTGGAACACTCGACCACGTACGGGCAACGGCCCTTCGTCGAATACTCCGGCGCGGGATCTGCGACCGATCATCCGCGCCTGGCGGATCGCGATCCGCGCTTCCTTGCACACTTCTCGGCTAAACGTGCGGCAGCGAGGCGGGCCTACGAAATGGCTGGTGTCACTGACCCGATCTCGCAGATCGATATCGCCGAGGTTTATGACTCCTTCAGTGGGGCTGAAGTCCAGGCGTATGAGGATCTTGGGTTCTGCGACATCGGATCAGGGGGACTTGCGGCTGTCGATGGGCGGTTTGACCGGGAGGGACGCATTCCGGTGAACATGTCCGGAGGTCTGCTCGGGCGAGGGTCCGCTGTGGGTGCGACGGGTATCGCCCAAGCGATCGAGATCGTCGGTCAGTTGCGGGGAGAAGTAGGCGCTGCACGAGAAGTCCGCGATGCGCGCGTAGGGATCACCGACACCCATTCAGGCGTAGGTGCAATCTGCGCAGTCAACGTCTTCCGAAGGGCGGCGTGATGAGGATCGTGGCGCGGGAGCGTGCAGAGCACGATGAATTGAACAACGTGAGCACCCTCCAGTACGAGATGACCCTCGCGTACAGCAGAACACTCGGCTCAGCCAGTCCCTTCTTTGAAGGACTCGCTCGGGGATCTCTCCGCACCACACGGTGCACTCATTGCTCGCGCACCTTCTTCCCTCCACGACGACTCTGTCCCGATGATCACCTCGAGACATCCTGGTTCGAGTTGCCAGGTGGCGGCACCGTGAGAGTCGCGACACGCGTCTATGGAGCCGCCCCATTCGGAGGTTTCGAAGCCCCCTACACCCTTGGGATCATCGCCCTCGACGGAGTCGATGGAGCCATAACCCATCGGATCCTGACCGACGCGGTTCCCGACGCGGGAGCCCGAGTGGCGGCAGTATTCATCGGCGATGAGCAGATGCACCCACTTTTGCGCGTGGCATTCGAAGTCAGGAGTGCATCGTGACGAGAACAGTTGGCATCGAGGCTTTCTACTGGCTCGACACTTGGGCTGATGATCAGACGACCGTCTTCGAGAAGGCAGCAGCGTCGGGCTTTGACGGCGTAGAGATCTCCCTGGTCGCTGGAATCGAGATCGATGTGAAAGGCATTGCGGAAGCGGCGAAGCGCGAAGGTGTGTCAATCGCGTGCAGCACTGGGCTCACTCGTGACAGAGACATTTCAAGTCCTGACCCGGTCGTTCGAGCTGCCGGTGTCAAGCATCTGACTCAGAGTCTGCATGATGCGGCCGACCTCGGGAGCCCGATTCTCGGGGGTGTCACGTACTCACCTTGGATGACCTTCCTTCCCGGTGATCGAAGCGACTACCGCAAGCGTTCAGCAGACTGCCTGCGCGACCTTGCAGAGGTTGCCTCGGGACTTGGAGTGACCATTTGCCTTGAGGTCCTCAACCGATTCGAGAGCAACATGTTCAACACCGTTGGAGAGTGTTGCGAGTTCCTCGATGAAATTGGGCATCCGTCGGTCATGGTCGAGGTGGACACCTTCCACATGAGCATGGAGGAGGACGACCTCGCGCAGGCGATTCTGCTGGCGGGCGACCGACTTGGCCACGTGCAGGTTGCGGCGAACAACCGCCGGGCGCCGCAATTCGGTCACATCGACTGGAAGCCGTTCAAGGACGCTCTCGATTCAATCGGCTACGACGGATGGGTTGTGTTCGAGACGTTCCCGAACCCGCGTGTTGAGACGGGGCGTAGTACCTACGCGTGGCGGAACCTCGCTGTAAGCCTCGATGAAGAGGCGCGGGATGCGGCCAAGCACATCAGGAGGTACATCGCATGAGCATGCGGACTAGGTGGATGTTCAATGACCGCAAGGATATCGTCGAGGAGATGCTGGACGGCTACATCGCCGCTCATTCGACGCTGATCGCGCTCTCGAACGGGCTCGTCGTGCGGGCCACTCGAAAGCCAGAAGGCCGTGTAGGCCTCGTTGTGGCGAACGGCACCGGACACGAACCGGCGATGATCGGGTGGGTCGGCCCTGGGCTGCTGGACGTGAATGTCCCCGGTCCGATCTTTTCCTCGCCGGGCCCTTCGCAGATTGTCGCGGGCCTTAAAGAGGCCGACCGTGGCGCGGGGGTGCTGCTCCTTGTTTCCAGTCACGCGGGCGACATCATGAACGCAACGCTGGCAATTGAAGAGGCGGAAGCGGCAGGGTTGCGCGTTGCCATGGTGGTTCTCTATGACGACATTGCTTCAGCACCACCCCATCGAGCAGAGGATCGGCGAGGGGGTCCTGGCCTGTTCTTCGTTTGGAAGATCGTGGGTGCGCTCGCAGAGCGAGGGGCCAATCTTGCTGACTGCTCGGAGATGGCGAGGCTCGTTCGGGACTGCACGCGATCCATCAGCGGGGCCATCGGGACCGTCGTTCATCCGGTGAGCCGGCAGGCGCTGGGCGCCGCTGACGGCTCGCATCTGGCGATCGGCCTAGGGGTTCATGGGGAGCCAGGCACAGTCGTGAGCGATGACCTCAAGGCCGACGACGTATGCGAGTTGCTCATCGATCGGCTGGTCGAGGACGCCGGCCTAGATGCAGGTACCCGCGTGGCCCTCATGGTCAACAACTCGGGATCCTTGACGCTCATGGAATTATCGATCCTCTACCGAGGCGCGGCAGCTGCCCTTGGCGCGAGGGGCATCGCAGTGAGCCGGTCGTGGATGGGCAGTTATGCGACCACCCTTGATCAGGCAGGCTTTGCTCTTGCTATCTCTCGGCTTGATGAGGAGCTACTTGAGCTCTACGACGCCCCTGCCAGCAGTGGTGGATTCTGGATGGGACAGGCCCAGTCGTGAATGAACTTGACACCGAACTACTCGCGGCCATGATGGCAAACACGGCTCTACGACTCGCCGCGAGCGCCGACGAGCTATCACGAATTGATGCGGTTGCCGGCGATGGAGACCACGGCGTGAACGTCTCTGCCGCGTTCGCAGATGCGAGTGCTCGACTGACGGAGGCATGCCCGGCGCTCCCCTCAGACGTCTTCCTCGTCGTGGGTCGATCCTTCAGCGAGGGTGGAGGTGGGTCGGCGGGTGCGCTCTTCGGCGCCTACTTCGCAGCCCTTGGCAAACGCTTAGCTCTGGTCGCGAACCCCGGCGTCGGCACCTTCGCCGAGGGGCTTGAGGCCGGCACATTGCGGGTCGCTGAACTCGGACGTGTGGCATTGGGCGATAAAACAATGTTTGACGCCCTTGAGCCGGCGGCTCTTGCGGCAAGGGACGCAGTGACGGCAGGCGGAGATCTCGCAGTCCTGGTCGGGGCAGCGGCGGAAGCCGCGGCGCGTGGTGCAGCGGCGACCGCCGACATGGTGGCGAAGGCTGGGCGAGCCCGCTACGCGGAGGCGGGTGCGGTTGGAACGCGAGACCCAGGGGCCCTGTCAGTTTCATTGATGTTTAAAGCGTGGGAGGAAGTTGTGATGAAGGGGATCGTCAAGTGAAGGCCCAACGACTGAGGGTCGGATATGTGGGCGCAGGATTTGGGAGCTATTACGCGGTGGAGCACGACCAGTACGGTCGGGCGGTAAGGGGCCTCAGGGCACTCGCTGAGGAAATGGACTTCGAACTCTTCGCCATTGAGCAGGGCGTGACGAGCGTCGAAGAGGCAGGCGAGGCGGCCGCGCGACTGGCAACCGAGGACCTGGATTTCCTGCTACTCGAAGCCGCGGCGTGCTCGCCCGGTGAAGTTCTGCTGCCCTTCACGAACATCGCTCCAAGACTTGGAATCTGGGGCACCCCGGATCCTGAGCGGCAAGGTCCTATCCAGATTCATTCGCTGGTGTCCGTCAACCATTACACGTCGATCATTCGGACCTATCTCGCTGATCAGGCAATTGCGCACAAGTGGTTCTTCGGCGCCATCGAAGATCCTGACCTCCTTCGCAGGATTCGCGTCACCGTAAGGGCCCTTCAGGGAATCAAGGCCATGAAGTGCGCTCGAATAGGTTGGATCGGCGGAAATTCCCCCGGCTTCTACAACATGGAGTTCGATGAGGAAGCGCTGCGCCAGCGCTTTGGGACGACAGTAGGAAGGCACTCGATCGGCGAGGTCATCGAGCGGGCCAGACGAGCTGAGAGTGCATCAGCAGATCAGGTAGTCGGGGTTGCGACGAGTTTTGCAGCAGAGGTGACGGCCCCCAAATCCGGAATGGATCGCAATGCGCGCATCTACCTGGCTCTGAAGGAACTCATCGAGGAGGAGGGGTATGACGCGCTCGCAGTTCAGTGCTGGCCGACTTTTCAGGAGGACTACCAGGTCGTGCCGTGCATGGCCTACAGCTTGCTCGGATCCGAGGATGGCTTTGCGGTTTCCTGCGAAGGCGACCTCCCGGGCGCCGTCTCGATGCTCCTCCTGAACTCAATCTCACCGGTGCGAGGTTCGTCGACGCTTCTCGACCTGACGGCCCTAGACGCCGAGTCCGACATGGCACTCCTTTGGCATTGCGGCGTTACTCCTCGCCACTTCGGCAAGGACAACACCATTCGATGGGTTGACCACGTGACCATCGGCCGCAAGTCGGGTGACCGTGTTGGAGTGTCTGGAGATCTGGTGTTTGCCGCGCAACCGACCACGATCGCATATTCCGGTAGTGACTTCAGCCGGATGTTCATTGCAGGTGCCCAAATCGTTGAAAGGGATGTGACAGGTTTCGATGGAACGCGCGGCTGGTTCACCGAGTTCCGCATTGATGGTGAGCCAGTGCCGGTGGGGGATCTGCTGAACACGGTCCTTGCTCATGGCCAACAGCACCACTATGCGGTTGCGCAGGGCGATCTCACCTCTGAACTCAGCGAGGTTGCTGCCTGGTTAGGAATGCGCACTATTCAGCCTGTGCCAGCGCGCGACTATGTGCAGATTGAAGGAGTGAACACATGACAACCTCGTCCAGTGATGCGAGGGGCGAGCGACTCGCGAGACTCTCAGCTGCGTCGGGGCAGTTCGCCATTCTCGCACTCGACCACGTCAGTTCCTTCGCGGCAACAGTGCGACCCAGTGCACCGGAATCACTCTCGCCAGAGGAGATGTACGGGCTCAAGGAGAGATTGGTGTCTGAACTGGCGGAGACTTCGACGGCAGTCCTCATTGATCCAGCGTTCGCGTTGCATCGTAAGGAGTCGGATGCTCCGAGTTTGCCGGTTGGCCTCATCCTGGGGATTGAGGATGGAGATTACGACGACGCAGAGATTTCTCCCCGGCTTCTGCCGGGTTGGACGGTGGAACGAGCGGCTCAATTCGGCGCAGATGCCGTGAAGATCTCGTTCTACTTCAACCCCGACTCCGACACGTCTGAGGCCGAGGCGTTTGTCGCGGAGACGGTCCGGCAATGCGAAATTTCTGGCCTCCCGCTGTTTTGCGAGCCCTTGGTGCGGCTGGCAGGGAGTGGTGACACGAGACGTAAGGTCCTTGACGGCGTTCGACGGTTCGGCAACATGGGCGTGGATGTCCTGAAGATCCAATTCCCCGGCGACACTGATGGCTCATCGTCGAGGGATGCCTGGGTCGACGCCTGCGGCGAGGTCACCGAGCAGGGAAGTTCGCCTTGGGCACTTCTCTCCGAGGGACGCGACTATGAGGTTTTTCGGGAACTACTGACCGTGGCCTGCCAACAGGGGGCCTCCGGATTCCTCGGTGGCAGGGCGATCTGGGGCGGTGCCGTAACCGAGGCAGATGCTTTCGCTGTGTATGCGGAGCGTCTATTGGAACTGCGGTCGATTGCCGTCACAGAGGGAGCGCCCTGGAAGGCGCGTCCGGCGACGTCAGAAGGTTCCCCGGAAGTGGATTCATTGTGATCGCTGGGGTGGCGGATTCATTCCTATCGATAGTGCAGCCCCAAGGCAGCGCACTCGTGAGATCGGGCGAAAGGAGGGGTGGTCGATATCCACGGTTCAACGGCTAGAGGTATTGAAAACTGCCTCTGCCACAACATGCTCTGACAGGTGAACATCAAGAAGAGGAGCTTAAGCAATGAGAACAAGCAACGCAATGCGCCTTGCGGCGTGCCTCGCGGGAGTCGCCCTATTGGCGACGTCGTGTGGATCGTCCGAAACAGGATCAACAGCAGTAGAAGGCTCAGAGGCTGCGGCGCCAGCGTCATCTGCCGCGGCCACAGTGGCACTAGAGGACATGACATGGGAGCAGATTGTCGAGACAGCCAAAGGCTCGACAGTCAACTGGTTTATGTGGGGTGGATCAGACCCCATCAATAGCTACGTGAGCGAGTACGTGGGCAATGCTGTGCTCGAGGAGTACGGCATAACCCTGAACCGTGTCGGCATCAATGACACAGCGGATGCCGTCAATCAGGTACTGAGTGAGACGGAGGCGGGAAAGGTCGACGATGGTTCCGTTGACATGATCTGGATCAACGGAGAGAACTTCCGAACGCTGAAGCAGGGCAACCTCCTCTACTGCGGGTATTGGGATCAGCTGCCCAACATGCAGTACCTCCGAGCAGAGGATCCCACGCTGGTGAACGACTTCGGCACTGCCGTGGATGAGTGCGAAACTCCCTGGAGCAGAGTGCAGGTTGCCATGATCTACAACTCGGATTCTGTGGCGTCGCCACCGGCCGACATGGATGCCCTGCTGAAGTATGCGTGCGATAACCCGGGGACCTTCACCTACCCGGCTCCCCCTGACTTCACCGGAAGTGCCTTTGTCCGGCACGTTTTCTATAACGAGGCGGATAAGCTCTTCGCAGACAAGGGCGGCCGTGAGGTTCTCTATGGCGACTTCGACCAGGCCACCTATGACCAGGTTGCTCAGGCTACCTGGAAGACCCTCAACGACCTTGAGCCGTGTCTTTGGCGCGAGGGGTCAACGTATCCGGTCGACTCGGCAGCGCTCGATCAGCTGTTTGCCAATTCCGAAGTGGCTCTCGACATCACCTACACGCCTGCGTCCGTCGGGGCACTGGTCGAGAACGGTACGTTCCCCACTTCGACCCGGACGTATGGGTTGTCGAGCGGAACGCTGAGCAACGTCGACTTCAACGCCGTCCCGATCAATTCTCCGAACAAGGCAGCAGCACTGGTGGTGATGAACTTCCTTCTGTCTCCGGAAGCGCAATTGAACAAGGCTGATCCCAGCGTTTGGGGTGAGTACACGGCGCTTGACATCGCTTCGCTTCCGGACGATGTGAAGGCGGGCTTCGCGGCTTTGCCGCAGCACCCGTCAGTCATTCCGCAGGCTGACCTTTCACCCCTCGCGATGCCGGAACTGCAGGCAGCTTGGGTGAGTGAGATCGAAAAGGGCTGGGTGAAGTCAGTCGCTAAGCAGTAGGGATATGTCGAGCTGGTGGTGGAGCCTCATGCTTCACCACCAGCTCATCCCGCCATTGCCCTTCATCAAGCGAAGGAGTGAGGATGAGGTTGCCTGCGAGCTCGCGATTGAGTGAGACGACTGCGGAGCGATTGAGGATCGCGGCGCTACTAGCGCCAGCTGTTGCATTGATTGTTTTGTTGTTTCTCGGTGGGCTGGTGTCAGGGTTGCTGCGCAGCTTCAACTACTTCCCGCTCATCGGTCTCAACAGTCCGAATCTAGACGCGTACACGTCCATATTGAGTGATCGCGAGTTCTTGCTGAGTTTCTGGCTGACCCTCTACATATCTTTGGTCTCCACGCTTCTTTCCACAGTGCTGGCGGTCGCTGCCGCACTCCTGCTAAGAGCTGCGCTCAAGGGTAGGAGGGTGGTGAACATCTTCTTCTCGCTCAACCTTACAATTCCACACCTCGTGGGTGCCGTCGGGATTCTCTATCTCATTTCCCAGAGTGGATTGCTCGCGCGCGCGGCGGAAAATCTCGGCATGATCGATCGTCCTGCCGAATTCCCGGCCCTTGTTGCTGATCCGCTAGCCATCGGAATCATCCTCACGTACGTGTGGAAGGAAGTGCCGTTCATTGGCGTGATCGCGCTGGCCATCCTCCTATCTGTTGGGGAGGACTACGAGTCGGTTGCGAAGTCTCTGGGGGCAAAGCGGTGGCAGGCCTTCCGTCATGTGACGCTACCCTTGCTCGCTCCCGGGGTTGCGTCGGCATCTTTCATCGTTTTCGCGTTCACGTTCGGTGCCTTCGAGATCCCTTGGCTGCTCGGCCGGACCTATCCATCAGCCCTACCTGTCCTTGCGTTTGAGAGTTACAGCGATGTCGACCTTGGGAGTCGACCTAAGGCGATGGCGATGGCGATGGTGATCGCCTTGCTGAGCGCCCTGGCAATCGTCGGGTACACCAGGCTTTCGCGACGATTCATACGAAGCTAGTAATGGGAGTGCCGTGATGACGATGAGTGCACAGTTGGCAGTGGAGGGCGATGCAGGCATGAAGGGTCGCGTCGCTGGTCGAGGAGCAGGCAGGGCTTCGACCCTGCGGTGGGTCGTCATCATTGGTCTGCTGGCTTTCCTTATCGCTCCCATCATTCCGCTGATCCTGTGGTCTTTCAGTTTCCGATGGACGTTTCCAAATCTGCTTCCAACTGAGTACAGCATGCGGGCATGGGAAGCCGTAGCGTCACCGACAAATGACGTTCTTTTGGCGACATGGAATTCGACCGTAATCGCCGTCGTGGTAACAGCCCTGTCGATTTTGATCGGAGTCCCGGCGGGACGGGCACTTGGGCTGTACAAGTTCCCCGGAAAGAGGCTCGTTGAACTGGTGATCGTGGCGCCGATCATCGTGCCAACGCTCGCGGTGGCCCTAGGGATGCACACGCTCTTCATTCGCTATGGGCTGAGCAATTCGCTGATCGGCGTGATCGTTGTGCACCTAATTCCGGCGCTGCCGTACATGATCCTCGTCATGGCGGGTGTGTTTGCAAACTACGATGCCGCATTTGAGTCTCAGGCCCGCTCTTTGGGCGCCAACGCGTTCAAGACGCAGAGGTTCGTTACCATTCCGGCGATCATGCCTGGCCTCGTCGTCGGCTCACTTTTCACATTTCTTATCTCGTGGAGCGAGTACGTTCTCACGTTGCTGGTAGGCGGCGGGCAAGTCATCACGCTGCCACTTCTCCTTTTCAATTTCGCCCGCAGCGGCGACAACGCCATCGCCGGTGCGCTGGCAGTGGTCTTCATCGTTCCCGGAATCTTGGTGCTCGTGTTCACGTCGAAGCACCTGTCGTCTGGCCAAGCCGCAATGGGAGGTACAGGAGCACTATGACGAACGTGACGCTATCGAAACTGACCAAGGAGTTCGAGGGGAAAGCTGATCCATCCGTCGACCACATTGATCTAGAGATCGAGTCGGGAAAGCTGACAGCTTTACTTGGCCCATCAGGGTGTGGAAAGACGACCACGATGAGAATGATCGCGGGGCTCCTTCGACCGACGTCCGGAGATATCAAGTTTGATGGGAAGTCCATCGTGAGTATTGCGCCAGAGCGACGGGGCGCGGTTATGGTCTTTCAAAACTACTTGCTTTTCCCCTATATGACGATTCGGGAGAATGTCTCATTCGGTCTCAAGATGCGGGGCGTCTCGAAGACTGAGACGAGGCAACGGGTCGGCGAGATGCTAGACCTCGTACAGTTGCCAGGTCTTGAGGACCGCATGCCGAAACAACTCTCCGGTGGTCAGCAGCAGAGAGTCGCGCTGGCCCGCGCGCTCATCGTGAAGCCGAAGGTGCTGCTACTCGACGAGCCGCTCAGCAACCTTGATGCTCATTTGCGCGATGAAATGCGTGAACTGATTCGCCGGCTTCAGGGAGAACTGAAGATCACGACCATTTTCGTAACCCATGATCAGGAAGAAGCGGCCGTCCTGTCGGACAAGATCGCACTGATCCTCCGAGGGAGCCTTCAGCACTTTGGAACACCAGAGGAATATTTCGAGCGGCCAGGAAGCGTTGAGATTGCTCGATTCTTCGGGGGGGTGAATTTCATTCCTGGTACTTACGATGGAAGCGTTATCGCTACTTCGGTTGGGAAGTTTTCTGCGCCGCGGTCGTCGATTACCAGCGGTGAAGGTGTCCTTACTATCCGTCCTGAGGCGGTGGAAATCAGTGGCGAGGGAGGCAACTCAGTGCAGGGTCGGGTTGTCTCGCATGTCTACGCGGGCCGGTATGCACGGTTCCTCATCGATGTCGGCAACATCCGGATCGAGGCCGTTTCTGATCCGAAGCGGGTCTCGCAGATCGCTGACGGGGAGATGGTCTCGTTAAGGTTCGATCCGAACGAGATCTGGGTCCTTGCCCAGCCGACCGAGGGCAATGGCGTTGACCGGGGTGCGCCAGAGGGCGGTAACCGTTCTGTCGCTTCGGTTCCTGGCGACGAGTGACGTCGCGCCAGCAGTGGGGGTTGGTAACCGGCGGTTGGTTCGCGTACGTCATCTACTACCTTGGCCGAGCCAACCTCTCTGTTGCGGTCCCGGGCCTTGAATCCGAGGGCGGCTTAGGACCTGAAGATATTGGCCTTCTAGTCGCTTCATTCTTCTGGGTTTACTCACTTACTCAGGTGATCGTTGGACAGTTGGCTGACAGATTTGGTTCTCGGTGGCTCGTTGGTGTGGGACTCGTGGGCAGCGGGGTGATGAATGCCCTCTTTATCCATTCGGGCTCATTCACCTTGGCGCTGATCTGGTGGTCATTGAACGGAATGTTCCAAGGTTTGGGCTGGCCCCCACTTATCGCTGGATTGAGCCGTTGGTTGACGGGACCGAGAGCGGCCCAGGCGTCAGCCGCCTATGGCACGAGTTACGTGGCAGGCACTGTTCTGACATTGGCTGCTGGCGGCCTCATTGTGGCGTGGGGTGGCACTGCAGCCGTGTTTAACGCGGCCGCTGTCGTCCTCATCCTTGCCGGGACCATCTGGATCGTCATGGTTCGGGACCCTGTGCGGCGAGGACATCGATCGACTAGGCGCACCTCATCAATGGTGCCGACCTTGTGGCTAGTGCCTGCTGCCGCGCTTGTGGGGGTCGGTTGGATGACGCTTGTCATTTGGACCCCTGAGTACCTCACGAGTGTTTTGGGTATGTCAATTTCATCCGCTGGCTTCTCCGCGGCGGCGATGGCGGCGGTCTCACTGCCCGTCATGCTCCTAGTGAGCCTGCGATTCCGATCTGCAGTCGGCAGGAGTAGTTCGCGTATCGCTGGTCTCATCGTCGTGATCACGGGCGCGAGTTTCCTGTTGATCCCTTGGATCCACGGCAACATTTGGATCATTGGGGCGCTTGCTCTCGTAACTTCCTTCGCCAACGCCTCGTCTTCGATTGTGCTCGGATTTCTTCCGAGGGTGAGTTCGCCGGAACGCGTCGGATTGGCGAGCGGAATCTTCTCCCTGTCCTTCAGCGTCGGGGGAGGCGTGGGTGCTCTCATTATTGGTGGACTCATCGGCGACGGATCGTGGGACATCGTCTTCCTCGTGGCCGGTGCGACCGCGCTCTTTGGCGCGCTCTGGGTCGTCGCATGGTCCATGATCAACGATCCTTCGACACGGCGCATCTAGCCATCCAGGGCGAGGGGGGCTTGCCAAGGCATTCCCTCGACGTCACGACAATCCGCCTAGCAAATATGAGCCCCGGCAGTTGGTCACGGGTGGCAGAAGAAAATGCCTGCGTCTCAAGGCGGAATCGGGGTGCCGCCGTGCGCCAAACCTTCTGTGAACAATAGCCCAGACGTCGTTCATATGATACCGTCGCGGTATGCGAAGCCGTGGGTCTACCCATTGGACCTGTTACCCGTGATGAGACCAGTTGACGGACCTAGCCGCCGGTTTCAGCCCCTTGACTATCCGACGACAGCTCGCGATGCAGCGGTGGATGACTTCCATGGAACCCAGGTTGCTGATCCGTTTCGGTGGCTGGAGTCAGCAGAAGATCCTGTCGTGGAGAGATGGGCGTCGGACCAGGACGCGGTTACTTCGTCGTATCTTGGCGGCCGGGCTTCGTATTCGTACGTCGTCCGACGCCTTGCTGCACTTGGGAACTTCAAGGAGACGTCCTCGCCCGTGCGAGCTGGGGCGAAGCGATTCGTGGTCCGGAGTCAGGGGAGCGAAGAGCAGCCCGTGCTGTGGCTCCTCGCGGAAGTCGAAGGAGCACTCGATGTCGAATTACTGAACCCGAACCTGATTGCCGAGGATGGTTCGGTTGCCCTGACGGGTTGGGCTCCCAATGAGGATGGAAGCCTGATCGCCTACTCACTCGCCGAGCGAGGCGGAGACTGGCAAGACATAAGGGTCAGGGACGTTGCGTCTGGCGAGGACCTCGCCGACGTGCTGCGCGGCAGCAAGTCCGAGGAGGATCTCCCGTTTCCCAGCGTCGCGTGGCATCCAAACGGGACCGGATTCTTCTACACGAGACTCCCCTACGCGCAGGCCGAAGCGTCGAAGGATCGCTATCGCAATAGTCAGATCTATTGGCATCGAATCGGAACTCAACAGCACCTAGATTCGCTGGTTTTCGAGAATGTTGAAGATCCGGATGAGAATTTCGTACCGATCATCGCCGGTGACGGGAGGACCCTGCTGCTTCACGTGTGGAAAGGACTTTCTCACAAGCATCAGGTTGTTGTCCTCCCCCTGGATGGCCAAGGCGACCCAGTCCGTCTGTTTACCGAGTGTGATGCGCGGTTCATCTTCATGGGCGTCACCGACGAGCGGCTCGTCTTCCAAACGAATGCCGGAGCGCCGAGGGGTCGGGTCATTGGCGTCGACATCACCAAGCACGAGGAGTCGAATTGGATCGAAATCGTTCCCGAGCAAAATGACCGAATAGAAAACGCCGTACTGATTGGCGCATCTGTGTTGGTGGTCTCCGTGCGCGGTTCCCACCATGTGGTGAGGATCTTCAATGAGCTAGGCGAAGTTGTTCATTCGATCGCACTGCCCGGGGTCGGAACAGTCTCCGACATAAGTGTCGATCCGATGTCGCACGCGGTCTTCATGGATTTTGAGTCCTACCTGCAACCTCCATCGATCCTGCGGCATGACCTCGAAACGGGCATTCTCTCTGTGTGGGATGCGACAGATGTTCCGTTCGATTTTGCTCCATATGGAATCACTCATGATGTAGTCGTGACGGCTGACGGCGCCTCAATCCCGATAACGCTTGTCCACAGCAAAGACATAGTTCTCGACCATTCGCATCCGACCCTTCTCTATGGATACGGGGGTTTTGATGTGAGCATCACCCCTACCTTCAATGCGTCCCGACTGCTGTGGCTCGAGAGCGGGGGAATCTACGCGGTGGCCAACATCAGAGGGGGTGGTGAATTCGGCGACGCATGGCATGGAGCTGGCAAGGGGCAAGACAAGCAGACGGTGTTCGACGACTTTGCCGCCGCAGGTGACTGGCTCATCACACGCGGGTATACCTCCCGTGCGCGCCTCGTGGCAGTAGGGGAGAGCAATGGCGGCCTGCTCGTGGCTGCGACCATGCTGCAGCGGCCCGAGTTGTTTGCCGGGGTCATCTGCTCCATTCCGGTGACGGATATGTTGAGATTCCACAGGTTTACGATTGGTCACTACTGGACCTTTGAATACGGAAATGCCGATGACGACCCCGAGCAATTTCGCGCGCTGTACGCATATTCCCCGATTCACAACGTTCGTGCGGGAATCGACTATCCACCGATCCTTGTGACGACCGGCGAAAACGATGATCGGGTCGTCCCAGCGCACGCGATGAAGTTTGTTGCGGCCTTGCAAAGCGTGGCGAGCGCAGAAGAGCGGCCGAGACTTCTGCGCTATCAGTCGGACGTGGGCCACGGTCTTGGCAAGCCTCGATCAAAGGTGTTGGAACTCGACTGTGCGATCTACGTATTCGCGCTGGAATCCTGCGGGGTTGCGACAACCTGAGAGTGACCGCATTTGCCCGCGGCGCCTAATGCCGAACATACCGAGGAGGAACGGTGATGAGCATCGACGTGAGAAATGGCGATCATCTGCCAGCAACAATTTCCCTTGACCTCGAGGTTCAACGAATTCTTGGGCTTCCCCCGAAAATGTTCGTCAATGGGGCGCGTACGGAGACACGTCGCGGTGCGACCCTCGATGTCATCAACCCATCCACCGGTGAGGCACTGTGGCGTGCTGCGGAGGCAGATAGGGACGACGTTGACGTTGCTGTTCGCTCTGCGCGCGCGGCGGCGGATCTTGGCGTCTGGACTGTACGGATGTCCCCATCGGATCGGCAGCGATGCCTCTGGAGGTTAGGAGATCTGATCGCGCGTGAAGCGCGGGTCTTCGGACAGCTTGATGCACTGGACTGCGGACGGCCCGTCTCGCGGGTGGAACTTGGCGATGTCCCTGCCTCGGCGGAGCATTTTGCCTACTATGCGGGCTGGGCTACGAAGCTCAACGGGCGGACATTCCCCGCTGATACCCGGGGCATGCACGTCTATTCGGTTCGTGAACCAGTGGGCGTTGTCGGGCTCATTACGCCGTGGAATTATCCGCTGCTCATGGCGGCCTGGAAGCTCGCGCCGGCCTTGGCTGCCGGGAATTGCGTCGTCCTCAAGCCGGCCGAGCAGACTCCGCTGAGCGCGCTCTACCTCGCCGAACTGGCGATCGAGGCTGGAATACCCGAAGGGGTCTTCAATGTCGTAACGGGGATCGGCGCGGTTGCGGGTGCTGCTCTTGTCGAACATCCCGCTGTCGACAAGATTGGCTTCACGGGAAGCGTTGACGTTGCTCGATCTATCGTTCGCGCGTCAGCCGTGGATCTCAAGCGTGTGTCGCTCGAACTAGGCGGGAAGAGCCCCAACATTGTCTTTGCCGACGCGGACCTCGATCTGGCCCTCGAAGGTTCATTGTGGGCAACCATGGGAAATAGCGGTCAGTCCTGCACTGCGGGTTCACGGTTGTATGTGCAGGAAGGGATATACGAGGAGTTCGTCCAGGCTCTGGTCGTTCGGGCTTCGTCGCTCACGGTCGGAGCGGGCCTAGCCTCGGAGGCGTGCGACCTTGGCCCCCTCATCACCGATCGGCAAATGACGCGAGTACTCGGGTGGATCGATTCGGCGAAGTCTGACGGGGCTACCGTGGTGTGTGGTGGGCAACGCATGGCGGGGGAGAACGCTCAAGGGTTCTACGTTGAGCCGACGGTAATCACTGACGTGACGGACGACCTCGATGTCGTGAAAGAGGAGATATTTGGCCCCGTGATGGCTGTCATGCCCTTTAGGGATTGTGACGAGGTCATCGAGCGTGCCAACAACTCGCGCTTCGGTCTGGCTGCAGGGGTCTGGTCGAATGACCTTTCCACGGTTCATGAAGTCGCAGGCCGCATACGAGCGGGAACCATCTGGGTCAACACCTGGGGGCTGACCTCACCTGCCGTGCCCTTTGGAGGGATGAAGCAGAGCGGCAAGGGCCGCGAGATGGGTGAGGACGCCCTTGACCTCTACACGGAGACGAAAAGCATCTGGATGGGTTGGCAAAACCCGAGCAAATGAACAATTGACCAGTCAATGTGCAGATGATAGTTTGATGGAACGGCGATGAGACGCCGGTAGGCAACGGTCCCGTCGTGACCGCAGACAGAGAATCGAGATGAGTGTGACGTGAAGATTCGCACCGCAAACTTCCCACGTGGCTCTAGCTACTACCCGCCGTTCCATACGCCCCAGGACTGGGTTCGCGACACCGCGAACATGGCTGCCGCCGACATGAACATGATGCGAACGGCCGAGCTACTCGCCACCTGGGACTACATCGAACCGGAGCGCGGAAAGCCTGACTGGTCGTGGCTGGATCGCATCTTCGAACTGTCGCAGGAGAATGGCATTCAGATTCTTCTTGGTACCGGATCCTGTTGCCCGCCCATTTGGATGGTGGACGACTATCCGGACCTGCAGGCGGTATCGCGTGAAGGGACCAAGTTCCCCACCAACTCCTACTGGGGTTGGGCATGCGTGAACAACCCGGGCATGGACATCGAGGTGGCCCGTTACCTGAATTTGCTCATCGACAGGTACGGTAACCACCCCGCACTCATGGCCTGGCAGATCGATAACGAGCCGGGGTCGCACCCCGCATTCGGAGGCGAGGCGGAACGTCGGGCTCCAAAGCAAAATGCGTACTTCTGCTACTGCGAGCGGTGCGCTGAACTCTTTCGCGAATGGGTGGCAGCCAAGTACCACAACATCGAGGCGCTCAACGCAGCCTGGGCTTGGGACCCGACCCATCATCGTTACGTTGATTGGCGGCAGATCAATCCACCGCGCTCGTTGCCCGCGGAATGGGGCAATGCGACCGCCTGGTTGGACTTCCGAAGGTTTGTCAGAGACTCCTTCACGCGATTCGTCAAGCGTCAGCACGACGTTATCAAGGCCCGGGACCAGATTCACCCGACCTCAACCAACCTTGTCACTCCGTTGCGGTACGAACTGGAGGTCAATTGGCGAGGCATCGACCACTGGGCCATGGGTGGAGTCGTTGACGTAATCGGCTATGACATGTATCCGCAGAAGTCCTTCAAGATCGACCCCGCACACTCATCATGGTTTATGGACTTTGCATACTCCGTCGCAAAGCACAATGACCGAACCCTGTGGATGCCGGAACTTGAGAGTGGACCAGTCGGAGGGTTCTCAGCGGGTCCGCTACACACCACTCGTGCCACCGATATCACTCGGCACATGCTCTCCTGCCTGGGGCACGGGGCGAAAATGGTCGCGTTCCAGGGGTACCGTGAGTGGAACTGCATCCCACTTCATTGGGGCGCTCTCGTAGACCTCGACGGCGACCCGACCGGACGCTACTACGCGGCCGCGAATGTGAATCGAGTGATCAAGGAGCAAGAGGACTTCTTCCTTGATTCGCTTCCTGCCAAGGCAGGGGCTGCAATCTACTTCACGCACGACAATGCGTCGGTCCTCGATGGTCAGGCGAATGAGGAGTTCTTGTATGGCGCCATCCACGGCGTATACAACGCCCTCTGGTACGAGGGTTTCAACATTGAATTCGTTGCGCCGCAGTTCCTCGGGACACCGACCGCAGACTATGGGGTGCTTTTCCTTCCCTTCCTCATGCATCTGCCGCAGGATGATGCTGATCGAATCACCCAGTTTGTGGAGGATGGCGGCACCGTCGTCGGTTTCGCCAAGCTCGGTCACCTCGATGACAAGGGCTGGTCATGGAACCGGAGGCCCGGAGCGGGGCTGACTTCCTTGTTCGGTGCCCGGGAGACGTCCATTGAAGTGTTCGATCGAATGGGCTGGGCGGAGAACGACGCGCCTGGCTCTGGAATGGGTATGTTCGGGGCACCCGTCATGCATGCTGAGGTATTGGTGGAAAGTGAGCAATCGCTAGCGATTGCGGTCGAGCCGGGTAATCCGTTGTTCGAGGGCATCGACTCGGAGACGATTCAGGGATATTGGCACCGACAGGAGTTCGATATTCAGGACGATGTGGAGGTTCTCGCTCGCTTTGTCGATGGCGCCCCCGCCATCCTCCGCAGACGCCATGGACGCGGCCAAGCGATCTTGATGGCCACTCACCTCGACCTCGCGGTTGTTCACCATGACGAACCTGCTGCTCGCAGGCTGTTCGCCAACCTCCTTGAAATGTGCGGAGTGGAGCGCCCGGTCGTTGTCTCCGGAGTTGACCAGGGCTACGTGCAACAGCGCGTCGATGCACATCTTCTCGAGTTGGGTAACCAACGAGCGGTGCTCATCAATAACGAGGGTGAGACTGACGTGGACCTCGTCGTCACGGTACCGAGCGGTTCAGGAACAGAGAGTGCGGTGGAACTCCTCTCTGGCCGGTCCATCGTGGTGAAAGCCGAGGGCGGCGCACGATTCGAGATCACGTTGCCCGCGTCGGAGGGTGTCATCGTGATGCTGAGCGATCATTAGCACTCACCTGGGAAGCGGAAGCGAGAGGGCACGATGAGGGCAGGTGAGGTCGACCTTGATGCATTTGGCACCTATGACGCGCTCGTCGAAGGCTTTCAATGGGATATTCCCGAGCGGCTAAACATTGCAGCTGAAGTCTTCGATCGATGGGGGCAAGACCGCGGCAGGGTGGCGTTATACGTCGAACGCGGAGATGGAAGGCGGGATGTCTGGTCGTACTGGGAGCTGACGCGCTTGTCCAAGAGATATGCAAACTACCTGCTGGGGCTCGGGATCGAGCGCGGCGACCGGGTGGCGCTCGTGCTTGATCAAGGAGCCGAACTCGCGGCCATGCACCTCGGGATCTATTCGATTGGCGCAATCGCACTACCCATGTCGCACCTGTACGGTCCGGATACCTATCGACACATCCTTCAGGACTCTCAGGCAAAGGCCATCGTCGTGTCGCCTGGCCAGGCTGGGACTATTCGGTCTATTCGCCCGGATCTCCCATCGCTTGTGACCATGGTGGTCAACGGCGAACCCGAAGACGGCGAACATGCGCTCGGTGATGCCTCGAACGAATCCACTCAATGCGAGCCAGTGCCGACCTTGTCGAACGAGCCGGCACTTCTTGTGTACACGTCCGGTAGCAGTGGCCACCCGAAAGGAGCCCTTCATGCACACCGCATTATTGAGGGCTACTTGCTCACATTCAGGGTCTTCTTCAACCTGCACTTCGATGAATCGACGGTCTTCTATACGCCATCGGACTGGGCGTGGGTCGGAGGACTGCTCGATATCCTTCTGCCGGCGCTCGTTCTCGGCTACCCAGTCGTAGCAGACGAACGTAGGTTCACCGCCGAACGCAGTTTTGAGGTCATGGGGCGAAACGGCGTGACGCACGCGTTCCTTACGCCGACGGCGTTGAAGATGATGGCCCAGGTTTCGTCTGCTAAAACACGCTTCGACCTTGATCTCAGGGTGATCGCGAGCGGAGGCGAATCTGTGGCAGACAATCTCCACGGATGGGCCGGACAAGAACTGAACGCGGTCGTGAACGAGTTCTATGGACTCACCGAGGTCAACCACCTCATTGGCGGGTGCGAGGCCCTCGGCTCCGGTCGTCCCGGATGGATGGGACTCCCGTACCCGGGCAGGATCGTTGCGGTTCTGGACGAGGCTGGAGAGCAGGTTTCGGATGGTGAGGTTGGTGAGGTGGCGGTGCGTCCGGGCGATCCCACGCAAATGATCGAATACTGGGGCAAGCCAGATGCGACCGCGGCCCGTGTGCGGCACGGCTGGATCATGACCGGAGACCAGGCCGTGCGTGACGCCGAGGGCTACATTCGCTACCTGGGTCGTGACGACGACATGGTGTCCAGTGCTGGATATCGCATCGGCCCCGCGGAAGTCGAGGAGTGCTTGCTTCGCCACCCGGCTGTGTCCGAGGTTGGCGTCATTCCCGCTCCAGACGAGGCCCGTGGCGAGGTGGTGAAGGCCGTGATCGTGCTGGCCAAGGGGTTTCAGCCCTCAGGCGACTTGACGACGGAGTTGCAGCAGCAGGTCAAGACGCAACTTGCCGCCTATAAGTATCCGAGGATCGTCGAGTTCGTGGAGGAGCTTCCGAAGACGACCACGGGTAAGGTAAATCGCAAGCAGTTGGCGGCTGAAGCGAGAGCATCTCAGGACTAGCGCGTCCCGAATATTCAGGTGGCGTCGGACGACTGGTGAGTGTTGTCGATATTCGATGAGCAATGTGCGCAGAGCCCGAAGATTTCGAGGGTGTGGCTCACGTCAGTGAAACCATTCTCCTTGGCTATCTCGTGGGTCCAGGCCTCGACCGCCGGACCCTCGACCTCAACGGTGAGGCCACAGGTTCGGCAGACGACGTGGTGATGATGTCCTGAGCGCTGCCCGCAGCGGCGATAGAGGGATTGGCCGTCGCTGCTCGCGAGGACGTCGATATCGCCCTGCTCGGCCATCGCCTGAAGCGTCCGGTAGACCGTGGTAAGGCCAACGTTCTCACCCTGGGCGCGGAGCAGGTCGTAGAGGTCTTGGGCGGATCGGAAGTCGTCGAGTTCCTGCAGGACGTTGGCCACAGCCGCTCGCTGCCGGGTCGAGCGCTGCTTGATGGCAGCGGGCTCCCCGGTTGCCGAAGGGTCGCTCGAGGGGGCGGTGGCCACCGACTGCCCTCCCAACGCTGCAATGAGTCACCCGCAGTTACGGGAAGTCACAACGGACGTTACGGGACGGTGTTGCCAATCGCCTTGGCGACCCTGACACCCATTCCGTCCGCACCGACATTGTCGCCGTAGTACATGAGGGCCTTGCCATCAGAAAGCCGGATGATGTCCGGGTCGCCGCCGTTTGGCATGACGAACTTCTCATTCGAGAAATTGATGCCGTCGGAGCTTGTTGAGACGAAGATCCCGTACGCGCTCCCCCGGTCGGCGGGGTAGTAGAGGGCGATCTTTCCTGACTTATTAGTGACGGCGAAGGGGTGCGAGCCGCCTTCGGCGACGACAGTCGGCCCGACGGTCCAGTTGAGCATGTCAGGGCTCGTAGCGGTCTTCATCACGCGCGGGGCACGCTCCCCGGGCTTTTCGAGATTCGAGAAGTAGGCCCGATAGGTCCCCTTGTGCTTGATGACTGTGAAGACACCGGGCTCGAACCCTGCCTGCGCCGTGGTCAACACGCTGCCCTCGCGGGTGAAGGTGACTCCCCCGTCATTGCTGACGGCCGAGTTGATGTTTCCAGCTTCGACGAAGAATAGGCGCAGGGAGTTCCCACCGAGCGCAACGGCCCGTGGCTGACCCACCGGGGTGCCCGGGAATGGATTGGTGCCATCACCTGCGAACGTGAGCCCAGTCTTGGTGGTCGACGTGGCAACACGAAGTCCGGGGAGGCCATTTGTGTCATTGACGAATGCGAAAAGTCTTACCTTCCCATTGGGAAGGAGGAACGCGGTTGCGTCGGCAACCTGCTTGCCGGTTGAGCCGAAGGTGCTTTGCGAAAGTGCGACGCCGACGGGCTTGAAGATTGTTGCGTTCTTGATGTTTGGTGCGGATGTCGGCGAGGACTTGCTTGGTTGCCAAACGCCATTGACGCACTGGATCGCACCATTGCCGAGGGGCAGGATCTGGCCTTCGACCGTGCAGGCATCCCCGGGCATCTCCGCAGCGTTCCCGATAGCGGGGATGGCGGCGAGGAGCAGGGCCGTGGTGGCGGAGGCGATGATGAAGCGGCGCTTTCGGGTCATGGATGAAGGGTAATCTCTCCCACGCTGTTGTGGAATGGGCCGCGGACAGAGAAGAAATCGGGAGAGTGAGAGTGTTCGAGAGTTTCGTCGCGATCGGCGACAGCTTCACCGAGGGTCTCGACGACCCGAGGCCGGACGGCACACATCGCGGCTGGGCGGATCTGGTCGCCGCCCGACTGGCTCTTGACCACCCGGGTCTGCTCTATGCGAACCTGGCCGTGCGCGGCCGGAAGCTTGCCGGAGTGATGGACGAGCAACTCCCTCGGGTCGAGGAGATGCGCCCCTCCCTCGTCAGCATTGCTGCCGGTGGCAATGACCTGATTCGGATGAACGGTGACGTTCCAGCGCTCGCGAACTCGGTCCACGTCATCCTTGAGCGGCTCGTTGCGACGGGCGCCACCACCATGGTGTTCGCAGGCTTCGATCCGCGGGAGCGCATTCCGTTCAGCCGGGTACCGGGTGAGCGCGGGGAGCGGCTCAACGTACTTATCCGGCAGAGCGCCGCCGACCTTGGGGCGTTGCTTATCGACCTGTGGGTGATGCCCCGCCTCTATGAGCCACGCATGTGGGCTCGCGACCGCCTCCACCTCAGCAGTGATGGCCATGCACTCGTGGCAGTAGAGGTACTTTCGACCCTTGGCTATGAGCGCGAGTTCGGTGACTTCGTCAATAACCCTGAGGACTCGGGGCAGGATCCCGCATGGCCAGCTGCGCGGATCGAGGATGTGCGCTGGACGTCGACCTACTTTCTTCCGTGGCTCTACCGGGGGCTTAGGGGTCGTTCGTCTGGCGATGGCATCGAGCCGAAGTTCCCCGACCTTGTCCCGGTTGACCCGACCATCAGCCGGTGAACTCTTAGGCGCTCCAGACGAGCTTGCCCTTCTTCATGCGGCAGGTGAGCGTGGCGCCTTTGTAGGTGCCCTGAGCCCCGGCCTTCGTGCACTTGGAGCCCGGCTTGCCCGCTTTGGTGGTCACCGTCGTGCTCGCCTGAGTCGCTGCGCATCCGGCGCCGCACGCAATCCCGGTCGTGTTGAGGGATACCCCGGGGCTCTCCGCACTCGCCGTACCGAACTGGCTTGCTGGGATGACGACCGACCACGACGAGATGAGCGAGGGTGGGGCAACAGAGGTGCCGAGCCGGATGGACGCGTTGTCGCGGCCGCCAGTATTGATGTAGGTGAAGACCGTTGAGTTGTCGGTTGAAAGGACTGCGCTCGGCACACCGCCATCGTCTCGCGAGACGATGGTCTGGGTGTTCGCTTCGTAGGGCCCGAGGAGGTTGGCCGAGGTGTAGGCGATGGTGTTGCCGCCGAGTGACACAAGTAGCACCCACCTAGTGCCGTTCCAGTAGATATCCGGGTCGGTTGCATCGCCGGGGACCGGCAGGCTCGCTGTGCTGATCGTGATGGCGTCGCCGACGTAGGTGAATGAGGAGCCGTCACTGTTCTTGTCCTCGGTGGCCAAGAGGATGCTCCGGGTCGGGGAGTTTGGGTCGATGGCTTGCATCGACGGGACGTAGACGAGAACGAGCCGACCGTCAGGCAATTGCCCAGCGAATGAGGAGTCGCGGGCCATTGCACCAGCGCCCTGTGCGTTCTTCACCGTGAATGAACTTGCCGTCACCTGGCCGGTCAACATGTTGACGCGGGAGAGCCCGGCGCCGATGACGTATGCAGTGTCGCCGCGGCGAAACACATCGGGAACTGAACCCGTGTGGGGCTGCCAGCCGGGCAACTGCGTCCACGATCGGCCATCAGGCGATGAACCAAGGCGAATCAGGTGATTCATCGGGTTCCCGCATTGGGTTCCGATGCCGAGGGCGCAGGTGTGGAACGCCATAAGGTAGGGGTCTGCCGTGGGGGTGACAGTAAAACCGCTATAGGCCGGGGCGCCCGGATCCGACCTCGGGGCAGTCGGGGGAGCGGCATAGGCCCCCGTGCTTGTCGCGAACAGGGCCAGAAAAGTGATGGCAACCAACGGGATGACGAGTCTGCGCATGGCGCAAAAATAACAGAATCCTCCTGACTCGGTGGTCGATCATGTGCTTTCGTAGGCTTCACGATCGATGGGTAGCCTTTCCGGATGACTGCCGACCCGCTCCGTGACGAACTCGCAACCCAGCACCGTGCGCTGCACGATGTTTCCGGGGGCTACCCGGCGAACCACTTCGCATTTCAGCGAATCGCCAATGCTCTCCTCGATGCAGGTGCCGGGCGGATCATCGAGGTCGGTGTCGGCCAGGGCAATGCCCTGCCGCTCCTTGCCGGACTCGGCCTAGAGATCTCGGGGATCGATACGAGTAGTGAAGCAGTCGATGCGAGCAAGGAGCGCCTCGCGGCCCTCGGTCAGGACCCGTCTCGGGTCACCTGGGCTGACATCGAGGATCCCATCACCTATGCGCCGCTCGCGGCTGATGGACCGTTCGACGCACTCGTCTCCCTCGGAGTGCTGCCCCACGTCCGGCATGAACGTCAGACGATCCTCAACATGCGTTCGCTCGTGCGACCGGGTGGCGAGGTCTTCGTCGAGTTCCGGAACAAGCTCTTTTCTCTGTTCACCTTCAATCGCTACACCTATGAGTTCATCATGGACGACCTCCTCGGCGAGGTTGACGGGGCACTGCAGGGGGCGGTGGGTGAGCGGCTGAGGGGACGCCTCGACATGGAGGTTCCACCGGTGAGCACCAGTGGTCACGCTGCGCGTTTCCATACCCCATTCGAGGTCATCGATGATTTCAACGCTGCCGGGTTCGAGGCCGTTGAGGCGTGGCCGTTTCATTATCACGCGGGGCCGCCCTCGTTCGAGGCATCGCACCCGCAGGAGTTTCGCGATGAGTCGATTGCGCTCGAGCATGAGAAGTCCGGCTGGAAGGGGCTCTTCCTCTGCTCGGCATTCATCATCCGAGCAAGGCGTCCGATGGACGGCGGCGCGACCGTCTGACCAGCCCCGATGTCACAGGCTCGTGCACTATTGGTCCAGTGCCTCGCGAAGGTCAGTGTTGCCTGGGATGAGGCACTCGCTGGCCATTGAGAGGTGCCCCTGTCCATCGGCGATGACTGAGTGGGCGGCGGGGATTGCAGATGCCAGCCAGCGGCCGTGCGCCGGCGGCACCATGAGGTCCGCCGTGCCCTGATAAATCGACAGGGGCAGGTCGACCGCAGCGAGGTCGAACCCCCACGGCTGGGTGAACGCGACGTCGTCGTCAAACCAGCCCCAGATCCCCTGGGCAACGGACCAGCGCAGGGATGCTGCCATCTCCCGACCTCGCTCACCGGTGAGGAATGCGCGATCGACGTCGGGGAGCAGGGTGGCGAGGGAAGAGATGACGTCTGGGCCGGTGATGGCTCTGAGGTCCTCGCGCTGCGCACCGAGATACTCCGCAAGCTCATCGTTCCCGGCCAATGCCGCACCGAATTCGTCGATGTTCTCCTGACCCATCCCATCGAGGAACGTCAGTCCGGGAGCGTCGTAGGGAGCCACGCCCGCGAGGCTTAACGCGGCCCGACATCGTCCACCCGCGAGGGCCAATGATGCGATGGCGTGGGGCCCGCCCCCCGACCAGCCGAGGGTCACAAAGGTTTCATGGCCGAGATGATCGGCGAGTTCGAGGACGGACGGGACAATGTCAGCGACGCTGCGCCCAGCCTGCCGCGTCGATGATCCGTATCCGGGACGAACCAGCTCAACGGCCTGCAGGTTGCTTGCCCGCGCGGCGAGGAGCAGGTCTTGCTGCATCGGACCGGCAGCCGGCGTTCCGTGGTGGTAGATCAGCAGGCCCCTCTTGTCGAGCGCCCCTTCGTCGATGAAGTACTCAACGGAGGCGCCGTTACTGAGCCTGTAAACATGTGAGCTCTGCGCCTCGATTAGCATCAAATAATGCTATCCAGTTTAACCTGAGCTGGAGGCAAATCCCGCGAAGAGTCCGTGCGTGTGAAGACGACGCAGCGCTACCAAGCATCGATGATGTCCTGCGGGCTTACAGCGGTGACGCCGCTGACACTCACGCCCGTCCGACTGATCGCGATGAGCGAGGTGGAGTCGTCCGCGCCGGGCAGTTGCGAGCGGTGAACGATGAGTTCGGCTAGGTCTCCCTGACCGAAGGGCTCGGTCTCATGCCACTTGATCGACCCGACCCCAAGGAGTCGTTTCGCAGGCTGAGTGTCGGCGATGACTAAGTCGATCTCCGGATTGTTCGTACGTGTCCAGTAGGCCCCAACCACACCTGTTGTTCCTGCCGGACCGGAATCGCCCATGCGCGCGACCCCGAAACGCAGGACAGGTTCGATAGCGCGGCCGCGCCAGGACGGCCAGCGAGTCTGCAGCCGAGCCAAGACGCGCGCATGGGCCCCTCCGTTCAATCTCGGCTAAGGCTGGCCCGATAAAGGCGAGCCAAAACCGCAGATACGGATCAGTAACCCGGTAGCGCGGGACTTTGCTATGTGAGGTCGAAAGGGGCTGGTCCATTGTGACGATGCGCTTGTCGCGCAGTGTCGTGAGCGCCCGCGTGAGGGCTGTTGAGTGCAGGCCTCCGGCGCGCTGCGCGATGTTTGCGAATGTGGTCTCTCCGCTGCCAATGGCCGTCAGCACTACGCGGGCCTGTGTGAGGTCAGGGAATTCGGCGGCGAGCATCCGTTCACCGCTGACCACAAGCGCACTCGGTGAAGATGAAAGCGCTGACGCCAAGTAGTCCCACATCGGCATCCCGGTCGGCCACTCGTCAGCAATGAGGGGAAGGCCTCCGGTAGTGAGGTGCGCGTCAAGTGCCTCTGGCGCGGACAAGCCCAGCAGCAGGGCCGTCTCACTGGGAGCCAATGCGGGCACGATCATCTCGCTTGCTCGTTGGTGAAACGGACGTCCGTACTCGTTCAGGACCTCCATCATCGACAGGTCCGACCCGACGCCAATCATCAACACTGGCCGCCGAGAAATGACCCGGTCAAACATTTTCTGGAGCATGCCTTCGAGTGACGGATCGGTTGCTATCAGGTTCGGCAACTCGTCAATGACCAGCACGCTGGGAGCCCCTTCGGGCACCGCCGACGCGAACAGGCGCAGCGCTGCCTCCCATGTCTGCGGGGTCACATCACGGAACAGGTCTGCGCCGGGGAGGTTTGAGGAGGCGACCGCCTCAGCGAAGAGTTTCAGTTCCCGCTCAGGTGTCTGTGCCGATGCCGTGTAAAACACCGCGGGGACTCCGGATCGCTTGAGAAACTCCTCGATCAGCCGGGACTTACCCACGCGCCTGTGCCCGCTGATGAGCAGCGCCTTGCCCGGTCGGTCCCCAGCACGAGAGTCAGTCAGACGATCGACAAATACCTGTAGCTCGGCGAGTTCACGAGCCCGTCCAACGAACGTAGCCATCGCGGTCCATTCAAGGTCATTACTGCCATCAATGAAAGTATCATCAATAAAAGTAACATTGATGATACTAACTTCAATGAGAGTACTTGGGAATTAGGTGACCGAGTTTGGGCCGTCGTCCGGATGAAATGGCCAAGGACGTGGTCAATTGACGACATTTCAAGTCAGTTCCACCGGATGCTGGACCAAACGACTGGGGGGGTGGCTGAGGAGTTGTCTAGATGAATTGTCTCCTTGTGACGAGTGAATCGCTAGAGTCAGCGATCGTGAGCCCTGTCGAGTCCCAACACGAGCATCAGCACCTGCGCCTTCGACCGCTTCACGACAGGGCAACCCTCATCGTGTTCGCATCCCTCGCGGCCTGGTCGTGGTTCGTCTACAGCTTCGGCGCGTCCCTTGGGCTCCTCCGCGAGGAGCAGGGCACCTCGACGATGATCGGCGGGCTCCACGGCACCGCCCTCGCTCTCGGCGGTGTCATCGGCGCCATCGCGACACCGCGGCTGAACCAGCGCTTCGGGCGAGGACATGTCATGCGGATCTCAGCTGCTGGCGCGGTCATCGGAATCCTCATCTTCACTATCCCCGGCATCACCGTCGTCGGCACCCTCGCAGCAGCCTTCATCGCCTGCTTCTTCGGCAACATCATCGTCGTCTGCGTGAACTCGTTCATCGTGAGGCATCAGGGGCCGGCGAGCGCACCAGCACTCACCGAGAGCACGGCGCTGGCAGCGCTCATGGGCGTGATCGCGCCGGTGTTCCTCGGTATTGCGATCGCTTCGGTGCTCGGCTGGCGGGCCGGCATCTGGGTAGCGGTGGTTGCGTTCGTGGCGGTCGAGATCTGGCGCGGACGCAATCTCGCCGTCTTCGGCGAGCCGGGGCAGGTGCTCACCCGGAAGGCTTCAGGGGCCTTGCCAACGCTCACCTACTGGGCGCTCGTCGCGAATATGTGTTACATCGGTGCGGAGTTCTGCATGAGCCTGTGGGGCGTCGACCTGCTTCGCGAGCAGGTGGGCTTGAGCGCGGCAGGTGCGGCGGCGGGCCTCGGCGCACTCACCGGCGGCATCTTCGTCGGTCGTGCCTTCGGGGCCGGCATCACGCGCGCGGTTCCGGCGGAGCGACTGCTCAAGATCTCGGCCGTTGTGGGGATCGTGGCGTTCTTCGTCATGTGGTTCGCCACCTCAGCCCCGGTCATGCTGGCTGCATTCTTCGTCACGGGCCTCGGGATCTCACTGCAATGGCCGCTCGGCATGGCTCGGATCCTGCGCTCATGCGGAGGACGCACTGACCGCGCCGCGGGCGCGGCACTCGCCTTCGGCACTGCCGCCATCGGCGCGGGCCCATTCGTCCTCGGCGCGCTCGCGGAGCGAATGCCGATCCATGAGGCGTTCTTGATCGTCCCCGTACTCCTGTGCACTTCATTGGGCATCGTGATGTTCCGCCCAGTTCCGCAGGACGTCACTGAGGCTGTTGTCCCCGCTGGGGTCTGACAGAGGTTCGCTCAGGCGGATACGCGGCCTAGCTCGTCAAGCTCGGAAGCGGTGAGTTGCAGGTCGGTCATTTGCAGCAGGTCGGGCAACTGCTCGACGATGCGGGCGCTCGCGATCGGCGTGGCCACGGTGGGCTGGGCTGCGAGCCAGGCGAGCGAGACCGCGGTGACGCTCACCCCGTGGGCGGCCGAGATCCGGTCGAGAACGGAGAGGATCGTCAGTCCTCGCTCATCGAGGTACTTGCCCGCGCCCTTCGCCCGCGCACCCTCGACCACCGAGCCCTCGCGGTACTTGCCGGTGAGGAATCCGCTGGCCAGCGAGTAGTAGGGCAGGCTGACGAGGCCGTTCTTGGCGACGACCTCACGCAAGGCCCCCTCGTACTCGCCGCGATTGACGAGGTTGTAGTGGTGTTGAAGCGCGACGTAGCGGGCGAGGCCTAGGGTCTTGGAGGTGTCGAGTGCTGATTGGAGCCGTTCGGCCGTGAAGTTCGAGGCGCCGATATAGCGAACCTTCCCATCCTTGATCGCCGAGTCGAAGGCACCGAGGGTGTCTGCCTGTGGGGTGTCCAGATCGTCGTAATGGGCGTAGTAGAGGTCAATTCGATCGGTCTGCAGCCGGCGCAGTGAATCATCGAGCCCCTGCTGGATGGTGGCTGGGGCGAGGCCGATGAGTGGCGGCAGGTGGCTTACCTTGGTCGCGATGATCATCGAGTCGCGGTTGCCTCGTGCGGCCATCCACCTACCGATAATCGTCTCGGACTCGCCTCCGCTGTTCCCGTCGACCCAGTGCGAGTAGGCGTCGGCGGTGTCGATGAAGTTTCCGCCGGCGGCTGCGTAGGCATCGAGAACCTCGAAGGATGAGGCTTCGTCCGCTGTCCAGCCGAAGACATTGCCGCCGAGACACAGCGGGTGGACGAGGAGGTCGGAGGTGCCGAGTCTGATCATGGGCACATTCTGGCGCATCCCAGGCGAGGACCGATTGCTGGTGGCTTTTCGATTGGCAGGAAGATTGCGCCGGTGTTGTCACGGCGCCGTCTGGCGCGACAAAACCGTTCTCGACAGCGCAGTCCGAACTGCAGACCACGCGGCTGCCTCCGCAGACCGCGTCCTCCGTTGGCTAGTCAACGTGCGCCTCGCGGCGATGCCTTCGCACTTATCGGCGGAAATCGACATTCCGGAATTTCGTGTGCATGGGCTGTCCGGCAGGGTCACCGATCATTGGTCTATCAGGGTGAATGGGAGTTGGATAGGGGCATTCAGATTCATCGACGGGGACGAGGAACTCCTCGATTACCTGGAAAATCTTTGAGGCGCCGCGCCCCGGCGGGTCTTCTCGTCCACATCGGTTTCGGCGTAGATGCGGGGCAAGCCATCATCAATGTGCAGCACCGCGTATCGGCCTTCGAATCCGAGCCCAATGTGTTGCGAATCTCGATCATCGTCTCGCTCGCAGTTCCAATGGAAGCCAGCCACTGAACTTGGTAAGGAGCTGACATCGTCGAACTCATCGACGCCGGACCACGCGGCCTGGGCCCGCTCCGCTGGCAGTCTCAGCGGAGCGGGAGGTAGATCACGCGGTCAGCCCACTCGTCGGCCCCGCTTGCATCCGCGACCAGCGCGATATCGTCGATTGCCTCCGACATCGAGATTGTCCAGCGCAGGATGAACACTCCGGGCATGATCTGTCCGGCGACGACCCGCGCGTGGGCAAAGGTCGGGACGGTCGTGATGTCTCTGCTGATCAGCACGCGTCCGTCGTCGGCCGCCCACTGAAGGATCGCAGGATCGTCTAGCGTGCGTAGGCCGACGTCTTGGACACGGACGATGTCGATGCCCTCGACTCGCCTCTTCAAGCCCAGCACGAGGTCTGGTTCGACGTTCTCGTCAGCGAGGAACCGTGGACTCACGACTCAAGGCGGGCAAGCAACTTGGCACGGAGACCCTCGGGCGGGTTGGCCGATTCGATCCGTGCCTGGATGGCAGTTCCCTCATGCTCCTGCTCGCTCAGGTAGGAATCAACGTCGGCGCGGTGTCGTAGGTAGTAGGCGAAGATCGCGTAGACGTCCGCCAACGACACCGTCTCGTAGGCCTCGTGGATCGACTCTGGTGTCTTGCCTCGTTTGAAGTCCGCCACGAACACATCGAGGGAGATGCGGGTACCTGGCACCATGAGGCGGCCAGCCTGGTCTCGGACCAACGGAACCGGCTCGGGTTCGATTGTCACAGCGGTCATCGCGGTGCACCTCCTTGCGCTGAGGATACCGGCACCTGCGCTGCTCGTCGGCCTGGTTTTCCCGGCATCGCCGGTCAACGGACAGTCTGCGATCCCCGTGGGCGTTCAGTTGACGCCCTTTTCCGTGGGCATGCCTTCTCACGAGTTGAACGTACGAGGCGCCGAGGCCACTCACACCCTTGACGAAAGTGACCCAGTCACCCACGCCTCACGGAATCGCCGCCCAGCCATGACGGGCACAAGAGGAGGGCCCCTGATTCCTCAGGGACCCTCAGCCGTACGAGCGATCATTCCGTCGGAACTGCTCTTTCGTAGTCCACGGTCAGCCGGAGTTCCGCTCGGCTCCCGGTGGACAGCAGCTCCCACCTGCCGCCATGGGTATCGCAGGCCTCGCTGAAAAGCCGTGACCCCAGCCCGACCCGGTTCGCAGCAGCGTCGTCCGGATGCGTCTCGCCTCGTCGCCCTGCTCCCGCGCCTTGTCGGCATCCGATCGCGCCCGCGACGGATCCGAAGAGGCCCTGACCGGACAGCGTGACATTGACTAGCGTGGCGCTGGTCGCGAACCCCTGGGCTGGCACGGCGACGATGGCGATGATCACCACGAGGCGCAGGCTGACGACCGACGCTGTTGCGAGCATCCGCCACCGGGAGGTGCCCATCGGCAGTCGAAGGCTCGGGGCCCGTTGCGCATCACGGTCATGGCCGTGTTGCCGAGTGACGGGGCTCGCGGGCGAAGGTCGCGGAGCGGACGCAAGACGTGCTACTCGACGACGGCGCCGTAGATCTCGAACCACTCCCGGCCGGCAGTTTCCAGCAACTCGTCGACGCGCAACGTCTCCTGATAGACATCGTCCAGTTCGACTCGAGTGCGCCTTGCCGCCCCAAGGTCGCGCATGATGTCGTTACCCAATCGGGCCCGGGGCCGCAGGCCGCTCAATGGTGCGGCAGAGAACGGTGTCTTCGAGCCAGATTGCGCCGTGACAATATCGGCGCAATCCTCATTACGGTCGTCAACTGCGAGTGGATACGCGGATGCAGGACGTAGCATTCGTCAGAGGTGTCTGGACGTGACTGCACGTGACATCAGAGGAAGTACTCGACCGAAGGGGAATCCGTGGCTCGCATCCGCCGGCTGACCGTAGACGAGCTCGACCCAGACATGGCCGCGCTCATCGGGGCCCGGGATCGCACCCCGCTCGAACTCGCCGTGACATCGATCGTGGGTCACCGCCCTGACTTGGCTCAGCCCCTCGTCGCCTTTACTCGCAGCCTCAAGAATGGGATCCTGCCCCGGCGTCTTGTCGAGCTTGTGCGTCTGCGCGTCGCTTTTCACAATCAGTGCCGCAGTTGCATGGCGATGCGCTACCAGGATGCCCTCGCCGATGGCCTCACCGAGGAGCTCGTCTGCTCACTGGAGAAGCCTGAACAGGCCGAAGGCCTATCCGCGGCCGAGCAGCTCGCGCTGCGCTATGCCGACCTCTTCGCAACGAATCACCTCGCCATCGACGATGCCATGTACTTAGCCCTTGGCGAACACTTCACCGAGGGCGAGATCGTTGAGCTCGGCCTGCAGGTGGCCCTGTTCGTGGGGGTCGGCAGGCTCGCGGCCACGTGGCACATCGTCGAGGACCTTCCCGCGGCCTTCCAGGAGGAGTCGCCTAGGGTCCTGGCTCCTTGGGGCAATGAGTCCGTGATCGTCCGTTGAGTGTGCGATCCTAGAATCCTCACCAACTCGGGAGGTAGAGCATGAGTTTCTTCCAGCGCACGGCAACCGTGACCGGTGCCGTCAAGTCCAGCACCGGGCGTCACCCCCTCGGCCAGCGCGTGACCGCAGTGCTGCCCATGCTGCGCGATGCGTTCACCGGCCGGTGGACTGAGGCACCGCGCGGACGCCTGACCTTGGCCTTGGCCGGGGTGGTCTACGTGGTGTCACCGATCGACCTGATGCCCGAGTTGGTGCTCGGGCCATTCGGAATCTTCGATGACGTTGGCATCGCGGCACTGTGCGTTGCGATCCTCATGTCGTCGGCGGAGCAGTGGCTCGACCGCGGCTCGCCGTTGGGCGGCACCGCGCCGACCCCTGAGGCAGGGCAGGCCGGCGACGTCATCCGTGGGGTCGTCGTCGCGCCGCCGACCAAGGAGGGCTGACACCGCAGGCAGTGCGGAGAGCCCTTCTCCACTAGGCTGTGGCGGTGCCTGAACTGAGACGAAGTATCGGACTCGTCGGCGCCATCGCCATTTCCTTGGCCGCCATGGGACCGACGATGTCGGTGAGTCTCAACCCTCAGGCGATTGCCGACCAAGTCGGTTCGGCGGTTCCGACCACGTTCCTGATCGCGCTCATCCCGCTCATGCTCATCCTCGGATCCTTCGTGGTGCTGACGAAGCGCCGTGGGACGGCGGGTTCGGTATTCGGACTCGTGGGAGCAGAGATCGGCCCACGCACCGGCACAGCAGCGGGAATCTGGCTCATCGGGGCCTACGTCGCGTCGGCAGCTATCACCGCGTTGTCCTTCGGCATCTTCACGACCACCCTCCTGCAGTCGTTCGGCTGGAACTCGACCCCGCAGTGGCTCCCGATTGCCTTGGCCTTGCTCGTCCTGCCGGTCACTACCTTTCTCGCCGGTCGCACCATGCGCACTCTCGGGCATGCCTTGCTCGTCCTTGAAGGACTCACGATGGCCACCATCCTCGTGGTCTCGGTCATGGCCCTGATCAGGCTGGTGACGAGCGGTGGTCCTCAGGGCCAGACCGTTGATTGGTCGGCGTTTCGGCTTGAGGGAGTGTCGGCGGGGGCTGTTGCCCTCGCGCTCACCTTCGCCCTGCTCTCCAGCGCGGGGTTTGAAGGCGCAGCCGCCCTTGGCGAGGAGACCCGCGAGCCACGCAAGACAATCCCGAGAGCGCTCATCTGGACGATCGTGCTCACGAGCGCCTTCTTCATCTTCGTCACGACAGTTGCCGTGTGGGCCTTCGGTGCTGGCCCCGCTGCGATGGAGCAGTTCTCGGCGAGCGGATCGCTTCCCGCCACCATCGCAAACCTCTATGTCGCCGATGGTGTTGGTGACTTCATCACGGCGGGCGGAGCCATCTCGTCATTCGCCTGCATGGTCGGAGCGCAGGTTGCAGCCGGACGAATCCTCTTTGCGCTCTCTCGCTCCGGAGTCGTGACGCCTCGCCTGCGGACGCTCTCGACCCACAGCACACCGGTCGCGGCCACGGTTGTCGTCGGGATGATCGCCGTCGCGTTCGTCGTGTTCGCGGTTGTCTGCACGGGAGCCGAGTCGTTCTCGGCATTCGAGTTGACGAGCGACGTGGCGGGGGTGGTCTTCATCGGTGCCTACGCGGGAGCCTGCGCTGCTTCAGCACGCGTGCTCTGGCGAGTCGAACGGGACAAGGTCTGGGCCGCGCTTCCGGTGGCCGGCATTGTCGTCCTCGCCATCGTTCTTGCCCTGCAGATCTTTCCAATACCCTCCGGCTGGGAACTGATCGCCCCGGCTCTTGGTCTCGCGGTTCTCGTCGGCGGAGGGGTGTTCGGGCGAGTTCGTGGCGGCCGAGCGCAAGGGGACTTCTCGCAGTGACCAACGGACTGCAACCTCCCGCGGGCACGACCGCCCTGCTCTTCGACTGCGACGGCACCCTCGTCGACACCCTCGGCCTGTACCGCGAGTGCTGGCGCCAAGTTTTCGGCCAGCGCGGATTCGAGATGTCCGATGCTTGGTTCACCGCCTGGGCCGGTCACAGCATGGAGCCGTTCATCTCGGCCGCGTTCCCCGGCGAGGCACCGGAGGCGCGCGCCCGGATCGGTGCCGAAGGCCTTGCCCTCTTCAGGGCCTCGACTCACTTGCTTGAGCCGTTGGACCATGTGGTGCTGATTGCCCGACAGTACTCGGGCGTGCTTCCGATGGCGGTCGTCTCGGGTGGCCCGAGGCTCGCGGTCGATGAGACCCTCGAGGCGGTCGGCATTCGCGGCCTCTTCGACACTGTCGTGACGGTCGATGATGTCGCGCGTGGGAAACCTGAGCCCGATGCGTACCTCCTTGCGATGGAAATGCTCGGGGTGAACGCGAGTACGTGCGTCGCTTACGAGGACACCGCGATCGGCATCGCCTCAGCTGCGGCTGCTGGTATCCATCTCGTCATCGACGTCGGGCTCCACACTCCCACGCCGGCTTGATCTGACGTCCAATCAGTTTGGTGCCATTCGTCTATGGGCGGTTAGATGACGGCATGACGACTCTGAGCACCGTGCCCGACCAGACCTACACCCTCGCGGCTGCGTCCGCTGACCCGATCACCGTCCAGCGCCTTGGATTCGGAGCCATGCGCATCACCGGCCAGGGGATTTGGGGGGACCCTGCTGATCGAGTTACGGCGGTCGCTGTGCTGAGGCGTGCGGTCGAGCTCGGGGTCGACTTCATTGACACGGCAGACTCGTACGGCCCTGAGGTGAGCGAGGACCTCATCCGCGAGGCACTCCACCCTTACGACGGAATCCTCATCGCGACGAAGGGCGGCCTCACCCGTCAGGGGCCCGATACGTGGGCTCCTGTGGGCCGGCCCGAGTACCTGCGGCAGTGCGTGCTGATGTCCCTTCGCCGGCTCGGGCTTGAGCGGATCGACCTGTGGCAGTTGCACCGCATCGATCCGCTCGTTGCGCTAGAGGATCAGTTCGGGGCCATTAAGGACATGCAGTCTGATGGCCTTATTCGGCATGTGGGCATCTCCGAGGTGAGCGTTGACGATTTACTCGCCGCGCAGAACATCATTGATGTTGTGAGCGTCCAGAATCTCTACAACGCCGGCGACCGCGCGAGCGAGGCCCTCCTCGCACACTGCACCGCGAACGACGTCGGTTTTATCCCGTGGTTCCCGCTTGGCAACCGCGCGCTGCTCGCCGCAGATGGCCCGGTAGCGGCCGTCGCACTGCGGCACGGATGCACGGCCGCACAGGTCGCGCTCGCGTGGCTGCTCCAGCACTCGCCGGTCATGCTTCCGATCCCGGGAACGGGCTCGGTCGGGCACCTTGAGGAGAACTGCGGCGCATCGGCGGTGACCCTTGACGCTGAGTCAATCGCCGAGCTCAATGCCCTCGTGAGCCCGCCCGACTGAACGTGAATGCGTGGATGCTCGTACGAGGCCGCAGGCCCGCTACTCGTGACTCAAGGCGAGTCCGCTGAAGTTGCCGGTGGCGCTCGGTGAGCGGGCCGCTTCGGGCGCGGAGGCTCCGGTTGTAGTACCAGGCGTACTTCACCGCCGTTCTCGATCTCGAACCCGATCTCCGGAGACCGAAAGGCGAACAGTCGCGCGAGCGCAAGGCGGAGCCGGCCACGTGAGTCATCGGTGAGGCTCGCCATCCGTCGAATGAGGAGGTGCCGGTCGATAGTTGTGGGGCACGTGAGATCGGCGACCCCGCCGATGATGCCGTGCTCGGCCCATGCGGGGACGGGAAAATAACCGGTCGTGTCGCCGGAGAGAAGGTGCATCTCACTGGTGCGCAACCAGTCCACCGGGACAAGTGGGACGACTGTCACGAAGCGATCGAGCTCGGGGTCGTTCTCGGCAAGGGTGACTGCCGCCTCCTTGTCCATCTGGCAGTCGTGCGTGACCACCATGACCGCTGTGTATCCGATGTGGGCGGTGAGTGCCGGCTCGTGCTCGCTCATCGCATCAACAGGAAGCACGACTTGGTCCAATGACTCCCAGACGGGGGTACGTGGTGGCGTGCTCGATTGCAGGCGGGCCACTGGCGCGAAGCAGATGTCGCCTTGCTGGAGTTCTGCCGGTTCGCTCGCGCGGTAGACGTCCGGCTGCATGCCTAGACTCCGCCCGGGTGCAAGGTCAGGGACCTGTTTGCCGGGCGGAAGGGGCGGTGGATTGGCCCGCGCTCGGTGGGCTCGGCAAGGTCTTGCTAGGCGGCTGCGTCGAGGCCGGTGCTGGTCTCGCGGGGGAGGACCCTTCGCTGCGGGACCTCATTGCCCACGCCGGACTGCATCGCGGCCAGCATGGCGTTGCGCGGAGAGGTGGGGTATTTGATAACCACGGGTACTGCGATGGCCATCAGATCACCGGGGCCGCAGTCGTACGTACGCATGAGTCGAAGCAGGGTTTCCCATCTCACTTGGCGCGTGAGTCCTCGTTCTATTCGGGAGAGTTCGTCAGCGCGAATTCCGGCTCGCTGCGCGACGTCTTCAAGGGAACGCCCGCCTCGCAGGGATCTCAGGTGGAGCAGCAGCGACCCTTCGCTGTCAGAGGCGACGGTGGCAGCATCATGAGTGCTGGTCTTGGAAGTCAATGTCACGGTAATCCTCTCGGCTATCGCCCGCAGTGCATCGGGCGATAGCCGGGAAGGCTAGTTAGACGATTCGTCGCGAACGGGGTCAGTCTGACCTCAGGCGCTGGGACGAAGTCGAGCGATCTCCCCTTGACCCTGGCGCACGTGTCCAAGGCTCCCCCGCGGGTCCGAGGTCTCAAGTAGTGCTGCGTCGGCCAGCCTTCGAGTCACCGAGGCTAGGAGCAAGCGCGTTTGACCGGCGGCCCTCAACTCCTTCACGAGGTGAAAGACGGTGTGAACGCTGAGCGGATCGATAAGCATGCGGGGATCGCGGATCTCGATGCGCAACGCACCCTCCTTAGCCCATTCGCGTGCGGTCTTCTCCATCAGGCCGAGGAGTTTGCCCACGATAACGAGCCGAAGCGGCCCCAGTTCATTGATTAACTCCATCGCAATCTTGCGTTGCTCGGCCTGCTGCGAAGGGTCTGGGAGGTTGTCCGCGAACGATTCAAGACGTTCGGCCAGCTCGAACCGCTGGATAACGAACCTAGCTTCGTCGGCCACCTTAAACATTGCACCTCCCGCATGTAATTTCTATCCTTGGGTTTTTCATCAGTGGTGTCAATGAATTTCACTCGCAGCAACGTGCGGGTGCCAGTTGGACTGGCTAGGCCAACGTCCCTTGAGGAAGGCCAAGTTCCATCTCGGCGGCCCGATGCGACCAGAGCATGACCTGTTCCCGCGTGACGGTATCGCCGTGCGCGACGCACTGGAGGGTGAGACCGTCGAGGAGTGATAGCAATCGCCAGGCGGTCCCTTCGGGATCCTCGCTCCTCATCACTCCTTGTGCGCAGCCGTCCTTAATGAGATTGCAGAGAAGTCGCTGCCATGCTTCGTTCAGTCGGCGCGAGGCCTGTTGCAGGGCTGGCCGGCGGGCTGCCTCGGCCCAGGCATCGAGCCACAGTTGCATGCCCGAGTCGTCGTCAGCCCGCGTGTAGCTTTCGAAGAAGCGGCGGAGGCGATCGATCGGGTCGGAGCCACCCGACACGGCAGCGGCGGCACGTTCGAGGTCCTCGGTCGCCGCTCGCTCGAAGGCCTCGGTGATGAGTTCGTCCATCGACGTGACGTAGTGATGGATGAGCCCACTCGATGTGCCGAGCTCCGTGGCGACGTCTCTCACTGTGGTTGCCGCGATTCCCTGACGCTGCATGACCGCCAAGGTGGCGGCCACGATCGACTCCCGGCGGAGGTCGGGGTTCATGCGCGCCATGGATTGACCCTAATCACTATTGCGCACCTGTCCAATAATTCCTTAGGCTTGCGCTGTCGCCCACGGTAGCCCAGATCCGTCACGGCTCCCGAGGGCCCGAAGAGAAAGAGGACCTTGATGATCCAGACCACGCCATTCCACCCGCGCCTCGCCGAACTGAGTCAGACCGGTTTGTGGGGCCACTGGGCCGGGTACCTGTCCGCTGTCCGCTATGACTTCTCTGCGAAACACGAGTACTTCGGTGTTCGCAATGCGGCGGCATTCTTCGACGCCTCGCCTTTGTACAAGTACTGGATACGAGGCCGGGATGCCGAACGCTTTCTCGGCGGCGTCATGGCTCGCGATGTCCGCACCTGCCGACCCGGGCGTGCGCAGTACACGGTGTGGTGCGACGACGCCGGCTATGTGCTTGAAGACGGTGTCGTGTTCCGGCATACGGCCGACGAGTTCCTCCTCACCGCAGCTGAGCCCAACCTTTCGTACCTGCGATCCCTCATCGGATCGCTGCAGGTCGAGATCACCGATGCCTCTGAGGACTACGGGATCCTTGCGGTTCAGGGGCCTAGATCGAGGGTCATTCTTGAGCAACTCGCCCCCGAGATCGCCGCCCTCTCATACTTCAGCTTCACGCCGGCCAAGATCGCCGGTCACCCGGTCACCATCAGCCGCACCGGCTTCTCCGGCGACCTCGGCTATGAGATCTTGGTCGAAGCGGCAGATGCTCTTGACGTGCTCGACACCGTCATGGCTGCGGGTGAGGGCCACGGCCTACGGCCGTTTGGGGAGCAGGCACTGTCGATGGCCCGCATCGAGGCGGGGCTGCCGCTGATCGGCGTTGAGTTCTCGTCCAGTCGATTCGCCTACAACGACGAGGAGCGCGTGACAGCGACCGAGCTCGGGCTCGGCTGGCTCCTGAAGAACATTGGGGACGACACCAGGCCCTTCATCGGCAGGCGTGCCATCTTGCGCGAACTCGCCGAGAAGACCTCGCGCTGGTCGACCGTCGGGCTCATGCTCGACTGGAAGGCCTACAACGACCTCTACGTGAACGCCGGTCTCATCCCGCACATGGACGAGATCCCGGTGCCGTGGGAGACGATGCTCTACGACGACCACGGCGCAAGGGCGGGCTATGCGACGAGCCTGATGTACTCCCCGCAGATGCAGCGCTATATCGCCATCGCGCGGGTGAAGCCGGAGCTCGCAAAGGTCGGCGGCGTCGTCCACGTCGAGCAGACGGTCAACCATGAATACCTCACGGTTCCCGCGGAGATCGTCCGCCTTCCATTCTTCAACCCCGAGCGAAAGCTGGCCTGACATGTCGAACACCCACCAGTACGACGCCATCATCGTTGGCGGCGGTCACAACGGCCTCGTCAATGGCGCCTACCTCGCGAAGGCTGGGCTGCGCACCCTCATCCTCGAACGACGTCATCTCGTTGGTGGCGCAGCGATCACCGAGGAGTTGCATCCGGGGTTCAGCTTCACGACCTTCTCGTACGGCCTCAGCCTGATTCGGCCCGAGATCATTCAGGAGCTCGAACTCGTGCGGCACGGGTTCATGCCCCTGCTCATGAACTCGACATTCGCGCCGATGGAGAACGGCGACTACTTGCTCCTCGGCCAGGATCGCGACGCGAACATCCGTGAAATCTCCCGGCATTCGAAGGCCGATGCCGATGCCATGGACCGCTACGAGTTCGACATCTCGCGCGTCCAGCAGTTCATCAAGCCACTGTTCGACAGCATGCCCCCGAATATCTTCGGCTCGAGCCCGCAGGACAGGGAGGACGTCGCTGGGCTCCTCGCGCACCTCGGCAAGGCTGACAAGAAGGTGGTGCACGACGCCGTACGGCTCATCACGGGCAGTGCTGCTGACTTTCTCGACGACTACTTCGAGAGCGACATCGTCAAGGGACTCATCGCATCCTCGGGAATCATCGGCACCAAGGTCGGTCCGATGTCGCAGGGCTCCGGCCTCGTGCTCCTGTTCATGTCGATGGGCGAGCACGACGGCATCATGGGCTCGTGGTCATTCCACAAGGGCGGAAACGGCGGATTCACTCAGGTCCTCGCCCGCGCTGCTCAGTCCTTCGGCGCAGAGATACGCCTTGACGCACCGGTCTCACACGTGGTCGTCTCCGGTGGAAAGGCCACCGGGGTCGCCCTCACCGACGGCACCGAATTCACGGCGCCGGTGGTGGTGAGCTCGTTGGATCCGCGCCGCACCTTCCTGCAGCTCGTTGACCCGCGTGAGCTGCCGACAGACCTCGTCGAGAACATCGAGCGCTTTCGGTTCCAGGGCACTGCATCGAAGGTCAACTTCGCGCTCGACGGCGCGCCGCAGTACCCCGCGCTCCCTGGCCGCACCGATCAGTACCAGGGCTTCGTGAATATCGGGCCGTCCATTGAGTACCTCGAACGGGCCTTCGATCCGGCGAAGTACGGCTGGTACAGCGACAAGCCCTACATCGATGCCTGCATCCAGTCGTTCATCGACCCTGATATGGCACCCGCGGGCAAGCACGTCATGTCCTGCTTCGTCATGTACACCCCATACGAGCTGAAGGGCAGCGACTGGGACACCGAGCGCCAGAACCTCGGCGACACCGTGCAGCGTCACCTCGACTCGTACTTCCCGGGTTTCAGCGATCTCGTTGTCCACCGCGAGGTTGTCACCCCCCTCGATATCGAGCGGGTCACCGGCCTCAGCGAGGGCAATATTTACGCGGGTGAATTCCTTGCCCCGCAGATGTACATCTTCCGGCCGGCGCCGGGATGGAGCCAGTACCGCACGCCCATTGAGGGTTATTACCAGTGCGGATCAGGCACCCACCCGGGCGGCTGCGTGGTCGGTGCGCCGGGCCGGTTGGCGAGCCAGCAGGTGCTCAAGGATGTGCGCGGGCCGCGATCCTGAGGCTCGGCGTATCGCGACTGTTCGTGAATCGGACGATCAAGAACAGGCGACGATGATTGCGCCCGATATCTGCACTGTGGCACGTGGAAGGCAGCCGGAGAACGACCGGATTGCAAGCGCACGGTGGGTGCCAGCCGTGGGCTGATGGCTACGTGTCCCGTAGTCACCTCGGCCCGTCGGCCATCAAGGTCGCAAAAGGGATCAACTCGCGACTGGACATGTGGCGGGAGCATCTCAGTGTGGTGGACGTAAACGTTCCCCTCACGTCGGGCGACGCGCAGACTGCTCACGTCATCGGGAATCCACAGGCGCGGCGCCGTTGGTCGTGTTCACGAGGACCTCCACCGGGGAAAACATGTGATGGGTCATTGCTTCACCGGCTATAAAGCGCGCCCATCGTCCGCCGATGAGTGGCGCGAGCATGGACATGTCGGGCTCAGTGGGGGTTTCGGACGGTGATCTGGCTGGCCGGGAGTTCAAGTCGGGCGACGGCGCCCGGGACCTCGCGCTCAACCCGGGCTATGGCATGAATGGGCGCAGGCGGGTGGCCATCTCGCCAAGACCGACTTCTGCGAGTTTGTCGAGGACTTCGTCTGCGGTCAGCGGCGGCCGACTCAGTCCCGCGGCACTGCGACGAATCACCGCGGCGAGGTCCTCCGGGTACAGCTCAGCGAGGTGGGCGAACAGGTCGGCGGGCGTCATCGCGGTGCAGTTCATGCCGAGGTCGTCAGTCGGGAAGTCCGCGAGGTTATGAGTGAGCAGGACATCGGCACCAGCACGGGCGGCGGCGGCCATAGCGTGATCGTCAGGGTCCTTGCCTGTCATCTCGCCGATTAAGCCGCCGTAGGCGGTGGGCGTGATACGCCCACCGGGCGCCGCGGCAGTGAACCGGCGAACAGTGTCACGCGCCTTTTCGGGACTGAATCCCCACACGTCTGGCAGTTTGCGCTCGAACTCGGCGAACAGTTCGTCGCACCAGACCACCTCGAGGACCTCGGCAGCGTGGCAGCGCATGAGCAAGTCCAGTTCACGAATGCCGAGTAGGACGTTGGTGTCGGGCAGGATGCGCTGCGCGCGTCAGTACTCGGCGCCGTCGGCGAGCAGTCCGCCGATCAGGTCGTCGATGGCGGCGTGCCCGCGCTCGCGCCGTGCAGCCAAGGCGCGAACGTCCTCGACCGACACGAGTTGGTGCGCGGAACCGGGCTTCGTAGTCGCGGGGAGCTGCCCGTCCTTGATCATCCGGTCAACCAGCTGTCGCGACACCCCGAGCATCTCCCCCGCCACCCTCGGGGACACGGACTCATCAGGTGAGGCCAAGATTATTCCGGTTCCGGCAAGGGCCCCCGCTAGGCGCAGCACAGCCGCGCGGTCCTGTTCGGAATCCAGGCGTGCGGCGGCCTCAGTCAGCACCCGGGCGTCGTGATCTGCGGTGATGGCGTCAGGGGCGTGCACGGTGATGGCCATGGAGTCAGAGTGTCCGCCTATCTGCCCTAACTGCAACATGCGGCGACCACCTGCATCGCTATTGCGAAGGAACGTTCAATTGCAAAACATAGATGGGGGCAAATCATTCTTTGACCACGGGGGACAACGTAGACAAAGCCACCGTGATTGAGCGGGAGCAGGCCTACTTCGACGATGCTCGTGCGACAAGGGAAAGACGCGAGCGAGTCGATGTGAATGACTCGGTCGCGGAAAAGTCTTTCGAACTGGTTGACGGTGAAGAGCTTTACGTTGGCAAGCATACGATCTTCAACAGGGAGTCAGAGCTCCGCGTCATCCCGTGGCAGAGCCCAGCGGCCAGGACCTTCTTCTTATCATCAGCAGTTGAGCCCCTTGGCGTTCGTCGCTCACGCACCTTCGCTATGACGAGGAATCGCATCGATGACTTCGATGACACGGTATTTGCCGATCTGCTGTCCCTCGTTGAGGAACTGCAAAGATCGGAACCGTCCTTTGACGATGCTCTACTGCGAGATCTCGTCCGCGATCGCACGGGCGAGATGCAGGACATCGTCAAGACCATCCAGGGCGGACCTGGTGCCGGCAAGACCGCCATCGCGCTTCATCGAGTCTCCTACCTTTTCTGCAACCACGAAGAGCTGCGTGACGACGATGTCCTCGTTGTGGGTCCCACGCCAACGTTCTCCCGTTACATCAAGAGCCTGCTGCCCTGCCGTCGGACGCGTTGGTGCGCAGGTAGATCTTGGGGTGCTGGCTGATGCGAGTGGACACCTCGAATCCGAGGCGTTCACCCAGCGCTGTCACGGCCTTGGTGAGGGGGGCGATCCCAGATGAGGTCGTGCGCACGAAGTCGAGGTCCTCGCTGTATCGGCGAGGCATCGGGAGGTGCAACTTGTGAAGACAGGTGCCCCCGCGGAAGACGAGTTCGTCGCGAAGGTAGTCATCTTGGTAGAACTCGATCAGAACTCGGCTGAGAAGCAGGTCCTGTTCGACTTGCGCGGGGCTCGGCCAAGGGGCTTGAGCGCTCCACGCGGTCACGAATCCGGCCGGGATCATAGGTCCGGTTCCAGATCGATGTTGATGTCGAGGTCCCAGCGGGTGTCGATGATCCCGCGGCGGGGGAGCCGCGGGTCGAGCAGCGCGGGCCTGGGCAACGGCATGGCTTGCACGATGTCTACCAGGGCAGTCGTCTCGACGGGTGCCCGAACGAATTCGAGCAGGTATTCGACGCGGCGCACCGCGGTCGCGGAGAAGCCGGCAGCCAACTGTGCAAGCCTCTGCGGGTCAAGTGCGGCAGTCTCTGCCAGCTCGAACGGCACGGTTGCGACATTGCTCAGTCCGCCTCCGAGCTCGGGTCGGTCGACGAGGTCCACCGCAGTCAGGTCGGGCGTGGACACCCATACATGACCGGACTCCACGTTGTGACGCTGCCGCGGTAGCTCACTCACGCGCGACTGCCGGGTGAACCGCAGACGTGACCGGCCGAAGGATCGACCCTGAACCGGTCGGTCGACGGCGACCTGCAATGTCTGTGGACGTTGATGGGCGGCGCCATGGATCTCGGCAGCGGACAGCCACCCCACGTAGTACTCGCGTCCCAGGTGGGTCATCAACTGGTCGAGGAACTCCACCGCCGGGGGTGCGCCCCAGGTCCGGTACTTGGGCGGGATCGCCACCCACAGCCCCCTGCTTGGGCTGAACAGACGCCCGGCATGAACGCGGGCGTTCAGGCGGACCCGGACCTGATTCTTGGGCACGCCAAGGATCTCGGCCGCCTCTGTCGTGGTCACGGCACTGCGGCCATGCGCCAGAAGCCCATCGGCCAGATCGTCCGCTTTACGCATAGAACCTCACTAAGGCCAACGTTACGATAATCGTTACGTTAGTCGTCGTTGATGTCAAGACGGTCCTCGCCGTCGCTGGAATTGACACCCGAGTGGGTGCAAGAGGGTTCAAGTTGTCATCAGCGGGCACCGGCAGAACTCATAACCTGGTAGCTTCAGCTCGAGCCCGACCCGCGCCACAAGGAGAAGCGGTGCTGGTCAGCTGGCGACGAGTCTCGTCACCTTCGCCAGGCCGTCAGCGTGGAGGTCGCGCTCAACCTCTAGGTCATAGTCGGTCTGGATGTTGATCCAGAAGCGGTCGTCGACGCCGAGGGCCTTCGACAGCCGCAGGGCCGTCGCGGTGGTGATGGCGCGCTTGCCTCGCACGATCTCGCTGATGCGCGTCTGAGAGAGCGCGGTGGCCTCGGCGAGACTTTACTGGCTGATGCCGAATGGCTCGAGGAACTCGGTGAGCAGGATTTCGCCGGGAGTGATCGGTTCGTGTGCCTTCGTCATGATGGTGCTCTCCTCAGTGGTAGTCGGTAATTTCGACGTCGTCCGCGCTCCCGTCGGTCCAGACGAAGCAGATTCGGTACTGGACGTTGATCCGGATCGAGTGCTGACCCACTCGATCCCCGGTCAGCTGCTCGAGATGGTTCCCCGGTGGGACCCGCAGGCTGTTCCAGAGCCTCTCAGTTTGGGCATCCTTCAAGGACCGTATTATGAGGTGATACTAACGTGTCAAGATAGTATCACCCAAAGTAAGTAGTGAATTGTGGTCATCTAGTCTGATTCGGCTTCGTGCGGCTCGTGATGTCCACCACCGAGGCACGCTGAACGTCCATACGTTCAGGGATGCTACGACCGTTGCCGCCAACAACTGACCTGAACGCCGCTGGTGGGAACCAAAATGTCGGTGGAGGCCGAACGAGCCTGAGCGGGCGGCCTGGTGCGCCGGTTGCGTCTCATCGCCTCACCCGCACTGCACGACGGCGATCCGCCAAAGCAACAGTCCCTGGCGAGGAACGAGCGACAAATGGCGGTACGGTATCTCGCACGCCGAGGAGGGTCATGGCTATCACCGCAAGTCATGCACGAGCACGGACTTCCTGGTGTCTGAGGCGCAGTACCGCTCGATGACTGAGACGGCCTACCTGATGCGGTCGCCCGCGAATGCTGAGCGGCTGCTCAGGGGCGTTGCCCAAGCGTTCGAGGGCAAGGCAGCCGAGTGGGCGCTCATCGTCGAATGACGGTCGCGTTCACCGATGGCGGCTGGGCCCACTTCTGCTCGTGGAGCGATGATGGCACGATGCTCGCCCGCATCAACCGGCTGGTCTACACGGTCGACGGGGACAACATCGTCATCATCTAGGCGGGCTACCACTACTGACGCCAAACCCATGCGCTCCAACGCGCCGTCGCGGGGATTGCCCTGCATTGCCGTCCGCGATCCGATGACCGCAGTGCCCTCGCATCTGGCGACAACTGGCATCGTGCGAATCCGAAATGCGATCATCTGCAGCCCTGCACCAATTCTCGGTGCAAGCTCCTGGAACGTCGATCGCGCGTTGACCGACCTGCTTACGCACCCGGTGGTCTCAGTCGACGCACTCGCGTCACTCACGGGCGTGAGCTGCCTCAGCGGACCCTGAGTGGGTCGGTGGTGAAGGCGTCGAGGGTGACGTTGCCTGACGAAGCAACTTGGGAAATTGTCGTTACTTCGATTTGGACATTAGTGAATGAATAACCAGGATTTTCGTACCACCTTCAGGCCCCGGGCTCGTGTAACCAATTTCGAAGCTCACTCCGGGGATCAATACGCCTTCGTAGGTGCCTTCAGCGTCAGCGCCGAGGATTTCGATACTGGTCGCGCCGGCTATTCCAGAGGTCCGCTCAGGTCATCGGGCTGACGCAAGGGTAAGCCGATGGACCCGGCGAAGGTCGACCTGCTTACGCGCCTGCCAAAGGTCGTGCGCACCCTGCATAGAAAGCCAGCTCTCGGGGGTACGTCCGAGAGCCTTGGACAGGCGAAGTGCCATCTCCGGCGAGACGCGGTTGCTGCCGTTCAGGACCCGACTCAGCGTGGAAGCGGAAACGTCCAGCTGCTGGGCTAGTTCTCGGCCGCTCACGCCGAAGGGCTCGAGGTAGACCTCGGAGATGAACTCACCCGGATGGGGCGGGTTATGCATGGGCCTGAGATCGTCCTTCAGTGGTAATCCTCGTAATCAAGGACAAACGCGTTCCCGTCACGGAACTCGAATGTCACCCGCCAATTGCCGTTCACCGAGATGGCCCATGGACCGCTCCGGTCAGCTCGTTGCTTGCGCAATACGCAACGATACGCCGATGGGATTCATGAAACGTGCCCGCGAACGACTCTCCGTGCCTCACGTAGGAATGCCCGCATGCGGTGATCATTGCTGGGCATGGAAACGAGCGTTCGACGGCGGGATGTTCGAGCCACGTACTGGAGCGCAGGTGTATCCGCGGCATCAAAAAGGCAAGACCGCAGCGGGGGAACGGGGAGCAGGAGTGAGATGGCTTCAGTGGGCCTCAGCGCGACGCAAGATCTGGTGAGTCCCCCGAACACTCCTGCCCGCGCAGTCCATCTGAGCATGTTTCGATGTCGCGAAATGCCTGAGGTTCTGCAGGTGTCGTCCGGCTTCACTTCACCGGTCGCCACAGCCGGTCGATGGGTACTGCGTAGAATCGGTCTCCGAACTTGAAGGACTGCTCTCCAGGGGAAAGCACGGCCCCTGCAGCGAACGCCGGACCTAGCTTGTCCCGCAGCCGTTCAAGTGGGCGAAAGTCACTCGGTTGAGTGCGACTCGATGACTTCACCTCGATTGCGACAACGGTGCCGTCGTCGCGCTCGACGACGAAGTCGACTTCTGCGCCCTCATGGGTGCGCCAGTGACCGGGTGGGTAGACGCCCTCGAGCCACGATGCCTGCTTGCGCAATTCTCCGACCACGAATGTCTCCAGCAGGTGACCGAACTCGGAAAGTGCGGCTGGCTCCAACTGCGCAAGCTTCGATGGTGTCAAGCGCATCAGGCGTGATGCGACGGCTGAGTCAACGACATGCACCTTCGGCGATTTGCTGGATCTGGAGTTTAGGGTCGTGCCCCATGCAGGCAGGCGGTAGATCAGGAAGACCTGTTCAAGCAACGCGATGTATCGGGCGGCAGCATTCTGCTCAAGCCCGATCGAGTTAGCCGCCTTGCTGACATTCAGGACCTGTGCAGTTTGTCCGGCGAGTCGCTGCAGAAGATCCGGAAGGAGCGCTCCGTGACGGATTTCGGACAGGTCCCGGACATCCCTGCTCAGCGTCAACGATACGTAGTTCTCGAGCCAGCGATTTCTCGCGGCAGGGCTTGACGCGGCGAGCGCGAGCGGAAAGCCCCCGGCAACCATGCGTTCGATGTACTCACCGCGCGTGGTCGGGTTGGACAATGGTGCAAGGCTGCGCGAGGGGTCTTCGAAGAAGTCCTCCAGCCACGTCTCGTGAACCTCGTCGATCTCCCCTTGGGAAAGGGGGAGGACCTGCAGCCGGTCTAGGCGGCCAGTGAGGGCTTGTGATGCTCCGGGCAGCGACTGGTGCTGGGCGGAGCCGGTGAGAACGAACCTGCCGGGCGCAGTGCGCCTGTTCAGTTCGGCCTTGATCGCATCGAGCAGGATCGGAGCGCGCTGGTACTCGTCGATGCACACCAACTGATCGCCGCTGAGCATCGTTGCCGGGTCGGTCCGAACAGCGTCCAGGGTTGCCGGGTCGTCGAGGTCAAGGATCCGGCCGTCTCGTTGGGCGGCGATCTGGCGCAAGAGCGTCGACTTGCCCACCGACCGTGGGCCCTCGAGGAGGACGACGGGATCGTCGCGCATGTGGTCGAGTGCGATGGGCAAGATGCGGCGCTGTCGAAGCCCAGACCGCCGGTCAATCACCACTGGACGCTACCATGAATGCGATATTTCGAGGGCTTCTCATGCGATATTTGGAGGCCACTGATTGCGATTTTTTCCAGGGTTGGTCCGCGAGTGGACACGAGCGGGGCCGCCAGCTACGTCAACACCAACCCGGCACTGGTCCGATCGTCAAATCCATTGTTTTCAGAGGCGTGGGAGATGTGTGTTTCATGCTGACGAATGCAGTTACTTCGGCCCCCAAGCCCACGCCCGGCAACCTGACCGGGCTTGGTTGATCAATATTGACCAGGTTTATAGAAGCGCCTACATGGAATACGTGAAGGTGTAGTACGCCAAGACACATCTATCGGCGTTACTGGCCTCCGTAGAGGCTGGTCAGGAGATCGTCATCTCGCGGGGGGAGCGGCCCGTCGCCCGTCTCGTACCGGTGGAGGCGGCTGGCGCGCGAGATCTCGGGTTCGTCGCCTACTGGGCGCCCGACGGCTTCTTCGAACCCCTTCCTGAGGAGGAACTCACCGACTGGGAGAGCATCGAGTGATGTACCTACTCGACACCCATGCACTCCTGTGGGCGCTCACTGAGCCGACGCGCCTCGGGACTGGCGCTCACGCTGTCATCCATGACCGCTCCTCGCGTCTCTTGGCCTCGGCTGCGTCGGCGTGGGAGATCTAAACCAAGCAGCGACTGGGCAAACTGCCCCATGCGAACGCACTGGTCGAGGGCTACGTGCGACATCTGAATACCCTGGGAGTCGAACGACTGCCGATCAGCGAGGAGCACGCATTGCTTGCTGGGAAACTCGACTGGGCACATCGCGATCCCTTCGACCGAATGCTGGCCGCTCAGGCAATGATCGAGTCGGTAACGCTTGTCACGATGGACCCTGACCTCACGGCACTGCCGGGCCTTGCCACCCTGTGGTGATGCATGCCGCCTTGGCTTCCAACGGACTAGGCGGCCCGAACCCAGATCAGCTTGCCCTTCGACTTCTTGCACACGACCGTCTTGCCCTGGAATTTCGTCTTGACTCCTACCTTCGTGCAGGTGGTGCCCGGCTCGCCGGCGGTCGATGAGCTGGTTGAGGCGGCCGAGGCGCTGCCGAGGGTGAGGATTCCGCTGGCGATCTGCGAGTTGTTGTGGTCCATCCCGGGGGCATAGCCGAACCAGACGCGAATCTGCCCATTGACGATCTCAACGCTCGGGTCGAGCACGCTCACACCCGCAGGGGCGTAGAGATCGGTAGATCGGAGGGTCCAGTTGATCCCATCGGGGGAGCTGAGGAGTTGGAGCTCCTGCGCCCCTCCGGCACCGCCCGTTGAGGCGACCATGAGGTAGGTGCCATCAGGCATCACGATCGGCGCGGGGTCGACGAGCTCCTGATTATTGAGGATGGGCCCGCTCAGCGCGGTCCAGTTGAGTCCGTCGTTGGACGTTGCAATGTGGATGCCGTGCTGCGTCGTGATCGTGTTGTAGTACATCAGGTACGTGCCGTCTGGCTTGCGAAGCACATGTGGAACGCCGCACCCGACATCGCTGAAGATGGCGCCCGGCTGTGTCGTCCAGCGGACGAGATCCGTCGAGGTTGCGTACCTCAACTCCTTCTTCATAGTCGTGCACCGCACGACCGAGGGGCTGTTGGGATTGATCGCGCCGTAATACATGCGGTAGTCGCTTGGGCCCATTTTTACCATCGACCAGTCGAACCCGTCGGGCAGCGTTGCACCGGCAACCGCCGTCCAGTTGGTGCCGTCGGTTGACGTGTAGGTGCCGGAGGGCCTGTACGTCGTATAGAGGTAGTAGGTGCCGGTCGTCTCATCGAAGTAGACATCGGGAGACACGCCCTTCGGCGAAGCGGCCGTGGGGGTTGTCACCGCGAGCGTTGCCCCTGCGATCGTGGCGGGGGTGGCGCTGAGAACCTCGGCCGCACTCACCGCTTGCACCGAGGTCATCAGGAGCACGACAGTGGCGGCAAGTACTCCGCTGGTCCTTGAAAAAGAAGACATGGACTTAGCTCCACCGGGCTCAGGGCAACACGCTCAAGTAGAGGACGCTACCCTCGAATTCGTGAGCCCGTGTGGGTTTTGTTGAATGTTCAGGGGTGAATTCACGAGCCATCAGGATCGTAGAAGGGCTGCAGCGACAGCGTTACCCGGTTCGGCACGCCGGCCACAGCCTGCGGCCACCTCGACAAGGAACGACGGTTCACCCTGCACTACGTAGGCAGCAACCGACTCGCGGCCAGCAAACATTGCCGATTTCGCGGGATGATTCCCGACTACTGGTGTCGCTTTCACTGAAGCATTCGGACGTACGACGACGATCGCGGGAAACGTATCGCCGCGTGCCATCGCCTCGAGACACGTTGCGACAGTCGGCTAACGCAACGGATCATGCAACCGAGCCTGGTTCGCTGGCCCGGCCGCCCGCGTGCACTCACGCACATTAGACCGTTACCTAGCCTCAGCGGCAGCCGCATAAGGTCACGGCACCGCCTAGACACTGGCCCCCCCTGCCGGGGAGCGCGGTGACCCTTGACTCCGAAGGTCTCCTAAGAGGAGCATCATTCATGTTCATCATTGCCTAGCCTGCATAGTCGAGGGTCCGTCCGTCGCTCTTGTGTACGTACGAGTCTCGACCGTGGCATCCGCGTTGGTTCAGCGCGATCGGTAAACGTCCGTGCGGTGGCCGATGTGAACGATGTGCACGCGCTGTGCTTCGTCGTCGATGCGGTAGAGCAGGCGGTAGGGACCGCGGCGGGCGCCGAACAGGCCGGACAGCTCACGTTCGAGGGGCTTGCCGACCCGGTGCGGCTCGCGTGCCAGGTCGCCGAAAGCAAACTCGACGACAGCCGAGACAACGCGGGGCGGGATGCGCTGCAGTGCGCGACGAGCCGGGCCGGTCAACTCGACGTCATAAGCCACGCCGCTGACTCAGTTGTCGCGCTTGGGAACGTCGAACTCGGCCCGGATCTCGTCCTCGCCGTATGTACGTCTGGCCGCGATGTCGGCGTCGGCCTCGGTGATGGCGTCGCGGATGCCGGGCTGCGAGAGCCAGAACAGCGTTTCCTGGATCGACTCCCACTCGTCGGCGCCGATCAACACCGCGGCGGGCAAACCATTCTTGGTGATCGTCACCTGGTCGCGCGTGATTGCGACTGAGTCGACGTATTCGTTGAGCTTGTCCTTGACCTTGGAGATAGGTATCGTCCGCATATTTTCATGGTAGGCCCGAATACCGGCCTAGGCAAGGCGGCGACAAGACTCAGGAAAAGTGCCCGCGAACCTGGCAAGAAGCACCAATTATCAGCGCCCGGAGACTTTTCCCTGCTGGACCTCTCATGCTCTTACGCCCCTCCGGCATCCGCATCAGGGCAGCCGTTCCGTATGAGGTCTGGCTAACGTGCGGTGTGTGGATAACCATTCTCAGGTGGCTAGTGTCCGGCGCCTGAAATTCAGTGCACTTCGCCCGTTCTTTGAAAGGCCACCCGTGAGCTCGGCCGTAGACCATGACGCACGCGGGATTCAGGCGCTCAACCCTTTCGGCCAAGCCCTGAGCGAATTCCCGGAGATTGATCTCAATTCCGCTGAACTCTAGGCGTGAATTCTCGCGCGGTCCGGGTCGTAGAAGGGCCGAAGCGACAGTGTTGCCCGATACGGCACGCCGGCCACCACGACCTCGAATCCGAGCTGCGCGAGCCAGTCAGCGGTCACTCCCTCAGCGTGGTCGATAGTGGCGAGGCCCACCGGTGCGCCGAGGGTGAAGCCGAAGGCACCGACCTGCAGGTAACCGGTCCAGACGCCGTCCTTGAGTACCGGCTCCCCGCCGTGGAGCACGGGTTCGGGATCATCGAGGAGTACGCCGACGAGCCGGCTCGTCCGATCCGTGCGAAGGGACTCAAGGGCCGCCTTCCCGTTGAAGGTCGTCGGCTTGTCCCAGGCGACAGCGCACACGAGCCCGGCAGAGACCGGGGTGTCGGAGTTGTCGATGTCGACCCCGTAATCGCGGTAGCCCTTCTCGAGACGAAGGGAGTGCAGCGCGCCGAGGCCCACCGGCTTAAGGCCGAGATCGCCCCGAACTGCCTCAAGGGTTTCCCATATCGAGGCGGGCTGATCAGAGGTCACTGGGCGACCCGCCATCAAGCGGTCGTCTCGGAGACCCTGTAACTCGAGTGCATCGTGTAGGCGCGCGCCAAAGCCAAAGCCAAAGCCAAAGCCAAAGCCAACGCCAACGCCAGTACTGAACTGACAAGCGCGAGCACCGCGGAGGCCTGCACCGGGCGTGGACATACGACCCTGATCACCTGAAATCGTTAAAAACATTGCAATTCATGAGAAATAGGCTGCCCTCGTATCTACGTACAGTGGAATGTGGGCGTCGCCGCCGTGCTCACTGCAAACGGGCTGCCTGTTGACTTATTGAACCCATCTGCAAGGACGATTGAAAAGTCCGGTGTCTATTGGCAGATGGCCACTCACACCAGAATCCCGCTATGGAACCTCAAAAAATCGTGGGCTGCCCGGGAATGGCAACGGGAGACCGAGTTGGTCGTGACGCTTCGATTGGTGACTTGTATTCCACGAATTCAGTTCGCTTCGCCAGTTCTTTGAAAGGCCGCCCGTGAACTCGGCCGTAGACCATGATGCACGCTGGATTCAGGCGCTCAACCATTTCGGCCAAGCCCCTAGCGAATTCCCACTTCAGTTCTGCGTCTCTCCGAGAGCCGTAATTCGCGACGGCGACAACGCTGCCCTGTTCAATGCCTGCTGCGACATTGGCGTAGTCGTGCCTGTTTCGCCAGCGAAGCGTAGGCACGACCGCAAGTCCGTGCGTTTGCCAGACAACGCCGGCCATCCGGGACATGACGACCGCACGGGCGCGTTGCCAAGGGGGCATACCGTCACCGATCGTGATGTCGGGAGTCAAGAGCATGCGAAAGTCGGCGAACCGCGCCAGATAGTCAAGCGGTCGCTTGATGATCGGAAGGAGGTCGGCATCGTCACGGAAAAAGTGCAAGCCCGTTAGCACGGGATCCGCGACTCGGCCGAGATCATTGAAGGCGCACAGTGCTTCAGGCACCCCGAGTCTCGCCACTCTCGCCAGACAAGGGATGTGCTCCTGACCATCCACCGGATGCCCGAGAGGGTAACCAGGTGGAGCTCCGTCCAGCAGTAGCGCACCCTCATTCGACTTTGAGTGGACCAGCATCAGACTCCCCCGGTGCCGATCAACGCTTCTCGGTCCATCCATTCGGCACTCCGCTGGAATGCCGTATCCATGGCATTCCAGTGAAACCAAAAGCCTCCGGTGGGTGGAATGTCGAGTTCTTCGAAGGAGTCAGCGAAACTGATGATGAGCATTTCTTGGTTGAGAGACGACTTCGAAACCGCGAGAACTCCGTTCGTCAACTCGAGGGCTATCGCGATGTCGGTGGTGTAGCTCCACTCCACCTTTCCAGCCACGACCTTGCGAACGGTCTCGCGATGAATTTTGAAATCGGTAATGCAATCGCCAGCATGAAAGTAGTAGGAATTGTGGTCGGCCTTGCGGATGGCCGCTGCGCCAAGATTTGGATATAGATCGGGGATCCCAAGGCAAATGTGAAAGACGGAATATTGGCCGTCATCCCCCTCCCAGTCATTCAGGTCATCAATATCGCCCCACAATGTGATGGTTCCACGATCGGTCTCAATACTCACGTCCGCACTCCTGAGATGAGAATCTAGGCTGACCCCAAATATCCTTCTCAGTGTTGCGCCGCGGAGTCCCTTCAATATGTTTATTGAGTCCCCATCAACAACGTTTAACACTTCAATCATCGCCAACTCCTATCTCTCAAAGTGAATCTTGTACTCGTCGCCGTATTTGCCAACAATCGTGATGTTCACTGCTGGACCGCCTGACTTCGACGATGGCCGAAGGACCACTCCCGAATCATCGTCAAAGCGACCCATGACACCGTTCCCTCGAGGCAGAGGTTGAATTCGTCCACCAAGTGACAGCGTGTCGAAGAATTCGTTGGCCGTCTTGGCTGGGTCGGGAGATCGAACGACTTGGACGTCGGCGCGGCGGGCAGGTTTTCCGAATCGGCCCTTGTGATCGAGAGGGTACTTCTTTGCGAGTCGATCGATGTTCCGCCTGAATGCCGCTGCCGAACTTGGAGATGTGGCGTACCCGCCGCCGGATCCTGCGCCCACCCAACGACCTCCGTTGCTATTTCGAATCTATGTCGCGAGTTTAAAACAGTCGCGAGTCAATTGCAACTTGTTGTTGCGAGTGTGAAACACTCAACTGGTGACAAAGCAAACGGTTGACCCTTCCCTGTTGTACGCGGCCCTGGACGCAGCCCGTCAGGAACGCGGCAATTCCTCGTGGCGCACTCTGGCAAAGGAGATCGGCGTGAGTCCATCCCTGCTTTCAAGAATTGCGAACGGGCAAAAGCCGGACGCGGATGGCTTCACCACGCTCGTCACGTGGCTCAACATGCCGGCTGAGACTTTTGTTCGCGGGGTTGGCGAGCCCACTGAGCCACCAGCACTCATGGCTGAGTTGGCTATCTTGTTGCGCGCTCGCACGGACCTCACCCAACAGGACGCGGAGTATCTGGAGACCATCTTCGCGGCCGCACTAAGGCAGACTCGAGCTTCTGGCTGATGGTTGAGCGGGGATTTAAGGCCCGTGCGAGCCGACTGGCAGTAGAGATCCGGTCTGAATTTGGGCTCAAGGTCACTGATGTCTTTGACCCCTACGAGTACTTCTCGGCGTACGGCGTCCCGGTCCTCGAACTGAGCTCACTCGAGGTCTCCGACATGCAGATCGCTCATCAAGGCATCCGCGACAAGTTTTCAGGAGCTCTCATCTCCACTGGTAGCGGCGTCATGGTGCTCGATAATGATTGGCACTCGCGCAATCTGAGGCGATCAACGACGACGCATGAAGCCGCGCACCATATTTTGGAACACGCGTTCGCGACCGCGATCTCTGTGGAAGAGCGCAAGTGTGGGCTTGCGCGCGAACAGGAGGATGAAGCCGACATTCTGGCTGGGGAACTCCTCATCCCATTCGAGGCCGCTAAGCGGCATGCCACGGCTGGTTGGTCCGATTGGCAGGTGGCCGATTTATATGAAGTGAGCATTGAGTTTGCGCGGTGGCGGATGGGCGCCAGCGGTGCGCGAAAGTACGCGGCGAGTGTCAAGAAATATCGATCCAGGTAAGGCAGGCAATCGACGTCAATCAACGATGAACCTCTGCCTTCTGGGACGCCCAAGTACGCTTCCTGGCCCGCTGCTTCCCATCCACAAGGTTCCCTTTATAACGGGCCCGTACGCTGTGAATTTCCTTCGTGCCCGTTGGCGCCCTGAGTTGAGTCCGCATCTGATGCGCTGTGGGCGTTGTTCCAGAATGCCTGCACGAACCAGGTCATGGAACCCTATTCTGGGCCGGCTGAGGAACCGGATGACCTCCGCAAGGGACACCGGGTTATGGTGCGGAACGCTTACCGCGAAACGTGCCCAGTGGAGAATTCCCGGACATTCATCTCAATTGCGCAGAATTCTAGGCGTGAATTCTCGTGCGGTCCGGGTCGTAGAAGGGTCGCAGTGACAGGGTGGCCCGGTACGGCACCCCGGCGACCACGACCTCGAACCCCGGCTGCGCGAGCCAGTCAGCGGTGACGCCCTCGGCACGGTCGATGGTCGCGAGGCCCACCGGTGCCCCGAGGGTGAAGCCGAAAGCGCCGACCTGCAGGTAACCGGTCCAGACACCGTCCTTGAGCACCGGCTCCCCGCCGTGCAGCACCGGCTCGGGATCATCGAGGAGTATGCCGACGAGTCGGCTCGTCCGATCCGTGCGAAGGGCCTCAAGTGCCGCCTTCCCGTTGAAGGCAGTCGGCTTGTCCCAGGCGACAGCGAAGGCGAGCCCGGCAGAGACCGGGGTGTCGGTGTTGTCGATGTCGACCCCGTAATCGCGGTAGCCCTTCTCGAGGCGAAGGGAGTGCAGCGCGCCGAGGCCCACCGGCTTGAGGCCGAGATCGCCCCCGGCCGCCTCAAGGGTCTCCCACACCGAGGCCGCCTGATCAGCGGGCACGTAAAGCTCGTAGCCGAGCTCGCCGACATACGTCACACGAAGGGCGAGCACACGGGAGTAGCCCACCTCGATTTCCTTGCCGGTGAGATAGGGCCATGCCTCATTCGACAGGTCATCGGGGCTCACTCGGCTGAGCAGCTCACGTGAGTTCGGGCCCTGCACCGACAAGATAACCATCCCTGCGGTGATATCGGTGACGGTCGCAAACTCGCCCTCGCGCAGTTCATCGAGGAGCATCCGCTCGATCCGCCGGTGGGAGACATCGGACACCACGACCATGAAGCGGTCCTCGTCGAGCCGGGTCACCGTGAGGTCAGCCATGATGCCGCCGCGATCATTGCACCACTGGGTGTAGACAACCCGGCCGATCGCGCCGACGACATCATTGGCGCTCAGCCGGTCGAGGATGGCGGCAGCGCTCGGGCCCTGCACGAGGAACTTCGACATGAGGGTCATGTCCATGACGCCGACTGCCTCGCGGATCGTCCGATGCTCCTCCGCGATGAGCGGCGTCCAGTACCCGCGTCCCCACGTCCACGGGACATGGGCGTTCTCGCCGATCGGAGAGAACCACTCGGGGTACTCCCAGCCGGCTGAAACTGCGAAGTAGGCGCCGGCCCGCGCCCAGTGCTCGTGCAGGGGAGTGCGCCTGATGCCACGGGCGCTGTGCTGGTGGAATGTGGGAAATGAGCCGTCGCCGAAGAGAACGCCGAGCTGCTCCACTGTCCGTTCGGTGCGAAATCGCAGGCTGTTCTCAAAGGGCAGCGCGCGCTCGATCGAGAACGCGGCGATGTCGACCGGGCAGATGCCGTCGACGATCCAGCTCGCCATGGCGCTGCCCACTCCGCCGCCGAGAAGGATGCCAACTGAGTTGAGCCCGGCTGCGACGAACATGCCGTCGACCTCCGGCGGTGGGCCGAGCATCGGAAGCACGTCGGCCGTGAAGCTCTCCGGCCCGCAGAACAGGGTGCGGATCCCTGCGTCGGACAGGCTCGGAATTCGCTCCATCGCCTTCTCGAGGAACGGGGTCATCCGTTCCCAGTCCGGCGGGATCGTGCCGAAGGCGAACTCCTCCGGAGCTCCCTTGGGGTGCCAGGGTGCCGCGACCGGCTCGAAGAGTCCGACGAGCATTCCGTCGCCCTCCTCGCGGAAGTAGCCGTAGCAGGCGAGGTCTTCGATGATCGGCAGATCACGATGGACGCCTGCCATCGGCTCGGTGAGCAGGTAGTAGTGCTCGGCGGCTTGGAGCGGCACGTCGACACCCGCCTTGCGAGCGAGCTGCCGCGTCCACAAACCGCACGCGAGCACGACCGTATCGGCTTCGACCGTGCCCGAGTCGGTGGTGACTCCGGTGATGCGCCGGCCGGTTCGGGTGAAGCCGTTTACGGCGACACCCTCGACGATGGTTGCGCCGCCCATTCGGGCGCCCTTCGCCATCGACGTCGCTACGCCGACCGGGTCAGCGCGACCCTCATCGACAACATATGAGGCGCCGATGATGTCGTCGATTTTTGCGAGCGGAAAGAGCTCGCCGACCTCCTTCGCCGAGATGATCTCGTTCGGGACCCCGTAGCCAATCTGGAAGTCGCGCTCGCGAATGAGGGTCTCGAGCCGCTCGGGGCTCGTCGCTACCGAGAGGTGGCCAACGGGTCGAAATCCAGTGGAGTGACCGGTTTCCTCCTCGAGGCGGGCATAGAGGTCACGTGAGTAGCGGGCCATCCACAGTGACGTGTCATCGTGATAGCCGGCGCTCGTGATGAGCCCTGCTGCGTGCCAGGTCGTGCCGGCCGTGAGTTGGTCTTTCTCAATGAGCAATACGTCGCTCACCCCGAGCTTCGTGAGGTGGTATGCGATCGAACAGCCGATGACGCCGCCGCCGACGATAACGACTCGTGCGCGTGCAGGCAGGTTCTGGGACACCGGGTGCTCCTAGCGATGATGTTCGGTCAGGTGGGGTGGGACGGATTTACAGGGTGCTCGTGAAACTCGTGAGACCGCCATCCTCGCCCTGGCCCTTGCTCCAACGGCGATACAGGAGCCAGCCGACGACAATAACAATGAGGCAGGTGACGAGGATGAGGGTGGCGAGGGCATTGAGCGCAGGTGTGGGTGCGGCGCGCGCAGTGTTGTAGATGCGCATCGAGGTGGTCTCGGTGCTCATGTCGGCCGACAAATATCGGACGATGACGAAGTTGTCGAGCACATCTGCGAACACGAGGATCGCACTCACCATGATGGCAGGGGTGAGCATTGGCAGGAGTACCCGCCGAACAGCTCCGAGTGCTGTCGCCCCGAGGTCGCGCGCCGCCTCCTCGTATTGCTTCCCGATCGTGAGGAGTCGTGCGCGCACGATCACCACGGGGTAGGACAACTGGAAGGTGATGAGCCCGATGAGTTGCGCGGTGGTACCGAGCGCGAAGGGCGTTGCGAGGGTCGTGACGAGGAAGAGCAGCCCAATGGCCAGGGCGATCTCGGGGATGACGAATGACAGGAGCACCGCGAAACTTGCTCCTGTCGGCACTCTGCCGCGCCACCGGTCAAGGGCGAGAGCGAATGTGACCCCGAGCGGCACTGTGATGAGGGTGGCGATGATGGCGAGGGTGATGGTGTGGAGGAGGGCATTGCGCAGCGCTGGATCGTTGAGGATCGATCCGTTCGGATCCCATGTGTACCAACGAAGGGAGAAGCCCTGCCACACACTTCTCGACCGACCAGCATTGAACGAGAACAGGATCGCGACGGCGACCGGGACTAGCGACCACAGCAGGTAGATCGTCGTAATGGTTGCGAGGCCATGGGCATGCGGCCCCCCGCTCTTGGATCGGGTGCGGCGCGACGGTAACTCGGTGACGGTCATGTGCGCACCTCAGAGGAGTACATCGATCGGGTGTACCAGATCATCGGGCCCGCGAGCACAAGGAGCACGAGTAGGAGGAGTGCGGCTGCCTGACCGGACTGGCCGGGGGTCGAGATAGAGGTGTTGATGAGGCTGCCGATCATTGAGGTATTCGGTGAGCCGGAGAGCATGTCGGTGGTGAAGTAGTCGCCCATCATTGGTAGTGCGACGAGGAGGATGCCGGCGGCGATACCGGGAATGCTCATCGGCACGATGACGCGTCGGAAGACGTCGAAGCCCCCGGCACCGAGATCCCGGGCGGCCTCAAGCAGGCTGGGATTGATGCGGTCAAGCGCGGCGAAGAGCGGAAGGATCATGTAAGGGAGATAGCCGTAGATCAGGCCCATGACGACCGTATAGGACTTGCCGGAGAGCCAGTTCACCTCGATGGGCAGCACTCCACCGAGGGAGATGATGGAGTTCATGATGCCGTCGGTCTGAAGCAGGTTCACCCACGCGAGCATGCGCATCATGTAGCTGATCCAAAACGGCGCGACGATGAGGGTCAGGACGAGGGCCTTGCGCCTGCCGGCGTATTTCGCTGCATAGTAAGCGACAGGGAACGCGATGATGAGGCACACGACGACGGCGATAACGACGAAGGTGATCGTTCGGACAACGGGTGCCAGATAGAAATTGTTGGGACCGAAGAGCCGATCGAAAATGATAAGAATCTGCTCAAGACGCCAGTTGAGCGGGTTCCAGATGGGAACTGATGTCCGGAACAGCGGGTCGATGTCGCCGAACGCAACGCACAGGACGACGTAGAACGGAACTGCGAGGAACAGAGCCAGCCAGGCGAGTGAAGGGAGGGCGAGGATTGGCCAGGTGAGCCGGTTTACCCGCTGCTTGAGGTCAGCCACCGGCTTTGAATTGCTGCCAGATCGCCTGCCACTTGGCATCGACCTCCGGCGCGAGTTCGAGGGCTCGGTAGCCGGTGTTGAAGTAACTCGGGAGCACGACGGCGGACGAGAGGTTCTCCGGGATGAGCCCCTCCGATACCAGGCTCGAGGGAGTGATCGAGACCTGTGGCGGTTGGTAGCCGGTGAAGGTGAAGTTCGTGAGTGCAGTCTTGGCGTCGAGCAGGTGGTCGAGGAACAGGTGCGCGAGCACTGGATTCTCGCCGCCCTTGAGGACGACCATCGTGTCGTTGTTCACCATGCCCTTGCCATCACTGGGGAACCAGTAGCGGAGCACGCTTGGGTCGACACCCTCAGGTAGGTAGCCCAAAGCGGTGATGAGATCACCGGACCAGGCCTGCGAGAGGTCGAGGCGACCCTCTGGAAGATCGGTGTAGCCGGTGATCGTCACCCGTGGCTGGGTGAGCTTGTTCATCTCAAGCATGGCATCACGTGCGGCATTGAGGAGCGCATCGTCGCCGGTGTTGACCTCGGTGCCTCCGTTGCGGAGCAGGGTCATCTCGATGACCTCGCGGTAGTCGTCGAGCACTGCTAGGTGCTCGCGGTACTGCGGATCCCACAAGACGTCGTAGGGGTTCGCTCGCGCACCAATGTCCTCGCTGATGCGGTCGGCCCGCCATCCGATTCCCGTCGTGTAGAGGACGTAGGGGACGGTGTACTGCCAATCGACGTCATAGAACGGGTTCTGAAACTCCGGATAGGCATTCGAGATATTGGGAATGTAACTGTGCTCGAGTGGCCGGACGAGTCCGCCGAGCACGAGTTTCCCGATGGCGTCGTAGCTCGGGAAGTAGATATCGAACGGTGTGCCAGCGTTGCGGATCTTCGTGAGTGCCTCAGGGGTGTCGTTGAAGGTGGAGATCTCGACCTTCACCCCGTACTCGGCGTACTTTGCCTCGAATGAGGTGATGACCTCGGGATTGAGATAGTCGGCGTAGTTGTAGAGGCGCAGCGTGGCATTGCGCTCGGGCTCAAGGCCAGCCGCGATGGGCTCGTTCCCCGCGGCGATGGGCCACTTGACCGGATTGGTAGGCGAGGCAAGTTGCAGACTGGGCGCTGCACTGCTTGCGGCGCCGGCGCCAGCCGAAGTTAGGCGAGCGCACGCCGAAAGCGCCATCATGCCCGGAACCGCCAACGCTGAGGCTTGAAGGAGTCGCCGCCGGCTCAACCGTGCGCCACTCGCGTTGCGCCGATTCTCACCCGTGCTGTTGGTCATCGATTCTCCTTGTCCGAGCCCTGCTGGGAACCTAGACTGACCGACGGTTCAGCATTCCGCAAGGGGTTCGGCCGAACTGCCCCTCGACATTTCGAATGGCCTGAAGCGCACCACATTCGAAACCGGCTGATGATGGCCGACCACACCTCACAAGAGACCGGAGTTCCGCCCATGCAGCGAGCGACATCCTTGGCCGAAAGCGCCTGATATGGCGGGCGGCGCAATTGAACTCATCGGTCTAGTGAAGTCGTACGGCGAGGTAGCCGCTGTTCGCGGCGTCAACGTCTCGATCGCGGCAGGGGAGTTCTTCTCGCTCCTCGGGCCGTCGGGCTGTGGGAAGACGTCAACCCTTCGGATGATCGCCGGCTTCGAGGAGCCCACCGCCGGCAAGATCCTCATCGATGGTGTGGATGTCTCGAAGCTGGCTGCGAATGAGCGGCCCGTCAACACGGTGTTCCAGAACTATGCGCTCTTTCCGTTCATGACCGTTGCTGACAACGTCGCATTCGGCTTGAAGTATGTGGACCTTTCCAAGCAGGAGGTGCTCCGTAAGGTCGGTGAGGCGCTCGATCTCGTGCGGATGAGTGATTATGCGAAGCGCAAACCCGGTCAGCTTTCCGGTGGGCAGCAGCAAAGGGTCGCCCTCGCGCGCGCCCTCGTCCTCGGCCCGAAGGTCCTGCTCCTCGATGAGCCCCTCGGTGCCCTCGACGCCAAACTGCGCAAGGTCTTGCAGGTCGAGTTGAAGGCCCTTCAGGAGTCGATCGGAATTACCTTCGTCTACGTCACCCACGACCAAGAGGAGGCACTCACGATGAGTGATCGACTTGCGGTGATGGCGGCCGGCCGGGTCGAGCAGATGGGATCGCCGAGCGAGGTCTATGAGCACCCGGCGACCGCGTATGTTGCTGATTTCCTCGGCAGCGCCAACGTGCTGCCGATTGATGTCGTTGGGCCTGCCTCTGAGGGTCGCACGCTGTTCCGGCTTGGGGACCACCTCCTCGAGTCAGCGGGTCCGCTCATGGAGCCGGGCCCGGCGAAGCTGGTGATCCGACCTGAGCGCATTCATCTCGACCCGACGACCGATCCGTCGGCGGCTGTCCCGGTGACCGTCGTCCGCACCATCTACCTCGGGGCCATGACCGATGTCGTCGTCAGCCTCTCGTCTGAGCACTCACTCGTGGTTCGAGTCGCGAGTGAGCGCGCGTCCAGCTTCGAACGCGATGACAAATTCACGGTATACATCCGGCCGCGCGCCATGAGGATCGTGCCGCAGGGTGGCAGCTAGCGCCCTCGGCTCAGAAGAGCACGTACAGCTTGCGCAGCGTCTCGTGGATCTCCCAAGTGCCCTTCCAGCCCACCGGCACGAGGAAGGTCGAACCGGGTCCGGCAAGAAATGACTCCTCGCCGTCACGCGTGACAGTCATGCTGCCCGAGAGTACGTGCACGAATTCGTTCTGCTCGAGGCTCCAGGTGGATGGCCCTGCGGTGCACTGCCAGATGCCGGCCTCGGATCCATCGCTTGACCACAGGGTGACCCCTGAGGTGAGCATTTCGTCGCCGGTCGCCTCGGCGAGCGGACCCCAGTCCTCAAGTTCGGTGACGGTGCTTGCGGCCTCAATAAGGGGGGTGGTGATCACGTGGTGACCCTTTCGCTCGGGTGGGTGGTGCTGGGCAGGTTGTGGAGTGGGGAGATGGGGAGCCCTGAGTACCCGCGGGCGACCATGGTCACGAACTGGTAGACGGCCTCCTCTGCAGGGGAGAGTGGCCCGGCTTCAGCGAAGCCTGAGTCGAGCCCGCGGTACACGGACTCGCATGCTGACCAATCCTCGCGATTCGTGATGTCCCAGAAGTCCATTGCGAAGGCCGGGTCGAAGGTGGGCTGCTCGGTTGCGTGGACAGGGAACATCCAAGAACACTCGACCCACGTGCGACCGGCCGACAACGGGATCATGCGATGGGTCATGACGTAGTCCGGGTGCAGGCTGATGAGGAGGTTTGGGAAGACCCCGATGTAGTCGACTCGACGTAGTTCGACGTCGGATAGACCACTGATGGGGAGGCTGTCACTGTGACCGTCAAGCGACATCGTTGCTGCGTGCGCCTGCAACTCCTGCCAGCCACCGACCCAAGCGCCGGGTGACGGCTCCCAGTTCTCGCCCCCCTCATGGACGCTCACGGCGCAGAGCTCAGGGTGGATCGCTGGGCAGTGGTAGCACTCCTGGTAGTTCTCGACGATGATCTTCCAGTTCGACTCGATGACGTATTCGTGGCGACCGCGCATCACGAGGGTCTCGGGGCTGTAGGGCCCCACCCGCTCCTCGAGTCCCTCGAGGTGTTCATCGAGCGAACCAGCGGTGCCTGACGGGTCGAGGAAGATCCAGCCGTGCCACTCTCGAAGGGGCAGGGCGCGAAGCGGGAACTCCGACTTGTCGAAGGATGACTCCTCGTCGTACCCGGCGGCGCTGAAGAGGTCGCCGTCAAGGCGGTACGACCACAGGTGGTACGGGCAGGTGATGGCGCGCGCAGTCTTCTCGCCGCCGCAGGGCAGGATCTCATGGCCGCGGTGGCGGCAAACATTCGCGAATGCTCTCAGGACGAGGTCTTCACCTCGGGCGAGAAGCACCGTGGTGTCGCCGACGCGGTCGGCGCGTTGCATGCCAGCCTTGGCGATGTCGGCACTACGACCGATGCACTGCCACCCTGAGAAGAAATTCGCCTGCTCCCATTCGAAAACCTCGGCGGTCGTGTACGCCTCAGGCGGAAGCATCCGACTCGAGCCGAACGGGGCGAGGGCCCGGGCGATTGCTGCGGGGTCAACTGGTGCGATGGAATGCTGACTGGCCATTCAGGAATCCTACGGACCGACCTCAGCGGCGTCCACCCCTGCGGTGAAAGTGGGCTGCCGGACGATCACCGCGTCGGCCGCGATCGCATCCTCTGCGGAGACGATCACCGGATTCAATTCGATGAGTGCCGCGCCGCTGTCGATGAGGAGTTGGCCGACCTTGGAAGCCAGGTGACACAGCGCCTCGACCGCGTACGCCTGTTGGCTCCTTTCCCCGCGCAGCACCGCCGACCCCCTGAGGTGGTTGAGTCCCTGGCGCACACGCGCGGCATCGGCCGGGAGGGGAATGACGACGACGTCCCCGAGCGCCTCGGCCCAGACGCCGCCGAGGCCGATAACGAGCGCGGGCACGACGCCTGTGCGAGTGGCGGAGATGAGAACCTCGGCCCCGGAAACGAGTTGTTCGACGAGAAGGCAAGCGCCCGGCGGGAGTGCCTCGAGGGCGAGGATGCGCGCGGCCGCCTCGCGGACGGCCGCCGCGTCGGCGAGTCCGACGGCGACCGCCCCGAGGTCGCTCTTGTGGTCGAGTCCTGCGGCGCATGCCTTCACAACGACTGGAAAGCCGATGTTGGCGGCGACATCCGCCGCATCGTCGGCTGTGGTCGCCAGTCCTCCGACGGGCACGCGTACACCAGCCTCGCGAAGCATGGTCTTGGCCTCAGCCTCCGAAAGGCTGATCGCCGCGCCGCCCAATTGAGCCTGGCCGGGCGAGATCTCGACGATGCGGGGCGCCGACGCGGCGATCTGCCTGAGACGGTCGGGGCTGGGGGCCGATCGCTGGAGTGCAGTGATCGCGGTGAATGTGGCACCGAGGCCGCTCACCGCGGAGTCCGGCTCCTGACCGGGCATCGTGCTTGTGAGCATCACGGTGGTGCCGGCTTGAGTGGCCCCGAGTATTGCGCCGGATCGCGTGGCCACCCACTCCTTCGCGGCTTCGGCAGGGAGTCCCGCTGGCTGATCTTGGATGTAGACGAGGTGGCCGACGTTGGGGTCGCGTGCGATGACCTCGGTGATACTGGCAACGGCCTCCGTATCGGCCCAGACGAGGTTGGTGTGGTCGAGCGGATTGCCCGTGGTAGTAGTCACGGGCAGGAGCGGCGCGAGACCGTCGAGCGTTGCCGACCCGAGGCTCGTCAGGTGAGTGCCTGCGTCGTCCGCGATATCCGCGGCGAGGGTGGCATCGCCCCCTGAGCACGTGAGGACGGCAGCGCCTCGTGGGTCCCGGCGTCCGGTTACGAGAGCCCGCGCCGTCTCGATGAGCTCGGCGGGCTCTCGGACGAGCACCGCCCCTGCCTCACGCATGAGTGCCTCGAAGACCCGCTGGTCTCCGGCGAGCGCAGCAGTGTGGGCCTGACCGGCCGCTGCCCCGAGCGCACTGCGCCCGGCCTTAAGGATGACGACTCGAACATCCTTTTCGGCGCAGGCTGCCAATGCCGTGGCAAGCGCGGCTCCGTCACCATCGGCCTCGAGATACGCGGCAATGACCTTGACCTCATCGGTGACGGCGAGCTGCCCGATGAGATCTGACGCGCCGACGACCGCAGCGTTGCCGACGGAGAACACCGAGTGCAGACCGAGGCCTTTGCGGTGGGCGAGGAGCCCGACTCCGACGTTACCGCTCTGCGAAATGACGGCGATGTTCCCAGGGTCGCTCGGCAGGGCTGCGTGATCACCCCAAAGTGCCGCGCGGGTCCAGACGTTGACCAGGCCGTTGCCATTGGGACCGAGTACGGCGAAATCACGAGCGGCACCTACGAGTGCATCGTCCAACGAATCATCACCGACCTCGGCGAAGCCTGCCGCAAACACGATGGCGGCACCGAAGCCGAGGCGCCGTGCCTCTGAGATGTAAGCAGGGACGGTCGAGGCCGGCGTGGCAATGACGACCACATCAACAGTTCGGCCAATCTCCCCGAGTGTTGGTACACATGGGAATCCGAGGACCTCGGCTCGCGTCGGGTGAACCCCGGTGACGGGTCCGGTGAACCCGCTATCGATGAGGTTAGCGAGGACCGCTTGGCCGTAGGAGCCCGGGCGATCGGTGGCGCCGACGACCGCCACCGAGGTTGGTGAGATGAGGCGGGTGAGATCCATGGTCGGGTCGATTGGCGCCTAGGTGAGCATCGCGGAGACACCGCGGCGCTCAAGTGACCGCAGAACAATGATTCGCTGGATCTCGGAGGTCCCCTCCCAGATCCGGTCGACCCTCAACTCGCGCCAGAAACGCTCGGCTGCCGTTGTGCGCATATAGCCCCGTCCGCCGAACAGTTGGACGCTTCGATCAGCGCAGCGATTGGCCGCCTCAGAGCAGAAGAGCTTCGCCATGGAGGCCTTTCCGTGGATGAGCTTGCCGTCGGCGCCCTCATCGGCGAGGCGGGCAACATCAAGCCCGAGAAGCCGGCCGGCTGCGGCATCGGCTGCACTGTCTGCGATCGGAAAGCTGATCCCCTGATGATCGAGGAGCCGTGCTCCGCCCTGCTCGCGATTGGCCGCCCAGTCGATGGACTCATCGATGAGACGTTGCATGGCGCCGATGCACCGCGCGGCGATGGCGAGCCGCTCCTCGGTGAACCAGAGCCGTTGGAGGTTGTCGCCGTTGCCCAGGCCGCCGAGGATGTCATTGTCGGTGAGCTCGACATCGGTGAAACGCATCGTCGGGTGCCCGTGCGGGTAGTTGTGCGTGAAGGGCACATCTGCCACGACCTCGACCCCGGGTGCATGAGCGGAAACGGTGAAGAGTGTCGGCAGGTGTTGATCACCTTCGACCACATGTGCCATGACGATGATGACCTCGGCGGTTGTCCCGAATGTCACGAACCACTTCTCGCCGTTGAGCACCCAGCGGCCAGGGCCCGCGCGATGCGCTGTCGTCGCAATCCCGGAGGGGTCACTGCCTGCGTCGGCCTCCGTCACCGCGTAGGCATCGTGGAGTTCACCGCGCAGGGCCGGAACGAGCCATCTCTCGATTTGTTCTGGGCTTGCCGCCTTCCAGACGTTGTAGGCGTTGGGCATGTACCAGGAGACGCCGTTCGTTGATCGGCCGAGTTGCTCCTCGACGAGGAACCATTCGGTGGTCGACCAACTATTTCCACCGTGTTCGCGGCGGTGGAGACCCCCGTGAAGCCCGCGCTCGAGGGCCTCGCTTCGAATCCTTGCCTGGTCTGCGGCAGGCAGTGGCCCGCCGGCGAGTTCAGCGGTCACTTCGAGGGGGATGAGGACCTCGTCGACGAATGCGGATGCTCGCGCGCGGAGTTCTTCGACGTGAGTGGGAAGCGCGGCCATGTCTCCTGATCACTCCTAGACTTCTCTGGGACTCCGGGAGTTGGTGTCCGGACGCAGCGTATCCTGAACGCCTGCTCAATATGCGCGGCGTGACGAAGTTTTCCCCATCGGCTGGAGGCTCATGGCACGCGTAGCACTCGCCGCGAAGGCACCCGAGGAGCGACGTGAGCGCATCATGCTCGCCACGATCGTGGTGGTGCGTGAACGTGGTTTCGCAGGAACGAGAGTCGCGGACATCGCTCGCGAGGCCGGCACCTCGCAGGGGCTCGTGCTCTATCACTTCGGTTCCCTTGCGGGAGCGCTGTCGGCCTGTCTCACGATGCTCGAGGATGAGTTCTACGACGATTTCGCCCAGCATTTGGCCGCTGAAAATGGCCCCGTTGAACGACTCCGCTTCATGGCGGAACTCGCAGCGGGGCGGGGGGCCGCTGTCGGCAACTGGGGACTGTGGCTTGAGCTGTGGGCACGGGCGCTGCGCGACCCTGACTCCCGCGCTGTTCGCGAATCCCAGGATCGTCGGTGGCGGACAGTGCTGAGAAGGGTGATCGACGAGGGCGTTGCGGATGGCTCGTTCTCCCCGAGCAACGCAGCGAAGTCGGTCCTGCGTCTTGCGGCGCTCATGGACGGGCTTGCCGTCCAACTCGCACTGAATGAGCCGGGGATGACGACGCGAAAGTTCACTGAACTGTGGTGGGAATCGGCGGTTCTCGAACTCGGAATCACCGAGCCGGCGAAGCGAGGCAAATCCCCGCGATAGGGCGCGCACGCGCCGTGCCACGCATCAATGCTTGCTGAATGACCACTCAGGATGCTAGGTTCACACAATCCTGAACGGCTACTCAGCATCAAGGATGTGAAGTCATGGCTCTGGAAAGTCGTTCTGACGACTCCAGCAAACAGGTTCTTGCCCGAAATCGACTCCTCCTCAACTTCACCGATCTCAGTAACTTCAATGAGCATCCGATCCCGCTCATCGTTCGAGGCGACGGCTGCGAGGTGATCGACGTAGCGGGCCGCCGCTATATCGACGGCATATCTGGGCTCTTTTGCTCGAATCTCGGACATGGCTTCGGGGCCGAGATTGGCGCAGTTGCGCAGCGTCAGTTGTCCGAGCTTGTCTTTGCCCCGAACTGGTCGTTGACGCATCCGTCGGCAGTGCAACTCGCCGAACGGTTAACGACTATCGCCGCACCACTGGGCATGGAGAGGCTGTTCCTCACCAGCGGCGGGGGCGAATCGGTTGAGGCGGCCTGGAAAATCGTCCGTCAATGGCATATCGCCAACGGCCAGCCGCAGCGCACCAAAGCGATCGCCCGGAACCTCGCCTACCACGGCACCTCCCTCGGCGCCTTGAGCTTCACCGGCCTCGACGACTGCCGCGAGCCATTCATGCCCTTGCCGATTCCGGTGTCATTCGTGAGCAATACCAATGCTTACCGGCATCCTCAAGGCTACGACGAGGCACGATTTACCAAAGCACTCCTCGACGAGGTGCACGCAACAATCCTGCGCGAAGGCCCCGACGAAGTGGCATTAATCATCGCCGAACCGCTCCAGAACTCAGGCGGCGCTTTCGTCCCTCCCCGTGGCTACTGGCCGGGGCTCCGTGCGCTCTGCGATTGCTACGGCATCCTACTCGTCGCTGACGAGACCATCAGTGCGTTTGGCCGCGTCGGGGAGTGGTTCGCGTCAACCCGATTCGATGCCGAACCCGACATCATCACCTTCGCAAAGGGTGCGACGGCCGGACACGCGCCGCTAGGTGGCGTCCTCGTCAACGCGAGGGTGGCCGAGCCCTTTGGTTCAGGGGAGGTCACCTACATGCATGGCCTCACGTTCGGCGGCCACCCCCTTACGACTGCGATTGCACTCGCTGTCCTCGATATCTACGAGCGTGAGGAGGTCTTCGAGAATGTGCGGTCACTCGAGCCCTTCCTCGATTCAAGATTGCAGCAGTTGCGTGGCAATCCGCTCGTTGGTGACGTGCGCGGCGCCGGCTTCTTCTGGGCTGTCGAACTCGTCAAAGACCGCGAGACGCATGAGACTTTCGACGAGGACGAGGCGCAGTGGCTGCTGCAAACGGAACTCTCCGGTCATATGGACGAACTCGGCCTGCTGTGCCGGCTCGACGACCGAGGCGATCCGGTAATCCAGATCTCGCCGCCGCTCGTGAGCGATGAGGCAATGCTCGACCGAATCGTGTCGATCATCGGAGAGGCAACCGATCGCGCTCATCGCTCATGGAGTCGCAGTGGGTCGAGGTCCGCAAAGACCGCAGCCGTCCGTAAGCGCGCATCAGCGGCAAGAAGCCAACCAATCCCCGCTTGACGCGGGCGAGGCCGCGTGCTGCCTCGGGCAGGCTCGGTCTCATGCAGTCGAGAGCCGCGAACAGGGGCGGCTCAGGTAGGGCATGTATCCGAGTGAATATTGCCCGAGGCCCACGCGCTGCAAAACTGCTCCGGCCTCTGACTGCGAAGGTACCGAGTGGCATGACGTCCTCAAGGGCAGTGACTGACCGTGACGAGGACGCAACGTCGTTGCACCCTGACAGTCACCGGGTGGATTCAGAGTCTTCCGATGATCGATTGTGTACACATTCGTGATAGCCTTCGGGAGTGTCTGTTACCAAGGTGTTGACCATGCGAGAACTGCGTCAGGGGCTCGCTTTGGTCGTGGATCAGGTGGCGCACGGTGAGACTGTCTTCGCTGGTGCGCACCGCAAGCCGGAGGTAGTGCTGATGTCGCTGGACCAGTATGAGCAGTTGACCGCGGTGCGCGAGCGCGCGGTGGCGTCGGCCGCGTCCTCGATGGACATGGAGGGCATGCCTGCCAGCGAGGTCGAGGTTGATGCTGCTCGCGAGCTGGCAGCGGGTCGCATCGACTTCGCCGAGTACCGCCGCATCGTGAGTGTCTAGCCCTCATCGGTTCGTCCGGCCCGAGGACTACCTCTACCCGGGGACGGACGTCCTGCGCAATCGTCTTGGACTGACGGGCGCACCTGAGTTGGCGCGGGCGGAGCGTGCCTTGACATTCGGGCGGCTGGTGCAACTGCGATCGATAGGAGCGGTTCCGGGCCGTTTCGGCTTCGCCCACCTGCAGGCCATTCACCGCCACGTGTTCCAGGATGTCTACGAGTGGGCGGGCCAAGTCCGTGCGGTCAAGTTGGGCAAGGGCGCGACCCAGTTCTGCCTTCCACAGCACCTTGAGTCGTTCGCCTCGACCATCTTCGGCGGGCTCGCGACCGAGGACTTGCTTATGGGTCTCACTGCGACCGAGTTCGCCGATGGGGCGGCCGCCATCCTCGCGGACTTGAACGCGCTTCACCCTTTCCGTGAGGGTAACGGCCGTGCGCAGCGCGCCTTCCTTGAGCTTCTCTCCGATCATGCGGGTCACCCCATCGTGTGGCCACTCATTGGCCCTGACCGCATGATCTAGGCGTCTATCGACGCCATGCGCGGCGACAACATTGGACTACGTTCGATTCTCTGGGAGTCACTGCCCGCTCCGCGGGACTGACAGACCCCCGTCCAACGATGCCATGTGCGCGCTTGGCGTCCGTAAGGCAGCCCATGATGCGCGGATTATGTGATTTATGAGTGTCGTAAAACGTGTTCTGTGTTGGTTGGAAATTGTGATTATTGTTAGTTAAAGAGAAAAGTCATGGAATCTCCAGCACCCCATCGACGGTACCTACCACGGCTGGCAGACACCATCCTCAGTTCCCGACTTGAAGCCATGGGCGCCGTTCTAATCGAGGGGCTGAAGGCGTGCGGCAAGACGGCCACCGCCCGCCAACTTGCCGTGAGCGAGGTTCTGCTCGACTCCGACCCCAACGCAGTTTGGCGCGCGGAACTAGACCCCCGCCTTCTCCTCGATGGCGATACCCCACGCCTCCTCGACGAATGGCACCGCACCCCGCAATTGTGGGACGGAGTGCGCCGGGCAGTCGATGACCGCGGACTGCCCGGACAATTCATCCTCACCGGCTCGGCCACGCCCAAAGACGACATCCCCAGACACTCCGGTGCCGGCCGCTTCAGCATCGTTCGCATGCGCACGATGACCCTGACCGAGAAGCAGGCAACCACACCCACCGCGTCCGTAGTCGATTTCCTGCAGGGCGTCGCGCCTATGCCAGCGAACTGCATTCTGCAAGCCCGCGATTACCTTCACCACATCACGGTTGGCGGATGGCCGGCACTCGTAGGAGCGGACGAGGCCACCGCGCGCACGTTTCTTGAGGGATACCTCGACGTCGTCATCGACCATGACATTGACGAAGTCTCCGGAGCCGCCCGCAATCCCCGCCTCGTGCGCCGTTTCTTGCACGCTTATGCCCAATTGATGTCGCAACCGGCCTGCGTGAGCACCATCCTCAAGCGGGCACGCGGAGACGCGGGGGATGAACTCAATTCGCCATCCCGTTACGTTGCGGAGCCCTATCTGGACGCACTGCGAAGGATGGGGATTTTCGATGAGGTGCCAGCCTGGGATCCATCGGTTCGGTCATCCAAACGACTCATCACCACTCCGAAACGCCATCTTGGCGACCCCTCACTCGCCGCCTCCCTTCTTCAAATGTCCCCTGAGCGGATGCTCAATGACTTGGAGACAACCGGATTCCTATTCGAAAGTCTCGTCGCGCACGACCTTCGTATCTTTGCCGAAGCCACCGGAGCGTCGTGCTTCCACTATCGCGAGGCTGAAGGCCGCCTCGAAGTCGACCACATTCTGGAAACCCGTGACGGGGACTGGGTGGGCGTCGAAGTCAAACTCGGCGAGCGTGAAATCGACAAGGCCGCAGCCTCCCTGATGAGGTTGGCCGCACGAGTATCGCGGCCACCGCAATCACTCGTGGTCGTCACCGGAACCTCGCTCGCCTAAACGCGAGGTGACGGAGTCCACGTCATACCCCTTGGCTGCCTTGGCCCTTGACCGAAACCACTCGCCGAGGCCAACTCAGAATTATCTGTAGAGGGCTTCCGGAAGGGCTCAGCGACGGAACCGTGATGCAATGCGCGATTAGCGAGCGCCCCTCCCGCAAGGCAAATGGTGAGTATCCTCAGCGGTTATGAATCAGTACTCGATCACGGCTGACACTGCTGCGCTGATTGAACATCTTGAGGACTGGGGGCCCCGCAGTGGTGCCGACTCCGGCACGCCGATGATGTCGGGTCGGGTGCTCCATGACGCCGGTGGCATCGAGGTGGGCATCTGGCGCTGCACACCGGGTGGTTGGTCCATCACCGATCGGCAGGACACCGAGTCCGTTCTCATTCTCGCCGGGCGTGCGCGCATAACGGACGCCTCAGGGGATTCGTCGGAGATCACCGCTGGCAGTGCCCTCGTCCTGCCGAGGGGCTGGTCCGGCCGCTGGGACATTCTTGACACGGTTGTGAAGCACTATGTGATAGTTCGCTAGCCCTTAAGCAGCGGGATGGTGCACGAGCGGCTCGCGAGCGCCGAGTCGGCACTTGCGGTGGCAATTCCGTGCCACAATTCATCATGACTTCTCAGGAAACCGCTGCTGCGGCAGACGCACCGACCGAGATCGCCTTGAGCAAAATCCGCCGGCTCAACATCATCGCGGGTTTCGCGCACCTCATTCAGATGGTTGCGGTCCTTGTCCTCACGAGCGACTTCGCCCTGCCGGTGAACGCGACCTACATGACCGGCCCGCCCGGAAGCCCGCTCGGCGAGCCGACGACTCTGTTCGAGTCGAAGATCGGCTGGGGCGTCGCGCTGTTTTTTGGCATTTCGGCGCTGTTCCACTTCCTCGTCGCGAGCCCGCTGTTCTACAAACGCTACTCCGCCGGGCTCGTAGCGAAGCGCAACTACTTCCGCTGGGTTGAGTACTCGGTCAGTTCGTCAGTGATGATCGTGCTCATCGCGCAGATCTGCGGGATCACCGACGCGGCTGCACTCCTCGCGATCTTCGGCGTGAACGCCTCGATGATCCTCTTCGGCTGGCTGCAGGAGAAGTATGAGACGCCGGGCTCAGGCGGCTGGATGCCGTTCATCTTCGGCTGCATCGCCGGCATCGTGCCGTGGCTGGCGATTCTCATCTATGTAGTGTCGCCGGGAGCGCCCGCTGGGGTCAGCACGCCGGCATTCGTCTACGGGATCATCATCTCGCTGTTCATCCTTTTCAACTGCTTCGCGCTGGTGCAGTGGGCGCAGTACAAGCAGGTCGGCAAGTACTCGAACTACCTGCACGGTGAGCGCACATACATCATCCTGAGCCTCGTCGCGAAGTCGCTCCTCGCTTGGCAGATCTTCGCGGGAACGCTCGTTCCGTAACGCGCGATTCGGATGGCGCCATTTCAGATGGTGCCATCCGAGAGGCCGGCCAGCACCTCCTGAGCCCGCTCGCGGAGCTCGGGAAGGTCGCTCAGCCTGTCGAGGCCGCGCACCTGCTGCGCCATCCGGTGGTTGCGCTCGAACGCTGGACGGTTCCGATCAAGGAAGTCCCAGTAGAGCGTGGTGAACGGGCATGCCGTAGGCCCGGTGCGAAGTTTTGGGTTGTAGGCGCATCCGCCGCAGTAGTTGCCCATGCGTGAGATGTAGGCCCCGCCCGCGGCGTACGGCTTTGTCATCATCCGGCCGCCATCGGCGTGCACGCCCATGCCGATGACATTCGGGACCATGACCCAGTCGGCGGCGTCAATGAACATCCGCCGCATCCAGTCGAGGAATACGGCCGGCTCAACTCCGGTGATGAGTGCGAGATTCGCGAGGATCATGAGCCTGGGTATGTGATGAGCCCAAGCGCGGGCTTCAAGGTCGCGTATGGTCGTTGCGACGCAGTTCATCTGAGTACGGGTCGAATCCTCAAAGAGTGGGAGTAGCGGACGATCAGCAGCGAGGCCGTTCATCGCTCGATACTCATCACCGAAGATCCAATAAACACCGTTGATGTATTCACGCCACCCGACGATCTGACGGATGAAGCCCTCGCACGACGAGATCGGGATGCCCCCGCGCTCGAATCGTGCGATCGCAGCTTCGACGACCTCGGACGGATGCAGAAGCCCGATGTTCAGGTAAGGCGAAAGCAGCGAGTGGTTAACCGCCCAGCTGTCTGACGGCATAGCATCCTCGTAGGCACCGAAATCCGCGAAGGCATGCTCGAGGAAGTGGTCGAGCTGACGCAGCGCCCCTGCACGGGTCGTAGCCCAGGTGCCGTCCGGCTCGTCGCCGGCGAGGTCGAGATCTGCAGCTGTGATGTCCGCCCAGATGCCGGTGTCGATCTCGTCGAGGGGATGCTCGATGACGTGGGGCCAGGTATGCGCTTTCTTTGGTGGCGGCAGCCGGTTATCGGCGTCGAAATTCCACTGCCCACCGACCGGCTTGCCATCGTCCATCATGAGAATCCCAAGCCGAGTCCGCTGCCACCGGTAGAAGTTCTCCATGAGGAGGGTTGACCGACCGGCCGCCCAAGCGGCGAACTCGTCGCGTCCGGTGAGGAAGAAGTCACTCGGGACGATGACGATGCCATTCGACTCGAGGAGTCGCTGCTGGGGGATTGATGACGCGGCGGCCGCGATGATCGACTGCCGCGGATGATCGGCCCGATACTGCTCAAAGCCCGCCGTGATCGTGCGCGCATGCAGGTGGTGGACGGTGAAGCCCTCGTCCTGCAGTTCCTGCCTGAAGTGGGCGGCGGATGCGAGGATGAAGAACAGGCGCTGGGCGTGCCACGGCCGTGAGCGCAGCAGGTGCTCGCTTTGGATCATGACGACCTCGTGGGTGGCTGGATCGGCATCGCGCATGGCGCCGTGTCCACGGTTGAGCTGGTCGTAGGGGACGAAAATAGCCTGCTTCATGATAGGACTGTAGGGCCGTTACCGCCGGGCCGCAGCGGCCTCGATTGCGGCAAGACCCCGGTGCAGCTCGACAAACGTGGTGCTGAGCGGCGATAGTCCAAGCCGAATGCCATCGGGCGCCCGGAAGTCAGGGATGACACCCTCGTCCCACAGCGCCGGGGTGAGCTCGCGGAAGTCACTGCGACAGATCGTGATGTGGCCGCCGCGCACGGTGCTGTCGCGTGGTGAGCCAATCGTCACGCCGAGTTCAGGAGCCCAGCCATCGACGACACTCAGCGCGAACTCGGTGAGTGCGACGGACTTCTCACGTATGCGGTCGATGCCCGCCTCGGCGACCAGCTCGATCCCCGCGCGCACCGGGATCATCGAGATGATGGGTGGAGTGCCGCTGATGAACCGCCGGATGCCGTCAGCAGGCTCGTAGCCGTGGGCCATCTCGAAGCTGTCGCGCCGGCCGAGCCAGCCCCAGATCGGCTGGTTCACCTCATCCTGAAGACGTTCCCTGACGTAGGCGAAGGCCGGTGCGCCGGGTCCCCCGTTGAGGTACTTGTAGGTGCAGCCGACGGCGAAGTCGACGTCGCACGCGTCGAGGAGCACCGGCACTGATCCGACGGAGTGGCTGAGATCCCATAGGACGAGCCCGCCGGCGCCGCGCACCGACGCCGTGATGGCCTGCATGTCGGCGATGAACCCGGAGCGGTAGGCGACATGACTAAAGAGGGCGAGAGCGGTAGCCGGGCCAACTGCGGCCTCGACCTGCTCAGTGCTGATGCCCGTGGACTGATCCGTCTCGATCCAGCGAAGGGTCATCGAGAGCTCGCCGGCGATGCCCTCGACGATGTAGCGGTCGGTAGGGAAGTTGTCGGTATCGATAACGATCTCACTGCGGCCCGGTCTGGCTGCGATGGCGGCGCGCGCAAGCTTGTAGAGCATCACGGTCGTTGAGTCTCCGACGATGACCTGGCCGGGTGCCGCGCCGAGAGCTGCGCTGCCGATCGAATCGCCGATGAGGTGCGGCCATTGCATCCACTCGTCGGTCCAACCGCGGATGAGGCGCGCTGCCCATTGCCCCGTGACGAACTCCTGCAGCCGTTCGGCAGTGGCCTTGAGCGGCCGGCCCAGCGAGTTGCCGTCAAGGTAGGCGAGGAGCGACCGCTCGTCGGCAGGCACGAAGCGACCGATGTACTCGGCGAGCGGATCGGTGGCGTCGAGCTCGCGAGCTAGGTCTAGGGAGGTCATTTAGCGATGGTAGTTGGCGGTTCGGACGCGAGCGCCCCAACCGGCCATGGAGGGCGGTCGCTCTCAGGATCCCAGTGGCTATCGCCAGGTAGGCGCGCCTCCGGCGCCTCGCTCGCACTTCGGTACCCCGTATGCAGTATAGTGCCGATATCGGCAATATTATTCCTAGAACTTGGAAGATGCATGGAGCTGTCGCGACCCCTCGCGGTCATCACCCCAACGATTGATGCTGACGTTCTCCGGGTCCTTGCACTCGCAGACGCCGACTTCACCAGCGGCGACATCCAACGACTTCTCGATGGCCCGAGCATCCGGGGTATCCACAACACCCTGGGCAGGCTCACCGGTCAGGGCATTGTCAGCCGACGCCCCGCCGGCCGCGCCAGCCTCTACGGACTCAACCGTGAGCACTTGGCCGCGCCGTACGTCATCGGGCTCGCCCGGCTCCGCGACGAACTCCTCAAGCGAATGGGGTCCGAAGTCCGGTCGTGGGCGGCTCCCCCCGTACTCGGAGTGCTCTTCGGTTCCGGAGCTCGACGGAACCACGCTGCTGAGAGCGACATCGACCTCCTCCTCGTCCGCCCCAGCGACATCCCTGACGACGTCTGGGATGACCAAACTGAGTCGCTGTCAGATCAAGTCGCTGCGTGGACCGGCAACGACTGCCGCATCCTCACCTTCACCCAATCGCACGTCGAGGAGCGCGGAGCCAACGAACCCGTGCTCGTGGATGCCGCTTACGAAGGGGTCGCCTTTCACGGTGACATGCAAGGCTTGGCATCGGCGGTCAAGAGCGACACCATCCGCCGCAGGAGGGCTAGGAGCAAGGCAACGTGACGCCTCGCACTCGCAAGTGCACCCCCGCGATCGTGAGCGGTCGACGTCGCAAGGCGGAGGAATTCGCTGACGCCTTCGGCACGATCCTCGAGTTCGCGGACGAGCCAGGTGACGTCTCAGATGCATGTGCCACCCTCGCTGTTCATGCGGGGATCGCGGCAACGGACGTCGTTTGCTGTGCCTTTCTCGGACTACACCATCAAGGCGAGGACCACCGAGGTGCCATCGGCCTGCTGGCCAGCGTTGACTCCGGGCTCGCTCGCCATCTGAAGACGCTGCTCGACCTCAAGACCCTCGCCGGATACAGCCACGACACAATCACGCTGGCCGCCCTGAAGAAGGCTGGACGAGCCATAACGGCCCTTGTCGACGCCGCCCGGCGCGCCCAATAACAAAGGAAGACGCAGGAGCTGACCCGAAGTCGATCCACCCCAGAATAAGCCGTTGCGCCCACTGACCGTCGACGAAGCGGTCGTGAAAGCCCCCGAGGGGGTCGACGGCGTCGAGTGCCTGCGCCCTTTCGACGAGGTTCATTGGCGTCACCCGTTCTCCGGGAGAAGTGATGCGAGGCTCTCGTACAGCGCCGGGGAGCCGGCGATGATGCGGTTGCCGTCGTGCAGCGCGTTGCCCTCAAGGAAGTCGTTCACCTGCCCGCCCGCCTCGGTGATGAGCAGGAGCGCCGCAAGGCAGTCCCACGAGTTGATGTGCATCTCGACGTAGCCGATGAGCCGGCCGCACGCGACGTAGCACAGGGTGAGGGCGCCTGAGCCGTTTCGCTGGAACATCCCTCCTTGACGGAGTAGGCGTCCCATCGTGTCGAGCAGGATCTCCGGATCGGTGCGGGTGGAGTATCCGATGCCGACCATGCCGTCGCGTAGCGAGGCAGCGGGGCTGACCGAAATTGGGCGGCCATTGAGGGTGGCACCTCGACCCCGTTGTGCCGAGAAGAGCTCGTCTGCCGGTGGGCTGAATACCAGCCCGATCTCCATCACCGACCCTTGGATAAAGGCGATCGACACGCACCAGCTTGAAAGGCCGAGGGTGAATGGCTGGGTGCCGTCGATCGGGTCGACGACCCAGATACCTGTCGCTCCCTCGACGCCATGCGGGCCGGATTCCTCGCCGAAGAATGCATCGTCGGGAAATCGCTCGGCGAGCCGCTCGCGGATGAGGAGCTCGGTATTGACATCGGCCTGGCTCACGACGTCCTGCGGGCCCTTGCTTGTCACTTCGAGCGATTCAATATGGGCGAAGTAGGAGGCCGCCAGGGCACCTGCCTCGGCGATGAGTTCGGTTGCGAAGGCGAAACGCTCGTCGACCTCAGCCTGCGTGAGCGAGCGAGCGGGCATCGTTGTCATGCAGCAAACGTAGCCTCTCGGTTGCTCACGACCTTCGACGACTCAGTCGCTGGGAACAACCTGCGAGCCGAGTCGGTACTCGCGTGACAGTGAGTCATGGCTATCGCGGTTCCCCAAGAAATCGTTCCGATATTTGTGTCAGGCCTACTTGGAGTGGCTGACGTAGATGGTGGTCCCACTGACGAGCAGGTGAGCGTCATCAGTGCGGTGAGTAGCTATCTGTGGCATCAGGATGCTTCCGTGCTCAATGGAATCGATTCTGGCCCGTTGGCTCAAGCGCTCACCGATGATGACGTGCGGCGCCGGTTCGTTCAGCTCGCCATCATCGTGATGTTCTGCCGGCATCCGCATTCCGAAGAGCAAGTTGCGCAGCTTGATCGTTACGCCTCTGCTCTCGGGATCCATGGTGACCAACTCGATGCGGTGTCGTCGTGGATAAGTGAATCTACGGAACTGGCAAGCATTGACTTCATCCGCAGTTACGGAAACTACCTTCCTGCGTTGTCAGACAAGGTCGCTGATTACGACGGTGGCGGCGATGTGCTGCCCGAGGTGGAAGCACTTCGTCTCCTTCCGGAAGGGACGCTTGGTTGGGCATTTCTCCGTTTCTATGAGCGCAATGGCTTCCACCTGCCAGGCCCAACAACACCAACGCCGGCCTACTACATCAGCCACGACATGAACCATGTCATCGCGGGGTACGAGCCGACAGGTCCAGGGGAGATCTCGCTGGGCGCTTTCAAACTGGCAATGAGCGACACAGACGCCAACTGGATGGCGTTCATGACGAATCTGCTGATTCACGAAGCCGGCCTGCTGAAGCACGGGTCAACGACCCAGTTCATCCCTTACGGCGGCGATATCTATCCAGATGCAGACGGTCAAGGGGCACTCCATCTCCCTGGGGCAGCGAGCATGCTCGGGGAGGCGTTCGAACGTGGGAGTGCTGTGAACGGCGATTTCAGTCAGATTGACCACCTTGGGATCGCTCATCGGCCTTTGGCGGAGATTCGAGCCGAATACGGAGTTGTTCCACGATCTGACGGTATAGACGGCGGGCTGGGCACCGGCCTCGTTGGCGCGGGGCGTAAGCCTTAGCACGACTCCGACTGGTGACCTCGTTCCGCTCCCCCTTCGACCTCGATCAGCAATACTGGCCAGATGAACTCGACTGATGTCTATGACCCGTTGTCGCATCAGTCCCACGAGGATCCCTACCCGGCGTACGCCCGGCTTCGAGAGGAGTTCCCGCTTTACTTCATCGAGGCGCACGGGGTGTGGGCGCTGTCCCGATATCAGGACGTTCGCGACGTGCTGCGCGACTGGGAGACGTTCTCAAGTGCTCAGGGCGTCGAGATCGGGGACTACGTCCAATTCTTCGGAGAGGGCAGTATCCAGGAACTCGATCCTCCGCGTCATGATGTTCTGCGCAAGGTGCTGGCCCCGCGGTTCCAGAGTCGGCGCATCAAGGAGTACGGGCCGCTCATCCGCGAGACTGCCGACCGACTCATCGACGGATTCGACGGCCGCTCGCGGATCGACCTCGGGCAGGAGTTCACCCAGCGACTTCCGATCCTTACGATCCTGCAACTCCTCGGGATTCCACAGGACGACCACGACTGGGCGGCATCGGCGGGACTGGAGATGCTCAGGCGCCCAGCTGGGGAGGCCGGCCCGTCCGACGCCGCCGCCGCGATTCGCGGGGAACTCGTGGACTACTTCATCGACCAGGTGCGCCGCCGCCGCGTCGATGGCATGACCGATGATGTGTTCAGCGACATGGCGATGGGCATCAAGGGTGGGCACATGTTGGAAAGCGAGATCCAAGGACTCACGCTCCTGCTCATTGCCGCCGGCATGGAGACCACGTCGAGCCTCATGGGGAATATCGCCCACGCCGTCGCTACCGGTGCTGTGGATGTGAGTGCGCTCCTTGACGATGCTGGGGAGTTCCGTGCCCCGGCTATTGAGGAGTTCCTTCGCTTTGATGCGCCTGGGCAGTGGCTTGCGCGCGTGACAACGCGACCCGTCACCATGCACGGCCAAGACCTGCCGGTCGGCTCGCGCGTGCTTGTCCTGTTCGCTTCGGCGAACCGGGATCCCCGCGAGTTCGCGCGTGCCGACGAACTCGTGCTTGATCGCGATGGTGCGCGGAACCTGGCGTTCGGTGAGGGTGTGCACTTCTGCCTCGGCATGCCACTGGCACGGATGGAGGCCCGTATTGGCATGGGGCGCCTCCTATCGAGGCGTCGGTCCTTTGCCCTTGACGGCGAACCGGTGCGCTACCCCTCGCATGTCATTAGGGGATTCGAGAATATTCCGGTTCTCCTCACGTGAACGCGCGGCCCGTGCAAAATCCTGGCGATGCCATCTGGAAGCATCGCGGTGTGCTCTCCATCATCACAGCGAACGTCAATGGGATCCGTGCCGCCGAGCGTCGAGGTGGCCTTGACTGGCTCGGTGCGGCAAAGGCCGACATCATCTGCCTGCAGGAGGTCAGGGCGACCTACGAGCAATTACACGAGGTGCTTCGCGAGTCGCCGCTTGCCGAATACTTCGTGGCGCACGTGCCGGCGCCGGACCTTGGGCGAGCCGGTGTCGCGATTCTGTCGCGATCGAAGCCGATTACGATCCGCGAGAACATCAAGCAGGCTGATCTCGGGGGGCTTGGCCGGTGGGTGGAGGCCGATATCCAGACTCCGCTGGGGCTCGTGACGGTTGCGTCGGTCTATGTGCACTCGGGGGAGGCCGGGACCCAAAAGCAGGTCGACAAGATGGCCTTCCTCGTCGCGATGGAAAAGCGACTGAAATCCCTGAAGAATGCGGCGGCCAAGGGCGGCTCGAATGTCGTCGTCTGTGGTGATTTCAATGTGGCCCGGGCCGAGATCGACATCAAGAACTGGAAGGGTAATCGAGACAAGGCAGGGTTCCTGCCAGAGGAGCGCGAGTATCTCAACCGTTGGTCCGAGACTGACTGGGTCGATCTCGGTCGCATCCTCGGCGGCGATGGTCCAGGCCCGTACACGTGGTGGTCATGGCGCGGTAAGGGATTCGACACCGATGGCGGGTGGCGCATCGACTACGTGATGGCTACGCCGGGCCTCGCAGCGCAGGCGAAGGCTGCGATCGTGGGCAAGGCGCCGACATATGCCGAGCGGTGGAGCGACCATGCTCCGCTCACGGTGTCGTTCGCGAAGTAGTCGTTGTTGACTCGAGTTGGATGATGCTGTCGGCCATCGCCTCCGCTTCGATTGGATCGTGAGTGACGTAGACGGTCGCGCATCCGCGATTGCGCAGCATGGCCGAGACCTCGGCTACGAGCCGGCTGCGCAGTTCGGTGTCGAGCGCACTGAACGGCTCGTCGAGCAGCATCACGGCGGGCTCGGGCGCGAGGGCTCGAGCGAGGGCCACCCGCTGGGCCTGGCCACCGCTCAGCTCGTGGACCGACCTGCGCTCCAAGCCGGCAAGGCCCACCCAGTGGAGCAACTCGGCACTCCGCTCGCGCGCCTGCGCCTTGGCTACCCCATGCCGGCGCAGGCCGTAGGCGATGTTGTCGATGACGTTCAGGTGGGTGAAAAGCAGGGGCTCCTGGAACACGAAGCCGATGCCGCGCTCGTGGATCGCGGTACCTGTGACGTCGCGGCCGTCGATGAGGACCCTGCCGGCGAGCGGGGGCGTGACTCCGGCGAGGGTCCCCAGCAGGGTGGACTTGCCGCGTCCGCTGGCGCCGAGGATGCCGAGGATGCTCCCCTTCGACACCGCGAGGTCGAGGGCGGGAATCAGCGAAGTGGTGTAGCCGATCAATAGGCCTTGGGTCTGGAGCCGTGGAGGGTCGGCTGCAAGAGGCATGTCAGTCATGCGATGCCGGAAGGGGTCGGCGACTGTTGGTCGGTCCGCAATCCACGGCCGGCTCGGTCGATGACGAGCACCACGGCGAGGGTGAGGATGACGAGGATCACGGCGAGGCTCGCGGCAGCGCCGTAAGACTGGGCTCCGGGTCGGCCGAGGAGTCGGACGATCTGGATCGGCACTGTCGGATCACCTGCGCGGGCCAAGAATGATGCAGCGCCGAATTCGCCGAGTGAGACAGCGGCCGCCAGACCACCTGCCGCGAGCATGACGACCCGCAGGATCGGTCCGTAGGCGGTTGCGAAGGCCCGGGTCGGCCGAGCGCCGAGGGAGGCGGCGACGATTTGAGTGCGTCGATCGGCCGAGCGCAGGGCGGGGGCAATGACCGCCACGACGAGGGGAACCGCGACGAGGCTGTGGGCAAGCGGGACGAGCATGCCGGTGGCACGAAGGTCGAGCGGCGGCCGGCCGAAGGCGAGGAGCATGCCGAGGCCAAGCGTGGCTGCCGAGACGCCGAGCGGGATGATGGCGGCGAGCGCGGTGATGCGTCCGACTCGATGGGTGATGAGTGAGATCGCGGCCATTGCCCCGATGAGGCTGGCGATTGTTCCGGCAATGACGGCAAAGGTGAGCGATGTTGCGAGTGCCGCGATCGGCGAACCAACTCTGGTGGTGCCGGCATCGATGGAGCCCAGGGATCGCCACCATACAAGGGTCAGGGCGCCATTGCTTGTCACGGAAGCGAGCGCGAGGGCGAGCACCGGTGCGAGCACGAGCGCGCATGCTGTTGCCGCGACGGCAATGACCGTCAGCCTCGCGAGTGGTCTGCGTGGAAGCGGTCGAAGGGTTGCGGGCAGGGGTCGTTCGGTTGGGGCCCGACGGGTCATGGTGGCACCGATACCGAGAACCACGCAGATGAGGACGAGTTGCAAGACGGCGGTCGCCGCGGCGCAGGGAAAGTCGAGCAGCACCGAAGTCTGACGGAGTATCTGGGATTCGAGGGTGCGGGTCGTCTGGTCACCGAGGACCAGGACGATACCTAGGGAGGTGAACGAGAAGACGAACACCACGGCGGCACTCGATGCGATTGATGACCTGAGCATAGGTACCGACACCGTCAGGAAGGCCCTGACTCGAGAGGCCCCGAGTGTTCGGGCCACAGTCTCGTAACGGTCGTCATGCTGCGACCACCTCGCGCCGACAATCCGGACCACGACGGCGAGGTTGATGTAGGCGTGGGCGCAGATGACGATTGCGAGCCCCTGCGGTGCATCCGGTCCAAACATGCTGCGAAACGCAAGGGCGACGACGACGGTGGGCAGTACAAAGGGCACGGTGACGAGAGCCTGCGTGAAGGCGCGTCCGCGAAATCGGTACCGCGAGACGACTGCGGCGATCGGCAGGCCAACGGCTAGGGCGAGCAGCGTGCTCAGGGCGGCTTGCACTGATGCGAGGGCTGCAATGCGCCAGGTGGGCGCATCGAGCAGGCGGCCTGCAGTCTCCGGATCCCAGACGTGCGAGCCGAGCGTGACGAGCGGAACGACGAGGAATACGAGTAGAAATGTCGCCGGACCTAGCCAGATCCACCGCAGCCACGTCGCGGTCCTCAGCGTCCCATCACCTCACCCCATGTTGCGAGCCAAGTCTGGAGGTTGGCAGCAACGAGTGAAGGCTCGAGCTGCAGGGGCTGCGCCACCTTGGCCGCGAACTTCGTGAACACCTCCGGCAGTGGTGTTCCTTCGCGCGCGGGGAACACGAACATCGACAGCGGGACGTCGGCCTGTACTGGCTCGGAGAGGAGCCAGTCGACGACCTGCTGTGCGCCCGCCACGTTGGCGGCGCCCTTGAGTACACCGGCGTACTCAACCTGTCGGTAGCACCCGCTGGTCATGACGGAGGTTGACGGAGCCGAGGGCTTCGGATCGGCTGCGTAGACGATCTCGGCCGGCGGGCTCGTTGCGTACGAGACGACGAGTGGGCGGGATCCGCCTCCACCGCCCGCAGTGAACTGGCCGGTGTACGCGTCGGTCCACGATGAGGCAACCTTGACGCCGTTTGCCTGCAGCGCGGACCAGTAGTCGGGCCAGGCGTCGCCGTATTCGGCGATCGTTGCGAGGAGGAAGGCGAGGCCGGGCGAGGAGGTAGCCGGGTCCTCGACAACGAGGAGATCCCGGTATTCGGGCTTCGCGAGATCGGCGAGGATGGCCGGTGCGGTGATGCCCTTGTCAGCGAACCAGGTGTCGTCGATGTTGACGCAGACATCGCCGTAGTCGATGGGGGTGACCATGCCCCCGGCAGTGTCGCCCTGTAGCTCCGGGATGAGGGACGACGCGTCGGCAGCGGTGTAGGGCTCGAGGACGCCGGCGTCGACGGCTCGGGAGATGAGCGTGTTGTCGATGCCGAAGATGACGTCAGCGGTGGGTGCGCCGGCGGCGAGGATGGCTCCGGCCACCATCGATCCAGCATCGCCCGCCGTGACAACCTCGAGCGTGATGCCGGTCTGCGCCTGGAAATCTGCGATGAGTTGCTCGCTCACGACGAAGGACTCGTGGGCGAGGAGACGCACGGTCGATGGCCCCGCGCTCCCTGTGGAACTGCAGGCGGTGAGACCGATGACCCCCGCGCATGACAAGGCGAGGACAACACGAATACGACGCAACGACATTTGAATCCATCCCTCGCGCTGGCATTACCCAGATCAGGTTCTGTGGGTCGGTGGCAGCGGCCACCCTCTCAGCCCGCCGAACTCGCGAGCTCCCCTTGCTGAAGAGAAGTGTAACAGTCGTGGTTCGGCTGGAGGAGGCGATCGGGGCTCAAGGGCAGCGAAGAGGACCGTGTTTACACGGTGGTGTCTCGCAATAGGGGCCACTATCGTCTCGTCGTCATTGTTGACGAGGGCGTTTGACAGCCGCGTTTCAGAGGGAGGCGTTCGTATGTTGCATTCAGGAGGAGGTCAGGGGCACAAGGGAGGACGTGGGAGGACGGCCGACATAGCTGTGTTGCTCGTCGGTGCTGTGATGGTCCTGTCCGCGTGCGGCGGGCGCGCCGCTGACGGCAGTGAACCTCTTGTCAGGGGCGACGCCGAGAACACTGGCGTGAGCGCAACTGCGTCAACAGGATCAGCAGATGAGGCTGCGCCGAAAATCTCGGCGACGAACAATGGCGGGGGGCAGATCGGAGTGTCGTGGGTCGACTCGGTCGTGGTGAATCCGCTGAAGAAACTCGTCGGGTACGAGGTGCAGATTGCTTCGTCGGTAGCCGGGCCGTGGGCGGTCGCTGGCACCGGATGTTCCCTTGCAAACACGAAGTCCTCGACGTCGACCCAGTGCACCGCGACTGGGCTGTCTGGTGGCTCGTATTCCTTCAGGGTCGCAGCGGTGAAGAAGAATCTCCTCACGGGCGACAAGAAGACCGGGGACTTTTCGGCAGGATCCGCGCTGGTGCAGGTTGTCGGAGCACCAAGTGCCCCAGTGATCGGGGCTGCGAGCGCGACCGGCACGACGAGCATGAGGGTCGAGTTCACCGCATCGGTGAGTGATGGGGGCTCGCCGATCACGGGCTACACAGCGACGTCGAGCCCTGGCGGGATCGTCGGATCCGTATCGCAGGGGACGCTCAACACCGCGCCGACCGCCAAACCTGCCATCGTTATGGAGAACCTGATGCCGGGTACCGCCTGTACGTTCACTGTGACCGCCTCGAACGCGAGTGGCACTTCATCACCGTCTGCTGCTTCAGGGTCGGTCAGCACGACAGCGTATTCCCTTGCGGCGACCGGTCCCGGTGGCGGCAAAGTGTTCTATGTCGCCACGGCGCCGTTCACGAGTGCCGGTTCTGCGTGTGGATCTTCGTGCTATTACTTGGAGGCGCTCACGGCGGATCAGGGGAGCGAGTACTGGTGTTCGTCGGCAACCAGCCTCCTTACGGGCTCCTTTGGTTCGGCTATCGGAACTGGCTACGCGAATACTCAACTCATCGTGCAAGGCTGCACCACGGGCGCGGGGAAGGTTGCGAGAGTGACAAGTGGGGGCTACTCAGACTGGTACCTGCCCTCGCAGGACGAACTGAACACCCTCTTCGGACAGCGGACCCAGGTCGGCGGATTTGGTGCACAGGGCAACTACTGGAGTTCGACGCAGGTCAATGCGCTCAACGCGGTTTACCGGAGCTTCCGCGGGGTGACCTCTACCCCTGGCAGCTACTGGGCCAAGGACAACATCATCCGCGTTCGACCGGTGAGGGCCTTTTAGTCATTGATCGAAGGAGGCCTGCGACGGTGTCTGATAGCAGTAAGGCTTCTCGGCTCAGGTCGATTGCTTCAGTGGCGGCGCATTCTCTTTGAGGTGAAGGCCATGGCCAGTGCCACAAGAATGACGCCTGCGCCGAACACCATGATGAGGGCCGCTGCGCCGCCGGTCGCTAGCTGCGCGATGAGCGCGACCGCGAACATGAGCAGGGCCGATCCTTGGAGGAACAGCGAGAATCTCAGCTGCCGGCGAGTGGCGTCGTCCAATGTCATGCGAGGACGCTACCGCGAGACGAGCCTGCTGATGTTCGTGCTCACGGCTGATTGGTGCTCTGGCCAACGTGCGTTGATGGCAGAAGTGTCTACGACGATCACGCAGGCAGTCCGTGGGCGTTCCACGCGAGTAGGTCGCGTAACTCCTCACGGTCAGGGATTCGGTCAAATTCCACGAGGACCGCTTCCCATGGAAGGACCTGCGTTTGAGCTGTTGGTGATGCCGTGCAACTGAATTCGTCGCTGCCCGCTCGATGACGGCTGTCCTCGTCATGCCAAGGTCGCGTGCGAGGGAGTGGAGTGCACCACCGATTGAACCCACTACATCGCGTCCGTCTCAGACTCGCTTGGCCAGGGCTGCGGCAAACCTCGCGAGCGCGGGGCTCGTCGATCCCTTGCGAACGACGACGTGCACTAGGGCGAGCCCATCGCTCGCGAAGGCCTCGGTGAACGCTGACTCGAGCTCTTCCTCGGTCGTCACCCGCCAACTCTGTCCGGTGCCGAAGACGTCAACGAGTCGGGAGATGTTCAGGGGTGCGATGTCGTTGAATGGGCCGTCGCGCATGGGCCGCTGGGTGCCGTAGCCGCTATTGTCCATGACGATGATGACTGGGAACACGCCGTTGAAGGCGGCCCAACCCGCCTCAAGGCCCGACATCGCAAACGATCCGTCGCCGGTGAGCACGACCGGCCGACGGTCAGGGTCGGCCTTGCCCGCTCCGAGTGACGCCGGGACTGCATAACCCATGGTCGCGTAGTAGGCGCTCGCAATCGACCACGCGGGCACTGGCAGTTCGACGGAGGCGAAGAGGCAGTCGCCCGGGTCGACAAGGAACCCATGGCGGTCGTCGAGGTGTGCCGCCACCGCGTGGATGAGTCGCTCCACGTGAATCTCCGCCGCGCCATCCGGGGTGAACGTCGGAACGTCGTGCGCGGCTGGCATCGGCGCATCCCTACCGCCTGCGACCGCCTCATGAAGGGCGGGAAGGAACGCTTCGAGCGGCACATTTCGGTAGGTGCGCGGCCCGACGGTGACGTCATCATCGGTGCAGTCGATGAGGTGGTCGGGGTCGAGGTGGGCCGTGAAGGCGCCGAGGTTCATGTCGGTCGGCAGGACACCGAGCTGAATGATGTGGGCCGCCCCCTCGACCTGCTCAACGACATCCGCGGGGCTGACCGCTCCCTGATACACGCCGATGGCGAGGGGGTGTCGCTCGGGGAAGACGCCCTTGGAAAGCGGGCTCGTGGCCACGGGCAGACCGAGGTGCTCCGCGATTCCGATGAGGTGTTCACTCAGCCCTCGGCGAGCCACGAGGACGCCCGCCTGAATCACCGTTGTTCCGGCTGAGCGGAGGGCCTCGACGACATCGGCGACCGCTGCCGCGAGGTTATCGGGATTGACAGCAGCGGAAGATCGAGTGAGCGGCCCGCTGACGTTGACGATGGGGATGTCGACGAGGTCCCGGGGAATCTCGAGGTAGCCGGGGCGCTGCGCGGTGAGGATCTGATCGATGACGCGGTCGATCTCGCTCGCCGCAATGCGCGGATCCGAAAGGACTGCCTGCGCAATCGTCAGGTCCTGGTACACCCGAAGTTGGGTGTCGAAGTCCTTCACCCGATGGTGGAGCAGGGCTCCCGGCGCGCGCTCCTTCATCCCCGGGGCGCCCGAGATGACGAGGAGGGGGACCTGCTCAGCCCAGGCGTTGGCGACCGCATTCGCGAGCTTCAGCCCACCGACGCCGTAGGTGCAGGCCGCGACCCCGAATCCCCGTAGCCGCGCGAAGGCATCGGCTGCGAACCCGGCGCCTTGCTCGTCAGCGGTGACAAGAATGGGGAAGCCCAGTTCATCGAGCTCGCTGAAAAGTCGAAGGGCGTAATCGCCGACGATCCCGAATCCGAGTTCGACCTTGAGCTCCTGAAAGCGGCGCACCAGATGCTCGGGGATGGTCGTGTATTCGTCGCTCAACGGACTGGGCCTTCCTAGATTGGGAGTCGTGAGTGTGTCATGCGTTGATCTTGATTGCGCGTCAGGCGTTCCAGCTCGTGATGACTCGCTGCTCGCGCTCGAATCCTAAGGATGAACGATGTGCAGGTTCAAGGGCGAACAGCCGGGCTGCGTCAGGGGGGAGGTCGAGCCAGGTTGCGGTGAGAATGCGGAGCAGGTGCCCGTGGGCGACGAGCACGCAGTCGCGCCCGGCGTCAAGGACGGGCGTGCAACGCTCGATCACGCGATCGACCCGGACTCGGATATCGCTCAGCTGTTCACCGGGCGTTGATCCGGGGGCGGCACCCGGCGGGATCGGCTCGTCCCACACCCGCCAGCCGGGATCACCGCGAAGGATCCTGATCTCGGCGGTGGTAAGGCCCTCCCAGGCTCCGTAGTCCCATTCCATGAGGTCATCGTCGAATGCGTCTGGCGTGAGCCCGGCGAGTTCCGCGGTTCGCCTCGCCCGGATCAGAGGGCTGCACAGAACGAGCGCCGGCAAGACATCGGTCAGTGCCCTGCCCGCAGCCTGATCCTCGCCGGCCTCGGTGAGGGGGATGTCGGTTCTGCCGGTGTGACGTCCGGCTCTGCTCCACTCAGTCTCGCCGTGTCGGATGAGCCAGATGTTCGGGCTCACCCGGACGAGCCCTCTGCTGCTTTATTGAGGGTTGCCACGAAGGCCTCAAGGGGCTGGGCTCCCGAGATTCCGTAGGCGCGGTCGAAGACGAAGAACGGGACCCCGGTCGCGCCGAACTGGGCGGCGAGCGCTTGGTCTGCTGCCACGTCATCAATGAAGCCAGTTCCTGCGAGCATTATTCGCGCCGCGACCGGATCGAGCCCGGCCTCGGATGTGAGATCGCACAGGGATTCGATGTCGAAGATGTCACGCCCAAACTCGAAGTAGCCGGAGTAGAGCACCTCGAGGAGATCGGCGGATTGCCCCTGTTCCTGGGCCCACAGCAGTAGGCGGTGCGCGTCGCGGGTGTTCCCGCTGACTGTCTCATCGAGGTGGTAGGCGAGTCCGACTGAGGCCGCCACTTCACTCACGTTGCTCATCATCGCGGCAGCCCCGGCCTCGTCCATGCCATATTTGGCGGCGATCACCTCGACGGTGCGTCGCCCCTCACTCAACGCTCTCGGGTCAAGTTGAAATGCACGGTGGACGACGGTGACGTCGTCACGTCCCGAAAATCCAGCGAGTGCCTCGTCAAGCCGACGCTTACCGATGTAGCACCATGGGCACACAACATCAGACCACACCTCAATGTTCATGCTTTTTCCATCCCACCAATAGATTCCCATGGCACCGAGCCCAACGAGGAGTTGCGGCAGGAACCACACAATGCGCCAGACGAGGTCGGCGGCGATCGCTGTAGATGAGTCGACGCCAAAGGCTACGAGGAGGCCGACGAGAGCGGCATCGACCGTGCCGAGTCCGCCGGGGGTGATCGGGAAGCTGGTGAGGAGCAGCGCCACTGAGTAGGCCGCGAAGATCTCGACAAGGCTCAGCTGATCGGGATAGGCGCCGAGACCGGCGAGGGCGCACAGGAGGACCAGCATCGGTGCGAGTTGTGCTGCGAGATTGGTAATCGTGAGCTCACGCCAGCGGGTCGCGACCATCGTTGAGGCGTGCTTGTGGAAGTCGAGCAGAACGGAAGAGAGGTCGGGGGCAGTGCGCCGAAAACGGCGGTAGACGGCCGACACCGGACGTTGCGCGAGCCTCGCGATCCGTATCGCACCCTCCTCGCTGCGGAGGGTCATGATGATGACAATGAGCGAGACGATCACGACGACAAGTCCGATTCCGGCCGCGAGGGCGAATCCTGTCGTGGACCGCCCCTCGATAAGGAGAAGGACCACAGCGATCGACGGGAAGCCGAGGGTGAGGAGGTAGGTCCACACTGCATCGGCCGAAACCGCTGCTGCTGCTGCGGCCGTTGAGACGCCGTAGCGGGCAAGGATCCCGTACTGCGTGCCGACTGCTATGGCGCCGCCGCCGGGGATGACGTTGCTGACGAGGAACCCCGACTGCCGCTCGACAAAGGCGGCACGGTAGCCGATGTGTGGGATGGCCGCGAGGGCGGTGAACGGGTATGTGGCAATGTTGATGAGCCCGGAGACGATGAGCGCGGCTATCCAGATGTTCGGCATTTGGGCGAGTTGCTGGAGGGCCTTTTTGTAGTCCGCAAAGTGGGGGAACAGGACAGCGAAGATCCCGACCATGATGACGGCGCCGATGATGCTGGTGATGATGATCTTCTTGCGGCTTTCCTTTCGAGGGGCCGCCGCGTCGCTCACGGATGACACCCTACGCGTCCACGGATTTCGCGATTCGTCGCTTGTCGCGTACCTTTAGGAGGCCGCGGCGCCGCAGCGGTATCCCCTTGGTGCTCGTGCACCTGCACGCGAGTCTTGGCTCCAACGCGACTGAATCCGGGTCGCTATCGAGACACGCATGTGTCTTCGATTGGACGATTCTCCGTGAGTATTGTGTCATTTTCCTCTCTTGGCGTGCCCGCATCGCTTGTTGGTGCGCTCAGTCGCGCCGGCATCAATGAGCCGTTTGCCATCCAGACGGCAACGCTGCCTGACGCCATTGCGGGCCGCGATTTGCTCGCTCGCGCCCAGACCGGCTCGGGCAAGACCCTCGCATTCGGCCTGGCGATGCTCACTCGGCTCTCGGGCCGCCGCGCCACCCCCCAGCAGCCCGACGGTCTCATCCTCGTGCCGACTCGCGAACTCGCGATGCAGGTGAGTGACGGTCTTGCTCCGCTTGCTGATGCGTGTGGACTGCGCATCCGCCTCATCGTCGGCGGGATGCCCTACGTCAAGCAGATCCAGGCACTTGATCGCGGCGTGCACATCATAGTTGCCACACCGGGCCGACTCAAGGACCTTGTCGACCGTCGGGCCGTTGACCTCTCAGAGGTCGCAATCACCGTGCTTGACGAGGCCGACCAGATGGCCGACATGGGGTTCATGCCGATCGTTCGCGAACTCCTCGACCAGACGCGTCCGCGCAGCCAGCGACTTCTCTTCAGTGCGACCCTCGACGGTGACGTCGACGCGCTCATCCGCGCCTATATGAAGGACCCGGCCCGCCATTCCCTCGCACCGGCGCAGGCATCGGTCGAGACGATGGATCACCACGTCCTCATCGTTCATCCCGGTGACAAGGAGGAGGTGACCGCGCAGATCGGAGCCCGCGATGGCCGCACCATCTTCTTTGTTCGCACCCAGGCCGGCGTTGACCGTCTTGCTGATCAGTTGACCTCCAAGGGGATCGCTGCCGGGGCCCTGCACGGCGGCAAGACTCAGGCGGTTCGAACGCGCACTCTGGCAGCCTTCCGTCAAGGCATCACCCCAGCACTCGTGGCTACCGATGTCGCCGCGCGCGGGATTCACGTCGATGGCATCTCGCTCGTCGTGCACGTCGATGCGCCGAATGATGCCAAGGACTACCTCCACCGCGCCGGACGCACTGCACGCGCCGGCGAGTCCGGAACGGTCGTGACCCTTGCGTCCCCGAAGCAGCAGCGACAGGTCTCGGCGCTTACCGGCCGCGCCGGTGTCCAGCCGACCGTCAAGCGGATTCGTCCGGGCGATGAGCACCTCATCGAGGTCACGGGGGCGCGCGAGCCTTCCGGGATCGCCTGGTACCCGCCGAAGGAGCGTTCGCCGAAGCGTGAGTTCAACCGAACCGGCAGAACCGCTGGCGGTTCGAGTCGTCCGGGTGGATCAAGTCGATTCGGTGGGGGACAGTCTCGTCCGGAGCGATCTGACCGCACTGACCGCACCGATCGCCCGGCCCGCTCGGACAGTTTCGCCCGCCCTCCCCGCGCAGACAGCCCTGCTCGTCCGGCGCGCGCTGAACGACGGGCCGAGGCTTTCCCGGCAACGACTCGTCGCGACGACGGCCGGCCCGCTGGATTTCAGGCTAAGCGCGCGAAGCCACGCACCAAGCCAGCCCCCAGAACCTCAAACTAGGCCCTTGGCGTTGGAGGGCTTCCCTAGGTGAGGTAGGCCTCAACCTTGACGATCTCGACGAGCATCTCGTTGCCATTCGCGAGCGCGTAACTGGCGGTTTCACCTACCCGCTTGCCCATGACTGCCGCTCCGAGCGGCGAGGTGGGGGAGTACACCTCAATCGAGGTGTGAACCGCCTCCTCGCGGGAGCCGAGGAGGAAGACCTCCTCCTCGTCGAAGCTCGGGAATCGCACCGTGACGACCTTGCCGTGTGAGACCTCGTCCTGCGCCGCATCGGGTGCGCCAATCTGCGCATGCTCAAGGAGATGCTTGAGCACTCGAATCCGGGCCTCGTTCTTGCCCTGCTCCTCCTTGGCAGCGTGGTAGCCGCCGTTCTCCTTGAGGTCGCCCTCATCACGCGCGAGCGAGATCCTGGTGACGATTTCTTGGCGCCGGGGGCCCTCGCGGTCGGCAAGTTCGTCGACGAGCCGGTCGTAGCCCTCCTGGGTCAGCCAGGTCACTTCAGTGGTCATGGGAACGTAGGCTACGCGGTTATTCGTTGTACGGCTGCGGTGGAGCGACAACACCTGGTGGGAATTGCGGTGGGACGACGCGCAATTCCCCGGGCGGGCCGCAGCCAAGGACCTCGACAGTGAACGCCGGGGCGAGGGTTCGAAGGGCATAGGTGACGCGCACGGTGCCAGCGCCCGGCGGGATTGAGGTCATGGCATAGCCGGTATCGATGTGGGTGCGGTCCTGCGCCCGGATCGCACAATCGAGCGCGAGTGCGCCGTCGCGCTGCACCTCGAACTCGATCGTCACATGATCGGGCGATGAGTCGTCCCAGGTGAGGACCCGTGTCTTGACGCCTGAGGTCAAGGAGAAACCGATCCACCCGAGGACGAGGGCAAATGCGCCGATCACGCTCGTGACGATGATCGCGGGCCCCCACGGGGTGCGATCGAGCCCATAGCGCTGGGCCATCGCCGGGGAGAGTTGGTCCTTACGGAAGGGGCTCGGCATGGTCCCATTGTGGCTTTGGAAGACTAGGGACGTGAATCACCCCCTCCGCCTCATGGCCGTGCACGCGCATCCTGATGACGAGTCAAGCAAGGGTGCTGCGACCACCGCGAAGTACGTCGCCGAGGGGATCGAGGTCATGGTCGTCACCTGCACAGGCGGTGAGCGCGGCGACGTCCTGCATTCGCTAGCAGAGGATGACGTCGCGGCCCTTGGCCTCGCGGAGGTGCGTCGGCGCGAGATGGCGCTGGCGGCCCAGATTCTCGGCGTGCGCCATGCCTGGCTCGGATTCGAGGATTCGGGCTACCCGGAAGGCGATCCGTTGCCACCGCTTCCAGAGGGGTGCTTCGCAGCGCTCCCGCTTGACGAGGTCGTCGGGCCCCTCGTCGCACTTATCCGGGAGTTTCGGCCCCAGGTCGTGACCACTTACGACGAGCACGGCGGCTATCCGCACCCGGATCACGTCCGCTGCCACGAGGTCACCATGGCTGCCATCGATGCGGCGGCAGATCCCATCGCCTACCCGAATGCGGGCGGGGAGCCGTGGCAGGTCCAGAAGGTCTACTACAACCAGCAGTTCAGCAAAGCACGGGTTCACGCCATGCACAACGCCCTGGTCGCGGCCGAGATTGAATCGCCGTACCATGAGTGGATTAAGGGCATGGAGCGATTGCCGGACGACAGCCACCGAATCACGACCCGCATTCCTGCGGCCGACTGGTTCGAACTGCGAGATCAGGCACTGCTGGCTCACCGCACACAGATTGACCCCGAGGGCCTTTGGTTTCGGGTTTCGCCGGAGCTTCAGCGGTCCATCTGGCCCACCGAAGATTTCGAACTCGCACGCTCACTGGTCCCATCCTCGATCCCCGAGGACGACCTTTTCGCAGGACTGAGGACCCCATGACGATCGAGATGATGACGGTTGAGATGGCTGGCGAAGACCTGAGCTCGGTGATCGACGGCGCCGGGCCGATGGCGGGCCTTTTCATGCTCCTCCTCGCTGGCGCCGTGGTCGTCATCTGGAAGTCGATGAACCGGCAGATGAAGCGCATCGATCCGAGCTTGCCAATGGGCCGCGATGATCGCGAGCAGGCCGCTGATCGGCAGTACACCGAGCAGGCGGTCAAGCGGGGCGAGGATGACGCCGAGCCGGCAGGCTGAGGACTTGCTGCGGCTGGCCCGCACGCCCCGCTGGATCGGCCTCGCGCTCGTCGCACTCCTCCTCATTGCCGGATGCGTGTTCCTTGGACGCTGGCAGTGGGACCGAACCCAGAACATTGTCGAGGCCGAGCGCGTCGCTGTTTCGGCGCCTGTCGCGGTCGAGGTGATTGCCGGAGTCGATGATCAACTGCCGGATGCGTCGATTGGCCGACCCGTCGTGGCGCAGGGCCGCTATATCGCCGGTGGCCAGGTGATCGTCGTGCAGCGCTCGTTGCGGGGCCAGCCGGGAGTCTGGGTCCTCACCCCCCTTGAACTCTCGGACGGCTCAGTCATCGGCGTGCTGCGTGGTTGGCTCGAGTCAGCGACCTCTCCAGGTGTCTTGCCGCCGTCAGGCGACGTCACCGTGACCGGGATCATGCATCCGGATGAGCGCTTCTACCCTGACGCTGTCACGGATCCCGGCATCGCCGTCGCGATCTCGAGCGCTCGTCTGAGCGAGTCGTGGGGCCCGCAGACCCGCTCGGGTTACGTCATGCTGACGGAGACCTCGCCTAGTGCAGGTCAGACGACTGGATCCGTGACCCCTGCGCCCGAGCCGGCGGTACCGACGGTGCAGACCGCCGATGTCCCATTCCCGCTCCAGAACTTCTTCTATGCGTTCCAATGGTGGATCTTCGCCCTCTTCATCGTGGTCGTGTACGCGAGGTGGCTGTGGCTCGATGCCGGACGCGAGCTCCCGGACGCCGCAGAGTCCCTCGATCGGCAGTGAATGCCGCCCACGGATTCTCACGATTTGATCACGGTTGCGGCACTGTTCCCCTGACTGGTGGTTTCCAGCTATGCTTAAACATGGCAAGGCTACGTCAGCACCACCGTTCTGAGATGCCCGCCCATCGAACCTGCGGCGGGCATCACATGTTTCTGGGCACGAGCACAGATCAAGGACGAAGGTTCGAACAAGCTAGGCCGCGTGTTGGGCGACCGTCCGACGCAACTTCGTGCAAGGAGAATGTGCATCATGGCTCAAGGAACTGTTAAGTGGTTCAACGCCGAAAAGGGTTTCGGCTTCATCGCTCAGGCTGACGGTGGCCCGGACGTATTCGTTCACTACTCGGCGATCGAGTCGGACGGCTACCGTTCACTCGAGGAGAACCAAGCCGTCGAGTTCGAGATCACTCAGGGCCCGAAGGGTCCGCAGGCTGACAAGGTGCGCGCCATCTAGTCGATAGCACCAAATGGTCGTGGAGCCCCTGCCGCTTGGCAGGGGCTCCACGCATGTCAGGGCCGCCTGCACTAGCGTTCCGTCAGTGATCACTGTTGTCGGCGAGGCGCTCATCGACATCATTGTCGATCCCGCCGGCAACGTAACCTCGGTCGTCGGCGGAGCGCCGCTCAATACTGCTCGCACAATCGCTAGGCTCGGTGTGCCCGCGACCTTTCTCGGTGGGGTGTCGCGCGATGCATTCGGGGCGCGGATCATGCGACTCCTCGAGGCCGATGGCGTCGGCTACGCACTCGGCGAGCAGGTCGATGAGCCGACGACCCTCGCGATCGCGCAAATCGATGCCGACGGGGCCGCGACCTACCGGTTCATGATGGAGGGCACTTCAGCGGCTGCAGTGACACCACAGGCGGCCCTTTCTCACATTGGCACCGAGTGCTCGGCGCTGCACGTGGGCACCCTCGGCCTCGTCCTCCAGCCCCTTGCCGGTGCGTCGGCCGCCGTCGTGGCGGCAGCCCCAGCTGACCGGCTCGTCATGGTCGATCCGAACTGTCGACCGAGTGTAATGACATCGTCCGACGTGTTCGATCGCACGTTGCAAGCGGTTCTCGAACGGGCTGACGTCGTGAAGGTCAGCGGCGATGACCTCGCATTCATCTATCCGTCCATCGAGACTCACGATGCAGCTGTTCGACTCCAGCGTGAGTCGGGTGCAGTCGTGCTCTTCACCGACGGGGCCAGGTCGGTGCACGTGCTGACTGAGAGCGACGATGTCGTCCTTGAGGTGCCTCGGGTAACGGTCGTCGACACGGTGGGGGCGGGCGACTCCTTCAGCGGCGGCTTCCTTGCGCAGTGGCTGTCCAAAGGATTGGGGCGAGCTGATGTTGCGAACCTCGATGAGGTGCTGAGTGCGGCACGGTTCGGGATAGCGGTAGCCGCAATCACCTGCCAGCGGCCCGGCGCCGATCCTCCCAATGTGCAAGAGGTCGAGATGTGCAGGAGATGAAGGTCCACTAGCCTTGAATTATGAAGGGTCTCGGCGCTGCAGCAACACGCTTTCGAGTGATGGCCTGGCTGACAGGTGTCGTGCTCGGGGCGCTCACCGTCTGGCTTGTCGTGGGTTATGGGTTCCTGGATTACGCGAATACCGACGTCAAGCCCGGGCTCTACCGCAACCTGTGGACTGCGCACGGCTGGCTCTACTTCATCTACCTGATCGTCGGCGTCGACCTGGCATTTCGGCTTCGGTATCCGCTCGGCAAAACCGTCCTTATCCTGTTGGCCGGAACAGTGCCATTCATGTCATTTGTGGCGGAGCGCTTCGTTCACAAGGACGTTGCGGCGCGGATCGCTACGGCAACGCCCAACTGACTGGCTCGCCGCCGAGATCGTCGAGGAACTCGTTCGCCTGACTGAACGGCCGACTCCCAAAGAACCCGCGATCTGCTGACAGCGGACTCGGGTGTGCGCTCTCGATGATTGGCACATCCTCGAGGATGCCGGTGAGCGACTGTGCATCCTTGCCCCAGAGAATCGCGACGAGCGGCTCCTCGATCCGCTCGACGAGGCCGCGGATTGCCGCCTCGGTGAACGGCTCCCACCCGATGCCGCGGTGACTGCCAGGCTCGCCTACCCCGACTGTGAGCACACGGTTGAGGAGGAGCACCCCTTGCCCGGCCCAGGGGGTGAGGTCGCCGGTGGAGGGGACCGCGATGTCAAGGTCGCTCCCGAGCTCCTTGAAGATGTTCTGCAGGCTCCGGGGGAGCGGGCGTACGTCGGGGGCGACCGAGAATGACAGGCCGACGGCGTGGCCCGGTGTCGGATACGGATCCTGCCCGGTGATGAGGACACGAACCTCGTTCAGCGGCTGCTCGAATGCGCGAAGGATGTGCTGTCCGCCTGGGCACCAGGGCCGGCCAGCCGCCTGCTCGCTGCGTAGGAACTCACCGATCTGAGTGAGGTTCTCCTGCTGCTCCCAAAGGACGGGGAGCCAGGTCGGGTGAACGAGTTCTTCGAGGGACTTTGCCACCCAATGACCCTAGTCGCCCTACCTAAATCGGCCAGCGGCGTGGGCACCGATATGCCGTTCGCGCATGGCGAGGAAGAGCGGGAGCGTAAATGCGACTGCGGTGACGAAGGAAGCGAGCACGTAGAGCCATGGCCACTTCATGCCGAGCCGGCGTCCCTCAAGGATGATGAATATCGAGGCGGCGCTGGCGGACACGAGAAGGTCGACACTGAGCGATGCGACGGCGGGGTTCGCGAACCAGGCGGCGACGAAGTTGCTACTCAGCCCGTTGAATCCGATGATGTTGAAATATGCGGTACCGCAAAAGCCGATGGCCGCGAGACAGAGGTAGACGACAGCGGTGGGGGTGAGCTTCACTTTCCCTCGTCCTTACGCTTGGACGCGAAAGTGAAGGCGGCGAGGCCGAGAACGACGGCCCCGACCCCTACGCCGATGAGCATGACTGAATTTGCGTCTTTGCGATCGACGAGTGCACCGAGGAACACGACACCGAGGATGGCGACCGTGACCCCGATGAGTTTCGTCTTCAGGTCGTCCAGCGAGCGGATCTGTAGCCACTGCGGCAGCGTCACCTCGCTATCGACGAAGAGCTCATAGAGCCCATAGCCAATGACGAGGAGGACCGTCGCGAGAAGGAAGGTATCGACGGATGTGAGGATCGCGACCACTGTGAGCTTCACACTCACGCTGGAGTCGAGGAGGTGGACGATTGTCATCACGACCTCCCAAACCCCGATAGCCATGAGGACGAAGGACGCGATGATTGACGTGATCGCCGGCACGGCGACGGCGAAGCGGGAGAGTTCGATGAGGCGGCGCATACCCGCACGCTATCTGACGCGAGACAGTCCGCGCACTGCCTCGCGCCGTGCCACCGGCGTGAGATGGGGGTGGTGCTCGACGAACCACCTGACCTCATGCGGAAACCATCGGGAGGCGTCGCGCATGGCCCAGCCAATTGCCTTCGCGACGAAGAATTCCGGATCTGCCGCGTGCAGTGAGCACATCGACGTGAGCACCCCAATGTCGGCGTGGTCACGTCTGCCGCGCTGGTGCTGGATCGCTGCACGGATGAGCCACCGATCACCTGATCGGCACCACTGCCACATGAGGTCAATTGCCGCGGGGTAGCGCCCAGTCAGGGGTGACACCACAGCGGTGCCCAATAAGTCGACCGTGTCCCACCACGGCTTTGTCGTGAGTAGGTCGTGGATTGGGTTGGTCAGGAACGACTCAGGAAGAATCGAAGCATGGTGATCAAGGACGTCGCAGGCGGCGTATTGGAACTCGCGCTCAGGCTCCGCCCATAGTTGCAGGACGACGTCGCTCAAGGCTTCAACCGATGGAACCGGAAGGTTCTTGACGGCTGTCAGCACCGCGCGCCGCCGGTCTGGCGCCCTAATGCCGAGGAACGGGGCGATGTTCTTCATGTACCGTGCCATGGGCGCAGCATCACTCGGTTGGGCAATTGGAAGTAGGGCGGATTTCACCGCCGCGACCCAGTCATCGGCTGTCACGTGATCGGATCCTTCGTCATCTCGTTCCGGTGAAGTGTTCCATCACCGGCGAACTACATTCGCAGGTACGAGGCGCCGTTGAAGTCGAGAATGCCCCCGCTGGCCCACTCAGCGGTTGGAGAAGCTAGGAACACGACCGCCTTCGCGACCTCTTGTGCCGTCGGCACGCGATTGAACGGACTCTGGGACCTGATCTCATCGCCACCCGCCCCGGCAAGTGACGCTGCAGCCATGTCGGTGTCGACGAAACCGGGGGCGAGGGTGGTGACAGCGATGCCGAAGGCCCCGAGGGACTTTGCGATGGATTGGCCAAAGGCACCGAGGGCGGCCTTGCTGGCGCCGTAGGCGGGGCTGTCGGGCTCCCCGCGAAAGGCACCCCGTGATCCGATATTGATGATGCGCGAATCACGGCCGCGAGGCATGTGCTGGAGGGCGCACCACGCAGCGTTCGCGGCGCCGATGAGGTTGATGTCGATCGTGTCGCGCCATCCCCGCTGCCACTCCTCGTAGGTGGAGGCCTCGATCGGATGCGGGAAGAACACTCCGGCGTTGTTCACGAGGATGTCGATGGTCCCGAGTGCGGCGGCCGCCTCGTCAACCATTCGGCGAACCGCCTCGGCATCGCGAAGATCAGCTTGGACGATGACATGACCGTCACCAGGCAGGCCCCCGAGAACCGAATCTGCCGCGGACCTCGACGCGCCATAGTGAACCGCCACCTGATCACCGAGGGAGGCGAACTCGAGGGCGACCGCGGCGCCGATGCCGCGCGAGCCGCCCGTGACCAAGACTGACCTTCGAGTGGATTCCATGGGGTGATCCTCCCAGCCTTGAGCCAAACACAATTGCCCGAACGGCGAAATGCGGTCACCTTTGGGGGATTAGAGTTCTGCCATGGTCGAAGAAGATGGCATCCCTGACACGTTGAAACGGCTTTCGGGCATCACGTGGCGACTACTCGTCCTCGTGGCGGGGTTCGTCCTCATCGCGAGGGTTTTCGATTCCGTCTTCCCCGTGGTCTTCGCATTGTTCTTCGCGATGCTCGTCACCGCGTGGACCTCACCGGTCATGAACCTTCTCAACAAGATCATGCCGAAAGTTCTCGCGATGATCCTGGCACTGGTCGCCATCGGCTCGGCGATCGTGCTCGTGCTCTACAGCGTGATCTCATCGACGATCAGCGAGGGACCGAAGCTCGCGGCATCGATACAGAGCGGCTTTGACGACATCGAGACATGGATGAAGACCGGTCCCCTTCGACTCGACGAGACGGATATCAACAATCTCCTTGATCAGGCGAAGGGCTTGGGCGCCGATGTTGCGAAGGGCGTGCTCGGCGATGCGCTCGGCGCGGCCGGATCGATCGGCACGCTCATCATCGCCGGCTCGGTCTTCATTTTTGGTGTGATCTTCTTCCTGATGTCCCCATCCACGATCTGGGGGTGGGTCATTTCCTGGATCCCAAGGAAGACCAGTCACCACGTCGATGTAGCAGGTCGCATCGCCTGGGAATCCATCGCTGGCTACACGCGCGGCATCGTCATCGTGGCTTTCCTCGATGCCCTGCTCGTCTTTATCGGACTCGAAGTCCTCAGGGTTCCGCTCGCTCCCGCCCTCGCGGCGGTCGTGTTCATCGGTGCCTTCATCCCGGTTATCGGTGCGCCGGTCGCCACCTTCTTTGCGGCGATCGTGGCGCTCGCCGAGAGGGGCCCGTTCGTCGCGGTTCTCGTCATCGTCTTGACGATCATCGTCGGCTCATTCGATGGCGACGTCATGCAGCCGCTCGTCATGGGCAAGGCCGTGAATCTTCATCCACTTGCCATCGTCATTGCGATAGCCACGGGTGCGATTGCGCTCGGTATTGTCGGGGCTCTTATCGCCGTGCCGATTGCCGGGGCTGTGTACGGCATCGCCAAATACGTGACGGGTCGCGATCCGGAACATCCATACGTCGACAACCCTGAACCGGCCCCAGTCGCTACGTAATCTTTATTCGTCGTCGTAGACGTCGCTAAGTTCTGGGGCGTCCCTGAGGCCGATGAGCAGCAGGATGAGGTAAAGCAGGCAGAAGGCCAGACCAAAGCCGAGGTACGCCCAACGCAGGGTGCTCCATTCGCCGGGCAGCCAAATGGTCATCATGGTCATCAGCCCGCCGCCGATGACCATGACGGCTGCGGCCCCTCTCGTCGAAGGGTCCGGGGTGTGCCGCACGAGCCACATCTGCCCGGCTAACGCGACGAGGACCGCGCCCATCATGCGCAGCGCCCAATCGAGATCGCTCGACGGCGAGAGACCGAGCAGTGTTGCGAACGCCGATGGCATGATGAGCAGGGCGACGGCACTCAATGCGAAGACGAGTGACCCGAGAGCAAGCAGGCCCCGAATGGCTCTGATCACGAATGAGGTTTCCACGTGGGCAGCCTATTTGCCGAATGGCAACGGACAAGGCAGATTCACGATCTCGCAGTCACGCCGTAGCCTGCAGTCATGAGTGACCTCAATGACGTGGGCGATCGTGACGGTTGGCGCTGCTGGCTGTGCGACGAGCCGGTTGACCCCGAAGCTTCCGTCAATGCTGACCGCGGCCCGAGTGTGGATTCCCGGGGCGCGACCAAGGGCAAGAAGCGGGTGGCATCAGCCGAACGCCTTGCGCATCGATCATGCAACACCCGTAAGGGGAAGGTCCAGCCTGTCGTTCCGTGGTCTCCCCAACTCTTCGTCGTCGACCCGGCACCCATCGTTGCCACCGTGGAGCGGCTGACCCGCAAGGGCGGCCAGGAGGTGGTGGCTCGCTGCCCGAGTCAGGGCGATGCCGACGAGGCGGCCGCGTGGCTCCTCGACCGACTCTCGAGATTCGCCCCCGATCTGGCGGCAACGACCCACATTGAACCGGGCGGTGGTCAGTTCCTGCTGCTCCTGCGCGCGGGCTAACGAGTCACTGACAGCGCGTGCCGTTGGATCTTTCCAGAGGTCGTGCGTGGCAGTGGCTCTTCCCGAATCGTCCATTGCCGAGGAACCTTGTAGTTCGCGAGTTCGTCTCGACATATCGACTCAAGGTGCGCCACCTCGACCATGCCCCCAGGTGGGACCACGATGTAGGCGTGGACGATCTCGCCCCACTTCTCGTCGGGCTCACCCACCACTGCCGCCTCGGCAACGCCCGCAATGGTAAGGATCACCCGCTCCACTTCGGCCGGGTAGACGTTTAGGCCCCCGCTGATGATCATTTCCTTGGCGCGTCCGGCAACGTGAACGTAACCCTCCTCATCCTTGAAGGCGAGGTCACCGGTTCGCATCCAGCCGTCGTTGAAAGCCTGTGCCGTGGCATCAGGCTTTCCGAAGTAGCCGACCATGCACGCCTCAGATAGAGCGACGATTTCGCCTACCTGACCAATCGGCGTGTCCTGAAATGACTCGTCGACAACACGGACCTGCGCGACGAGGCAAGGTTTTCCTGCAGCACCTGCCTTGCGCACTGCATCCTTGGGAGACAGATAGAGCATGAGGGTGGGAAATTCACCCATGCCGTAGCCCTGAACGAGGTGGCAGGTGGCCACCCTGCGGTGCCAGTCCGCGATGGCATCAACCGGTACTGGTTCACCGCCGCTCAGGACCAGATCCAGGGACGACAGATCATGCTGCTCAAGGGCATCGGAGTCGAGAACGATCCGAAGCACCGAGGGAACGAGAATCGTCTTCGTTACCCGGTGGCGGGTCACGGTCGCGCCGAACTCGTGTGCGTCGAAATTCCGGCTGGGGTTCAGCACGATTTTGCCACCGGCCCACATGACCGCCAAGGTGAAGCTGTGGAAACCGGCCGCCCAACACATTGCTGGAATGACGAGGTGTACGTCGTCGCGATTGATTCCGAAGTCGGGAATTTGATGAATCGTGTTCCATAGGATTGTCGAATGGGTGTGCATGGCGCCCTTGGGAAATCCCGTTGTCCCAGAGGTGTATTGCAGGAGCGCGAGGTCGCCTGACGACACTTCTACTTCCCTGCGAATCGGTGGTGACTCGACGCGCAGGGATTCATACGGGATTGCACCTGATTGATCGTTGCCAACGCTGATGTATCTCAGTTGCGGGCCTGCGCCGTCACGAAATCCATCGATAGTTGACCAGAGGACATCCTCGCCCAGGAACCACGTCGCGCCAGAGTCTTCAACGATGTGCTGAACCTCCTTGGGTTTCAGGAGGTAATTCACCGGTACGAGAACGCCGCCGATCTTTGCGAGTGCGAAGAGAATCTCGAACCACTCGGCTCGGTTCTTGGCGAGTACGCACATGCGATCGCCTTTGGCGAAGCCCTGCTCGAGGAGTCCGTGTGCGAGCATCTCGGAACCGGAGTCGAGTTCTTCGAACGTGTATTCGCGGTCCTGGAAGACAAGGGCAACCCGGTTGGCCTCGGCGCCCTGTGCAGGAAGGTTCTTCGCCAGGATGCTGTCAAGCGTGAAGCCGCCCATGTGACCATTCCCCTTCATGTTGAGTGGTTCTTGGACAGTTTGAGTACTTCGAATCACACGAGTTTCGCGTTCTAGAAGTCTGAATCGTGTGCTCCTACCAAGAGCCTTCCTGCTCGCGAGAACGGTCAAGCATCAGAAGGTAGTCCTCGTGGCACTCGAACCAGACAGTGTGAAAGCTATCGACGGTCGGGCTTACGACGAACCGGTGGTCGTCGGAGGCCTTGAGCAGGGCCGCGGAGAGACGCTCTGGATAGGCGCCGAATCGCGAGATCACTTGGCCGGCACTGAGGAGGCTTGGACCAACCCTCTCCTGAATCTCTGTGAGTTCATCGATGATTTCGAACCGGTCGGCGTCTTCGGACGTTGCCTGCCAGCGGGCACAGAGATCCTTGACGGGTGCATTGTGATCAAGGAACTCGGCATAGGTCTCGGAAAGTCGGTCGATAACTGCCGGGGTCCGCAATTCCATCAGCGAGGCATCGTAGCGCTCGCGACCTTCGCCGGTGAGCATCCATCCCAGCCTCTTGCCTGTTGTCCGTTCGACCACTAGGTGATCCTGTGCAAGGGTCCGTAACTCCTGTTCGACCTCACTGAGCGAACTTCCCATCGAAATGGCAAGTTCGCCGGCAGTAGCGCGGCCCTTCAGCCGGAGTGCCTGCAATACCGTGCTCATGCGGCTCGTTCCTTTCTCGGGTGTCGGGTGAGACGGGGTAGAGTGCGAAGCCTCGGATGGTGCGTGGGGATCAGAGGCAGCCGCGCTTGAGGGTCATGTTGAGACCGGGTTGCTGAACCTGGACGAAATTTGCGGTCGAGCGTTCGATGATGTCCTTGGCGATCGCGGCGGCGCGTGTTCCGGGTGGTGGCGCAATTTCCATGTTGGCGGGCCCGTTCCCGAGTGCCGCGTCCACATCCTCCTTGGGCATCACCGCACGGAGGATGAGTTCCTCGTCGGAGAGATTCTCGCCGTATTCATGCCGAAGTTCCTTGAGGGATGGCTGGGGCTGCTCCCACGAGATGAAGTCCTTGCCGCGTGGCGACGAGAGAATCGAGTCGAGGGCATCCTGGTCGAATGGCGCGGCTGAAGTCCCGAGGTGACCGAGTGCGTAGAGGATCATCTCGTCGGGGACGATCTTGTAGCGCTCTCCGGTTACGACATTAAGGACCGCTTGAATGCCGATTAACTGAGAGAAGGGAGTAGCGCTCGGGGGGTAGCCAACCTCGGTGCGTACGACCGCAGCCTCTTCGAGTACCTCTTCTAGGCGGTCACTCATGCCGTACTGCGACAACTGAGCGAGAAGAGTACCGGTCATCCCGCCAGGCAGTTGGTGTTTGTATGTAAACTCCCGATACTCACTTGGGACCCCAAGCGGTCGATCTTCCATCCCTGCGATGTAGGTGAGGGTTTCGGCGATTCGGGTGAGTGGTGCCGTCCTCAAATGGTGCGAGTGCCCTGTGTGCTTGAGGTTGTCAAGCATGCCCTCGATCGATGGTAGCGATGGGCCATTGGCGAGGGGTCGACTGGCGGTGTGAAGAATTCGCACGCCTGCCTCGATGGCGATCAGATAGTTAAGCGGCGCCAGTCCGGTCGTGTTGTGACAGTGCATTTCCAGCGGGACATCGCCGGCGGCGTCGACAAGTGCAGGAAGGAGAGTGCGAGCACCCTCGGGTCGAAGGACACCGGCTTCATCCGCAAACATGATGCTGTCGACGTTCTTGAAGCTGGCCATTTGGCGCACGATGTTGGCTATGTAGTCGTCGGTGTGCACGGGGCTATTGGCGTACATGAGGCACGGCACCACATCAGACCCTGTGTCGTGGACGATGTCGGCAATCCATTGCATCTTCGCCATGTCGAATAGGCAGTCGACCAACCAATAGCTGCCTACACCATGTTTCGCGAGCGTCCTTACCCATAGTTCGACGAGGGAATCCGGATTCTTGCTGAAGCCGACAAGGGCGAAACTGCGCATTCCTGCGCGGAGCTTGCTGTTCGGCATGGCGGCTCGCACGTGATCAAGGTTTTGCCAAGGGTCCTCCTTGCCGAACCGCACCTGAGCCTCAAAGACATTGCTCACGACCATATCGACGACGCTGTAGCCCACGCGGTCGATGTCGTCAGCCAGGGCCAACTGGTGGCGTCCTTGCATGCGCATGCCCCAGAGACTCTGTTGCCCATCGCGCATTGTCGTGTCAATGAACTCGACGTGATCGGTCATCGATCCATCCTCAATTCAGCCGAAAGCGTGGTTGCAGAGGTGAAACAAAGCACTACTTCTTTGGAGCGATGTCGACGAGGGGTGTTCCGTACTCGACCATGTCGCCGTTTGAAGGGTGGATACGTGCGATTGTTCCGTCGTGGCTCGCCTTGACGTGCGTCATGAGTTTCATAACCTCGATGATGCATACGGTGTCGTCGGCGGAGACTTCCTGCCCGACTTCGATGAAGTGCGGCGCGCCTGGCTTCGGAGATCGCCAGAACAAACCGATGGATGGAGATCCCACGGTGGTCACGTCTTCAAACGTGGGCCCGGCCATGGAGATGGATGGCGACTCGATGGGAGCCTGCGCCGATATGGGAGGGTTGGGCGAGGCCTGCGCATCGTCGAGTTGCTGGGCTGCAGCCACCTCGGCGGCGGGCGGTGCGACTGCCTCAATGCTGGGATTCGCGTCCTTAGAGACAACGATCGTGAGACCGTCGAGTTCAATGCGTGCGTAATCCCAACCGGCAGTCTCGACGCTTTTGAGCAGGGATTTCAGGTCCTTAGCACTTGCGTTCTCTGTCATGGTGAGTCTGTCCTCCGACTGTCGGCATCCACCCAGCTCACGTTGCTCTGAGGGGCAGCAATATAGCGGGAAGGCGGATGAATAGCAACCAAACGGGAGTTTGAATCATTCTGGAACGCGCCCGGCGAGTGACTTGCGCGCTCAACCAAACGAATGGTTGAATACTTTCATGGGCTCAAAAATAATGAACCGCGCGGCGGTGGTGGGAAGCGCGCAGACCGAATTTAAGGGTGCGTGGTCCGACCGCCAGCACGTTGATCTGATCACCCAGGCCGTGTCACAGGCACTCCTGGGCACCGGGCTTCGAATGGCGGATGTTGATTTCGTCATTGATTCGGGAAGCGACTTTCTAGACGGCAGGAGCATCTCCAACTGCGGCTTCCTCGGAGCCATGGGAGCTCACCACAAGGAGGAGTCGCGGGTCGAGGAGGATGGCCTGTGGTCAGCGGTGTACGCCACGACGAAGATCCTCGGAGGCTCTGGATCTGTCGGCCTCGTGGTCGCCTACTCGAAGTCCTCCGAAAGTGACCCGCGAAACTTCTGGTCCACGCTCGCGGAGCCGTTCACCCAACGTCCGGTGGGCCTTGACCATCACTCGGCTGCAGGCCTCTATGCGCAGCGTTACCTCGCTCGGTACGGCATCGATCCGGAGGCTCTTCGTGCGGTAAGTGATCGGGCGTGGGCGGCGGCGAGTGACAACTCTTGGGTCGATGCGGAATACGCAATGCTCGCCGACCCTTACTGGGAGGAGTTCGTGGCCACACCGCTGCGTCGCCGCGACATGGCGCGACCCGTTGACGGGGCGGTAGCGCTTGTGGTCGCCACGGAGCATGTCGCGCATCAAGTCACCGATCGGCCGGTTTGGATCACGGGGATGGGATCTGCGATTGACCAGCATTTCCTCGCCGCTCGCGAGGCCACATCCTTCCCAGCAGCAGCAGCAGCTGCCGCGAATGCCTTCCGAATGTCAGGTGCGTCAAGTGCACGCGACTTTGACCTCGTAGAAGTGTCAGCCGGCTCCACCGTTGGGGAATTGATGGTGCTTGAGGCGATTGGACTCGCGGAGCCAGGACGAGCGGTAGACCTGTATGCGCCGGGCTCCACCCCCGGCCTCAACGCTTCCGGTGGGTCGCTTCCTGCCGATGTTGTCATGGCGACGGGACTCGTTCGGCTGCATGAGGTGGCATCGCAACTGGGGGGCCGATCCGCTCACGGACCAACAGGCGCCACCACCGGTCTGGCGCATGGCGCCGGCGGTATCGGTATGCAGAACCATTGCGTCGTCACCTTGGAGACCTCATGACTCAGATCGCAATCGTCGGTACAGGCCAGACGGTGCACTCTCGCCGTCGGCTCGATGTGAGCCAGGCGGGCTTAGCTCGCGAGGCCGTCACTGAGGCGCTGTTTGACGCTGGTCTGGGCATGGACGACATTGATGCCGTAGTCGTGGCGAGCGGACCGGCAATGTTCGGCTCGGTCAATCAGCCAGAAAAGTGGCTCGTGGATGCGCTTGGCGCCCGCTACAAGCCGGTGGTGAGAGTCACAAGCGGTGGTGGAACCGGACTTGCGGGAGCACTTCAGGCCATGAACCAGATAAAGGCGGGCTTGGCCAGGCGGGTCCTCGTCGTTGCCTATGACAAGCTGTCCGAGGGCGCGCTTCAGGCCTCGATTTCAACGCTCTACGACCCGTTCTGGGGGCGAGAATTCGCGGTCGGAATTATGGGATTCTCTGCCGCATATTGGCGTGCTCGAATGGACAAACTCGGGCATACCGAGGAAGCCGCGGCCATGGTGTCTGTCAAGAATCGAAAGAACGCCATGCTCAACCCCAAGGCTCATGTGAAAAAGGAGGTGACGGTCGAGGAAGTGCTTGCGTCCAAGCCACTCTGCTGGCCGATCAAACTTCTCGATGTGCCGCCAATCTCGGACGGCGCATGTGCGGTGATTCTCGCAGCCGAGGATGATGCCGCGGCGATTACTGACCGGCCTGCATGGATCCGGGGGATGGCTTACTACTCGGAAGCCGACAACGGCCCGAACCGGTCGATGCTTCAGTCAGTGCCACTTAAAGTAGCGGCAGCCCGCGTCTACCAGAATGCCGGAGTGACCAATCCGCGCAGGCAGTTCGATGTTGCGGAACTTCAGGAGCCTTACACGTGCTTTGAGTTGAGCTACTACGAGGGGCTCGGACTTTGCCCAGAGGGTGGGGCCGCCGAACTCATCGCTTCAGGTGCCACGGAGATGAGTGGCGATATTCCGGTGAACCCCTCTGGTGGATGCATGGGAGCGAACCCGATTGGCGCAACGGCCCTCATCCGGTTGGCAGAAGCCGCAATGCAGGTGACAGGTAAGGCTGGGGCACACCAGATAAGCGGCGCAGAACTTGCGCTTGTCCAGGCAGGCGGAGGTTGGGCAAACCTTCGTGGTGTAGCCGTCGTCGGCGCGACTAAAGACTGAGAGGGATTCGATGACCACAACTGCGGGGTTGCCCAGAGAAGTTATGGGTGCGATGGATGCCCGGCTCTCAATGCCGTACACCCTGACGGCTGGAGCCGCCACGGGGGTTTTCCTTGCCGAATTGGCTCAACAGCGAATTGTTGGAACGCGATGTTCGGCATGCGAGACCATTCGCGTTCCTGCGCAGGACTTCTGCGGGGACTGCGGTGGTGACGCTCACGACCTCGTCATCGTGCCACCGTCCGGCGATCTTCTGGCTTGGACCGTTACAGATCAGGGAACGGTTGCGCTCGTGCTGCTTGATGGCACTGACATTCCCTTTCTGCACCAAGTAGTCGAGGGCGACCCGGCTGACCTCAGCATGGGGGCGAGGGTTACTGCCGTCTGGGCCGCTGAACCGCAGGGCGCGGTTATGGATTTGATGGGTTTCGCGCTTGCACCGAGCGAGCCCGTCCATGCGGTGGAAGAGGCAGGTGAAACCGCGACTCCGATCGAACAGCTGAACTACCAAATGGTGCTCGACTACCAGCATGCCTACGGCCACTTTTATGGTTCCCTATTCGACGGGATCAAGAACGACAGGCGAATCCGCGGTGTGCGGTGCCCGTCGTGTCGCAATGTCCTCGTGCCGCCGAGGGCCTACTGCGAGGCGTGTTTCGTTCGTACAGGCGACTGGGTGGATGTGCCCGATACCGGGGTGCTTCAAGCGTGCTCGGTTGTGCACATTGAGTTCATCGGCCAGCGAGTCCCACCGCCATACGTATATGCGGAGATCGTCCTTGACGGCACTTCTACCCGGCTCATCCACACGGTGGGTGGGCTTTCAGCAGAAGCCGCACGCTCGGGATCGGTGCACCCCGGTTCAAGAGTTCAGGCAGTTTGGAGTGATCGCAGGACGGGAAGCCTCAGCGACATCGACTTCTTCAAGGTGATCGACGGTCCAGCCGATGAGTAGCTCGGACGTTCTCGGCCTCCGATTTGAGGACGGTCTGGCGACCGTGACCCTCAATCGGCCCGAGGCGCTCAACTCCTTGAACATGGAATTGAAGCGCGCCTTGGCTGGATGGCTTGATGATGTCAGGTACGACAACAGCATCCGAGCGGTCCTCATTACAGGCGCCGGGCGCGCATTCTGCGCGGGAGGCGATCTGTCCGAGATGGATCCTGATCTATCTCCGGAACGTGCTCGGATGCGGCAAGACCACTTGCTGAAGTCCGTATTTATACCGCTCGCTCAGTTACCGAAACCTGTGATTGCGGCCGTCAACGGCCATGCGCACGGCGGTGGGCTGAGCTTGGCCTTGGCATGCGACATCGTCATTGCTGCAGAAGATGCACAGATGTCGCTCGGCTACGTTCATCGCGGATTGGTACCAGATTGCGGGGTGCTCCATTTTCTGCCGCGCATTGTCGGAACAGCTCGGGCAAAGGAACTCCTGCTCACGGGTCGGCGGTTCAACGCTCTCGACGCACTGGCAATGGGCCTTATCGCCCAGGCTGTGCCGGCTGCTGAGTTGATGGAGATTGCGACCACGTCGGCGCGTAGTCTGGCGTCCGGCGCAACTGTTGCGTTGGCCATGACGAAGAATCTGGTTGATCAATCGTGGCAGCAGTCGCTCGAGCAAATGTCCGAGTTGGAGGGATTCTCTCAGGCGGTATGCCGAGCATCGGCTGACCATCGCGAGGGCCTGACGGCGTTCGCGGAGAAGCGTCCTGCCATCTTCAACGGCACCTGATCTAGAAGGATTGTTGCCTGGTGAGCGGAACGATAACCCGATGTGTAGCGCGGTTGGTGCCGTGAATGTGACGCATCGCGCAATTCGTCGCGTCCTTGTGGCGAACCGCGGTGAGATCGCTGTGCGAATCGTGCGCGCATGTTTCGACGAGGAGTTGGAATGCATCGTTGCGGCTTCGGAGGTAGATAAGGGCACGCTCGCGGCACGGTTGGCGGACGGGGTGGTCGTTATTGGCCCTGCGTCAGCGCAGGAGAGTTATCTCTCGGTCGAACGGGTTGTGACCGCCGCCATTGCATCAGGGTGTGACGCCATTCATCCTGGTTACGGCTTCCTTTCCGAGCGCCCAGAGTTGGCGGAAGCCTGTGAAGATCACGGACTCGTGTTCGTCGGCCCACCAGGGAACGTCATGCGTCGGTCCGGCGACAAGCTGAAGTCACGTGAGGTCGCCGTCCACCTAGGTATTCCCACGGGTGGGGGGACGCAGGGACTCGACTCCTTGGAGGCTGCGGTCGAAGCCGCGCTTCGGCTTGATGCGTTCCCGTACATTCTCAAGGCGTCGGCGGGCGGTGGTGGTCGAGGCATGACGATCGTGCGCGACCCTGCCCAGTTGGAACGATCCTTTGAAACCTCGAAGCAAGAGGCGCTTATGGCCTTTGGTGATGGAACGGTCTACCTCGAACGCTACGTCGAACATGCCCGCCACATCGAGGTGCAGGTTCTCGCTGACCATTATGGGAACGTTATTCACCTAGGAGAGCGGGACTGCAGTGCGCAGCGCCGACACCAGAAGCTCATTGAAGAGGCCCCCGCAGTTGCGCTTCCGATCGAGCTCGTTGAGGCTATGCGGTCTGCGGCAGTTTCGCTCGCGAGGGAGCTTGACTATGTTGGAGCGGGAACCATCGAGTTCCTCGTTGACGTTGATCGCGGAGACTTCCTTTATCTAGAACTCAATGCCCGCGTGCAGGTTGAGCACCCCGTGACGGAGATGGTGACCGGCGTCGACATTGTCCGTGCGCAGTTGCGGATCGCGCAGGGTGAACCACTGTGGTTCACCCAGTCGGAGGTTGTCATATCGGGACACAGCATCGAATGCCGTATCAATGCGGAGGACCCGCGGGCAAACTTCATGCCGAATCCCGGCCTCGTACTGGAGTGGGTCGCGCCACAAGGAGCGGGAATCCGAGTCGACACATTCGTACAGTCGGGTGTGCACATCCCTCCGCATTATGACTCCATGGTCGCCAAGTTGATCGTTCATGCTGTCGACCGTCCGGCCGCACTCAGGCTCATGGCACGTGCCCTCGACCGGTTGCGAATTGACGGAGTGTCCACGACCGCCCCACTCCACCGCTCTATCGTGGGGGATGAAGGATTCGGCACCAAGCCGATCACCACCCGCTGGATCGAGGAGACCTTCCTTCCTGACTGGGAAGGGAGCGCTCAATGAGGTGTGGCCGTGTGACTTTTCCAACGGGTGCCATTCGTGGGCATTAAAGTGTTCGCCGGAGTGCACGTTTGTGTTAGAGCAGATCGTCGGAAGGGACCAGATGGCACCGAATAAGCCGGACGCTAACTCCAAGCGCTCCCCCAAGGTCACACGGAAGCCCAAGAGGTCAACGACTGGGTCCCTTAACGGAGAGCGTGCGCGCGATCGCGAGGTCATTGACGTTGCGATTCAGATCTTCTGGGAGAAGGGGTACGCAAGCGCATCAGTTCAGGACGTCGCCGACGCACTGGGGATGCTCAAGGGAAGCCTCTACTACTACATCGATTCAAAAGAGAGCCTGCTGGACAAGATCTTTGAGGACTCTCATGACGACCTTATGAAGTTCACGAAGGAGGCGACGGATGGCGACGGTGCCGCAGTTGTACGGCTGACCCGCTTTCTGCACGACTACGCCATGTGGACACTCACGCACCTTGAGCGCGCAGGTCTGTACTCGCGCGAGTGGCGCTATGCGTCGGACTCTTCGCGCTCCTCACTCTTGGAACAACAGCGCTATTACGATCGAAGCCTGCGCACACTCATCAGCGCCGGTCAGGACGAGGGTGACCTTGATGTGGACGTCGACCCGCGCATGGCATCCCTCTTCATTTGGGCGGCCTTTACCGGCATTCCAGACTGGTACAGCCCGGGCTCGAAGATGGGACCTGAACAGGTTGCTTCCACATACGTCGAATTTGCGCTGCGGGCATGCGGAGCGCATCATCCGTAATGACCCTCGCCCGAGCCGTGATGCGTTGCGAACGTCTCGGCCGTGACACCCCGGTATGACGACCTTCCGGTCGACGAGACCCTAGGGATGCGCCATTCGTGGGGCCTGCTTGATCCGAACATTGGCACGTTGTCGCACATCAGTCAGGACGCCATCGTTGCTTCGGCGGCGACCGTCACGCTCGGTCGTGCGATCCCGCTCAATTTGTCCCTCGGTGAAATTGAGCCGCCGCTATTCGGGCGGGAGCAGTGGCGGCATTCCGTTCACGCGACCGGCCGCAATGAGTTTGAGGATGTTCTCGACTCGTACAACCCTCAATGTTCCTCGCAATGGGATGGATTTCGACACGTGCGCGCACGTGAGCGCGGGTTCTACGGCGGAATCACTGACCTTGACTCGGCTGGCGATGCCCTGAGTATTGAGCACCTCGCTCAGCGCGGCATCGTAGGGCGGGGAGTGCTGCTGGATGTGGCGGGATGGGCGGGGGCCCAAGGTAGGCAGATGGATCCGTTCGCGGGGCAACCAATCGAGGCCGAAACCTTGCTGGAAGTCGCGGCGACTCAGAGGGTCTCGCTACGGAGCGGCGACATCCTGTGCATCCGCACCGGATGGGTCGCTGGCTACCGGGGCTTGACGGTGGCGGAGCGCGGCTCCCCCGAGTTATCCACACGGTTCATCGGGCTTCGGGCTAACGATGACATGGCGCGCTTCCTGTGGGACAGCCGCGCGGCCGCGGTGACGATCGACAATCCTGGTTTCGAGTGCTTGCCTGCACGCCCGGAGGACGGATTCCTGCACCGAAAGCTGTTGCCCATGCTCGGGTTTGTCATCGGGGAGTTACTTGATTTTGAAGTGTTGGCCACGGTCTGCGCGGATATCGGTCGCTACGAATTCCAATTCGTCGCAGTCCCTCTGTCGATTCCCGGTGGGCTCAGCTCACCAGCGAATGCAATAGCGGTGCTGTGATTCACCACGATTCTGGTCACGTATCGCGATCGAAGGGAGGAGGACGCAATGGCGGAGCACTTGATGATGGTGCTGAGTAATGCAAAGCCTGACTTGGAGGTGATGTTCAACGACTGGTACAGCAACGTCCACATCGTCGAGCTCGTGGACAAGCTCGACCCCATTGAGTCCGCGCAGCGGTTCGTCCTTGCTGGGGTTCACCGAGAGGTTGATGCACCGTATAGGTACATGGCGCTTTATTGGATCCCCGAAGGCAGGCTTGCCGATGCGCAGGCGGCGATGAAGTGGCAAGGGGAGGAGCGCCTTGAAGCCCTGGCGGCCGGGCGCGATCCGGTCATCGGAAGGCTTGATGTATTCGAGGGACTCCCGCAGGCGTGGTTCTTCTCGAGCCTTACCGAAAAGTACACCGGTGGTGAATCGTGACCGAGAACGCTCCGGTGGCTCTCATAACGGGTGGTTCACGTGGCATCGGCCGCGCTGCCGCGTTGGCCCTTGGTCGATCAGGCCACACCGTCGTCATCGGTTACAAGCGCGATCATGCTGCGGCCGTCGAGGTTCAGGGCCTCCTGAGTCAGATGGATGCCCGCTCCATGGTGGCCTGCATCGACCTCGAGGAGGCATCTGACATCACATCCACTCTGCGAGCCGTCGGTGATGAGTTCGGACGGCTGGACGTGCTCGTCGCCAATGCCGCGGCCACCGTCCCAAAGCCGATCCTCAACCTCGGCCAGCATCATCTCTCCAGAACAATGGCCGTCACGGTGAACTCATTTGTGCAACTGGTTCAAGAGTCCGTTCCCCTTATGGCAGGTCGACCGGGCTCGATTGTCGCCGTCTCGGGAATCGATACGCAGCGGGCGACCAGTAATCATGGTCTCCTCGGGGCAGCCAAGGCCGCCCTTGAGGCACTCGTCCGAAGCTTGGCGGTTGAACTGGCGCCTGTGGATATTGCCGTAAACGCTGTTGCTCCTGGCCCGGTCGACACCGACTCCTCCCGGCACTACGCGGGTTCGCGCTGGCTTGAGATGGAACGTGAATGGATTGAGAGGACCCCGGCAGGAAGGGTCGGTACCCCAGAAGATATCGGCCGGATCATCGACTTTCTCGCGTCGCAGGCGTCACGATGGATCCGCGGTCAAGTGATCGTGGCGGATGGAGGCTTCACTCTCGTCACAGAACCGGTCGAACGGTTCATCGGAATCGCAGGGGCAACCGGGACCAGCAAGGGAGGACTGCAATGAACAACTACACGATCGCTGATGTTCTTCGGAAGACCCGGACGAGCCAGCGAGTCAATGAGCGTCGCATAGCAGTGCACTTCGGTGAGCGCGCCATCACCTATGAGGAGCTGGACGAGCGCTCCGACAGGTTGGCTTCCGGCCTGCAGATCGCGGGATTTGCCAAGGGCGACCGGGTAGCGGTCATGATGGTCAACCGACCGGAATGGATCGAAATCTTCTTCGCCCTTGCCAAACTGGGCGGGGTCCTCGTGCCGGTGAATCATCTTCTGCGCGAACGCGAGGTGGAGCACATCCTCCAGGACAGCGGTGCCAACTGGGTCATCACGGAGAAGCGGTTCTGGGAACTGTTCGAAGGAATCCGGACGGTTGGAGATGGCCGAACCTACGTGGTGATGGACACGGAGGCCGATCTGGCCCTTGGGTATGAGTCCGTCGTGGCGAGCGCCAACGGCGGGGTCGCGGTGGACGTTGATGTGAACGACTTGTTCCTCCTGCAGTACACCTCCGGAACGACAGGCCGGCCGAAGGGGGCGATGCACACGCACTCGACGGTTCTTTGGAATTCGTTCTACCAACTCCCGGAATTCGGTGTCACGGTCGACGACGTCTACATGATCCTTCCGGCACTCGGATGGATCGCGGGCTTCCACGATTTTGCGATCGCGACTCTCTGGTCCGGAGGGCAGTTGGTTTTGCATCCGACAGGCACCTTCGAGGCGGAGGACTTTGCGACGGCCGTCGAAAAGTACAAGGTCACCACAGTTCTGCTTGTCCCCACTGTCCTGAGGCGGGTTCTCGCATACGAGAAACTCGAACAGCATGATCTGAAGTCGTTGCGGCTCATTCTCAGTGGTGGCGAGCCGGTGCCGGTCGCCGCAATTCACACGCTTCACGAACGCATTCCCACCTGCCATCTGCAGCAGGCATACGGCATGAGCGAGTTCCCGACAATGATGCTGTGGCTGTCTGCTGACGATGCGAAGTCGAAGGCAGGGTCTGTGGGTAAGGCTTGTCGTGCGGCGGAGGTTCGCGTCGTCAATGAAAGTGGAGCTGATACCAATGTGAACGAGGTGGGGGAGATCATTTGTAAGTCGCCCGCCATCACGGTCGGTTATTACCAAGATCCGGAAGCCACAGCGAAGACCCTCAAAGATGGATGGCTACACACGGGTGATCTCGCTCGTGTTGATGAGGACGGCTTCGTCTACATCACTGGCCGCGCGAAGGACATGATCCTTACGGGGGGACTCAATGTGTATCCGGCTGAGATTGAGCAGCTCATCGAGCAGCGCCGCGAGGTCCAGGAGGTTGCCGTCATACCGGTGCCCGATGTCGAATGGGGAGAGATCGGTAAGGCGGTAATTGTTCTCAAACCGGGGGAGATATTGGACGAAGCCACGCTCATCGTCGAATTGAGGACGCAACTCGCATCATTCAAGGTGCCCAGAATCATCGAGTTCACGCAAACGCCACTACCCCGAACCATGTCGGGGAAGGTGCAAAAATTCAAGCTGGGGTAGCGACCACACCGTGCTCAAGCGTAGGCGGCTGACGATGGTGGAGCCCTTTCTCGGGTGCGCGGGACGAAGCGCGGATTGTCCGAGGAAAGTGCTTGACGGTCTACCAAACCGACGTTAGGTTGATGGAGTGATTTCGGAAACAGCTGTGACACCTCTCGACTGCCTGCGCCATGAGTGAGGGCGGTGCACCAAGTGTCGGCGCTGCACTCGTCTTTCAGGGCATTTCTAAGGCATTCCCCGGTGTTCAGGCACTGAGCGTTATCTCCTTGATCGTGGTCCCGGGTGAGGTGCACGCGATCGTTGGTGAGAACGGGGCGGGTAAGTCGACCCTCATGGGTATTGCCTCCGGTGCTCAGGCCGCCGATTCGGGTGTTGTCGTAATTGATGGTCACGTGCTCTCGCACGCCTCACCAAATGTCGCCCGTAATTTCGGTCTTGCTATCGTCCGGCAGGAGCCGGCGCTGATGCCAGATCTCTCAGTCGCCGAAAACCTCGCCGTGGGGGTGTCGAAGGATCAGCGACCGGGCTGGCCCAAGATCTCGCGATGGTCGAAGGATCGCTTGGCCGTCTGGGCAAAGAATCGTGCAATCGACCCGCGGACGCCCGCGCGCGAACTCGATCCCGCTGCGCGGTTCATGGTGGAGATCAGCAAGGCGATCAGCCAGAACCCACGGGTACTTCTTCTGGACGAGCCGACCGAATCACTTGGACTCGAAGAGATCGAGATCCTCTTCGCTCGAGTTCGCGCTCTCGCCGACACGGGAACGGCGGTCGTGTACATCTCTCATCGCATTCCCGACGTCCTCCGCATCAGCGACCGGGTGAGCGTCCTGCGTGACGGTGTCCTGCGCGGTACCCACCAAACTGCGGACGTATCCGAAGACCAGATCGTTGAAGCGATCGTTGGAACTCCATTGGAGCTGGTGTTTCCACCGAAGCGTGCGACGGACGCGCAACCGGTCGATCCGGTCCTTCAGGTGACAGAGTTCAGCGGAGATCACTTTGGGAGCATCGACTTCGTGGCTCACGCGGGGGAGATCATCGGAATTTCCGGGGTCGAGGGAAATGGGCAGCGCGAGACGATCAGGGCCCTTGCTGGTCTGATTCAGAGTAAGGGCGTCGTTGCGGTCGACGGGACGGCCGTGCGCCTATCGAGTGCGATGAGCGCCGAGAGCGCTGGGTTGGCGTACCTGCCGGCAGATCGAAAGAACGAGGGCATTCTGCCAACGTTGAGCGTGCGAGAGAACATCACAGCAACCACAATTAGACAGGTTTCGCGCATCGGCTTCCTGTCTTCAAGGCGCGAATATGAGCGGGCCTCTGAGAGTGCGGTAACCCTCGATGTGAAGTCTCCGAGTCTGGAGACAACCATCGAAAGTCTTTCGGGGGGTAATCAGCAGAAGGTGGTGTTTGCGCGCGCACTGCTCTCGACTCCACGGGTGATCCTTGCCCACGAGCCCACTCAGGGCGTCGACGTGGGGGCGCGCCTGTGTATCTATCGACTGTTGCGCAACGCGGTGAATGACGGAGCGACCGCCGTTGTTGTCTCTTCTGATGCGGCTGAGCTCGAAGGCCTGTGCGATCGAGTACTGGTGATGTCGCGCGGAACCATCGCGCGAGAACTCACCGGCGACATGGTCACCGAACACGCGATGACGCAAGCTGCACTCACGGCGAACACGGCACATAAGTCGGGACCGATAGCAACTCAGAGTTCTTGGCTCCGACGCGTACTGAGGGGTGACCTCGCGCCAGCAGCACTCGTCGCATGTGCTATCGCCCTCCTCGGTTTGTATACGGCCCTGCACAATGACCGTTACGCATCCGCAGGCAGTTTCAACAGCCTGCTCACGCTCTTCGCGGTCCTCGCCTTCGCTGCGATGGCCCAACAGATGATCATGATTACCGGAGGAATTGACCTCTCGGTGGGCCCCTTGATGACGTTCGTGCTCGTCGTGGGATCGTTCGTACTTCTGCCAGATTCTTCGCCTCTCATTCTCCTTCTTGGATTCCTGCTCCTGCTGGGCATCTGTTGCCTTGTGGGCTTCTTGAACTGGTTCCCGAGCCTCTTTGGGATCCCTTCGTTCCTCGTGACGCTCGTAACCTTCACCGCTCTTTCCGGTTTCTCACTGCTTCTGCGCCCCACATACGGCGGCGCATTCGCTCCGGGCATTCTCACCTTCCTTCGGTCGAGCATCGGCTGGTTGCCTTGGGCGGCGGTGGCGGCTGTTGTGTGTGCGCTCGGATTGGAAATAGTGCTGCGACGTACACCGTGGGGTGCGCAACTGCGTGCGATTGGGTCAGGCGAGAAAGCAGCCCATGATGTCGGGATCCGGGTGCGCTGGATTCGGTTGAGTGCACATGTCGCCGCTGGCGCACTGGTCTTTGTTGCAGGCATGCTGCTGATTGCCCAGATCGGATCGGGAGACGCAACGGTGGGAAGCACCTACACGTTGGCTGGCATTACGGCGGCGATCCTCGGTGGAGCAAGCATCTTTGGGGGGCGCGGAGCGTTCATCGGAGCCCTCACCGGCGCACTGCTCATTCAGCAGATCAACACGTCGACCATCTTTCTCGGAATTGAGATTGCCTGGCAGTACTTCCTCCTCGGCGGTCTGACGCTCATCGCCGCTGGTTTCTACTCAAAGGTGCGAGGAGGTCGAAACCATGGATGAGATGAAGAACACAACTGAAGGAAACAGGGCACTTACCTGGCTACGGAGCGAAAGCGCCAGAATCTGGATCGCATTGTTGGGCTTGGTCATCGCTTGCTGGATCCTTGCCCCTGGGACCCTCACCAGCACGGCGCTGCTCGCAATGCTTCCGGTCACTGCCATTCTCGCTGTCGCCGCTGTGGGTGAAAGCCTGACGATTCAGCAGGGCGGCATCGACTTCGCAGTCCCAGGGGCGATGACCCTGGCAGCGGTTGTGGTCACAGGTTTGCCAAACGGAGATGAATCCAAACTCGGGCTCGGCATCGTGGTGGCGCTGCTCGCGGTACTCGTCGCGGGACTCCTCAGCGGTCTTGCCATCACATGGCTCAACATCACGCCGATCATTGCCACGCTTGCGGTCAATGCGTTGCTGATCGGGGCGGTGCTCGCCTACACGAGCGCATCACCTAAGTCGGCAACGTCCAGCCTCAGCAGTTTCGCAGTCGGCCGGGCACTTGGCGTTCCCAATACCGTGTGGATCGCCGTGGTGTTCGTGACGATCACGATTGTCGTTCAAAACCGTACGGTTGTGGGGCGTCGATTCATCCTAATCGGGGCCAGTCCTGCGGCTTCTCGGGCGATGGGCCTTCCAGTGACAAGGTATCTCGTTGGCACTTACATGATTGCGGCACTCTGCTACGGGGTGGCGGGCATCATGCTGGCCGGGTATGTGGTCGCGCCGGGGCCTTCCGTCGGGAATCCGTACCTACTCTCCTCCATCACCGCTGTCGTCATCGGGGGCACGGCGTTCGGTGGAGGTAGAGCGCGTCTGGCTGGCACAGCTGTGGCAGCGGTTTTCCTCAGCCTCCTCAACAGCCTGTTGAGTTCCCTCGGGGCGCCACCATCGACTCAACTGCTCGTGCAAAGCGCCGCGATCGCCCTCGCTATCGGCACCGGCCCCGGCCTGACAGCGCTGCGTCAGCACCTCCGCAGGAGCCAGCGCTCAGGAGACCCAGCCATCGCCGTGTCTTGATGTCGGGGATGAATCACATTGAAACGGATCTCTTGCCCTAATTGAGACAGTGCGAGGGCGATCTTTGGGGGCATACTCAAGTCCCGTGTGAGTCAGGTTCGCGAAGCATTGACCGGAGGTCCTATGGCAGATCCAACTCTCGGCGCGGAACTCAACGTTGAGGCCCTTCGTGAGACGTATCGCGCGGAACGAGATAAGCGGCGGAGGTCCGCAGGGACCGATCAGTATGTATTCGCTGAGGGTAGGTTCGCTCGTTTCGCGGAGGACCCATATTCGGTACCCGGAGTTCACCGTGATCCGGTCTTCGAGGATATCGATGTGCTGGTCATCGGAGCGGGTTTTGGAGGCATTTCAGTCGGGGCTACCCTCGTCAGTGCCAGTGTGACGAATTTCCGCATCCTTGATTGGGCGGCCGACTTCGGAGGCACCTGGTATTGGAACCGATATCCAGGCATTCGATGCGACATCGAGTCCTACATCTACCTTCCCTTCCTTGAAGATACGGGTTACGTTCCGACGGAACGTTACGTCCGGGGACGCGAGATCTTCGAGTACTGCCAACTCCTCGGTCGCCACTTCAACCTGTATGAGCGCTCGTTGTTCCAGACAAAGGTCAACGGCATGGCCTGGGACGACGCGGAGTCTCGGTGGCAGGTGTCAACGGAGAGGGGAGATGTCCTCAGGGCTCGATTCGTGACGACGCAGAGCGGGATTTTCGATCGCCCGCAACTGCCGGCAATCCCTGGCATCGAGGACTTCGAGGGGACAATCTTTCACAGTGCGCGGTGGGATTACGGGTATACGGGAGGTGATTCGGGTGGTGATCTAGTCGGCCTTCGTGACAAGCGCGTCGGTGTCATCGGTACCGGTGCTACCGCACTGCAGATCGTTCCCGAGCTAGCGAGGTCATCGTCAGAGTTGCGCATTTTCCAGCGCACGCCGACGGCTGTGGGTGTGCGTGACAATGCCCCGACCGACACAGATTGGTTTTCGGCGCTGAGCCCAGGGTGGCAACAAGAGCGCCAAGTCGCCTTCAACAATCTGGTGAATGGGGAGGACGTCGACTGCGGCATTGATGACGGGTGGACACGGTTCTTCAGACGCTTACTTGAGGCAGTCCAGACCTTGCCTGAGGACGCAAGAAGCGTCGAGGACATCGAGGCTGCCAAGGAATTGGCGGATTTCGAGCACAACGAACTCGTTCGCGCTCGAGTTGATGATTACGTTAATGACCCGGAAAAGGCTCGACTGCTAAAAGCGTATTACCGAACGATGTGTAAGCGACCGGGTTTCAGTGATGACTATCTTCCAGCGATGGACCGCGACAATGTCTCGCTTGTGGATGTGAGCGCGGGCATCGATGCGATCTCCAAGACTGGAGTCGTGGTCGGCGGCGTTGAGTATCCGCTCGATTGCATCGTGTTCGCAACGGGTTTCGAACTTGGCACCACATGGAGCCATCGGGCTGGCTATGACGTCGTAGGGCGGGGCGGGCTTAGAGTGTCGGAGAAGTTTGCTCAAGGGATGAAGACGTTCCAAGGACTCTTCAGCAAGGACTTTCCTAACCTCTTCTTTCTGGGCCTCACACAGGGTGGGACCACGACGAATGTTCCACACATGCTGCGGGAACAGGCGGAGCACGTCGCATACATCGTGGCGCGGATGCTCGCTGAAGGCCTGACGCAGGTTGAGGCAACGGCTGCAGCGGAAGAAGCTTGGCAACTCGAGATCGCTGCCGTGAACGTTGCTCGTGCGCCTTTCCAAGAGCAATGCACCCCGGGATATTTCAATGCAGAGGGGAGGAAGGGCGACACTCGGTCGGGCATAGCGACAGGCTCTTATAGGCCGTCGCCTCAGTTCTTCCGATCTTGGCGTTTGTGGCGCGATGCGGGTGACTTCGAGGGCTTGAGCGTCTCGTAGCCTGACCGTACGTTTCGAAATCCTTCGCGGGGGACAGCAGATCCTGTGAAGCATGAATTTAGCAGGCTTGAACCCTTGCCAAGACGCCCAATGTGCCATATCTTTCGTTGAAGATTACCAACCATACGTTAGGTGGAAGACGTGACAGCTCTCGCTTCTGATGTTTCATTGGAATTAGACACCACCGCCGTGCATAAGCCATCACCGGATGGGTTCAACTTGGCCGCGCTCACGGCGCTCACTGTTGGAGAACGGTTGATCGACCCCGATCTGATCCCGTGGGTGCCCTACATCGAAGGGGTGGATGTCAAGCCGCTTCGACTGAATCGCAAGACCGGCATCTGGGTCAACCTCACGCGGGTTGTTGGTGGTGGCGTTGTCGGCCGGCACTATCACGGCTCGTCGGTGGTGGGGTATGTGCTGGAGGGCAGTTGGTATTACAGGGAGCGTGACTGGGTTGCCCGTGCGGGAATGATGATCTGGGAGCCGCCCGGTGATATCCACACGCTGGTCACCAACCCGGAAGGGACGACCACGCTCTTCCTCATGGAGGGTCCGCTCTTCTACCTGAATGACGACGACCATGTCATCGGCTTCGATGACGTGCTTTCGTTCACCAAGATGTACCGCGACTACTGCGAGGCAAACGGTATCGAGGCGTTGGACCTCGACTACTGACCAAGATAGTTCGAAGGGGCCCTGGCGACGTGTTCGTCAGGGCCCCTTCGTCGTTAACAGACTGAGTCACCCCATGTTTGACAGCACGGAGTAGCACTCTTACGATTACCAATCAAACGTCCGGTAGTGAACTTTCCGGGGGATTTGATCGGGCTGAAGGGATAGACATGCTGCACGTGAATCTTGACGGCCACATTCTCACGGCTGTGCTCGACTCGCCGCCCGCAAATGCCCTTGGCCCTGCTGAGCTTCAGGCATTGCGCGACCTCATTGAAGGCCTTGCCGAGTCACCGGGCGAAGCGCGTGTGCTGCTCCTGCGCGGTGCGGAGCGCTTCTTCAGCGGGGGCGTGAATATTTCCATGATCGCTGAGGTGGCGGCCTCCGACGGAGGGTTCGACCAGATTGCTGCATTCGGTACCGAGTTGCAGAGCGTGTTCGGCGCACTGGAAGCCCTTCCGATCCCGACGATCGCAGCATTGCGGGGTTCGGCCGTGGGTGGCGGGTTCGAACTCGCCTTGTCGTGTGACTTCCGGGTGGTCGGTACAAACTCTTCGTACGGACTTCCGGAGAGCAAGCTGGGATTGATCCCAGGTGGTGGTGGCACTCAACGCCTGACTCGATTGGCGGGCCGAGGGACAGCCTTGCGCCTCATCATGCTCGGAGAACTTGTGAAGGGCGAAGAGGCTGTTCGAGTCGGGCTCGCTCAGTGGGCCTGCCCGAACGATGACGTTGATGAGTTCGCGGTTGGACTTGCAAACCGACTTGCAGAACTCGCGCCCGACGCGCTGGCTGCGGTGAAGCAGTGCGTCACTGCTGCTCAGGTTGGTCACGTCGGCTTCGATCTCGAGATCAGACTGACGAGAGACCTTCTTGCACAAGCAGACACCACGAACCGGCTTCAAGGCTTCCTTGCCGGTTCCCGACAGGGATGAGCGGACGATGACAGTTTCCTTGGACTCACTGGCAGTAGTGACGGGTGGAGGAGCAGGTATCGGCCGAGCAATCGCCATTGGGTTGGCTCAGCAGGGGAGAACGGTTGCCATCCTGGACATTCGCGAGGAGTTGGCTCGGGACACCGCCACGACGATCGTGGAGTCCGGCGGCAAGGCGGAGGGATTCTTCGTCGACATTGCTGATCTTGATTCGGTAACGGTGGTGCGCGATCAAGTCGAGGCGACCTTTGGCCCCTGTCAGGTGCTCGTCAACAACGCCGGCTGGGAGGAGATCCACCGCTTCATGGACACCTCCAGTGACTTTTGGCAAAAGATCCTCGGTATCAACTTGCTCGGCCCCATCGCGGTGACACATGCCTTCCTGCCAGCGATGATCGACGCCGGGAGCGGAGGGCGTGTCGTGAACATTTCGAGTGACGCCGGTCGCGTTGGCAGTTCGGGGGAGGTTGTGTACTCGGGGGCGAAGGGTGGAATCATCGGGTTCACGAAAGCGCTGGCGCGAGAGATCATTCGCCATGAGATTACGTCCAACTGCGTATGCCCTGGGCCGACTGACACCCCTTTGCTGCGTGATGCTCCCACGAAGCTCACCGACGCGCTCAAGGGCGTGATCCCCGCCAGGCGCCTTGCCCAACCTGAGGACATCATGAATGCGGTCCGATTCTTCGCTAGCCCCGAGAGTTCTTACATCACCGGACAAACGCTGAGTGTCAGCGGCGGCCTGACGATGGCCTAAGTACCCGAACTCACCAACGCGACGATACTGAGAGGCTTACTGTGAACGACACGAGTACCGATTACACGGATGTGCTGTACGAAGTCGACGGAACGACGGCGATCATCACGATCAACCGCCCAGAGCGCTACAACGCATTTCGCGGACGGACTGTCGATGAACTGGTGCATGCCTTCCGACGCGCGTGGGCCGATCGAACTGTCCGCTGCATCATTTGGACCGGTGCCGGAGATAAAGCGTTCTGCGCCGGCGGTGACGTCAAGCAACGGGCCGAGACCGGTGATTACGGTCCGACGAAGGACGGCATCCTCGATACTGACTATCTGCATCGCCTTATCCGTGACGTGCCCAAGCCGGTTATCGCGGCCGTGAACGGGGCGGCGATTGGTGGCGGTCACGTCTTCCATGTGCTTTGCGACATCAGCATCGCCGCTGAGCACGCGACGTTTGGCCAGGCTGGACCGAGGGTTGGATCCTTCGACGCCGGGTTCGGTACGACGTACCTCGCTCGAGTCGTTGGGCAAAAGCGTGCTCGCGAGATTTGGTACTTCTGTCGTCAATACAGCGCGGCACAGGCTCTTGAATGGGGGCTCGTGAACAAGGTTGTCCCGGGTCCCGATCTCATGACTGAGGCCAAGTCGTGGGCACAGGAGATCTCGGTCATGAGTCCCACTGCAATTCGCTTTCTCAAGGCATCATTTAACGCTGATAGCGATCATCAGTCAGGCTTCGAGAAGATGGCCGGTGCGGGTCTTGACCTGTTCGTCAACAGTGACGAGGGTCGTGAGGGTGCGGCAGCGTTCAGTGAGAAGCGGCCGCCGGACTTCGGCCGGTTTGTGTAGGAAATCGGTCACCACTTCGTTGGTGGTGGCTGGGAGCGAGCCGGAGTTATTCCAGGGACGGAAAACGGAGAAACTGTGAATTTCGAATTCGATGAAGACACCGAGGCCTTTCGTCGGTACCTGAGGGACTTTGCACAGAGCGAATTGGCTCCTCACTACCAGGCGGACGACCGGGAGGGCCACTTCCACGAGGGATTGCACAAGCAGTTGGCCGATCTCGGCCTCTTCGGGCTACTGATCCCCGAGTCCCTTGGCGGTCAGGCTGCGACATATGTGACGTCCGGCATGGCTTGCGAGGAGATTGCTCGAGCCGACTTCAACGCCGGCTGGCTCATCACCAATTCGCTACTGCTGAGCGACATCATCAATACCCACGGAAGTGACGACCAGAAGAAGCGGTGGCTCCCGCCGATCGCCTCGGGAGACCAGGTGCCTGCCATCTGCCTCACGGAGCCGGGCCACGGAACTGACGCTGGGGCGCTGGAAATGCGCGCCGAACGTGATGGCAGCAATTGGCGTTTGACAGGTGAAAAGGCGTCGATCTCGTTGGGGATGCACGCTGAATATGCGCTGGTCTTCGCAAGGACTGGAGGCCCCGGAGCTGGTGGAATCAGCGGGTTCTACGTGCGGTTGACTGACAAGGAGGTGAGCAGGACGGCCTACCGAGACGTCGGTGGTCGGGCAGTAGGTCGAGCATCCATCCATTTCGACGGTCTGCCTGTTGAGGCAGCGGACATGCTGGGTGCGGAGAACAAGGGCTTCAGCACGGTCATGCAGGGGTTTGACTACTCACGAGCGCTGATCGGACTGCTGTGCATTGGCAGCGGCCAGGCGTCTATTGACGAGGCTCTTGAGTATTCAAAAATACGGCACGCATTCGGGCAGCCGCTCGGCAAGTTCCAAGGGGTGGCCTTCCCCCTTGTTGAGTACTCCACTCACCTTCGAGCGGCGAGGCTGCTGTCCTATGAGGTCCTGTGGCGCAAGGACAAGGGCATGCCACACACTGCGGAGGGTGCGATGGTCAAGTGGTGGGCTCCTAGGCTCTCAGTCGATGCCGCGCATCAGGCGTTGCTAACCTTCGGCCAGTTGGGCTACTCGGAGGATTTCCCACACGCACAGCGCATGCGGGACATCATGGCCATGGAGATCGGCGACGGCACCGCGCAGGTGTCAAAACTCATCGCCGCCCGTCAATTGCTAGGCCGGGAGTTCGCTCCCTAGGCCCAAAGGCCGACGATGAGTTCACGGCGGGTGAGCATCGTGCGCAGGTAGTAGTGGAGGCCCATCTCCCAGGTGAAGCCCATGCCTCCGTGGACCTGAATGGATTGCTCCGCAAGCGAAATTGAAGTACCCACTGCGTAATCGCACGCCCGCTGCGAATTCGTGGGATCAAGGCTCGCCCAAATCACTGCAGTTTGCGCGTATTGCGCCTGTGAATGCATATCCGCAAGTCGATGTTTGATTGCCTGAAAACTGCCGATTGGCTTGCCGAATTGTTCCCGTGTCTTGGCGTACGCCACAGAAAGGTCGACGAGCTTCTGTGCGGCTCCGACCACCTCAGCTGCCCAGATCACCCCAAGCTCGCGCGCCGCCTCGATCTCCATCTTGGTGGTCCAGGGGAGCACTGATGGGCGAAGGGCTGGGGTGAATGCGTCGGCCTCACCTAGAGGTGCGACGTCGAATCTATCCGTGGCAGCTCCGATCGATCGGGCGATTCCGGTTGCCGCAAGGGCTGCGAACGGGGCAAGACCGCTGCCGTCGCTCACTCCTAGGCGGGGCACGGAAACCGATATCGGTCCGCTGCGCTCACGCGCCTGCGCTGACCAACGCTTGGCCCAGATCGACTCCAGCAGCGGCTGGGGGATGCTGGCCGCCCCCCAAACCTGCGCCACTTCAACGAGGTCTCTGAGGTTGGCGCCGCCACCATCGAATTCCTCGGCAACGGCGATGGAGTCCCAGCCGCCTTCCTCGATGACGGACCAAGCAAGTGGCTCCCGTTCGGCGTAATCGGCGACTGGGTTTCCGGCAATCGAACGCTCGATGATCTCCGCTAGGGCAACCGCGGACATTTGACCGACCTCAGTGGGCAGCATGGTGGCGGTCATCGGGGGAGCCCCAACACTCGGTCACCGATGATGTTTCGCTGGATCTCATTGGATCCTGAATAGATGGACACTGCGCGCGTCTCCAGGTATTGATTTCGCCAGTGCTCCTGATGAGCGCGGCAGTTGAGGGAAACAGCCAACTGGGTGACCTCCTGCCAGAGTTCACTCCACATGATCTTGAGCATGCAGGTCCTCCGGAAGAACTCGAGATCTTCCTCGACATAGTCGAGGGCCTTCATGACCTGCCACCGCACGAGTTCGAGACGAGTGTCGAGTTGTTTCACCTCTGTGTCGATGTCAGAACTTGTTGCACAGCAGCGCATGAGCGTGTCGAGATCGCCGCGGACCTCTACATACCGGGTAATCGCTTCGACCCCACCTCGCTCGGAGGTCAAGGTGGTCATGGCGATATTCCAGCCCTCGCCTTCCTCGCCGACCCGATCTGAGTCGGCCACGAACGCGGAGTCCATGAAGACCTCGGAGAAGTGCGACGTATCAGAGATCTGGCGGATTGTTCGCAGGGTGATACCGGGCTGCTTCATGTCGAGAAGGAAGAAGCTGAGATTTCGGTAGCGAGGATCGGTGTGACTCGTCCTTGCCAAGAGGATGGCGCGCTCTGCGTACTGGGCGAAACTCGTCCAAATCTTCTGCCCCGTGACCAAGTAGCCTCCTTCGGTCTTACGGGCGAATGCGGCCACGTTGGCGAGATCTGAGCCGGCACCCGGTTCTGAAAATGCCTGACACCACACCTCAGTGCCGGCCATGATGCCGGGAATGTACTTGGCGCGTTGTTCCTCACTACCGTGTGCCACGAGGGTTGGCACGGTGAGAATCTTGCCGATGCGCCCGATCCCTTCGGGGGCGTGGGCCTGAGCTGCCGCCTCATGGAAGAGCACCTCCTCGCGCAACCCCATTCCTTGGCCGCCATACATCGTCGGAATCGCAAGACCTGAGTATCCACCGGCGAAAAGCTGCCGATCCCACTCATGCCTGATTTCGACGATCTCATCCTCGCTGAGAGCTCCACGCTCTTGACGCCAGCGCTCGGGCACGCTCGTTTTGAGCCACTCGCGCGCGCTGTCCAGAAATAGCTGCTGGTTGTCGAGCGGAATCATCTCTCACCCTCTCCCGCCTGCCAAACGACTGTTTGGTAACATAATGATAGCGGACGTCTTTGGTCTGTCAATACGGCCGATTAGATTGAGGGACGCGAACCCCCGGTCGGCGCAGCAGATGCTCCTGAGCGCAGCGCTACTAGATATGCCTGATGCTCGTTCGAATGTGCGGCGGTGATCTGGGCCAAGCGCTCAGAGTCCATGGTGTCCGAGAGGCTGGTCTCAAACGTCTGATTGAGCAGTGGCTTGGTCAACGCCATACCGACAGCGGGCTGAGCGGCGAGCATGGCGATGAATTCGTCGGCACGAGATCGGAAGGTCTCAGTGGCCCAGACGCGTGCGACGAGGCCGAGTGCGAGCGCCTCTTGCGCACCGATTGCGCGCCCCGTCAGGATGATCTCCTTCGCGCGGTGCAGTCCGACCTGACGGGGCAGCCAGTAGGCGAGTCCGAGGTCAGGGACGAGTCCGATGCGAATGAATGTGGATGTGAATATGGCGGTCTCATCGGCGAGGACGAGATCGCACATGAGGGCTAGACCAAAGCCCGCGCCAGCAGCATGGCCCCGAACCTCGGCGACGACCGGCTTCGGCATGCCAGTCACGGTCTCACTTATTGCCTTCATCATGATCAATTTGTCCGAGGTGTCCGTCTCACCCCCACCCATCTGCTTCACGTCGCCACCAGAGCAAAAGGCACGCTCATCACCCGCGAGGACCACGACGCGAACCGCAGTGTCGCGCGACGCCTCATCGAGGACCCGGTGGAGTTCTCTGCGCATTGCCCAGTTGATGGCATTGCGGGCCTTCGGGCGGTTCAACTGGATGCGGAGTACTCCGTCGGCGAACTGGACGAGGAGGGGTTCCTCGGCGGTGGACGCGGACACGCGGCGATCCTCGGGGCCTTGATGCTCGCGCATGAACTATCTCCTCCTGCAGGTGTGCCGTGGTTCATGCATTGCTAAGGAGCCAGACTCCTGCCCCCGCAGACGGTCAAAACCTGCCCGGTGATGTAGGACGCCTGCTCGGAAGCAAGAAAGGTGACGGCATTTGCGACGTCCTCGGGAGTGCCGATGCGTCCAGCGGGGACCTTCTGCACGAGCTTCGCTAGGACGTCGTCCGGCATGGCCTGGGTCATCGGTGTATCGACGAGGCCGGGTGATACGACATTGGCCCGCACCCTGGGCGACCATTGTTGAGCCAGTGCTCTGGTAAAGCCGATGAGGCCCGACTTGGACGTCACATAGTTGGCCTGTCCGAAGTTCCCCAGAGCAGCCCTCGAACTCATCGAGACAACTGACGATCCGTCGGCGAACTGGCTGGCCAGTCCCAAGGTCAGGCGCATCGCGGCGAGGAGATTGACTTCGATCACGAGGTCAAAATTCTCGGAAGTCATCTTCTGGAGCCTCGCGTCACGAGTGATCCCGGCGTTGTTCACGAGAAGGTGGAGGGGTAGGCAGGTGGCCAGCACCGCCTCAGACACCGAGGTGATGCCATCCTCGGTGGAGAGGTCGGCCACACAATGGTCGAACCTCGCCCCGGCGGTTGCGAGTCGTGCTGCGACGTCAGACACGGCAGGGTTCATGTCAACGAGGAGGAGCGCATACCCGGCTTCGGAAAGGCGGCGGGCAATCGCGAATCCAAGTCCCCCGGCGGCACCGGTGACGAGTGCGCAAGGTTGTTTCATGGAACGATCTTTCCGAAGTGGCCAGAGCCAAGATTGAGTATCTGGCCATTGAGCGAGCCGTTCTGTGTTGCGATATCGAGCATTTCTGCTGGCGGCTCCGCTTCTGGGTCGATCGCAAGAACGTTTACACGCCAACCCTTGCCGCTGCCCTCGAATGTCGCAGCTCGCATGAGGCCGACAAGTCCTGTTGCCAGAGCAGCACCCTCGAGGGAGTCTTGCCCGAGGAGGTCGGGCGCACTGACCACGATGACGACCGGGTTCTCGGCCTCGATTGCCTGTCGAAGTGCCAAGAACGCTTCACGCAACTGGTGACTGATGTCGTCCAGTGAATCGCAGGGCCGCTGGCGAATCACGGTCCTCATTTTGGGCGAGCCGATACGAGTGTGACGAAGATGCCTGACTGGACGATGTCGCCGGCCTGGTTCACCACGTCAACCCTTTGCTCAACGATGCCCTGACCGGGCTTGGAGGTGGGTCGCGCTTCGAGCACCGTCGTGACTGCGGTGACGGTGTCGCCGATGAATACAGGGCGCTTGAAGGTCCATGACCTGACCTCGGCAAAGGCTTTGATGACGCCGTAGAAGACACCGCTTTGCTGCCGAAGTCCCGTCGCGATTGACAGGACGAGAAGACCGTGGACAACCCGACGGCCAAACGGCCCTGCGGCAGCGAACACCTCGTCGACGTGCAAAGGGTTGAAGTCACCAGAAAGTCCGGCGAAGGCTACGACGTCGGCCTCGGTGATCGTTCGCCGCTGGGTGACCCAGCGGCGACCCACGTGCATGTCCTCGAACCAGCACTGGGCAGGAGCGTCCGCCACCAGCGGATCCGGCAGCCCATCGGAGTTTGTAAGGTCTGAATCATTCATAGAATCGCCATCGCATTCGCTGGGGAGCTGAGGCCACCCGGGATGGGCAGCGGAACGGCCACGAAGAGGAAGTCGTAGCGTCCGATGCTTGCGCATCGTCGGGCCAGTGGGTCGAGGTCGAGCAACTCGCCGAAGACCATGCCGAGCATCGGGATGAGACGACGGTGCAGGGACCCGTCCTCAAGATTGCCAGGTGCGCTTTCAACAGCCGGATTATCGGTGCATACAGCCGCTATCCGGTTGTTCCACAGAAAGCGCACGGTGTCCTCGTTCGAGCGCAGACCGGTGAATCGTCCTGAGACTTCGGGTGACGCGCGCTGCTCGACTGACAGGAGCCGGTAGGCGCCAACCCAGCCGAGCCGTATGCACAGGATGTCCCCTTGCTGGAGGGAGACACCCTGCGCTTCCGCCACCAACTCGAGGGTGCTCGCCTCAACGAGGTCGCCGGAAAGAGGATCGAGGGGGGTACCTCGTGACTCCAGCCATCCAGCAACGTCGAGCAGCACGCCACGTCCTGCAATGCCCCGGCGCGCAAGGTGCTCGATGCTTAAGGATTCGAGGTCGCCTTCAGCGAACTCGGTGATGCCGCCGAAGAACCCGGCCTCCCTTGCCCGCACATGCCGAAAGCCGTCCCATTGCGAGGAGGACTGCGGGTTGTAGCGGTCGAGGACATCCTCGAACGTGTTTCTGTCGGCAGCCTCAACGGTGTGTTTCCAACCCACCCGGCCGAACATCGGCGGGTCGATTAGCCCTAGGGAGATGTTGAGCGGGATGGTCTCCCCTTCAGTCACCCCCGCTGATGCAGCGACGAGATCGAGAGGACTTAGGAAGGTCAGTGATCCAAGGTTGGAGTCCAAGAGCCCCCACGAGTGGCGCAGACCGAGCCCCTCGTGGATTGGCAACTCGTCGTATTCGGTCCAGATGGACCCTCCGTAGGACTGCACTGCCCGCTCCAAATGTTGTGGTGCCTTGAACTTACCAAACGGTCGTTGGGTGTCAAGTACCCCTCTGAGAGTAGTCACAGGAGATGAGGTTTACAGACACGGAGTGTGCGAGAACGCGCCCTTCACGCGTCTGAGCCACGTGAAACTTCAACGATTGCTCCCGTCAGGCACTCGGTGGATCAACGGTTGACGCAAGACGTCGTTATCAAGAAGTTACCCCAAGTTTGCAATTGCTATTGATTTCAAACCAAACGGCAGGTAGATTTTGATTCGTCTTCCTCATGGATGATGCAGTGCGTGCATAGCCATCTTCACTTTGGTTTTCGAAGTGAGGGGCAGGTTGCAGGGAACGAAGCGGCCTGGACACTTTGACGGTCCAGGGTCTCAACTCAATCCAAGTTAAGGAGATTCAATGCGAAAAATGCATGCGGCCGCAATAATTCCGGCCGTCGGACTGCTGCTGCTGGCCTCGGCCTGTAGCTCGTCGTCCACGTCGACAACACCGAGCGAGGCTGCAGCACCAGCTTCGAGCCAGGCGGCAGCGCCTGCTTCGAGCGAAGCCGCAGCACCAGCTGTAGACGGCACGCAGATCATGCTCGGTGAGTTGCCTTTTGACATCACCAACTACTGCGGCACAAAGCCAATGGTTGTCGGCATTCTCGATGCATACGGCGGCAATGGCTGGGCGGTCGGCAAGAAGGCCATCCTCGAGAAGCTTTCGGCTCAGTGCCCGAACGTTACCGATGTCCTCTACGTCGATTCGAACTTCGACGTTCAGCAGTACATCGCTGGCGTAGACAGCCTTGTCGCGCAGGGTGCCAATGTCATCGAGACGTTCGATGCCTTCGGACAGGCGCCGGTCGAGGCGTTCAAGAAGGCTCAGGCAGCCGGCGTGCTCATCGGAAACGGCAATGCCATTCCCGGTGATGCCAAGGTTCCCGCTGATGTCACGGCCAACGTGATCCCCGATATGCAGCAGGAGGCGGAGATGTGGGTCGAGTGGCTGACCAAGGCCACGAACAACGCTGGCAAGGTCGCCTACATCGGTGGTCCGGCCGGAAACCTCTTTGATGTCCCGTCGCTCGCAGCAGTGAACAAGGCGATCGCCAATCAGGGTTCAGGCATCACTGTTGTGACCCCCGAGCCGGTTGCCGGCAACTGGGATCCCGCAGCAACCCAGCAGGCAGTGACCGGTCTCCTTCAGAAGGACCCGAGCATCAACGGGATCATCTCGACCTACACCGCCACGATTCCGGCGATCATGCGCGCGTATGAAGCAGCGGGCGTGCCGTACCCGGCGATCACCGGTCAGTCTGCCTCCATGGAGACTGTGTGCGAGATTAACAAGGCCGTGAAGAAGGATCCGAAGTTCCAGGTTCAGAGCCTCGACGGTTCGCAGAACCTGCATGCGCTTAGCCTGGCCAAGCTGTTCGCAGCGTTTCAGGGGATCGCTGCACCGGAACTCGGCCCGACGGATGGGGATACGCTGATCTCGTACCCGTCCTACATCAACACCCTCGAGGGCGTTCTGCCAGCGTGTGACAACACGTTCCCGCCAAGTGCGGACATGTCAGGTGCTCTCACCAAGGAAGAGGCGACAGCAGCCTTCGCGAAGTAGTAGATCCACTCGTCTTGTCTGCCCCGCCCTTTATTCAGGGTGGGGCAGACAGGTGAGCGTTGAGCCACGCTCGACGACCTCGTTCTCACGTGAGATATTCCGTACGGACATAGGGAAAGGCGCGAAATGAAGTACGCAACTGGTCAACCCAAATGGAGCTTCCCAGAGGACACGCTCGGCGGTGTCCTTACCGGAATGACCCGGAGCAAGGTGATCTCCCAGGTGAACGAGAACCTTGAGAAATCGGGTCGCACTTGGTCGGAGCTTGTTGGCCAGCATTGGGCGCAACTTCTCACGCGGGAGCAGACGCAGGCTATTGCTGACGGCATCCTGACCGAGTTTCAGGCGTCCCAAGGGCGCAAGTTCTATGCGGGCGCCGAGATCTCCGTTCTCGATAAGCCGCACATGTACGTCCTTCGTTCCGATGGCGATATCTACTACGACGCCTCGGAGTTCACTGCGGGGGCGATCGGCGATGGTGACAACGTATTTCGGACTGACGATGTCACTGGAAACGTTCTCGTGATCCGCAAGGTTTCTGACGTCAATCGTCTCATCGACGACGGGGTCCCGGAGGGCACCATCGCGGTAATCGACGACAGCGGCGGCACGCTCACGGCACCATTGCTACCCGACTTCGAGGCCGTGATCTGCCTCGCGGGGACCGTGCGCAGTCACCTTGGCATTCTTGGCCGTGAATTTGGAGTCCCGACGCTCATGGCATCGCGACTGAGTCGACCTCTCGTGGACGGCGAGCGGGTGACGGTGAAGTACTCGACCGAGGCTCAGAACGCCGAGGCGTTTCTCGATGAGGACCGCAAGCCACGGGCCCTTATCCTCCCAGCAAACGAAGGAGCATGACAGTGAGTGAGTGGCGTATCAGCGAATCGCAACTGCACCTCGTCAACACGGCGCTAGCCGAGCATGATGACACCATCGTGCCAAATTTGCTCACGCGGACGGCCCAAGAATCCAAGCTATTCCCGATGCTTCCGTATTTCATGATGTCCTTCATGCAGGCGTATTACATGTACCCCGGAATCCTCCGCAAAGCCTCTGAACACATCAGCCCCGAGGATGTAGGCCATCGGATGCGCAACTCGAGCATCCAACTCGGAACGCTGACCGCGAACATGGGCGGTCAATTGCTGTACCTGCAGGGCCGGGTCGAGCTCATCAAGCTTGGGGTCCTGCGACCAGAGGACAATCTCGAGGACCTCTGGTACGTCATCGACTGGCACGAGCGGGTCATGTCTGCCTACCGCCGCAACGACGGTCACATCTGGACAAACTCCGCGGGCGACATGTCCCAGGTGCTCGACGAGCGAGTCCTTCAGGTGCTCGAGGCCGACGCCTATGAGGTCGACGAAGAACTGCGCGCGGCGGTGGCTCGATTCAGTGCCGTGACGAGCCAGTACAGCTTCCTCGTTTACTGCGAGAGTCGCGTAGGGATGGATGCGAATGGTCCCTACAACTTGGGCGACCAACGCATGCTTCACGTGCGGAACTTCCTGACTCTGGCTGAAAGTGGCCTCCCATGGATGGATGGCGTGGCTGCGGATATCCCGTACCAGAACCTCACGCTCTCCCTCATTACTGACGATGTCCGCATTGAGGTGACAGATTTCGGCAGCGCCTACACCGTTCCGGAGACCTACCAACAGCATGTCATTGGGGTCGGCCTTTACACGTCCGATATCTTCACCGACCGACTCATCCCGGTTGGCATGAGTAGCAAGGCTGAACTCATCCGGACGCTCAATGAGATTGCCGATGTGGTGAAGGCCGCCATCACCCCCCTGCATCGACGCTTTGCTGCGATGAACTTCGACGAGATGACCGAGGCAGGAATCCTCGCCTACGTCTACGCCCTGTCAGACGTGTCCTTCATGTCCGGAACCTGGGATCAGGCGGAATGGGAGGGCATCGACGACCGCGTTCGACGTCTGTGGCCGGTGTTCAACGAGGAGTACGGAACCGCATCCTTCATGAGTGACTACGTTGCCTTCGACGGTCTGCATGGTGCAGCAGGTGAGTACTACATTCATCCGTACAGCTACCGTTCATGGAAGGCAGGGGCGGATATGTCCTTGCCGAAGGCTGGTCGTGTTGCGCAACTTGTGCCTGCGTATGTGCTCAACGACCACGACTACACCCGTCGTGCCAGTGATGGTGAGTCATCGAGTCGCTCTGAGCTCCCTCGTAAGTCGAGCACCTACCAATTCCTCGGTGGCGGACTGACGCAGGATGAACTCAATGCCAAGGCACGCAGCTACACATCTCCCTTGTTGGCCGCACCGTGGCGAAATTTCGACGACGCATCAGTGAAGTACGGGTATCAGGACCCGGATGTCGATGCCATGTACCGATACACGCAGGAGCACTCACGTCTTCTCAAGGATCGCGGATCGGTGATCGTTCGGGCGGATATCGATCGCATCCGCAGGGAGGCCGGAGAGTCGACTTGGGCTGAAGCGGCCGCAAGGCGGCGTGCCGGTCACTGACCATCGTCGCGAGTTGCGACTCGCCGCTTCTCGTCTGCCATCGTATGAATGAGGGAGTTTTGTCATGCGCGTCGACATGAGGCTCAACCTTCAGAGTCCTAATTGGGGTAAGCCGCTATCAGAGGTTTATTCAGCGGGTCTGGAGATGGCACGTTGGGCTGACGACCAGGGTCTTGATGCGATCCGCATCGGGGAGCACCACGGGACCGAGGACAACTGGTGCCCATCGATCATGGTTCTGGGCTCGGCGGTTGCAGCGGTCACCTCGCGCATCACGATAAACCTCTCGGCAGTTCTTCTCCCGCTCCATGATCCGATCATGGTTGCGGAGGACTTGGCTGTCCTTGACATCCTCAGCGGGGGTCGGCTCGACGTCGTTGTGGCCGCGGGCTACAACGCTGCGGAGTTTGAGATGTTCGGCGTTGACCGAAGCAAGCGAGGCCAGCTCATGGAGGAAGGCGTGCGGCTTCTTCGGCAGGCGTGGAGCGGCGAAGAATTTGAGTACCAGGGTCGAACCCTTCGCGTGACACCGCGCCCGATGACACCGGGTGGCCCGCCACTCATCCTTGGTGGCTCGTCTGGAGCCGCCGCCAAGCGTGCGGTGCGACTCGGAATGGAGTATTTCCCACTCAATGCGGCTGCATACGAGGTGTTTCAGGAGGAGCGACTCGCCAATGGATTACCGAGGGCCAAGGAGTACTCGCGCGGGGGACCGCATCTCATTCACGTGACCGATGACGTTGACTCCGCGTGGGAGGTTCTCGCCCCGCACTTCCTTTTGGAGGCAGGCAATTACGCACGTTGGTCAAGCACCGACACGCCGATGTCCGGCCCGGCGGGTGTTATCCCGCCGACGATTGACGAGCTGCGCACTGGTGGTCGTTACATCGTGGTGACCCCGGACGAGGCAATTGAGCTCGTGCAGGGATACTCGCCCGACACGATTATCACCCTCCATCCGCTGGTTGCGGGCTTGGATCCGGAGGTAGGTTGGGCAAGCCTGAACCTCTTTGCCGAGCGGGTACTACCCTTTATTCGCGACATGGAAGTTGAGCATGCCTGACGAATCGACCGCTGACCGGACTTCCCCGCAGTACCTTCACACGTTTGAGTCGCCGCTAAGCGACCGTAAGTACCTTGGCGGCAAGGGGGCAAGTCTTGCGAGGATGACTGGAACCCTCGGACTGCCGGTTCCTCCGGGCTTCACCATCACGACCGAGGCGTGGAAGGCATTCGCGAAGAAGGAGCCGGTTCTCCCGGATGCTCTGGGCGACGAGATCACCCTCCATCTCGTGCAGTTGGGTGCGCGGCTGAACAAGGAAATGGACAACCCGGACAATCCGCTTCTGCTCTCGGTGCGGTCGGGCGCGGCCCAGTCGATGCCCGGGATGATGGATACCGTCCTCAATGTCGGGATGAGTGACGACGTCGTGGTGGGCGTGGCCGCGAGGACCTCGGATCGCTTCGCCTGGCAGTCGTATGTGCGTCTCCTGGGATCCTTCGCCGAGGTCGTGCGCGAGCTTCCGGCCGACGTGCTGGCCCGCGTACACGGGCATGCGGTGGACGCGGACGATAGGGAAAGTGTCGAGTTGTGGAAGGACGCCATCGAGCAGCACGGACCCCCGTTCCCTCAGACGGCCGTGGGCCAGGTGCGCGAATCCATTGAGGCGGTCTGGCGCTCGTGGGATCGCCCGCGAGCGCAGCGCTACCGGAAGTACCGAGGAATACCCGACGACCTCGGCACTGCGGTAACGGTGCAGGCCATGGTGTTCGGAAATCTTGATAATGACTCCGGCACTGGGGTGGTCTTCACCCGAGATCCCGCGACCGGTCACCCCGCGGCCTACGGTGATTTCATGCGCTGTGCTCAGGGTGAAGATGTCGTGAATGGTTCCCGGATTCCCGAGTCGATCGATTCGCTACGCCGCGAATCATCCGAAGTGTGGGAGGCACTTCAGGAAGCCCTCGCGAAGTTGGAACGCGAATATACGGACATGTGTGATGTTGAGTTCACGATCCAACACGGCAAGCTTTGGATCTTGCAGGCGCGGGTGGGTCAACGGAGCCCTGCAGCGGCAGCACGTATCGCTGTCGACCTCGTTGATCAGGGCATGATCGATGTTGAGGCCGCGCTTGATCGGGTGTCGCTGAGCGCTCTTGAGATGCTGCAGGCGCCCGTGTGCGAGACGTTCGCAGGGTTGACCGAGCTCGGGGTGGGTGTTCCGGCATCTCCAGGGACGGCGGTCGGTCGCGCCGTCCTGGATTCCTCGCGTGCCGAGGAATTGGCGGAGCAGGGCATTGTGCCCGTGCTCATCTGTCCCACCACCTCACCGCAGGACATCAGCGGCATGATCGCCTCCTCCGGCATCGTCACTGCCCTCGGTGGACGAGCGAGCCATGCCGCCGTCGTAGCTCGAGGAATGGGCAAGCCGGCGTCCTGCGGAGTGTCAGGGATGACCATTCATCATGAGGAACGCTCCGTTTCCTTTGCGTCTGGCGCGGTCATCCACGAGGGTGACCTCATTACTGTGTCAGGCGATGACGGACGAGTCCTCCTTGGTGCTGCTGAGTTTTCTGACCCCGTGGCAAGTGAGTGGGTGTCACGCATCCTCGCCTGGTGCGACGAGAGAGGTCAGGTCCCACTGCTGACTGCACCTCGGGCAGATTTGCACGTGGTCACGGCGCCCGAGGACGTCCGTGGCGGCTCAGGCGCCGTGTTGATCGATGTGCCATGGGAGGGGGCTGATTCAGCGGCGCTGCTGAGCCGCACCTGCGATCGTGTCTTCGAGGTGGCCGACCCTGACACTGAAGTGTTCATCACCCTGCCGAGAAATCTTGCAGGAATCGACTTTCGCCCGTCAGGCGGCCCGTGGGCGGGGATTGTCGCTGACGGAGACAACTCGTGGGCCGCCCGCTTGCTTAGTGCGCGGTTGACCGGCGCAGTGTCGTGACCGACTTTGACGTTGCGGTCATCGGCTCAGGATTCGCTGGGCTGACCGCGGCAATCACGGCGCGTGCTGAGGGTGCATCGGTCATCGTTCTAGAGGGTTCAGGCGAGCTAGGAGGGTCCAGCAGACTCTCAGGAGGCAAGCTCATGGGAGCCTGCACCCGTCTGCAACGAGAGGCTGGCATCGAGGACGATCCCGAGGACATGTACCGCTTCTACATGGGGCTCAATCGCTTCCGGCTTGAGCCGTCGGTCGTCCGGACGCTCTGTGAGCGATCGGGCGCGACGATCGACTGGTTGCAGGACATCGGGGTGGCCTTCGACTCCAGGGTCATGACTTCAGGTGAAGAACGCGCCGCGCGGATGCACATCACGGTGGGTGAGGGGATGGCCGTGAGCCAGACGCTTGTGAGCGAGGCCAAGCGAATCGGCGTTGAATTCGCGTTGGGGATGAAAGTTGACCGGTTGCTTGTCGAAGGCGGCGAAGTGGTGGGCCTCGCCGTAGGCGCAGACACGCTCTCGGTTGGAGCTGTCATCATGGCGACCGGCGGGTTCGCCGCGAACCGTGAGTTGGTGAGCAAGCATCTCCCGCTGCTCGCGAATGAGGATTGGTACTGGTACATCGGGGCGGCAACGTCTGATGGGAGCGCATTTGAACTTGGAGCGCAGGTGGACGCCCAAGTCGTTGGCGGAGGTCGCGCGACCCGGTTGATAACCCCGAACTTCGGAAACGTACTTGAGGGTGGGTACCTCCCCGGCTGGCTCGTCATCGTCAATGGCGAGGGCCGACGCTTTTACGATGAAACCTCGTCCTACAGCGTGACGCAACCGATTATGGAGGGCCAGCGCGCCCCGGTTTTTGCTGTATTCGACGAGGAGTCAAAGAACTCGTCTTCTCCTGACACCGTCGAAGCTACGAAGAAAGTCTCGGTGGGGAAACGAGACGGGCGTGCGCAGAAGTGGGTGAAGACGATGCTCGATGAGATGGTCGGGCGAGGAAAAGTGCTGAAGGCGGATTCCCTCGAGCAACTGGCGACCCTGATGGGAGTCCCGGAACAGCGGCTCCTTGGGACGATTGAGGAGTACAACCACGACGTAACAGCCGGGCAGGACAGTCACTACCGTAAGCGTGCAGATGTCCTGCGGAAGGTCCAGACGCCACCCTTCTACGCCACTGAGCTCCGCATGGCACATGTCGCGCTGACGGCGGTTGGGTTGAGAATCGACTCGCAGGCAAGGGTGCTTGCCGATTCGGGCGCTGCCGTTCCTGGACTTTTTGCCGCTGGGGAGTGCACCGGGGGAGTTGTCGGCGACGTCTATGTCGGTAGTGGAAACTCGATCACCAGTGCCTTCGTCTTCGGTCGTGTTGCGGGCTCAGGTGCCGCGACCTGGGCACGTCCGGATATTCCGTCAGCATCATCAAGGGAAATGGATATGCGATCATGACACAAGGTGAACCGGCCGTGGTTGAGTACCGCCAGAATCGATTCAGTCTGCCTGAAGGAGCCACGCACATCTTTATCGTGCGCCATGGCGAATCTAGGCCATTTCGTCTTGACGACCCCCAACCGCTCGTCGACGGGCACGGTGACCCGCCACTTGATCCGCGAGGACAAGTGCAGGCGGGCATGGTCGCAGCACGACTTGCGAAACAACCGATTGACGCGATCTACGTGAGCACCCTTCAACGGACGGCACAGACGGCTGCGCCGCTGGCGGAGATAACCGGGCTGACTCCGATCGTCGAACCTGATATTCGTGAGATCTTTCTCGGTGAGTGGGAGGGGGGCGTCTACCGCATTCGTCGTGAAGAGAACCACCCAGACTGGCAGCGTGTGCTTGCTGAAAGGACTTGGGACGTCATTCCTATGGCGGAGCAGGAAGTCGACTTTGCGAGGCGCCTCACTGATGCCATCAAGCGAATAGCGTCAAACCATCCGAATCAGCGGGTGGTCGTTTTCACCCATGGTGGCGTCATCGGAATGATCTCGGCACTGGCCACTGGTGGCCGGATGCACTCCCTATCGGAGTCCGATAATGCATCCTTGACGCATCTGGTTGTTCGGGGCGATGACTGGCTCCTGAGACGGTTCAATGACACGAACCATCTGGAACCTGATCTAGACCTCGAGTAGGAGAAAACCCAATCCTGTGCGATTCACGTCAGTTCGACCAGTTCGAGGACGATGGATCGGACTGCGGCGCGCGAGATCTTCAGGCTGGCAGTGCGGGGGAGTGCCTCCATTACCAGGACGCGGGTGGGTTTCTTGTACCCGGCCAAGAACTTCCGGCAGTGATCAAGCACGACCTCTTGGGTGATGGCATCGTCGTCAACGACGATCACCGCGACCACGGTTTGGCCCCAGCGCTCGTGCGGAACACCGACGACAGCGACCTCGCGCACTCCTGCCAGTTGGCTGATGCAATCCTCGACCTCGCTCGGGTAGACGTTCGCGCCGCCGCTGACGATGAGGTCTGTCCGACGGTCTGAGATGTACACGTAACCTTCGGCGTCGATACTTCCCAGATCGCCGGTGAAGAGCCAGCCATCCCGCAGAGTCTTTGCCGTCTCGTCAGGGCGGTTCCAGTAGCCGGTCATCATCGACGGCCCGGAGAAGGCCAACTCGCCGATGCTCTCACCGTCATGCGGAACCTCGTGTCCTTCGGGCCCGACGACCCGAACGGAGATGTCTATGGCTGGCAGGCCGACCGACGTGAAGACCGGGTCGTGTACCTCGCAGTCGAGGTACTCATGTCCGAGCATGGCGGTCATGAGACCACCCGAGTTCTCGGTCATCCCCCAGCCCTCAACCAAGCGGGTACCGATAACTGTGACGAGTTCATGTAACTGATCTGGTCTTGCTCGGCTCGCGGAGTGCAGGACCGAGCGCAGGTTTGTCCAGGCCTGTGGGTGCTGGGCTAGCGCTCGTGCGACGTTGGTGATCAGCGGGGAGGGGATGTACGTGAAGGTGATGAGGTCGCGTTCAAGGACCGCGATGAGTTCGTCAACTGTCCATTTGCCCATCATCGTGACACAGCCGCCAAGTCGGAGTGCGCACAGGACATGGGCAGGGACCACGGCTACGAACGACATCGACCCGGTGAGTGCCATTCGCGGGTAGGCGGTCATTCGGTATGACGTTGCGTTGATTCTGCCCAGGGCGAGAATGGATTCGTGTGTAAGGATCGCTCCCTTTGGACGGCCCGTGGTTCCGCTCGTGTACGCCAGGATCAGTGGGCTGGCCGGATCAACATCGAGGGGCTGGGGGTTGGGAGATGAGGTCTCGATGAGACGCGCTAGTTGGCATTCGCCTCCGGGTTCGATTCTGATGCGATGCCGATCCACCAGTTCACGATCATCAAGTTCGGCCACCTTCTCATCGAGATCCGCGGTCCAGACGATGATCCGCGGATCGCTGTCATTGAGCAGGTAGGTGGCCTCGACCGGGGTGAGACGGGCATTGATTGGACTAATAATCAGCCCCGCCTTTGCCGCGGCTAGGTACACCTCGACGTATTCGAAGCAGTCGTCCATCCACGTTGCGATGCGATCGCCGGATGTAAGCCCCAGGGCGAGCAGGCCGTTTGCGATGCGTGTTGTTCGATCCTCGAGTTCGGCGTAGGTGCGCTCTACCCCCTCCTTGTTGCGTAGTGCTACCCGCGTTGGGTCTCGTCGTGCCCAGATGGTCGTGATCTCGCCGACGACGTTCGGCTCATTCAGCACGCTCGTGGACGCCATCACACGCTTGGGTTGGGATTGATTCTGAGTGGACCCGTCAATTGACGCCGCGCCCATCAGATCGCGACGCTGTCTGGACCGAGGCCGTAGACACGCATTTTCCGATACAGCGTGGCGCGACCGATCTCGAGAATCCCCGCCGCCTTCGTTCGGTTACCGCCTGCCTCCGCGAGGGCCTGGACAATTGCTGCGCGCTCGACGTGCTCGATGCGGCGCAATCGCCTGCTTCCGCGATGGTATTGAACGGGAAGGTCGGCAAGGGTCAGTTGAGATCCGCGGCATCGGTGCAACATGGCGGAAAGGACTGTATCGAGTTCGCTGACGTTGCCTGGCCAGGGATGGCGCATGAAGGCCTCCAATACCGGTGCGGACGTTCGGATATTTGAACCCTTGCGTGCGAGGAGTGCTGGAGTAAGGTCCCATATGTCCTCCGGTCGTTCCCTGAGCGGAGGAATGTGGATCCCGATTCCTATTGGTAGTCGGTTGCCGCGGGTGACATCGGTGGTCGACGTGGTCGTGTTGATGACTCGAGAATCATTCTCCTGCGCGACGCGGGCGACGGAGTCCAGTTCTCTCAGGACATAATCGGACAGCACCTCGATGTTGCGCACGATAACGCACGTGCGAGCCGTGTGAACGAACGTAGAGAGCTCTCGAAGAAGCGCCCGCTCGCCTTCGTCGGAGTACGTGCGCGCGTCGAGCAGGAGGACGTTTCGAAGGCTTCGTCCGATGATGCTTGCGAGGTGAACCTTCCCCACCCCTGATTCACCCGAAATCAGTATCGGGAATGCTGCGGTAGCCAGTTCGCCGGCGTCATGGCGCACTGATTGGCTCGCTGAGCTTCGTCCCAAGAAGCCTGGCCTCTGGGAGATTGCCCTCAATGACCCGGGTGTGACCGCAGGGCTTCTGCGTGCGGTGTGACCGGCCTCCCGGCTCGTGATCGTGACAGCCGAACCCACCCTCCGGCCTTCGGCCTCGATGCTCTCGCAGCGTACCGACACGGCGCCACCATCTGCGAGTGCGAGTTCAAAGGTGTTCCCGTCCGTGCCATTGACTTGCTCGCTGGCCGCGTGGGCGATAACCGCCCGGTCAGACGGACTGAGCCGTCGGGCGGCGGCCTTGGTGCTGAGTTCGGATCGCTCGCTTAGGGCTTGCGCAGAAATAGTTCCGGCAAGTGAATTACATGCGTGTGGTTCGC
>JBBATH010000003.1:224764-267144 GCA_040398845.1 Candidatus Nanopelagicales bacterium | reverse complement strand
GCCAGGGCCGAGGCTGAGTTCGAGGCGCTCGGCGGGTACGCGGTTGAATCAGAGGCTGCAACAATCGCTGCATCGGTGGGATTGCCTGATCGCGTACTGTCCCAGCCGCTCGGCACCCTGTCCGGAGGCCAGCGTCGGCGCGTCGAACTTGCGCGAATCCTCTTCAGTGGTGCCGATGTGTTGCTCCTTGATGAGCCGACGAACCACCTCGATGCTGACTCGGTCCGTTGGCTGCGCAAGTTCCTTTCGACGTATGAGGGTGGCTTTATCGTCATCAGCCATGACACCGCCCTCCTCGAGGACACGGTGAACAAGGTCTGGCACCTTGATGCCAACCGCCGCGAGATCGATGTCTATGCGATGGGCTGGAAGGCGTACGGCGTCGCTCGCGAAACCGACGAGAAGCGTCGTAAGCGTGAACGGCGCAACGCCGAGCAGCAAGCAGACGTACTTCGGGCACAAGCGGAAAAAATGCGTGCGAAGGCAAGTAAAGCCAAAGCCGCCCAGAACATGCTCCGCAGAGCGGACTCGCTCCTGTCTGGAGCGGATGAGATTCGAGTGTCGGACAAGGTCGCCAAATTGCGCTTCCCCACGCCGAAGGCATGCGGCAAGGTGCCCTTGTCTGCCAGCGGACTCTCGCGTTCATACGGCTCGCTGGAAGTTTTCACTGATGTGGACCTGTCAATCGATCGCGGGTCACGTGTGGTCATCCTCGGCCTCAACGGTGCCGGCAAGACAACACTCCTTCGTATCCTTGGTCAGGTCGACGCACCGGATAGTGGAACGATCGAGCCAGGCCATGGTGCCGTCATCGGCTACTACGCCCAAGAGCACGAGACCCTCGATCCCACGGCGACTGTTCTCGAGATGATGCAGCGCAATTCACCGGATCTCGACGACACCCGCCAGCGCACCGTCCTTGGTTCTTTTCTCTTCAGCGGCGATGATGTGAGCAAGCCGACCGCTGTCCTATCAGGCGGAGAGAAAACCCGGCTTGCGCTCGCCTGCCTCGTCGTCTCCGGCGCAAATGTCCTGCTTCTCGATGAACCAACGAACAACCTCGACCCCGCCAGTCGGGCCGAGGTCCTCGAGGCCCTTCGGTCCTATGAGGGAGCGGTCGTACTCGTCAGCCATGATCCTGGTGCTGTCAACGCCCTTGGCCCCGAGCGGGTCCTCATTCTCCCAGACGGCGACGAGGACCTATGGAATGACGACTATGCCGATCTCGTTGAGCTTGCATAGCGGTGGAGGGAGTTGCATGAGTGCGGAGAGAAGCATGACGATGAGCGAGGCTGAAGGCGTGAGGGTGGAGCGTGAAGGCCCCATCCTCACCGTCACCCTCGCAAATCCCGTGAACCTCAATGCCCAGACGCCCGCAACTTGGCGTCGGCTCGCGGCGATTGAGTCCGAGGCAAGCCCGGACGTGCGACTGGTTCTGCTCGTTGCCGAGGGGCCGAGTTTCGGCGCTGGCCTGAACCGAAGGATGCTCAGCCCGGACGGCGTTCCGGGGGAGGAATCGCTCGCGTCCTTGGCAGGCAAGGCCGATGACCACATCGATACATTCATCCGTGGTGCGCAGTCGGCGTTCACCTGGTGGTCGCGCAGTGATGCCATCACGATCGCCGCGGTGCAGGGCCATGCGATCGGCGCGAGCGCTCAACTAGCACTCGCCTGCGACATTATGCTCGTGGCTGAGGACCTGAAGTTTGCACTACGCGAGACCTCGCTCGGGCTCGTCCCTGATCTGGCCGGCACCTGGCCACTCGTGCGCCGCGTCGGGTATCAGCGTGCGCTCGATATTTGCGGCACCGGTCGATTCGTGGGCGCAACCGAAGCGGTCGCCACCGGACTCGCGCACAGCGCGCATCCTGTTGCCGCCCTCGCATCGGCTCAGCGTGCGCTTGCTGAATCATTCCTTAATGCCCCTGCCTCGAGCCTGCGCGCGCTCAAGCCACTCCTTCAGGGCGCCGCATACCGGGACCGGGTCGATCAGGAGACCGCCGAGCGTGCGGCCCAAATCACCCGACTTCGCGAACTTCGACTAGGTGACGGTCCCCGATGAGCCACGATGTCTGGATGGCCTATCGGTCAATGACCCAGGATCGATCAGTGAAGGGCAAGAAGGTCGGCTGGGAGCTCGTGCGGCGGATTCTCGGGTACGCCCGGCCATACCGAGCCTATGTCTGGATGTTCCTCATCACCCTCGTCTTTGCATCGCTGCTCAGCGTGGCCCAGCCGCTGCTGTTTCGACGGATTATCGACCAGGGCATCACCCCCAAGGATGCCCAGGTCGTTACGGTCACGGCGATCATCATCGCGGTGCTTGCCATCATCGATTCCGGCGTTGGATTGGTTGGGAGGTACTTTTCTTCTCGAATCGGCGAGGGGCTCATCTACGATTTGCGCACGCAGGTGTATTCGCACGTCCAGGAACAGTCCATCGCCTTTTTCACGCGGGCTCAGACCGGGGCGCTCATCTCGCGGCTGAACTCCGATGTCATGGGGGCTCAACAGGCATTCACATCGACCCTCGGCGGGGTCATCGGAAACCTCATCTCGCTCAGCATCGTTCTCACGACCATGTTGATCCTCTCGTGGCAGGTAACCCTCGTTTCCCTAGTACTCGTTCCACTCTTCCTGCTCCCTGCCCGCTGGATGGGTCGCAAACTGCAGGCACTGACCCGGCGACAGATGTCGCTCAACTCCGACATGAGTGCGCAGATGAGCGAGCGGTTCAACGTGTCCGGCGCCCTGCTCGTGAAGCTGTTCGGCCGGCCGTCCGACGAGATGTCCGCCTTTTCAAACCGAGCCGCGCAGGTTCGCGACGTCGGCGTGAGCATGGCCATGGCGAACCGTTGGTTCTTTACCGCCCTTACGCTTGTGGCCTCGCTTGCCACCGCGATTACCTACGGACTCGGCGGCAACCTCGTCATCACCGGTGTCCTCTCCCTAGGGACCCTGCTCGCCCTCGTAGGTCTGCTCGCTCAGCTCTATGGCCCGCTCACCGCGCTCTCAAACGTGCGCGTCGATGTGATGACCGCTCTCGTGTCCTTCGAGCGAGTGTTCGAGGTACTCGACCTGCCGCCAATGGTGAGCGATACCCCCGGCGCACGCGACCTGCCTACTGGGCCCTTGGCAGTGAGATTCGATGGAGTCAGCTTCCGATACCCGACGGCCGATCAGGTGTCGCTTGCTTCCTTGGAGTCAGTTGCTCGCGAGGAGTCGACCCAGCCGGGCGCAGATGTGCTCAGTGGCGTCGACTTCAATGTGCCAGCCGGGACCATGACCGCCATCGTGGGACCTTCAGGCGCAGGCAAGACAACGATCAGCGGACTCGTCACTCGGCTTTACGACGTCACATCGGGCGCAGTGAAGGTCGGCGGTGATGACGTCCGTGAGCTCACACTCACCTCATTGCGCGCGGCCGTCGGCGTCGTCACGCAGGACGCGCATCTGTTCCACGACACCATTCGTGCGAACCTTGCCTACGCTTGCCCGGGTGCGACGGACGACGAACTCCTTGCTGCATGCGAGGCTGCCCAGATCCGTGACCTCATCTCCGCTCTACCCGATGGTCTCGGAACGGTCGTAGGAGATAGAGGGCATCGGCTCTCGGGTGGGGAGAAGCAGCGGATCGCTCTTGCGCGACTCCTTCTCAAGGCACCAAGGATCCTCATCCTTGACGAGGCGACGGCACACCTCGACAGTGAGAGTGAGGCCGCGGTGCAGCGCGCCCTTGACCGAGCCCTCGAAGGCAGAACCGCAATCGTCATCGCGCACCGACTGTCAACTGTTCGACGGGCGCAGCAGATCATCGTGCTCGTCGAGGGACGTATTGTCGAGCGAGGCACTCACGAGGACCTCCTCGCTCTCGGGGGTACCTACTCGGACCTGTACCGGACCCAATTTGAGACTGATGATCCCGCGTAAGGCCCAATGAGCGAGGCTCGGTTGTGAGCCTCATACTCCCCGGATGGTTGATCCCATGACGACATGGCAGGCTAGCCCAATGGACGTGTCACCGGTCCCCCCACTCGTTCGTCGAAAGGCACTGAATGAAGATGGCACCGAATGAAACGGGCTCCGCATGAGCGGTAACGCCACGTATCGCTACTCCGATACGGCAGTTCTATCGGTGTCCGTCGTCGATGCCCCGATCGTTGTCACCTCCGAGCAGATCGATGAGCAATTGTTCGAGGCCTACGAGCGTGTCGGGCTCGTCCCGGGCATGCTCGAGGGTCTCGCTGGCATTAGTGAGCGGCGCTGGTGGCCGACCGATGTGTCGTTCGCCGATGCTGCGTCGATGGCCGGGGCGAAGGCGCTCGCCGACGCCGGAGTCGACCCGGGAGTCATCGGCCTGCTCATCGATACCTCAGTCTGCCGCGATCACCTCGAGCCCTCAGCCGCGGTCGATGTGCATCAGCAACTGGGACTAGGTACGGCGTGTCTGAACTTCGACCTCGGGAATGCTTGTCTCGGGTTTGTCAACGGAATGCAGTTGGCCGCGACCCTCATCGACGCCGGCCAGATCGAATACGCACTCGTCGTCGATGGCGAGGGCAGCAGGCAGCCGCAGGAGAGCACGATTGAACGTCTCCGACAGCCTGACTCGACGAAGATGGATTTCCTCGCCAGTTTCGCGACCCTCACCCTCGGCTCCGGCGGGGCCGCTATGGTCCTCGGGAGGGCGTCAAAGCATCCTGAGGGTCATCGCTTCATCGGTGGCGTGGCCCGTGCGGCGACCCAGCACCATCGGCTGTGCATCGGCGACCTCAGCAGTATGACGACTGATTCCCGCGGACTGCTGGATGCAGGAGTCGAACTTGCACGTGACACTTGGAATGCGGCCCAGCCATTCTTCGACTGGTCTGATCTCGACGCGTACGTCATCCATCAGGTATCAAAACTCCACACCGCCGCGATCGTTGAGGTCATGGGAATCGACATGGCACGGGTGCCGGTCACGTTCCCGACCCGCGGCAACATCGGGCCGGCTTCGGTGCCATTCACGCTGGCCCACGCTGCCCAGGATCTCGTCGCGGGCCAGCGCGTTGCCTGCATGGGGATCGGGTCAGGATTGAACGCGGCCGTCATCGAGATTGCCTGGTGACTGAACCGGCCCGCTTGCCGCCCATCGGGCTGCCTGGCCTTGACCCACGCTGGTCGCGGATAGTTGAGGCACCCGACTTCTCGGGCATCAGCCGCTTCTGGCACTTGCTCGATACCCATGCGGGCAGTGAACCCGGGCGTCCCGAGCCGACGCTCACGGTGTTGTGCGTCCATGGGAATCCCACCTGGTCCTATCTGTGGCGCACTCTCCTCGCAAGGGCCCCGCAATCGATGCGCATCATCGCCGTGGACCAACTCGACATGGGCTACTCGGAGCGAACGGGAGTGCGTCGCCGTCTAGCGGATCGCGTTGACGACCTTGACGCACTCACACATGTTCTGGGCGTTGCGGGGCCGGTCGTTACGGTTGCCCACGATTGGGGTGGGCCAATTTCGTTGGGCTGGGCGCTGCGGCACCGTAAGGATCTATGCGGAATCGTGCTCCTCAACACTGCCGTGCACCAACCACAGGGGTCGCCAGCACCATCGATCATCCGGATCGCGCGGAGCCGTCCCCTCCTTCGTCTCAACACCGTATGGACCGACATGTTCGTGCGCGGCACCACCCGGCTCAGTCGATCCCTCCTCAGCGCCCGGCCAATGCCCAAGTCGGTTGCGACCGCCTTTGCGTCGCCGTATCGTTCAGTTGCGCGCCGCGGTGCTATCCGAGATTTCGTAGCCGACATTCCGCTGGAACCCAGCCACCCGAGCAGTGCTGCACTTGACTCGATCGCCGAAGGTATCCGCGACCTCGATACGACGCCAGCACTGCTCCTCTGGGGACCGAATGACCCGGTGTTCTCCGACCGATACCTCGCGGATCTCATCGATCGGCTGCCGCACGCTGACGTCCACCGGTACGAGCGCACCGCGCACCTCGTCATCGAGGATGCGCCGAGACTCGTGAACGACCTCCTCTGGTGGCTGGGAGCGCGCCAGCGGAATGAGCCCGGGATGGCGATTCTCGATGAGGTGACGCGCGAGGGGCAGACGACGACAGGTCCGAAGCCCACGACTCTCCTTGAAGCACTCCGTCGTGCTCACGAGCAGCGACCCGAAGCTATTGCACTTGCAGAGATGAAATCTCGTGGGCCTGCCCGCCTCGTTACTTGGGAGGCCCTAGCGCTCCGCGTGACCCATCTCGCAGCAGGCCTTCGGGCGCGCGGTATCAAGCCGGGCCACCGAGTGTCGGTGCTCGTACCGCCCGGCGCCGATCTCATTGCCATCGTCTATGCCTGCTGGGCCATCGGCGCCAGCGTTGTCATCGCTGACACTGGCTTGGGTCTCTTCGGCATCCGCCGCGCTATCAGGGGTGCACAGCCACAGCACGTGATCGGGGTGCGCGCAGGCCTCGCCATGGCTCGGACCCTGAGCATCCCCGGGTTGAGGATGAGCACCGCATCCCTGCCAGCGATCACAGCGCAGGGGTCCGAGCAAAGGTCCGAGCAGGAAATCTCCACGCTGCCGGACGCTGAAGCCGAGGCGGTGGTCGTCTTCACCTCCGGCGCCACCGGACCCGCGAAGGGAGTCGTCTACCGCCACCGGCAGGTTGCCGCAACCGTCGAGGTCCTCCGCGGTCATTACCGCCTCACCGAGTCAGATGCGCTCGTTGCGGCATTCGCCCCTTGGGCGGTCCTCGGCCCCGCCCTTGGCATCACCTCAGCAATCCCAGCGATGGACGTCACGAAGCCGCGCACACTCACCGCCGGTGCCCTGAGCGACGCCATTGCGGTGGTTCGAGGCAGTGTCCTTTGGGCGTCACCGGCGGCTCTTGCGAACGTCATCGCGACCCAGGGGCAGCTGACGCCGCTGCAGCGCGACGCATTCACGCATGTCCGACTCGCCCTGTTTGCTGGGGCTCCCGTACCCCGCGCAGCGCTCGTCTCGGCCGCGAACCTGATGCCACAAGCGGAGATCCGAACCCCGTACGGGATGACAGAGGCGCTCCCGGTCGCCGATGTCGAGCTCGCAACAATCCCCGACGTCGGGACCGCGGAGGGAGTTCCCGTAGGGCACCCGGTTATCGGGGTCGACCTGGCAATCGCGGTGCTCGACAACGACGGACACCCTTCCCACGACCTGACAGCGCAAGCAGGCAATACCGGTGAAATTGCCGTGCGGGCGGACCATATCCGCGATCGCTACGACCGACTGTGGGCCACGAACAGAACAGCCTGTGATAACCCCGGGTGGCATCGCACAGGCGACGTCGGGCATCTCGACGATACCGGCTGCCTGTGGGTCGAGGGCCGGCTTGCTCATGTGATCGTCACGTCATTAGGAGTCCTCACGCCGGTTGGGGCGGAGCAGCGCGCGCTCACGCTGCCCTTCGTCGAACAGGCGGCACTTGTCGGTGTCGGTCCCCGAGGCATGTCCACCCCGGTCCTGGTCGTCGTGCTCGCTGACGCCCGTAAGTCTCGATCGCCATTGCTCGACGTCGATCGAACGGACGTCCTGAGACAGGTAACGCGCGTGGATCTAGCGGCGGTCCTCGTCCACGATGCCCTGCCGGTCGATATCCGGCACAACTCGAAAATCGACCGGACGCTCCTCGCAACTTGGGCTGAGCGCATCCTTGCCGGCGCTGGGGGCTGACCTCGTGCGCGTCCTCGTCACGGGTGCAAGCGGCTTCCTCGGGGGAGCGGTCGCTCGGGGCCTCATCGCGGATGGTCATGAGGTGACCGTGCTGCAGCGCCGCCCGTCAGGACTGCAGTGCCGTGAAGTTCGCGGGGATATTCTCGATGGCGGTGCGGTGAGCGAGGCCTTGCAGGGCGTCGAAGCGGTGATTCATCTCGCCGCGAAGGTCGCGGTCAGCGGCGCCCATCCGGAATTCGTGAGAGTCAATGTGACCGGCACGTCAACGCTTCTAGAGTCAGCCCGGGCGGCCGGAGTGCATCGTTTCGTGCACGTCTCATCGCCATCGGTCGCGCATGCCGGATCCCCTCTTGTCAGCGCAGGGGCTGGGCCCGCAGACCCCAACACGGCCCACGGCTCATACTCGCGGACCAAAGCCGCATCCGAAATCATCGCGCTTGCCGCCGACAGTCCCGGCTTCGCCGTGGTTGCGATCAGGCCGCATTTGGTGTGGGGGCCGGGGGATGCCCAGCTCGTCGGACGGATTGTGGCGCGGGCAAAAGCGGGCAGACTCTTCCTCATCGACGGGGGGGTGTCACTCATCGACACCACCTACATTGACAACGCGGTGACCGCGCTCATGTCGTCGATGGAGCACGCGCCAGACTCGTTGGTTCACGGTCGCGCCTTCGTTGTGTCAAACGGGCAGCCGCGGACCGTCGCAGAACTCCTCACGCGAATGGCGGTGTCTGCGGGAGCCCCGGCACCGACCCGGAGTGTTCCCTACCGGCCCGCGTGGATCGCGGGGTGGGTGGCTGAGCGCGCATGGCGGATACATCCACGTGGTGATCGAGCCGGTGATCCGCCGATGACTACCTTTCTCGCCGAGCAGCTCGCGACTGCCCACTGGTTCGACCAGCGAGAGACCCGAAGGGCATTGGACTGGCAACCGACGGTAGGTCTTCACGAGGGCTTTGCACGACTTGCTGCATGGTACGGCTCAAGCGGGCAGCGATGAGGAGGCTAGGGGGAGCGCAGTGACCCGCCGTCGATCGGGATGAGGCACCCGGTGACGTAGGAGGCCTGCTCGCTGAGGAGGAATGCCGCGACGGTGCCGAACTCTGCCGGCGTGCCGTAGCGCCGCAGCGGAATTCGCTCCTCGGATCGTTCCCGGGACCGAGGATCACCCGCAGCGTCGATCTCTGCGATTCTGTCGGTCGAAATTCTCCCGGGGAGGAGTCCAACGACGCGGATTCCCCGTGGGCCGACCTCGTCAGCGAGATCCTTGACGAGCATCGCAAGCCCAGGGCGGAGCCCGTTGCTGATCGTGAGGCCCGGCAGAACCTCCCGAGCTGAGGTCGAGAGCACGATGCCGATCGCACTCCCGGCTCCAACTGCGCCGCATACCTCCCTGATGAGGCGCAGTGCACCGATGAAAATGGAGTCGAACGCGGTGCGCCACGCCTCGTCAGTAGTCGACAGGACGCTCCCGCCGGGCGGGCCGCCTACGCTCACGAATGCACCGTCGAGTCTGCCAAACTCGGCAAGGGCCCGAGCCACCGCTGAACCCGCAAGTTGTGGATCTGCGAGATCGCCGGGCATCGCGATTGCGGCTGGACCTAGGGCCGCCACCGATGCCTCGAGCCTCGAGGAGTCGCGACTGACGAGGAGTACCTGCCCGCCTCCGGCCACGATCACCTCGGCGGTCGCGTAGCCGAGTCCGCGCGAGCCCCCGGTCACGAGGTAGCAGCGGCCGGTGTGCGGTGAGGTCATGTGGATGCACCCCTCATGGCTCGATCCCGGGCATGGTCCTCGATGGCCTCACGGCGGAGGAAAATGAACCACCCGACAATACCGACCGCCGCAAAGAGCAACCACTGCACCGCGTACGAGATGTTCTGGCCCTCATCAATGGTAGGGCGAGGCACGGGCACCAGTCCGTCCATCTCGGGAGTCGAGGTGAGGAGTTGCACGTAACCGGACATCGTCGTGGTGTCGGGCAGGACCGTGGGGTCGACAGCGCCCACCATGCCATCGGGTAGTCCTGTTCGCGATGCCTCGGACACCGACTCAGGCAGCCGCCACCAGCCCGTGACCGCGACATTGCCGGTCGGCGGCTGCGGAGACTCCGGGGTTGTCATGGCAGGTCCGGTTGCCGCCATCCACCCGCGGTTGACCCATACGGTGAGGCCAGCATCGCTCTTGAGCGGGGTGAGCACCCAGTAGCCGTTCGCCCCAGCCTGTGGACGCTGACGCACGAGCACCTGTCCAGACGGATCGAAGGCGCCCGTCACCGTCACCGACTCCCACTCGGGGAGAGATGCGAGGCTGTTCAACTGCACCGAACGAGACGAACCAACCGGCGAATGCTCGACAGATAGACGCTGAAGACGCTTCTCATCTGCGCGCTGCCACTGCCAGTGGCTGAGGAACCCAAATGCGGCGATCAGGACGATGACGAGCGCTGTGAACCCGATCCAGCGACGAGTGCGAAGGAGCGCGAGCATGATGCGAGCCTAACGACGAGAGGAATGCACAATTACTCGCGGAACGGACTTCGGGGCAGCGCCTGCTGCATTGGCGTCGAGACGCCGAGCGCACCGGGCTCGTCCTGCTCCTTGCCGCTGTTAGCGATCACGACGGCGAGGTACGGGAGAATGACGGCCCCGGCGAGAAAGAGCCATTTCGGCCACCCCGGAACGACGATCGCAGCAATAACGCAGCCAGTGCGGATACCCATCGAAATCAAGTAGCGGCGGGTCCGGCCCGTCTGCTCTTGGCTGAGGCCGCGCTGCGCACCGGTGATCGTGAACACATCTGAGGAGGGCTCGCGCCGAGATCGCATCATCACCCTTCAACGGTATCGCTGGTTCGGGATATCCGCCCACCGTGCGCTACGTTGCTCGCCATGGAGCGTACGTATGGATTGATCGAGGTCGTTGGAACGTCCAGTGTCAGCATTGAGGATGCCGTGAGCAGCGCCGTCGAGCGCACGTCCAAGACAACAAGACATGTGGACTGGTTCGAGGTGACTCAGATTCGCGGCTACGTGCGCGAGGGATCCGTCGATCATTTCCAGGTTTCGCTCAAGCTGGGCTACCGCCTTGAGGATGCCTGACGGACCGCGGTCGCCAGCGGTCCAGGTTGCCACGTATCAAGGCTGATGGCGCTCATGTCTCGCTGTTAGCGGGCCTCGCTCATCGAGGTGAAGTTCATGCCATCAACAACGACCGCAGGCATCGCAACGTTGTTGGCGTAGTCGGCCATCTCTCTCGGGAGAGTGCGCTCCGGCACAGTCGACGCTGTGATGCGATTCAGCATCGAAAGTGGTGAGTCATTGAACCTAAAGTTCGACGATGCCCCGATGATCTCTCCGCCGCGCACGACGTACACGCCATCTCGAGTGAGCCCTGTCAGGAGCATCGTCTGCGGGTCGACAGTGCGGTTATACCAGACGCACGTGAGCATCAGCCCGTCGCCGAGTCGGGCGGCAAGTTCGGTGATGGAGTCCGCGCGGTCACCAACGCCATTGATGTCGAGGCGAATTGTGTCGATGATCGGGGTCGCGCCGATCCCGAGCCGCGCTGCATCGGCTGTCGTGGCGATGAGGGCGTCAAGCTGGCCATCTCGAATCCAGTCGGTGCGCTCGAGCGCACGGCCATTGTCGAAGACGCTTGACATCCGACCAGAGGTCGAGACGAGAGCAAATGGTGAAGCAGGAACCAGCGGGTCATAGGGGTCACTCGTGACGTGGATGCCCGGCGCGGCGACGCGCTCGTGGACCCGCGTACCAGAGGGAGCCGCATCGTTGTGAAATGCCGACCGACCCTCCGCTGCGTCCCTCGCACCGGCGGACCAGTAAAGATCGATGACGAAGTCGCCAATGGCTGATGGGGAGAGCAACGCACAGTGTCGGCCGGGAGCCACGTCGATGCTCACCCCTTGCCAGTCGAGCGATTGAGTAATGCTCGATCGAAGGTCAATCCAGTCTTCCTGAGCGAGGTCGACCGCCGCAAAGCCGTTCCAGGTGCTGCGGGTGCGAGCATGGCTCTTCGCCGTGATCTCAAGGCGGTCGGCTGGGGCGCAAAAGCGACGTCGGGCGCCCTCGCTCGTCGCGAGCCAAGTCGTTGTCGATTCACGTTCCAGGTATCCGAACAACTCGATCTTGTTCGCTCGGCCCCAGGTGATGAGCTCCCCGAGATGTTTCGTTGGAACCGTGACAATCTCCGGAGAGAGGTTCACTGCTGGGGCGTCGAAGTCGTCGTCCACGCTGGGCGTCGGGAACAAGGAGGCATCCTCGGCGGGTGATGCGAGGAGGGCGGCGGCATCGGCGGCACGAACGGTGTCGAGGAGGCCAGCCACGTCGCTTACGCTCTGCGTGACCGATGCACTCGACATCCCACCCAGCCGATCCGCGAATGCGATTGCCGTGACGGTGATATCCGTGGTGCTGCCATTCGTCGTGAGCGAACTTCGGGCCCATCGCTGGTTCAGGTGGCTCGTGATCTCGACAATGATGTGACAGTGGAGTGAGGTCGAGGCGGCAAGAGCGAGTTCAGCAAGGACGCCGCCGGCACCGACGTCGAAGGGATGCTCGTGGCCCTCGCTCATGCTGCGTCCGATGCGTTGAGGATAAGGACATTTTCGAATGCCGCCGATGGGCAACCGTGGGACACGGCGGCAACCTGTCCGGGCTGTGCCTTACCGCAGTTGAGCGCCCCACCGAGGACATAGGTAGACGGTCCGCCAAGGGCCACGAGCGAGCCCCAGAAATCGGGCGTTCGAGACTGGTAGGCGAGATCGCGCACCTGGCCAGTAATCATTCCGGCCCTGATTCGGTAGAAGCGCTGGCCGGTGAACTGGAAGTTGTAGCGCTGCATGTCGATGGACCAGGACTTGTCTCCTTCGATGTAGTAGCCGTCCTCGACGCCCGCGATGAGGTCCGCGGTCGACGCGTCGGTGTCACCTGGGCGCAGGCTGACGTTCGGCATGCGCTGGATAGGGGTGTGCTGCGGTGAATCGGCGTAGGAGCAACCGTTGCTCCGGGGCAGGCCAAACTCACCTGCCATCGCGCGGTCCAACTGATAGCCGACAAGCACGCCCTCGCGGATGAGGTCCCATGCCTGGGCTGCGACACCCTCGTCGTCCCAGCCGGTCGTCGCAAGACCGAATGCTGTCGTCCTATCTCCGGTGACATTCATGAGCCCCGATCCGTAGCGCAATGTTCCGAGTTGGTCAGGGGTCGCGAAGGAGGTGCCCGCGTAGTTGGCCTCATAGCCGAGCGCCCGATCGAGCTCGGTCGCATGACCGACAGACTCGTGGATCGTCAGCCATAGATTGGACGGATCAAGGACGACTGTTGCGCAGCCTGGTTCGACGCCCGGGGCAGCGAGCTTCTCGGCGAGAAGTCCTGGCATCGAGTCGATCTCCGCATCCCAATTCCACCCATCACCGCGGAGATATTCGAAGCCCCGTGCAGTCGGTGGGGCTAACGACCGCATGGTGTCGATGACCCCAGAGCGGTCATTGCAACCAAGGGCGGTGATGTCCGCATGGACGCGCGTCTTGCGTTGTGAGACTCGGGTGCCGGCCGAGGTGATGAGCACGGTGGCCTCGTCGACCGCCATGAAGGAGGCATCAGTGTGCTGAACTCCAATCGCGCCGGCAAGGAGCGATTCCCGCGCACACAGCAGGGCCTCGACCTCGGCGTCTGACACCTCGAAGGGATCCTCGAGACAGGCCGATTCCCAGTGTCCGACATGGACGGGCTCGGGCGCGAGCACGACAGGGGTCGTGGCAAGTGGCCGACTCGCACGCGCAAGCAGGATGGCGTCGCGCACCGCTCGGTCGAGATCCTCGGGGCGATGCGAACTCGTGCCGGCGAAGCCCCAGCATCCATCAACGAGCAGGCGGACTCCGAAGCCGCTGGAACGGGACAGTCCCGCGGACTCTCGTTGACAATCGGCCGTCGAGACGTGGCGCACTCGCGTGCGCATCATGCGCGCCTCAACGTGGTCGGCTCCGAGGGACCGAGCCTTGTCAATGGCGGCCTCGAGCCTCCCAAGGAGCTGTGGGTCGTCGAATCTCAAGGATTCAGTTGTCATGCGTCGTCGTCCAACATCACCAAAAACCGCCCTCCCGAACCAAGGAATCCATGTCTGACCTGCATGGGGTCTGCCGTCACTGCACCGATCTAGGGGAGCACGCTATCGTTCGGGCTCTGAAAGGGGACGTCAATGGCTGGAGTTGCACTCGTCACCGGTGGTAATCGCGGAATCGGCCTCGCGATTGCCCTCCGCCTCCGTGAGGCTGGATATTCCGTCGTTGTCGGAAGCCGCTCGGGAGCAGCCCCGGAAGGACTCGCTGCGGTCGAACTCGACGTCAGCGACCCCGGCTCCATCCTTGCGGCATTCGATCGCATAGAGACCGAGTTCGGCCCCATCGAAGTGGTCGTTGCGAACGCCGGAATCACCCGAGACACCCTGCTGATGCGAATGTCCGATGACGATATCGATGACGTGCTCAATACCAACCTTGGCGGCTCTATCCGCCTGGCGCGCCGGGCCCTTCGCTCCATGCTCAAGTCGAAGCACGGTCGCATCATTTTTATTTCGTCGGTGGTCGGGCTCATGGGATCGGCAGGACAAGTGAACTACGCCGCAGCGAAAGCCGGCTTGGTGGGTGCGGCTCGATCCTTGGCCCGCGAGGTCGGCTCGCGGGGCATCACGGTGAACGTGATTGCCCCGGGTTTCGTCGACACCGACATGACCGCGGGGCTGGGGGAGAAGCGAAAGGCCGAAATTCTCGGAGCCGTTCCCCTCGGCCGATATGCTCGGCCTGCGGAAATCGCCGGCGTCGTCGAGTTTCTCTCGGGTTCCTCTGCCGGATACATCACCGGGGCAGTGATTCCGGTCGATGGCGGACTGGGGATGGGCCACTAGATGACGCCTTTCGGAGTTTGGGCCGGTCTCAACGACGCTCAATCCGCCGACGCGTTTGTCTGCTCGACACGAATGAGGGAGACCCATGGGACTACTTGACGGCAAGCGGATCCTCGTCACCGGCGTGCTCACCGACGCGTCGATTGCCTTCTCCGTCGCGCGCTTGGCGCAGGAGCAGGGGGCCGAGGTAGTCCTCACCTCCTTCGGCCGGACCATGGGCCTGACGAAGCGATCATCGGGCCGACTCCCACACCTTGCACCTGTCATCGAACTCGACGTCACGAGCGACGCGGATCTCGCAGCCCTTGCTGACCGGGTTTCCGAACACGTGAGCGGACTCGACGGCGTACTTCACAGCATCGGCTTTGCACCCGAGGCCGCCCTCGGAGGGAACTTCCTCAACACTTCCTGGCCGGATGTCAGCACTGCAGTGCAGGTGTCGGCCTATTCGCTGAAGAGTCTGGCAATGGCAGCAAAGCCACTTATGGGGCCCGGTAGTTCGGTCGTGGGTCTGGACTTCGACGCGACGGTTGCGTGGCCCAAGTACGACTGGATGGGCGTCGCGAAGGCCGCGCTCGAGAGCTGTTCGCGCTATCTCGCTCGCGATCTGGGCCCGGATGGCATTCGAGTGAATCTCGTCGCTGCCGGCCCGATCCGGACCATGGCCGCGAAGAGCATCCCCGGGTTCGATGAGTTCGATGCGGTCTGGTCGACCCGGGCACCCCTCGCGTGGAATCTCGATGACCCAGAGCCGGCGGCCCGCGCCTGCGTCGCGCTCATGTCCGACTGGTTCCCAGCGACGACTGGCGAGATCATTCACGTCGATGGTGGAGTGCATTCCCAAGGTGCCTAGCCGACTCTTGCTTCTGCGCCACGCGAAGTCCGATTACCCTCCGGGCATCCCGGACCACGATCGCCCGCTCAACGAACGAGGGTTACGCGATGCGCGAGCGGCTGGCGCTTGGATCGCCGAACACCGCGATGAGCTCTTCTCAGGTGACGACATCGTCATCGTTTCATCCGCCCTCCGGGCCCAGCAAACTTGGGGGCGCATCGAGGAGCAACTCCCTGAGCTAGCCTGGAGAACCGAGCCGCGACTGTATGACGCAGCATGTTCCACCCTGATGTCGATTGCTGAGGCGAGCGAAGCCGATACCACTCTCATTGTTGCTCACAATCCGACGATCGAGGAGACCGCGTTGTTTCTCGCGGCTGACGATGGCCGCGGGCTAAGGGAGCGGATTCGTTCGAAGGTCCCGACCTGCGGATTGGTGGTGCTCGACCTGTCCGCTTCTGACCCGTGGGCGAGCGGTCAGGCTGACCTAGCAGCGTTCGAGGTCCCGCGTGGTTAACAGGCCGTGCAGCAAGCAACGCTTACGTCGCGTTAAGCAGGCCGCGCTGGAGTGGAGAAACCGGTGATGGCGTCAGCCTCCTCGATCTCCTCGCGCGTAATACCGAGCAGGTAGAGCACCGAGTCGAGATAGGGCACGGACACCGATGTATCCGCTGCGGCACGGGCAGCGGCCTTGCCATTGAAAGCGACCCCGAGGCTAGCGGCCTTCAGCATGTCAACATCATTGGCTCCGTCGCCGATAGCGATGGTCCTACGCATGGGAATCCCGTACTCGGCGGCGAAGGATTCAAGGGCTCGCCTCTTGCCGGCCCGATCGATGATCTCCCCAACGACCCTTCCTGTGAGGAGACCGTCCTTGACCTCGAGCGTGTTCGCGCGAACCTTGTCGACGCCGAGATCTGAGGCGAGTTGACCGATCACCTCGATGAACCCTCCTGAGACGAGGCACACGCGATAACCAAGGTTGCTCAGCGTCCTGCACAGAGTGCGGGCGCCCGGGGTGAGCGTTATCCTTGAGCGTACAGTGTCAAGTGCCGACTCGGGAAGCCCCTCAAGCAGGGCGACGCGGGCCCGCAGGGACTCGGTGAAGTCCATGTCGCCAGCCATGGCCCTCGCAGTAATGGTCGAGACCTGCTCCATCACCCCGGCCTCCTCCGCAAGGAGGTCGATGACCTCCTCCTGGATCACCGTCGAATCGACGTCCATGACGACGAGATGCTGTCCGCGCCTATCGAGACCATCAGCCTGGACCGCGATATCCGCTCCGATCCGTCCGACGCCTGAGGTGAGGGCATGCCGCAACTCGTCGACCTCGGCGCCGGAACTCTCGAATACGACCGCCGTTACCGGATACGAGGCGATGCGGCGGATACGATCAATATTGCCGCCGCGATCGGCGATGACCCGGGCGACCTGCGCAATTGCCGACGGCATGAGGGGAGACCCGAGCACCGTGACGGTGATCCGGTCACGACGGTGGGAACTGTATTCGCGTGCCCCGGTCACGGTGGCTACCTCCATGTCGAGCTCAGCCGCGACGAGCCGAACGGCTCGGCGTAGATCGGCGAGCAGCTGGTCATCGTCGTCAGCATTGATCGACAGGAGTACGGAAAGAACGAGTCGGCCTCGGACGACGAGTTGCTCGATATCGTCGACGGTGACCGGGTAGTCATCAAGGGCCGTGAATAACTGCCTCGTCACTCCTGGCTGATCAAGGCCTGAGAGGGTGACAAGAAGGGTTTGATGGCTCATCGGGCGTAACGCTAGTGCGTTCGGGTGAGCAACCTGCGGATAAGGTCTCGCTTAGCGGTTAGCCGGGTGGTCAAGCTTGGTACATCCCTGAATGCAGGAGGAGGCGGGCCGGTGACGGAGGTGGTGTCTTGCATCGATGTGAGCGTCCGCCGTGGCACCCGACTCCTCCTTGATTCCCTCACCTGGCGGGTCAAATCCGATGAACGCTGGGTCGTCATGGGACCAAACGGCGCCGGCAAGACGACCCTCATGCAGATCATCGCCACCCGGATGTTTCCGACAACAGGCGATGTGAGGATTCTGGGCGAGCAGATTGGCGGATTCGATCTTGCGGAACTTCGGCCCCTTGTCGGCTGGGCGAGCAGCGCACTCGCACTTGAGATACCACCAGGGGAGTCAGTGTCGGATGTCGTGCTCACGGGCGCTTGGGCCGTTACCGGACGCTGGCGCGAGCGGTACGACAGCATCGACGACGAACGGACCACGCGGCTCCTTGCCGCCTGGGGGATCGACCAGCTCGCGAATCGGACGTTCGGCACATTGTCCGAGGGGGAGCGGAAGCGAACGCTCATCGCACGGGCTCTCATGGCGAACCCAGAGCTCCTCATTCTGGACGAGCCAGGAGCGGGTCTGGATCTCGGCGGCCGGGAGGATCTTGTCGAACGACTCCGGCTCCTCGCCTCCGATCCACGATCACCTGCCCAGGTGCTCGTCACCCATCATGTCGAGGAGATCCCTGCGGGCTTCACCCATGTGTTACTCCTGCGTGCGGGCCAAATCGTCGCTCAGGGTCCGCTCGACAGCACGATGACCGCGGCCCACTTGACCGACTGTTTCGGACTGCCGATCCGGCTTACCCGGATCGGCGATCGGCTCGCCGCCCAGCGGTCCGACTAGCGGATGTCCGAGCTCCTTATCGCCATGGGGGCGGGCGTCCTCGCCGGGGCGATTAACGCCATCGTCGGATCAGGCACACTTCTCACGTATCCGTTTCTGCTCGCAACGGGGCTTTCTCCCATCGTTGCGAACGGGACGAACAATGTGGGGCTGTCGGTGGGCGGGGCGGCATCAGCCTGGGCGTATCGAGGGGAGCTTGGCCCCCGGATGCGGGTACTCGCGCTGCCGATGATCTTCACCGTCTGCGGGGCGGTCGTCGGCTCGTCGCTCGTTGTACGGCTACCTGCACGAGTATTCACAACGATCGTGCCCTGGCTCATCCTCGCAGCGGTGGTCCTCGTCGCCGTCCAACCAATGCTCAACCGCTGGTTGGCTCGCCGCAAGGATCACCTCGTCAAGGCGGGACGGGACCTTCCGGCGTGGACCGGGTTGCTCGGCATCTATGGCGGGTACTTCGGGGCCGGGCAGGGAATCATGTACATGGGAGTCCTTGGTCTGCGCTACGACGCAGACATGCAGCAGGCGAACGGTGCGAAGAATTTGCTCGCCGCTTCGGGGAACCTGATCTCAGCGGTGGTGTTCATCGCGGCGGGGGTGTGGTCATGGACGTTCGCGCTTGCGATAGGACTCGGCTCAATCGTGGGGGGGTACGTCGGGGGTCGCTTTGCGCGACGAATTCCGGCGCCAGCGTTGCGACTCATCGTCATGGGGGTCGGGGTCTATGCAGCGGGATACCTGTTCATCGTCTATTGAGCAGAGCCTCTATTAGGCTGAGAGAAGGCAGTGGGCAATCGCTCATGCAGTTGCGGAGGTACACCCGATGCGGACGATGGCATGCTGAAGCGGGTCGTCACCGGGTTCTTCGCACTCATGCTCCTCGCATCTGCCGCAGCTGCCCTGCTCTCGGGCGGCTGGATTTGGTCAACATTCGGTGCCGATGGCATCGTAAGCACGCCGATGGGGCGGCTGACCGGAAGTTCGACAGGTCAGGCAATCGTTATCGACGTAGAGCGGGTGCGCGGCGATATTCCATATTTACCCGTCTCCGGAACGGCTGCCCTCATCGCGACTCCGGCAATAGGCGCCCCAGGCCCGCCCGAGATCTTCATCGCACAGGCACCTGCAAAGACTGCCGATGACTATCTGACCGGAGCGAGGTACGACGTCGCTCGGCTGATTGATGGCACCTGGACGCTCACACCCGTTCCGGGCTTTCGGGATCTCGATCCACCGAAGGACGCAAACTGGCAGGCGAGTGCCTCTGGCCCGTCGGCACGACTCTCGTTCGAGACACAATCCCCGACGACCATTGTCGTGATGAATGCTGACGGTTCTCCGCCGGTCGACGTCCTCCTCACCCTCCAGATGGACGTCCCGGATGCCGTGATGATCGCCGTGGTCATGGCAATCATTGGTCTTGTCACGCTCATCGTGGGCCTGCTCTTGCTCCGTGCAGCACTCGGTCGCGGTCGGCGCAGAGGTAGCCATGAGGCGGCAAGGTCATGACTGAACCGTCCGAACGGATCGTCACCCTGCCCAACCTATTGAGTTTTGCCCGCATCCTGGGCGTTCCTGTGTTCCTTTGGCTCATCCTCGTCCCGCAGGCCGACATCTGGGCTCTGGCGCTTCTCGTGCTCGCAGGCATCACCGACTGGCTCGATGGAGCGATCGCACGGGCCACCGGTCAGACGAGTCGGCTCGGAGCGATGCTCGATCCGCTCGCTGACCGCCTCTACATAGCTGCGACCCTCCTTGGCCTCGCGGTACGAGCGATCATCCCGTGGTGGCTCGTCGGGCTCCTTGTCCTGCGTGAACTCATGCTCCTCGCGCTCGTCCCATTGCTGCGCAGGAGGGGGATCCTCACCCTTCCCGTTACGGTCACCGGAAAGGCTGCAACCTTCTGCCTGATGTGGGGCTTTCCATTTCTCCTGCTTGGATCGGTGAGCGGGCCGATAGGCACGGCGGCCATGGCGTGCGGTTGGGCCTTCGCGCTGTGGGGCACCGGCCTTTACTGGTGGGCTGGTATCGGATACGTCACGACGACGTTGCGGATGCAGGCGAAGGACTGACTACTCTTCCCGCGCTGCATCATGCGATGCTCAATGAAACAAACCAGTATCAGCCGACAGCCACGAAAGGACCTGCCATGGTGCCGAATGACCTCCGTTACACAGCGGAGCACGAGTGGGTGCGGATGACCGCCAGCGGACTTGTGGAGTTCGGGATTACCGACTTCGCGCAGGCTGCTCTTGGAGACATCGTCTATGTGAGCCTCCCGGCGGTCGGCGACTCGATTTCGGCGGGTCGCACCTGCGGTGAGGTTGAGTCGACAAAGAGCGTGAGCGACATCTACGCCCCGGTCGACGGCGTCGTGACCGAGCGCAATGAGGGTCTCGACGAGGCTCCCGAGACCGTGAATTCAGACCCGTACGGCGCAGGCTGGCTCGTGCGCGTCACCGTGAGTGGCAGCGAGGCCCCCCAGGGGCTCCTCACCGCGGCGGAGTACGAGACCCTCATCACGGCCTCGTAAAGCCCCCGGTTACGCGCTCGTGAGCGCCAGATGACTCGCGATGCCATCGTCACAGGGTAGATTCGGGTCATGAACGAGTGTGTCTCGTGCGGAGAGCCGTTGGAGTCTCACGGTCACTCCTGTGCGTCCTGCGGTGCTCCCTCGGACAGTGGCCTTGAGCACACCGGTGTCATCACGGCCATCACGGGGACATTTGGGCAGGGCGGATCCGGACAGTTGAGCCCGGTGGGTTCGGGTCGCGGAGGCGCACTGTCATCCGGGGCGGCCATGCTCATCGTGCTTCGCGGGCCCGGTGAGGGAACCGAGTTTCCTCTCGATGGTGGGGTCGATCTCGTGACGGTCGGTCGTTCCCCGAGCGCCGATGTGTTTCTTGATGACGTGACCGTGAGTCGCCATCACGCTGATATCCGGCGCGGAGCGCAGGGATGGAGCATCCGAGACGCCGGGAGCCTCAACGGCACGTACATCAACCGCAAGCGGGTTGAGGATCACCAACTCGGCGGCGGTGACGAGATCCAGATCGGGAAATTCAGGTTCGTCTTCTTGGTCGGGGTCGAGACCGGGCGATGAGTCAGCCTGCAAGCAGCAGGGTCGTTGGGACTCTGAGCATCGGTGAGGTATTGAGTCTGCTCAAGCGCGAGTTCCCTGACATCACCATTAGCAAGATCCGATTCCTCGAAGCGGAGGGCCTCATTGCCCCTGAGCGAACCGCCTCCGGTTACCGCAGGTTCGCCGAACGCGATGTCCTTCAATTGAAAAGCGTTCTCACGATGCAGCGGGATCAGTACCTCCCGCTCAAGGTGATTCGCGAGCAACTCGAGGACGGTGCTGACGAATCGGCGCCCGTGGCAGGCACCGGACTTCGCGCCGATGACTTCCGCGCTGGTGCCGGGCGAGTGAGGCTGACAAGGGCCGAACTGGCGGCCCAGGTAGGCCTTGCCGAACAGGGCATCGCTCAACTGGAGTCCCAAGGCATGGTGTGGGCATCGCCTGCGGGGCACTACGACGAGGACGCTCTCGCCATCGCTACGGTCATTGGTCGGCTCGCGGGCTTTGGGGTTGAACCCCGTCACCTCCGTTCCTTTCGTGTCGTCGCCGATCGAGATAGCGGGCTCATCAAGCAGATTGCCACTCCGTACGCACGACCGAGGGATCCAGACGGTCAGGCTCTCGCAGAGGAGACCGTCAGGGAACTCGCTGCGCTCTTCATCCAGTTGCACGCAACTTTGCTGCGAGCAGAACTGGTTCGCGGGAGCAAGGGGTAGGGGTTACCCTTGCAGCGTGCAACCCCTTGACGTTGTAGGCGTCCGAATGGAGATGCCCTCGAACAATCCGATCGTGCTCTTGCGCGAAAAGGATGGTGAGAGGTATCTACCGATTTGGGTCGGAGCTGTGGAGGCGACGGCAATTGCCTACGCCCAGCAGGGAGTCGTGCCGCCGCGTCCGCTCACCCACGACCTGCTCCGTGACGTTCTCACCGCCGTGGGTGCGCCGCTCGCGGAGGTTCGAATCACGGCTCTGCGGGACGGTGTCTTCTATGCACTGCTTGTTTTCGAGTCCGGCATTGAAGTGAGTGCCCGCCCCTCCGATGCCATCGCACTAGCCCTGCGGACTGACGTCCCGATCTACGGGGCCGAGGAGGTGCTCGACGAAGCCGGCATCGAGCTACCGGGCGAGGAGCCCCAGGAACAAGAGGTTGAGAAGTTCCGTGAATTTCTCGACCAGATTTCACCGGAGGACTTTCAGTAGGGAACCGATCGGTGAGCGTGGCAAACTCGAACCCTCAGCCTGAGGTCCAGACTTCGGTACCGGACACGCCCGTGTGTCGGATTGACCCCTCCCCTTGGCCCTTCGTAACGTCAGCACTGCAAGGTTTCGACGCGGCACCCCTTCCCCGGGTCTCGTCAATGTACCGAGGAGGCTGCTTGTGAACGCTAATCGTCCGGTCGTCGCCCAGAATCCGCAAGGCGCACTGTTCGATGACGCCGAACTTCGCCCCCTTCCCGCCGGTATCGGCTACCGGGGACCGATCGCGTGCGCTGCCGCTGGCATCACCTACCGGCAACTCGACTATTGGGCTCGGACGGGTCTTGTCGAGCCGACGGTTCGAGCCGCCTGCGGATCCGGCAGCCAACGCCTCTATGGATTCCGCGACATCCTCATTCTGAGAATCGTGAAGCACCTCATCGACACCGGTGTCAGTCTGCTGAATATTCGGGCCGCCGTCGATCACCTCGCTACCCGTCCGGGCGAGGATCTCGCAAGGATGACCCTCATGAGTGATGGCGCCACCATCTATGAGTGCCGGAGTGCAGACGAGGTGATTGACCTTGTTCGTGGCGGACAGGGCGTATTCGGAATAGCGGTGGGCAGTGTCTGGCGCGAGGTCGAGGGCACCCTCGCTACCTTGCCGGGGGAGCAGCCCGACGGCGATACCGTCACCCCGATCCCAGCTCATGACGAGCTTTCAACTCGTCGAGCCCGTCGCGCCGCGGGCTGATAGCGCGTCGCGTCGAAGGCAGAACGCTAGTAGTGTGGCAGTTGCTGATGGACCCCGGTCGGGAGAGCGCTGCGCGGTCCTCGCGCAGCCGCCGAAGGAGCAATTCTCCCCGATAATCTCTCAGGCACGTGGACCGGTCGGGGTAGGCGCCTCTGGAAGGCGGGAACTGCTGGCTCGCTGGCCGTTCCCCACCGACGGGGAAAGCCGCGACGCAGCCAGCGTCGAGGTGAATCTCTCAGGTCGCAGGATGCTGCGGGCAACAGAGGGGGAGAACAGCCCGCGAACGCGTGGCTGACTCCACTGGTACGACCGCACCTCGTCAGAGGGATCATCGATGACTGATTACCAGACCGCTGGCACGCGTGAGGGGGCCGACTTTGCGGCTCGACACATCGGCCCAGATGAAACCTCGATTGCCCGAATGCTTCAGGTGGTCGGTTACGAATCACTCGATGCCCTTACTGCGGCGGTAGTGCCGGACGCCATCAAGTGGCGGTCGGCCCTGCGTATCCCAGAGGCGATCAGCGAGCGTGCCACCCGAGAGGAACTTAAGGGCATCGCTGGTCGCAATACCCGATGCGTGAACATGATCGGCCTCGGCTACAGCGATACCCAGACTCCGGGGGTCATCCTGCGCAATATCGTTGAGAGCCCGAGTTGGTACACGGCCTACACGCCCTATCAGCCGGAAATCTCGCAGGGTCGGCTCGAGGCCCTGCTCAATTTCCAGACCATGATCGAAGATCTCACCGCCCTCCCCGTTGCCGGGTCGTCGCTCCTCGATGAGCCGACCGCGGCCGCTGAAGCCATGACGGTGTGCCTTCGAAGCGCAAAACGCGATGTCAACCGGTTCCTTGTCGATGCGGATACCCACCCGCAGACCCTCGCGGTCCTCGCGACGCGCGCCGAGCCGATCGGCATTGACCTCGTCATCGTCGATCTTGGAAACATCGCCGAGTCGGGACTCCCTGAGGGAGATTTCGCCGGTGTTCTCGTCAGCTACCCGGGAACGAGCGGAAGGATCCGAGACCCGCGACCCGTGATCGACGCGGCCCACGAGCGCGGAGCGCTGGCGGTGGTGGCGGCTGACCTCCTTTGCCTCACGCTGCTCACGCCGCCCGGGGAGATGGGCGCTGACATCGTCGTCGGCTCAGCGCAGCGCTTCGGAGTGCCGCTTGGCTTCGGCGGGCCGCACGCAGGGTTTATGGCGGTGCGCGCCGGACTGGAGCGGAGCCTGCCGGGCCGATTGGTTGGGGTGAGTGTCGATGCTGACGGGGCTCCCGCATATCGCCTGGCCCTGCAAACGCGCGAGCAGCACATTCGCCGCGAGAAGGCGACAAGCAATATTTGCACTGCACAGGTGCTGCTCGCGGTCGTCGCCTCCATGTATGCCGGGTATCACGGACCGACGGGCCTCACCGAGATCGCACGCCGAGCCAATCGCCAGGCTGCAGTGCTCGCGGCGGGCATCGTCTCATCGGGGGGAGTGGTGCATTCGTCCGAATTCTTCGACACGGTACGGGTGAGCACCCCGGGAGTCGCGTGCGAAGTAGTCGCGGCCGCCTGCACTGCCGGCGTGAACATCAGGCTGGTCGACGAGGACACCGTCTCCATTTCTACTGACGAACTCACGATGGACTGGCACGTCGAAGCCGTTTGGGGCGCGTACGGGATTGTTTCCAGCGACGCCAAGAGCCTTCGCTTTGCCGCGGTGGCTGAGACGATTCCTGTCGATGCGAGCTTGCCGTCTGCGCTGCGACGCACGTCGCCCTTCCTCACCCACCCAGTCTTCAACGACCATCACAGCGAAACATCGATGTTGCGGTATCTGCGCCGCCTCGCTGATCGTGACATTGCACTCGATCGGTCGATGATTCCGCTCGGGTCATGCACGATGAAGCTGAACGCCACGACCGAGATGGAACCGATCACTTGGCCGGAGTTCGCTGGAATCCATCCGTTTGCACCGCTCGATCAGGCGCAGGGCTACCTCGAGCTCATTAGCCAACTCGAGTCTTGGCTGGTTGATATCACGGGCTACGACGCCGTAACCCTTCAGCCGAATGCCGGGTCGCAGGGCGAGTTTGCGGGCCTCCTCGCGATTCGCGGGTACCACCAGTCACGTGACGAGGGATTCCGAGATGTGTGTCTCATCCCGAGCAGCGCGCACGGGACGAATGCAGCGTCAGCAGTCATGGCCGGGATGCGCGTCGTTGTCGTCTCGTGCGACGAGCGAGGTAACGTCGATATCGAAGACCTCCGGATGAAGATCAACGAACATCGCGCTGCGCTCGCGGCGCTGATGATCACCTACCCCTCGACCCACGGGGTATTTGAGTCTGCTGTTGTCGAGATCTGCGCTCTCGTGCACGAGGCCGGCGGCCAGGTGTACGTCGATGGCGCGAACCTCAACGCCCTCGTGGGGCTAGCAAAGCCGGGGAAGTTCGGGGCCGATGTCTCGCACCTGAACCTGCACAAGACCTTCTGCATTCCGCATGGTGGCGGTGGTCCCGGAGTCGGTCCCACTGCCGTCCGCGATCACCTCGCACCCTTCCTGCCTTCGCATCCTCTTCGACCAGAGGCCGGTCCGCCTGGTCGCGGCCACGCAGACGGGGGAGTGGGTCCGGTGAGCGGCGCACCTTGGGGGAGTGCTGGAATCCTGCCAATCCCATGGGCCTACATCCGGATGATGGGTCCAGACGGACTGCTCAGGGCCACGCAGGTTGCGATCCTCGGGGCGAACTACATCGCCCGGCGGCTGGCGGATCACTACCCAGTTCTCTACACCGGCGCTGACGGCCTGGTCGCGCACGAGTGCATCCTTGACGTACGCGGGCTCACGACAGCGAGCGGTGTCACCGTTGACGACATCGCCAAGCGACTGATCGACTACGGCTTCCATGCACCGACAATGTCGTTTCCGGTTGCTGGAACGCTCATGGTCGAGCCGACAGAGAGTGAGAACCTCGCGGAGCTCGACCGGTTCATCGAGGCGATGATGAGCATCCGCGCAGAGATCGATCGTGTCGCCTCAGGTGAGTGGCCCGCAGACGACAGTCCGTTGCGCAATGCCCCGCATACGGCCGACTGCCTCATAGGTGAGTGGGACCACCCTTACCCCGCACGGCTGGCGGCCTACCCGGTTGAGTCATTACGCCGCGACAAGTATTGGGCACCGGTGCGACGAGTTGACGGCGCGTACGGCGACCGAAACCTCGTATGCGCATGCCCTCGACCAGAGGACCTTGCCGCGCTTCCCTGAGGTGCGAACGTGATCGCTATAAGGCGAGCGGCTCGGCGCAGCCGCTCGCCTGCGATTGCAGGGCGGCCGCGAACACGCGATGGGAGTCGAGCGCTTCCTGCGGGGTTGCGGTACCGAATCTTGACCCGAGATCTCCCTCGCGCTCGGCAAGGAATGAGGCCCACATTTGTAAGAGCGCGTCCGCGAAACCGAATTCGAAGATGCCGCCGGAAATCATTGGCCACGCTGATACGTTTCCCGGCTGCACCTGCTCCCAGACCTGCTCGCCGTCGCGCCGAGTGAAGCGGTCGAGGGTGGTGGGGGTGCGGGTGCTAAAGCGAACGCCGCCATCCATGCCGAGCGCTTCGAAGGACCATGAGTTCATCTGTCCCGGGGCGATGCGCCGGGTCTCCCAGAGCATGGTGAATCCGCGGCTTGCAGACGAAGCGGGCACCCGGTTGACAAGGAGGGCGTTGTCCCAGGTGTCGCAAGGAACGATGTCGCCGGCGGCGGTTGGCCGAGTCGTAACGATGTCGTCGAGGAGTGCGTAGACGGAAGACGGCAAGTAACCAAGGCGCAACGGGACATGGGCGACATGCATTCCGAGATCGCCCATGACGCCGATCTCGCCGCACGTCTCGGCGCGACGCTTCCAGTTGATGACCTTGCCGCGGTCGATGTCGGAGGAGTGCGCGAACTGCGATCGGACGTCGATGATGTCGCCGAGGGCACCGGAAACGGCGTAGTCGATGGCTCGCAGGGCTCCGGGGAAAAACGGCATCTCGCTTGAGACACGGACAAAGGACCCGGACGAATCAATCGCAGCGACGATGCGTGCAGCTGCGGCAAGATCGATGCCGAACGGCTTCTCGCCGAGGAAATCTCGACCGGCTTCGGCTGCCGCGATGTACAGCTCCTCGTGGATGTTGTGCGGGACCGCGAGGTAGAGAACATCGATCGAGTCGTCGTCAACGAGTGCGCGCCAGTCGTCGGCAAATGTTCTGCACGTGGCAACCGACTCGAACCACTCACGAGCTCCAGGGTTCGGATCAGCGACCGCGACCACCTCTGGCCGGACTGGATGGTCGACGAGGTGCAGCCACCTCCCGCACAGTGCTGCGAGCTCGCGGCCCATGAGTCCGCCGCCGACGACGCCGATGCGTACCGGGCGCGGGGTCATGATGCCGCGGACAGGATAGCGAGCGCTCCTGCGGCGTCGATTCCCTCATGGAGCATCGCCATGAGGGCGCGCGTCATGCCGGCAGGGTTCGGATGCTGAATAACATTGCGCCCGTAAACGATCCCGGAGGCCCCCTGCGTGAGGACTGCCTCAGTACGTCGGAACAACTCCTCGTCGGCGACGCGTCCACCACCGCGCACGAGCACCGGGATGCCGGTCGCGATCCTGATGACCTCGTGGTAGCCATCGGGGTCATCGGTGGGGTCGGCCTTGATGATGTCAGCGCCGAGCTCAACCGCTTGGCGGACAAGTGGCACGATCTTGCTCACGTCGCCGTTGACTCCGTAGCCACCGGTGCTGGATTCCTTCATCACGAGCGGTTCCACCATGAGCGGCATGTTGTACCGCTCACAGTCCCGTTTCGCATCGAGGACCGCCCGAATGCACGCTTCGCGGACGCGCGGCTGGCCCGGCAGGTCGAACAAGTTAACGACGACGCAGGCTGCGTCAAGACGCACGCCCGCGAGGCCGGGTTCGGGAATGGTGAGGTCAAACATGTGATCGGGGAGAGGACTGCCGTAGACATTGGCGATATCAGTGCGGAGCACGAGCGCTGGACGCTCTCGGCCACCGCGGCCCTGGAGCAGGCGAGCCTGACCAACGGTCAACTGAATGGCATCAGGGCCGGCCTCGATCAGGGTGTCAACCGCGGATTGGAGGTCTTCGATGCCTGGCAGAAATGCGGCCTCGCCAAAGAACCCATGATCGACGGCGATGTCAAGGCAGCGGTTGGAATCGGGATTGAAAAGTCGGTTCAATCGAGCGGCGACATCTGACACGGGCTGCTCCCTGATCGTAGAGATGGATAGTCTATTGATGGTGCGACTGCCAAATGACTCCGCTATCGCGACGCACAGAATGGAGTGGCGCCATGGGTGCAGACTTCCTCGTCGGGGTCGATGTTGGGACGACGTCGGTCAAGGCGGTCGCCGTAGCCCTTGACGGCACGGTCATTGCGTCTGCATCGCGACCGACTCCGTGGCGCCGCGATGGTGCTCACGCTGACATTGACCCACGGGGGTTGGCTGACCTTACGATCGCCGTGTGCGCCGAGGTTGCGCGGGATGAGCGGCTGGAATCCCCCGGTCAGCAGTCCCTGCGGGGCATCGGCGTCACCGGCATTGCCGAAACCGGGGTGCTCCTCGACGGCGCTGGCAACCCGTGTGCGCCCGCCCTCGCCTGGTTTGACCCACGTGGGGCCATCGAGTCATTGCGCGAGCGCATCGACCGCACGGATTTCCAACGCGCGACCGGGGTCAGACTCAATTCGAAGCCGTCGATCGCGAAGATTATGTGGCTGCAAGCGAACATTCCCGGTGCCGATCGCGCTGTTCGTCACCTATGCGTTGGCGAATGGATCGTCAGGGCGCTCGGTGGCGACGAGGTCACTGAATCCTCACTGGCGTCGCGAACCGGGATGTTCGACGTTCATGAGCGGGCGACCTGGCAGACGGCGACCGATGTCGTCGGTCCACTTATGCCCAATCGTCACGTTTGGGCGGGGGAGCGGGTCGGAACCGCGTCAGGGGACATACCTGACGTCCTGCGTGGGGCGGCGCTCACTGTCGCTGGCCATGATCATCAAACCGCAAGCCTCATCACCGGGGCGTGCCGAGATGGCGCGCTCTTCGATTCGATGGGCACCGCCGAGGCTCTCATTCGCACCGTCGCCCGAACACTCACGCGCGACGAGATGCAGCACCTCACCGACCTCGACATCTCCGTCGGCTGGGGAGTCCTTCCCGGCCACCAGATCCTTCTTGCCGGCCGACTTACCGGCCTATCACTTGAGCGGGTCGCCTCGCTTCTTGGCGCGACGGACCGGGCCTCTCGGCTGGCACTCGGCGAGCAAGCATTGGCGACAAGACGCGGGACGATAGCGACGCGAATCGATCATCTGGACAATGAGTCCCTGTCGATCAGCGGGATTACCGATGGCGTGACCCCGGGGCTCATCTGGCGGGTGGCGGTCGAGGATCTCACCCGGATCGTTGATGAACCACTGGGGCAGATGGACGAAGCGGTCGGTCCGCGCTTGTCGTCGGTGGTCGCGGGGGGATGGATTCACAACCCGATGGTCGCGGAAGCCAAGCTGCGCCAACTTGGCAACTATCGGGTGAGCGAGCTCGAGGAGCCGGGTGCGCTGGGCGCCGCATTTCTCGCTGGGGTTGCCGCTGGAATCCTTTGCCAGCCGGACTCAGGTGGCGTGGCACGTTGGCTCGATTAGGCGGTGAAGTGCTCGACCCGGTAGCCAGCCGCGGTGAGGGCCGCCACGACTTGTTCGTCGTCATCAATGACGAGACCGACTTCTTGCGGGCCTCCGAGGCCAGCAAGTACTTCCAGCTTGAACAGCGATGCCGGACGATAGTCGTGATTGCGGCGCAGGTAGATCGGAACATCCGACACACCGCTGTTGTGAAGCCACGCGGTTGTCGCGGCGCGCGTGTGCTCTGGACGACCGGACAGCAGGACGCATCGCTTCAGCGGGAGCATCTGCATCAGTCGGTCGATACCCGAGGTGATCGGGGCATCATCGGTAAGCATCGCGAAGAACGACACCCAGTCTTTTGGGCTCGACTCCAGGTAATGCTCGCGATGTCGGCCGTCAGAGAGGACGCCATCGATGTCGAACACGATTATCGTGCCGGTTTGCCTGTTCTTGTCGATTGGCATGGCCGCGACCATAGTCCCTCAATAAGACCTCGGTGAATTGACATAATGAACATTATCGGCGAATTGAGAAGATGCGTGGGGCTGCGGGTAACCGTGCGTCTACTCGACGACACAGGTCACACACGGGACATTGTCGGGACACTGCTTGACGGCGACCGCATCGAGAAACGAGATGGCACGGTCATGTCGTTTGCGATTGCGCGCGTCACTCATTGGCGCGTCATTCCCAAGCATGCCGCCCCGGCTGGAACCGGCTCACCGTTGAGGGTTCGGGTTCAGGAACTTGAGACCGCGATGGCGGATACTTGCCCCGCTGATGTGACAGTGCGGCACGGCGAGTGGCTGCTGCGTGCATCCATGGGCATCACGCAGCGGGCGAACTCGGCCGTGCCGCTCGGAAAGCCCCTGGGTACCGTCGATGATGCGATCGCGCACGTGATCGAGTTCTCCCGGGCGCAGGGCATCATCCCGGCTGTTCGGGTGCCACTCCCAACCGGCGAGGGCCTCGACCAACTCCTCAATTCACTCGGTTGGGCGGCAATCGTCGATAGCTACGTGCTTGTTCATGACACCCACGCCTTGGTGCATCCCGACGCCGAGCTGTTGATTCGACACGAGGACGAGCCGTCCGGGAACTGGCGATCAGTCCGAGGACCCGACGAGTCGGTCAGCAGCATGCGGCGATACCCGGCCGACTATGCCTCGGTCTGGGTCGAAGGGCAGGCAGTCGGCGCCGGCCGCGTCGCCATCGCTGACAACTGGGGCGTCATCAGTGAGGTGTTCGTGGGCGAAAGGCACCGTCGATATGGTGTCGGCACTGCGGTTGTGCAGGCACTAGGAGGGAGCGCGCGGGACTCGGGTGTCGACCGACTGGCAGTCTCGGTGAGCGCCGATAACGCTGAGGCTCTCGCACTGTACGGCAGGCTCGGATTCAGGAAGCACCACATGTATCGTCATCGGATGTTTACCGAGCGAAGTGTCAAGGGAGCGTCATGACCACCAGCCCTGATCCATTTGATGACATTGTTCTCGATGAGAGTTTCATCGCCGGCGGCCCAAGGGAGGCTGCGGCCGACGAACGCATCGCAAAAGCCTCTCGGATCGCGCGCGGAAATGATCGCCTTGCCGCTGCAGGCGAGATCGCCGACGGCACCGGGAAACCCGGCTACCGAAGGTTACGTCGGTCGACCCCGTGGATCCTCATCGGCGTGATCGTCGCGGTCGCTATCGTGGTAGTGGCTCTTCTCGTGCGCTGACAAAACTGCGACGACTCCCCCACAGTATGACGAGCGTGTTCATTTATTTGATTGTTCAACTATATTTCGACATACTTGGTTGATGGAATCCGCAGTCTGGCGCCCGGGTGATCCGGCACTTCCCGCGCTCTTTCTCGGCCACGGGGCCCCACCGCTCCTTGACGATCAATGCTGGAGCGGTGAATTGTCTGCGTGGGCAGCGGCGCTGCCGAAGCCCGCCGGCGTCCTCATCGTGTCAGCCCACTGGGAGCAGGCGCCGGTCAGCCTGTCTGCGACAGCAGCCGCCACTCCCCTCGTCTACGACTTCCCAGGATTTGCCCCGAAGTTCTCCGCCATGACGTACCCGACGCCCGATGCGTCAGCGCTCGCGAATCTCATCCGTTCCGTCATGCCCGACAATAAACCTGTCCACCAGCACCCGTCGACGGGGGCTCGACCACGGTGCGTGGGTGCCATTGCGAGTGATGTACCCGTCCGCGGATATCCCGGTCGTCCAGATGTCACTGCCAACCGATGATCCGTCCCGGCTGATCGCGCTTGGAGGTCGGTTGCGGGTCTTGCGTGAACTCGGTGTCCTTGTCATCGGATCGGGGTTCCTGACCCACGGGCTCCCGTATCTTCGCGATTGGAGCCCCGCAGCTGCGCCACCCGGTTGGAGCGTCAATTTCGACCTATGGGCGACAGACGGGGTTCGTCGCGGCGACCTCGACGAACTGTCCAACTTTCGCAAGGCCGCTCCCGGCATGCCTTATGCCCATCCCAGCGCCGAGCATTTCACCCCGATATTCGTTGCCTTGGGCGCCGCGTCACCCCTCGGACCGACACCGAAGGAAACGATTGACGGGTATTCCTACGGCCTCGCCAAGCGATCGTTCGAAATCTTCTAGCTTCTGCGGATCCGGCAGCCTCAGGAATGTTTCAGCGTCGAAATGTTCGAGGAAGGTAAAGATTCCTCCGCGACCCCGAATGAGGGAACCAGCGTGCGAACCGCCGCGTCAAAGGCTTAGTTACCGCGAAAACTCGGTTATCGAGGCAACGCGACACACGCGGCAACACTAGGCCAACGAAGGGAGCACGTTGATGATGCAAACCACGATGCGCGGAAGCCGACTCGGGTCCGTGAGTTACGAAAACGATACTCACATTTCATTCGCCGAACGACAGATGGTGCGGTACGACTGCCCGCAGGGGCATCACACCGTCATCCCGTTCTCTGTCGAGGCGGAGGACATCCCGCTCACCTGGTCCTGCCGGTGCGGGCAGGAGGCCGAGGTCGTCACCAGGGTCGCGACTCTTGCTGTCCCCGATGACCGACCCGAGCGGCACGTTCGCAGCCACTGGGACATGCTGCTTGAGCGGCGCACGATCGCGGATCTCGAACTACTCCTCAAGGAGCGGATAGCCCTGTTGCACGAACATGACCGCGAGCAGCGAAAAAGCGCCTAGCCCGACCCGACCGCACCCGATGGCCCGGCACCCGCTGGGCCTTCGGTGTGTCCAGGGTGATTCGGCTGCTCTGGGTGATTCGGCTCGGTGTCCGTGGTGTGGATGACCGTGCCCTTGATGACATCGGACGCGCCGAATGATGGCGGCCGCAGGCCACCAGCAGATGAGGTGAAGGCGGTCACCCGCGGACCATATCTTCGGCGAACGAGGCGCTGTATGGGTGTCAGGAGGAGAAGGAGACCGGCGAGGTCACTCCACAGGCCGGGTACCGCGATGAGTGCGCCGGCGAGGAACGACAGTGCGTGAGTGCCGGCCGAACCGTCCGGGATACGACCGTCGCGCGATGCCTCGCGCATGCTGGCGAACGCGGAGCGTCCGGCCCGTGACATAACGGTGAACCCGATCGGGATACCGGCGATGAGAATCAGGAATGTCCAGCCCCACCCGATGAGGCTGGCCACGCCGATGATCGTCAGGATCTCGAGGAGCGGATAGCCAAAGACGACGAACCGCCGACGAATCGACACTGTCAGGTCACCCTTGGGGCCGCACCGTTGCGGGCAGCCTTGCCACGAATTCGCGCGAGTTTGTCAGCAACGCCCCAGCAGGTTACCCGCCACAGTGCCTCGCCCACGATGCGCTGGCTCATCTTGCTCGTGCCAGCGGTCCGTTCAACGAATGTGATAGGGACCTCTACGACGCGCAGACCCCGCTGGACAGCTCGCCAGGCGAGATCCACCTGAAAGCAATACCCCTGCGAGATGACGTCCTGGAGATCGAGCGCGCGAAGTGCGGTGGCGCGAAACGCCCGATAGCCGCCGGTCGCATCGCGGAGCGGGACGCCCAGCATCGTGCGAGTGTATGCATTGCCACCGCGAGAGAGGAGCTCCCGGCTCTTCGGCCAGTTGACGACGCCGCCTCCCCTCACCCACCGTGAGCCGAGGACGAGGTCAGCATTTCGAAGTGCGGAGAGGAGGTCTGGCAACTGCTCTGGCTGGTGGGATCCGTCGGCGTCCATCTCGACGATGACGTCGTACCCGGCCTCGAGCGTGCTGGCAAAGCCCGCAAGGTAGGCAGCTCCGAGGCCCTCCTTGCCCTTGCGATGCATGACTTCGACATTGGAGTCACTGGCCGCAATGGAATCGGCGAGCGCTCCGGTGCCATCGGGTGAGTTGTCATCGATGACGAGCACATGCGCCTGCGGGACGGAGGTCCTCACGCGCGCCACGATCGCAGGGAGGGTCAGGAACTCGTTGTAGGTCGGGATGATGACCACGATGCGTCCAAGATCAGTAAAGGAGGCTTCGATCCGCGAGTTCACTCTGGCAGTCTAATTCGTCGCGTCTTTCGTTCCCGTACGACCGCCGCACCACCGGCAATGATTGCCGCGACTGCCAGTATTGAGGCGATGGCGCTGGGCAGGCCGCCCAGCCGTGAGGCCAGTGTCGGCTGCCCGCGAAGCGCCACCGTTTGCACAGCAAAGCCGGCCTCGCCCTCACCCATTTGGCTCATGTCAGACCCGTTGGGCCGCAGGATTGCCGAGATCCCGCTCGTGGCAGCGACTGCGACCGTTCGGCCAGTCTCGATGGCTCGCATTCGTTCAATGAAGAGTTGCTGCATCGGTTGGGCAGTTCCGGCGTAGGTTGCGTTGTTCGTCTGGACGGTGATGATCCTCGCCCCACCGCCGATGATCCCGGCGATGACATTGTCGTAGGCGACCTCGAAGCAGATGACGTCTCCGATGACGATGCCGCCGACATCAAGAAGACCGGGGACATCTCCGGGGATGAAGTCTCGGGGAATTCGATCGAGGCGGTCGGTCAGTCCCTCCAGCTGGGTGCGAAACGGGATGTACTCGCCGAACGGAACGGGGTGAGTTTTCACGTAGCGCTCCCCCGGTCCAGTGAGCGGATCCCAGACGATCCCGAGGTTCCAGACCCCGTCGGGGTTACCAGGTACTTCGACGACCGCTCCAACAATGATCGGTGCACCGACCGCTGTTGCCGCAGCGGAAATCGTCGCTGCCGCTTCGAGGTTGACGTAGGGATCAATGTCGGCGCTGTTCTCGGGCCACAGGACGAAGTCGGGTTGCTCGACGGTGCCCTGTTCGATCTCTCGACCGAGGGCCATGGTCTCGCGCACATGGTTGTCAAGGACGGCCCGTCGGACGTCCATGGCTCCCATGCCCGTCTGGGGGGTGCCACCCTGTACGACGGCTACGACGGCCGTGGAGGATCCGCCGACGGTGTCGCCCTCAAGGGCCAGGGGGATGAGTCCGGGCATGACTGCGACCACCGCCGCGACTACTGACCAGAGGACAAATCTCGGGCGGTGTCGAGTCCGAAAGGCGATGACGGCTGCCACCACGGCGCACCCGGCCAGGGCTAGGGCAAACGTCACTCCGGCCTGGCCGAGCAATACGGCAATCTTGCCGAATGAGGTGTCGGGCTGAGCGAAGGCGAGCCGGCCCCAGGGGAAGCCACCAAAGGGGATCGCCCCGCGGAGCGATTCCTGCAGAACCCATAGGCAGGCGACCCAGACTGGCCAGCCTGGCAACCGCGTGACGAGGGCCGTGCCGACGCCGAGAAGGGTGATCCACCCGGCGCAGTAGCCCGCGAGGAGCAGCCAAGCGTCGATCCCGATCACCTGCATCCATGAGATGAGGAGGCCGAAGAAGGTCATCCCGGCGATCAACCCCGTCAGGAATGCACGCCTCACCGGTGCCCGGTACTGGGCCGTGACGAGGAGTGCGACGGCGACTGCGGCATAGGGACCGAACGACACCGGAGGGAATGCGAGCCACATGATCACGCCCGCAACGACGGCGAGCAGGACGCTGATGCGAGCGGAGACGAGCGGACCAGTCATCTGCCACCCACCTCCTGCGTGTCGTGCACGCAGGCACCCGCGACCACCGTACGTAGGGCCCGCGGGAGGGGTGCTGTCCCGGTGAGTTCGGCCGGAATGTCCCAGATTACGTAGTGAGCGGGTGCACCGGGCGCGAGAGTTCCCGAACGCTCGTCGCCGACCGCCCGCCATCCCGCTAATGAATGGGCTGCGAACGCCGCCTGCTCGCTCAATTGTTGGCCGGGCTGGTGGTGGTGAACCGCCGCATGAACGGCCTGCCAGGGGCCGAGGTCGGTTACCGGACTGTCGGATCCGAAGGCGGTCAGCACCCCGGCAGTCTGGAGATCCGCGAACCTGTTCATGCTCTGTGACCGCGTGGTGCCGAGCCGTTGCTCATACATTCCGCCTTCAGATCCCCACAGCCCATCAAACATCGGCTGGACGCTTGCTGTCATCCCCAGACGATACATCTCCGCGATGTGAGCGCTGTCGAGCATCTCGGCGTGTTCAAGTCGATGCCTGCCGAGGCGGAGCACATCGACTCCAAGCATGGCCGCAGCTGCCGTCATCGCGGCCAAAATGACGTCGGTCGCGCGATCCCCGATGACATGGAAGCCCGACTGGATGCCGGCGCCGATGCAGGCTGCCACGTGATCGCGAACCTGCTCCTCGGTGAGGTATTGGGCGCCGGATGAATCCTGGGAGTCGAGGTAGGCGTGGCGCAGGCAGGCCGTTCGCGATCCGATGGCGCCGTCGATAAACAGGTCGCCTGCGGCGCCGACTGCCCCGATTTCCATTGCCTGCTCGACGCCCCCTGATTCTGCGAGCTCCCCCCAGTAGCCGTACACCAGGGGCCCAGGCTCCTCCTCGCTCATTTTCAGGAGGGAGCGCAGATCCTGGGCGCTTGAGATTGCCGGTCCGGCCATCTCATGGAGTGAGACGATGCCGAGACTCGCAGCCCGATTGCGGGTGAGTCGGTGCGCCTGCTCCTGCTGGGCGTTTCCGATGAGCCGTAGCGCGACCTCGCGGTAGGCATGATGAGCCGCGCGGGACATCACCCCGTCGGCACCGAACCCGTCAAGTTCACGCGCTGCAGGCACTTCGGCGATGAGGGCACTTGAGACGACGGCCGAGTGAACGTCGATTCGCGAAAGGTAGATGAGGCTGCCATAGCTCGCTCGATCCACTTCAGTGCTCGTCGGCGGACGGCCTTCTGGCCACCGGGTCTCATCCCATCCATGCCCGAGGAGTGGTGCCCCCCGCGCAGAACGCGCCGCGACTTCGACGAGGGCGAGTGCCTCGATGAGCGAATTCGTCCGGGTGAGATCAAGGCCGGCGAGCGTGAGCCCGGTGCTCGTCGCGTGCACGTGGGCATCGACGAAGCCGGGAGTGACGACTGCCCCGCCAAGTGGAACATGCTCGTCGGCATCAGCAAGGTACCGCTGGGCGTCTACGTCAGATCCAATCCAGGCGATTTCGTGCCCATTGATGAACATCGCCGTGGGCAAGGGGGGTGTGTCAGGGTCGATCAAATCCTGGGCGGCCGGCGTGCCGGCGCACAGGACGACGCCGCCAGTGAGCAACACCCGTCGGCTGCCCCGCCAGTTCGGCGTTTGATTCACGCCACCTCGACCATCGCCAGGCCGCGCGGACGGCTGTTGACGGACTCGAAGCCGTCGTCGGTGCAGATGACGATGTCTTCGATGCGCGCTCCGAATCGTCCGGTCTGATAGAATCCTGGTTCAACGCTAAACGCCATACCGGGCTCAAGTCGCAATGTGTTGCCCGCCACGATGTAGGGCTCTTCGTGGGTTTCGAGACCGATTCCGTGCCCGGTCCGATGGATGAATAAGTCACCGAGACCCGCATCGCGCAAGACCGCTCGGCCGGCCTCATCGATCGACTCGCAGGTGACGCCCGGGGCGATTGCAGCACATGAAGCGCGCTGGGCACGCTCGAGAATGTCGAACCACTCAAGGTAGGGAGCAGGAGGTTCGCCCACTGAGTAGGTGCGGGTGCTGTCACTGCAGTAGCCGTCATGCATCGATCCACCAATATCGACGACGACCGGATCGCCGATCTCGATGATCCGGTCGGACACCTCGTGGTGTGGGCTCGCGCCATTGGGCCCACTCGCCACGATGACGAAATCGACGCTCACATGCCCCGCAGCAAGGATTCGCTCGGCGATATCGCGGCCGACCTCGCGCTCGGTGCGACCCGGGCGCAAGAGCCCAGCGACTTCGGCGTGCACGGCATCGATAGCCGCTCCCGCGTTTCGAAGCGCCGACATCTCCGTGGCGTCCTTGCGCATGCGCAGGGGGTGAATGACGGGTCCGGCCGTGACCTGGCGCGCAAGAGGCATTGCTGCTCGAAGGCGCAGGACCTTCTCTGCCCACATGTGATCGTCGAGCGCGATGGTTTTGGCGCTCGGGAGGAGCCCGGCGACAAGGTGCACCGGGTCGTCAGTCTCTTCCCACGAATGCAGACCGAGTCCTAAGGACCCGATCGGACTCGCGGTGGCAGCGAGCACTTCAAGATTTGGGACCACCACGACGGGGTCGCCACTCGCGGGCAGGACGAGGCAGGTGAGCCGCTCAAGCGGCACCGCCTCGTAGCCGGTGAGGTAGCGAAGGTCGGGGCCAGGTGTGATGAGCACGGCGTCGATGCCGGCGATCGCAGCCGCCTTCTGGACGGCGCGCAGTCTCGTGCGAAAGACGGAATCGCTCATACGGAACCTGGAATCGTCGAGGTGATGGCTCATGGATACACCGTAAGCCATCACCGGACTTTGACATCATGACCTCATGCCTATTCGTCCTACCCTGCTCCTTGACTCCGCATCGCTGTACTACCGCTCCTTCTATGCCCTTCCCGACTCGATGACTGCTCCGGACGGCCGGCCCCACAATGCGATCCGCGGTTTCCTCTCGACTATGACCCGTCTTGTCAAGCAATATCGGCCTACGACCGTTGTTGCGTGCTGGGATGAGGATTGGCGGCCGGACTGGCGGGTGGATCTTCTTTCCTCCTACAAGACCCATCGAGTCGAGTCCGGGGTCGAACCAGGCGAGCCAGGAGCCGCCGAGCAGACTCCTGATGCGCTGGGGCCACAAGCCGAGGCTATCGGCGAGTTACTCCTCGCGATGGGTTTGGCTCGTCCGGGGTCGGCAGGTTTCGAGGCAGATGACGTCATCGCGACCCTCGCCGCCAGCCAGCAGGGTACGGCCATTGTCGTGTCTGGCGATCGTGACCTCGTGCAGGTCATTCGACCGGGAGTGCGAATGCTCCTCACCGTCAATGGCGGCATGGACAAGTGGCCGCTCCTCGATGCTGCGGCGGTCATTGAGCGCTTTGGTGTCGCGCCAGGCCAATACGTCGACCTCGCGGTTCTGCGCGGCGACCCTTCGGATGGCATCCCCGGGGTGCCGGGCATTGGGCCCAAGACCGCGGTAGCCCTCATTACCGAGTTCGGCGGGCTGAGCGGGCTCATCGCAGCGGTCGATGCAGGTGATTTCTCGAAGCCACTCACCCCTCGTCTCGCCGGACTTATCGACGAGCATCGCGATCTCATCGACCGGATGCGCCTCGTGGCGACTGCGCGCACCGACGTTCCCGTCGACGCCCGATGGACGCCCGGGCCGGTGCAACACGACGTACTGGCCGATCTAGGTTCACGATGGGGGGTCACCCGATTCGTGGACGAGGCCCTCGGCGCGCTCTCCTCGGCTCAGACGGTTGATGAATAGGAGACGACACCTCGATTGAGCCGATCTGCAGCCTCGTGCGCATGGCTGCGCAACGGTGAGCCGGCCGGTACAGCCTGCGCCACCTGCCCGAGCAGGTCAATCACCTGACGGGTCCAGCGCACAAAGTCACCGGCCGTGAGGTCATCCGAGGACAGCACTGACAGGAGTTGTGCCCCGGACGCCCACCGGTGTGTCGCCCAGACGAACCCTAGGTCGAGTGGGCGGGTGATCTCAAGGCCGCGTCGTGCTTCAGCTTCATGGACCTCCTCACGCACCTCCGCCATCGCCGTGAGGACATCGCGAACTGGACCCTTCGGCAGGCGGGGGGCCTCGCCATCATCATTCGAGCGCGACTCATAGACGAGGGCAGCACAGGCCGCCGCGAGGTCGGCGGCGAGCAAGCCGTCCCACACCCCCTCTCGAACGCATTGGGCGGCGAGCAGATCTGACTCTGTGTAGAGGCGCATGAGGGTTCGGCCGGCCCCCGTGACCTCCGCGTCATCCCCTGCAGAGGTGAGGTACCCCAAGTCGGCCAGGACTTCGGTCACCCGGTCGAACCGGCGGGCGATGGAGTTCGTGCGCCCCTCGACCCGCTGTTCGAGATCGTGCATCTCTCGCCGGGCTCGCATGTACCGTTCCGCCCACCGTGCATGTTGCTCACGGTCTGCGCATCCATGGCACGGGTGCTGGCGCAGTTGCATGCGAAGCAGGGCAATCTCGGCATCGTCTGCGGTATCGGACTGACGCGACCGTCGTCCAACGCTTGCATCGCCGACAATTTCACGCATGGCTGAGGCGAGATCGCGACGGGATTGGGGATTACGGGGATTAAAGGCCTTGGGGATACGAAGGTGGCCGAGCGCTGCCACTGGAGACGTGATTTCGACCGCCGAAATCCTTCGCACCTGACGATCGATAGTGAGGACAAGCGGACGGGGTTCGTCCTTGGGGCTACGACTCATATGTTCGAGGACGACCGCGGGTCCCGCCCGCCTGCCCCCGGGGATAAGAAACACGTCGCCCGGCTTCAAGGCGCGAAGGGACTCCAGTGCGGCGTCGCGGCGGCGATTCGCCGAATCGCGGGTGAGGACCTTCTCTCTGCGGGAGAGCGCCTCGCGAAGTTCGGCGTATTCAGGGTAGTCGCCGAGGTGGCAGGTCATGGCCTCACGAAATCCATCGAGCGCCTCCTCATGCTTGCGCACCTGGGTGGCGAGGCCGACGACCGATCGATCGGCCTGGAACTGGGCAAACGAGGTTTCAAGCACCTCCCGCGCCGGATGCCTGCCAAGGCGGGAGACGAGGTTCACGGCCATGTTGTAGGAGGGCTGGAAGGAGGAGCGCAACGGGTACGTTCGGGTCGAGGCGAGGCCGGCGAGTGCGCGGGGGTCCAGACTGGCATGCCAGAGCACGACCCCATGACCTTCGACATCGATGCCACGACGGCCGGCCCGACCGGTGAGCTGCGTGTACTCCCCCGGCGTGAGCTCGACGTGGGTCTCGCCGTTCCACTTGACCAGCTTCTCCAGCACGACGGACCGCGCCGGCATGTTGATGCCAAGGGCAAGGGTTTCCGTCGCGAAGACAACCTTGAGCAGGCCCGATTGAAACAGGTCTTCGACGACCTCCTTGAAGGTTGGGAGAAGCCCCGCATGATGCGAGGCGATGCCTCGCTCGAGCCCCTCGATCCATTCGTCAAAGCGCAGCGCAGCGAGGTCCTCATCAGGCAGGCTGCGGGTGAGTTCCAGTACCCGTTGGCGAACCATCGTGCGCTCGTGGCCTGCATTGAGTCGCAGGCCGGCTGCGAGGCACTGCTGGACCGCATCGTCACATCCAGCGCGGCTGAAGAGGAAGTAGATGGCGGGGAGTAATCCGTCCCGCTCAAGGCGCTCGACTACATCGCGCCGGTACGGAGTGTGCGCAGATCTCGCTCGACGGTTGCCGCTCCCCGGTCTGGATTCTGGGGAGCGCGAGCGATGCTGCTCGTCGCGCGCGAGACGCACGAGATCAGGGTTGACGAGTTGCTGGGCATCGTCGATGAAGAGGTCGTACATCCGAGCCCCGGCGATGACATGCTGCCAGAGCGGAACTGGCCGATGCTCTTCGACAATTATGTCGGTGTCGCCACGCACCGTCTCGAGCCAAGCACCGAACTCCTCAGCGTTACTCACGGTCGCCGAGAGCGCCGCCACGGTTACCGATTCGGGCAGATGGATAATGACCTCCTCCCACACGGCGCCACGGAATCTGTCGGCCAGATAGTGGACCTCGTCCATGACGACGAACCCGAGGTTGTCGAGGGTCGATGAGCCGGCATAGAGCATGTTTCGCAGCACCTCAGTGGTCATCACCACGACTGGCGCCTCGCCATTCACGCTGTTGTCGCCGGTGAGGAGTCCGATCCCATCATCGCCGTACCTTGCAACAAGGTCGCGGTATTTCTGGTTCGACAGCGCCTTGATCGGCGTCGTGTAGAAGCACTTTCGCCCGGTGACGAGGGCGAGGTGAATCGCAAACTCTCCGACGATGGTTTTGCCAGATCCGGTTGGTGCTGCGACGAGGACGCCTCGACCGGCTTCGAGGGATTCGCACGCCTGTCGCTGAAAGTCATCGAGCCCAAAGGGGTACAGCTCAGCGAATGCAGTGAGCTCTGTATGACGGCGCTTCGTCCGCTCCACCGAGGCGGCGTAACGTTCCGCGGGCGACAGCATGGACCAAGGCTATGTCCTGCCTCTGGAGGCAAAGCCATGTCCTGCCCCCAAAGGCAAAGCCATG
>JBBATH010000003.1:201552-224664 GCA_040398845.1 Candidatus Nanopelagicales bacterium | reverse complement strand
GCAAAACTATGTCCTGCCTCTGGAGGCAAAACTATGTCCTGCCTCTGGAGGCAAAACTATGTCCTGCCTCTGGAGGCAAAGCTATGTCCTGCCCCGACATGGCACGTGCTGCGGAGCCACCGCTCAGATGGGCTCCGGGTCATCGACCACTGATGCGACCTCAACAGGCGCGGAGTCGGGCTCCTCGAGGGGGGAGATCTCGTCATCGTTGAACTCGGAGAAGTCAGGCTCGCCCGCACGCTTACGGGCGCGCCGCCGGTCGTTCAGTACGCACACGCCGACAGCAATGACGACGAGCAGGAGCAGCGGTCCAGCGAGGAGCAGCAGGTTGATGGGGTCACCGGTCGGTGTCGCGACGGCCGCAAAGATGAACACCGCGAAGATGATCCAGCGCCACCAGGAGATGAGACGAGCTCCACTGAGGATGCCCGCGAAATTCAGTAGGACAAGCATGAGTGGGAGGAGGAAGCCGACCCCGAACACGAGGATCGTTCGCAGGAAAAATGAAAGGTAGCGGTCAACTGAAACGATATTCTCCACCCCAGCGGGCGTGAACCCGAAGAGGATCTGCAACCCGAAGGGCAGGATGAGGTAGGCGAGCAAGACGCCTGCGCCGAAAAGTGGGGTCGCGATCGCGACGAACCCAAGGGCCCACCGACGCTCATTACGGTGAAGCCCAGGCGTGACGAATCTCCAGAGCTGATAGAGCCACACCGGAGAACTGAGGACGACGCCGGCGACGGCTGCAACCTGCATCTGGAGGACGAACGGGTCTGCGACCCCGGTGAGTGCGAGGGTGACCGTGCGCCCCTCGCCTCGGGACTCCTCAACGACGGTTTCAAAAGGTTCGCTCAGCCAAGCGAACAACTGGTCGTAGTAGATCCACCCGACCACCATGCCGATCGCGATGGCCAGCCCCGACTTGACCAGCCGAGAGCGCAGTTCGCGGAGGTGGTCGGTGAGCGGCATGGCCGCGGCGGACTTCACCATGCGTGACCTACGTGAAACGTCTCGATGTCAGGCGTCCGAAGGCTTCTCGCTGGCGGCAGCGGGAGCCTTCGATTCGGCGGCCGCTGCAGGTTCCACCGCCGCAGGTTCCACCACTGCAGGTTCTACCGCCGCAGTGGCCTCACCGCCTGCGAGGCCCTTGGTCTCAGCCTTGAAGATGCGCATCGAGCGGCCTAGGCCGCGTGCGGCGTCGGGGAGTCGCTTCGCTCCGAAGAGCAACAGGATGAGAGCAACGATAATCAGCCATTCCCAGCCCTTCATATTCGTGAGCATGGTGCACCCTTCGCTTGGTGGTGATGAAATCCTGTTGGTGGAGATGAGGTGATTATGCCGAACCAAATATGTGCCCTGCGTCAAGCGTCCTCAGCGTACGCCGTGAGCGCACGCCCAGCCGCATTCGCCACCGCTATCCGCAGGGACTCAGGCGCGGTGACCTCGGCGATTCCGCCGAGGGACAACACGGTTCGAACCAGCCACTCCGGGTCGTGAACGAGGACGGTGGCGTAAATCGAGCCATCAGCCGTCTCATCAATGTCCTCGAGGGTAAGGACATCGAGCACCCATCTGGCGTGGCCATCGACCTTGATCCTGGCCGAAAAGGACGGCTCTGCTGTCGAAGACACGTCCAGGCCACCGTCGTACGCTCCGTCATCGTTCACTGCCTGGGAAGAGTCATCGGCAATCCCGCAAGGTGCATGAAAGTGTGGCAGGGTCGCGGTGAGTATCCGGTCGAGTCGAAAGGTCCGAACAGCGCCTGCCTGCCGGCACATCGCTTCGACATAGGTGCGGCCGTCATCTGAGGTGATGCGCCGGGGTTCGATGTCGCGTTCGGTGACCTCGTCGCGGGTTGCGGAGCCGTACACGATGTGTACGTGACGACCCTTGATGATCGCCTCGTTCAGAACATCAACGACGGAGGAATCACCAGCGATGTCGACGACCACGGTCGACCCGTCACCGAGATCGCCCACCGCGTCCTGCAGGCGGTGGGTTGCCCGCAGGAGAGCCGCCCGATCGTGATCGCCGGGGATCTGTGCAAGGAGTCTCAGTCCCACCAGCAGCGCGACGGCCTCGTCACCGGAGAGCCGCAGCGGCGCATTCATCGTCTGGGCGTCGAGCACGTGTATGCGCGCTTCCTCCCAAAACTGAATGTCGACAAGTTGATCCGGTCCATGGCCGGGCAACCCGCAAACGATGAGGAGCCACAGGTCCTTTTCGAGCTGCTCTGGGGACACTCCGAAGTGAGCGGCTGCCTCGGTGATCGTGATGCCATCGTTCACGACGAGCCACGGCACCAGGGCGAGGAGCCGCGAAAGCCGCACCGCCGAACTCATGGTCGCTCCGCGTGTCTGCGTGCCACGTTCTGCAGCCGAGCGATGACATCGTCGCGGACCTCCGGGGGGCCTTGGACTACTGCGTGCTCCCCGGCGGAGCAGAGCGCCGCCACGAGGTGCATCAGATTGGGTGCCGTGACGTTGATGACGCCCGCGGTGAATGGATCGAGGGGCGTCAACGAATCGATCGGGGCATCGGCCATCCGTCGAAGGTGGGCACCGGCACCTGCTTGGACTCGCACCTGTGCGCGGGCTTCGGACTCGGGCTCGGACTGCATGACGAGTGACACGAAATCTACCCCGGGATCAGCCGGGTGCGCCTGCGCCTGAGCGGTCACGCTCACCGTGCCGACGATCCGCGAGAGCCGGAACACCCGAGTCGCCGAGCGATCGTGATCAAAGGCGACCAGGTACCAGCGACCGTCCTTCGAGATGACTCCCCACGGATCGACCCGCCTACGAGCGATCTCGCTCATCGCCGCCCGCTGATAGTCGAAGGTCACGACACGCCGCTCACGCAGGGCCGCCATAAGTGGCAGGAGCGCAGCATCTGCAGCGGACACCTGCACCCGAACGAGGCTCTCCTCGACGGCCCGCGTCGGTTGCCCCTGCACTGCTTCAATCTTGCGAAGCGCAGTCGTGGCGGAGGGTCCCAGGATTGCCTCATCCCAGACCCGAGCTGCGAGGGCGATGACGGCGAGTTCTGACGCGCTAAAATCCAATGGCGGCAGTGCGTACTCATCGCGTGCGATTCGGTAGCCCTCAACATCGCCATGAGCGTCGAACACCGTCTCGACCGGGATCCCCATGCCGCGCAGCTCATCCTTATCGCGTTCAAACATCCGCTCAAACGCCGCACCGCTCGCAACCGGTCCATATCCGGGAACGCTCGAGTGGATATCCGCCCGAGACACGGCCCTGCGCGTGGCCATGAGGCACAGCACTAGGTTCAGCAGCCGCTCTGTGCGGTCGGCGCGCACCGACTCGCCGCTCATCGTCGGCTCTCGCCGCTCATCGTCGGCTAGAGGACGTTGATGAGGTCGATGACGAAGACGAGGGTGCGGCCAGCGAGCCGATGGCCTGATCCGGCCTCGCCGTAGGCGAGCGCCGGGGGAATGACGAGTTGGCGACGACCGCCGACCCGCATGCCAGGAATCCCTTCCTGCCAGCCGGCAATCAGACCAGCCAGCGGAAAGGCAATGGACTCGCCGCGGTCCCATGAGGCGTCGAACTGGTCGCCAGTCTCAAAGTCGACACCGAGATAGTGCACCTCAACACGACCGCCGGCCACCGCCTCCGCGCCCTCACCGATGATGAGGTCAGTGATGACGAGCGATGTTGGTGGAGGGCCATCGATGAAATCGATTTCGGGCTTGTCTGCCATGGTCCTACTCCTGTTCGTTGATAGCTAGAGCCTTCGGCTGAGCGTCGACCTACGGAATGCTCACGAGTTCTACGACGAAGACGAGGGTTTCATTCGGGAGGATCGTGCCCTGGCCCTGCGGCCCATAGCCGAGATCGCCCGGGATGACGAGGAGTCGCTGGCCGCCGACCTTCATGCCGGGCAAGCCCTGGATCCAGCCTTGGATGAGGCCATCGAGCGGGAAGCTGATGGGCTCCCCACGAGTCCATGAAGAATCGAACATCTGGCGGGACTGCATGCCGACACCGCAGTAATTGACGGTGAGCGTGTCGCCAGCCATGACTGCGGGTCCGGTGCCCTCAACGAGGTCCTCAATCCCAAGGTCCGTTGCGTTTTGGGCATCCGCGCCGATCGCGATCGTCGGGACACCTGTGTCAGCGATCGACACGTTGACGCTGCCGAAGGTGGTGCCACCGGCGGGGGCCTCGGCTGAGGGAACCGGCTCCCCTACTGCACAGTCAGTAGTGACGAACGGAATCGAAGGATCGGTCACACCATTTGAGGCGGCTGGCGCAGAGGAAGCAGGGGCGGCTTCCGACGGCGCGCCGGTAACGGCGGCGGATGCGAGTGCCGAGGCGGCAGCACTCTGATCACTTGAACTTGAGCCGCTAGAACTTGAGCAGCCGACAAGCGCTGCTGCGACAACGGCAGTGCTCAGGAAAGTAGTCAGGGCGGTCTTCAGGGACAATGCACGGCGACGTGAGGTCATTGTTCAAGCCTAGTCGGTTGCTACATACTCGCGATGAGGCGATCGACACGCTCATCGACCGATAGGAACGGGTCCTTGCACAGCACCGTGCGCTGCGCCTGGTCATTGAGCTTCAGATGCACCCAGTCAACAGTGAAGTCGCGTTGCCGTTCCTGGGCCTTGCGGACGAAATCCCCCCTCAGCTTGGCTCTTGTCGTCTGTGGCGGAACTGACTTGGCTTCGAATACCGCCAGATCGGTGGTGACGCGATCGACGAGGCCTCTTGCCTCCATCAGGTAGAAAACCCCACGGTTTCGCGAGATGTCATGGTAGGCGAGGTCGAGCTGCGCAATTCGCGGGGAATTGAGATCAAGCGAGTGCTTGATCATGTATCGCTCGAGGAGCCGACGCTTGATGACCCAATCAATCTCTCGATCAATGAGGGTGAGGTCATCAGCCTCGATTGCCTTGAGTGCCCGACCCCAGAGCTCAAGGACCCGGCGGTGCACCGGGTTGTCGGTCAGCCCGCGACGCTCCGCGAACTCGGATGCCTTCTGAAAGTACTCCCACTGCATATCGATGGCAGAGAGCTCGCGTCCGGTGCTCAGCTTGACCGTCTTGCGCCCGGTGACGTCGTGGCTCATCTCCCGGATTGCCCGAATCGGGTTCTCAAGTGACATATCGCGCATGACGACCCCTGCCTCGAGCATCTGCAGGACGAGGTCTGCGGAACCTACCTTGAGCATGGTCGTGGTTTCGCTCATGTTCGAGTCGCCGACGATGACGTGAAGCCTGCGGTAAAGATCGGCATCCGCGTGCGGCTCATCACGGGTGTTGATGATCGGCCGTGAACGAGTGGTCGCACTCGAGACGCCCTCCCAAATGTGGTCGGCTCGCTGACTCAGACAGTAGACAGCGCCCCGCGGAGTCTGAAGCACCTTGCCTGCGCCGGCGATGACCTGTCGCGAGATGAGAAAGGGCACGAGGCCGTCCGAGATTCGTGCAAAATCGCCCTGTCGTTCAATGAGGAAGTTCTCGTGGCATCCGTACGAGTTGCCCGCCGAGTCTGTGTTGTTTTTGAAAAGATAGACATCACCGTTGATGCCCTCCTCAACCAGTCGCTGCTCTGCATCGAGAACAAGGCCCTCAAGAATCCGCTCTCCGGCGCGGTCGTGTGCCACCAGTTGCGGAACCGAATCGCACTCCGCGGTCGCATACTCAGGGTGGCTCCCGACATCGAGGTACAGGCGTGACCCGTTTCGGAGGAAGACGTTGCTGCTTCGACCCCATGCGACCACCTTGCGGAACAGGTAGCGGGCCACCTCATCTGGGCTTAGGCGGCGCTGGCCATGGAAGGTGCACGTCACCCCGTACTCGGTCTCGATCCCGAAGATGCGCCGCTCCATCAGCCCTACCGCCGAGCTCAGCCGAGCAGTTCTGTGAGCCGTCCCCGGGTGATTCGGGAGAAGGTCCGCCGGGACTTGCTGCGCTCAAGCAGGGCCACCTCGAGCTCATTTGGCCCCAGGTGCCGTTCGTCTTCTCCCCCGTGCTTGCCGAGCAGGTCAACCGCGAGATGCAGTGCCTCGATGAGGGTCAAGCCTTCACGCCAACTCGTCGAAAGTGCCGCGGTGATGGCCTCAGCCGAGCCACCCATTGCGACGTAGCCATGTTCATCGGCGACTGAGCCGTCGAAGGTCAGCCGGTACAGTTGATTGCCATCGGAGGAATCGCCCACCTCTGCGACGACGATCTCGACCTCGTACGGCTTGGGGGTCTCGGTAAAAATAGTGCCGAGGGTTTGGGCGTAGGCATTGGCAAGACTGCGCCCGGTCACATCGCGGCGGTCATAGGAGTAACCGCGCATGTCGGCGAGGCGCACCCCCGCAACCCTCAAATTCTCGAACTCGTTGTACTTGCCGACAGCGGCGAAGGCGATGCGGTCGTAGATCTCGCTGATCTTGTGAAGCGCGCGCGACGGGTTCTCCGCCACGAACAAAATCCCCTCGTCATATTCCTCGACGATAACCGACCGACCACGGGCGATCCCCTTACGGGCGTAGTCCGCCTTATCCTTGATGATCTGCTCTGGCGAGACGTAGAACGGCATGCTCATGAGCGCGACCCGCTTTCGGATGTTCCTGCAAATGGACCATTCGGCCTGGTCATTCTTCTTGCGACAAGAGGCGCGACCCGCGCCTCAACCTCGACCGAATCGAGCATCCGGACTCCCTCACCGGTCGCGATGCCGACGATTGGGAAGATACGGCGGGCCATGTCGGGCCCAGCGGTCGCACTGTCGTCGTCGGCCGCGTCGTAGAGGGCCTCGAGGGCCGTGTCGATGGCGAGATCCGCGTCAACGTCCGGCCGGTAGAGCTTCTTTAGCGAGCCCCTCGCGAAGAACGAACCGGAACCGACGGAGTAGAAATCGTGCTCCTCGTAGCGACCGCCCGTGACGTCGTAGGAGAAGATGCGCCCGCGCTGTCGGTCGACGTCGTACCCCGCGAAGAGCGGCACTACCGACAGGCCCTGCATCGCGAGGCCAAGGTTGCCGCGCAGCAGGCTCGCAAGCCTGTTCGCCTTGCCGTCCAAGGAGAGCGCGACGCCTTCGATTTTCTCGTAGTGCTCGAGCTCAACTTGGAACAGACGGACGAGTTCGACCGCGATGCCCGCGGTGCCGGCTATGCCGATGAGTGAATGTTCATCAGCGGCGAACACTTTCTCGATGTCGCGCTGGGCGATGACGTTGCCCATTGTGGCCCGCCTATCACCGGCCATGACAGCCCCGAAGTCGCCGCGCAAAGCGACGATGGTGGTGCCATGAGGCGCCTGCAATGCCTGCTCCTGGCCCATTCGGAGCAACGGGAGGGAACTAGGAGCAACGCTCGCGAGAAACTCAGCGAAGGAGGCTGAACGTGGGGCGGTGAAGGCGACCTGCAGGGCGCGATGCTCGAAGCTCACTGTCCGCCCTTCTGGACGAAGGACTTGACGAAGTCCTCGGCATTCTCCTCGAGAACGCTGTCGATCTCGTCGAGGATGGAGTCGACGTCGGAGTCAAGATTCGAGGACGTGGCCATTTCGGCAGGCGCCATCGCCGCGTCGTCGGTATCGCTTGGCTTTGAGGTTCGACGCTCGGCACTCTCCTGCTGTGACATGTTCACAGGTTACCGGCATTCAGGTCGAAGCGCTCAGTGCTGCAAGGAGTTCCTGCGGTGTCGGTGATGCGTCAAGAAGGGCACCAACGTGATCGCGGGTGCCCCGAAGCGGCTCGAGGGTTGGCACCCGCAGGAGGCTCTCCTGCCCGGGGATGTCGAAAACGACCGAGTCCCAAGATGCTGCGGCCACCTGCTCGGGGTACCGGCGCAGGCACTCGCCGCGAAAGTAGGCGCGGGTGTCGAGTGGCGGGTTCGTCATCGCCCGATCGACCTCATCATCGGTGAACAGCCTCGTGAGTCGACCCCGAACCTCAAGCCGCGAGGCGAGGCCCTTGTCGCGACGGACATCGGAGTACTGGAGGTCGATTGCTTGGAGCCGGTGCGCTGACCAGTCGAGGCCATCGCGGGCCCGGTACTCCTCAAGGAGGGCGAGCTTTGCGACCCAGTCAACGGTCGTTGCGCAGGTCATTGGGTCGGCGCAGAGAGCGGTCAGGGTCTGGCTCCATCGGTTGAGGATGTCGAGGGTTTGTGCATCGATGTCGCCCCCGGCCCGCTCCTCGCAGTAGGCGTGCGCGAGCGTGCAGAGTTGCATTTGGAGGTCGATGGCAGTGCGCCTAGACCCGTCCTGCATCACGAACGAGTGCCGAAGCGTGGTGTCGTGACTGACCGCGTGCATCTCGCGGACAGGGAATCGTGGCATGAGGTCGATACGATCGAGCACGCCGTCCTCGATCATCGATAGGACGATGGCGGTCGTGCCCATCTTCAGATACGTCGCGACATCGCAAAGGTTCGCATCGCCAACGATGACGTGCAGCCTGCGGTACTTCTCAGGGTCGGCGTGCGGCTCATCCCTCGTATTGATGATCGGTCTTTTCAGGGTGGTCTCGAGTCCTACCTCGACCTCGAAGAAGTCTGCGCGCTGGGTCAACTGGTAGCGCATAGAGCGTCCGTCCTGCCCTACGCCGAGCCGGCCAGAGCCCGTGAAGACCTGGCGGGTAATAAAGAACGGCGTGAGGTGGCGAACAATGTCTGCGAACGGTGTTTGGCGGCGCATGAGGTAGTTCTCGTGCGTGCCGTATGAGGCGCCCTTGTTGTCGGTGTTGTTCTTGTAAAGCAGGATCGGGGGGATCGCGCCACTGCGGGAGGCGAGCTCAGATGCGCGTTCCATGATGCGTACGCCGGCCCGGTCCCAAAGGGCGGCATCACGGGGGTTCGTGACCTCCGGAGCCGAATACTCGGGATGGGCGTGATCGACGTATAGGCGCGCCCCGTTGGTGAGGACGACATTGGCAAGGCCGAGGTCATCGTCGGTGAGCTGGCTCGGATCGGCATCGGCACGAGACATGTCGAACCCGCGGGCATCGCGAAGCGGCGACTCGAGGTCGTAGTCCCAGCGGGCCTTGCGGCGCCCGGCCGCGATGACCTCCTGCGCATACGCATTGACGATATGCGTAGAGGAGACCGTGGCGTTCATGGTGAGATGACCAGGCACCGAGATCCCGTACTCGGTTTCGATGCCCATCACCCGATGGACACTCATGATGCACCAACCACGGGGTGTTGCCGAGAGCGAACGATCACAGGTACTGACCGGTGTTCGCGACCGTCGCGATCGATCGGCCCGCCTCGCTCCCCTTCTTGCCATGAATGAGCGTCCGGATGAAGACGATGCGCTCTCCCTTCTTGCCCGAGATCCGCGCCCAGTCGTCAGGATTCGTCGTATTGGGAAGGTCCTCGTTCTCGCGAAACTCATCAAGGCACGCGTCGAGCAGATGCTGGACCCTGATCCCCCGCTCACCGGAGTCAAGGAATGCCTTGATCGCCGACTTCTTCGCACGCGACACGATGTTCTCGATCATCGCCCCCGAGTTGAAATCCTTGAAGTAGAGGATTTCCTTGTCGCCGTTTGCGTAGGTCACCTCTAGGAACCGGTTCTCCTCGGCCTCTGAGTACATGAGCTCGACGGCTCGCTGGATCATCGCATGGCAGGTAAGAACCGCATCGCCGGCGTTTTCGGCTAGGTCTTCTTGATGCAGCGGAAGTGTCGGGACGAGGTACTTGCTGAAGATCTCGCGGGCGGCCTCGGCATCAGGTCGCTCGATCTTGATCTTCACGTCGAGTCGGCCCGGCCGCAGAATCGCGGGGTCGATCATGTCCTCGCGATTCGACGCACCGATGACAATGACATTCTCCAGCGCTTCAACGCCGTCGATCTCGCTCAGCAGTTGCGGGACGATGGTGTTCTCGACGTCACTCGACACTCCCGATCCCCTCGTGCGGAACAGCGAGTCCATCTCATCGAAGAACACGATGACCGGCATGCCCTCCGAGGCCTTCTCCCTGGCCCGCTGGAAGACCAAACGAATATGACGCTCGGTCTCACCGACGTACTTGTTCAGCAACTCGGGACCCTTGATGTTGAGGAAGAAGCTTCGGCCCTCCTCCAAGCCATTTCGCTCGGCAACCTTCTTCGCGAGCGAGTTTGCGACCGCCTTCGCAATGAGTGTCTTACCGCATCCAGGCGGACCGTACAGCAGGATGCCCTTCGGGGGCATGAGTGCGTGCTCGGCGTAGAGCTCAGGGTGCATGAATGGCAACTCGACGGCATCCCGGATGCTCTCGATCTGGTCTCGCAGGCCACCGATGTCGGCGTAGTCAATGTCGGGAACCTCTTCGAGGATGAGTTCTTCGACCTCCGACTTGGGGATCTTTTCGGTGACATATCCGGAGCGCGAGTCCAACAGGAGCGCATCGCCCGAGCGCAAGCGGGTGGTGAGGAGCGGTTCGGCCAGCCTCACGACACGCTCTTCATCTCCGCCGGCCACGACGAGGGCGCGAACCCGGTCGCCGAGTACCTCCTTCAGGGTGACGATTTCGCCGACGACCTCAAAGGCCTGATCAGCCACGACGTTCAAGGCCTCATTGAGCATGAGTTCCTGCCCCGGCCGCAGTGATGAGGCATCGACCGAGGGACTGACGGCCACGCGCATCTTCTTGCCGCTCGCCATGATGTCAACGCTGCCGTCGTCATGCAGTTCAAGAAAGGTGCCATAGCCACTCGGCGGCTCGCCGAGTCGATCGACCTCGGCCTTGAGGGTGACGATCTGCTCGCGGGCGTCCCGAAGGGTGGCGATGAGCCGGGCGTTGTGATCCTTCTGCGCTGCAAGTTCCCCACGTAGTTGCTGGGCGCCACGCTCGTTTGCCGGTCCGTCACGACGGTCGTCCGCGCTAGCGTCTGGCATCTGGGGCGTGTCCACGGATCCTCCTTTGAGTAACTCCGCCGACTCTAACTTGATTCGGTTGACTCGGCGTGTTCGACGGGTCCTTCGATTGTCGCGTGGGGTTCCGTCGCCGCGCCCGGACCGCTGTAGTCCTCGCCGTAAGCGCCAGGAGCCGGCCTGCGCCTGCGAGTGGGAAGGACCGCCCCAGGGGCGAGTCTGCGGGCGGCCACGAGGAAGCCGGAGTGCCCGATCATTCGATGATCTGGCCGGACCGCGAGTCCGTCGAGGTGCCACGTTCGAATGAGAGACTCCTCGGCGCGCGGTTCGGTCCAGTCGCCCGAAACGCGCATGAACTCGACCAACTTGGACATTTGAGTTGTCGTCGCGACGTATCCGACGATGACGCCACCGGGTGCGAGCGATGCGGCAACCGCGGCGAGGCATTCCCAGGGGGCGAGCATGTCGAGGATGACCGCGTCGAGTTCGCGCTCGGCCAGGGAGTCGGCGAGGTCGCCGAGGGTCAAGGACCAGTGCTCCGGGATCGTGCCGAACCAGCGATCGACATTCTTTCGAGCGACGGCAGCGAACTCCTCGCGACGCTCATAGCTGGTGACGTGCCCGGTCGGGCCGACAGCCCGCAAGAGCGAGCAGGTAAGGGCGCCGGATCCGACTCCTGCCTCTGCGACGCGAGACCCAGGCCCGAGGCCCGCGAGTCCGACAATGCGTGCTGAGTCCTTCGGATAGATGACGGCGGCGCCGCGTGGCATCGAGAGCACGAAGTCATCAAGCAGGGGCTTGAGTGCGAGGAAGGCCGTGCCCCCCGAACCCATGAGCACTGAACCCTGAGGCAGCCCGACGATCGCATCATGATCGATCGCACCCCGGTGTGTGTGAAAGGACTTCCCCTCAATGAGGGTGATCGTGTAGAGCTTGCCCTTGGCATCGGTGAGCTGGACAAGGTCGCCGAACGCGAATACACCTCGGCGGGTATACGTCGGTTCAGCCATTTGTAGAACAGTAGTCCGTCCGTCCGAGTCCGATCGTCGCACCGTTGTCCTAGGGTGACGAACGTGAACGTTGACGCGACAGCACTCGATCCCTTCGCAGCATTCCCTGGTTCGCTGTCGCCATCCCGGGCCAATGACTTTCTTACCTGTCCACTGCTCTTCCGGTTCCGCACTATCGACCGACTCCCCGAGCCCTCCTCCCCTGCCGCTCTTCGGGGCACGCTCGTCCATACCGCGCTCGAGCATCTCTTCGACCTCCCCGCCGGTGACCGAACCGTGGCACAGACCCGGGCACTGTTCACCCAGGCTTGGCTCGAACTTGCTTCGAACGATGAGGAATCGGCGCGGGTACTCCGGTCGGAGCTCGGCCTAGATGGCACTGCTGATCCTGCCGAGGTTGCCGACCGAGTACTTGCGAGTGCCCTCCCCATCCTCGACACCTACTTCGCGCTCGAGGACCCGAACCGCCTCGAGCCCTATGCGCGGGAGTTCGCCGTTTCCGTCGAGATTGCCGACGCCTTTACGATCCGCGGTTTCGTTGACCGCATCGACCGCTCGCCGGCCGGGGAGATCCGGATCGTCGACTACAAGACCGGTAGGGCTCCTGGCTCACGATATGAGGCAAAGGCCATGTTCCAGATGCGGTTCTACGCCCTCGCGTGGTGGCGCATGACCGGCGACATCCCCCGCAGGCTGCAGCTTATGTACCTCGGCAGTAGCGAGGTCCTTCACTACGAGCCGACTGAGCAGGATTTGGTGTCGACGGAGCGAAAGATCCTCGCCCTCCGGGAAGCGATCAATAAGGCAGCTCGGTCGGGGGATTTCGCCCCGACCACGTCGAGGCTGTGCGACTGGTGTGCCCATCAGTCTTCGTGCCCGGCCTGGGGCGGGGTACTCCCCCCGATGCCGTCTCCTGAGTTGTGGATATCGCCCGCGTCGCGGATCGATTCGCCATTCGAGCGAGTGGCTAGCGCTGAGCCGCAGGAGTGATCGCCGCCTGCCAAAGGCTCTCGACCGACCAGCCGTCCAGTCCATTGATGACGGTGAGCCGCTCGGCAGCCGCGACCGGTGCGAGGTGCGGCACAGCCACAACCTGGCAGCCGGCAGCAAGTCCCGATGCCACCCCGGTCGGTGAATCCTCGATGACCAGACAGTCCGCCGGCGCGAACCCCAGCCGCGCTGCCGCCTGTAGGTAGGGGGCCGGGTGCGGCTTGCCCTGCGTTACCTCGTCACCGCCGATGATCACCGTGAACGGCTCGAATCCGAGGTCGCCGGCAATGCTCGCGTGGACGGCATCAATAAGGCGTCGCCATGACGCTGTGACGAGGCCGGTCGGTATTCCGAGGTCGACCACCTCGCACACGAGGGCCCTCGCGCCGGGCTGCCATGAGATCTGCTCCGCCAAGAGAAGCCCCTCCATCGTCGAGATAAGGAGTTCCCCCACACCCTGCTCCGTAAGTGCGCTGACGATCTCTGGGGCGCCCTTGCCGGCCATGTATTCGACAACCCGCTCAAGTGGACCCCCAAGGCAGTGCTGCTGGTCAACGGGAGTCCAATCACCGCCGAGCCGCAGCATCGTGAGGAGTTCGGCTCGCAACCAGAGGTGCTCGGTGTCGACGAGGGTGCCGTCCATATCGAACAGCACCGCCGCTGGCAGTGCCGATTGCGCATCGAACGTTGACACACCCTCAGCCGGCGTTGAAATACTTTGCCTCCGGGTGATGGACGATGATCGCGCTCGTCGACTGCTCCGGATGCAGTTGGAACTCCTCGGACAGCTCGACCCCGATCCGCTCCGGGCGCAGTAGGTCGCACAGCATTCTCTGCTGCTCGAGGTCGGGGCAGGCGGGGTAGCCGAATGAGTACCTCGAGCCGCGGTAGCCCTGCTTGGCGATGAGTGCCTCCATGTCGGGGTTGTCCTCGAGTCCGAGCCCGAGTTCTTCGCGGACCCGCGCATGCCAGTACTCGGCGAGGGCCTCGGTGAGTTGCACCGAGAGTCCGTGCAGCTCGAGATAGTCGCGGTAGGCGTCAGCCTCGAACAGCTTCGCGGTAGCCTCAGATGCCGCTTGGCCCATCGTGACGATCGTGAACGCTACTACGTCGGGCTCACCCGAGTCCTTGGCGCGGAAGAAGTCGGCGAGACACAGATGCCGGTCTCGCCGCTGACGCGGGAAGGGGAAGCGCGCCCGCTCCTGGCCGACATCTGGCCCGTCATGCCATTCAATGACGAGGTCGTCTCCGTCAGAGTGGCAGGGGAAGTAGCCGTACACGACTGCGGGCTCGATGAGTCCCTCGGTGTGGATCCGGTCGAGCCACATTCGAAGGCGTGGACGCCCCTGTTCCTCGACGAGCTGCTCGTACGACGCGCCGTCGCCGCGAGTCGGCTTCAGGCCCCACTGGCCAAGGAACAGTGCCCGCTCGTCGAGATAGGGCGTGTACTCGGCGAGGGAGATTCCCCTCACGACCCGCTCGCCAAGAAATGGCGCCGTGGGCACCGAAACATTATGGGCGACATCAGAGCGCGCCGGCATATGTTGCGGCTCAGTGACGGCCAGAGTTGCCGCGACCGATTTCACGCGGCGGGCTCTGCGTTCCGGCAACACCGCCCCGGGCTCGCCCCTCTTGATAGCCATGACGGTGTCCATGAGCCGCAAGCCCTCGAATGCATCGCGTGCGTATCGGACATCACCGTCGTAAATGTCTGCAAGGTCCTGCTCGACGAAGGCACGGGTGAGCGCCGCCCCACCGAGGAGTACGGGATACCGCTCGGCAATCCCTCGGGTGTTGAGCTCCTCGAGGTTCTCCTTCATGATCACCGTGCTCTTCACAAGGAGGCCACTCATGCCGATGGCGTCGGCATTGCTGCTCTCCGCCGCCTCGATGATCGCGGAGATTGGCTGCTTGATGCCGATGTTCACGACGGTGTAGCCGTTGTTACTCAGGATAATGTCGACAAGGTTCTTGCCGATGTCGTGGACATCGCCCTTCACAGTTGCGAGCACCATGGTGCCCTTGCCAGCCTCGTCGGTTCGCTCCATATGTGGTTCGAGGTAGGCGACGGCGGTCTTCATGACCTCGGCACTTTGCAGGACGAACGGCAACTGCATCTGACCCGAGCCGAAGAGATCACCGACGACCTTCATACCTGACAGCAGAGTGTCGTTCACGATTGCGAGCGCTGGTTTCTCGCTCAGCGCTTCGTCAAGATCAGCCTCGAGGCCCTGTCGCTCGCCGTCGATGATCCGACGCTCAAGCCGGTCGAACAGCGGGAGACCAGCGAGCTCCTCGGCGCGGGTCGCCGACAGGGATTTCGCTTCGACGCCCTCGAAGAGTTGGAGATACACCTGAAGGGGGTCGTATTCGACGAACCCCTCGGCATTGAGCCGGCGACGGTCGTAGACAAGGTCGAGAGCAACCTCGCGCTGCTCGTCGGGGATGCGACTCATTGGCAGGATCTTCGATGCGTGGACGATCGCGGAGTCAAGGCCCGCCTGAACGCACTCATGGAGAAACACCGAGTTGAGCACCTGACGGGCGGCCGGGTTGAGCCCGAACGACACATTCGACAGCCCGAGAGTGGTCTGGACGGTCGGGTGCAGGGCCTTGAGCTGCCGGATCGCCTCGATGGTCTCGATGCCGTCCCGCCTCGTCTCCTCCTGACCGGTAGCGATTGGAAAGGTGAGGGTGTCGACGAGGATGTCCTCGACCTTCATCCCGTAGTTCGTCGTGAGGTCGCGGATGAGTCGGTCAGCGACCCGCACCTTCCACTCCGCGGTGCGGGCCTGGCCCTCCTCGTCGATCGTGAGCGCGACGACTGCTGCACCGTGCTCCTGCACGAGCGCCATGATTCGCGCAAAACGCGACTCGGGACCATCGCCGTCCTCGTAGTTGACCGAGTTGATCACAGCACGCCCGCCGAGCATTTCTAGGCCCGCCTGGAGGACTGCCGGCTCGGTGGAGTCGAGGACGAGCGGGAGGGTGGATGCGGTCGCGAACCGACTCGCGATCTCCTTCATGTCGTTCACGCCATCGCGGCCCACGTAGTCGATGCACACGTCGAGCAGGTGAGAGCCGTCGCGTATCTGCGCGCGAGCGATTTCGACGCAGTCATCCCAGCGCTGCTCAAGCATGGCGTCACGGAAGGCCCGCGAGCCGTTCGCGTTCGTGCGCTCGCCAATCGACAGGTACGTGGTGTCCTGCCGGAACGGCACCGCTTGGTAGAGCGAGGCGGCAGAGGCGTCCGACTGCGGGAAGCGTGGCGAAATCTCCCGGCCGCGAATCCGGTCAACGACCGCCTTCAGGTGTGCCGGCGTGGTGCCGCAGCAGCCGCCGACGAGGCCAAGGCCATAGTCGCGGACAAAGGCCTCGTGCGCGTCGGCGAGCTCTTCGGCGCTGAGTGGGTAGTAGGCGCCGTGGGATGTGAGGATCGGAAGGCCGGCGTTCGGCATCGCGGATATGCCGATGCGCGCGGTGCGCGAGAGGGTGCGCAGATGCTCGCTCATCTCGCTCGGCCCAGTTGCGCAATTGAGACCAATCATGTCGATTCCGAGCGGCTCGAGCGCCGTGAGCGCCGCACCAATCTCGGTTCCGAGGAGCATGGTGCCGGTCGTCTCGACGGTCACCTGCGCGATGAGCGGCAGGTCGGCGCCGGATGCGGAGAGTGCCCGTCGCGCACCGAGGAGGGCTGCCTTCGCCTGGAGGAGGTCCTGGGCGGTCTCGATGAGGATGGCATCGACGCCCCCCTCAATCATGCCGGCGACCTGGATTTCGTAGGCATCGCGCAGGTGTGCGAAGGGGGCGTGGCCGAGCGAGGGCAGTTTCGTCCCGGGACCGACCGATCCGAGCACCCACCGCGGGTGCTCGGGCGTCGACCAAGCATCGGCCGAAGTGCGGGCGATGACGGCACCGGCGCGTGCGAGTTCGTAGATGCGGTCCTCAATGTCGTACTCGGCGAGGTTCGCGAAGTTCGCACCGAAGGTGTTCGTTTCGACGCAGTCGACTCCGACCTCGAAGTAGGCATCGTGCACGGACGCGACGATGTCGGGCCTCGTGATGTTGAGGATCTCATTGCAGCCCTCGTACCCCTCGAAGTCGTCGAGGGACGGATCAGCGGCCTGGAGCATCGTGCCCATCGCGCCATCGGCCACCACGACTCGGGTGGAAAGGGCCGTGCGGAGCGACGTAGTCTGGAGGGTCATAGTGGCGCAAGTCTACCGAGGGAGTCACGCGCCGCCCGCTCACGCGATAGCGTGAAGCACGTGACACGGCGTAAGCAATCGAGCACAGAATCGGCCCACCCCTCGACAAGGCACGCACGATGACGGATGTGACGCTCAGGACCTCCGACGGACTCGTGAGCACTGCGTCAGTCCACGCGCCTGCGGGTGCGACTGGCGCCCCGGTGGTTCTCCTACATGGCCTTTCGCAGCAGCGCCGTTTCTGGGACCCCGTGGTCGCGCGGATGCGCTACGCACCCGTCGTCACGATCGATCAACGCGGTCATGGGGTGTCGACCGCCGGGCCGCGAGCCGACTACTCGGTCGACCGGTGTGCCCGCGACGTTATCGAACTTGCGGAGTTGCTTGCCTACCCGAGTATCCACGTCGTCGGACACTCGTGGGGCGGTGCCGTCGCACTGCGTGTCGCTGCCGCTGCACCGGACCTCGTCGAGTCCTGCTGCCTTATCGACGGCGGGCTCTCGACACCGAGTGCCCCTCGCCTGCCGGGCTCAGACCCGGCAATTCGCGAAGCTCTGTTGGAGCGCCTCCGGCCACCGGAGCTTGGCATTGCGATCGACGAGATCTGGATGATCCTGGCCCGCGGTATGGGCGAGGCTTGGTCAGCTGAGGCGCAGGAGGCCCTCGTCCCCACCTACTTGGTTCATCCTGATGGCACGGCACGCACCGTGATCGGCGTCGATCGCCACATGTCCGTGCTTTCAGGACTTCTTGACTACGACCCATGGCCTGATGCCGAGAGCGTCCGCCTACCTCTGTGGGCGATCTTCTGCGAGCCGCACGGGGTGCAGTCCGACGAGTCACGACTGCGAGTCATCGAGCGGGCACAGCGGATGTCGCACGCGCTTGTCCAGCGTTGGCATGGAGCCTTGCATGACGTCCCATTGCAATGGCCGGCGCTCGTCGCAGGACTTATCGATAATCTCGTAGAATCCACCTCGGGCAAGCTCGCGCGAGGCAGTCAACTGCCAGGCGTCACCGACACATTGGGAGTCAGCGCTTGATCGAGGTCGATGACCTGCCCGGACTCGTCGATCCCGTCCTCATCGCGGCCTTCGAGGGCTGGAACGACGCTGGCGAGGCGGCCTCAGGGGCCATCGCCCATCTCCGAGATATCTGGGATGCCCAGCCGCTTGTCGATCTCGACGCCGAGGAGTACTACGACTATCAGGTGAATCGACCGAACATCGCGATCAGCGAGGATGGAACACGGCAGCTCACTTGGCCGAGCACTAGGCTCTACATAGCGCGAGTACCGCTCTACCCACGCGACATCGTGCTTGTCCAAGGCATCGAACCGAACATGAAGTGGCAGCAGTTCGTTCGCGAGATCCTCGGCCTCGCCGCCGAACTCGATGTCCGAATGGTCATCACCCTCGGGGCCCTGCTCTCCGACACTCCGCATACTCGGCCCGTTCCGGTCATCGGCACCACCACCGACCTCGCACTCATCGCGTCGATGAACCTTGAGACGCCCCAATATGAAGGCCCGACCGGAATCGTCGGCGTCATCCAGGATGCCTGCGGACAGTTCGGTATCCCGGCCGTCTCACTATGGGCCTCGGTCCCCCACTACGTCGCACAGCCACCCTGCCCAAAGGCCACCCTGGCGCTCATCCGTCGGGTCGAGGACCTGCTCGACGTTCCGGTACCTCTTGGCGACCTCGTCGAGGAGTCGCGAGCCTGGGAGACGGGCGTCGATGAGCTCGCGTCAGAGGACGATGAGGTCGCTGACTACGTGCATCAACTTGAAGAGGCCCGCGACACAGCTGACCTCCCCGAGGCGAGTGGCGAAGCCATCGCCCGCGAATTCGAGCGCTACCTGCGTCGACGCGCAGACGACACGTAATCCCGGTGAAGAAAGTCGTACTGGCCCGCCTGCGGCCACGTGCTGCTCACGCACCGGACCATGAGTGCCGTAGCAATAAGCGCTATGCGTCCCTTGCGAACTGCGGCTTCCAGCACGACAACGTCGGCGCTACCTGAGGGTGAGATACCGTTCGATCGAACGCGCCGATGCTGGGTCGCTGACCGATGTTGGCTGGCCCGTCTCGATAGCGTCGAGGATCCCGAGCGCGACCTTCTTGCCGAGCTCGACCCCCCATTGGTCGAATGAGTTGATGCCCCACACGGCCCCCTGAACAAAGACGCTGTGCTCGTAAAGGGCGACGAGGGCCCCGAGCGTGTACGGGTTGAGCTCCTCGATCATGAGGACAGAGGTGGGCCGGTTGCCGGGCATGGCCTTATGGGCGACGAGCTCCTCGGGGGTGCCTTCCCCACGTACTTCATCAGCCGTCCGTCCGCGTGCTAGCACTGATGCCTGCGCGAGGGCATTCGCGACGAGCATGTCCTGCTGGCGACCAAGCGGGTTCGGGGTCCGGGTTACGACGATGACATCACACGCAACGGTGCTCGTGCCCTGGTGGAGCAGCTGGTAGAACGAGTGCTGGCCATTTGTACCGGGCTCACCCCACACGATCGCCCCGGTCGGGCACGAGGATAGCGAGCCGTCAGCGCGCACGCTCTTGCCGTTGCTCTCCATCGTGAGCTGCTGTAGGTAGGCCGGGAACCTTGCGAGGTACTGCGAATACGGAAGCACGGCGATCGTCGGGATGTCGAGGAAGTCGCGATTCCAGACAGCGACGAGGCCCATAAGAATTGGCAGGTTATCGCTCGGGTCGGCAGTCGCGAAATGGACGTCCATCGCGTGGAATCCATCGAGCATCGATCTGAAGTTCTCTGGACCGATCGCGACCATCGTTGACAGTCCGATGGCCGACTCCATTGAATAACGACCGCCGACCCAGTCCCAGAAGCCGAACATGTGTGCGGGGTCGATGCCGAACGCGGTGACGAGCTCGGCGTTCGTCGAAACGGCGACGAAATGACGGCTCACGGCCTCCTCACCATGGGCGCCTACGACCCAGTTACGCGCAGCCGAGGCGTTGGTCATCGTCTCCTGCGTCGTGAAGGTCTTCGAGGCAATAATGAACAGTGTTGTCGCTGGGTCGAGCGGCCGCAGGACCTCGGTGAGGTCGGTGGGGTCGACATTTGAGACGAAGTGGCAGTTGATCGCGCGGTCGCTGTAATGGCGTAGGGCCAGATACGCCATCGCTGGGCCGAGGTCCGAGCCCCCGATGCCGATGTTGACAACGTCGGTGATGCGCTCTCCTGTCGATCCGCGCCACTCGCCCGTTCGCACATCTTGGGCCCACGAGGACATCCGGCCGAGCACCTCCGCGACATCGGCGGCAACATCGCGGCCGCCGGTCACCAGTGACGATCCCGGCGGCAGGCGAAGTGCCGTGTGGAGCACCGCCCTGTCCTCCGTGGTGTTCACGTGCTCTCCTGCGAGCATCGCATCGCGGTGCTCAAGGACTCGTTGCTGGACGGCTAGGGACACAAGGGCGTCAAGGATGTGCGAATCGACCCGCTGGCGGGACATGTCCAGGTTGATGCCGGCAGCTGCGACGGCGAATTTGTCGCATCTCGACGGGTCAGCGTCCAGCAGGTCTCGCACACTCACGGTGCGGCTCGAATCGCGCAGTAAGGCGAGTTCCGCCCATGCAGGGGCGATAGTCGGGTCGGCAGCAAACACATTCGTCATGCCCGCAGCCTTCCACTAGCGTTCCTATCAGGAGCCAGCCCGGCCCAATCAAGCAACAGGAGTCGTCGTGACCACGCTCGCCGAAGGACGCATATCGCTCGGAATGGTCGGTCTTGGCCGCATGGGAGCCAACCTCTCCAGGCGGGCAATGCGCGACGGTCACCATGTCGTGGTCTTCGACCGCGCCCCGGATGCCGTCGTTGATCTCGTTGCCGATGGAGCGACTGGCGCATCAAGCCTCGTGGAACTCGTCGGGGCGCTCCCCGCTCCACGAACCGTCTGGGTCATGGTGCCCGCAGGCCACATCACCGAATCCGTCGTCACCGAACTGATCACGCTCCTGTCCCCTGGCGACTGCATCATCGACGGCGGCAACTCCTACTACCGCGACGACATCCGCAGGGGCCAGGCGAGCGCAGGCGCAGGCATCGACTACCTCGACGTCGGGACGTCTGGAGGTGTGTGGGGCCTCGAGCGTGGGTACTGCCTCATGATTGGCGGTCCTAACGCGACCGTCACGCGCCTGGCCGGGCTATGGGACACCATCGGCCCCGGGTTCCAGACTGCGGAGCGCACCCCCGGACGCACCGGCGATATCGCTCCAGAGGAGCGTGGCTGGCTGCACTGCGGCCCCAGCGGCGCCGGTCACTTCGTAAAAATGGTCCACAACGGGATCGAGTACGGGCTGATGGCAGCGTACGCCGAGGGCCTGAACATCCTCAAGCATGCCGATGCTGGGATGCACGCACGCGACGCCGACGCCGAGACAGCGCCCATGAGCGAACCGCAGTTCTACCAGTACGACATCGATGTGCCCGCGGTCGCCGAGGTGTGGCGGCGTGGCAGCGTCGTGGGCTCATGGCTGCTTGATCTCACTGCCGCGGCCCTGCAGGAGTCGCATGAACTCGCCGAATTCAGCGGCCGGGTATCCGACAGCGGCGAGGGACGTTGGACCGCGCTCGCCGCAATCGAGGAAGGCGTACCGGCCCCCGTGCTTACGGCTGCGCTGTACGAGCGCTTCGAATCACAGGGGTCAGCGATGTTCGCTCGACAGATCCTCAGCGCAATGCGCAAGGAGTTCGGTGGACACGACGAGAAGGTCACCCCAGCCGCTACCTAACATGCGTCATGCGTGAAGACGTACACCGAGCAGTGCCTCGCACATCGTCGCGATAAGCCCCGGCGCCACGGGATCGGTGCCCGTGCCCTCCTGCTGATCCATCGCCCACCCATCAATGACATCAAGTGCCGCTGGGCACTGCATGTCATTGCTCAGGTATTCACGCACCCGCGCGATCACGGGTGCTGCATCAGTGCCCGCGGGTCGCGCCACCGCCTGCTGCCACAGGGCGAGTCGCTCCTCGGCGCCGGTGAGGCCCTGCTCCGTCCATGCCCAGTTCGAGCGGTAGTGATGTGCAAGGAGGGCGAGCCGGATGGCCGCGGGGTCATAGCCATCGCGACGCAGTTGCGAGACAAACACGAGGTTTCCCCGAGACTTCGACATCTTGTGCCCCTGCCACGCCACCATCCCGGCGTGGGTGTAGTGGCGGGCATAGGGCCACTCGCCGGTGAGCACCTGCGCCTCGGATGCACCCATCTCATGGTGCGGAAAGGCGAGGTCGCTGCCACCGCCTTGGACGTCGATCGTCATGCCGAGAGTGTCGAGCGCGATGGCCACGCACTCAATGTGCCAGCCCGGCCTTCCATGACCCAACGTTGTGTCCCACGCCGGTTCGTCGGGACGGGCGTCCTGCCAGACGAGGCAGTCGAGTGGATGTCGCTTGCCGGGCCGATCGGGGTCGCCGCCGCGCTCGGCAAACTCGGCGATCATCTGCGCCTCGTCGAGATTGGCAACGGTCCCGAACCTCGGATCGGCATGGACGGAAAAATAGAGGTCATCGTCAACCGCGTAGATGGCCCCCTTGACCTGAAGATCCTCGACGTAGCGGGCGACCGACGGGATCGATTCGACGGCGCCGAGATAATCGCGCGGCGGGATGACATTGAGCGCTGACATGTCCTCGCGAAACAGGGCAATTTCACGATCGGCGATGACCCGCCAGTCCTGGCCGGTCGCGGCGGCTCGCTCAAGGAGCGGGTCATCAATATCGGTGACGTTCTGGACGTAGTGGACGTCGTGACCAGCATCGAGCCACACGCGCTGGACGATATCGAACGCGACGTAGGTAGCAGCGTGCCCCATGTGGGTGGCGTCATACGGGGTGATACCGCAGACGTACATGCGGGCGACTGGTCCCGGCTCAGTTGGCCGAACGGTACCGGTCGCCGTGTCATAAAGGTCAAGCCCCCTGCTGAGGCCGGGCACGGACGGTACTGGGGGCACGCTCCACGAATCCACGGCGTGAGCCTATCCGCCGGCGCCGGTTAGAACACCGGACCTGCTGACGGCGCCGGTCGGAACACCGGACCTG
>JBBATH010000003.1:118509-201452 GCA_040398845.1 Candidatus Nanopelagicales bacterium | reverse complement strand
CTGACGGCGCCGGTCAGAACACCGGACCTGCTGACGGCGCCGGTCAGAACACCGGACCTGCTGACGGCGCCGGTCAGAACACCGGCCATGGAATCGATGGCCAGTCATCCGACGGCAACGGGAACACTCCGTGCTCGATGAGGTCGTCGATTCGGTCCTTGAGCGCACGGGACTCCGCTGTCGTGAGCCAATCGGTGACGACCTCGGCCTCGGTCGTGTCGAGGAGTGCGCGGAGCCGTCGGAGGGTTGCGAGAAGTTGAGCAGGGATTGGCACGCCCGACCAGCCCCAGAGCACCGAGCGCAGTTTGTCCTCCTCATGGAACGTGAGCCCATGATCGATCCCCCAGATTCGCCCGGCGGTGTCGACGAGGAGGTGGCCGCCTTTCCGGTCGGAGTTGTTCGTAATGGCGTCGAGGAGTGCGATCTCCTGGACAGCCTCGAGGTCTGCATGGACGAGTCTAATCGGCGCGCCTGTCCCGGACTGCCCCTCCAGGACGCTCATCCAGCCTGGATGCTCCGCATCGACCGGGAGGAGATCGACGACTCCGGCTGATGGGTCCTCCTCAATCCATTCTTGGCACATACCGGGCCCTGCAGGTCCTTCGTCGCGCCATACCGTGGTCGGGATGACGTCCCAACCAGCCAGCCGGGCAAGCTCGTATGTCGCAATCTCCCGGCCGGCGAGATGGCCGTCAGGGAAATCCCACAGGGGCCGCTCGCCGCTCACCGGCTTGTAGACACAGAGGAGGTGGAGCCCACTTACCGAGGTGACCTTGCATCGCAGGGTCTGGTTCGATGCCGACACAAGGCGACCCTCGATGTGGAGTTCGCCGGTGGCGAGAGCCAAGGCCAGCTCCTCATGCGGCGGACGCGCTGCATCGCTCATGATCGGCGGCGGTAGCCGTTCGCCCGCGGGCACACATGCCCGGCTGGGTCGAGAGGCTGGGTGCAGAACGGACAGGGCGGACGGCCGGCACCGGCAACGATCTGGGCCCGCGCGGCGAATGATCGCGCATAGGACGGGGTGAGCCAGACGCGTAGGGTATCAGTGCCGTCGGCATCATCATCGGCGATGTCGGGGATGTCGGTGCCGTCCTCAGCAACCGCGTGGGCTTCGACGACCACCCGGGATGTGGCCTCGTCCCACCCGAGAGCCATCGCGCCGACCCGGAATTCTTCTACGAGCGGAAGGTCGAGCGATCGCGCATCACTCTCCGTGCCCGTGTCGGGGATCGGCACCTCCGGTGACCGAGTATCGCGGACCTCGTCAAGGAGCTGGTCGAGTCGCTCAGCGAGAACGATCACCTGCTGCTTCTCCACCACGACGCTGGTGACCTGGTTGCCTGATCTGGCCTGAAGGAAGAAGGTGCGCTCCCCCGGCATGCCGATGGTGCCGACGACGAAGCGATCGGGCGACTGGAACTCGAAGACCTGACGTGGCACGCATTGACCTTACCTGCATCTGGGCAGTGCTGCCCGCCTCAACCGGAGCCACCACCGACAGCCGCGTCACTGGTACGTCGCCGCCGCTTCGTCCCCTTCGCAGGGACGAGCGATGAGAGGTCGCCGCCGGTGTCGTTCGTTCGAAGAACAAAGGGGCGCAGTTTCGTGTACCGGATGATGCTGACGGAGCAAGGATCGACGGAGATGCGCTGGAACTGATCGAGGTGGACACCAAGTGCATCGGCAAGGATCGCCTTGATGACATCGCCGTGGCTCACGGCAACGTAGATCGACTCCTCACCTAGGCGCGCATTCCAGTTTCGGACGGCGCCGACGGCGCGGTGTTGCATCTGTGCGAGCGACTCCCCCTCCGGCCCGGGGAACACGGCCGCACTCGGATGTGCCTGCACGACGCTCCACATTGGTTCCTTCGACAGTTCCTTTAGTGGCCTGCCGGTCCAGTCGCCATAGTGGCACTCGCCCAGTCGCTCGTCGGTGTGTCGTTCGACGGCGCCGCCTTGTGCGGCGGCGATGACATCGGCGGTCTGCTGCGTCCGCTCGAGAGGGGACGCCACCACAGCCGCGAGGTGTACGACCGAGATCCGTGCAGCGACGGCATCAGCCTGAGATTCGCCGTGCTCGTCGAGGAAGACGCCAGGGGTCCATCCGGCGAGGACACCGTCGGCATTCGCTTTCGTGCGACCGTGCCTGACGAGGATGAGGGTGGTCATGGGCATGAGCGTAAGGTGAATGGGCACCTGGAGCACAATGGGAGCATGATTCGCGCGATGGGCCTGTACGGAGCCGACAGCGCCCTTGCGCTTGCGGACGTTCGAAGCTGGGAGATGCCGGGCGACAGTCCTGTCGAGCCCAAGCTCCTCGATCTCAAGGGGCAATGCGAGGCTAAACCTGGCTCCTTCGTCTGGCTGGGTCTCTTCGAGCCGACAAAGGCCGAGCTTGCTACCGTCGCAGCAGTCTTCGAGCTGTCGCCCCTTCAGGTCGAAGACGCTGCGAACGACGCTCAGCGGCCAAAGGTCGAGGTTGGCCCGGGCGGGCGCGTGTTCGTCATCGCGAAGGTTCTCGACTACATCGAGCGCTCATCCGATGTCCAGACAGGGCAACTCGCAGTGTTCATCGGCCCTTGGTTCGCCGTGACCGTGCGCTTCGGTCAGATCGGCGACCTGCGTGGCATCCGCGAGCGTCTTGAGAACAGCGCCGACCTGCGCGCGCACGGGTCGATAGCCGTCCTGTATTCCGTCCTCGACCGAATTGTCGACGGGTACCTCGCTGTGACCGATGAGATCGCTCAGGACATTGAGGACGTCGAGACCGAGGTGTTCACCGGCATCCCATCGGACAACAATGCCAACCGTATCTACCGGCTCAAGCGCGAGAATGTCGAAATCCGGCGGGCCGTCTCGCCCCTCGTTCCTTTCGCCCAGTCCTGGGTCACCGACTCGACCACCTGGATCCCTAACGACATGGTCCCCTACTTCCGTGATATCGGCGAGCACTTGTTGCGCGCCTCGGACTCCACCGAGTCAAGCGACAACCTGCTCATGACCATGCTCATGGCCTCAACATCGCTTCAAGACCTTCAGCAGAACCGCGACATGCGCAAGATCAGCTCCTGGGTCGCGATCGCTGCAGTCCCGACGATGATTGCCGGCATCTACGGCATGAATTTCGAATACATGCCCGAACTGCATCAGCCCTGGGGCTACCCCGCGGTACTGCTCCTCATGGGCACCGCCTGCTCCTCGCTCTACCGGGCTTTCAAGAAGTCAGGCTGGCTCTGAGAGACCACGACATGCTGCTCAGGCGACGAGCACCCCAGTCATGAGGAGCACGATGAGGAGCACGCCGAGAACGATCCGGTAGATCACGAACGGCAGGTATGTGCGCGTCGTGACCCAGCGCAGCAGCCAGGCGATAACGGCGTATCCGCTGATGAAGGCGATGACCGTTGCGAGGATGGTTGGCCCCCAGGCCACCACCGGATCACTACTGATCTTCGTCGCCTCATAGAGTCCCGACGCCACGACGGCCGGAATGGCGAGGAGAAATGCGTACCGGGCCGACGCCTCTCGGGTGTAACCGAGGGCGAGGCCGGTTGAAATCGTCGCTCCCGATCGGGACACTCCGGGGATGAGCGCAAGGGCCTGGCCGAGTCCGAAGAGGATGCCGTCCTTGGCATTGAGGTTTTGGGCGGCGAGTTGGTGACGGCCGAGGGCGTCGGTCACGCCGAGGATGATGCCGAAAAGAATAAGCGTGCCAGATACCAGCCATAGGTTGCGGGCTGCTGTCTCGATCTGGTGCGAAAACACCAGGCCCAGCACCGCAATCGGAATCGTGCCAATGATGATGTACCACCCCATGCGCGCATCGATGCTTGATCGCAGCGCTGGCTTGACGAGGGACCTTGCCCACACCGAGATGATGCGGGTGATGTCGCGCCTGAAGTAGATGATGACAGCAAGTTCTGTGCCGATCTGACTCACTGCAGTGAACGCCGCGCCGGGGTCCTGCCAGCCGAGCAACTGGCTGACAACGAAGATGTGCGCGCTCGACGAGACCGGCAGGAACTCGGTAATGCCCTGGACGATTCCGAGAACGACGGCCTCGAGCCAGGAAATCGGCACCATCAGGAATGCAGTCCGGCCTCGACGAGAATCTCACTCATAGTTTCGAGGGCTGCAGTGCGCTCCTCAAGGGTGGGCGCAGTCGGGCTGACTGTGAGGGTCGTGACGCCGGCCTCGGCGTAGGCGACGAGGCGATCCCGGGCCCGTTCTCGCGGTCCGATGAGTGAAGTTTGGTCAATGAATGCCTGCGGCACTGAACCTGCGGCCCCGCGGTAATCCTTCGCCATGTACTTCGCCTGAATCTCGTCGGCCTCAGCCTCGAATCCCATGCGACTGGCCAGCTGGTTGTAGAAGTTTGTCTCCTTGCTTCCCATCCCGCCGATGTACAGGGCGGCATAGGGACGGATCATGTTCGCGCACGCGGAAACGTCGTCGCCGAATGCGACGGGGACCGTCGGCACGACGTCAAAGCCCTCAAGGGTGAGGCCGGCGCGCTCCCGGCCAGTTCGGATGTGCGCCATCGACTCGGAGGCGTGCTCCGGGGAATAGAAGATCGCGAGCCAGCCATCGGCGATTTCGCCAGCAAGCTCGAGGTTCTTCGGACCGATCGCAGCGAGGTAAATCGGGATGTGCTCCCGCACGGGATGAACGGTGAGCGTGAGGGCCTTGCCCGGGCCGTCTGGGAGCGGCAGCGTGAAGAACTCGCCGTCAAAGGTGACCCGTTGGCGCGCGAGGGCCATCCGTACGATCGCGACATACTCACGGGTACGCTGTAGGGGCTTGGTGAATCGGACGCCGTGCCACCCCTCGGACACCTGCGGGCCCGAGACGCCTAGGCCGAGTCGGAATCGGCCGCCCGACAGGCTGTCGAGGGTCGCTGACGTCATCGCGGTATTTGCGGGCGTGCGTCCCGGGATCTGGAAAACGGCAGCCCCCACATCTATCGAAGTGGTTTGCGCAGCGATCCAGGTGAGCACGGTCGCGGCGTCGGACCCGTACGCCTCCGCTGCCCAGACAACGGCATACCCGAGCCGGTCGGCCTCCTTCGCGAGTTGCAGGTTTTCTGCATCGTTTCCGGCTCCCCAGTAGCCGAGATTTACGCCCAAGCGCATATGTGCCTCCTCAAGATGCTCGCAAGCCTATGCCTATTGGCACCTGCGACCCGCGCAAGCCCCAGGCCGAGTAGCGTGCCGTTATGGAGCAGCGACCCCTCGGACGATCTGGCCTGTGGGTCGGTCGCTTCGCCCTCGGGACGATGTCATGGGGGCGTGGTACCGACGAGTTCGAAGCCCGTGACCAACTCGCCGCATTCCTCGACGCAGGCGGCACCCTCATCGATACCGCTGATGTCTATAGCGACGGTGTTGCCGAGCAGATGCTGGGCGAATTCCTCAAGGAGTTCGAAGCGCGTGACCAAGTTGTCATCGCGACGAAGGCTGGTTCCAAGGCAGTTCTGGAGCGCAGATTCGACACCTCCCGCGGGCATATCCTGCGCAGCCTCGATGAGTCGCTCACCCGCCTTCGCACAGATCATGTCGACCTGTGGCAGTTGCATGCGTGGGATCCGATGACCCCGATGGATGAGACGCTGGCCGCGCTCGATGAGGCCGTTCGTTCGGGCCGAGCGCGCTACGCCGGTATCTCGAATTACTCGGGAGCGCAGGCTGCCCGTGCCGCGACCTGGCAGCGTGCAGTGCCGGGCCGCGCGCCGATTGTGGCCGCCCAGATGGAGTACTCGCTGCTCGAGCGCGGCATCGAGCGCGAGATCATCCCAGCAGCACAGTCACTGGGGTTCGGCATTCTGGCTTGGTCGCCGCTCGGTCGCGGAGTGCTCACCGGCAAATACCGGCACGGCATGCCCAGCGACTCACGAGGCGCCAATACCGAAACTGCCGGCTGGGTCCAGGCCTACCTCGACGAACGTGGGCGCAGCATTGTCGATGCCCTCGCGATCGCTGCCGACGGTCTGGGTGCCTCACCCACCGAGGTCGCCCTCGCTTGGCTGCGCGATCGGCCCGGGGTGGTCGCGTTGATCCTCGGCGCCCGCACCAATAATCAGCTCATGGCTGCCCTCGCAGCCGAGGAGTTGGAGCTTCCTGATGAGATCCTGAGGGCGCTCGACGAAGTCTCGGCGCCCCCCCTCGGCTATCCCGAGGCCGGCTGGGCGCAGCAGCGCTAGCAGGCTCGCAGGAACCGGTCTAGCACGCGCACGCCGAACTGGAGGCCGTCAACGGGCACCCGCTCGTCAACCCCGTGGAACATCCGCCAGTAGTCGATACCGGCGGGCAGCTTCAGCGGGGAGAACCCGTAACAGGCGATTCCCAGGGTTGAGAACGATTTCGCGTCTGTCCCACCGGAAATCATGTACGGCACGGCGCGGGCTCCGCTGTCCTCCTCGCGAAGGACGGAGGCCATGAGGTCGACCGTCGCGGTATCAAACGGTGCCTCGATCGCGATGTCGCTCACCACCGTCTCGACGACAATGCCCTCGCCGACGAGTCCGCGGATAGTCTCGTCGAACTCGTGCTCGAACCCCGGAAGCACCCTGCCGTCGATTGAGGCCGTGGCCTCCGTTGGGATGACGTTGTGCTTGTATCCGGCATCAAGCATGGTCGGGTTCGCTGTGTTGCGAAGTGTTGCTCCGACGAGCGCGCCGAACGTACCGAGGGTGCGAACCACCTCCTCGATGCCGGCCCCGGTGACATCGACCCCGTAGGCGTCGGCGAGTTCATCGAGGAACCGGTCGACAGTCCTCGTTCGTCGCACCGGCCAGGAGTGGCTGCTCACCGCCGTGACCGCTGCGCAAAGAGCCGAGACGGCATTGTCGTCATGGATCATCGACCCGTGCCCCGCGCGACCAGCAGCCCGAAGTCGTAGCCAGCGGATCCCCTTCTCAGCTGTTTGGATCGGGTAGAGCCGAAGGTCGTCGCGGACAGTGAGGGAGAATCCGCCGACCTCACCGACCGCCTCGGTCACCCGCTCGAACATATCGGGACGGTTGCGGACGAGCCACTGGGAGCCGTGACGCAAACCGGCCTCCTCGTCAGGGAGGAAGAGGACGACGACCTCACGGCGCGGTCGGATGCCCGTGCGGCCCCATGCGCGCACGACGGCGAGGATCATCGCGCACATGTCCTTCATGTCGACAGCCCCACGACCCCAGATGAAGCCTTCGTCGACCTCCGCCGCGAACGGCGGGTGGCTCCAGTCCGATGCGATTGCGGGGACGACGTCGATGTGGCCGTGGAGCAACAGCGCTGGCGCAGTGGGGTCGGTGCCCGGCACCCGAAGGTAGACGCCGGCTCGAGACGAGCTCGTCGTCGTGAACACCTCAGGCTCCCAACCGGCCTGGCGCAGCATGGCCGCGCAATAGTCCGCGGCCTCCGCCTCCCCCATGGTCAACGGGCTATCGCCGTAGTTGCTCGAGTCGATTCGGATGAGGCCTTGGGTCAATTCGACGACGTCGGCCTCGGCTTCAGGTAGCGGTTCCCATGGCATGACGTCATCTTGCACCACGACGGCGGGAGCCGGTCGCTCAGCATCGACGCGGACAGGTATGCTTGCGGCCGCGGCAACACGCTGCACCATGTCCGAGTGGCGGAATTGGCAGACGCGCTAGCTTGAGGTGCTAGTTCCCTTTGCGGGGAATGGGGGTTCAAGTCCCCCCTCGGACACGTAGTTGAGACAGCTACTGAAGGCCCTCACGGAAGTGAGGGCCTTCGCTGTTGTCGCAAACCCCACCGCATAATCACCAGCGCATCCGGTGCCGGTTACCGCAGTCAGGACCGCCAGTGCCATGCCACGAGCTGATTCCCCGGTTCCCGCCCACCCTGCCACGCCTTCGCGCCGAGCGGCCTTTGCGGCCGCCGAAGCCGCGCGCCGAGCCGGCTCACTCGCATAGCTGCGCCCGGCTCCGTCGTTGTTACGCCGCTGGCGGTAGGTGCCTGCGCCGTGGTTCCCGCGGACCGGCCTCGGGCTTGGTGCCGAGCGCATGAGCATGGGATCCACCGCTGCGATCCGTTATCGGAGGACCACACTTCGAAGGCGTCCTTGGCTGGGCCGAGCGCCTCAAGGGTGTCAAGAGTGTTGCCGGTGAAGTCGTCCATCGGCGTGTACGGCAGGAAGACGTAGAGCGGCTTGTCGTCGTTCTTGCCGCGCGTCATGAAGTCGACCACCCAATCGGTGATCTTGCGGCCGACCCGGCCCGCAACTCCTCCACGTAGGTGGCGATGACCTCGGGCTGTTCACCCTACTTCTTGAAGTGAATCGTTTGCGGTTTCAACGGGATCGACGTGTCCCCCGCGTACGGGGTCGCGGTGACCTCGTTCACGGTCGGTGGACACCACATATTTGTGGCGTCGTCCGCATCAGACCACTGCTTGGTGACCGCGTTCTCGCATTGCGTCAGCCCGTCGATCCTCGGAATCGACTTCGGCGGCGGCGGCGATCAGCAGTAAAGAAATGTTCTGGCTCACCTTGCAGCAATGCCTGCTTTTCGGCTTCGTCCCGCACCTACATCGAATCCATCACTCGGGACTTCCATGTCCCCCGCGAGCGACAGGGCTAGGGCGCAGAACACTTCGGCGTCAGCCCATAGCCGCACGATCCGCCGACCGTTCACCAGTGGCCGGGTAGGGCAGAGTGTGCGCATGACCTCAGTGCGCCTGCCAAGCTTGGTAATTCTCGCCGCCTTGCTCGTCGCCGCCCCCATCCCATGGGCGCCCAGTGCGACGGCAGCCGGCGCCGAGGCCATCACTCGCGCGGTCGTCGTCATCGAGGGCGGTGGCAGCCCGCATGCGTACACGACACCATGGGCAGCGTGCGATGGCGGCCGGTCCCAGTACGTCCAGGCGCTGCTCGACGCTGGGCTGCCCGTGTTCACGGCCCCAGGGTTCGGCAACGCTCACCCGAGCACAGCCGGCGAAACTGGCTGCCCTCCGCAGCCGCCGACTGAGGTGCAATGGAATACCGCCGGATACCCGACCCAGGCGGGGCAAGCCGTGCTCGGCTTCCTCGGCTACCTCCAGGCGACCTACGGCTACCGCACGTTTGACCTGGTCGGCTACAGTTATGGCGGCGTGGTCGCCCGCGCGACCGTGGCTGCTCTCAAGCAGGCACCGCCGTCGGCGGGGTTGGCGCCGGCCGTGTCGTACGCCCAGGCTGCTATCGCCGAGGGGATTTCGATCCCCTCGATCGTCACGCTCAACTCACCCCATTTGGGCGGGCCTGCATACGACATCGCGGCCGATCCACGCGTTTTTTTCGGGCCAGTCGCCAAGGCGTGGGGCCACCAGTTCGCCAACTCCTCACTGGGCATTGTCGATTTCGAGCGATCCGCGGGCGCTGGCTCCGTTCACGTGCTTGTGACAAGCGCCCACGCGAAACCCAACCCGGCTAGCTGGGATGCCCAGCAGGTGGGTGTGCTCAACGGCGTCGCACTCACGCTCATCGCAGGCGACTACTGCGGCCGCGCGTGCGGCGACCACCACACTCCTCCTCTCCGCGGCACCAGGGAATCCCTGCGAACTGACGGCACGGTTCCGGTCTACAGCCAGCTGCTGCTCCCGTGTCCGAGACTCTGCCCCGCACCGCCCGGCTCGGTCTCGATCCCGGCAGGCATGGTGCCCGAGTCGACCGTCGTCCGGAAGACATTTCCCACCGTGCACTCGACGTTCGTCACGAAAGGTCTCGGTCTCGCGTCGACGCTGTCGGCGTCACGCAACCCGGCCGCAATCAGCTATCTCGTCGGAAGCGTTCTCGGGCAGTGGCGGGCGTCGGGTACGTCGCTGCCAACGAGGCCTTGACCGCTCGGTTCCTGTCAGGACTGCGCATCGAGGAGATGGCGAGATGCCTGGTGCTCCAAGACCTCAGATAGCGGTTGCGCACTCGGGCTGCTGCCTCCGCGACGATCGGCTTCGCGAGGGCGACGCTGGTATCGAGAGGGTGCTCGATTCGTGCAAGGTGGTTCGCAACCCCGCGTATGCGATTCAACGTTCGTCCAACACATGAGAGTCGTTGGGTCTCCCTCGCTCAAGGGTCGCGCCCGAGCCTTCACGCGCGCATGGCGGCGCCTGCGAGATCGGCGGTGGCGTGTCACACACGAGGACGCACCTCCGGAAAAGATCCGCTGGTGCCGAACCCCCCTCTTACCTCGTTCGTCTCCGGTCATCGCAAACCGTGAGATAGTCGAGTTCTAGGCTCGCCGCATGCACCGAATTTTCACCACGAGCGTCTCATCCGTCTATCCGCGCTACCTTGCGAAGCTGGAACGGAAGGGCCGCACGGGCGCGGAGCTCGATGAGGTCACGTGCTGGCTCACCGGATTCAGCGAGGACGAACTCCGTGCGCATCTGGAGCGCGGCACCACGTTTGCCGACTTCTTCGACGCGGCCCGTCTCAACCCCAAGGCTGAACTCGTCACGGGGGTCGTCTGCGGTGTGCGCGTCGAGAACGTTGATGACCCGTTGATGCAGCAGATTCGCCGGCTCGACAAGCTGGTCGATGAGCTCGCGAAGGGCCGTTCGATGTCGAAGGTGCTTCGGACCTGACAATATCCGGTCGCGTCCGGATAATCCTCGATCGTGACGTAGTGCTCCATCGACACAAGCGAAAAGACATTATTCTCCTGTCTTTACTCGTAATCGCTGAAGGGTTTGCGCGTGATTCACATGAAGACCATGGCCATGGTGGGGATGACGGCGATCGCTCTCATAGCGACTGCCAGTTGCTCGGCGACGGCAGACAGCGCAGATCGCACGGCGGCCGGGTCGATGACTGAGTGCCCAGCCTTCCCTGGCTGGGCTGCCGGCCTCACCGAGGTGACTATTGGACCCATGGAACTCAACCCCCCCGACCTTCCGCCAACCGAAGCGTGGTTCAGTCCGCCCATTGACGTACCGCAGTGCTCCGTCATCATTCTCAATCGGGATGTCGTCCGATTCCCGTACTCCTTTGTGCCGAGCGCTACCGGAATCCTCAAGCAGGTGAGTCCCGCGATCGACCAGATTGCCTTCTACGTCATTGGCCCGGTCGGCACGACGCTGACGATCAAGGTTGATGTGTCGACCAAAGGAATCTACGAAAGGACCAACCAAGTCACCATCGTGCCCGGACAGGTCACGAGCTATGGAAGCGCTGATCCCTAGTGGGTCATTCGCGGGAGTCGGGGAAGGGAAACCAGGGGTAGCTAGGGATGACAGCCCGTATCGACGTTGATGTCGGGACCGGGCACCCCATTCCGTGCCGCGACGGCCACCAGCGTGAACGGTGTCGACCAGGTCGCGGACCTGGTGCGGCAAAGTCGCGTTCCCGATCGACAAGCAGTACTTCGGGCACAAGAAGAACAATTGCCGGTGACTGGCGACGAACCTCCACCACCTGCACGCGTTGTTCGCCTCGGCGAAATGGGTGATGCGGGCTCGCGTCGTCGCCCTCAAGGGGTCACGGCGAGCGCAAGCCTCCCGAAACCCGCCACGAACCCATCGAGGCACCAGCACACAACCGAAACAGCGCTCCAGTAAGTCAAAAAATGAAGACTCTACTTCTTCCAACCAAGGGGCTGGGTAGCTGAACCTGAGGAGATGTTCATGAGCAGAAGCAAACTTGCTGGGGCAGTAGCGGTGACCTTGATAGCAGCCACAACCATGGCTGGCTGTGCCTCGTCCAGCGATGCGTCGAGGCAGGCATCCGCAGCGCCTCTTGCGGGTTGCCCGGCAACGCCCGATTATGGCGTCGCACCGGAGTACACGATCGAACTTGAAGCCGCGGGTACGCAGGTGCTCGTTGAGCAGTGCGCCATCGTCAACATAACGATCGGACCGGCAGCAGAGCGACTGGCCGGATCTGCGCTCCCGGATCCGAGCCTGTTCAAGCCTCTGGGCCCGACCTCGATTGAAACGGTGTCTACCTACGCAATTGGTGCACCCGGCTCGATCGGAAAGGCGATTCTGGTCAGCCAGGACTTCCCGGCGCCGGGCAAGACGGTCAACATCAAGATCGTCGCTCCCTGACCTGTGGCTGCTGGGGTCCGCGCACATACGCGGGCCTCAGCCACTGGCATAGGCGTCAATGCTTAGTGAGCACTTGGTGCGCGGCAGGCCTCGCCAGTGGAACTACTACCGGCGTTTCCGGGTGGCGAGATCAGAAGGAACTGCTTGGCCGCAGCGACAACCCTGTGCCTGATAATGGGATTTGTCTCACGTTCACCATTGGTCTCATGGCGGAGTCCGATGAAGCGATGGCAGTGCCTCGCATCGCTGTCGTCGAACTTCCCACCTGAAGCCGGTGGGCAGACTCATAACCCCTGAGTCCAGTCAGAGGGGTATCTGAAGGGCCACCTTTTTTGTCAACGTTCGGGCAGGAGGGTCCAAACCTCGATCCGACAGAATGAATCCCCCGGCCGAAGTCGGCGCTCACCTTAGGCAATTCGTGAGCGTAGTCCCCGTCATGAGATTTGCTCGGCCAGTCCAGCGACTACAGGCCGACAGCGTTCACGCCATACGTGGCTTCGGACTTGGTGAATCCCTCGTAGACCAACTGATCGATGAGCCCGCTGCGCGAAAACGACGAATAGTCCAAGTAAGACTGGGCACTCAATGCCGCCTGCTCGTTCCAATCAGCCCCGAGCGCATCAGTGCCGTAGGTCGCGTCAGATTGAGAGAAGCCCTCGTACTCAAGTTGCTTGATGAGCCCCGTCCGGCTGAACGCCGAATAGTCCAAGTAGGATAATGTTCTCTCCATCGCGTTGCTCTGTGATACCGACTCGGGCATTGCCTCTGGCTGAGGGGCTGTAGTCGGCGCGGCTGCTGCCGGCTCAGGCTCGGCCGACTCAACGGCTGCCGCGATGGTGGACGGCAATGAACTCGAAACCGATCCCCCCGAAGTCGTGCTCACGACGCCAGCGACAACGAACAGGAGGAGCCATCCACCGCCGATGACGATCGCAGCGGTAGCGAGACCAACTCCGCTCCCCGCGGCCTTTGCCTTGGGCCGAACAATAATGCCAAGGATCAAACCGATAAGTGCGGGAAGCCCACACACAAAGCCCAGTACCGACAACACAAATGCCGCCGTGACGATGCCCGGAGTCCTTGCCGGAATTCCATTCGCATGATTCATGGTCATTTCGACTGATTCATCGTCATCGTGCTCCCCATTCCCCCGTCCGCGAATTGTGGACTCCTTCGCCAATCGCGGCCCAACTTGCTCCCACGAATGTCGAATAATGACGAACCTATGGCACCAGGTCGCCGGTGAGCGGATTATGTTCCCGCGAAATTTCAGCGTCGCTCAGCGAGCGGCAAGCGCCAAGGCCTGGCCGACGATGACGAGCGCCATCACGGTCAGAAGCGTTATCGTGCCGAAGCCCCAGCGACGTCTGGCGGCTCTAGGGCCTGGAATGGATGTCTGCTCCGGTGCTGAGGGTTCGTCCCTCGGACCAGCACCACGCGGGTTCACGAGCGCCGTGTCGTAGAGTCCGCTGCCGGGGATCCCGATCGTCCGGCGCACTTGTCCCTTGGTGTTGACGCTCACCCGTGCGCCAGGCCCGCCAAAGGAGGCTGCGAGGCCTTTCGTAGTTGCGGTGATCCGAAAGGGTCCGATCTTTCGGGATTGTCGAAATCTCCACGCCATGATTCCTCCATACACTCGCCTGCCGTCTCTCAAGAACGCAACGGGATCGCGACCCTGCCAATGCCCGACCTGGGGTGTCTGCGTATCGATGCTTTTCCCCGCTTTACATCATCGCAGGCCTTCCGTCGGCGGACCTGCCTCTACAGACCAAAATGAACTCTCGGCCCGGTTCTGCCCACGCACATCGCACCCTCCCACGCAAGCTACTATCATGGGATGACCCCCCAGACCGCTGGCCCGGAATCTTCTTGGACTGTCCGGCTCGATTCGCGCCGCCGCCCTACCCTCCCCGACGAGGTGCTGTGTGCTGCGGGGCTGGTGATCGGCGAGACCCTTCGCGTCCATGTTGCTGAGGAGGGCTGCCTCATCATCGAGACACCAGCCCACGCTCTGAGACGAGCACGATCACGTATCGCGTACAGGCCCGACTACTCAGTCGTCGATGAGTTCCTTGCCGAGCGGGCTCAGGAGGCCCGTTGACCGCACCCGTGCTCCTCGATGCATCCTGCGTGCTGGCTTGGGCCTTCACCGAGCCCGGGGCAGATCGGATCGAATCCGTCCTCCCCGATGCCTACATCACCGCCGTCAACATGGCTGAGCTCATCGCGAAACTGAATCGGCTCGGTGAACCCGGCATGACGTTCGCACAAGATTTGGTGTCGGCCGGGCTCACGGTCGTGCCGATGGGCTGGACTCAGACCGCCCACATCACGACCGTTTTGGCCCTCGAGGCAATGACGAGCATTCGTCGCCGATTATCGCTGGGCGATCTCTGCTGCCTTGCCTACGCCATCGAGCAGCAGATGCATGTCTGGACTGCAGATCGCGCTTGGGCCGACCTCAACGTGCCAACGAACGTCTCGGTGATCCGTGAGTCTGGGTGATCCGTGAGTCTGGGTGATCCGTATCGAGAGCGATACAACCCGGTGCCACCCTTCCTAGGTCAGGCCGGGTGGGCGACGATCCTGATGTAGCGCTTCGACTGGTCGCTGGCCTTGAGCTTCACCTGAAAGCGCCCGGCGTTCTGGAAGCGCAGGGTCGGCAATGACGCGTCCCCTTGGCGGCCCGCGCGCAGGGTCCCGGTCTGGATCCAGCGTCCATTGATCCGCACGAACACGCGATAGGCGGTGCGGGGAGTGAGGTTACGCACCCGCGGCGCAACGAGTCGATTGAGAGGTGCGCGGACGCTCTGCTTCTTCTTCGGCGGCGCCGTGGTTCCGGCGGCCGCCCGCGTGACCTTGAGGTGGGAGAAGTCCCCGGATCTGACGAGCCACACTCCACCACCGAGATGGACGCCATCAGGCGCAACTGCCGCGGCTGGGGTCCTCGTTACGACAACCCTCGAGGTCTTCGTCTGGTTGCCAGAGGTCGTGACGACGATGGTGATCGTGTTCGAACCTGTCGTGAGTGGAATCTCGCCCGAACGCCCACCGGCCAGCACGACGGCGCCATTGATCGTCATCCTCACCGAGGCAGACGCCCCGGTAGGCGTGACCGTGATGGACTTCGTCTCATCGGGAACCGTCGCGGTGTAGTCGGTGATGCCCCCAGCGAAAGCTGGACTCAGGGTTCCGGCGCTCAAGCGAAGCCCTACGAGCTCAACCTCCGATGCGCGCTTGACGGTCACGATGTAGCGCTTCTGGGAAAGATCCTGAGCCCTCACGACGACCGAGATGTCATTGTCACCAACCGCAAGATCGATCGGGTCCGATTGGCTACCCGGCGCGACGGTTGAGCCGTTCACCTTCACCGTCGACGTGGTCGCCGAGGATGTCGGGCTCAGGGTCATGGTGTTCGCTGAGAATGGGACCTCCGCGGTGTAGATGGTCGTGGCCTTCGCAAATACGGGCGTCAACGACCTGATGCTTAGCCTCAGGGCCGAAAGGTCAAGATCCGCGATCGTCGCTCGCTGGACGGTGACGGTGTAGGTACGCTCTTTGACGCCGTTGGCCGCCGTCACGAGGGTGGTGATCGAATTGGCGCCTACAGTCAGAGCGATCGTCGGTGACGGTGAACCCGACACGACGGCCGAACCATTGACTGTCACGGTGGCCCCCGACGCCGCTGTCGGGGTGAGCGAAAGGGTAGCCGTCGTGTTCGGGACAACCGATGTGTAGGACATGGTCCCGGAGTCGAAGACCGGTGTCAGGACCCCTGGGGAGATGACGAGGTGATCAAGTGATGCATCTGAGGACAACGCAAATGCTGGCTGCGCCTGAAATATCGCCATGATGCCAACAGTGAGACCGGTTCCTAGTGCCAAGGTCGTCCGTAGACCCATGACGAGCCCACCTCCCTTGCGATCGCGCACCACGCCCCCCATCAGTCCCATCTGACTCATAGGTTTAGAACCTAACGAAGCGACACGCCAAGGTGGCTCACCCATTGTCTGAAATCATCGGGATTCTCAAACCCGCCACATCTCGCGGTGTCACTTTGCGAATCTGACGGCAACAGCCATCAGGAAGGGGGGAGCCGCGAATCCTTGAGCACGGCCCTCTTTTCAATGTGAATGCTGTAGGGGTCGCCACGATCAAGCCCCCCGCTGCTCTCGTGGGCACCCGCGACGTCGCCCAGCGTGGCTCGGAAGGAGGGCACCCCTTGTGAGCGATCGGACAGAAGAGCGTGCGCACCATAGCGGTACCGTCGACTCCGAGACGCGCCAACGAATCCAATGCGGCAAGCGCAGGGCCACCTCAGCACGTGAACAACGACCGTTCAGTTGGCGCTTCTCCATATATTCCCGTTTCAGCGCGTGAGGCTGCGGTTCGATCAGGCCAGGGCTCACTTGTGCGGGTCACTGCCCGGCCGAGTCCTTCAGGGGCCAGGCTCGGTCCCGGACAGGCATGGCACGCGGAAGGTGCCAGTCGCGGCGAATCGCGATCATCCGAATGGCGAACACCAGCGCGACTGCTGTCCAAACACAGACCTGGGTGCCGACCCCCCAGCCTTCCAACAGCGCGAACCAAGCCGCCCCCGCGAGGCCTGCGACCGCGTAGATCTGCCCGACGAGTACCTCCGGCTTCGTCCCCGTAAGGATGTCGCGAATCACCCCTCCCCCGACCCCCGTGAGGACTCCCAGCAGCACCGCCATGAACGGCCGCAGGTCCGCCTCCAGACCGATCTGGGTTCCGATGATCACAAAGGCACTGAGCCCAGCCGCATCGGCGACGAGGATCGGCCTTGACGACGTGAGGTCAGTGTCTGGCCAGATTCGCAGGACCGCGAGCAGCACGACGGCTGTCGCCCCCGCCACCAGGACCGGCCAACTGTGCTCGAGCCAGCCAACGGGTAGCTGGCCGAGGAGGATGTCACGAATCGTCCCGCCGCCGACCGCCACGACGACCGCGAGAACCAAAGCTCCCAGCCAGTCCATGCTCGCTCGCGCGGCAGCCATAACCCCGGACAGGGCGAACGTGATCGTGCCCAAGACCTCGAGCACTAGGAACGGCGTGCTCAAGGTGGCATCACCAGACACTGACCGACCTCAGGAGCACCTCGCCATTCGCACGGCACTGAAAAAACGCTTCGAATTCAGGGAACTTAAAGGCGCAAACATGCGTCGTGCCCTCGAACCCGGTGAACGGTACGTCATTCCTCATCATTGTAGATGTTATGCGCACTCGACTTCGACTGCTCGTCATCGGGCTGGCACTTGCTGGCACGACCGTCGCCGGCTGCTCGTCAACGACATCTGCCACGCCCGGAGCAGTTCAGGACCAAGCGACCACATCACCCTCAGTGATGACTGAGCCCACCTGCGCCGAAGGTGGTGCGTGCGAGATCGGCGACATCGGTCCCGGAAATGGGATCGTCTTCTACGTCGCGTCCACACCATTCTTCAGTGCTGCACCATGAGGCAGCTCCTGCACCTACCTCGAGGCCCAGACATCCGATGCCGGCCTGGTGCCGTACTGCGTTGGGCCCGGCGCGAACACGTCAATTCCCAACTCGATGGGCACGGCGATCGGCGCTGGCTACCAGAACACGATGGCGATCACTGCAACGAACGAGTGCAGTTCGGGCGCCGGATTCACCGCCACTGCACCCAACAGAGGGCGGCAGGATTGGTACCTGCCCTCGTTAAGTGAGGGGATGGCGCTGTACGAGAATCAGGGAGCGGTCGGGGGGTTGGAAGGCCTGTACTGGACCTCCTCGCAGTCCAACGCGAATTGGGCCAGTTACGTCGGCAACACCAGCAACGCAAAGCTAACAGATCAAAAGAGCATGGATCTCAACGTGCGAGCGATACGCGCCTTCTAGGGCCATTGGAGTTTCGTAGTCGCGGACACCCGTGACAAGCCATTTGGCCCGTGTGTTCATGCAAGGGTCGTTACGTAGCTGTTCACCAACGTTTGGCGTGCGGGACTCCGTCTTGGTCACGCATCGTGGAACGCACATCGTCGGAGCCCGCGACCCACAGTGTCACTCCTTCTTCCCTCGCTGACGGAACCAACGGACGATAGATGCGATGACAGCCCCGATCGTGATGACGATCAGGCCCATCCAGTAGATCACGTATTCCCGAGCGAAACTCCCCACATGTGCTCCACCTATTTCTGGCTAGTGCGCACCTGCTGACATCCATGTCAACTTCTTGTCGCACCCTCGTCACTTTAGTCCTGCCCGTTGACGGCTGAGATGCCCTTTTCCACTTCGCGGCCACGCGTTCATTGACGGGCGCGAGACGCCTGCGCCATGTAGCCGGGTTCAGAGCTTTTCGGAACCGGTGGACCGGTCTCTTCTTGATGGCGACTACTACCAGTCGTCGAAGAATGGTTGACGCCACTGGCTCCGAGCGATGCCAGATACACCTCCACTGATGACCGAAGGCTCGACGCATGACCCTCAACGCCTGGCCCGTCGCTTGCGAGGGACATCAGCCGCGCGGCGAGATCCTGATCGGCGGGCGAGAGAAGGGCACGGTAGCGCTCGTCGAGGGCGAATGACAGGTCGCTCGAGGACTGCATGGCCACCCAGTCAAGGAGGACGTCGACATCGCGCGCCGACTCGCGAACCCCGTGCTCCTCATCGCCCTCTACCACCGTGAAGGCTCGGTCGAGCAGGCGAACCCGCGCCGGATCCGACGAGGTGAGGACAACCGTTCCCGCTCGCGCATCAACGACGGACTTGCCTTGCGGCGTGTTCGCCCCCTGTGTTTGCCCGATGAGCGCACGGAACTCCTCCGCCGCATGAACGAGGGTCGCATCGCTCATCGATGTGCCGACGGCAAGGAGATGACCGATAAGCATCCTCGACTGCAGAACTCCGGCGAGGGGCCGCCGGAACGCATGCATGGCGACGAACTGATCGCGGGACAGAACCAACTGCCCCCTCGTGAGATCACCGTGGAGCTTCAGCACCCGAGTGCCGGCCCCGGAGCCCTCATCCCACGGCAGTACCGCAACCGGTGATCCGGTGATCGATTCAGCTGCCAGTTCGAATGCTTGGTCGTAGTTCGTCGTGACGGTGAGCGGGCAATGGAGGTTGGCGATGAGTCCATGCGTGAGGGAATGACGTGGCGTGGCCAGCAGGCGGACAAGCGCATCGCTAAACCAGTCCCTACCACCGGCCTCAATGAGGAGGGTCGCGGCATCTGTGGGATCCAGGCCCGTCAAGTCCATCCGACTGAGCTTTGGATCATCGGGTGACTGCAGCAGTTCTTTGAGCAGGTCGTCCCACATCGGCAGCCCGAGGGACGCACTCGCCCCCGCCCCAAATATGACGGCCAACTCCCCCGCCCTGCTGGCTGCCACCAACCCTTCAAGCCAGTCCGGGACAACGCCCGTTGAGGTCTCGTTGAATCGTGCGCGGCGCTCATGCTGCAGGGCGGCGATGCTGCTGGATTCTCGCGTGACAATGACGAGGTCGAATCCCCCGGCTGGACTCCCGCCGAAGTGATCGCCGATCGCGTCGAGGAGTGATGCGATGACCTCACCGGTGCGGCCCCCGAGACCAGCGCGACCCACACCGACAAGCGGCATGGCAACAAGCGGTCGAGATCGGAATCGAGTCTGGAGAGCCCGCGCCTCAAGTGCGTCGAAGGACGCCTTGATCCGGCGGACCATCGAAGCGACGTCATTGTCACTGTTGCCCCCGGCGACATTGACCGCAAGCACTGGCCCGGCCGGAGCATCGTCAACCCAGACGAAACCAGCCTCATCGAGGTGTCAGCCTTGCTCACGCAATTGGCGTGTGGCGCCCTCACGGTCAACGCCCACGGCCCACGCCCAATGGTCCTCCACGCTGCCATAGGAGTCAGTGGGAATCAGGTAGGCATCAGCATCAAGAAGGCGCAGGTCGCCTTGAAGTGCGAACAAGTGTCGAGCGCGGCCATGGCTGACCGCCTCGACTTCACTCAAGTGCATCCGCGTCCTCCACCCCTCGATTGGATAGTGGTCACATCATTCACGAGGTGATGTGGTCGCACTGGCAGCCCTTGCCATGACGGTCGCGCCACTGACGAGGCCCTTTCGCCAAGGGGGCACACCGTCCATCTCGATCTCCAGACTGAAACTTAAAAACGTGCGGATGAGGACGATGATGCCGAGCACGAGCACATTGTCGAGCGTTGGCGCGACTGCCACAGTGCGGATCAAGTCGCCTGCGACAAGAAACTCGAGTCCGAGGAGGATCGCACCACCGAAGGACTGACGCATGACCCGGTAGGCCAGACCACCGTCCTTGCGTCGCAGGTAGTCGCGAACCGAAATCCAGACGGACCAAAGCAGGCCGGCGAAGAGCACTGCGGCGGCAATGACCTCAAAGGTCTGTGCGACGACAAGCATCACCTGGGTGTACGTCTCTTCGCTCATGGGAGGTGTTTACACCACGCTTGCCCGCCTGATCACCTGCAGATCAATGTCATGTCGGCCGGTCGCCGACCAAGCAGGCGCGCGCGAGGTCCACCGCCACTCGGGAGTAGCAGTGGTCGCTGCTATCCGTGGGAGAAAAGCCGTCGGGCACGAGGTTGCGGAGGAGACTTTGCGTGTGCTCCTCGGCCCACATGGCGTCATATTCCCGGACCAGTTCGTCTCCGAGGGCACGCCGGCCGACACTGTTGAGAGCCGCGGCGATCCCGGCATAGGGATCCTTCGCTCCGGCCGGCGACGATGCCACCTGCAAGAGGAGAAGGAGACCCGCGTGACCTGCAAAAGTGCCAAGTTTGCCCGTCGGGAGTCGCTCGACGAGGTGCCGCCACAGTGCCTCGGGGTTGGACATGGCCTTGGTACCTGACTTCGTGAGGTCGAGTCGACCCTTCGCCTTTCGCAGGAGTCCAACGGACTGCAATCCATCTCGGAAGTAGAGCACCGGAATCATCTGACTCTCGCGATTGCGCTCGCCGTACCACCACGAGGCTGCCGGTATCTGGCCCGCTGCCGCGATGACGTCAACTGGCCGCAGGTAGCCCGCCGCGGTGAGCGTCAGTCGCGTGGTCCCGACGACTCGGACTTCCAGTCGAATGGGTCGCCGCCGATCGAGAAGCGGTACAGGTGGTAGTCCATCCACTCGAAGGATGCCTGGATTACTTGATGCACGTTGTCCAACGTGAGATCCGACCGCATGTCGATGCGGCGCCAGATCAGGGGCTTGGCACCCTTCAGATCCAGGCGCACGCGCATGACCACGGGGATGTCGAGTCTGGGCTGCCGAAGGTTCGCGCGGCGCCCGGGACCTGCTTGTGCGCCTGCGCGCGCCATCGCACGGTCGATCGCAGGGGTGAGCCCAGTGATGTCGTCGAAGGACATGCTCGAGATCATGACCTTGAAATGGCGCATCAAATCGTCAGTACCGCCATCGCGTTGCCCAGCCATTCGCGAAGACCTCCATGGTCGTGGTGAGGTCGCACCGTCGGCCGGGCATGTCGTCACAGAGGTCCCACTCGTGCACGTCGATGACGAGAAGTGCCCGATCATTGATCCTCGACATCCGAGCATCCTTGCAGAATTTCTGTCACATCCGTTGGGCATCGTGGCCTTGCCCCTGGCTCTGCTCGCTTCCCTACCCGGTCAGCGGATTCACACAGCGAACATTCGGAAATCGGGCGAAATCTGTGTCGGCCGAATGGACGATCCCACCGTATTCCACAGCCAACGCGGCAAGGTGTGCGTCATTCACGAGGTCTCCACCAACCCCGGTCGGGGCGAGAAGTGATCGCAGCGCACTCGGGTGGCGGGCCGTCGGTTGCAGCACCTGCACGTGCGGAGCTGCGAGCCATCGTTCAACCTCGTCGAGCAGCTCGCCGACCGCGACAGGGCGCTTCATGATGCGCGCCGACGACATCACCCGGACGTAAGCGACAAGGACAAGCCAGCTCAGTCCCACCGACTCATCGCCATTAAGTGCTGCGGTCCACCACTGCCGGGCGCGATCATGGAACAGCGTCCCGCTGTCGGATGCGTAGATGATCAGATTCGCATCGGGGACAATCATTGACCGTGCGATCCCGGGTGCAATCAGCGCGTCACTACCTCGAAGTGCTCATCGTCCATCTCGGCGACGAGGTCTAGAGCTTTCGTCATGTCTATGCCCTCGCGCAGCCCTGCGTCAAAGGTGCGAACGACGAACGGGCTGCGAGGCGGTTCGTATTCGGAGGCTAGATCCTTGCGCAGACACGCATTGACGACGTCCTTAAATGGCAGAGACATTCTTCGAGCCTTCTCCTGCAGCGCGATGGCGAGATCATCGTCCAATGTCAGTGTCGTCCGCATGAGCGCAGTCTAGGCTGTGGACACCAAGTCATCATCCTTCAAGCATCGTGATGCTGCCTCGGCATGCGCGCCGACTGCGGGCCAAATGAACGAATGCGACCCCGATTGACCGATATTTACTCATCTGGCCCGGATTCTGGGCCAGATGAACTGAGGGGGGTGGTTGGGTTCGTTGTTGGTTGGGCTTTGCGCTGTTTTCGTTTGCGTAGGGCTGCCCTTGCTGTACCGGCTACTGCGATCGCGACGACAACACCTGCCGTGAAAAGGATCGCTGCGATCCCTGCCGCGATCCACGGGTTGAAGATCGCCGTGATGACCACGCCGACGATAGCTGCGTCCTCAGCAACCGACACCACGACATTGCTCGCCGGCTCAGGCGAGGTGTTCACCGCGAGCCGTGTCGTCGCCTTGGCGAAGTGAGTGATGAGGGCGACGACCCCGCCACCGGCTGCAATCACCGCACTCGGCAAGTCGACGCTCGGCGAGGCAATCAGCAGTGCAACGACCCCACCGGCGATCGGCCGAATCGCCGTGTTGAACACGTCCCACGCGGAGTCCAGCCACATGATCTTGTCCGCGATGGCAGCAATGACGACGAGGACCCCGAAGACGATGAGGACGTCGACACGTTCGAACGCGACGGGGACGTTGAAATCGGTGACCCGCCCGAGGATGCCCATGAGAAACACGAGCAGGTAGGGATTGATTCCACTGGCCCAGGCGGCTGTGAATGCCAAAGGGATTGCTGCTTCCACGCTCCTATCCTCCCGGATCAGGCCGCATTGGTCAGCCTGACGCCCCAATCGGCCTGCGGAATAGGTCGATGACCACCTCTGAAACCATGCCGACGGACTCATAGAGCGCCGTCGCGCCGGTCGTGTTGTCGCTGTCGACCGTGAGGCACATCTGCTTGCGGCCACGCCTCGCCGCATCGGCGAATGCGCACTTCAAGAGCCAACGGCCGATGCCCAGCCCGCGGGCAGTCGGGGCCACACCGAGGCTGCGCACATACGCGGCATTCACGCCATCGCGGGAGTGATCTTGCGTGATTTCGGCGACCGGCTCGCCGTCAAGCCAGGCCAGCCACCACAGGTCGGGTGCGGCATCCTGACGGTTGTTGTGCCACGCCAGCCACTGCTCGTACGGGCGAGCCACCAATCCGAAATGCTCTGCGAATGCCGACTCATGGATCGAGTGGAGCAGTCGTCTGTCGCGCTCCTCTGCAGCCACTGACTTCGTGACGCCCAGGGGCGGTATGGGCTCGATGACGGGGGAATCGGCAAGGTCGACGCCCATCTGCCAGAAGCGGCGGACCTGTACGTAACCGCTCGCCTCGAGCACGGAACACGCCGCGATATCCTTCGCAAGAGCCCCAGCCTCCATTTGCCAACCGGGCTCCCCCTCGCTCAACCGGCCACCGGCAGCGATCCCCATCGCGACGAGCGGCGCGAGCACATCGGTGTCCAGGCCCGGAAGGCTGTAGGCGTCGGCGAACACCAACCGGGCTGCAGCGTCGCGCTCAATCACCAGCACACCGACCGCATTCCCGTCCTCATCCTCAACCAATCGGTGCTCAAGCTGCGCAGCATCGGGGCTGGTGATCTGGAATCGCAGGCTCTCCCTGCTGCTCTCCACCCTCCCGATCATCGCGAAGTCCGACTCGGAGACCACCTCGTAGGCCCGGTCTACGTCTGGTCCGTCGAGCAAGCCATCGACCACCATCAGGTCCATCGCCCGGCACGTCATCGGGGTCTTGATCAGCACCTCGTCCGTTGTCATCCCTCTACCTCCTTGCTGTCCTCGCCGGCGGACTCAACCCTAGGAGCGATGCGCGGCCATTGGATGATGTACCCGTGAAGATGCTCAGATCGATCCCGGTGCCATGAGCCGCTACGCCGTCCTCATCCTCCCCTCCGCTAACCGGGTCTACGCCGATGCCGCCATCACCTTGACTCAGGCGGAGCTGTCCTTCTTCAATGATGGTGTGCTCGGCCAGCGCATCAGCACGATCGCAACCGAGGTCATCGGCGGCGTGCCCTACGTCACCTTTGAGTGCGACAACCTCGGCGACCGGGACATTGCCCTCCTTGCCAACCTCTCTTCGCTGCATGCCCTCTTCGCGATCGAGGGCGATCTCCTACGTCCGATCACCGCGTGCAGGCTCGACCGTCTCGACGATGACCTCATCACCATCCAGAAGTATTCGGGCAAGACAAATGAGCAGTTCACCAAGCTCCTTCTCAACGTGACCGTTCTCGCCTCCGAGTTCGGGGGCGCCATGCTCGACCGCAGGCTCACGGTGCTCGACCCACTGTGTGGCCGGGGAACCACCCTCAACCAGGCGCTCATGTATGGCTGGGATGCGTACGGCATCGATATTGACGAACACGACATCGACGCCTACGCGGTGTTCATCCAACGCTGGCTCAAGGACAAGCGACTCAAGCATCGGGTCGATTACGGTCCAGTGAAGCGTGACCGCCGCGTCGTCGCACGCCGACTAAACCTTGAGTTCGCGGTACACAAGGATGATTACAAGGCCGGGATCGTCCAGCGCCTCGACGTCATCTGCGCGGACACCTCATCGCTCGGCGAATTCTTCCGACCCGCATCCGTCGATCTCGTCGTGACGGATGCCCCCTACGGCGTGCAGCACGGGAGTCGCACAAAGAATCGGGAACTCTCGCGCAGCCCACTTGACCTGATCACCGAGAACGCGCCCACGTGGGCCCGGGTGCTGAGGCCCGGAGGAGCCATCGGCATCGCCTGGAATACCCACGTGACCAAGCGGGAGGATGCCGCGGCGGCCCTCGAGTCCGCCGGGCTGGGCGTGGTCACGCCAGCTTCCGCGCAGGAGTTTTGTCACCGCGTCGATCAGGCGATCCAACGCGACATCATTATTGCCCGAAAGCCCCGCATTTGATCAACAGAATCCGTCCCCATTCGACATAGGATCACAAGGCCATGAAACTGCCGCGCCCTCTGCCGTCCACCCGTCCCTATCGATCCGTCACGGCGTTGGTCGCCGCAATGGGCCTCGCCGTTCTCGGGATCACCACCGGCATCGTCTCGGCCGCGCCGGCGAACGCCATGGCTCCGACGGTTGATCTCCCAGCCTCCGGTACCTGCTTGGTCGATCCCCAGTTTAAGAAGCATGACTTCCGGGCGATGTGGATCGCCAGCGTCGCGAACATCGACTGGCCCTCCCGTCCCGGCCTCTCCGCCGAGGCCCAGCAGTCCGAACTCCGCGCCTGGCTCGACCTCGCAGTCAAGAACAACTTCAATGCCATCGTGCTCCAGGTACGGCCGGCAGCCGACGCGATCTGGCCATCGACCTTTGAGCCCTGGTCGACCTGGCTCACCGGCAACCAGGGTCAAGACCCGGGGTACGACCCGCTTGGCTTCGCGGTCGACGAGGCTCACAAGCGGAACCTCGATCTGCATGCGTGGTTGAACCCCTATCGGGTGAGCATGAACAGCAACCTCAAGAACCTCGCCGCTCGCCACCCGGCACGCGCCCACCCGGAATGGGTCGTGCGCAAGGACGGCAAGCTCTACTACAACCCGGGCATCCCGGAGGTCCGCGAGTTCGTGACGAACGCGATCATGGATGCCGTCATTCGGTATGACATCGACGGCGTCCACCTCGACGACTACTTCTACCCGTACCCCGGCTCCGGTAGGCCATTCCGAGACGCCAAGGCGTACTCGACGTATGGAGGTACCTATGCATCGAAGGCCGACTGGCGCCGGGCGAATATCGATGCCCTGATCAAGGGTCTCCACGACCGCATCAACGCCGTGAAGCCGTGGGTGCAGTTTGGGGTATCACCCTTTGCGGTCTGGCGCAATGACTCGACCCACGCCCAAGGATCCCAGACGAGGGCGGGCATCGAGACGTTCGACGACCTCTACGCCGACACCCGACTCTGGGTTCGCGAGGGCTGGATCGACTATGTCGCCCCACAGATCTATTGGACCCGAGGGTTCAAGATCGCTCGGTACGGGACGATCGCCCGTTGGTGGGCCCGCGAGGTCGCCGCTGCTGCCACACTCGGTCACAACGTGGGGCTGTACATCGGCGAGGCCACCTACCGAGCCGGAACGAAGGGTGATCGACAGTGGCGCAAGCGCCAAGAACTCAGTGGGCACCTCGCCGTTACCGCCGGGATTCCTGAGGTTGTCGGAAACATCTACTTCTCGGCCAAGGACGTACTGGCTGACAGGCGCGGCACCACGACCGCACTCGTCCAGCGCTGGTACACGCGACCGGCGCTCCTCCCCATCGTCGGCGACTCGCAAGGTTCTGCGCCGTTGGCAGTCGCATCCGTCAGCCGCAACGGGGCATCGCTCACGTGGACCGGGTCAGACCCTTCCGCCGCCTCGTATGCGATCTATCGAGTTGCCGGATCCTCTCCGGGCCCGTGTGACCTCGCCGATGCTCGCAATCTCATCGCGACCGTGCGCCGAACAGGTGCGGCGATGTCGTGGACGGATCTGGGCAAGGTCAGCGCCGATCCCGCGACCGTCGCGACATACCTCGTTACCGCAGTCGATCGCAATGGGCGTGAGAGCGCTGCGGCCGTGGCCCGCGGTTAGCGGCGCGCAGCGCGGTCCAGCAGGCCTAGGCCAACGATCATTAGGTCAGTCGTTGCTGGACCAGAATTGCAGTGCCGAGATCACGAGCACGACGCACCCGACACCGACGTAGATCGACGTGGCCGTGGGCGTGAACGACCAAAGGTTCGTGAGCACGCCAATGCTGCTCACGACGAGCAGGGTTGAGAGCGGTTGGCGCATCGCGAGGAGGGGCCCGGACTTCATGATGCGAAAGGTCCGAGAGTTCGCGATGGCATTGAGTTCCTCCGGGAGCTCAAGCACCTGATCGCGCAACTCATCGCGCTGCCTGCGGAGGTCATCGCGGTCGGCCAGGATCTCTGCGAGCTGCTGCTCAAGTGCGGCAAGCCGCGCCTGGGCATCACCGCCGGTTTCCATCTCGGACGCAGTCGTGGTGGGCTCGGTGTTGAAGGGCGGCTCCGCCTGCGTTGACATGGGCGTGAATCCTGACGAACTCCCATCGGTATCGGCACCGGCACCGGGCAGGTAGGCGATCGACTCGCTGGACTTCTCGGGACTGGACATGTGTGCTCCCTGCTCATTCGCGGATCAGAAGACTGCGCAAGCAGGCTTAGCTCACGCCTCCCCCCGGCATGTGATGGTACCGATCGCTTCGGCACCACGAAAGTCTCAATCCTGCACGGCACCGCTATCCGGTCGGAGCCAAATCCTCCGTCGAGGGGAACAAGCCCCGAACCGGCTTGATCCATGATCCGATGGCGTCACTGATTCGCTTATTGCTCCCGTCGCACTCATCAACAGCAAGTTCGAGAATCACCTGCATTGCGGTCGACACGCGCACCGCCTCCCCCGTCCCACCAACGCACCCCTCCTGCGCACCTTCGATACCGTGGGCGGGCAGGGATGAAACCCCATCAACAAGGCCGCTCCAGACCTCAGGAGGGGTGAGCCGCGATTCATCGGCGAGCACGTCGCCGTAGCTGTTGATGACAAGCCGCGACTGCGTCCGGCTCACGGTGAGTTCTAGGCTCCGATGCCACGGTGGCGGGACCGACGAGTCAAAGAAGTTGTATACGATGACCAAATCGTCAACAACCGAAGGAACGACGGTTGTAGCGGCGCTCGACACTGGGGTCACGGACGGCCCTGAGCATGCGCTCATGACCACGATGCAGACACTGATGGCCATCTCGCGGCGCCCAATCGCGCCTGCCCGTATCGACCGACAGAGCCTGAGGACACGGAACTGCATGAGCGCATTCCTCCTGAGCTTCGCCGTAATTTTCATCGCGGAGCTCGGCGACAAGTCACAACTCATGGCTATGACCTTTGCTACACGCTATCGATTTTGGACGGTCATCGCAGCCATCTCGGTAGCGACCGCAGTCGTCCACCTCTTCTCAGTGGCCCTCGGGAGCATCGTCGGACTTGCCATTCCGACGGGACCCATCAGCGTTGTCGCCGGCGTTGCGTTTCTCGCCTTCGGGCTTTGGACGCTGCGCGGGGACAAGCTGAGTGAGGCCGAGGAGTCCAGAGCCCAGCGCAGCACGAGGTCGGCGTTCGTGGCCGTGATGATCGCCTTCTTCCTTGCTGAGCTTGGCGACAAGACGATGCTCGCGACCGTCACCCTCGCCACGACACAAGGCTGGTTCGGTACCTGGCTCGGGTCAACGGTCGGCATGGTTGCCGCCGACGCGCTCGCCATCGGCGTGGGGGCACTCCTCGGCAAGGCGCTTCCTGAACGGGTCATCCGGATAGGCGCGGCCTGCCTGTTCTTCGCATTTGCGGCATGGCTCCTCTTCGAGGGCATCCAGGCAACGATGGGATAGGTTGACGGCGTGACTGAGACCACACTCGCGCAAACCAGCGCATTCACCGACATTCCCGTTGTGTCGCTCGCGCAGTGGCGCAACGACCCCTCCCATCGCCAGTCATTTGCCACGGAGGTAGTCGAGGTTTGCCACGAGGTGGGCTTCTTCACCCTCGTCGATCATGGCATCGACGATGCATTCATCGCGTCGTACTTCGCCGCCCTCGAGTCGTTCTTCGCGCTACCGGCCGCAGCCAAGGCACTCATCGACAAGCGCCAATCACCGCACTTTCGCGGCTGGGAGCAGGTCGGGGCAGAACTCACCGACAACCGAATCGACTATCGCGAGCAACTCGATCTTTCCACCGAACATCCGCCCTACGTGCCTGACGCGATGCCGCCGTACCTCCGCCTCGACGGACCCAACCAGTGGCTTCCCGAATCCGTGCTCCCCGGATTCAACTCGATGGTGAACGAGTTCCTTGCGCGGATGGGTGCTCTCGCCGATGAACTCATGGAGATTCTCGCCATGGGCCTCGGCCTTGAACGCCACGCCTTTCGAACCATCTTCGGGGAACGTCCGCTCTCGTTCGCCAAGCTCATCTCATACCCACCCACTCCTGCAGGGCAGGCGGGCGTGAACAGTCACCACGATGCGGGCTTTCTCACCATCTTGCTCCAGCACGGCGTTGGCGGTCTGCAGGCGCTGAACCCTGATGGAGACTGGATCGATGTTCTACCCACGCCTGGCGCCTTCGTCATCAACCTCGGCGAAATGCTGCAGTCCATGACCGGCAACTATCTGGTCGCGACCACCCACCGGGTCATCACCTCATCCCAGCGCTACTCGTCGGCATATTTCCACGGCCCAGACCTCCGCACAAACTTGCATCCGATTGCTCTCGGACCAAGATTTGCTCAGGCAGTCCAAGTGAGTGCCAGCCACCGCGATGCTGCCTTTATGGCAAAGCGCGATGAGTTGCTCGCCGGTGAATCAGGAACGACGAGCGCGCCCGCGCCGGTATTCGGCGAGCAGATGTGGAACTACTACGTACGCAGCTACCCGGAGGTGGTCCGGCTGCACTACCCGGATCTGATGTGAGTTAGAGCCGCTCGAGCACGCACTCAGCAGTGCTGTTCATGATCGACAACCCGTTCTCCTCTTCGAGGAGAGTTGTGACAACGCCATCGCTGATCACCATGGCGTAGCGTTTGGATCGCACCCCAAGTCCGAAGGCTGACGCGTCGATCTCCATCCCGATGGCGCGGGTGAACCCAGCATCTGGATCGGCGAGCATCGTGAAGGTTTCAGCAATTCCGTGAGCCTTGCCCCACGCATCCATGACGAACACGTCGTTCACCGAGATGCAGGCGATGAAGTCGACGCCCCTTGCCGAGATCTCCGAGGCGCGCTCGATGTATCCGGGCAGATGGCGTGTCGAGCAGCCGGGGGTGAAGGCTCCAGGCACCGCGAACAGGACAACCTGCCCTCGGCCGAGAACCTCCGCTGCAGACTCGATGGCCGGAACTCCATCGACCATGAGGCGGATATCTACTGATGGAATTCGGTCTCCGATGGCGATGGGCATGCGGTGAGGCTAGTCGATCTGCCCAGGCGTGTCGGACGGAGATGCCGTATCATGCGAAGGCGCCTTTGGCCCTTGACCCCGGCGCCGCATGAGCAGTACTAGCGCAAGGCCAACGATGACGACGATAAAGCCGGCCAGCAGGATCCAGATCGGATTGATGCCGCTCGGATCGGACGCTGCAGCTGTCACCGTGAAGTCGAGGGTCTCATCGATTGACCCCTTTGCGACGATCGTGTCGGGCGCCGTCTTTGAAACCCCGTTGCCCTCCACGCTGATGATGTCCCCCGGAAACGTCACGGTGATCGTGACCTCACCGAGATCAACCGAAGACTCCTCAGCCGTAGCGCCACTGTCGGTCTTCACATCCATGACGAGGGTGTCGCCCTCGCGGATCAGGCTCCAGCCATCATCAATATCGGTGAGCGGGGCATTCGTGACGCCACAGTTCAAGATGATGTAGGTGTCGTCCGATCCGGACACGCAATTGTCGAGGACCTTTGCATTCCCCGCGTCTGTGAGTTCACCTGACTTCAATTGGCTCTCAAGGTCCTCAGCAGTCGCGATGCCAAGCATGGACGCCGCCTCCTTGGCGACTTGGAGTTGCAACGTTCCGCTCACCGTCGCATCGGAGTTCGCCACGAGTGTGTAGTTGACGTTCATGCAGGAGGTGAGGCCGACGACCGCGAGCCCGGCCAAGGCGAGCATCATGCCGGAGCGACGTGTGGCATGAACGGGACGAGACATTCCTGCTCCTTTGAGGCTATCGTCGACGCACTGCCCTCACTTACCGAGAAGGCCCTCCCAGCATAGGGGTGATGAGTCACCCATGACACGGACATGCAAGTCGAGGGACGCAATCATCGAAGGGGTGCGACATGACCGATGGTCGAACCATCCTCTTCGTGCACGGCAAGGGCGGATTCGAGTCGCGGCAGTCCTGGCTGGGGCCGCTTAACTCCGGCCTCGCAGGCCTCGGCTATCCCGTCATCGGCGCGCATGGCGATCGGATCATCGAGGCCGACTACCTCGTCGCCCTACTCGAGGGGGCTGAGGGCATTACCCCGGTGATCGAGTGGGCTGAGCCCGAGTCGCGCAGACGCCACGCGAACTGGGCGGACTACCTCGTACGGCGGGAAGCGCTCGCCAATGCGATCGAGCGGTCGCGCAACAACCCTGGGCCCATGCACGTGGGTCTTATGAGTGACACGCCACTCCCCAATGCAGTCGCCGGCACCATGGAGGCGGTCGCAACGTATCGAGGGTCGAGCCGGCACCGGCACGCCGCTTGGCGGGCGGTCCTTGGCCGCCTCCCCGAGATCGGCCGGATCACCGTCGTCGCCCACAGTCTCGGGTCGATCCTCATGATCGACATCCTCACGCGTCTCCCCCCGGGCCTGCAGATCGACCTCCTCCTCACCATCGGGTCTCCCATGGGGGTCAAGGGGCTGCGCAGCCACCATGATGGCGTCGACACAGCCGCTGGCTTCCCGTCCGACCGGGTGCTGTCCTGGCTCAATGTCTATGACCCGGGCGACATCATCACAATCGGACGAGGCGCGAGCCCCTTCTTCAAGGCGGCCCTCGATGCGCCGATCAACACCGGTGCGTCGCACAGCCTCACCGGCTACATGAGCCACCCGGTCGTTGCTGCGGCCGTGGGGTTCACCATGTTCGGCGAGCGCGCCGAGCAACGATCGCCGGGGGTTTTGTCGCGCCGCCTCGATCCACGTTGGGATCCGCTCCTCCTACGATTCGCCTACACACAGCAGCTGTGGGCAACGTGCGACACAGGAAAGTGGGGGTTTCGCCGGAATCTCGACGCAGCCCGCCGCGTTCTCGCCCGCCGGACGGTCGACGATATCCGGCGACGGCACGAGGCACTGCCCGAAGACGCGAGGGAGTCCAGCCCCCTGCACCCCTCGCGGACTCCAACGGAAGCTGATCTCCTCATCCACGCAGCAAGCCTTGTGCGCAGCCAGCTCTCAGACACCCAACTCGTTGTCGCGGGTGTCGACTTCCTCCTCGCCCCGGCCCTGCCGCCCTTTGACCTCGATATCGCTGGTTCACACGCCCACGAGGCACTCAACGCTCTGTTCGAGCAGGTCAAGCGCCCGTCTTCGGCGCACTCCGGGCTAGAACTCGCGCAAGCCGTGATCGCTGCGGTGAAAGAATCAAAGGCTGTTCTTCAGGAATCCGGGTTCCGCTGGGGGCCCGTCCTCATCACCGCCGGGATCGGGCTGCTCGCCGCCACAGGTGTTGGCCTCGCCATTGCAGTACCGGCGGGCCTCGCTGGCGCAGCAGCCATCGCGGGTACCCTCGCCACCTTTGGTCCCGGCGGCATGGTCGGGGGGATCGCGACGCTTACCGCTCTCACCGGCGCAGCCTCCGTGATGACGGGTGTCGGCGTCGCGGTAGAACTGAGCCCCCAGGACCCGCGCTACGAGTTGGTTCGCGAGGCCATGGCCACGCAACTGGCCGACCAGAGCGCGGTCCAGCTGAGGACCTCCATCGCCGGGATGCTTGCGGTGCTGTTCGCCCAGGGTCATCTTGGGCTCGCCTCCGACACGGCAAGCATCGAAGCACTCCTTCTTCGAACCGAGTCGCTCATCGCGCACGAGCTGGGCCTGCACGCCGAGATCGCACCCGGGCGGCCCGGCACGAAGGAATGGAGCGCCAAGGCAAGGGTGATGAATCGGGCCCTCGCGTCACTCGAAGTCTGTGGTGTCGCTGCGGATCCGGCTCTCGTCCAGCGTGCCATCATGCGCCGGGAACTCGAGGCGGACTGACGTCCATGAAGGGCCGTATCCCACGGCCTTCCACGGGCTTAGCCTCGCTCGCGAACGACCACCTGACCCTGCAGCCACATCCGAACTGCGAGAACTCGGGCGTTCACATTCGGGTCATTCGAGAGTCCAAGAGTCGCGAACGTCCGTGCGACCAGGCTTTCCGTCGATCGCAGGGTTGTCTCGCGCCGGGCCGCGATAGCCGCGTTCGATAGGCCCTCGGACATGAGCCGAAGGATCTCACCCTGCGAGGCGCTCAACTCAAATCGCCCCTCGCCAGGTTCCGGCGAGGACGAGCCTTCCGCGGACGTGCGCGTGATCGAATCGAAGATCGCATCCTCGACATCTGCCAGCGAAGTAATTCGCGATTTCACCAGGTAGACCGCCCGCTCAGGAATCCGTCGGTTGATCCCGAGCGCGACCTGGACAGATGTATGCGAGGTGAGCACGACCTGCCCAATCCACGGCAAATCACGGTTCAGACGCTCGAGCAGATCCACCCCGTCAGGACCTGGACCAAGGTGGAGATCCGTCACGACGGCGTTCGGCTCGAATTCGAGCAGGGTTTCAAGTGCTTCGGCAACCGAGGTGGCAGATCGGACGGTCATTCCACTGGCGGCCAGCGAGTCCGCGAGAATCGTGCGCGTGAACTCCTCGTCCTCAACGATGAGGACCTTCGTTCGGAATTCCGAGATGCCTTCAGTCACCCTCGTTTACCCCCCTCTGCGCCCACACCCAGCCGACCATCGCGCATTTCCCCCGCTCCGTACGCGAGTCTCCACCCCCCATGGTCGGTTATCTCACACACATGCCCGCTCATCCGCACCCCATCACCCGTGATGCACATGCCGTCACGCTCCTCGACCCTGGCGGATCGGGAGCACCACGGTCATCCGAGCCCCACCCTCTGGCCCGACTCCAAGCGCCCAGGATCCGCCACGGGCCCTGATTCGCTGGGTACCGAGACCTTCACGAACGTCACTCGCAGGCCCGACGCCATCGTCGGTCGCACTGACGATGAGCATCGTGCCCGTCTCGTGGTCGACGTCAATTCGCAGGTCGACCGAGCCTGCCTCTCCGTGACGGCTGGCATTCGTGATTGCCTCGCCGAGGATTTCCAACACCCAGGCGGCACATTCGGGATCGTTACCGAGAACCTCCGCGGCCCTCGGCGACATCCCCCAGGAAATGTCGAGGAGCCCAAGCCACCGCGTTCGCATGGCCTGCATTTGCTTGTCGACACTTGCGGGGGGCGGCTCCTCGGCAAACACCGACTGCACGTCGGCCGCGGCCTGTTCCAGCAGCATGGTCACACGCGCCAGCAGTCGTCGCTTATCGGGGTGGCCGCCAGAGCTCACCTCATCCATGTGCACCTGCAGTGAGAGCGCTACTGCGGTGAGGCGACTCTGGACGGAGCCATGCAGCACGAGCGATACCTGATCGCGCATTCGCTCCCCTGCACGATCCAACTCTGCCGCCATCGCCTCGCCAACTCGAATGCGCGAAGCAAGCGTCGAGGCGTCATCCCGTGAGCGTCTGGTCACCTCGACCGCCATGGCTATCAGCGCCAAGCACGTCAACCCAATACCGACCACGCCAACCAATTGCTGGTGCGAGCCCTGCCATTCGCAGGCAACGATCGGCGTTCGAACGCTCCACACGAACGCAGCACCGATGGCCGGATAGATCATGAGGTTGACGAACCCTGTGCCCCGGTGCGCGCCTTGGAACACCAATCGGCAGATCAGTCGGCCGATAACGACGACGAGTGTGCCGCTCGCCAAAGCCAAGGCATCACGCTCGGGGCATGAGGGGACAATCTGGGCCCACAGGATCACCCCAATGAAGGCTGCTGACGGAAGGATCGGCACCTTCGCCGCCATAAGGAGATCTAGGAGCCCTCGAAGGGTAAAGCCCCTTTCGCTCTCAGTCACTGGCGTTGGCTCCGGCCACTGGGGAGCAATACCCGATACCTCGCGGCTAAGGGACCGGATGATCGTCTCCGAGTAAAAGGCGACCCGAGACCGGAGCGGCTCTAGATCGCTATGGGTCGCCACATTGAGTTCGTCGGCCTCGTCTGCGAGTTGCTCGAGGGCCGGAATCACCACTGCGTCGAGTGCATCGGAGAGGAGCAATCGCTGATCCTCAGCGAACCGTTGTGATGCGGCACCGAGCTCGTTGATCTGATCATTCGCCCGGCGCAGCCGCACGATGTCAGCCTGCCGCTCTCGGACACCCGCCCCAACGATGGTGGCACCCCCGAACAAGGCGAGCGTGCTTCCTATCATCCATAACAGGCGCCCACCGAGTCCAATGCCGCCTCCCCCGATGAGGAGGTCGACGCCAAGTTCCATGATGAACGAGAGAAGGAACCCGCACCCGACCCATACGAGGATCACCTGACCGGTGGTCATTGACGGGACTCGGCCCTGCGGCGAGCGCTGCCTGGCCACCAAGATGAGGAGGAGCAGCACTGCCAGCTCTGCAATGACAGCAAGGACGACGATCGCCACGGCACGGTCCGGATGGAGCGGTGAGTTTCGGATGGCGATTCCAAAGATCTGCACGGGAGCAGCTACAAGCCACATCAGGGGCGACGTCGACCATCGACTCCTCAGCGCATCACGCCATGAGTACTCGACCACCGCCGTATTCACCGCAACCTCCAGCAACCCCCTCGCACGAGCCTATGGCCGCGTGGCTTTCGGACCGCAAGACATACGCAGAATTTAGGCATAATTGGCGCTCGACCATCGCGTTCCGGGCAGGTCTACGGTGATCTCAGCGCCTCCAACCGATCGGCCGCACAGCACCCAGGTGCCTTGGCGTGAAATGACCGATCGTGCGCCCGATCCACCCAACACCTCATCAGGTCCTGGCCCGAATCCGTTGTCCCGTATTCGAATTCTGAGCCACCCGACCACCACCCCCGAGGTGCTCACCTCGATGGTGAGGCCCATCGCCCCACCATGCCTGCTCGAGTTTGTCACGGCGTGATCAATAACTTCGTTCGCCCACTGGAGCAGGATGCTGTCATCGTCAAGCAGTACCTGCGCCGCAGGTTCGATGTCCCATCCCACGGTGAGGAGTCCGGCCCACCGGCTGCGCAGTTGGTGTAGCGCCTCGTCGAGTCGAAGCGGTTGCCCCGGCTCGGTGGCCATCTCGGCGGTGTCTTGATCTGCGAGACGTAAGAGTGCTGTCACTTGCTCGACGAGTCGCTCGGTGCTCGGGTGGCCACCCCGACCGAGGTCGTCAATGTGTGCTTGAAGTGCAATCGACACCGCGGCGAGTCTTCCCTGAAGAACCCCGTTCAGCACATGTGAGACCTGATCGCGCAGTGCGCGCCCAGTCTCGTTCAGGACCGCGATCGCGGCGTGGGATGCGTCGTTTGCATCACGAAGTTCGTCCTTCATGAGCCTTAACTGACGATCCGCCTCAAGTGACACCCCCGCGAACGCGAGAGCGCCCACGAGCGTGCAGCCAGAGGTCACCAAGGCCTCTGTCGATCCTGACCACGAGCAGCCGGCAATCTCAAGGCGGGTCACCGCCCAGAAGACCAAAAGAATTGCGCCAATTGTTCCCACCCCCACGGCCAGGCGAGTGCCCGGTGGCTCGGCGGAGGTATATCGGCGCACTGTGGCCCCAGCGAGGACGACGATCACCATCCCAACCGCCATAACAATCGAGGTGGTCACGCAGCCGCGGAGCCGCTCCACGAACGCGAAAGCGATAACGATGAGACAACCAATACGTGGGGTAACCGAAGCATTGAGGACGATGCTCCGCCATCCCCCATCGGTCCGCCGTCCCTGAGCGATACGGCGAAGCCGATTCGTTCGCCGCTGTTGGACTGCATCGTCGATGCCGTCCTCCAGTCGACCAACCAATGTCTGCGAGGTCGTAATGACGTGCCTTCGCAACTGCACGAGCTCCTCTTGGAGTGGTCGGGAACTCAGGGCCTCGACGCGCTCAACGAGCTCACGAAATGCAGGAAGGACCGAGTCGTCCAGCGCCTTGCGCAAAAGTCGCTGCTGGTCCTCGATGTGGGCACCCGACTCTTGACTGCGAAGGACGAGCACATCGCGATAGTCACGGAGGCGACCGACCTTCACCCGGTGGCCACGAACCACGCCCATGGTGAAGGAGACGAGCAGGTAGGTAAGCACCGTCGTCATCGCCATCGACAGCATGGCCAACAGGACCTGACCGGGCACCTGAACGATCTGAAACAGGCCCACGAGCCATCCGGTGATAGCGCCTGCTACGCCCCCTGCGATGAGCCAAATCACGATCACGGCGACGAGGCTTCGGGGTCCTACCTCAGGCACTCGGACCCAGATGCGTCTCGCGGCCAGGAGCACGAGGAGCGCCGCGACCTGCCCAAGGAAGCTGATGGCGAGCAATTGAGGGATCACCCATGTGGAGACTAGCTGCAGTCGAGTCTGTTGAATGAGCACGATGAAGGGGAAGGCGAGGAGCCACAGAGTTGGAGAGGTCGACCATTCGCCAGCTATCCCCTCTCGGGCTGACCATCGATCGGGCGTGGTGCGCTGAACCCCCCTCGCCTCGTCATTCGCCACGACTTAATGCTGTCACGTTCGCCCTGAATTTTGAGGAGTCGTGCGGCGAATCATCGGTTTTTGCTTTGCGCCCACGGTCGGCGGGACGCACCGTAGGCTCTCAACGTGACCCCTGTGTTCAAGCTCTCCGAAGACGTCGCTGCTGACTTTGCGCGCGATGGAGCCGTCATCGTCCGATCTGCGTTCACGCCAGAGCAGGTAGCCCTCGTCGAGCGAGGAATCGAGAGGAACCTCGCAGAACCGAGCCCGCTCTGCCTCCTTGCCAGCGAACCCGGCGACCCCGGCGCGTTCGTCGAGGACTTTCGCAACTGGACTCGCATCAACGAGTACGAGCGGTTCATCCGAGAGTCAGCAGCGGCGTCGATCGCCCAACAACTCATGGCAAGCACGACCGTGCGCCTCCACCACGACCACATGCTCACCAAGACCGCCAACACCCGGCAGCGCACGCCATGGCACCAGGACCAGCCTTACTACAACATCGATGGGTTCCAGAACGTGTCGATGTGGATGCCGGTCGACCCGGTACCCCGCGAATCAACCCTCGAGTTCGTCGCCGCAACACATCGCGGACCATGGCTGATGCCCCGGACCTTCAAAGACAACCAGGCGAAGTGGTTCCCCGAGGGGACCCTCGGGGAACTGCCCGAAGTCGAGGCCAATCGCGATTCCTATCCGATCCTCGGCTGGGCCCTCTCGCCCGGCGATGCCCTGTTCTTTCACATGCTCACGCTGCACGGTTCGGCAGGGTCGCTAGGCAGGCGACGCGCATTCTCGGTGCGCTTCGTCGGTGATGATGCGCGGCATGCGATGAGGCCCTGGCGCACCTCGCCTCCGTTTGATGACCTCGAACCGCCGCTCGCCGACGGAGCCACGTTCGATCACCCGTTGTTCCCGCTGCTCATCGGCTAGTCGTGATGCGCGCGCGACTCGCTCACCAGGTAGCCGTCCCGCGCGAGCGATGTCACCGCCGTCTGGAGATCCTGTTCGCGCACGAGGACATAGTCGGTGTCGTAGGTGGAAAGGACGAAGACGCTCACTGCCGCCCGCGCGAGGCAGGCGGTTATTCCGGCCATGACACCGACCATGCCGAAATCGAGCGGCCCAGCAACCTCGAGGCACCGCCAGCCCGGCTCGACCACGGCACCTGTGGGCTCGTCGGACGCGTGGCAGACAATCGAGACCTCGTGTGCGGTTCTCGTCACCGAGAAGATCGATGTCGGATGCTCGGGTTTCGGCCAAGGGGCCCCCGGCGGCAGTCGGCAGACGCTCAGGGACTCGGCGAGCACTCGCATGCCGAGCATTTCGGTGTTCAGTCGCGCGCGGCGAGCCGGGCGCGAAGCGCCTCGCGACGCTCTTCGAAGCGATTCACCGCAACATCCATGTCGGCGAGAATCGCGGAGAGTTCGTCGCGCGCAGCCTCTCCCGCAGGCCCGAAGTCATTGCGTTCGAAGATTTGCCACTTGCGAAGGACCGGCATGATGACCTCATCGCGATGCTGCTTCAGGTCGTAGATTCCGGCGACCGCGATTTCGACCGCCTTTCGCCCGAATCCCTCGATTCCGTGCCCCGGCATGGCGAAATCGCGTACGTTGTCGGTCACCGACCTCATCGCAAGATCAGGGGCGAGGTCGAGCGCCGCAGCGTAGGTGTTTCGATAGAAGATCATGTGCAGGTTCTCATCGAGCGCTATGCGGGCAAGGAGTTGCTCCGCGATCGGATCCTGAGTCGCCGTGCCGGTGTTGCGGTGCGAGACCCGAGTTGCCAGTTCTTGGAATGACACGTAGGCGAGCCCGCCGAGCAGCCCCGGGTGTATGGCGGAGAAGCCCGCTTCCATGTGGATCATTCGCGCACGCTCGAGTTCGATCGGGTCGACGGACCGCGTCACGAGCAGGTAGTCGCGGATCGCAGTGCCGTGACGGCCTTCCTCAGCTGTCCAACGCCCGACCCACGTACCCCACGCGCCGTCGCGACCCATGTGAGTGGCAATCTCGTAATGGTAGCTCGGCAGGTTGTCCTCGGTGAGGAGGTTAATGACGAGGCTGGTGCGGGCCGCCTCACCGAATCGCCGCTCTTGCGGTGTCCATTCGCGGCCGCCGAGTGGTCCGTCAAAGTTTTCGGCGAGGTCCCAGGGAATGTACTGGTGGGGGAACCATTCCTTCGCCGTCGACAGGTGCCGGTTCAGTTCACGTTCGACGACGGGTTCGAGGTCTAGGAGCAGTCGCTGGTCGGTCAAGTCGTCAGCCAGAGCGGTCATGGGACTACTCTAATGAACAACGTGGTCACCCTGCCTGTTCACGCTCATTCGAAGGCCCATCGCCTCGAGACTCCAGGCCTCGAGGCGATGGGCTTCCGTGTCGACTCTCATGATGATGAGACACCACACGAGTCGACCCGCAAAATCAGCGCGATTACTTCGGGGCTTTCTCTTCGCCACGGAGCTTGCGGACTCCCGCGCGAACCGCGCCGCCGAGAACCATGCCGAGCAGGAACACCACGAGGATGAGCGCCCACAGCCACACGTCGTAGCTGTAGCCGAGGACTCGAATGGTCACGTCTGTGGTGTTTTGCGCCATGAACACCACGGCGATCACGAGAATGATGATGGCGATGACACCGCGAACGGAGATTCGCTTGTTCTCAGTCGCCGCCTTGCCGAATTCACTCATGTTCAACCCTTTTCTGGGCAGCCGCCTGCCCTCAAGTCACGCGCCCCGACCAGGGCAGCAGACGAAAGACTATTGCAGCACACCGCAATGTGCGAGGCCCATACGCACGAGTCGTCCCTGTCCGCCCGACATCTCTCCTTGGAACTCAGGCTTCGATGCCTCCTCTGGAGTCACCCAGACGAGGTCAAGAGCGTCCTGCGAGGGTGAACAATCCCCCGCGATCGGCACGATGAAGGCCAGCGACACGGCATGCTGCCTCGGATCGACGAAACCCGTCACCGAGGGGTCAGGGAAATACTCAACGACGGTAAATGGCTGGGGCGACGGCGGCACCTGCGGGAGGGCCATGGCCCCTAGGTCCTTCTCAAGGTGGCGGAGCAGGGCATCGCGCACGCGCTCGCCGTGCAGGATCCGTCCGGAGACCACGGCCCGGCTGATTGTTCCGTCGGGCATCGCGCGAAGAAGGAGGCCTACCTGAGTAACGGCCCCCTGGGCATCAGTGCGGACCGGGATCGCATCGACGTACACGATTGGCACTCGCTCGCGCGCAGTTGCCAACTCCTGCGAACTCAGCCAAGAAGACATGGTCTCAGTGTCGTGACTCATGGCAGCATGGTCCCATGAGCCACGACACCCCGGTTACGAGCATGCACCTCATGCCTGACGGAACCCCGTACCCGATCTCGAAGCCTGAAGCCGAATGGCGGGCAGAACTCACCCCACTCGAATATCACGTCCTGCGCGAGGCCGGCACCGAACGACCGTTCGTCGGTGAGTACACCGACACCAAGACCGAGGGCGTCTACAGCTGTCGGGCCTGTGGCGCGGAGTTGTTTCGCAGTGACACTAAGTTCGACTCGCACTGCGGCTGGCCAAGCTTCTTCTCCCCACTCGCCCAAGATCGGATCGTTGCCATCGAGGACCGGTCGCTCGGATCCGTGCGTACCGAGGTTCGGTGCGCCGCTTGCGGTGGCCATCTGGGTCACGTGTTCCAAGGCGAGGGATACGGCACGCCCACCGACCTGCGCTACTGCATCAACTCAATCTCAGTTCGCCTCAGCCCCGGCGCTGACAAGGAAGACCCCGAGCATGGTGACGGCGACGCCCACGTACTGAACCGGACGTAATCGCTCCTTGAGAACGACTGCGGCGAGAATAGCCGTGACGACCGGGTAGAGCGATCCGAGAACCGCCGTCGTCGACAGCAGCCCAAGGGTCGTCGCTACTCCAAATGTGACGTTGGCTGCGGCGTCCAAGAGACCGACGAACGCGAGCACTGGCCAATCACGGGGGGTGATGCCACCCTTCGAACGAAACACGAGGATCGCCACAACGATGAGCAACATCGAGGTCGCGCGCATGCCCGTCATCGTCATGAGGGGGCTCGTCTTGCTGCCTTCGGCAATGGTGACGAACATGACACCAAAGAACACCAGCGCCACAGCGGAGTAGCCGAGTGGCTTAGCCGACTCGGCGCCGCTGAGCTCAGGACCCGATGCGAGCAAAACACCGGTGATGGCCGCGAGGATCCCCAGTCCCTGCAGACTTGACGGAGTCTCACCGTTGATGAGCCCGAAGCCCACCGGGATGACAACCGCCAAGGCAACGAGCGGCGACACGATCCCCATCGGACCGATGGCGAGCGCCCGGTAAAACGCGAACATCCCAATCACGCCGGCCAACGAACCCGCAATGGCCCAAGGCCAGTAGGTCGGCGCAGTGCCCCAAGCACCGGTGGCGGTCGCCGCCACGACGAGGCCTAGGAATCCGAAGACCTGCGAGCCGAGGTACACAGCGAGCGCAGGGCGCCGTCGGCTCGTCATCCCGCCGACGAAGTCTCCCGCGCCCCACATGATCGACGACGCCAATGCAAGAAGGGCGCCCATGTGACGTGACTCTAGGTGAGTTTGCCCTGCGCACGCCCCTCAAGGTCCGCCCGCCCGGACTCGGCGCGCCGATCTCCCCGCGGCACCCAACAGCGCGTAGCCTGCGAACGTGAGGTCAGTGACTGCGAGTGCCGAGGCGTTCGCGCAGGCGTCGGCCCGCGTGCGGGAGGCCCGCATCCGCCCGGAATTTCGGGTTGATGAGGCCCCGGCGCCTCAGCGCCTTGCACCCTTCGCCCTCGCCCTCACCGTTGAGTCAGCGATTGATGATCGCGACCCGCTCTCCGGCCGCTTCGTCCTCCTCCATGACCCCGATGGTGTCGGCGAGTGGGATGGAGACTTCCGAGCGGTCGTCTTCGCGAGGGCCTCACTTGAGCCGGACCTTGTCTCAGACCCGATGCTCCACGACGTCGGATGGACGTGGCTCATGGAAGCGTTAGCAGAGACGGGCGCCCACGCATCGCAACTCGGAGGCACCGTCACCGCAACCGCTGGGCAGTCCTTCGGATCGCTCAGTGATCGGCCGCGCGATGGCTTCGTCGAGATCCGGGCATCGTGGACCCCGTACTCCGTAGACGGTGCTCCCGTGCACGAATCCATGGAGCGCCACGTCGAGGCATGGATCGAACTCCTACGGCATGCGACCGGGCTCATGCCCATGGCACCCGGCGCGCAGCATGTCCAGCAGTCTCAGATCCACCCAGCGCCCGTCCACTCCTGAGGATGCGCCCCTCCAGACGAAGGATGACGTGACGATCCCTGCGGAACCATTGCCCGAGACGACGCCCCTAGAACCGCGCGACGGCGTCCCCCAAGTGATCACCACCCTCGAAGACCTTGAGGCGTATGCATCGAAGCTCGCCGCCGGGGTTGGTCCGCTCGCGCTCGATGCCGAGCGCGCTTCGGGCTTCCGGTACAGCCAGCGCGCATATCTCGTACAACTTCGCCGCGAAGGCGCTGGCACGGCACTCATCGACCCGATCGACCTCCCCGATCTCTCCGTCATCCAGTCGGCGACGGAGGGGGTGGAATGGATCCTCCATGCAGCGACCCAGGACCTGGCCTGCCTCGCCGAGATCGGTCTTCGTCCGGCGGTCCTGTTCGATACTGAGCTTGCCGGCCGACTGCTCGGCAGGGAGAAGGTGGGGCTGGCCGCCCTCGTATCAGCCGAGCTCGGTGAGGTACTCGAGAAGGGCCACGGATCCGCCGACTGGTCCCTTCGCCCGTTGACAGCGAGTCAGCTTCGGTACGCCGCCCTCGATGTCGAGCTGCTCGTGGAGCTGCGTCACCGCATGCACGCCGAGCTCGAGACCGCGGGCAAACTCGAATGGGCGCATGAGGAGTTCGCGGCACTCGTCCACTTCACCCCGCGGGAAAGGGGTGACGACGCATGGCGGCGCACGTCAGGGATCCACCGGCTGCGCAAGGCGCGAGCCCTTGGAATCGTGCGATCACTCTGGCTCGCGCGCGACGAGGTGGCGTGCCGAAGCGACATCGCCCAAGGCCGGATCCTGCCCGACGCGGCGATTGTCGCGGCAGCAACCGCACTGCCTGTCTCCAAGGAGGCGCTCGGTGCCCTGAAGGAGTTCAGCGGTCGAGGTCAGCAACGCCGGCTGCCCGGCTGGTGGAGCGCAGTATCTGCAGCAATGGCGCTCCCGGAGTCCGAACTTCCCGAGATCAGCCCGCCGCCCACCGGACCGCCCCCGCCGCGCAACTGGCCCGAGCGCAATCCGGAGGCGTTCGCACGCCTTGAGGCAGCAAAGGCCACGCTCGGAGTCATCCTCGAGCGCATCGAGATGCCCGCCGAGAACCTTCTCACTCCTGACCTAGTGCGGCGACTGTGCTGGGAGCCACCTGAGCCGATCACTGCGGAATCGATAGAGGAATTCCTTCGTGCTGGCGGGGCACGGACGTGGCAGATCGGGCTCACCACCTCGGCCCTCGCAGACGCGTTGGTGGTGGCGCCGTAGCCACCCTTGTTACTGACCGGTAATATGGCGTCACCGACTCGGTAACCCAAGGGGACAGTCATGCCAGAGGTACGCGATGTTGTATTCGTCGACGGGGTTCGCACTCCATTCGGCAAGGCCGGAGGGGTCTACCGCGAGTCGCGTGCCGATGACCTGGTCGTCAAGGCGATGCGTGAACTCCTTCGCCGAAACCCCAATGTTCCCCCCGCACGTATCGATGAGGTCGCCGTCGCCGCCACCACCCAGACCGGCGATCAGGGGATGACCATCGGTCGCTCGGCGGCACTGCTCGCCGGCCTCCCGAGCTCGGTGCCGGGATACGCAATCGACCGCATGTGCGCCGGTGCCATGACCGCCGTCACGACCGTCTCATCGGCAATCATGGCCGGGCAGATTGATCTGGCCCTCGCGGGCGGTGTCGAGAATATGTCCCGGCACCCGATGGGCGAGGGCGTCGACCCCAATCCCCGATTCCTTGCCGAGAGGCTCGTCGACCCCGAGGCACTGCTGATGGGCAAGACCGCCGAGAACCTGCACGATCGCTTCCCATTGATCACGAAGGACCGCGCCGATGCGTTCGCCGTCGGATCCCAGGCAAAAACCGCCAGGGCGTATGCCGAGGGACGCATTCAGGTCGATCTCGTCCCCGTCGCTGTCAGCGATGGCGAGCAGGGATGGGGCCTCGTCACCGTCGACGAGGTGCCCCGTGCCGACACCACCCTCGCCGGCCTCGCCGGCCTCAAGACGCCATTTCGTCCGCATGGCCGGGTCACCGCAGGCAATAGCTCTGGACTCACGGACGGCGCCACGGCAGCGTTACTCGCCGGCGCCGATACTGCCACCGAACTTGGCCTCACCGCGAAGATGCGCATGGTCGGCTTCGCCTTCGCAGGAGTCGAGCCGGAGGTCATGGGAGTGGGACCGGTACCGAGTACTGAGAAGGCCCTGCGCCGCGCCGGGCTTTCCATTACCGACATCGACTTGTTCGAGATCAATGAGGCATTCGCCGTGCAGGTCTTGGCCTTTCTCGACCACTACAACATTGACGATGAAGATCCGCGGGTGAACCCGATGGGCGGCGCAATCGCCGTCGGGCATCCCCTCGCCTCGAGTGGCATTCGGCTTATGAACTACCTCGCTCGCGACTTCGAGCACGACCCATCGGCCCGCTACGGCATCACAACGATGTGCATCGGGCTGGGCATGGGCGGCACCGTCATCTGGGAGAACCTCAACCACGGGAGTGCAGCATGACCGAGACCACCACCGATGGCGCCCTTCCCGGCGAGGTTGTCACCCACGCGCGGGTGAGGTTCATCGATCTGCCACTCAGCGCTGGCACCATGGCGCTCATCACCTTGGACAATGACCGCGATCACACGAGGCCCTCGACCTTCGGCCCTGCTGGCCTGGCATCCCTCGATGCCGCACTCGACCAGATCGTCGCAACGCCCGGCGTCATCGCGGTGGGCGTCACTGGCAAGCCCTTCATCTTCGCCGTCGGCGCCGACCTATCGGGCATCTCGCATGTGCGGGCCCGTGAGCAAGCAATTGAGATCGCGCAACTCGGCCACAACGTGTTCCGCCGATTCGGCGAACTCGATGTCCCGACCTTCGCCTTCGTGAACGGCGCGGCCATCGGCGGCGGGTTCGAACTGCCCCTCCACTGCACCTACCGCACAGTGTCGAGCGGCGCTGCCGCCCTGTCGCTGCCCGAGGTCTTCCTCGGCCTTGTCCCCGGCTGGGGAGGTGCCTGGCTCCTGCCGAACCTCATCGGGCCTGCCGATGCCATGCAGGTCATCCTCACGAACGCCATGACCATGAATCGCCAGCTCAAGCCCACCGAGGGCCGCAAACTCGGCATCTTCGATGCGATGTTCGAGCCGGCTGATTTCCTCGAGCAATCTCTTCATTGGGCCGCGCGCGTCCTCACCGGCGAGATCGTCATCACGCGCAAGGATCCCGACCGCGGCCTCTGGGACACCGTCATCGGATTCGCGCGATCAACACTCGATGCTCGAACACACGGGGCATTCAAGTCCCCCTACGCAGCCCTCGATCTCATTGCAGCGGCCAAGACCTCGACGCGCGATGAGGGTTTTGCCGCCGAGGATGAGGCGCTCGCCGACCTCGTCATGGGTGATGAACTCCGCGCCTCCCTCTATGCCTTTGATCTCGTTCAAAAGCGGGCGAAATCGCCGGTCGGCGCGCCCGATCGTTCACTCGCTCGCCCCGTCACCAAGGTCGGTGTCGTCGGCGCCGGACTCATGGCCAGCCAGCTCGCGCTCCTGTTCGCCAAGCGACTTCAGGTGCCCGTCGTCATGACCGACCTCGATCAGAACAGGATCGACAAGGGCCTCGAGTTCGTCCGAGGGGAGCTTACGCAGCAGGTCGACAAGGGCAGGATGAAGCCCGACATGGCCAACCGGCTCGGCGCGCTTATCAGTGGCAGCACATCAAAGGACGGGTTCGCCGATGCGAGTTTCGTGATTGAGGCCGTCTTCGAGAATATGGCCGTCAAGCAGCAGGTGTTTGCCGAACTTGAGGCCATCGTCTCTGACACCTGCGTCATCGCCTCAAACACCTCCTCGCTTTCCCTCACCGAGATGTCGAGTGCCATGTCGCATCCGGAGCGGGTGGTCGGGTTCCACTTCTTCAATCCCGTGGCAGTCATGCCGCTGCTCGAGATCATTCCGTCGGCCAGCACCGATGGCGCCACGCTCGCCACCGCGTTCGCGGTCGGCCGAACGCTGAAGAAGTCGACGGTTCTCGTGCAGGACACTCCAGGCTTCGTGGTCAACCGGCTCCTCAATCTCGTCATGGCTGAGGTCTTCCGCGCAGTCGACGAGGGCACCGACCTCGCCGTCGCTGACCGCGCACTTCGTCCACTCGGCATGCCAATGTCACCATTTACGCTGATGCAGCTCGTCGGACCTGCGGTCGCCTTCCACGTCATGGAGGTCCTCAACGACGCTTTTCCGGATCGCTACCCGCTATCGGACAACCTGCGCCGCATCGTCGAGGCTGGCAAGCCCGGCATCTTCCTGCCCGGCGGCAAGGGCAATCCGAAGCTTGATCCAGAGGTCTTGGCACTGCTCGAGCAGGGCGATACAGCGCTCGACGAGGCACAGGTGCTCGAGAGGGTTGCAGCGGCGCTCGCACGCGAAGCACGCATCATGCTCGATGACGGTGTCGTATCCGAGCCTCAGGACCTCGACCTGTGCATGATCCTCGGGGCAGGGATGCCGTTCGCCCTCGGCGGCCTCACCCCGTATCTCGATCGCAGTGGGGCATCAGTCCGGGCCACCGGGAAGCGCTTTCTCGGGCCGGGCATCGCATCCCTGCCCGAGTAGTGCTACTCCTGCGACTCGACGATGAGGACCGTCGCAGTGAGCGTGATGACTGCGGGCAGCGTCGGCTCGGGAACGGGATTCCCAAGGTCTACCGGTGGCGCAGGCGGCGCATCGGAGGTCACGGTCACATCAATTGCCGAACCGGGCTGACCAACGACGTAATAGCTGCTGTACATGGTGCCTGTCGGGGTTACCGCCTCAAGGATCCCAGTCCGCGCCGGGCTGAAGGTGAGCCTGTCAGCTGGCGTAAGTCGCTCAATAGTGAGGATGCTGCACCGAGGTACGCTCACCTGCCTGCCGGCGAGCCAAGAGCGGTGATCGAGGACTTCCTCCGGCACACCCTCGCCGAAGCCCGGGAATGCCGGGCATGCGCCGACTCCGGCGGCCTCACGTGAGGCATCGGGGGCCGATGAAGAACACCCCTGCAGGCAGGCACCTCCAACAAGGAGTAGCGCGACAGACGTAGCCATCAGAGTCTGGTTCTTGAACTTCGTCATGCTCTCGACCTCCACCTTGACAATTGCCTCACATGCCAATCACTCGGGCCTGGGCACTCAAGCCCAGGCCCGAGCAGCGACAGATCAGGGGGCGACGATCTTGATGTTGACAGTCTTGCCCGGCGCGGGGAAATCCTGGCTGACAAGAACAGCCTTCCCGATCGAGCCCGGCGCACCAATGGCATAGGTCGATACCGTCTCGATCGAAGTCGGGCCGAGTGGCTTGAAGAGCTTCGTATCCGGGAGAGCAGAGCCGGCGAGTCGCTCGGCCGCCGCACCTATCGTGATGTTCACGATGGCACACTGCTCAACGAGCACCTGCGCACCGGCGGTCTCAAGTTCAATCGTGTACTCCGGTGCCACGCCATAATCCGGGGCGGCCGGGCAACCGGCCACCGGCACCGGGGCTCCGGACGCCTGCCTCGATGCATCATTGGACGATCCGCATCCAGCCAATGCAGCGGCGGCCACCAACGTCACCGCTACTGCCCCAGCAAGTTTGGTTCTACTCATGAAGGTCTCCTCGGTTCTCACTGCCCAACCGCCTGGTCGGGACAATCCACAGGCTACGTCCGGTGGATGTGGGCGAGGGCCGATTTTGCCCCCCCCTATTCAGGGGAGCATCCCCTCATTCCTCGCGAGGGTGTTGAGTTCCACCTTGGTGCGCGATGCGATACCAGCGGCCGTGTATTTCGTCCGAACCCGGTCGATGTAGTGCTTCGCCGTGTTCGGACTGACATCCATGCGTCGAGCGACCATGTCGAGGGTGAGTCCGGAGGCGTACAAGGTCAACGCTCGCCTCTCCTGACCAGACAGGTCAACGCTGCCAGATCCCTGGAGCAGCACACCTGCCATGTCGGCCGGAAACCAGGTACCGCCCCGGAGTACCTCCTTGATCGCTGTCGTAAGGAAGGTCGCACTCGACCGCTTCGTCACGAACGCACTCACGTCGACCGCAAGAGCAGCCTTGATCACCTCGGGCCGGCCGAGGGCACTCACGACAACCACGGGAATCCCATGCAATGTGAAGGAGCTCACGAGTTCTGCAACCGTCGCCCCATCGCCAAGGTCAAGGTCGACGATGGCACAGTCGCAGTGCGCCGTGCGCGTTGCATTCATCGCTTCCTTGAGCGAGCCACCCGAGTAGATGATTGTGCACCCAGGGAAGTCAACCCGTAACCGCTGGCCGATTGCTTCGAGGACCAGTTCATGGTCATCGAGGACCAGGAACGCTCGTCCCGCGATTTTCACCATGGACGTTTCTCCTTTTCAGCAGCAAGTGAGCGTCAGGAGAACTGATCGGTCTCGGGTCTTGCTTGGTTCTCCCTTGGTCGAACTCGTCACGGTGAAGGTGTCCCCGTTCGAGTTCGCGTCATCATCGACATCACGTCAAGGGACCAAGGTGAGTGGATACTCAAAGGTCATCATCAGGTCCCCTTGGCAGTTGATTCGGGTCTGCATGGGTGCGCCTCTGTAGGCAAATTGCCACGTGTCCTGCAGTGAGCAGTCATACCTACTCCTGTCCGCGAGTTGAATGTACTGTCGATCAACCTGATCGATCACGTCAACTGCGTATCTGAAGGAGGTGATCTTCGAATCACCACGGGAAAGGTTCAGCGGGAAAGCCCTTGGCTGCTCGGTTGGCTTCAGTGGAGGCTTTGGGTTTGGCATCAGCGCGAACTCACGGGATTGCCCAGGTTTCAGTTCGGCGTCATCCCAACGGCTTGGGTCCTCTCCGCAAAGCCAGTCATCCGGCGCGAACGAGCCCTGCGGGACATGGAAGGTGATCGAAACGTTCAGGTTGTTTCGCACCTGCACGACGACCTTCGATGCTTCGGCGCCTTGTTGACACGAACCTGCGGCTAACCTCGTCGGGGTGTTGCACCCGGCCGATATCACGCCGATCAACGCTAACGCCGCCACCAAGGACAAGGCAGTTCGGCGGTCACCGAACATCCCAGCGATCGCTCAACTTCTGGGCAAGGGCGCGAACGGCCTCTCGTTGCTCCTTGGTAAAACCCTTGGGCGTCGTGGTCGATGTGCCTGAGGTGACGAGAATGGCGTTTGTTGACTGGCTGAAGACGCTGAATCGAACGATGGTCCCTTGCCGGCGCCCCGCAGCCCCCGAGTAGACGTCTCGATGGTTGATCCACAGGTCCGGATACGCGGTGACTCCCGGAAAGTAGCCGGTCGTGACCGTCGAGGTCACTGCGCCGACATCAGGTTGCGATTTCCTCTCCGTCCGATTGCAGGCCTTGGCTGCCGAACGCAGATTGATCCAAGCCTTTTGAGCGTCGGCCTCTGAGGGATAGACATAGGCGAGCTCACTCAACCCCGATGTGCCTGAACTGCTCGTGGGAATGACGACTTCACTCACCGTGGCCGGACCTGCAACTTGAACTTGCCATGATCCGAGGGCAGCGTCGCACAGTTCGAGCCCACGAGCGGGCACAGTGAAATTCACCGGATCAACTCCCGGGGGTACCGTACCAACGACTGAAGGAACATCGGCCAGCGTCAGCATTTGGTCCACTCCACCATCGGCGGCGTGGGCGGCAGTCGCTGGCAAAGCGAAAGCGAGAACTAGGGCAAATGGTGCAACGGTAGAGATTCGCATGATGAGAGGCTAGCCAACCAACGCAGCGCTACCGAGCAATTTACCCCCTCTATTCAGGGGGCACTGGCCGGCACGTCCGACAGGTGCGCATGCCGCGCCGCAGCCTCGACAATCGACCGGGAGATCTCCTGGGCGGTGAGGCCAATCTCGGCAAGGACCTGCGCTCGCTTCGCGTGATCGAGGAATTCCACTGGAACCCCTAGGTTGCGGACAGGCACGTCGACGTCGTGGTCACGCAGGAGTTGACTCACCGCCGAACCAACTCCCCCCTGCCTGACACCGTCCTCGAGAACGACAACGAGGCGGGCAGCCGACGCCAACTCGATGAGGTCAACGGGTAGCGGCTTAACCCATCGCGGGTCGACCACGATGACACCGATGCCCTGTGCCTTGAGCCGTTCGGCGACCTCAAGTGCGATGGGCGCGAACGCCCCGACACTCACGATGATGACATCGCCATTGCCCGATTCGGCGATGACATCGAGTGCGCCGAGCGTCCGTATTGCTGGAATCTCGGGCCCGAGGGCGCCCTTCGAGAAGCGGACGACTGTTGGGGCATCCGAAACGGCGACCGCCTCGCGCAGTTCTGCCCGCAGGGTGATTTCGTCGCGGGGGGCGGCCATTCGCAGGCCCGGGACCACCTGAAGCATCGACAGGTCCCACATACCGTTGTGGCTGGCACCATCGTCGCCAGTCACGCCGGCGCGGTCTAGGACAAAGGTCACGCCGGCCCGATGGAGTGCGCAATCCATGAGCACCTGATCGAAGGCCCGGTTGAGGAAGGTCGCGTAGAGGGCTACCACCGGGTGCATGCCACCGAAGGCAAGCCCTGCCGCGCTTGTCACCGCGTGTTGTTCCGCGATGCCGACATCGTAGGTGCGCGAGGGAAATACTGCGGCAAATCTGTCGAGGCCCGTGGGGCCGAGCATCGCAGCAGTGATCGTCACAACATCACTCCGCTCATGACCAATGCGGACAATCTCGTCGGCGAACGCACTGGTCCAGGTGGGTCCACCCTCGGTAAGCGGCTTACCGGTATCCGGGTCGATGATGCCGACTCCGTGAAACCGATCGGCCTCGTCCTCCTCCGCAGGAGCGTAGCCACGGCCCTTCTCTGTGATGACGTGCACGATGACGGGACCGTTGAACTCCTTGGCCCGACCGAGGGCATGCTCGAGTTCGGCGATGTCATGGCCATTGACTGGGCCGACATACTTCAGCCCGAGGTCCTCGAACATCCCCTGCGGGGCGACGATGTCCTTCAGCCCCTTCTTCATTCCATGCAAGGTGCCGTAGATTGGCTCGCCCACGACCGGGGTGCGCTTGAGAACCTGCTTGCCCCACGACATAAACCGCTCGTAACTCCCGGTAGTCCGCAGAGTGGACAGATGATGGGCCAGGCCGCCAATTGTCGGCGAGTAGGAACGCGCATTGTCATTCACGACAATCACCACCTGCCGGTCTGATCCGGCGATGTTGTTGAGCGCCTCCCATGCCATCCCGCCGGTAAGTCCACCATCGCCGATCACGGCCACCACATGGTGTGCTCCGAGAAGCCCCCGCTGCTCCCAAGCCTTCGCAATACCGTCGGCATAGGAGAGCGAGGTTGACGCATGCGAGTTTTCTACGACGTCGTGGACGCTCTCGGCACGACTCGGATACCCGGAGAGGCCGCCCTTCTGACGGAGTTGGTCAAAGTCGTCAATTCGCCCGGTGAGCATCTTGTGAACGTAGGCCTGATGCCCGGTGTCCCACACCAGGACATCGCTCGGAGATTCGAAGACGCGATGGAGTGCAATTGTCAATTCGACGACACCGAGATTAGGGCCGAGATGACCGCCGGTGGCCGAGACCTTCTCTACGAGGAATGCGCGGATCTCCCCCGCCAATACAGGCAGTTGCTCGACCGGCAAGGCACGAACATCATGGGGATCACGGATCCCACGCAGCAGACTCACTTGAGTATTCTACGGGTCATCGGCCCACCCGGCCCCCTTGCCGGCTCAACCAACACGCATTGCCTCGAGCACGAGCCGCACCTCGCGCTGCGCCTGCAGCAGTCGCGCACCCTCTGCCTCAAAGGCCCGCTGCGCGCGTTCGAGTTGGTCCGCCGGCAGCGCTGGGCCGAGTTGGGTGCGAGACTGCCCGTAGGCCCGTCGTGCACCTTCGAGGCATCCGTCAAGGTGATGCTCGACGTAGGTGGCGAGCGCTAAGGGCAGCTGCCGCAATTCCGAGGTCCGCAGGTCAGCGGGCCCTTGGTCAAGAAGCCAGCCGACCACGCGGTCATCAAATTCCGGTGTTCCGCCGGGCGGCAGGCCTCGCGGCCAACCCGGTGGAACGAAACGGGTCATGAGTCGAGAAGTGACCGAAGCACGAACTGAAGGATGCCGCCGTGCCGGTAGTAGTCGGCCTCCCCAGGAGTGTCGATGCGCACCGGTGCGCTGAACGCCACGGTCCGGCCATCGGCCGCCACCGCCTCGACCTCGACGGTCGCCGGGGTCACCCCGTCATTGAGTGCGGTGATCCCGCGGACGGTGAATACCTCGTCGCCCTCGAGCCCAAGCGACTTCGCGGTTGATCCCTCCGGAAACTGCAGGGGTAGCACACCCATGCCGATGAGATTCGAGCGGTGGATGCGCTCATAGGACTCCGCGATGACCACCCGCACGCCGAGGAGCGCCGTGCCCTTGGCTGCCCAGTCGCGGCTCGAGCCCGACCCGTACTCCTTGCCGGCGAGGATGACCAGTTTGGTGCCGTGATTCGCGTAGGCCATCGCCGCGTCGTAGACGGGCACCACCGGCTGATCCGGGGTGCTGAAATCGACCGTGAAACCGCCTTCAACGTCGCTCAGCATCTGGTTGCGAAGCCTGATATTCGCGAAGGTGCCACGAATCATGACCTCGTGGTTGCCGCGACGGGAGCCGTATGAGTTGAAGTCCAGTCGGTCAACATCGTGGGCGAGCAGGTAGGCACCTGCCGGGCTGTCTGCCTTGATGGACCCCGCAGGAGAAATGTGGTCTGTCGTGACGGAGTCGCCGAGCTTGAGCAATACGCGGGCACCGGAAATGTCGCTCACTGGTGCGGGAGTCGCTGACATGCCGTCGAAATATGGAGGCTTCCGCACGTAGGTGCTCATGGGATCCCAGTCGAACACATTGCCGCTCGGAGTCTGAAGCGACTGCCAGCGCTCATCGCCGCGAAATACATCGGCGTATCGCGAGGAGTACATCTGGGAATCGATGGATGCGTCGATCACCTCCTGGACTTCGGTGGCGCTCGGCCAGATATCGGCGAGGAAGACCGGACTGCCGTCGGGATCGGTGCCGAGGGGCTCGGTGGCCAGGTCAATGTCCATGGTCCCGGCAATGGCGTATGCCACGACCAGCGGCGGCGAGGCCAGGTAGTTCATCTTGATGTCGGGGCTGATCCGGCCCTCGAAGTTGCGATTGCCGCTGAGAACTGACACGACCGCGAGGTTCGCGGCGTTCACTGCATTGCTCACCGCCGGAATCAATGGCCCGGAGTTCCCGATACACGTTGTGCAGCCATAGCCCACGACATCGAACCCGAGCTTGTCGAGGTACGGAGTTAGTCCCGACTTGTCGTAATAGTCGGTGACGACCTTGGACCCGGGAGCCAGTGTGGTCTTCACCCAGGGTTTGGTCTGCAGTCCGCGCTCGACAGCATTTCTTGCGAGCAGGCCGGCCGCCATCATTACCGACGGATTCGAGGTGTTCGTGCACGAGGTGATCGATGCGATCGCGACGATGCCGTGGCCGAGACGGACCGACTCGCCATTGAGGGTCGCGTCAGCGGCGGCCTGCGAATCCTTCGTGTAGTCAACGAGCGCGGTGCGGAAGGACTTCTTGGACTCAGACAGCAGAACGCGATCCTGCGGCCGCTTGGGGCCGGCGAGGGAAGGTACGACGGTCGACAGGTCAAGCTCGAGGTATTCGGAGTAGACCGGCTCATTCGCCGGATCGTGCCACAGGCCTTGCTCCCTGGCATACGCCTCAACGAGCGCGATCTGCTCCTCGCTTCGGCCGGTCAGTCGTAGATACCCAATTGTTGCCTCGTCAATCGGGAAGATCGCAACCGTGCTCCCGTATTCGGGGCTCATGTTGCCAATCGTCGCGCGATTGGCGAGGGGCACCGCTGTGACCCCGGCACCGTAGAACTCGACAAACTTGCCGACGACCCCGTGACGACGAAGCATCTCGGTGATCGTCAGGACGAGGTCTGTCGCGGTTGCGCCTTGTGGTAACTCACCAACGAGCTTGAAGCCGACAACCCTAGGGATGAGCATCGACACCGGCTGACCGAGCATCGCCGCCTCCGCCTCGATGCCGCCAACTCCCCAACCGAGCACACCGAGGCCGTTCACCATCGTCGTGTGGGAGTCGGTGCCGACGACGGTATCCGGGTAGGCCTGACCACCGCGGGCCATGATGACCCGCGCAAGGTGCTCGATGTTCACCTGGTGGACGATTCCGGTACCGGGCGGCATGACCTTGAACTCCTCAAATGCGCCCTGTCCCCAGCGAAGGAATTGATACCGCTCACGGTTGCGCTCGTATTCGAGTTCGACGTTGCGCTGCTCGGCGTCCGGGGTACCGAAGAAGTCGGCAATGACTGAGTGGTCGATGACGAGCTCGGACGGCGCAAGCGGCTCGATCCTCGACGGATCCCCGCCGAGCTCGGCGACCGCTTCGCGCATGGTCGCGAGGTCGACAACGACCGGCACTCCGGTGAAGTCCTGCATCACGACGCGGGCGGGGGTGAACTGAATCTCATCGACAGGCTCGGCTGTGGGATCCCACGTGGCGATCGCGTGAATCGTCTGGCGGGTGACGTTCGCGCCGTCCTCCGTCCGCAAGAGATTTTCTAGAAGGACCTTGTGCGTGAATGGCAGCCGCTGGGAGCCGGGAACCGCCGCCAGCCGGAACACCTCATAACTCTCGGTGCCGACCTGCAAGGTGCTCTTGGCACCGAAGCTATTGACGCTCACGACGTCTCATCCTCTCGCAACGAAGTATCTCAACGTCAAGATATCGGATGCGCCAACGTGATAGGAACGAGGGCGGCGACGGTCTCGACGTGGTGGGTCATGGGAAACGTATCGAACGCGCGGAGTCCCGCAAGTCGGTACCCGGCCGAGGCGAAGAGCGCGACATCCCGAGCGAGAGCTACCGGATCACAGGCGACGTAGACAACCACCCTTGGCCCGGCGCCAGCAATTGCCTGGACGACTTCGCGGCCCGCTCCGGCTCGAGGAGGGTCGAGGACAACGCCGTCCGGCCGCTCGTCGGCTGCCCGCAGCCAGCGCAGCGCGTTGTCATGGTGGAGGGTCACTTGACCGAGATCGTGCAGGCTCCTGCGGGCGTCGCGGACGGCGCTCGGACCGCTCTCGACAGCGTGCACGACGCCCGTCACCCCGACCTCCTCCGCGAGAAAGGCGCTGAACAGACCGACGCCCGAATACAAGTCCCACCAGTGCTCCCCCGGAGCCGGTCGGCCCGCCTCAAGTACGGCTGACACCAAAGTGTCTGCCGCCCGAGGATGCACCTGCCAGAAGCTCGCGACATCAACCCGCCAGTCGCGGCCGCGCACCCGCTGATCGGTCCGCTGCTTCCCCGATGCAAGCCGTCCGTCGATTACGACGCTGACCCGACCCTCATCGCCCTCGATCGTGCTCACCTCGGTGGCACCCGGCTGACGTGTTCCCGGAATGCCGAGTTGGACGATTCCGGGGCTCGCAAGCAGGCATTCATCGACCGGCACCACGTCGTGGGTGCGGTAGGCAAGGAGGCCCGGCCTGCCGTCGCTATTGACAGTCCAACGCACCCTGGTGCGCCAGTGGAGCCCGCTGCCGTCATCGTCAAGGGCCTCGACCTCTACCGATGTGCCGGGTAGGCCGGCATGGCGTGCAAGGGCGTCACGCACGACCTGCGCCTTGAGCACCAACTGCGCTGACCGCTCAACGTGCTGGAAATCGCACCCACCGCATCCACTTGGGCGAGCCCAACGGCACGGTGCTCCCACTCGGTCCCAGGATGCATCGAGGATCTCGATCGCGTCAGCCCGGACGATCTTTGACGACACATCGGTGATGGCTATTCGTACCCGCTCGCCGGGGAGTGCATGACGGACAAAGACGGTGTGCCCCGACAGGTGCGCAATGAAATGCCCCCCGTGCGCCACGGGCCCGATGTCGACGATCGCCTGATCGCCGACATGAACTGGAGTCTTCACCAGCCTAGTGCCGGGGCCAGTTGTCAACTATCTATCCCGGTCAATGACGGCTTCACTCGACTCGAGTTGCCACGGAACACTCGTGACCATGACCCCCGGGCTGAAAAACAGTCGGCCCTTGAGTCTCAGCGCTGACTGGTTATGAAGGAGAGCCTCCCACCAGTGGCCTACCACGTACTCGGGGATGTAGACCGTGACGAGATCATTCGGACTGTCGGAACGCAGTTCCTTCACATAGCTGAGAATAGGCCGAGTGATCTCGCGGTACGGCGAATCAAGCACCTTGAGTTGGACCGGAATCGCCCTGCGCTCCCACTCGTCCTGAAGGGCGCTCGTCTCGTCGTCGTCGACGTTCACCATGATCGCCTCAAGAACGGTGGGCCGGGTCACGCGCGCGTACGCAAGTGCCCGCAGCGTCGGCTTGTGGATCCGGGAGACAAGGACGAGGGCGTGGACCCGCGCCGGCAGGATCATCTTGTCGCGGTCTGTGGTTGCGAGTTCCCGTCGGACCTTTGCATAGTGGCGCGAGATGGCCCGCATGAGCAGGAAGATGAGCGGCATCGCAAGGACGACGAGCCATGCGCCCTTCGTGAACTTCGTGACGAGCACGATGATGAGCACCGATCCGGTCATGGCGAGACCGAAGGAGTTGATCAGCCGCGATCGATGCATCGTGCGTCGGGCAGCCGGGTCGGTCTCGGAGCGCAAGTGCCGGTTCCAGTGGCGGACCATGCCAATCTGGCTCAGGGTGAATGACACGAACACACCGATGATGTAAAGCTGGATGAGCGCCGTCACGTCAGCCTGGTAGATGACAACGAGGATGACCGCGAGACCAGAGAGGGTGAGAATGCCGTTACTGAATGCGAGGCGGTCACCGCGCGTATGTAACTGCTTCGGCAGGAAGCCATCGCGAGCGAGGATCGACCCGAGCACCGGAAAACCGTTGAACGCTGTGTTCGCGGCGAGCGCGAGGATGAGGGCGGTCGCAAACGTGATGGTGATCACCGGAACATAGGAATTGTCGAAGACAGCGTTTGCGATCTGCACGATCACGGTTTTCTGCTCCTGCCCCGCGGGGAGGCCGATGAGGTCCTTGTTGAATTCGGTGACGCGGACCCCTGTTTGCAGGGCGAGCCAGGTGATGCCGGTAAACATCGCCATCGAGATCACCCCGAGCAGCAGCAGCGTCGTCGCCGCATTCTTCGATTTCGGACGGCGGAATGCTGGAACCCCGTTCGAGACCGCCTCGATTCCAGTGAGCGCGGTCGTGCCGGAGGAGAAGGCGCGTGCGACAACAAACACGAGCGCTAGTCCCGCGAACGTCTCCTCGGGGATCACATCCCAGTTGGCACTCTCGGCCTGGAGGTCGCTTCCTGCCGCCAGTCTCACAACCGCGACCCCGATCATCACGAAAATCGCCAGCATGAAGAAGTAGACGGGCACGGCAAAGAGGGCCCCAGACTCCTTGATCCCCCGAAGGTTGAGCACGGTGATGACGATGATGATGCCAACCGCCCACCAGGTGCCATGCAGGCCGATGAATGGGAGTGCCGAAGACAGGTTCGCGACCGCGGATGAGATCGACACCGCAACCGTGAGCACGTAGTCAATGAGCAGCGCGCTCGCAACCAGCACGCCCCAGTTCGGTCCGAGGTTCTTGGAGACCACCTCGTAATCTCCGCCCCCGCTCGGGTAGGCGTGGACATTTTGGCGGTACGACGCAACAACGGTGAAGTAGATGACGATGACGGCCACAGCGACCCACGGTCCGAACGAGTAGAGAGACAACCCGCCGAGCGAGAGTACGAGGAGAATCTCCTGCGTTGCATAGGCATTCGAGGAAAGGGCGTCGCTCGCGAACACCGGAAGCGCAATCCGCTTTGGCAGGAGGGTGTCGTGGAGGCGGTCGCTGCGAAGCGCTCGGCCGACAAGCAGGCGCTTGGCGCCGTCCGATAGTGGCACGGCAAGAGCCTACGCCTCCCAACTCCGTGTACGTTTACGTCGTGCACATAGTGATCCTCGGGTGCGGACGCGTGGGTGCACTCATCTCACGTGATCTGGACACACTTGGCCATTCAGTGGCCGTGGTCGACATGGACTCGAAGTCATTTCGACGATTGCCCCCGGATTTCAGCGGGCTTACGGTCACCGGAGTCGGCTTCGATCGCGAGACATTGGAGAACGCCGGGATCGAGCGAGCCCACGCGTTCGCCGCGGTGAGCAGTGGCGACAATACGAACATCCTCGCGGCACGGGTGGCCCGCGAGACCTATGGCGTCGAACGCGTCGTCGCCCGAATCTACGATCAGCGTCGAGCTGAGGTGTACGAGCGCCTCGGAATTCCGACCGTGGCCACCGTCGCCTGGACTGCGGGCCAGATCATGCGTCAAATGCTCCCGATGGGTGCCCAGGATGAATATCGCGATCCAAGCGGAACCATCGCCCTCGCCGAGGTTCACGTTGGCAGAGCATGGATTGGCCACCTCGTCACCAGCCTCGAGCGAGCCTCCGGCGCGCGTGTCGCCTTCATCATCCGTTACGGATCGGCCCTCCTCCCCACGGCGATGAGTGTCGTCCAAGAGGGCGACCTCATCCACGCCGTTTACTCCTCAGACGATCGGCTCGCCGTGGAGTCCGCGTTCGAAACCGGTCCCAAGGAGATCTGATGCGCGTCGCCATCGCAGGAGCCGGCAAGGTCGGAAGGGCAATTGCCCGCGAGTTGATCGGAAACGGCCATCAGGTCCTCCTCATCGATCGCGACATCCAGTTAGCGCGTCCCGGCATCGTTGAAGGCGCCGACGTGCTCCTTGCCGACGCATGTGAGATTTCGGCCCTTGAGGAAGCGCGACTTGCCGAGTGTCAAGTCGTCGTGGCTGCAACAGGTGATGACAAGGTCAACCTCGTCGTGTCCCTCCTCGCCAAGACTGAGTACGGGGTGCAGCGGGTCGTTGCCCGGGTCAACCATCCAAAGAACGAATGGATGTTCGACGAGTCATGGGGCGTCGATGTCGCGGTGTCGACCCCGCGAATGCTCTCCGCTCTCGTGGAGGAGGCAGTAAGCGTTGGCGACCTCGTCCGCCTTTTCACCTTCCGACAGGGCGACGCGAACCTCGTCGAGATCACGCTTTCGACCGACTCACCCGTGGTCAACCAGCGCGTGGGCGATCAGACGTGGCCCCCGGATACCGCCCTGGTCGCGATCGTGCGCGGGCCTAGAGTCATTGCGCCGTCAGCGGATGATCCGCTTGAGGCAGGAGACGAGTTACTTTTCGTCGCTGCCCCGGACCAGGAACCAGAACTGCAGCGTCTCCTCGGTCACCTCTAACCACCGTCTTCCCCACGTGCTGCTTCCTCGCGTGCTGCCCGCTTGCTCGATAACACCGGTGCGAGCACGCGATACGTCCAGTAGGCCGCCCCGAGGAAGAGTGGGTAGCCCATGACAATCTTCACGATGCCCTGAACCTCAACCCAGCCCGCAAGGTAGAGGGGCGTCTGGACGATGAGCCTGCTCAGGAACAGGACAACCCAGATCCACGAGGCCGCTGCATAGACTCTTCGCAGCTGCGGATCGCGGCGCCATTTCGTGCCCTCTCCGGTGAGGAATCCCATCGCGATACCGAGTAGTGGCCACCCCACAATGATGGATATGAGAAAAGCCGAGCCGTACCCAAGGTTCGTGAGCATCCCTGGAAGATAGATATCTGATGCGTTGTCGTTACGCGAGGCCCACCAAGCGGAGATCGCCAAACCGATGAAGCCTGCGGCGACCTGACCGAGTTTCTCTCTGCGAATGAGCCGCCAGATGACGATTGCCAGACCCGCGATGATCGCGGCTACGATGGATGAGCGGAGGTTTTGCGATGTCACGATGAACGAGATGACGAACACTGCTGTCGGCAGGCCCGAGTCGATAATCCCCCGCCATCCACCTATCGCGCGTTCGAGAAGGAGTGACTCCGCGCGTACATCGGCCTTGCTCTCGTGAGCCAGATGGTGCGGCGATCCAGTGGCGTCTGGCTCGGAAGGCTTCGGGGCTTCGACCGGGTGCTCTGCAGACACGTCAGGCCGCCATTGGCTTGAGTTCGTACCGAGGGTTGTAGACGACCGGTTGCCCGGCGACCTGGTTGAGACGGCCGGTGATAACGAGACGTCGGCCCGCGCTCACGCCCAGAATCCGGCGCCGCCCGAGCCAGACCACCCGAATGCTGCCGGAGCCGTCGTAAAGGTCGATTTCCAGCGAGGGCGCTTCACTGCGCGGCCGCAGGGTGATCGACCGGACGGTTCCGGCGATGGTTACGGTGTCCCCCGGGGCGCAATCGCAGATCCGTCCGCAGGATCGATCCGCGCTCTCTCGCTGGAGTTCATCTGCCTCCTGATCGTCGCGGCTTCCCATCAGTCGGTCCCAGATTGCGATTCCCACGTGCTCAGGCTATCCCTACCGGATCTCAGTAATCTCGGGCCCGCGCTCGAAGGGGTTCACCGGCGGGCGTCCTGCCGGTCCGGCTTGGTCTATGGCCTCAGGAAGACGCATGGCAATTGGGGCCCCAACTGCCATGGCATCACCACCACGAACGACGACGAGGCCGCGCACGACGCCCTCTAGCGCTGTCGCCTCGGGACCGGGTCGTGCCGACTTGCCCAGAAAGACTGCACGAAGGAACCATCGGCTGCCCTCCACGCCAACGAATCGGGCAGGCTGCAGATTGTTGCCGCCATCGGACGGCTTCACCTGTGCACGGAGTTCGATCCCGAAGGGGCCGGTCGCCTCCTCGACAAGGCCACCTCCCGCACTGATCGACTTCTTGATCTGACCCCTAATGTCGTCCCACATGCCACCGGACCTCGGGGCCGCATACGGCTGTACTTGAACGGCTGATCCGAGCATGGCGAGTGTCACCTGAACGATATTGCCCGACTGTTCGTCCACTTGAACCTGAAGGTCCATGCCCTCTGTCGACGGGACTAGTAGTGCGCCAAGATCAACGCGATCGACGCCGTCCGCGAAGTCGACATCGGATTCATCCCAGGGGCCCTGTGCTTGCACGTCATCGGTCACGGGACAACCGTACCGATGAACCCACCCGTGCTGCCAAAGCCGCCAGCACCCCGATGGGATCCGGGGAGTTCGCTCACCTCCACCAACGTTGCGAACGCGACCGACGTCACCACGAGCTGGGCGATCCTGTCGCCTCGCGAGATTGCGAACGACTCGTACCGATCATGGTTCACAAGGATGACGCTGATCTCACCGCGATACCCGGCATCGATAGTCCCAGGGGCATTGAGAATCGTGACGCCGTGCCGGAGCGCCAACCCGCTGCGGGGGTGAACGAAGGCGGCGAAACCCGGACGCATGGCGATCGCGATGCCCGTCGGCACGAGGAACCGACCACCGGGCTCAATCCTCACATCGATCCGACTTCGCAGGTCCAGGCCCGCATCGCCGGGATGCTCGTAGGCCGGAAGTGGCAGCCCCGGGTCATGTCGCTGAACGAGCACCTCGACACCATTCATGAGCCACCTCCAACCATGTCTTCTCTCATCACGGGTTCACCTCGACGTCGTGGCCACCCGTGCGCCAGGCCGGCCCGCCACTCGCCCGATCAATGATGGCCTGCTCAATGTGTTGAGGATTGCCGTGCTCCATGAAGTGCTCGATCGGGACGCGAATGAACAAAGCCGAGGCGGTGACCGCCACGAGCCCATCGGAACTTCCGAGACGACCGACCGCCGCGGTGAACACCTTGCGTCCGTGCACGCCAACGACATCGGCATCGATGATGAGGGTTGATCCGACCGGCACCGGCCGCCGGAAGTCAGTCTGAATCTGCGCAGTCACGACAGGGTCTCCGAGCAGCCAGTTCAAGGACCCGAGTACCTCGTCAAACGCCGCGGTGAGGAGTCCGCCGTGGGCTAGTCCCGGAGCTCCCTGATGATGCTCGGTGACGGTAAACGAACCGGTAACCCGTAGGCCATCGCGCGCCGTGATCCGCATGTGCAGGCCGGTTGAATGATCCACTCCACAGCCGAAGCACCACCGGTAGTGCGAGGGGATGGATTCACCCGGGGCTGGTGCATGCGCCGGCCGATCCGGCAGCGTCGCGCCAGCAGGGGGAGCGATCACAGGCATAGGGTTGACCCTACCGAGATCACCCGCTGAAGGGCATTCCGATTACGGTGACGTACGTGAAGACTGCATCAGTGTTCCGAGAGCGACTCCTAGCCCCGTGGTGGGTGTTCGGGATTGTGCTTGCCCTCGTTGCGATGGTTGCCATCGCTTACGGCGCAGCCCTCGATCCTTGGTTCGGTGGGATGACCTTCGCATGTGGTGGGTTCTCGGTGTCATGGCTGTTGTGGCTCACCTCCCCAGTCGTCGAGGTGACCGACACCGCGCTTACTGCCGGGCGCGCCCGGCTCCCCCGTTCGTCCATCGAGGGAGCAACCGTGCTCGACGCCGCGGGGACACGTGTCCACCGTGGGCCGTTGGCAGATGCGCGAACCTTCGTCCTCCTGCGCCCTTGGACTGCTTCGACAGCGGTCCTCGTCACGCTCAACGATTCAACTGACCCGCATCCGACTTGGATCCTCACGAGCAAGCACCCCGACCAGCTCGTCCGGGCGCTACAGTGATGGCGAGCCGCAGCCGCACCGGCAGCGTGCGCACGAGTAACAGGAGCAATCGTGAATACCTCGGAAGAACTGCAGGTCTCCCCTGAGGAATCAGAGCCCAACGCACTCATGCACATTGTTGCGCCTATCGTGGCCATCGGGGCCACGATGATCGTCCGCAAGGCCCTCAACGCCGGCTACCGACGAGCCACCGGAGCTGATGCTCCCGGACCGCGCGATCCGGGCGTGAGTATTGGCCGGATCCTCATGTGGTCCGTCGTCACGGCAGTCGCTGCCACCGCTGTTGAAGTCGCCGTCTACCGCATCACGAATCGGCCCACTCACACGGCCTGATCGCCGAACCGCAGTCACCCTGCTCCTAGGAGCACTCCATGCACACGTCGCCACCAGCATCGGCGTGGTCGAGCTGACTGCGGTGATGGACCAGGAAACACTTCGAGCAGGTGAACTCGTCGGCCTGCCGAGGCAGCGCCTCCACGGTGGGCCGCTCATCCGAAAGGTCTGCCCCGGGCAGCTCGAGGGTCTCAGCTAATTCGACCTCGTCAACGTCGAGCATGGCGGCCGACTTTTCAGCCCGGCGGTCCTTGAGGTCCTCAATGCTTTCCTCCAATATCTCCTCGTCAGTCGTGCGGGGCATGCCTTCTTCGGTTGCCATCGTGAACTCCTAGACAAGTGTTGGTGTGCACGCCCATCTCGTGAGCATGACCCAACACACTAATCTTTCGCCATGCCCGTATACGCACTTGGCACTCGAATTCCGATCATCGACCCTGCTGCCTTCATTCACCCCGACGCAGTGATCATTGGTGACGTGACCATCGGGCCAGAATCGAGCATCTGGCCGACGGCTGTCCTTCGCGGCGATCACGGTGCGATCAGGATCGGCGCTCAGACGTCGATTCAGGATGGCACCATCATCCACTGCACCGCGGAGCACGACACCGTCGTCGGCGACCGCTGTGTTGTCGGGCATAACGTCCACCTCGAAGGCTGCACCGTGCACGACGACTCACTCATCGGATCGGGCTCCGTCGTACTTCATGCCGCGACGATTGGCCCCCATGCGCTCGTTGGGGCCAGCGCACTCATCCCGGGCGGCATGATCGTCTCGAGGAACTCGCGTGCCCTCGGAGTCCCAGCGAAGATCACCGAGCACGTCATCGCCGACAACTCCTTTGCCGATGCTGTTGCCATCTACGTCCACAACGCGCACTGGTACAACGCTGATCTCCGCAGAATTTCCTAGTCCAGCACCAGATTTCCTAGTCCAGCACCAGCGATGTACCTGCGCCCGCTCCCATCAGCGCCGCGCGAAACTCCTCGTTGATTCCGGGAACGGCCGCCACGAAGGTGCCCTCATTCGGGTCCGCCGACCGGAGCCCGGCGACGATTGCGCCGGCTTCAGCGGCAATGAGCCCTCCCGCCGCAATGTCCCATCTGTTGAGGCCGCTCTCGTAGTGCCCGTCGAGCCGGCCACGAGCCAGCCAGCATAGGTCGACGACCGCCGCCCCGGCCCGCCGGAAATCCCGCACGAGCGGAGCGAGTCCCTGCACGACTGCAGCCTGCTCCGCTCGTCGCTTTGCGCAATAGCCGAACCCGGTCGAGACGAGGGCGTTCGCGAGGCTCCCGCATTCGCGCGCGGCCATCGGCCACGCCTCATCGCCCTCGATGCTCCATGCACCACCACCACGAATACCGATGTAAGCCTCGCCCAGAGCCGGCGCCACCACGACACCGATCTCGCTGCCACCGCCGACCTCAGCCGCGACCGACACCGCCCAAGACGGGATTCGGTAGAGGTAGTTCACCGTCCCATCAAGGGGATCAACCACCCAGCGCACCCCGGAGGTTCCCGGCCGCTCACCACCCTCCTCACCGAGAAGGCCGTCAGTGGGGCGCGCACCGAGCAGAATTTCTATGAGCCGAGCCTCGGCACCGCGGTCCATCTCCGTCACCGCGTCGGTCGGCGATGACTTCGTGTCGATGGCAAGGGCATCAGGTCTCTCGTCATGCAGAAAGGCGGCAGCCGCACCGGCCGCCTTCCATGCCAAGCCCACAAGTGGATGCCGAGAGAGCAGTTCGGGGAGGGATACAGCCGTCATTGCTGCATTCTTGCTCCCACTGCCTAGGGACATTCCCACCGCCCGACCCGATGAGGAGTACCGTGCAGGATCGTGCTCACCATTTACCGCGAGGTTCTCCGGATTCCGGGTACTCTCCGGTTCTCGTCGGCCGGCTTCATCGCACGGCTGCCCCTCTCGATCATCGGCCTCGGGATCGTTGTTTACATCTCGGGGGTTACCGGCTCATATGCCGTGGCAGGCCTCCTCGCTGCCGCGTTCCAGCTTCCAGCGGCGACGTGCGCCCTGTGGACGAGCAGGCTGGTCGATCGCCACGGCCAACACCGCGTTCTTCCCATCCTCGTCGTCATCCATGCCTTAGGGCTCATTGCCTTCGTCCTCACCGTCGAGTCCGGACTCCCCCTCGTCGTGCAGGCCTTGACCGTTGCCCTCGCCGGAGCCAGCCAACCCGCAATCGGGGCGATCGTTCGCGCACGCTGGGCCTACACGATCGGTCGGCTGGGCCAAGCATCCTCACCTCTGCTCCGCAGTGCCTTTGCCGTCGAGAGCATTGTCGACGAACTCATCTTCACGATCGGACCACTGCTCGTCGCCACCTTGGCCTTGCGCCTCTCGCTAGCCTCGCCCCTCGTACTCGCCGCGGCCCTCACTGTTGTCGGTGGCCTACTTCTCTCGGCGCAGCGAGCCACCGAGCCACCCGCCTCATCGAGTCTTCCCCCGGCAACTGAGCACCGCGGGTCGGCCATCAGGCTCCCCGGCCTGCTCCCCGTTGTCGTCGCAGCGATCGGCACCGGGTTCGTCTTCGGATCCTTCGAGGTTTCCGCGATCGCGTTCGCCGTGCGGTCTGGCACTCCTGCCGCGGGCGGCTACGTCCTCGCCCTCTGGGCACTGGGGTCCCTCGTCGGCGGTCTTTGGTTCGGCTCCCGGCACTGGAAAATTCGACTGCCCACCCAGGCGATGATCTGCTACCTCGTCCTCGCGGTGGTGCTCATTCCCATGCCATTCATTCGGTCGGTTCCTGCACTCGCCGTCGCGACCTTCATCTCAGGGGCGGCCGTCGCCCCAGCCCTCATCTCAGGATTCTCTCTCGCCGAGCGTCTCGTCCCTGCAAACCTCCTCACGGAGGGACTCACCTGGAGCAACTCGGGCTTGGCCCTCGGATTCTCCGCTGGGACGGCACTGGCGGGCATCGCCATCGATGCCTCTGGCACGACGATGGCATTCGCCCTCCCCGTCGCGGGGGCAGGCGTCGCAGCCCTCGTCATCGCCGTCACACGTCGACGCCTCATCGCCTCAGTGCAGCCGTACCACGAGGGTCCGCCGGGTACACCGCTCAACGCCGACCCCATCGCGGGCCCAGCCCCCGGTGCCTTTCGCGACGACGCCCGCTGATGTCCCCCGGTTCAGTGGCGAAAAGCGATACGTTATAGACGGTACGCATGGGGCGTGCTGCGCTCGACTGATCCCCGAGCGTCGAAACGGCTGGAGAATGTCCTGGAACCGCTGAGCCCCAAAGAGATTCAGGCGCGTGTGCGTGCCGGATCCTCCGCGGAGGAAGTCGCAGCGGAGACCGGGTGGCCCCTCGCCAAGGTTGAACGCTATGCAGGCCCATTGCTCGCCGAGCGCGCCTACGTGGCTCAACTCGCCCAAGCGGTCGAAGTGAGGCGATCCGGCGGCGCCGTGACTGGGGTTGGCGTCACACTCGCCGACACGGTGGCCCGGGTGCTGTGGGACGAGGGAATGATCCGCGCGTCCGTCACGTGGGATGCCCGACGACGGGATGACGGCAAGTGGGTGGTCATTGCATCTTTCACGACCGCGCGCGGTCCGGTTCAAGCATCGTGGACCTATGACAACGCTGGCCGAAATCTTCACCCAATCGATGAGGCGGCCCGCCGGCTAATGGGGGTGGGTGTCGAGCAGGTCGGGGAGGTCCGTGCCCCGCTTCTTGTAGCTCCGGTCCACGATGTTGACGACCCGCGACCCCTTACCGCGCCCAGCGAGGCTCGACCTCACCTCGTGAGCCTGCCAACTTCCGGAGAACTCGACTCCGATCCCTTCTTCGACCGAGAGGTCGCGGACTTCAACCGAGGGGCCGCGGACTTCGAGCGAGAGAGTGAGCTCGAGACGCGGCTTGACCAAGAGGAACGTCTCCTCGAACAGGAGCGTCGCGAGTACGAGCTACGAGAACTCGAGCACCAGCGACGTGAACATGAACTGCGCGAGCACGAACTACGCGAGCACCAGCGACGTGAACATGAACTGCGCGAGCGCGAGTATGAGTTACGCGAGCAGCAGACCCGTGAACAGCAGGCGCGTGAGCAGAGGGCCCGGCTGTCAGCTACGGCGTCCGCCGAGTCCCGCGGTGTCGCGCATCAGCCAACGGTCGCGCTCACACGCGAGGAGCCGCCGAATTCAGGCGGTAAGTCAAAGCCCAAGGCGAAATCGCGCCGATCGAGCGTACCGAGTTGGGATGAAATTCTGTTCGGGGCAACGAGGGGCGACGAGAACTAGTCGAGCGGCACGGTGAATGGCAGGGTCTGCGATGACATGTGCTCCTGCCCGGCTGTCTCCGCGGTTCGTTGCGCGCCATAGTGACGCCGGCACAACACCTCATAGGCAACCGCATGAGACGGCGCCGTTGCTCCGGTGTCGCCCACCACGACCTGATCACCCTCGACAACCATGATTCCACCGACGGTTCGGGCATTGTGGGTTGCCCGGGCCCCGCACCAGCACAGGGCTTCGACCTGAAGCACCTGCACTCGGTCAGACAGCTCAACGAGCCGGCTCGATCCCGGGAACAGTCTTGTCCTGAAGTCGGTCATGATCCCGAAAGCGTAGACATCAATGCGAAGGTCGTCCACGACAGCCGCGAGTTGCTCGACCTGCTCAGCAGAGTAGAACTGCGCTTCATCGCAGATGAGGTAATCCACGGCGACGCCTGCGGACAACGTGTCGACAACGAACTGCCGAAAGTCGAGTTCGTCCGTCACCTCGATCGCGGGTACCTCAAGTCCGAGACGACTGGAAAGGACCGACTCCCCTGCCCGGTCGAGCCGGGTGAAGACCATTCCCCGACGCCCCCGGGTTGAGTGGTTGTGGTCGGTTTGGAGCGCGAGCGTCGACTTTCCACAGTCCATGGTCCCGGCATAGAAAACGAGCTCAGCCACGGAACATCACCGCCGGGATCTCCCACTCCGCGGCCGTGAGTGCGCCATGCTGGCCGATGAGTGATGACACGCGGGTGTCCCGACGGCTCGTGAGTGACGTGCTGCCTTGCGCTACCGCGACCACGTCGCCGATCCGCTCCGCCAGCAGATCGTCCGTGGGTCCGTAGAGCCCTTCAGCCAAGATCTCATCCCTCGTGAAGACGCGCACCCGGTCGCCGAGACGCGCCGCCCACCGTATCGCCACATCGGCAACGTGCATGGGGCGCGCGTACACGTGCCGCACCCGAGGCTCTCCCGCAACCATCAGGACATCCGCGACGAGGTCGGGATGGGATTCAATGGCGATTCGACTCGCGGGAGGGCAGTTCACCATCCCGTGATCCGCGGTGACGAGCATCGCCGAGTCCCGCGGCAGGATCGCCTGAAGGTCGTCGACGAGATCATCCGCGCGCCGCACCGCTTCGAGCCAGGCCTTGCTGCCCACTCCACTCGCGTGGCCGACACGATCGATTTGGGCCCAGTAGATGTAGGTGAGCGACCGACCTGACCCACCCGTCGCCGATTGAAGTGCCCGCACTCGTTGGGCAATGTCCTCGGCGGGCCGATACTGCGCCCCTCGCAGGACAGCACGGGTGAGACCGGAATCGCCGTAAGCCGCGGGGCCGATGCTCGAAACCACGACACCTTGGCGTCCGACCACCTCAAAGATCGTCGGTTCGGGCTGCACGGCAATCGGCGACGTGGCTTTGTCCCAATGAAGTGGCGAGAGCACCTGCTCCGTCTCCGGCAGGTAGAACGAGGCACCAACGAGCCCATGGGCTCCCGGGAGGAGCCCGGTTCCAATCGAACCGAGCGCAGACGGGGTGGTGGTAGGAAAAACCGAGTCGATCGAACGACCTGGTGCAGCCATCAGCGTCGGGGCATGCTCGCCATGCTCCTGCAGCAGTCGCCAGCCGAGTCCGTCGAGAAGGCAGATGACGGCATGCTGGACGTCGCCAAAGCCGAGGGTGTCGGTGAAGCCGCGTACTCCTAGGCCAGCCGCCGCCGAGCCTAGGACGTCAACGAGTCCTGCCTGATGGGCCATGCTCCGTGTCTGACGTGCCGCTAGCGCAGTCGTGCTGCGGTTGCCTGGGACAGTGCGGACGCAAATGCGAGGGCTTGGCCCACGACTTCGGCGCCGTCGGCGACCTCCGAGACTCGCACCGATAAATCATCGTTGCTTGATGTCCCCGTATAGCCGTGGTCTGCATCGCACTGCGGGTCACCACACGTGGCCGGCTCGAGATCAATTCGACTCACGGCGCCCCAGCCGATCGTGATGACCACCTCGGCGGTCCGGCCACCCGGCTCATGCTTTGCAGGATCACTCACGACTCGAGTGACCACAACCGAGTCGACGCGCTCGAGACGCACCGCCTCCGTTGATGCGGTAGCGAAAGGAACAGGTGTCGTCTCGTCTATCCCGTGCTCGTCGGTGTGGCCAACAATGAGGCGCGTCGGAGTGAGGGCGAGAACCGTGACATGCCGGCGAAGCTCATCGTGATCGAAGGTCGCCTCATGATGAACGAGATATGACTTGAGGGGCTCGCCAGCCAGCGACGTGTTCAATGCATCGGCCACCAGATCCGGGTAGTACCCACTGCGCTGGATGTCGCCGCGCAATTGCTCGTCTAGCTCTGCCATGCGCCCATCCTGTCACCTGTATTCGAGAGCGATCTCCCTACCACCACGCATCTTCAACCAGGCACTGGTCCCTCCTCGTTCCACTCGGCGATCCAAGCGATTACGGTGATCCTCGTGACCCCATTTATTCGAGTTTCCGATGAGGTGGCGAGCGCCCTCGCGGAATCCAGGCCGGTCGTCGCCCTCGAGTCGACAATCATCAGTCACGGCCTGCCACGGCCAGAAAACCTTCGGGTCGCAATCGAGGTCGAGGGCATCGTGCGGGCAGGTGGTGCCGTGCCGGCGACCATTGCGATGCTGGCCGGAGTCGTGCACATTGGTCTCTCGCTGGACCTCCTTGAGCAGGTTGCCAATCGTGACGACGTCGTCAAGGTTTCGGTCCGTGACATCGCGACCGTTGCGGCTCGAGCCGGCAACGGCGCCACCACCGTCGCAGCGACCAGTCAAATCGCAGCGCGCGCTGGGATCGAGGTTTTCGCCACCGGCGGGCTCGGCGGCGTCCATCGGGAGGCGCGCGAGAGCTGGGATGAGTCCGCCGACCTCACAACCATGGGGACAACCCCGATGACCATCGTCTGCGCCGGAGTGAAGTCCATCCTTGATGTCGGCGCCACCCTTGAGCGTCTGGAGACATTGAACGTCGGAGTGCTCGGCTATGGCACGAATGTCTTTCCCGGCTTCTATCTCAGCGACAGCGGCCACGTGGTCGACTGGGCCGTTTCGACCCCCGCTGAAGTCGCCCAAATCATGGAAGCGAGGCGGGCATTCGGAATCGAGTCGGCACTCGTCGTCGCGTATCCGCTCGCAGAGTCTGATCAACTCGACCCCGACATCCATGACCGGGTGCTGCACGAGGGCCTGAAACTCGCGTCGGCCAGAAATGTCGTAGGCAAGGGCGTCACACCCTTTCTCCTCGATCATTTTCACCGGGCCACCCACGGTGCCAGCCTCATCGCAAACGAGCGCATCATCCTCCACAACGCAGACCTCGCCGCTCAAATTGCGGTTGCTCGGAGCGAACTGTCCGCATGACCGGCCGGTTCTTCCTCCTCGGCGACGTGATGGTCGACGTCACAGCGATCGTCGGCGAGCCCCTCAACTATGCGAGCGACACTCCCGCGAAGGTCACCATCCAGCCCGGGGGTGCGGCGGCCAATACGGCCCGGTGGCTCGCCCATGATGGTGAGAATGCCACCCTCATCGGAGCCATCGGCGATGATCCATTCGGAGACCTCGTCACGGATAACCTCGCAGCAATCAACGTGAGCAGCGCCTTGTCGACGATCGAAGGATCGACCACCGGAGCCTGCATCGTCATCGTCGATAATCAGGGCGAGCGCACGATGTTGCCCGACCCCGGCGCGAACACCAGCCTCACAGTCGAGCACCTGCCCACCTCGTTATTTCGTGCCGGCGACCACCTACACCTATCCGGGTATACCCTCCTTAACGCTGTCACTCGTGCTGTTGGGATGAGCGCCCTCCACTATGCACGCGAGGCCGGTATGACGACCAGCCTCGACCCAGCGTCAGCGGCGCCACTCGCGCATGACCCCGCCGTGCTCGATGCCGCCCTGCTCATCATCGACCTCCTCATCGCAAACGAAGCGGAAGCATCGGTCCTCACGGGAATCTCCGACCCTGACCTCGCACTTGTCTCGCTCGCCGGACGGGTGCCGACCGTGGTGGTGAAGCGCGGGCATCTCGGCTCGATCGCCCGGAGCGCCGGGGCCCAGAGCCAGGCCCATGCCATCGCCGTCCGGGTCGTCGACACAACGGGCGCGGGCGATGCATTCGCCGCGGGGTTCCTGCCGCCGTGGATTCTCGGACGAGACCTCGCGGAGTGCCTCGGTCGGGCATCGCTTTCCGCCGCTCGCGCGGTGGCCCGTGTCGGAGCCGGACCCGGCTCCGTCGCGCCGGGAGAATAGGAACACCACCCCCACGGAAGGACCATCATGGCCAGGCGCTCCTCGCGGACCGCATCAGCGTCGCCCGGCGACGGCAGGATCGTCGATATCGACGTCTCAGACGAGATGCGATCCTCGTTCCTCGAGTACGCCTACTCAGTGATCTACGCACGAGCGCTTCCCGATGCGCGCGATGGACTCAAGCCGGTGCAGCGCCGAATCCTGTTCCAGATGGCGCAGATGGGCCTGCGCCCCGACCGCGGACACGTCAAGAGCGCCCGAGTTGTGGGCGAGGTCATGGGCCGGCTCCACCCGCATGGCGACACCGCTATCTACGACGCCCTCGTGCGAATGGCGCAATCCTTTTCCCTCCGCCTGCCAATGGTCGATGGCCACGGCAACTTCGGCTCGCCGGACGACGGCCCCGCCGCCATGCGCTACACCGAGGCTCGGCTCGCCGCAGCGGCACTCAGCATGACCGCGAGCCTTGACGAGGATGTCGTCGACTTCACCCCGAATTACGACGGCCGCGAGACCGAGCCAGCCGTCCTCCCAGCAGCGATTCCCAATCTGCTCGTCAACGGCGCGGCCGGGATCGCCGTCGGCATGGCCACCAATCTCGTCCCCCACAACCTCGGTGAGGTCATCGGAGCAGCGCGCCATCTCGTGAGGCACCCGAACGCTTCGCTCACTGACGTCATGCGCTTCATCCCAGGTCCTGACCTCCCCGGTGGCGGGGTCATCATCGGCCTCGATGGCGTTCGCGACGCCTACGAGACCGGCCGCGGCACCTTCAAGGTTCGGGCCCGAACCCGGATCGAGCAGGTGAGCCCCCGTCGCAGGGGCATCGTTGTGACTGAGCTGCCAATGAACGTCGGTCCCGAGAAGGTCACCGAGCGCATCAAGGACCTCGTGTTGAGCAAGAAGCTCCAGGGCATCGCTGACGTCATCGATCTCACCGACGGAGATTCAGGACTCAACCTCGTCATCGAAGTGAAGAACGGATTCCATCCGGAGGCGGTCCTTGAGTCGCTGTTCAGGATGACGCCACTCGAGGAGCAGGTGAATATCAACGCGGTCGCCCTCGTCGATGGCCAGCCGCAGACGCTCGGGATCCTCCAGATGCTCCAGGTGTTCCTCGATCACCGCTTCGAGGTGGTACGGCGCCGAACCACCTACCGTCGACACAAGGCCCAGGATCGGCTGCACCTCGTCGAGGGACTCCTCATCGCCATCCTCGACATCGACGAGGTCATTCAGGTCGTCCGAGAGTCCGATGATGCCGCAGCAGCCAAGGACCGACTCATGACCATCTTCGACCTCAGCGAGTTGCAGGCCAACTACATCCTCGACATGCCCCTTCGGCGCCTGACGAAGTTCTCCAGACTCGAACTTGAGAAGGAGTCCGACACCCTTCAGCGCGAGATCGCCGAATTCAGCGCGATCCTCGACGACGACGGCATCCTACGAAATGTCGTCTCTGACGAGTTGACCGCCGTTGCTCAGCAGCATGCGACACCTCGCCGCACCCTGCTCCTCGAGGGCCATGCCTCACACATAAGCGCCGCTGTCCCCCTTGAGGTGCATGACGAGCCCTGCGTCGTGCTCATGTCGAGTACGGGGCTGCTCGCCCGTTGCTCCGAGTCCGCCTTCGATCCCTTGGCGGAGGTAGCGCGCGCAGCGCACGACGTCATTGTGAGCTCGACACCCGCCACGACGAGGGGGCACATCGGCCTCGTCACATCAGCGGGGCGGATGGTGCGGCTCTCAGTCCTTGACCTGCCATCGATGCCCTCCGTCATGGGAATCCCCGCGCTCTCCGCTGGGGCCCCAATTGGGGCCTTCCTCGACCTCGCTGGCGACGAACAGGCGCTATGCCTCACCACTCTTGACGACAGGGGTGGCATCGCAGTCGCAACGGCGGGCGGCACCGTGAAGCGCGTCGTCCCCGACAGCCTCGGCAACAAGGACAGCTGGGAGATAATCCGACTCGACGACGGCGACCGCGTCGTCGGTGCCACCCGACTCGATGACGCGACAGCAACCTCTGCCGAGCTCATCCTTGTCACGTCCGACGCGCAATTACTGCGATTCCCAGCAGCGTCAGTGCGACCGCAGGGCCGCGCAGCTCAGGGCATGGCGGGGATCAAGTTGAGCCCAGGGGCGAACGTCGTGTTCTTTGGGGCGGTCACCCCATCAGTGCAAGCAGTCGTCCTTACGATCGCCGGCTCCTCCTCGGCCCTTCCCGGCGTTGACGGCGGCAGCGTCAAGATCACGCCGCTTGCCGAGTATCCGGCCAAGGGACGCGCGACCGGTGGAGTGCGCTGCCATCGTTTCCGGGCGGGCGAGGACCTCATCACCCTCGCCTGGGTCGGCAATGGCCCAGTACGTGCTGCAAGCGCCTCTGGCGTACCCGCCGATCTCCCGTCCGATGCCGGCAAGCGTGATGCCGCAGGCATCCCGCTCACGAGTCCGGTCAGCTCCGTGAGCGGCCGCCTGTGACGCTGAGCTGCTCAGCCGGCTCGCTCGCCGCGGCCGAACCGATTGCCGGCACGGCGCCCGTCACCCAATCCTGGATCGTCATCGAGCAGCCAGGACCATGGGGAAGGCAGGCACTCACCGACAGCCGACTTGACGCCGAGCTCGGCGCAGCGCTCAAGGCTGCCTCTGGAGAATCCGGAACCACGGTGCTCCTCGCACGGCATCCGGATCGCCTCACACGCGATTTACACGAGGGCGAGCTACCGCAGGACCCGAAGGACACCGCCCGCAACATCTGGGTCGCCCACACTGCTCCCGGCGATACGCGTATGCGTCATGGCGTGACCGGCGAGCTACGAGAGCTCGGCTCATGGGACCTTTCCGCAATTGCCCATGGGAGCCTGCCTCCCTTCGGCGTGCCGGTCAAGGACCCCATCCTGTTCATCTGTACGCATAGCGGCCGCGACCAGTGCTGCGCTGTCCACGGCCGCGCTCTCCTGGCGGCAACACTCGACAAACTCCCCACAAGTGAGCGGGCGACCGTATGGGAGGTGAGCCATATCGGCGGCCATCGGTTCGCACCGACCGCCCTCAGCCTGCCCTCCGGAGGCGTCCACGGACGGCTAGCCGTCGACGACGTCCTGCGCATCCGCGACGAGGGCGCCCGTCGCATTGTCTCCACCCTCAACTATCGAGGGCGGACGGCCTTCCCCCAGCCGTTACAAGTCGCAGAGATCGCCGTCCGCGACCTAGCCGGGGTGCTCGACCGCGACGCCCTCGATGTGCTGCTCATCCGTGACGGCCGAGCAATCCCGGTCAAGCCTGGTGGAACACTGCCGGACGCCGCGGTCCTGCAGCTTGAAGTCCGCCACGTTGACGGGCGCGCGTGGCAGGTGAATGTGCGCCGCGAAGCCCTCCCCACCCGGCGAGCAGAGTCCTGCGGAGGTGACCAGCTCGACGCCCACGTCTGGCGCTCATCGGGAATATGTGAGGCCGCCCGCTGGACCTCGTCGGCCAGTTCCTAGTCGGACGACGCAGCTAGGAGTGCGTCGGTCTCATGGATGGTGGTCCGAGACCGGCCCACCGTCGCACCGAGGGCTCGCTCCGCTGCATCGATCGACCGCCACCCCGCGGTCGACACCACAGCAATGCCCCGGCTGGCCAGCCGGTCGTCAAACTCGCGGGCAGTGCCAGCTTGAGCGGTCGGCAGTGCACCTAAGTTGGCATCGGCGAGCAGTGACGCGACCGTCGCGTTCGCATCTTTTTTGTTCGTTCCGATAATGCCGGTCGGCCCGCGCTTGATCCATCCCGCCACGTATTCGCCCGGAACCGTCTTCCCGTCCTCCTGGACCCTGCCTTCGACATTGGGGATGACTCCACGCTTCGTATCGAAGGGCACGTCACCGAGACCAGTGCCCCGGTATCCGACGCTGCGAACGACGAAGTCGGCGGGGATGATCGTGAGCTCGCCCGTGCCAGTGACTCCCCCGGATCCGTCGAGCACCGTCCGCTCGACGACCACCTCGCGCACGCGATCGTCTCCGAGCAATTCGACCGGGCGCGCGAGGAAGTGCACGTGCACGCGCCGGTTGCGTCCGGCCGGCACCCTGGTCGACCACTCCTTGATGACCTCGACGTTCCTCGCGATCGCCTTATCAGTCCTAATGACCTCGTCGCTGGCTGCATCGAACGCAAGGTCAGCCGGGTCGATGATGACGTCGGCGTCAAGAAGTTCGCCGAGTTCGCGAAGTTCCTTCGTCGTAAACGTCGCCTGGGCCGGACCGCGCCGGCCGAGCAGATGAATGTCCGTGATGCGCGAATCGCCGAGGGTGTCGAGCACGTGCTGCGGCATGTCGGTGTCGTCGAGCTCAGCGACCGTCTTGGCGAGCACCCTCGTGACGTCGATCGCGACATTGCCGACCCCGATGACCGCCACCGAGGTGCTCGACGGGACCAGCCTCTCGAAGTTCGCTCGATCCGCATCAGGATGCCCGCAGTACCAAGCGACGAAGTCCGTCGCCGCGACGCTTCCATCGAGGTCCTCGCCCTCAATTTCCAGCCGTCGATCGCGTGATGCGCCGTAGGTGAGGATGACACCGTCGAAGTAGTCATGGAGTTCGGTGAGCAAGATGTCGCGGCCAACCTCCACGTTGCCAATGAAGCGCACGCCCGGCTTGTCGAGCACCTTGTCGAGCGTGTCACGGACTGAACGGATGCTCACGTGATCCGGTGCCACGCCGTAGCGCACGAGTCCGAATGGCACTGGAAGTCGGTCGATGACATCCACCGACACCTCAATATCGGTCTGGGTTGCAAGGGCATCGGCTGCATACATTCCAGATGGTCCGGAGCCAATAACTGCGATGCGCAGCGGACGTGTCATTCGTCACTCCTCGTCATGTGAACCAGGCAAGAGGGCGGTCAATGGACCCAGCGCCAATGTAGTGGCACTCACATCTTCTGCGCCCGCGAGGTGCGCAGGCACACTCGATCGCTAGTCTCGCCCCCACGTCCACCAAGGAGGGCCCATGCCGTTCGTCCAGATCACGATGCTCGAGGGTCGAACCATCGAGCAGAAACATGACCTCATCAAGCGGCTCACCGATGCAACGGCCGAGGCGCTCGGCGGGGACCCGGCGCGAATCAGGGTGGTTATCTACGAAGTAAGCCCCGACGCCTGGGGTATCGGTGGCCAGCCAGTCTCCGCCACCATCTCACCCTGAATCTGGGTAACCTGAATAGAAAACCTTCGCGAGGCGCCTTTTCCGTTCATCTGGCCCGGATTCTGGGCCAGATGAACAAAAAACCTTCGCGAGGCGCCTTTTCCGTTCATCTGGCCCGGATTCTGGTTCAGATGAGTGTTGTTCTTTGGCGGCTTAGGCGTCGATGGGGCGGATGGCCCCACTGTGGACGTCGAAGATGGCGCCACCGACGACGAGCCCGGGTGGGAGGAGCGGATGCGAACGGATCCGCACGAGGTCGGTGCGAAGGGCCGACTCCTGATCGTCGACCGTGCGGAACTCAACGCTGCGGGTATCAATGCCGTGCTCTGCAAAGATTGCCGCGTGGATCTGCGATTCGGAACCGCCGGCCATGCGGCAGTTCGTATGCGGCATGACGAGCACCCGCGTGACACCGAGCAGATACGTGGCGAGAATGAGCGTTCGCAACATGTCATCGGTCACTCGTGCGCCTGCGTTTCGCAGGATTTTCACGTCACCAGGCTTCTTGCCGAGAACTCCGAGCGGGTCGATCCGCGAGTCCATGCACGTGATGACGGCAAGGCCGGAAGCCGCGGTTCCCGTGAGTCCATCATCTGCGAATGACTTCACATACTCGGCGTTCGAGGCCAGCACGTCCTCGAACTCGTCCCTAGGAAACCCCCCTGGATCATTCACGTTAAATATCGGCATTAGTGAAGGCTAGTGGGACGCCATCGATTTCGTAATGAGGCACCTTCGCGGCAACGGCACGAACTCCTCAGGCATCGATGCGATCACGGTCGAGGCCCGACGCCCCCTCGACGATGAACTCCTTTCGCGGAGCTACTTCGTTACCCATGAGCAAGTCGAACACGTCGCGGGCAGCTTCGGCATCTGTCATGGTCATCCGCCGTAGGGTCCGATGTGCGGGGTCCATCGTTGTCTCGCGCAACTGCGATGCGTCCATTTCGCCCAAGCCCTTGTAGCGCTGCACTGGATCCTTTACCTTGCGACCGGTCTTGTGTGCGTCGGCGAGAACGGCCTTCATCTCGGCGTCGGAGTAGGTGTATGTCACTTCATTTGCCTTGCTCCCCGCGTTGACGATCTCGACGCGGTGGAGCGGTGGCACTGCGGCAAAAACCCGACCCGCGTCGAGCATCGGACGCAGGTAAGCGTGGATGAGAGTGAGGAGGAGGCACCGAATGTGCGCCCCGTCGACGTCAGCGTCCGACATCAATATCACCTTGCCGTACCGCGCTTGATTGATATCGAAGGATCGGCCAGAACCCGCTCCGATCACCTGAATGATCGAGGCGCACTCAGTGTTCTTCAGCATGTCTGAGAGGGAAGACTTCTGGACATTAAGGATCTTGCCGCGAATCGGCAGCAGGGCCTGGTAATCCGAACTCCGCGCTGTCTTGGCTGTGCCGAGGGCGCTATCGCCCTCGACGATAAACAACTCGCTTCGATCGACCTCGTCACTTCGACAGTCGACGAGCTTCGCGGGCAGCGCCGAAGACTCCAGCGCCGTCTTGCGCCGCTGTGTATCGCGGTGAGCCCGTGCCGACACCCTAGCGCGCATCCCGTTCGCGATCTTGTCGAGAACCGCCTTGGTAGCAGCCTTGTCGCCACGCGGTGGGGTCGTGAACCATGAGGCAAGCTCCTTGGCGACCACGTTGCCGACGATGCGCGATGCCGCAGGTGTACCGAGCACCTCCTTGGTCTGCCCTTCGAACTGCGGCTCAGCCAACCTGATCGTCACGACTGCGGTCATCCCTTCAAGGCAGTCGTCCTTCGCGACGTTGTCCTCGCTCGCCCGAAGCACCTTCGCCGCACGGAGTTGATCGTTCATCACCTTGACAAGGGATCGCTCAAACCCTGCGACATGGGTTCCACCTTTTGGGGTGGCGATTACGTTGACAAAGGAACGGACATTGCTCTCGTAGCCGGTGTCCCAGCGCAGGGCGATATCGACAGCAAGCTCACGATCGACCTCCTCGGGGCTCATGTGCCCCTTGTCATCGAGCACCGGCACTGTCTCGTGAAAGTGACCACTGCCCTGAAGCCGGATGACCGGGGACACGGCCTCCCCGCTCGAAATCGTGTCGACATATTCCCCGATGCCGCCCTTGTGCTGGAAGGTCTCCTCGACGATGTCGACCGGATCGCGATTGTCACGAATCGAGATGGCGAGCCCCGGGACGAGGAAGGTGCTCTGGACGGCACGCTCGCGCAGCGCCTCGAGATCGTAGGCGGCATCCTTGGTGAAGACCTGCTTGTCGGCCCACCAGCGAACTCTCGTGCCGGTTCGTGCGCGCGGACAGGTGCCGGCGACAGTCAGGCCTCCCTTCTTCGTGAAGTCGGCATGTTCATCGATCCCATCGAACACGCCGGGGACCCCACGACGAAAGGACATTGCGTGGATCTTTCCGCCACGGTCAACCTCGACATCAAGTCGACTAGACAGCGCGTTCACCACGGAGGCTCCCACGCCATGCAGACCTCCGGAGGCGTTGTAGGAACCCCCGCCGAACTTTCCGCCTGCGTGGAGCTTGGTGAGCACCACCTCAACACCGGTGAGTTTCGTCTTCTTTTCGATGTCAACGGGTATGCCTCGTCCGTTATCGGCCACCTCCGCTGATCCGTCGGGGTGCAGCGTGATGATAATGCTTGAGCAGTGACCTCCTAGTGCCTCGTCGACTGAGTTGTCGACGATCTCCCACAGGCAGTGCATGAGACCCCGGCCATCATTGGAGCCGATGTACATTCCGGGGCGCTTGCGAACCGCCTCGAGGCCTTCCAGAACGGCAAGATTCTTTGCCGAGTATCCGTCGACCGCACCCTTCTTCACGCTCGCGGACGGGGCTACGCGGGGGGATCGAGCAGGAGTTGTCGACATGTGGTCAACCTATCGACCGGCCCTGACACTGACCCGCCCCTTGCATCCGTGTCGAGGCGATGTGAGTCCCCTCACATCAATGCGTTCGCTTTAGGTGAACCTTTCCAGTGCGCCGACGCGGGGAAGGGCTGGAGGTGGGAGACTAATTACCAGAACGAGGATCTCCAACAGGAAGATCTCGATCGACAGCGGAGGTGCTCACGTCCATGACAACAACGATGACTGCGCCGGCACTCAGTACGACAGACCGATGCGACCGGTGCGCCGCTCAAGCGTATGTTCGCGTCGTGCTCCCCGGCGGAGTTGATCTGCTCTTCTGTGGCCATCACTGGACTCGCCATGAGCCGGTCCTTCGCGCCCAGGCAGTCGAGGTGGTGGACGAGACGCATCGGCTCGCCGCGGTACCCGCGTCCGACAACCGCTGAAGGCCAGACGCCCACATGTCGCTCTTGCGCATTGAGGCATCAGAGCACGTCACCACCCTCGTCATCTCGAACGAGCATCAGCGCAATGCGCTGTCGAGCGCGCTGCTGCACGAACTCATCGAGGGCTTCACGTCCGCCGAGGCGAGGGCGGTGCGAGCACTCATCATTCGCGCCGAGGCGGGTGTGACCACCTGGTCTGCTGGGCACGACATCAATGAACTTCCCTCAGACGGAACTGATCCGCTCACGTGGTCCAATCCACTTGAGGAGCTCTTTCGGATTATCAGGCGGATGCCCTTTCCTGTCATTGCCGCGGTTGAGGGCGGGGTGTGGGGCGGGGCCTGCGACCTCGTCCTCACCTGCGACCTCGTCGTTGCGATGCGCACCGCGAGCTTCGCGATCACTCCAGTGAAGCTCGGAGTGCCCTACAACACCGCAGGTGTCGCCCATTTCGTGAGCGGGCTGCCGTTGAATGTGGCGAAGGAAATGTTCTTCACCGCGAATCCACTCACCGCCGAGCAGATGGCGGCCTTTGGTGTCGTCAACAGGCTCGTATCAAGTGAGCCTGAGCTCACGAGCGAGGCCAACGTCCTGGCCAATCGCATCGCACCCCTCGCGATCGGCGCGATTAAAGCGGAGATGACCGCTCTCACCGATGCATCGCCGCTCACGAGCAGCACGTTTGAGCACCTCACCAGCCGCCGCAACGCCGCCTGGCGCAGCGATGACTATCGCGAGGGAATCGCGGCTTTCAATGAGCGCCGGACCCCTACCTTCACCGGCACATAGGAGTCTTTGGCCCCGAGTCGGTTAATCGAGGTAGTCGCGGAGGACCTGTGACCGTGACGGGTGTCGAAGCTTCGACATCGTCTTACTCTCAATCTGCCTGATCCGCTCACGCGTGACCCCGTAGACCTTTCCGATCTCGTCAAGGGTCTTCGGTTGGCCGTCGGTGAGTCCGAATCGCATCCGAACAACCCCTGCCTCGCGGTCAGAAAGGGTGTCGAGCACCGACTCCAGTTGCTCCTGCAGCAGGGTGAACGACACGGCATCCGAGGGGACGATCGCCTCAGAGTCCTCGATCAGGTCGCCGAACTCACTATCGCCTTCCTCGCCCAGAGGTGTGTGGAGAGAAATGGGCTCGCGGCCATACTTCTGGACCTCGACCACCTTCTCCGGAGTCATGTCAAGTTCCTTTGCGAGCTCTTCCGGCGTCGGCTCGCGACCAAGATCCTGAAGCATCTGGCGCTGAACGCGAGCGAGTTTGTTGATGACCTCGACCATGTGCACGGGGATGCGAATCGTTCGTGCCTGGTCGGCCATGGCTCGCGTGATCGCCTGTCGAATCCACCAGGTCGCGTACGTCGAGAATTTGTATCCCTTGGTGTAGTCGAACTTCTCAACCGCCCGGATAAGTCCGAGGTTCCCCTCCTGGATGAGGTCGAGGAAGAGCATTCCGCGGCCGGTATACCGCTTCGCCAACGAGACCACGAGGCGCAGGTTCGCCTCAAGCAGGTGGTTCTTGGCACGGCGGCCGTCTTCGGCGATCCATTCAAGATCGCGCTGCATCTTCTTTTCTGGTTTCTTCTTCGGCTCGTTCAGCTTCTCCTCGGCAAACAACCCTGCTTCAATTCGCTTGGCAAGTTCGACCTCCTGCTCTGCATTAAGGAGGGGGACCTTGCCGATTTGCTTGAGATAGTCCTTGACAGGATCAGCGGTGGCACCGGCCACGGTGACCGTCTGAACCGGCTCGTCGGTGTCGTCGACATCCGAAATCGTGAAGCCCTGCTCCTCGCCTTCAGCTGCAGGCTTCTCCTCCTCGACGTCAGACTCCGCCTCTACCTCCGCGATGTCGACGGCAATATCAGCCTCAAGATCCTTCTCGAGGACCGCCACGGCCTCGAGATCTGCCTCCGGCACATCGTCTGCGTCGAGCACGACAAGGCCATCCTCGGTTTCGAGAACCTCAATGAGGACCTCCTCCGCCAAGACTTCGGACAGAACCGGCGCGG
>JBBATH010000003.1:103999-118409 GCA_040398845.1 Candidatus Nanopelagicales bacterium | reverse complement strand
GAGCCGCCTTCTTCGCGGGAGCCGCCTTCTTCGCGGGAGCCGCCTTCTTCGCGGGAGCCGCCTTCTTCGCGGGGGCCGCCTTCTTCGCGGTTGGTGCGCTGACTGAGTTCTTCGCTGATGCCATTGACGCGTCGATGCCCTTCTCACGGTTTCCCCACGACAAGAGCCCGTGTCAAGCCGGTGGGCTTGTACGGGCCGTGAGGAGAGCTTTTATTGTGTCACTCAAGTGACCCATCTGTCGCGCCGGGGTCTGCCTGATCTCATGGGACGAGCACGGCCCGCGCCTGTCCGACCAGCAGCATGGCGGTAGCAGCCTGCATCACGGGGAGGGAGACCTGGAATGGGCCGAGGTCATCAATCATGTACGTCGCACTCCACGATGTGGTGACGCGAACCTGCATTCGTCCTCCCCGGGAGTACGTGTGCGACACCGTGAGATCTGGGTAAGTACTGCCGGGAGTGGTCGTGACAAGGGATGCGCCATCACCGAATTCCCAGATCCAACTTGGCCGCGGATAGAGGGTCACTCGAACACCGTTGATGACATGCTCACTCGGCGGTAGGTCACTCGGCTGGGTGGAGTGGAAGATGACCGGCAGGTAGGGCAGGACGCCCCGTCGAGGTTGAAACGTGAGCCCTGTTGCAGGGATCGACCGCTCGAATTCTTCCGAGACCACCGCAGCGACCTGCGCGACGGTCACCGGGCCACCCGGTGGAATGCATACAAGCCCAAGATCACGCCAAGTCGCACCCCCATCCTCGGACACCCACACCCGAAGCAGTTGCGCCCCGCGAGCGCAACCTCGGGTCACGCTCATGCAAGCGGCATGCGCACCATCGTCGGGCGAACTGGCGCAGGGATCTGCAAGTTGCCAGCGGCAGCCGATGCAGGTCGCCACCCGTTGCCGCGTCTCATGACCGACCGTCCCAGGGAGAACTAGGCCACCGGAGCCGACGAATCGATCCCCCTCATCATCACCGACGACATCGACCGACATCGGGTTCACCAGCCACGACTGAACCTTCGGTGATGCCGTTGACGGCACGGCGAAGCACATGATCAACGTGATGAGGGCCGATATGCCGCCGACCAACACCTTGGCCGTGAAGGCTCCAGCTGAGGAAACGGGTGCACGTGTCGAGGACGGTGGAGCAACAGGACGCATGCAGGCACGCTAAGCGCTGCGACTCATCCATGGCCAGCCTCAAGACCCGGCTGTGGATAACCGACAAGGTCATGGGGTGCGAGGCGTCTGCCCTACTTCAATGCCGGCTCGCCTCAAGCCCCGCTCAAGGGACTCCACGACCTGCTCGACGACCTTGACTCGGGCAAACCGCTTGTCATTTGCTTCGACCACGATCCACGGCGCGAACGACGTGTCCGTTCGCTCGAGCATCTCTGTCACCGCCAATTCATACTCCGGACGCTTCTCGCGATTGCGCCAGTCTTCATCGGTGATCTTCCAGCGCTTTACGGGTTCAGCCTCCCGGGCCGAGAACCTGTGCAATTGCTCGTCATGTGAGATGTGCATCCAGAACTTGATCAGAACCATCCCCTCGTCGGTGAGCATTCGTTCGAAGGACTTGATTTCCTCATATGCACGTCGCCACTGCTCGTTGGTCGCGAAGCCCTCCACCCGCTCGACAAGGACGCGTCCGTACCAACTCCGATCAAGCACCGCCATGCCACCCCAACCAGGCAACTGTGGCCAGAATCTCGTGAGAAAATGATGGCGCTGCTCGTCAACGCTCGGTGCCGCGATCGACACGACGCGGACATGGCGCGGATCCAGTGGTTCGACGACGCGCTTGATCGCGCCCCCTTTTCCTGACGCGTCCCATCCCTCAAACACCAGACAGAACGGCGGTCCGAGGATTCCCGAAGCGTCATAGATGCCGCCAGCGAGCAGCCGCAGGTACAAGAGACGATCCTGACCGGCCTTGAGTCGGCGAGCCTCCTCTTCGCGGCTCAGCGTCTTGGTCAGGTCGATGCTGTCGAGGAATCCCATGAAGTGATACTGCACGATCAGAGACGACGAGGCTCAGGAAGTACGGGGGATCCCGTCAATCGCAAGGTGGACGAAGCTTGCCACTTGATCATCCTCGACGAGAAACCCGTCGTGCCCATGCATACTGTGCACAATGTGTAGGGCATCAGCACCTGGCGCGAGGTCGACAATCTGCTGCTGCTGGGAGACTGGGAAGAGCCGGTCTGAGTCGATTCCGACAACAGTAAGCGGAACGGTGATGGAGCCGAGGGCCTGCTGGAGGCCACCACGACACCGGCCAAGGTCAAACAAGCTCATTGCATCGGTCAGAGCAATATAGGTGTTCGCGTCGAATCGGCGGGCCAGTTTCTCTGCGTGGTGGTCGAGATAGGAGCCGACGGCGAAGCGGCCGGAGCGCTTGCCTTGAACCCAGTCGAAAGGGTCCTCACCAGACTGGGCAGTCCGAGCGAACCGCTCGTTCAACTCGGAAGCGCTGCGATAGGTGAGGTGTGCGATGCGCCGGGCGACACCCATCCCTTCGTGCGGGCCCTGCCCATCAGGCATGCCGTAGTAATCGCCGCCGCGGAACCGCGGATCGGCGTAGATCGCCGACAACTGAGTCTCGTGGGTTCCGATCTGATCGGCATCCACGGCGGCGGTCGTACCGAGGACGAGCCCGGCTCTCACGCGACTGGGATGCGCCACGAGCCACTCAAGCACTCGCATTCCACCTAGCGAAGGACCGAGCATGAGGGCCCACGAGTCGATACCGAGTTCATCGGCGAGGAGCACCTCAATCGCCACCATGTCCCCAACAGTGATCGTTGGGAATCGGCTGCCCCATGAACGGCCATCACCATCAAGGGACGACGCTCCGGTCGTGCCTTGGCAGCCACCGAGCACGTTCGCGCACACGACGAACCAGCGATCAGTGTCAATGGCACGCCCGGGGCCAACGAGGGTGTCCCACCAGCCACCCGTCTTGTGGCCCGCCCCGGCCGGACCGGAGACGTGAGAATCACCGGTGAGCGCATGGCACACGTAGACACCATTGGAACGCTCAGGGTTCAGGCTCCCCCAAGTCTCGTAGGCCACGCGCACACTGGGAAAGGTAAAGCCAGAATCGGTGGTGAATTCGCTGAGGTCAAGGAACCGCCGGCCGCCTACCGGGTCTCCCTCCTGCCAGGCTGCGCTGGCAGGAGGGAGACCGTCGTAGGTTAATTCGCCATACGAGGAAGGCACGTACTACGCCTTCGTCGCCGCGAAACCCGTCTCGAGGTCGGCAAGGATGTCGGACAGTGCCTCAAGACCTATCGCCAAGCGGACGAGACCCGGCGTCACGCCGGATGCAGCCTGCTCTTCAGGCGTCAACTGTGAATGAGTCGTTGATGCTGGGTGGATGACAAGACTTCGAACGTCACCAATGTTTGCGACATGGCTGTGAAGGACAAGCCCTTCGACGAACTTCTTGCCAGCCTCAAGCCCTCCGACAATCTCGAAGGCGAGCACGCCGCCGGTGCCACGAGGCGCGTACTTCTTGCCAAGCGAATACCAGGGGCTTGATGCGAGACCCGCATAGTTGACCGAGACAACCTCGGGGCGAGCCTCGAGCCACGTCGCCACCGCGAGTGCGTTATCGACGTGGCGCTCCATCCGGAGCGACAGGGTCTCGAGTCCTTGCGCGATGAGCCACGCATTGAATGGGGCCACTGCCGAGCCGAGATCACGGAGAAGTTGAACTCGGGCCTTCAGGATGAAGGCCAAGTTCACACCGAAGGCTCCGCCCACACCGAGGTCGCGTGCGTAGACGAGGCCGTGGTAACTCGGGTCAGGGGTGTTGTAGTTCGGGAACCGCTCCGGGTACTGGGCGTAGTCGAACGAACCACCGTCGACGATGACGCCAGCAACGGCTGTTCCGTGGCCACCCATGTACTTGGTCGCCGAGTGAACGACGATGTCAGCACCCCACTCGAGGGGCCGAATGAGGAATGGCGTCGCCACCGTATTGTCGATGATGAGCGGAACCCCGAGAGAGTGTGCCACCTGTGCAACGGCCGCGATGTCCAGGACGTCATTTTGTGGATTGGAGATCGACTCGCCGTAGAAAGCTTTGGTGTTCGGTCGTGCTGCGGCACGCCAAGACTCGGGATCACCCGGATTTTCGACGAAAGAGACCTCGATTCCGAACTTCGGCAGGGTGTAATGGAAGAGGTTGTAGGTGCCTCCGTAGAGCGACGGGCTCGAGACAACATGATCCCCCGCCTCTGCGATGTTGAGGATCGCCAAGGTCTCGGCCGCCTGGCCACTCGCGACTAGGAGGGCGCCCACGCCGCCCTCAAGGGACGCCACCCGGTCCTCCACCGCGGCTTGGGTCGGATTCATGATCCGCGTATAGATATTGCCAAGTTCCTTCAAGGCGAAGAGATTCGCCGCATGGTTCGTGTCATTGAAGGTGTACGAGGTTGTCTGATAAATGGGCAGGGCCCGAGCGTTTGTTGCCGAGTCTGGGGATTGGCCGGCATGGATCTGACGCGTTTCAAATGACCAGTCTTGTGACATAGGGAAAACCCTTCTTGCTACAAGGACGCCGAGGCGGCGTCGAACGGGTACGACTTCACCGGGGTCCTACGTGCGCAGGACCCGCGCTTGCCTCCGAGGAGGCCTGGTCTTCACCCGGAGCACCCCACCGCGGTGGAGGGTTGCCGGCCAGCGAGCCGGGGCTTGTCACTGACACTCTTGACCTAACAGAAAGAGTAGTGCATGCGGGCGAACCTGCAACAGGGGGTCCAGGCCTACGCAGCAGGTGGCCCCTGCTGCTTGACAAGGGGTCTGGCTCGGCATGCCTCGACAGTGAGCTGGGCCATCACCTCTTTCCACGCCGCGGGCGGTAGCCCCACCGATATCGACATTCCGACGAGGACTGCGAGGGAGTACTCAGGGTCATCGCTGAGGGCGCGGTCTATGGCGATCGATGCTCGAGCACCGTCTCCGAGCAGCCAGGCGACAAGCGCAGCACACGTCGCAATGGGGGCCACGTAGCCATCGGGTGCCAGTCGCAATGCGATCAGGAGCCTGTCTAGGCAGCCGTAACGGTCGTGCGCGCTGTTGAGGTGCCACAGGAGCGTGTCCCGTACCCGCACGTCGCAGAGACCGACGAGCACGTCAACCGTGTGAGCATCCGATAGGTCTTCACTGCCGCAGATCAACGCCGCTAGGTGATCAATCTGGTCATCGCGCCATGCCTCGACGGCGGCGCTTCCGCCGGTACCGAGCGAGTCATCAATTTCCTGCTCTCGATCAATGATGAGGGGCTCGATCCGTGCCACGCCAATCGGATCGGGCTCAAGGACGGCAACGAGATCTGCTCTCGATGGGAGCGCAGAAACACCATTCACAGCGAATGACGCAGCCACACTGTTCGCGATGACCGGATCGACTACTCGTCCGTTAACCGGGCAGCAGTCATCCACGCAAAGGTAACTGCGAAAGCGGCCCCTGCTGATGTAGATGGCGTCGCGCACGAACACATCCAACTCCGTCACGGCCGTCGTGACCGCATCGATGAGTTCGTTTCTCGGGAGCGACCCCGCCGCAAAGGCTCCAGCTTCGCCAGCCACTCTGTGCTCATCAGGGGAATCCCACACAACTCTTGCGCCGGCCGTGGCTAGGGCGTTGACCTCTTCGATGACGACGAGCACCGCTTCGTCCGGATCATGGTCCTTGAGCGGTCGCACGAGAACGTTCGCGAATTCCGTCAGGTCGACCTGTCGGTCCTCTGCCGGGAGGTCGACTCGCTGGGTGAGGAGGAGTCGCCCGCCCTTCGTCCACACAACGACCAGACTTTCACCCGGCTCAAAGCCAAGCAGGTATGGCAGCGATGCCACGAGGTGATCAGGTCCATGCATCTCAAGGGTTGGTTGTGTCGTCATGGACGGCACCCTTCCCGCCCCAACAGATGTTGGCGTAGCGCGGTAAAGGACCCTGTGGACGTCCGCCAGAACGAGTCGCAACTGTGGACGAGTTATTCATTGAGCAGTATCCGGACATGAAAGAGCCCGGGCGCCGAAGGCTTCCCCTCCCGCAACGACCAAGCGATCAAACTCTAGGGAACGACAGCCCCGGGCCCCGAACGACACGCCGAAACCTCATCCACGTGATCCCCTCTCCAGATCAGGCGGGCTTGGACGAACCTGACGTCGCAAACGCCCTCCCTGCCCGCCTCGTCCAGGCGAGGAGAGCGATGATGCCGAGCAGGATCTGCGGGACGTAAGACGACGCCCGCCAGACGAGATCCGCGGCTGTCGCGTCACCCTTTTCCGCACCGAGCGAAATGAGAATTGAGATCATGAGCGCATCGACGGTACCGAGGCCGCCCGGGGTGATTGGGACCATGAGCATCACCTGACTGATGGCAAAGGCAGCGAAGGCCGCGAGCATCGACGTGCCCGGCGAGTCCCAGCCCTGCACGCCTCGAAGCGCGACGTAGAGGATGAGGAACTGAGCGGCGGACACGGCGACCTGTGCTGCCGTAATCGCAGCCCAGCGGCGCTTGAGCACCTCGTACATATCGCCCCGGAACTTGGTAATGGGCGCTACTGCGTCGAGGTCGTGCAAAGAGTGGACCCGATTTCGGAACGGGCCTATGGCCTTATTGGCGAGGCGTCCGATCGACTGCGCCAAGGATTCAGACCGCATGACGAGCACGAAGATGACAACGACCGCCACGAGGATAAGCAAGCCGAGGATCCCGACCCACGTGTACTGGTTTGAACCGCCTTCGGCTGCCAGTGCCACCACGCCGAGAATCGGAAACCCGAGGCTGACAAAGGTGCTCCAGACCCCGACGGCGGTGATCGCCGCCGTCGCTGCGGTCGGCGCGATGTTGAATGACGTGAGCATTCCGAACTGAACTGCGAGCCCAACAGCGCCACCCGCTGGCACTCCGTTACTGATCGTGAACGCGGCCTGGTTCACCTGCTGCGACCTCCAGTAGCGCAGGCCAGGGGTCACCGCCAGAAACGGAAGACCGTAAGCAAGCAGGTACACCACCACCATGACCACAATGAGCGCCATTGCGAGCGTCCCCATCGACTGAAGGGCCGACCATGCCTCCCCGTAGTCACCGATCTGCGGGATTACCTTCCAAAAGATGAGCACCATGAAGGCGAGTCCGATGCCGCCGAGAATGAGGGACTTCTTCTTGTCCAGCATCGGCGAGCCGTCGCCGTGCCCGTGATCCACCGTGTTCGACATGATTGAAGCCTGCCATAGACACTCAATCCCGGGGGTCAGTTCGGGGCAGGTTCGGGGGCTTGACAGTATTTGGGCCATGCGGCTTGATCACCTGTCCTACGCCTGTAACTCCGGAGAGCTCGCCGACGTCGTGCAGCGAATCGGATCCGACCTCGGAGCAACCTTCCGAGATGGCGGTCGCCACCCGCAGTTTGGGACGCGAAACTTCATCCTGCCGCTCGCTGGGGGGTGCTACGTCGAGGTCGTGTCTGCGCTCGACCACCCGGCAGCGGAGAAGGCCCCCTTCGGTCAGGCCGTTTCCCGCCGAGCATCAGACGGCGGCGGCTGGCTCTCGTGGGTGGTCGCCGTTGATGACATCTCCCCGTTGGAGTCGCGACTGGGCCGTGAAGCTCGAACTGGCCACCGGATACGCCCCGACGGCCACGACCTGAATTGGAAGCAGATCGGCGTTCTCGATGTCATGGTCGACCCGCAACTTCCCTTCTTCGTAGAGTGGGGTGGCGACACCACGGAGCACCCATCAGCAGGGGCCGGACCAGTGTCGGTCGGTCGAATTGAAATCGCCGGAGACCCGGACACCATCAGCGCCTGGCTCGGCGAGCCGAAGGACCATCCACTCGATGACATCGAGGTCGACTGGGTCGAGTCGGAGGATCCGGGGATCGTCGCCGTGTGGTTCCAAACATCGCAGGGATCAATCCGCATCGACTGATCGATCACTGGGCTCGGTGCTTAGTCGCCGCCTGCAGCGCATCCGATCAAGTGGTCATTCACGACCCCACAAGCCTGCATCGCCGCGTACATGGTTGTCGGCCCAACCCAGCGAAGGCCAATCCCCTTCAGTTGGGCGCTCATCGCGCGGGAACCATCGGTCGAGGCGGCAATATCCCTCATCCATTCCGGACGTTGCTCGCGCGAGCCCTCCTTGTAGGACCAGAAAAGGGCATCAAGCGCACCATCACCTGCATCGTCCAACAGTTTGACAACGGCCCGTGCATTATCGATCGTTGCCTCGATCTTCTTGCGATTCCTCACGATTCCCGCATTTTCCATGAGCCGTTCTACGTCGAAGGCATCGAACTCAGCTACCGCCCGCGGATCGAAGTCTGCGAACGCCAAGCGGAACATCGGTCGCTTCCGTAGGACGGTCAGCCAGGAAAGCCCCGATTGGAAAGCCTCAAGGCATATCCGCTCGAAGATCGCTGTATCCCCCCGAACCGGCCGACCCCACTCCTCGTCGTGATACGTGACGTAATCAGCGGAACCGCTGCACCACGGGCACCGGGCGATTCCATCAAGCCCGAGGACGACCCCCTCGTCGACTGCACCGTCGCGCGCCATAAACGGACCTAGCCTCGGCCACACTCACGCAGGTGGATGCCGAGCGACTCAACGATGAGTTCATGGTCTGCGACCTGCGGAAGGCCCGACACGCCAAACATTCCGACCACCCCTACGCCCGCCACCCTGATTGGCCAGCCACCCCCGTGAGCTGCGAAATCCGTCTCCGGCAATCCCGTCGACTCGTTAAATGAGCGGTCCTTCTCCTCGTGCGCGACGCGGACCGCAAGGGTCGACTCCTCGAATCGGGCGACTACGCGGAACTTTCGGCGCAGCCATTCATCATTGTCCGCCGTCGTCCCGGGCAAGGCCGCTCGGTAGGCCACTCGCTGGCCGAGCACGATCTCGATGAGCACAGGGAGTCGCCGAATAACCGCGAGATCGGTCGCGATCTGACCGAGGCGAAGCGCGTCAGCGAGCGAGAACCCGGCGAGTTCGAGGGAATCAGCCTCATCCCGCAGGGCGGCCGAGGTGTATCCGCCGGTTGTTGCCGCCATGTGGTGCCCTATCTCGCCGAATAGAGACGAAGCTCGGTCGGCTCCCGCAGCAGATCTGCGACCGCCTCATTTCCTTCGACAACATGCGGCGTGCGCATGTGTGCCTCCCAGTCGGCCCGCGTCGACCACTTCTCGAGCATGAGCCAGGTATCGGGCTCGTCATCGCCCGCGACCAGGTCGTAGAAATCGCACCCTTGCTCTGCCCGCGTACTCGACATCATCACACGCAGGATGTCAAGGACCTCGCTTGCACGCTCAATCTTCGGCTTGATCACGGCTACGAGGTAGAGAGGTTCCACAATCACTCCTGCTCAATTGATTCATAGGGGATGGGAATGCGGTGATTCTAGCGACGTTGCGACGCCACCTGTTCACGAATGTTCAACGAACTCGGCCGTAGGCTCTCGCGCCGGTACACCACTTGCACTTGAGGACCTGCGCACGAACCCAGGTGCCGGCAGTCAGTGGCGGCTCTATCTTGGCGCTGAACCCCCCTGTCCGCCCGACCGGTGGCACGGCCACATTCACCCAAGCAAGGGCTCCCGCCTCCCGCACTGCGATGACGAGAATTCCCCCGGCCGCGAGGTCCTTGTCCTCGCCCTCGACGACTGCGCGGCCGCTGACAACGATCACGGACCCGCTCCGACTCAATGTCAATTGGGTGATCGATGTCTTGGCTGGGGTCACCATGAAGGTGATCGCGGGAACCTCCACGACATCGGACGAGTCGGATGCGATGAAGGTAATGGTGCCCGTCAGGACAAATGCCCCAGGTCCATCTGCCGGGCACACGTAGACGTAGTCGGTGTACTTTCCGGTCGTTGGCTCACTCCGAGCGAGGATGAATGAGTCGGGGTTCGAGACCGACGATCCGGTTTTGCGGACCGTCAGCTCGCCGATGATGGTCACGTCGGAGCGCCGGCTCCACGCGATGTCCAGCGGAATGAAGAGACACTTGGCCTCAATAAACTGCTGCGGCGACTCCAGGGTCATTTGGATCGAACCAAGGGGCGAGGTCACCTCCGTCTTGCGGGTGACTGCTGCGGCCGGCGATCCGCCTGCGATGGAGGTCGAGACGATGCTGGCGCAGACGAGGATCTCCAGAAAGACGAGCTCGGGCTTGCGAGCAGTGTGCCGTCGCACCCGCACTCCCCTCTTCACCTCACTCACCGGAAAACATCAGCCGTTCATGCGCGCTTCAACCCCTGCATGGCAGGCTAACCCTATGTCAGCGCGCCCCAATCACTTGAGCATTGCCTCGTCAGGAAGCATGCTGTCCATCGCATCGAAGAACTCGTTTCTCTCAATCGGAAGCGTTGGGTCTGCGTTCTCGGTAGGGAGCATCGGATCCGTTGCGTCAATCCTGTCCATCGGGTCGGCTGCGTCATTCATCTCCATCCTGTCCGCGGCAAGCACGATGTCGGTCATGGCTTGGCGCGGGCGGCGGTCTGTGAGCGGATGAAACCCAAACTCAATTCCTGACGTGGATCACAAGGCTGCCGCAACATGCTGCCGCAGGAGTGATGGGTACCGCGACTTACGGGTGGTGCCGCGCCGTTTTTGGGTGTCTGACAGACTTCTGTTCCGCGAATACCACCGCCGCGGCCAACGAAGGACATGCCCATGGGCTCCATCGAAGACGAGCAAGTCTTCATGGACGATGCCTACGACATCCTTGAGCACCATGTCGCCTACCTCGATGGGCGCGTCGCCCGGCTTCGTGCCGCCCCCTCCGTCGGCACCGTGCAGGACGAACTCGAACGTCAGGCCCAGTTCGAGAACCTCATGCACCAACTCAAAGCAGCCCGGCAGTCAGGGGCCCGCCTTTGCTTCGGGCGCATCGACACTTCGGCTCACGACTCTTACCACATTGGCCGTATCGGACTGCGTGACGCAGATGGCGACCCCGTGCTCTTGGACTGGCGTGCTCCTAACGCTGCGGGCTTTTACCAGGCCACCACCGTCAACCCGATGGGCGTCACCCGGCGCCGGCGAATCATCACGAAGGATCGGACCGTCACGCACGTCGAGGACGAGCTACTCGCCGATCCCACCTTCACCTCCTCAGACACTGACGCAGCCGCAGCGGCGGTCGAGGCTCCCCGCGAAGGTCGGATGGGCGACATCATCGCGACGATCGCCGCCGATCAGGATGCGATCGTGCGAAGCCCCCTCGCCCAGATCACCGTCGTGGAGGGCGGGCCGGGCACTGGCAAGACAGTTGTCGCGCTCCATAGGGCCGCCTGGCTGCTGTACACCTTTCGGGACAAGCTCGCGAAGGACGGGGTACTCGTCATCGGACCCTCGACAGCCTTTCTTCACTACATCGAACAGGTCCTCCCAAGTTTGGGCGAGACCGATGTCGTGCTCCTCACTCCCGGGCAGCTTTACCCTGGCATTACGGCGACTCGCAGTGATCCGATAGCCACGGCCGCCATCAAGGGCGATCTTCGGATGACCGCGGTCATCGCTGCCGCTGTGGAACACCGGCGGCGAGTCCCAGATCACGATGTATCGATCACACTCGATGACGGATCGACGATTTCCATGACATCCCGACAGTTGGCTGATGCGCGCAAGAGCGTTCCAAAGCAGACGTCATTCCATGCCGGTCGCGATCAGTTCCTCACGCGGGCGTTGGATATCCTTGCTCGGGATCGCTGCCGCAGGAGATCCGAGGACCCGAGTGACGAGGACAACCGGCGTGACGCGCTCGCCGACATCATCGACGATCCGGCGGTCCGGCGAACCCTGAACCACATGTGGCTGCCGATCAGTCCAGAGCGCCTCGTCCACCTCCTCCTCACCGATCCCGCGACCCTGAAGAAGGCAGCGCACGGCATCCTTACAGCCGCCGAGCAGCGGGCCCTCACTGCGGTAAGGGAGTCGGACTGGAGCGTCGATGACGTCCCACTCCTGGACGAGGCTGCGCACGTGCTTGGGGACTATGTGCCTCCTCGACCCCGGTGGTCGACTGACTCCGACAGCGGAATGTCGGAACTATCGGTGAGTGACCCCGGCACGAACGTTCTCACCACGACGGTCGCTGAGCGGGCCCTAGAGGATCGCGAATGGATATACGGCCATGTCGTGGTCGATGAGGCTCAGGAGCTCTCGACCATGGCGTGGCATTGCGTCGCGAGGCGTTCGAGCCGTCGATCAATGACGATCGTGGGCGACCTTCAGCAGACGACGCATCCGGCAGGAGCACGGGACTGGGACCACGCACTTCGCGATATCGGCGGAACCGTCGACCTTCATACGCTCACCGTTACCTACCGAATTACCAAGCAGACAGCGGCGACGGCCGTCGAGTGGCTTACTCGAGCCGGCGGTCAGGCGCCGCTGCTCCAGCCCATCCGCGAGGGTGAACCGGCCGACCTCATTTCGTGCTCGGAACCTGATCTCGCATCGAGCATTCGAACCTTCGTCGGCGATGCAGAGGGCCGGGCATGCGTGGTCCTCCCCGACCTCTCCTACCCGCGGCTAGCACGACAGCTGAGGGGTGTGAGCCACGAGTTCGGTACTGGGGACAATGCGCTTGACTCTCCGATCGCCGTGCTCACCGCACGTGAGACAAAGGGACTTGAGTTCGACACCGTCATCGTGGTCGACCCGGTCGCCATCAGCGAGCAGGCGGCCCGGGGATCCGACATCTATGTCGCCTGTACGCGGGCGACGAAGCGCCTCGCGCTCGTGACGCTCGTCACCTCTTAGGTGCGCGTGCTGCGTCAGTTCGGCTAACGTGGCAGGTATGACCCCTTGGAATCGACCTCTTCCATCAGCAATCGCAATACCGGCAATCGCAATACCGGCAATCGCACTGGTCACGATGACCATCGCCCTATCCGCCTGCTCATCTGATGCTCCGGAGTTGGGGGGCAGTGCAATCGAATCCGTCGCGCCCTCCCCCACGCCCCCACCGGTCGATCCGACCGTCGCGTGGGCCGACGGCATCTGCGGTGCAGCGTTTGGGATCCGCGACAATGTCCAAGCGATCGGCGAGGACCTCGCCTTCAATCCAATCTCAGGTGCTACGGCCGGTGATCAGATCCGGGCAAGTCTCAATGCGCGGAGCGAGGCAGTAGGTCAGGCCGTCGAGGACCTCGGCACGCAAATAGGCAAGGTTCCGGTCGATGTGTCCGAGGCAGTGGCTCTCGCCACGACCTTCGAGTCCGACTACGCGGTGCTGGTGCAGTCCATTGGCGGGGCTCAGGCGTCGATCGAGGCCGTTACGTCTGCGAGTGACATCGTCACCTTCGGACTCAACGCTGCCGCAGCCATCGCTGCCGTTCGGGCTGCTTCCGAGGCAACCGGGGCGCTCGCGTCGACGATAACCAGCACAACCGCTGGAGCCCAGGGATCAATGTCTGATGCCTTCGCCGCCTCGACGGTTTGCGTCGCGCTCGCGAGTGGCAGCCCAAAACCGGCCGAGTGATGCCCGCCGACTAGTTGGCTGAGTTGTACCGGCTCTGAGCGCCGCGACCGGCGTAGCTGCTCAGGTCAAGAAGCAGGCCCAAGGCCACGACCGCCCACCCGAGACCAGTGACGCCGCCAGCAGTTGACCATGCGAGGACGTAGGCCAAAGCTGTCCACGGCAGGAGCAAGAAGCCAAGGAGCGGGAGCCAGAATCCTCCCGCGAAGGCGTCAGTAACCCGCGGAGTGGCGATCCATGCGTACAAGAACGCGAGCCGCGGACCGAGTAGCGCGAGGATGAAGACAAGGCAGCACATGTTCGCACACTAGCCCTCGCTGTCTTCGAATCGTCCAAAAACTCGGAACTGGCGCATCGGTGGCCGTGAGTCTGGTCGAAGGGGATCGTTCGCCACCACGGCATTCCGGCCTACTCGCCGATCGGCCTGACGAGTCCGAAGACGTCGCGCCTTCGGATGACGCCGAACGTCTCCCGCTGCCTTCGCATTGTTCTTTGACTTGCATATTGCAAGTGATGTCGTGAGATTACGAGAGGCAAGTCAACTCAACCCGACGTTCCAGTGAGGAGTCGCTGAGATGACCGACAAGACCGCACCGGCGTACGCCCAGTTCGTGCCCCCGATCATGGAACGCGACTTCGGTGGCCGCTGGGCTGCGAATCTCCGCTTCACCAGCATGGAGGCTGCGCTGGCCTGGTACGACTCCTCACCTCGGTCGGCGTCGTCGAACGCGTCAACCCCAACGCAGCGGCCCGCAACTACGCACACCGGCCAACCCCGAGCAGTCTCGCACTACGCCCGGTACCTGAGGAACTGGGCAAGCGGTCACAAGTTCACCTCAAGTCATTCCTCCCCGAGATTGTTGACATCGTCGAACAATTGCACGGGCCTCTACGCC
>JBBATH010000003.1:0-103899 GCA_040398845.1 Candidatus Nanopelagicales bacterium | reverse complement strand
CCGGTTCCACCATAAGACGCCCCGGTTCCACCATAAGACGCCCCGGTTCCACCATAAGACGCCCCGGTTCCACCATGGAGGGTGCCATGATTCGTGATGTGACGTCGCCCAACGCAACCATTGCCTCCCCCAAGCGCCGACTCGTACGACGCAGGCCCAGCGTTGTCGGGCTCGTTGGCGCCGCAGGGGGCTACGCCGCCGCACTCACACCATCGCTGCTCCCCCACTCCCTGACCTTCCTGCTCCTTCTCACGGCGCTCGGCACGCTCACTGGATACGCAGCAGGAGCCACCGTGAGTTGGGCAGCGAACAAGATTCCATGGGTGAGCCGGCACCATCCCCGAACCTCGATCCAGGTCCTGATCGCCGCAATCATCTGGCTGCCCGCGCTCATTTTCACCCCGATCTCCGTCGGCTGGCAGGCCGAGCAGCAAAGCGCGCTGGACATGCCATCGGCTCTGCCCGGAACCGTGACGGTCGTCGCCGTTACCGCGGTACTCGCAGCCCTGCTTCTCATCTTCGGGCGCGCGACCCGGCTCGCCACGAACACCATCGCCGCTCTCCTCACACGTCGCGGCCCACTGCACCGGTGGGTCTCGAGTCGCCAGCCGAGCCATGTCCATCGCTCGTTACTCACCGTGCGCGTTGCCATCGCTGGCATTCTCATCGTCGCCGGGTTTGCCACCATCCAGGTGGGCCTGGGGCTTCTCATCTCGTCCTACGACGCACAGAACGCAGATGCCTCAGGACAATCGCCCGCCAATATAGGTGCCAATAGTGGGAGTCCCGACAGTCTCACCCCATGGTCAACTCTTGGCAGGGAGGGACGCTTTTTCGTCTCCAACTCCATGAGCCCGTCCGCCATTGAAGCGGTAACAAAGGAACAGGCAGAGGTTCCCGTCCGTGTCTATGTTGGGATGGACCAAGCCCAGACACCCGCAGAGCGCAGCGCACTTGCTGTCGAGGAACTCGATCGGGTGGGTGCTTGGGATCGTGAGTACCTCGCGATCATGGCAGCTACCGGAACGGGATGGATCGACCCCGACGCCATCAACTCGATGGAAATCGTGACCGGCGGGGATCTCACGAGTGTGGTTGTCCAGTATTCGGCCGTACCGAGTTGGATCGGCTTCGTCATCGACCCAAAGACCACGCAGGTCCAAAATGACAGCACCGTGAACGCGATCTTGGCAGCTTGGCGCACCAAACCCGAAAATCTGCGCCCCGAGCTCATTTTGTTCGGGGAATCGCTTGGCGCGTTCGGGAGCCAAGCAGCCTGGCCCGAAGGCTCAACACCCCAGGACGTCACCGCTGAGATCAAGCGCATCATCTGGGTTGGTCCTCCCTCTCAATCACGGCTCTGGAAGCAGTGGCAGGCTGATCGCTCGGCGGGCCCGATGTGGCAACCTGTGATCGGCGACGGCCTCATTGCACGCACCTACATCAGCGCAGGTGAGCTTGAGCGCGCCGTCCCGAGCAACGGGCCGGTCATCACCTTCTCAGCCCACCCGAATGACCCGGTCGTGTACTGGAGCCCAGACCTGCTCTTGCAAAAGCTGGACTGGCTCAATCAGCCGCTCGGACCGGGTGTCGATCCACGAATGAGATGGTTCCCTGTCATCACCTACCTTCAGGTGGGCATGGATCTCATCAGCGGCGGCGCACCCCCGGAAGTTGGCCACAACTACGCCGCCGACGCTGGTCCGGCGATCGCCCTCACCGTCAATCCACCAGGTTGGACCCTCGCCAAGACTCAATCGTTGGTGAGGGCCCTGCCGAGACTTCACTACGAAACGGGATGACGGGTGCGGCTCCGCGGGCCGCACCACCGGACGATCGGAACCGCCGCAGGCGCAGGCTGTTCGTCACCACGAAGACCGAACTGAATGCCATCGCTGCGCCCGCGATGAGCGGGTTGAGCAGACCGGCCGCTGCCAGCGGGATTGCTGCGACGTTATACGCGAAGGCCCAAAAGAGATTGCCCTTGATCACCCCCAGCGTGCGTCGCGAAAGCCTGATCGCATCAGCCGCTGATCGCAGGTCACCCCCGACGAGTGTGATGTCGCTCGCCTCGATTGCGACGTCGGCCCCGGTGCCCATAGCCATCCCGAGGTCGGCCTGCGCCAGCGCAGCCGCATCGTTCACTCCATCGCCGACCATCGCGACAACGCGACCCTGCGACTGAAGCCTGCGCACGACATCAACCTTCGCAGCCGGGAGCACTCCGGCTATGACGTACGCGGCGTCGATTCCCAACTCCGACGCGACCGCATGGGCAGTCCGCTCGTTGTCACCGGTGAGGAGGTAGGGGGTGAGTGCGAGTTGGCGCAGGGCATCAACCCCCTCCCGGCTCCCCGGCTTCATGTCATCGGCGACGGCCATGACCGCGTGAACCCGACCGCTCCAGCCCACCATGACGGCGGTCTGCCCACGCTCCTGGGCGGCCTCCTGGGCCGCCCGCATTGTGGCAGGGATTGCGCAGCCTTCCTGCTCGACGTACGAGGCCTGCCCAATGCACACCCGCAGATCGTCGACCATGCCGGTCGTTCCGAGCCCTGGCGTGCTGACGAATCCCGCGACATCTGGAAGCCGGCCAGCCTCGCTCGCTGCGGCGGCGATCGCCTGAGCTACTGGATGCTCAGATGCCGCCTCAACTGCGCCGGCGAGGCGCAGAGCCACCTGCCTCTGGGCGTCAACCTCAGTGAAAACTTCGATAAGGACCATTCGACCCATCGTCACTGTTCCGGTCTTGTCCATGATGATCGTGTCGACGCGGCGGGTTGACTCAAGAATCTGGGGGCCCTTGATGAGGATGCCGAGTTGCGCGCCACGCCCGGTGCCGACGAGAAGGGCGGTCGGGGTCGCGAGGCCTAGGGCGCAAGGGCAAGCGATGATGAGGACCGCGACGGCAGCGGTGAAGGCCCAAGACGCCTCCGCCCCGCTCACCAGCCATCCGGCGAGGGTGGCGAGGGCAATGAGCAGAACGACTGGCACGAATACCGTGGCAATGCGATCCGCCAGCCGCTGGACTGGGGCCTTGCCTGACTGCGCTGCCGTCACGAGTCGGGCGATTTGCGCAAGCGCGGTATCCGAGCCCACGCGAGTTGCCCGAATAAGGAGTCGTCCGCCCGAATTCACCGTGGCACCGAAGACATCGTCGCCAGGTCCGACATCCACCGGGACCGACTCCCCCGTGAGGAGGGATGTGTCGACTGCGGAGGCCCCCTCCTCGACGACACCATCGGTGGCGATCTTCTCCCCCGGCCGAACGATGAACAGGTCGCCCACGACGAGGTTCCCGATCGGAAGGCGAACCTCGCTTCCCGATCGGAGGACGACCACCTCCTTCGCGCCGAGCCTGAGTAGTGCCTCGAGTGCAGCTCCGGATCGAGATTTCGCACGAGCCTCGAGATAGCGCCCGAGGAGAATGAGGGTCGTGACACCAGAGGCGACCTCAAGATAGATCATGGGCTCCGAGGTCGGAGACGACGTCCATTCAAACGGCATGTGCATACCAGGGACACCCGCTCCCCCAAGGAAGAGCGCCCACAACGACCACGCGAATGCCGAGAGCACCCCGACGGAGATGAGCGTGTCCATCGTGACCGCCCCGTGCCGCGCATTCATCACGGTTGCCCGGTGGATCGGCCAGGCCCCCCAGACAACGACGGGGGCGGCGAGGGTGAGTGAGAGCCACTGCCAGAAATCGAACTGAAGGACAGGCACCATCGCGAGCACTACGACAGGCACCGTGAGCACGGCGCTGATGAGGAGCCGAGACCTCAACTCGCTTAGCCCGGGAATCCCGGATTCGCCGCCGGTATCACTCGCAGACGGTTCCTGCGAGATCGCTCCTTGCCCGGCGAGCTCCGGAAGCCGGGCAGAGTATCCGGTCGCCTCGACCTGCTCAATGAGTCGCTCAGCGCTGACGGTGTCCGGCTCGAACTCGACGCTCGCCATGCCGGTTGCGTAGTTGACGGAAGCGACGACCCCGGGCAGGCGATTCAGTTTGCGTTCAATCCTCATCGCGCAGGAGGCGCACGTCATGCCGCCGACAGCAATATCGAGGTGTCCCATGCACCCCTCCCCTGTGTGCTCGCGGACGATGTCACGCCAGCCATCCGAAGTGATTGCCCGCTCCTCACCAATATTGGCCGACAGACGGCTCTTCACCCAAGGGGCTTGTGCATGACGAGCGCGTAGCCGGCCTCGTCCACGGCCTCTGCCAGGGCCAGCTCGGAGGCATCGCCGGTAACGGTGAGCGTCCCTTCCTCCAGGTTCACGATGACGTCGATAACTCCTGGCACCTTGGCCACCTCGGTCGTCACCGCCGCGACGCAGTGATCGCAGGTCATTCCCTCGACAGCATATACACGGGGCGTCATGTCGGACATTGTCCCCCGATATTCTCCCCATGGCACCCGCGCTTCGCCGGCCGGTTCGCGAAGCAATTGTGCTGGCGGCACTTGTTTTGGCCATAGCCTTGGCGCATGACCGATTCAACACCCGCAACACGTACCACACCCATAGCCAACCAGGCCATGACACTGCCAATGAATGTTCGCACCACCACCGTGGGCCAGCGCGAAGCAGCCGGTCGCGCCGGCCGCGATCGTCGGCCTCGCACGAGCATCAGCCAATTCACTCCTAGCGCTGAGCGTGCCGATCCCGTTGCGCTCCTCGCCGAGCAGGAGGTCATTCGAAACCCGCAGCTCCTGCCCCTGCGGCACGCAAGGATGTCGGTCTCTCCATTCACGTTCTACCGCGGTGGAGCCGGCATTATGACCGCGGATCTCGCATCGATGCCGAACTCGGGACTCGTGACACAGCTATGCGGTGATGCCCACCTTTCGAACTTCGGCATGTTCGCTGCCCCCGACCGCAGCGTCATCTTCGACATTAACGACTTCGACGAGACGAACCCTGGGCCCTTCGAGTGGGATGTTCTGCGTCTCGCCGCCTCATTCGTTCTCGCCGGCCGCGACCTCGGTCTCCAGCAAGACACGATAACGGAGGCAGCCGCGGCCGCTGGCAGCGCCTATCGCGGGCAGATGCAGGTGTACGCGAGTATGCCGGATCTCGCCGTCTGGTACGACCGGGTCAGCGTCGACGTACTCGCCGGCTGGGCCTCAACCCAGGGAGACCCACGTGCCCAGCGGATCATTGCTCGCAGTGCAGGCAAGGCCAGAAGTCGCGACGCATGGTCGGCTGTCGCCAAACTCACCGAGGTCGTCGACGGCCAGCGCCGCTTTCGGGACCTGCCGCCTCTCCTCATGCGGATCCCCCTTGACGGTGGACTGACGTCACAGATCAACGACCTCTTCGTTCAATACCGCACCACCTTGCAGCGAGACCGGCAGTCCTTGCTTCGCAGGTACCAGGTTCGCGACTTCGGGCACAAGGTCGTTGGTGTGGGCAGTGTGGGTCTTCTCGCATTCGTCATCCTGCTCGAGGGCCGAGATGAAAACGACCTGCTCGTGCTGCAGGTGAAGCAGGCTGTGAAGAGCGTCCTGGAGCCAGTCACCGCACCATCGGTGTATTCCACCAGCGGCGAGCGGGTCGTTGTCGGGCAGCAGCTCATGCAGGCAGCATCCGACGCCTTCCTCGGATGGATTACCGGACCAGGGGGGCGTCAATATTACGTACGCCAGTTGCGCGACATGAAGTTCGCGCCTGACCCGTCGCGCTTCACCAGCGAGTCACTCATTGCCTACGCCGGGATATGCGGACGCACGCTTGCTCGCGCCCATGCGAGAGCAGGCGACTCGGTCATGATCTCGGCATACCTCGGCACGAGCAACAAATTCGATCGAGCAGTCCGGGATTTCTCGCTCGGGTACGCCGATCAGGTCGTCAAGGACTACAGCGCGTACCGATCACTCATCGACAGCGGAGCCATCCCGGTAGCCCACGCGAGTGACACCTTTGACCACAGATTCGTGACGCTACCATCGGGCAACCTCGTCATGACCGGGCCCGCGGAGACATCAACCCACCAGGCAGCCGACCCGCACGAAGGCTCGACTCACGAGAGCTCTCAACAGCCGCCACTCGAATAATCAGGCAGCCTTATCGTCGGGTCCCCCGGAATTCTTGGGATTGTGCCTCGTCGTCGGCTCCACATCTGCGAACATCGGGAGCATACGGGCGCGCCACTTCTCCGTGACCCGGTGATCGACATCAGAAGGGGCCAGCCATGTTCACCAGTCCACTCGCCGACGTCGAAATCCCTGACGTCCCGCTCACCGACTATGTGCTCGCCCGAGCCGACGAACTCGGCGATAAGCCAGCCCTCGTGGAGGGCGCTTCGGGTCGCACGCTCACCTACGCCGGACTCGCGGCAGCCGTGCGATCCCTCGCCGGCGGACTCATCGCCGGCGGTTTTCACAAGGGCGACGTCGTTGCGCTCATGTCACCGAACATCCCCGAGTTCGCCATTATCTTCCATGGCGTAGCAGCTGCCGGCGGCATCATCACGACGGTCAACCCGACCTACACCGAGCAAGAAATCCGCAAGCAACTCGACGATTCCGGCGCCACGATCTTCGTGACGGTCGGGCCGCTCCTGCCCCTTGCCACGGCAGCCGCCGCCGGGACCTCGGTTCGCGACACGTATGTGATTGGCGAGGCGCAGGGTGCCACGCCGATCACGGCGCTGTTCGGGGCACCCATCACGGCCCACGTGCCCGTGTCGTCCGGTGATCTCGTGGTGCTCCCCTACTCCTCTGGCACCACCGGTCTCAACAAGGGCGTCATGCTCACCCACCGCAACCTCATCGCGAACGTCTCGCAGGTGCTCACGGCGGCGAATGTCCGCGAGGACGAGACCTTCATCGCGGTGCTCCCCTTCTTCCACATCTACGGGATGCAGGTGCTCATGAACACCGGCCTTCGGGCCGGTACCACCATCATCACCATGCCCAGATTCGATCTTGAGGAGTTCCTGCGCCTGCATCAGGAGTACGGGGTAACCCGATCGTTCGTCGCGCCGCCGATCGTCGTCGCCCTCGCAAAGCATCCCATCGTCGATAACTACGACCTATCAAAGCTTGAGCAGGTTTTTTGCGGCGCTGCACCACTCTCGGCAGAGCTATCACTCGAGGCTGGCGCCCGCCTCGGCTGCGACATCGTCCAAGGCTTCGGGATGACCGAACTCTCACCGGTCTCCCACCTCACGCCACCCGGCATGTTCAAGCCCGGGTCATGCGGTGTCACGGCCCCCAACACGCAAAGCCGCATCATCGACCCGGAGACCGGAGCCGACCTCGACGTGGACGAACGCGGTGAGCTGCTCGTTCGCGGCCCACAGGTGATGACCGGCTACCTGAACAATCCGGAGGCGACCGAGAGCACGATCGATGCCGACGGATGGCTTCGAACCGGCGACATCGGCTACATCGACTCAGACGGTCACCTATTCATCGTCGATCGACTCAAGGAACTCATCAAGTACAACGGTTTCCAGGTTCCACCCGCCGAACTCGAGGCGCTCCTCCTCACCCACCCTGCCATCGCCGATGCCGCCTGCGTGGGGCGGCCGGACGCCGATGCGGGCGAGATTCCCGTCGCCTTCGTGGTGCTACGCCCGGGTGCCGATGCAAGCGGTCAGGAGATCCAAGACTTTGTCGCCGGTCAGGTTGCGCACTACAAGCAGATCCGGGAGGTCATCTTCATCGACGTCATCCCGAAGTCAGCTTCGGGAAAGATCCTGCGCCGCCTTCTGCGCGATGGCGGATGACGGCAGGACCGCAGTGGACTCCGCCTCGCTCTCGATAGGCAGGGTCGCAAGATCTGCCTCAATAACTCCCCGGTCATCATCGTCGAGGTCGATCGCTGCGACATACGACAAATTTCTCTCGATTCGAGCAAGCTCCATGTCTCCGAGCACCGCGTGCGCTCGAGACAGCGCTTCATGCGCAGACGCTGGAACAACGTTGCCTATCCGGTGCTCTTCACAGACGGCCAGGCACCGCTGAGCGTGATACAGCGCCGGCTCGCCTCTATCGAGAACCGCATAGACACGGCTACACAGCCAGTCACCGATGGCCCACTGCTCCGGGCCGCCAGCCCTGCCCCAGTGCCAACGACTCGCGTGCGCCACATGGATCATCAGGTCATCCTCGGATGCAGTGCGTGACGCCAGCCCTAGATAGTCCCGAGTGAGGGTGAATAACTCACTCGCAAGCCTGCGCTCCTCCAACGGATCAAGGGGCACGGGTCCATCGATGGGGGCCGTCGCGCCTGTCAACATGGCCCGAATATACGGCGCACGGCAAGCACGGGAAGAATCAGCGCATGACCATACGTGTTGGAATTATCGGGGTCGGCAACATCGGTACCGCCCATGCACTCAATCTTGCTCGCAACGTCGCGGGTTCCACGGTCAGCGTCCTGTACGACGTCGACCAACCCCGCGCCATGGGCCTCGCCGACGAACTCAGCGCACGACACGTCACCACCGTTGCCGCGCTCATCGAGGCTGAGGACGTCGACGCCGTGCTCATCGCCTCCCCCGACTCCATGCATGCCGAGCATGCGATGCACGCGATTGCGGCTGGAAAGCCGATGCTCTGTGAGAAGCCACTCGCGGTTGGCGACGCCAATGCACGCGCCGTAGTCGATGCCGAGGTTTTCCATGGCAGCCGACTCATCCAGGTTGGGTTCATGCGGCGCTTCGACCCCGGATACGTCAGTCTCAAGGCGGAAATGACGCCGGCGGGGATCGGTGAGCCCCTCATCGTTCACAACGTTCACCGGAACACCTCGGCGCCCTACGGACTGCGAACCGAGCAGACGTTGACGAACATGGTTACCCATGAATTCGACATCAACCGCTGGCTTCTCGGCGAGGAACTGACCTCGGTGATGGTTCTCGCGGGGAAACCCGGCTCACTCACACCCAAGGGTGAACAGGATCCGATCCTCGTGATCCTGCAGTCCGAGAGTGGCGTGCTCGTCGAGATTGAGGCCTTCTGCAATGCTCGATACGGATACGAGGTGCAATGTCGCATCACCGGGGATCACGGTCAGGCCGTTATGGGTGACGGGACATGGGTGACGAGGTCAACCGATTTCAGTCGTGGGTCCCAAATCCCAGAGCTATGGCTAGGACGCTTTCAGGATGCGTATCGACTGCAACTCCAAGCATGGGTCACCGCCCTGAACGACGGTGGCCCCCTGCTCGGCGCGAGCGCTTGGGATGGTCTTGCTGCGGCGGTCGTCTCCGACCGGGCGATTGACGCCTACCGCACCGGTGAACGGGTCAACATCGACCTGCCGATAAAGCCCGATCTATACCGCTGACTCAGGTCGGCACGCTATCCAAAGACCATGGCAGGAACAGGAGTGAGCCGATGAGCACGAGCCCAATGAGCGCCAGCGGGAGGAGGTTACGGCGTAGGCGACCACATGACCAATAGCCCAGCGTCAGCAGCGAGAGCACGATCACCGTACGAAACAGTGCGCCACCGTCCACCGGTTCTCCGTTCGGTGCGAGCACTTGGCCCCCTAATTGCGCGAACACGAACATCACGATTCGAAAGATCGGCGCGGACTCCAGCAGGATGAAGGCAAGGAACATCGAATCCGCGTGCAGATCCCGGTCACCTCGTCGCAGCCCGACAAGCCCCCGAACGACTCCAAACACAATCATCACGGGGAGCACCGTGAACATCACCATATTGAATGGCGAGTGAATCACGAACAGGCTGAGCGCTAGCGCAAAGATGACGAACGCTGGCAAGAGTGTGCACAGGATCACCGGACCGACAACCCGATGAGCAGCAACGAGTCTTGCGGATCGGTTCCCCAGACGAGCGAGCACAATCTGGGTGAAGAACCCCGCTGCGAGGGCAAAGGCGGCCGCGCCATGCCACGTCATCAGCGTGTATGACGCCACTGACACACCGAAAACGGACACCTCTGGATCTGGCAGGATCAAAGCTGTGGTGCCACCACCCCACGTGCCGTTCTTGACGAAGTGAGACACGGAGGGGATGAATACGAGGTTTGCGGTGAAGGCAACACACACGAGCACGGACTGTGTTCGGCTGAGGGAAAGCGTCTGCTTCATGAATGGACGACCGACCCTCGATCCATCAACCACAGTTCCGAGGTTCATGGATCACGCTCACTTTCGATCGAGCACAAGGGGACAACGTCGAACGCAGGACGCCTTGACGAACCGCATCAGCCTACGCCAGAGAGTCCGGTTACCACTGCGGCTAGACCAAAGGCTGCAAGTGCCCCGCCCGAGATGCGATTGACAATGCACATTGCCCGTTCGCTCACCAAATGACGTATCGCCCATACGCCTGTTGAGAGCGACATCCACCATGCCAACGAGCCGGCGGCCACTCCGACCGTGACAACGACCGCTCCAGCCACCCCCGGTTGGGCAACAAGTCCGGCGCTCGCAAAAATCGCTATAAACGCAAGGATCGTCATGGGATTAGTGAGGGTCAGGCCCGCCGCGCTGCCAACCATGGACACAAGTCTCGTCGAGTCACGCGCACCGCTCGCAGCGGGAGCGGGCGGGGTTCGCATGGCCCGGAATCCGAGCCACAGGAGCACCAGCCCACCGGCAATCATGAACTGGGACTGGTGCGAGATCATCACCTCGGCCAAAGCCGACACGCCAAACGCCGCAACTGCGGCGTACATCGCGTCAGCCGCCGCGATACCGACTCCCGTTGCTATCCCGGCCCGCCATCCATGAGCAAGGACCCTCTGGACGCACAGCATTCCCATCGCACCAACCGGTGCCGCGACGACGATCCCAATGATGAACGTCCGAGCAAAGAGGTCGACGTAGATCAGGAGGATCCCCGCGGCGTCCAACGAAACACCAGAAGAGCGAGGATGAAGCCGCCGATCGTCCAGCCTGCGAGGATCACTGCGCACCATCCAATTTGCCACGAGCCGGAAACCTCGATCACGGATGCTCCCTCCGGAAGGAACACGTAGCGCATGGCCTGAGTGAGCCACTTGAGTGGAAAGATCGATGCGAACGTCTGCATCCACGTCGGAAGCTGATTGAAGACGAAGAAGACCCCTGACGTGAACTGGAGTACGAGCACGATTGGTGTCACGATCGCCGAGGCTCCTCGGCCATGCTTGGGCACCACCGAGAATGCCAAGCCCAAAACCGTGCAGGAGAGCAGGCCAAGAACACTCACCCAAGCGAATGTCAGCCACCTTCCTGCGCTCGATGGCAGGTCGATCCCAAAGAAGAGCACTCCCACGGCCAACAGGACGGTGACCTGTGCGATGTAGGCAACGAAGACCAATCCGACCTTGCCCAGGAAATAGGACGCCTTTGGCATCGGCAGGCCCTGGAGTCGCTTGAGCGTGCCATCTTCCCGTTCCATTGGAATGGCAATTGCGAGGTTTTGGAACGAGGTATACAGCACTCCCGACGCGATCATCCCTGCGAGGAAGTACTGGGAAAACGTCACGTCACCGAAGCCCACGTTCTCATCACCGAATACGGAGCCGAAGATGATGAGCAGGATCATCGGGAAGGCGAAGCCAAAGATGGCAGACTGGGGGTCTCTGTAGAACTGCCGTAGTTCAATCCCCACGCGCTTTCGACCGAGGTACAGGGTGCGGTTCATGATCTAGTTCCCGGCAGATCCTCGATGAGCGCGAGGTAAGTGTCCTCAAGGGTCGGACGGTGCACCGCCAATTGCGGCACCTCACCGCCGAGTCGCTGAGCCAGTTCAGCGACGTATGCCGTTGGCGAATCAGTACTCGCCTGACGTTCGCGACCGTTCTCGATCCAACTCACAATTGCGATTCCGGCAGCGCGATTCCCGAGTTGCGAAGGACTGTCACACGCAATGATCCTGCCGCCCGCGATGACCGCAACCCGATCAGCGAGCCGCTCTGCCTCGTCGAGGTAGTGCGTGGTGAGCAGGATGGTCGTGCCGCCGACCTTGAGAGATTCGATGAGGTCCCAAAACTCTCGTCGTGCCGCAGGGTCGAATCCGGTCGTCGGCTCGTCCAAGAAGAGCACCTCTGGACTCCCGATGATGCCCAGTGCCACGTCGAGCCTGCGACGCTGGCCGCCGGAGAGCCGGTCGCTGCGCGACTTGGCCTTGCTGCCCAACCCGACCGCTTCGATGACCTCCTGCGGGTCACGTGGCGACGGGAAATAGGCGGCGAAGTGACGGACCGCCTCGCGCACGGTGAGGTCGCCTAGGTCGCGGTCTGCCTGAAGAACGATGCCAAGTCGAGCCTTCCACTCAAGGCCGCCGTGCCAAGGGTCCACACCGAGGACCCGTACCTCGCCGGAATCTGCGTGACGAAAGCCTTCCAGCACCTCGGTCGTTGTTGTCTTGCCTGCACCATTCGGCCCAAGCAGTGCCAAGCATTCGCCACGTTCTACTTCGAAGCAGACATCATCCACTGCGACAAGGTCGCCATACGTTTTGGTCAAGCCTTGAACCGTTATTGCCGACACCACTACCTCCTCAACGGAGGGTAGTCCGTTCCTGCGTCGTTGCTCCTGTCAGCGCGAACAGGTGTGTCCCCCCGGGAATGTTTCCCGAGGGGACACACGTAGTTTGATCGGATTCAACTGCAGCCGGACGTACTTCCGCACCCTTCGCAGACGTAGCAACTGCCGGCGGGTCGCATCTTGATACCGCACGTCATGCACAGCGGCGCATCGGATGCAGTGCCGGTGATCTCCTCGAGGAGTTCGGCACTCGAATGGGCGTTGCTCACCAACGGCCTACCGGTAGTCGCCGCCGTGATCCCGGACCCTACGTCGATTGACCCCATCGCGATGTCCGCCACGGGTGCCGCCGATGAGTAATTCAGGGATACAGCCGCCGTTCGCTCGTCGGCAGTGAAGATGCCGAGTGCCTCACGCTTGTCGTATTCAAGGTAATCCAAGGCGAGTCGACGGAAGATGTAGTCCATGATCGACTGCGAGATCCGGATATCGGCATCGTCGGTCATGCCAGCGGGCTCGAATCGCATGTTTACGAACTTGCTCACGAAGGCCTCGAGCGGCACGCCATACTGCAGAGCGATGCTGATGGCGATCGAGAAGGCGTCCATGACACCGGCAAGGGTTGACCCTTGCTTGCCTAGCTTGAGGAACAGTTCACCGAGGGCGCCGTCGTCGTACGATCCCGCGGTCATGTACCCCTCAGCACCAGCGACCGAGAAGCTCGTCGTACGACTCGGCCGAGACTTCGGAAGTCGCCGTCGGATGGGCTGTCCGGCTATCGCTGCAATGGCATCCGCCGTCGCCTCAACGATCTCATCGACCTTCTTGGCCCCGTCGCTGAGCGGCTGACCGACCTTGCAGTTGTCACGGTAGATCGCCAGCGCCTTGATACCCATCTTCCATGCCTGGAAGTAGATGTCCTCGACCTCATCGATGGTCGCAGACTCGGGCATGTTCACTGTCTTGGAAATGGCACCCGAAATGAACGGCTGGACCGCGGCCATCATCCGAACATGGCCGAGCGGCGTGATCGACCGGACGCCCATGGCCGTGTCAAACACCGCGTAGTGCTCTTGCTTCAGGCCTGGTGCATCGATCACGTGCCCGTTCGCGCCGATGTACTCGATGATCGCCTCGTTCGTCTCCTCGGTGTAGCCGAGTCGGCGCAAGGCCTGTGGAATCGTCTGGTTCACGATCTGCATGGACCCACCGCCGACAAGCTTCTTGAACTTCACGAGCGAGAAGTCCGGCTCAATGCCCGTGGTGTCGCAGTCCATCATGAACCCGATAGTTCCGGTGGGCGCAAGGACCGAGGCCTGGGCATTGCGCCAGCCGCTCTTCTCCCCGATCTTCAGGCACTGCTCCCATGCCTTGTTTGCGATTTTTTGAACATCTCCATCAAGGCTCGTGCTGGTGCGTACGTTGTCGTTCGCCGCGGCATGCTTACGCATCACCCGCCGGTGGCCATCCTGATTTCGGGCGTAACCCTCGTAGGGACCGACAATCGCTGCGAGTTCGGCACTACGCCGGTAGGCAACACCGGTCATAAGGCTCGTGATAGACGCCGCGAACGCGCGACCACCGTCAGAGTCGTATGGCAGACCGGTGGCCATGAGCAGTGCGCCAAGGTTCGCGTATCCAATTCCAAGCTGGCGGTACCGACGCGTCGTATCGCCGATCGCCTGCGTCGGGAAATCAGCGAAGCAGATCGACATATCCATCGCCGTAATGACGAATTCGACCGCGCGTGCGAAACGTGCGGCGTCGAACGTGTCATCTTCCTTGAGGAAGGTGAGGAGATTGAGTGACGCGAGGTTGCAGGACGAATTGTCCAGGCTCATGTACTCAGAGCATGGGTTCGATGCGTTGATTCGCCCTGTCTCCGGGTTTGTGTGCCAGTCATTAATGGTGTCGTCGTACTGAATGCCCGGATCAGCGCACGCCCAGGCCGCCTCACTCATCGTTCGAAACAGGCGCTTGGCATCAACCGTCTCGATGATGCGCCCGTCAGTGCGCGCCGTGAGACCGAACGGCTCGCCGTTCTCAACCGCGCTCATGAACATGTCCGAGACCCGAACTGAGTTATTCGCGTTCTGGTACTGCACCGACGAGATGTCCTTGCCCCCGAGATCCATGTCGAAGCCGGCATCGCGGAGTACTCGAATTTTCTCCTCCTCGCGGACCTTTGTCTCGATGAACTCCTCGATATCGGGATGGTCGACGTCGAGGACGACCATCTTCGCGGCCCGACGAGTGGCGCCGCCACTCTTGATGGTGCCGGCTGACGCATCCGCGCCGCGCATGAACGAAACAGGACCAGAGGCCGTGCCACCGGACGACTTCAACAGCTCCTTGCTTGAGCGGATCCGCGACAGATTGAGCCCCGCACCTGACCCGCCCTTGAAGATGAAGCCTTCCTCCTTGTACCAGTTGAGGATCGACTCCATCGTGTCGTCGACCGACAGGATGAAGCAGGCACTCACCTGCTGCGGGGCCGTCGTGCCCACGTTGAACCACACCGGCGAATTGAAACTGAACACCTGGTGCAGCAGCATGTAGGTGAGCTCATGCTCGAAGATCTCAGCATCAGCGTCGGTGCGGAAGTAGCCGTGCTCGCGACCAGCCTTCACATAGGTGAGCACCACCCGGTCGATGAGTTGCTTTAGGCTCCACTCCCGCTGCTCGCTTCCGAGCGCTCCGCGGAAGTACTTGGTCGTGACGATCGTCGAGGCGTTCACGCTCCAAGAGTCAGGATATTCAACCCCACGCTGCTCGAAAACAATCTCACCGCTCTTCCAGTTCGTCTGGACGACGTCGCGGCGCTCCCAGTTGACGGAGTCGTACGGGTGTTCTCCCGCTGTCGTGTAAAGCCGCTCGATGACGAGCCCGGGCTTACGAAGCGTGTTGTGGACGAATGACGATGTGTCAGTCGACGGACTGGTGGTGGTCACGGACATTTGTCGTGCCTTCCTGATTCGAGCGGATAACGGACTGGGAAGTTTGTGGGTGTGTTTGCGGACTAGTGAACGCGGTGATCGTCAATGGTGGCGGCGGACAGTGCTGTGGGTTCTTCTCCTGTTGCATCGCCCTCTGCGCGCAGCAGGGCTATCTCGGCTTCGAAGTCTTCGAGGGTGTCAAATGAGCGGTAGACCGATGCGAACCTCAGATAGGCAACTTCATCGAGTTCACGCAAGGGGCTGAGGATCGCAAGGCCGACCTCCATGGCTGGGATCTCAGCGTGCCCCTCAGCACGCAGCGCATCCTCGACATGCTGGGCGAGGAGTGCGAGGTCATCATCGCTCACCGGACGACCCTGGCAGGCCTTTCTCACACCACTGGCCACCTTTGCCCTACTAAAGGGCTCAACCACACCCGATCGCTTTGCGACGAGAAGCACCGAGGTCTCAGCCGTCGTGAATCGGCGACCGCATGTCGCGCACTCCCGGCGACGGCGGATGGCCGCCCCCTCTTCAATCGTGCGTGAATCAACCACACGGGAGTCATCTTCTTTGCAAAATGGACATCTCATCGAAGACCACTCCCTCCACATCTCGTTCCAGCGCCACACCAGTCACGTCGAAGTTGTATTCAGGTCACCCATACCGGGGCAACCCTGTGAGGGGACCGCGACTGGGTCACCACAACCTGTTGATGACCAGCAGGCGTGCGACTACTACATCTAGGGGTGGACGTTAGTCTCCTCATGCGCCAAACGCAAGAATTGCATCCTCGGCGTGTCGGTCTCATCCTCGTGACGATCTGTAGGTTCAATCAGACCCCTTGGGGAACGATGAGCTGTTGGCCCGGAACGATGACCGAGTCACGAAGCCCATTCAACTCGCGAATACGGTCGATCGTCTCGCGAGGGTCAGAGCGCTGTGAGATGTTCATCGCAATCGTCCACAGCGAATCACCCGATTGCACTGTCATGATCGCCGTGGGCGACTGCGGCCGACTGGTATCGGTGGCTCCGGCCAACTGCCCGAATGCCACCACCAGTCCCACCAAGGTAAGGATCGTTGCGGCGAAGAGGAGAATCCGGCCACGCATCCGCGCACTATTGGCCCTACGACGCCTGCGGTCTGCCACCGACTGCCGTGGATCACTACTCCAGCCAACGGTTCGGTCAACGACCACCCGCTGGGCCATGCTCATTGCGATCGGCTCTTGACGAACCCTGCGCAACGGCGAAGTGCCTGAGACTTGCGCGCTAAGCCCGCCGGTCGCCGTGCGCTGATCACGACGGTTTGCAATCGCCATCGACATGATGACTCCCTTCTTGTCACATCACCTGCCACCAGCTCTTTCGATGCCTGCAGCGTTATCGAAGTTCGAACGTGTGTTCGATCGAACAGATGTCCGATTTCTAGCAGATATAAGCCGCCACGTCCAGAACCTTCGAACATATGTTTGATTTCGGCGTGTCGTCGCTGTACGGTTATGTCCAGCGGCTCGGCGCTGATGGAAGCCTGACAACGAGGTCTGACATTTGCCGTCGCAGAAGCCACCCCCGCTTCTCGGTCACCACCCGATCCAGCCACCGAAGCCAGACCTCCACATCACCACCAGCATCAGAGAGGCCATCACGTGAGCGCACGAGTCACCGAACTTCCCGACGGCCCTGCCGACGAAACCGGCCTCACCCCTCGTCAGCGCGCCATCCTCGAAATGATCCGCGATACGGTCGCAACCCGTGGCTACCCACCGAGCGTCCGCGAAATTGGCGATGGCGTCGGTCTTACATCACCGAGTTCGGTGTCCCACCAGCTCACGACCCTGGTGAAGCTCGGCTTTTTGCGCCGTGATCCAAACCGCCCACGCGCGCTCGTCGTCGCTGATCTCTCGGAGAACGTGGCCGCCGCAGGCTCTGGTCCACAGATCCGGGTGGTCGCCTCACCCGCCGAAGAGTTTGCTCGTCCGCAAGCCGCCTACGTTCCGCTCGTCGGCCGAATCGCAGCGGGAGGCCCAATCCTGGCGGAGCAGGAGATCGAGGCAGTATTCCCGCTTCCGCGCGAGCTTGTTGGCGACGGTGAGTTGTTCCTGCTCAAAGTCGTCGGTGACTCGATGATCGACGCCGCAATCTGTGATGGCGACTGGGTCGTCGTCCGTCAACAACACGACGCCGACAACGGGGACATCGTCGCGGCTCTCATCGGCGATGAGGCCACCGTGAAGACCCTCAAGAGGCGCGACGGGCACGTCTGGCTCATGCCTCACAATCCCGCCTACGCCCCGATCCTTGGTGACGATGCGACCATCATGGGCAAGGTCGTGAGCGTCTTGCGCCGACTGTGATGTGCTGCCTGGCCAAGCTCAGGGAATGAGCGACTGCGCGGCCCAAAGGTTGATGTCGGCCTCAACCGCGTACCTATCGATCTCAGCGATTTCCTCGTCGGTGAACTCGACCGCATGCACCGCAGCAGCCGTTTCCTCGAGCTGGCGAACACTGCTCGCACCGAGCAATGTGGTCGTCACTCGAGGATCACGAAGCGTCCACGACACGGCCATTTGAGCCAGCGTCTGCCCACGCCGTGCGGCCAGAGCGGCCAACGCACGAACTCGCTCGATATTCTCCTCGGCCAAGTGAGCGTCGAACAGGCTCTTTCCCGCAGCCGCACGCGAGTCCGTGGGCACTCCGTCGAGATATCGGTCGGTGAGCAATCCCTGGGCCAGCGGACTAAAGGTGATACAGCCCGCACCTACCTCCTCGAGCGCAGCAAGCAGCCCGGATTCGATCCATCGATTGAACATTGAGTACGAGGGCTGGTGGATGAGGAGTGGCGTCCCCATCTCCCGAAGGATCCGTGCAGCCTCCAGGGTGCGGCTCGGCGAGTAGGACGAAATACCCGCGTAGAGCGCCTTGCCTTGCTGCACGGCTGTGTGCAAGGCGCTCATCGATTCTTCGATCGGTGTGTCGGGGTCGGGTCGGTGGTGGTAGAAGATATCGACGTAATCGAGGCCCAGCCGGTCAAGACTTTGGTCCAAGCTCGCGAGTAGGTACTTGCGTGAGCCGAGATCGCCATACGGGCCCGGCCACATGTCCCAGCCAGCCTTGCTCGAGATCACGAGTTCGTCACGGAGGCCAGCGAAGTCTTCCCGGAGAATTCGCCCGACGTTGATCTCCGCCGAACCGGCGGGCGGGCCGTAGTTGTTCGCGAGGTCAAAATGGGTGATGCCGAGATCGAATGCACGCCGCATGATTGCCCGCTGCGACTCCAGCGGCTTGTCATCACCGAAGTTGTGCCAGAAGCCCAACGACACCATCGGCAACCGAAGCCCGCTACGTCCGGTGCGACGGTAGGGCATCCGGCCGTCATAGCGTGCGGGATCGGGGGCGTACGTAACGTTCGACATGCGTCAATACTTCCATGCGAGCCTTCACGCCGCTTCCTCGGTCAGTCGACCGAGTCGAGTTCATCACGGAGTCGGGTCAACGAGGTGAGCACAGTGGCGCGGTCGGTCGTGTACCAAAAGGGTGGCAGGCTCGCGCGAAGTGCCCGGCCATAACCAGCGGTCGCCAGCCTCGAGTCCAGAATCGACACCACTCCTCGATCACCAGCCCCGCGGATGAGCCGCCCCGCTCCCTGTGCCAGAAGCAAGCCTGCCTTCGGCACGGAAATCGACCGGAAGCCCGAACCGCCGGCTTCGTCGACCGCCCGCTGTCGGGCACTCAGGAGCGGATCATCGGGCCGTGGGAAAGGAATGCGATCAATGACGACTTGGATGCACGACTCCCCTGGTACGTCGACACCCTGCCACAGTGACACGGTTCCAAGGAGTGTCGACGGATGATCGTCGGCGAACCGCTGCACGAGCGACCCGACTGAGTCGCCCTTCTTTTGGACGAGCAGCGGAAAGCGCCCCGCGTCAAGGCGCACCCGCAGGTACTCCGCCGCACGATCCACTCCTCGCCAACTGCTGAACAGTGCGAGGGTCCGCCCACCGGCCGCCTCAATCAACTCCGCTAGCTCGTCGAGGGCCTCCATGGCGACGCCGTCCCGGCCAGGCGCAGGCAGGTCCCTCGCGACGTAGAGGATCCCCTGCTTGGCATGGTCGAACGGGGATCCGACGTCCATCGTGGTGACCTGCTCGCCCGTGAGGCCCAAGCTTGCGACGAGCGAATCGAAACCACCGCCAACGGTGAGGGTCGCGCTCGTTATGACGACTGGTGACTTGCTGAACAGGGCCTCACGAAGCAGGCCCGCCACCGAGAGGGGCGCCAGCTTCAAGCTCGGCGACCGGCCCTCCCCCGGATCTAGCCACACGACGTCGAACTCGTTTCCGGCAAGCAGCGCACCAGCGGTGTCATGGACCTCCTCGATCGCCCCTCGGGCGTGCTGCTTGGCAGCGAGGGAGTCAGGATCCTTACCCTCCTTGTCCGCGTTGATTTCAGTGATCGCCTGATGGCAGGCATCGCGGATCACGGTGAGCGCCAACGTGATGTCACCGCCAACCGGCTTGAGCTGGGTTGGCCCCGACAGGCTCTCGGCTGTCGCACGCAGGCAGTCGTCAAAATCCTCCGCCGCCTCCTGGAGCATCTCGTGGGTGCGCGAGTCGACATGCTTGCGGCTTCGACTCAGCGCCTTCTCGATCATCGGCACGTTCAGTTCGCTCGTCACAGCGGCAGTGGCACGATCGACCAGTTCGTGACCCTCGTCGATGATGACCGCGCAGTGCTCGGGGAGGACGGGAATGCCCTCAAGGGCATCAATCGCGAGCATCGCATGGTTCGTCACAACGATGTCGGCCTCCTGGGCCTGCAGGCGCCGCTTCACTGTGAAGCACTCCTCGCCAAACGAACAGCGGCTCTCGCCCACGCACTCGCGCCGACCTACCGAAAGCGATCGCCAGACCCGAGGGTCGATGTCATCCGGGTAGTCGTCGCGGTCGCCGGTGTCAGACTGCTCAGCCCACTCACGCACCGCCACCACCTGTTCACCCAGGGCACTGCGCTGGGTCGTGAAGAGGGCGTCGGATTCATCGTCCGGAATTGAGCCGTGCAGCTTCTGCAGGCAGATGTAGTTGTTGCGCCCCTTGAGCACGGCAAAGGTGACAGGCCTCGGGAGTGACGGACTCAGCGCCTGCGCCATGCGCGGCAGGTCGCGGTCGACGAGCTGCTTTTGGAGGGCGAGGGTGGCGGTCGCGACAATAACCGCCTTGTTCTCGGTCACGGCATGGATCGCAGCGGGAACGAGGTAGCCAAGTGATTTCCCGGTTCCGGTGCCCGCTTGGACGATTACGTGCGCATCGCCAGTCATGGCATCACTCACAGCATTCGCCATGACGTGCTGGCCCTCACGCCGCTCACCACCGAGCTCTGCCACAACCGCTTCGAGTGCAGTGTCGACCGCGGTCGCCTCCTCAGTCACCGCAGGCCTGCATGAGTTCGCCCGCGAGGGCTTGCGGCACTCGCGCGCTCAGCCGCGTACCGCCCTCCTCGTGCTCCATAGCGATGACATCGCCTTGGCTGTGGACCCGAGAGAGCAGGTCACCGCGACTGTAGGGAAGAAGGATGTTGATCTTCTCCATCAGGTGAGGCAGATCCGCCTCGATGGCGAGGAGTAGCTCATCGATTCCCTCGCCCGTCATGGCGGAGATGACGACGGCGTGCGGCTCACGTCGCAGCAGCGTGGTGATGCGATCCGCGTCGGCGATGTCGCACTTGTTGATCACGACGAGCTCAGGGACTCCTCCAGCGCCGATCTCATTGAGCACCTCACGAACCGCCGCCATCTGCTCCTCGGGAGCGTCATCGCTTCCGTCGACGATGTGCAGGATGAGATCGGCATCCCTCACCTCCTCAAGGGTCGATCGAAAGGCCTCGATGAGCTGATGCGGGAGGTGTCGCACAAAACCGACGGTGTCGGCGAGGGTGAACTCGCGGCCACCAAGAGTCTTCGTCTTTCGGACGGTGGGGTCCAAGGTCGCGAAGAGCGCGTTCTCGACGAGCACCCCCGCGCCCGTCAGCCGATTGAGCAGGCTGGACTTGCCTGCGTTCGTATACCCCGCGATGGCAACAGCAGGAACCCCTGCTCTATGCCGAGCCGCGCGCTGGGTGGTGCGCGACTTCTCCATTTCCTTGAGCTCCCGGCGGAGCTTGGACATCTGTGTGCGGATTCTCCGTCGATCGGTCTCGATCTTCGTCTCGCCCGGTCCACGGGTGCCGACTCCGCCAGTCTGGCCCCCGGCCCGCCCGCCCGCCTGCCTAGAGAGCGACTCTCCCCAGCCTCGAAGTCGGGGCAGCAGGTATTGCATCTGCGCAAGGCTCACCTGGGCCTTGCCCTCCCGACTGCGCGCGTGTTGGGCAAAAATGTCGAGGATGAGCCAGGTTCGGTCAACGACCTTCACCTTGAGGATCTCCTCGAGTTTTCGCAGCTGGCCGGGAGTGAGCTCGCCATCGCAGATGACGGTGTCAGCTCCCGTCGCGACGACGATGTCACGCAACTCCTGAGTTTTGCCCGAACCTAGGTAGGTCGCAGGATCGGGGGTGTCGCGGCGCTGGATCACGCCGTCGAGGACGAGCGACCCCGCGGTCTCGGCTAGGAGCGCTAGTTCGGCAAGGCTGCGATCGGCATCGCGAACTGTGCCACTCGTCCAGACTCCGGCCAGCACGACCCGCTCAAGGCGCACCTGCCGGTACTCGACCTCGGAGACATCCTCGAGTTCGGTGCCCAATCCGGCAACACGTCGAAGGGCGTGTCGATCGGCGAGGTCTTGATCACCCGAGTTGCCGACGATGTCGACAAAGGGCCGGACTCCAGTGGCGCCCTGTTCATCGGTGCCGTGATCGTCAGTATCCATGTGGGGTCAAGCGTGCCATGACGACCACCATGTTCCCAAACGCTCGTCCACAAGCTGACCCGCGATCACGGTGTTGAGCCCACTCACCGGCGGAGGGGCACGAGCAACAGCCCGTGCCTCTCCGCTCGAAAGCGAACGCGATCAGCTTGCAGCGAGCCAAGCGTCAACCTTGTCCTTGTTGGCGTCGATCCACTTCTGCGCGGCTTCCTCAGGGGTCATGCCGCTCTCGATGTCGAGGGCGACCATGTTCTGATCCTCGTTGGTCCAGCTGAAGTTCTTCAGCAGCGAGGCGAATGGTGAGCCGGATTCAACGAGCTTCGTCGTTGCGAGCTTCTGCAACTGGGTCTCGGGGTAGTCCGTCAAACCGCTGGCCTTCTCCGCATCGGTCCAGTCATTGGCCGGGAAGTTAACCCGCGCCAACGGCACCTTCGCGAGGAAGTTCTGCGGCTCGTAGAAGTATCCAAGGGCCGGAGTCTTGTTCTTGGCCGCTGCGGAGAACAGTTCGATGAGCGCCGCCTCCGAGCCGGTGCTGATGATCTTGTAGTTCAGGTCATTCGCGGCGATGAGCTTCTCACCGATGGTCGTGTAGCCGGGAGGGCCCTCGTACCAAGCGCCCTTGTCGCCCGACTCCGAGTTCTTGAACAGGTCTGCGTACTTGTTCAGGTTGGCACCGTCCGTAATGTCCGGGTACTCCTCGGCCATCCACGCCGGTACGAACATTCCGATGAGGCCGACGTTGCCGTTCGAGCCGACCTCCTGGATGGCCCCGCGATCGACCCATTCCTGCCAGCGTCCTCCGCCCCAGTCCTCAACGATGACGTCGACCGAACCGGCCTCCATCGCGTCGTAAGTGACGCCTGCCTCGTCAAGGGTTGTCTGGGTGATGTTGCAGCCCAGTGACTCCGCGACGTTGGTGAGTACCTGCGCCGATGCCGTGTACCCGACCCATGCGTGCATTGCCACGCCCCAGTCACCGCAGTCCGCCGCAGCGGGCGCTGCCTCAGATGCGGCTGCCGAGGCGGCCGTCGACGCTGCGGGAGCAGCGGCCGAGCTCTCTGAGCTGTTCACGCCCCCACCGCACGCGGCGAGCATGAGCCCTGCAGCGGCGATTACCGAGACGATACCGAATTGCCGTGTTGCGAGTTTCTTCATCTGCATTCCTCTCGAACGAATCGACCACCCGATGGTGGTCCATTTCGACGCCGGTCAACGCTCGGCCCGAAAACCTTCGGCCCCCGCCGCGGGGTCATGTGGCACCATATTGACGTCGGCTCTCGGCACCCGCCTGGGCCATGCGGTCGAGCACGACGCCGAGGAGCAAGATGGCGAAGCCGGCCGCGAGGCTCTTTCCCTGCAGTTCCGGTTTCGACTGACCGACGATAACGAGATAGCCAAGGCCACCAGCCCCGACAAAGCCGCCGATGACGACGACCGCCAGCACGAAGATGAGGCCCTGATTCGCGCCGAGCATGAGCGAGCGCTTGGACGCGGGCAACTGCACCTTTGTAATGATCTGCATCTTCGTCGATCCTGCCGCCGTCGCTGCCTCAACCATGCTTGACGGCACATCACGCACTCCATCGGCCACCACGCGCACGACGATAGGCGCCGCATAGAAGAACCCGCAGGCGATTGCCGCAAATCGAGTCGGACCGAAGAGCGCCAGCACCGGCACGAGGTAGACAAATGCTGGGAGGGTCTGGCCAGCGTCGAGGACCGGTTTCATGATTCGCTCAACCCGCTCGCTGCGACCGACGAGGACTCCGGTAACGACCCCGACAAGCATGACGATCACGGTCGCGATGAGCACCTGCGCCAAGGTCACCATCGTGTCGTTCCACAGGCCGGTGAGGACGATGATGCCGAGGAGGACGAGTGCGATGGCCGCGGCCTTCCGGCCACCGATGAGGGCTCCGATGAGTGAGATCGCGATGATCGTGACGTACCAAGGAGTATTCGCCAGCAGCGACTCAAGGGGGTTGAGGAACCCGACCGTCACCACCTCGCGGAAGCCGGTCGTGAGGAAATAGAGGTTCGTCGTGATCCACTCCGCAGCGGCACTCGTCGCACTTGAGATGGTTTCGCCAACGATGAGTTGCTCGGGGAAGACTGCGGCCCACAGTTCGTAGCGAGACAGCACAACCGCCACAACGGCGCCGATGAATGCCCCCCCGAGGCCGATCCTGCGACGGGTGCGCACGGCACCGGATTCGTGAACGAAATTTCCGGTTCGAACCACGGCCGCTGTCGTCGCCCTGTCGAGCATAATCGCAAGGAATACGACGGCAAGGCCTGCCACAACGCCATCCCCGACGTCGCGGATGATGAGGGCCGCGACGACGGGCTTCCCGAGACCGGGTGCCCCAATGAGCGCCGCGATGACGACGAATGACAGCGCAGCCATCATCGTCTGGTTGACGCCGAGCGCGATCGTGCGTTTGGCCATCGGCAGTTGCACCTTCGTGAGCAACTGCCAGCGGGTGGAGCCCATCGAGGTCGCGGCCTCGATTGGCCCTGCGTTCAGGTTACGAATCGCATGCGAGGTGATGCGAATCGCGATCGGAATGCTGTAGATCATCGTTGCGATGGTTGCGGCAGCCGTACCGATGAGGAAGAAGAGCGCGAGCGGCGCGAGATAGACGAGGGTTGGAAGGATCTGCGCAAGATCAAGTCCAGGGCGCAGGAACGCGAGCACCCGATCCGACAGTCCCGCCCAGACTCCGAGGGGTAGTCCGATCGCCAACGACAGCGCAACCGCGCCGAGGGTCATGGCGAGGGTGTCCATGGTGAAGGTCCACATTCCTAGGACGCCACACAGGAACAACAGGGCCATGGCAAGGAGCGACGTCCGCCAGGTCGACGTCGCCAAGACAACGAGGCCGATGATCGCGACGACACCGAGCCAGCCGACGGCCGGGATGATGTCATCGCCGGACGGCAGGGAGATGATCGATCGGATGAGGTCGATGAACGTCTCTACGAAGGCCCTGATCGGGTTGAAGAAGTAGATGAATGCCGGGCTCTCGGTGCGATTGCCGCGGATCGAGGCCGCAGCCTCGCGCAGGACCGACGTGAACGGGGTGTTCTCCGAGGTGGGAAGCGCGAGCGTGTTCACGCCCTTGAGCACCGCTCCGAGGGCGACCCACGCGAGGAGGACGAGCACGATGAGCACGCCGCGCCTACGCAGAAGCGCCTTGGCCCGCTCCAGCAGGTTCGACGAACCGCCCTCGTTCGCCGTCTCGCTCACCGAGTATCGCCGCCGTCGGTCCCGATGAGACGGAGCACGTCGTCGCTCGTCACGACCCCGACGAGGACACCCGCCTCCATGACCTTCACCGGGCGTCCCGCCCCGATGATGACCGGGGTGGCGTCGCGGACGATCGTCGTGACGTCGACCTCGGGGCCGGTGGAGTCCTCGTCCGATCGGAGCGGCCGGGCGATCGCCCGGACGGTGAGGACGTGTGACTTGGGGATATCCCGGATGAAGTCCGTGACGTAATCGTCCGCGGGATTCGCGACGAGTTCCTCGGGGGTCCCCATCTGCACGACCGCGCCGTCGCGCATGATCGCGATGCGATCGCCGAGCTTCATCGCCTCGGAGAGGTCATGGGTGATGAACACCATGGTCTTGCCAAGGTCACGATGGAGCCGGATCACCTCTGCCTGCATGTCGCGGCGGATGAGCGGGTCAAGCGCACTGAACGGCTCGTCAAGGAACATCACCTGCGGATCCACTGCAAGCGCTCGTGCGAGGCCCACGCGCTGCTGCATGCCGCCGGACAGCTGCTCTGGGTAGTGATTGGCGTACCCGTCGAGCCCGACGAGTTCGATGACCTCGTTCGCCCGCCGGTACCGGGCATCACGCTTCATGCCGTTGACCTCGAGGCTGTAGGCGATGTTGTCGATGACCTTGCGGTGCGGGAGCAGCCCGAAATGCTGGAACACCATGGAAAACGAGGTGCGGCGCAGTTCGCGCAGGCGCGCAGGGGAAGCCTTCAGCACCTCCTCGCCGGCGAGGAGGACGCTGCCGGAGGTCGGCTCGATGAGCCTGGTGAGGCATCGGACGAGGGTGGACTTGCCTGACCCCGACAGGCCCATGACGACGAACACCTCGCCCGGCGCAACGTCGAAGGAGACATCGCGGACAGCAGCGACGCAACCGGTACTTGCAAGCAGATCGCTACGCGACAGATCCGCGGCCGGTGACGCGGCGATCGTGTGCGCCTTGGGGCCGAAGACCTTCCAGAGGGATCGCACGCTGATTGCTGACATCGACTCCAAATCGCCCACGACCGGAGCCAGGACATTGGCTGTCAATCAGTCACCTCCGGTCTCGTCAGTCGCGAACCAGCGGCTCGGTGCCGGATTCACGTTCTGGTAGATGTGCTTCAACTCGACGTACTCCCCCAAGCCTGTCGGACCGAGCTCTCGTCCGACACCGGATTGCTTGAATCCGCCCCATTCCGCCTGCGGAAGATACGGATGATAATCGTTGATCCACACCGTTCCGTGACGCAGGCGGCCGGCAACCCGCTGGGCGCTGCTGGCATCGGACGTCCAGACAGCGCCCGCGAGCCCGTAGATCGTGTCGTTGGCGAACGCCACGGCCTCGTCCTCGCCGCGAAATGTCTCGACGGTGAGGACCGGCCCGAATGACTCGTCCTGAACGCACCCCATCGACGAGTGGCAACGGTCCAAGATCGTGGGCCGGTAGAACCAGCCAGCCTCGAGTCCGAGATCGTCTGGCGCCCCGCCCCCGCATCGAAGAACGGCTCCCTCGCCGATCCCCGCCTCGACGTAGGCGGCGACCTTGTCGCGATGGCCCCGGGAGATGAGGGTCCCGGCCTGCGCGAGTGGGTCGAACGGGCCGCCGAGCACGATCCGGTCGGCCCGCCGCACGAGCTCATCGACGAACTCGTCGCGGATCGACTCCTCGATGATGAGGCGCGCGCCGGCCGAGCACACCTGGCCGGAGTGCAGGAAGACCGCGGTGAGCGCATTGTCGAGCGCCGCCGCCCGGTCTGCGTCGGCGAAGACAATGTTTGGGTTCTTGCCCCCGAGTTCGAGGGCCACCTTCTTCACGGTCGCCGCAGCGGCTGCCATGACCCGGCGACCAGTGACGAGGCCGCCGGTGAAGGACACGAGATCAATGTCGGGATGCTCTGCCAGTGGCGCGCCCGCGGTCGCGCCCGCGCCGAGGACGAGGTTGCCGACGCCTGCTGGGAGCCCGCATTCCTGAAGAATCCGCATGAGGATGATCGAGGTACTCGGGGTGAGCTCGCTGGGCTTCAGGACGAAGGTGTTTCCCGCCGCGAGCGCCGGGGCTACCTTCCAGGAAGCCTGCAGCAGGGGGTAGTTCCAGGGGGTGATGAGCCCGCATACCCCGACCGGTTCCTGCACGACTCGCGAGATGGCACTCGGATTCCCGGTATCGACGACCCGGCCCCCGCTGGCAGAAAGCCCGGCGAAGTACCGAAAGCACCGTGCGACGTCGACGACGTCGTATTCACTCTCAACGAGCCGCTTGCCGGTGTCGAGCGACTCCGCCCGGGAGATCTCCGCCGCGCTCCCCTCGAGTTGGTCCGCGACCCGGTGGAGGAGCGCCGCCCGCGCCGTGAACGGGGTCGCAGGCCATTCGCCAGTGTCGAACGCACGTCGCGCAGCGGCAATTGCCGCCACAGTGTCGATGGCCCCCGCCTCGTCAACAATTGCCACGGACGACTGATCGGCCGGGCATCGGATCTCCCGGGTGCCGCCTGCTGCAGCGCTAATCCATTTGCCGTCGATGAACAAGGTGGGCATGACCGGTCCCTACTCCACTCCCGGCGAGGAGGGGTGCTCGTCGCGGTATCGGTAAAACGGCACGTGCTCGGGCGCGAGCAGCTCATTGCCCATGATGAGATCTGCCGCCTTCTCCGCCATCATCATGACGGGAGCGTAGATGTTGCCGTTCGTCACGTAGGGCATTGCCGACGCATCGACAACCCGAAGACCCTCGACGCCGCGAACGCGCATCGAGGATGGGTCGACGACCGACATCTCGTCGATCCCCATTCGTGCCGAGCAGGACGGGTGATAGGCCGTCTCACCATCGGTGCGCACCCAGTCGAGGATCTGCTCGTCCGTAGCGACCTCGGGGCCGGGCGAGATCTCTCCCCCGCTGAACTGCGCGAAGGCATCCTGCCCGAGGATCGAGCGGGCCACCGCGATCGCCTCGACCCACTCGCGCTTGTCCTGCTCGGTCGACAGGTAGTTGAAGCGAAGAGCCGGTGCCTGCCCAGGGTCGCTACTGCGGATGGTCACCGAGCCTCTGGCATCGGAATACATCGGTCCAATGTGCACCTGGTATCCGTGGCCGCCGGCCGGCGCAGTGCCGTCGTAGCGGACGGCGATCGGCAGGAAGTGGAACATGAGGTTCGGGTAGTCGACCTCGTCATTGCTCCGCGCGAAGCCGCCGCCCTCGAAGTGGTTCGAGGCTCCCGGACCCGACCGAAGGAAGAGCCACTGGGCACCGATGAAGGGTCGCTTCCAGAACTTGAGGTTGGGGTTGAGCGAGACGGGCTGGGTGCACGCGTGCTGGACATAGACCTCGAGATGGTCCTGAAGATTTTGCCCAACCCCGGGCAAGTGATGGACGGGCTCGACCCCGACAGAGCGCAGGAACTCCGCATCGCCGATCCCGGAGAGTTGGAGCAACTGGGGGGTATTGAATGCACCGCCGGACAAGATCACCTCTCCTGCGAGGATCCGAGTCGTCCCTCCGCCCCGCTCAAGTATCTCGACGCCGATCGCGCGGGTGTCGTCCATAATCACGCGAGCAACCTGCGCGCGGGTTCGAACAGTGAGGTTCGGCCGGTGCATCACCGGATGGAGGTAGGCCCGGGCCGCAGACCAGCGGCGTCCGCGCTTGACATTGCGGTCGAACGCGGCGAATCCCTCCTGCTGGTACCCGTTTACGTCACTCGTGATCGGGTAGCCCGCCTGTTGAACCGCCTCGAAGAACGCGCCGAACAGCGGGTTGCTCACCGGCCCGCGCTCGAGGAGGAGCGGACCGCTCCCGCCCCGGTATTCATTGGCGCCCGCGAGGCAAGTCTCCATCCGCTTGAAGTACGGAAGTAGGTGAGCGAAGTCCCAATCCTGCATCCCCGGGTCGGCCGCCCAGCGCTCGTAATCGAGGGGGTTGCCCCGCTGAAAGATCATCCCGTTGATGCTGCTCGACCCGCCGAGCAGCTTGCCCCGGCCGGCGGTGATCCGCCGATTGAGCATGTGTGGCTCCGGCTCGGAGGAGTACATCCAGTCATAGCGTTTGTTGCCGATGGGAAAGGTGAGGGCTGCCGGCATGTGGATGTAGGGGTCCAGAATGCTGTCGGGGCGGCCGGCTTCGAGCACGAGCACGCTCGTCGACGCATCGGCCGAGATCCGGGCGGCCAGCGCGCAACCAGCCGAACCTCCACCCACGATGATGACGTCGTAAGCCCCCACGAGGTCAGTCCCCGAGTTCGTGGCGACGACGGGTGACGAAGTCGGCGAGCTCCTGCTTCAAAGCCGGGTCCATCGGCGGCTCGACGTATTCCTCGAGCTTCTTCTGGTAGATCTCGCCAGCCCGTGTTGCCGTGTCCCTGGCCCCGAGCCGGGTCCAGCGCTCGAAGTTGTCAGAGCTCGACAGGAAGGGTCGGTAGAAGCAGTCGCGGAACCGCTCCATCGTGTGATTGGCCCCGAGGAAGTGGCCGCCGTGGCGGATCTCGTCGTGCGCCTCAAATGCGAGGGTGTCCTCGTTGATCTCGAGGGGCGTGAACTCCTTTTGGAGGCTCTCGAGGATCTGGACGTCGATGACGTACTTCTCGAATGACGACACGAGGCCGCCCTCGAGCCACCCTGCCGTGTGCATGACGAAGTTCGTGCCGGCGAGAAAGGTCGGGAGCATCGTCATGAGCGACTCGTAGGCGGCCTGGGCATCTGGCAGCTGCGAGGAGTTCAGCCCGCCGCCGGTCCGGAATGGCAGGCCGAAATGTCGGGCGATCTGGCCGGTGCAGAGCAGGCCGATCGCGGACTCCGGGGTGCCAAACTGGGGGGATCCGGACTGCATGTCGATATTCGAGAGGAATGACCCGAAGACGACGGGTGCACCCGGCCGGATGAGTTGGGAGAGCGTGATGCCCGAGAGTGACTCGGCGATCTGCTGGACGAGAGCCGCGGGGATCGTCACCGGCGACATGGCCCCCATGAGTAGGAACGGCGTCATGATGACCGGCTGATTGGCCTTCGTGTACTCGAACTGGGCATCGAGCATGCGATCATCCCAGCGCAGCGGGGAGTTGCAGTTCACAAGGGAGATGCAAAAGGGTTTCTCCTCGATCGATGCCCGGCCGCCGAACACCATTTCACCCATTGCGATGGTGTCGAGTGCGTTCGTCGCGCTCACCACATTGCCCATAATGATCTTGTCCGTCAGCGTCAGGGCGTTGTAGACCATGTCGAGGTGACGGGAGTCGAGGGGAGCGTCATTCGGCTCGACGACCACTCCGCCCACCGAGTCCATCGCGTCGAAGCCCTGCGCGAGGCGGGCAAAGTCCTGGAAGTCAGCGAGGGTGCCCTCACGCCTCGTCTCGCCGGCTCGCACGAACGGCGAGCCATACACGCTTGAGAAGACCATGTGGTCGCCGCCGATGTGGACGTCGTGGGCGTGATTTCGCGCCTGCATGTCAAACTCGCGCGGAACCTTTGCGATCTGCTCGAGGACGAACTCCGGGTCAAGAAATACGGTGTTGTCCTCGACGCGCTGGCCTGCCTTGCGGAAGAGGTCGAGCGCCTCAGGCTTCATGAACTCGATCCCGATTTCAGTCAGCAGACGCTTCCATCCCTTGTCAAGCGTGGCCATGGCATCCGTCGAGAGGATGTCATAGCGAGGCATCTTGTTGATGAACATGTGTGCGCCTCCAAGGCTCCAGTGAGATACGTCGAAATCGGTTGACCGAAGATTTGGCCGACCCTACACTCTGACGTGGAACTTGTGTTCCATATCATGGAACATTTCCATCACCCAATGTTCGAGCATCCTGAGGATCTTGGAGGAGGCACCGCGTGGCGATTCCAGTCGGCACGAGCCGAGCGGGCGGCACCCAGGCCGTCGATCGCGCGGCGACGCTCCTCGTGTCGATCCTCGAATCGGCGCAGCCACCCACCTTCGGCGACCTTCAGTCCTCGAGCGGTCTGGCGAAGAGCACACTCTCACGGATGCTTTCGAGCCTGGAGCGCCATGGCCTCGTGCTCCGATCTGATGACGGCGCTGTTCGCCCGGGGCCGGTCATCACCAGATTCGCCCACTCCGACCGATCACATGAGTCGCTCATCGAGCTCACTCGCCCGCACCTGCAGCACCTCAGCCAGGCCACCGGCGAGACCATCAACCTCGCTATCCTCGTGGGCGACGAGGTCGAGCAGATCGCACAGGTTGACTGCCGGTTCCTCATCGGCAACGTCAACTGGGTGGGCCAGCGCCTGCCCACCCACTGCACCGCGCTCGGCAAGGTGTTCCTCGCCGGAGGAGCGCCCATGCCTCGCGGGCCGCTGGCTCGACGCACCCCCCGCACCCTCACCACTGTCAGCCGGCTCGCCGACGACATCAAGGTGACGGCTCGACGCGGCTGGGCCATCGCCGACTCAGAACTCGAGCCCGGCCTCGTCGCAATCGCCGCTCCTGTGCGGGCGAGCAGCGGGAGCGTGGTCGCGGCACTGTCGATCACCGGGCCTTCGTCCCGACTCACGCCTGCTCGTATCCGCGAGTTCGCGAGGCTTCTCGTTGCGGCTGCGCACGAGATCTCGACCGCCATGGGCTACCAACCAAAGAACGGGAAAGCAGGCGCAGCATGACTCCTGACGACGTACTCAAGGGCCTCTACGACGAGACCATGGCGGGCAATCGCACGGCCGTCCTCGAGCTCACGAATGCGGGGCTCGAGATGGGCATGACCCCGGAGAGCATTCTCTTCGATGCGCTCATCCCCTCACTCGAGGAGGTTGGCGCCCGCTTCGAGCGAGGGGACTATTTTGTCCCGGAAATGCTCATCGCCGGTAAGGCAATGAGCGGAGCCCTTGACATCCTTCGACCCCTCCTCGCACAGACCGGTGTGGAGACGGTCGGCACCTACGTCATGGGCACCGTCAAGGGCGATGTCCACGACATCGGCAAGAACCTCGTGAACATCATGCTCGAGGGCGCCGGATTCAATGTCATCGATCTGGGTGTGCAGTGCCCTCCGGAGAAGTTCATCGCGGCCATCGAGGAGCACAAGCCGGACATCGTCGGGATGTCGGCATTCCTCACGACGACGATGCCGATGTTCAAGGCGAATATCAATGCGATCGAGAAGGCCGGCCTGCGCGGCGCCTGCGCGATCATGGTCGGCGGTGCCCCCGTCACCCAGGAGTACGCCGATGTCTGCGGGGCCGACGGCTACGCAGCCGATGCCGCGACCGCCGTCCGCAAGGCCAAGGAACTCGTCGCCGCCCGGCGCGCCTGATGTCAGGTCCGGTGGACGGGGCGATCGCCGCGATCGAGCACGTCGTGAAGGCGCCGATCTGGGACTGCCGCATGTGCGGTCAATGCGTGCTTCACTCCACCGGAATGACCTGCCCGATGACCTGCCCAAAAACCCTGCGAAACGGCCCCTGCGGTGGGGTGCGCGAGGACGGCTCCTGCGAGGTCGAGCCGCAGATGCAGTGCGTATGGGTGAAGGCCCACCACCGCGCCGAGCACCTGCCGCTCCTCCCGAAGTCCTGGCGACTTCACATCCGCGATCTGCGGCCACCGGTCGATAACTCGCTCAAGGGCACCTCGTCCTGGGTCAATCTCCTCACGAGACGCGACCAGCAGACTCCGCCCGGCTGGCTCGGTGTCGCGGCACCACATTCATGACGACACCTCGTGCTCGGCTCGCAGCACTGGCCCGATCTCGCCACCGGCCCATCGTGACCGCCGAGTGCCCTTCGGCCGATGGCGGCACCGTCGAGGATCTTCACACTCGGCTGGCCACGATCGCCCCGTTCGTCGACGCCGTGAACGTCACCGATAATCCGGCAGCGCATGCACACGCATCAAACGTCGCGATGGCCATCGCCCTCTCGCAACGTGGCATCGAGCCGATCATGCAGATCGTCTGTCGCGACAAGAACCGCATCGCGATCCAAGCAGACATCGCCGGGGCCTCGATGTTCGGCGTCGTGAATTTCTCCGCGCTCACCGGCGATGACGTCACGGCGGGCGATGAGCCGCAGGCACGCCGCGTCTTCGACCTCGACGGCCCCCAGCTGGTGTCCTGCCTGGCCGGGATGAAGGCGGGTACCTACCTTTCCGGGCGCACATTCTCGACACCAGGTGACTTCTTCATCGGTTGCGTTGAGAATCCGGGTGCTCCCCCACTCGACTACCGCGCCGACCGTGCGTTGCTCAAGGTAAATGCCGGAGCGCAGATGGTTCAGCTGCAGATCTCCTACCGACCCGAGCAGCTCGAGGCCTTCATGGCGGCGTGCGTGGCAAACGGGGTCGCCGAGCGTGCGATCGTCTTACCATCAGTGTGCCTGACCAAGGGCGCCAAGGCCCTTGGATTTATGAACGACAAGGTGCCGGGCATCAGCGTGCCCGCCGACTCGATCGACCGCGTCGCCGAGGCTGATGACCAAGCGGAGGAGGCATACCTTCTCGTTCGAGACCTCACCGCTCACGCCCTGGCCCTGCCGGGCGTCGCAGGGATCCACATCACCGATTTTCGCCACGACGGTTCGCTCCAGAGGCTGACCGAGGAACTCCACATCGGCCCGAGGTTCGATACGACGAGCGATCGGTCAGACCCGACCAGCGAGCTAAAGGAGCACCATGCACACAATTCTTAGCTCGGCCACAAAAACCGTCACGATCGGCCCAGACCAGCCCTTCTGCATCATCGGAGAGCGAATCAACCCCACCGGTCGCAAGGTCTTCCAGGAGCAGTTGCGCGCCGGGGACCTGTCTGCCATCGACCGCGACGTCCTAGCCCAAGTCGAGGCCGGGGCGACGATGCTCGACGTGAACATGGGCGCGCCCCTCATCGACGAGCCGGTAGTGCTCGCGCAAGCCGTACGTCTCGTGCAAAGCCTCACCGACCTGCCCCTGTGCATCGACTCCTCAGTCGTCGAGGCTCTCGAGGCCGGACTTGCTGCCTATGAAGGCAAGGCGCTCGTCAATTCGATCACCGCCGAAGACGAGCGGATGGAACTCATCCTCCCCCTCGTGAAGAAGTACGGTGCCGCGATCATCGCACTACCAAATGATGAGTTCGAGATCCCTGAGGATCCGCATCGCCGCCTCGAACTGACCCGCCACATCGTTGAGACCGCAACCGGCAAGTACGGCATTCCCATCGAGGACATCATCATCGATCCACTGGCGATGCCGATCGGCGCCGACTCGTCCCTCGTCAATCGGACCCTCGAGACCATCGCCCTCATCAAGGAGCACATCGGGGTCAACATGACCCTCGGCGCCTCGAATGTCTCATTTGGGATGCCGGAGCGTCATGCAATCAACTCGGTGTTCGTGCCGATGGCGATGGCAGTCGGGCTCACAAGCGCGATCATGGACGCACGCACCGAGCAGGTCGTCATGGCGGTTCGGGCCGCCGACCTCATGCTCGGCAACGACGAGTGGGGCGCCTCGTGGATCGCCGCCCACCGGGCCCGTCTCGCGAAGAACGCAGAAGGCTGAGAGTCTCCACTCGTGACCGACACCACCGCACGCATCGATCTCGCCTTCGAACCCTCCGGAAAGCAGGTGCGCGTACCACCCGGCGTGAGCATCTTCGATGCCGCGAGCTGGAACGGCATCGCGATCGACTCGACGTGCGGTGGCCACGGCACCTGTAAGAAGTGCCGGGTGCAGGTGCTCGACGGCACCGTACCTGCGAGCCGGCACGATACAAAGGCCTTCACTACCGAGCAGATCGACGACGGCTGGCGCCTGGCCTGCCTTGCGAATGCCACCTGCAGCCTGCGCATCGACGTGCCGCCGATGACCACGCGACCAAAGGCGGCGACCGTCGGCGTGGGCCGGCAGGTCACCCTGCGTCCGAGCATTGTCAAGCGCTACCTCGAACTTGATGACCCGAGCCTGTCTGACCAGCGCTCCGACATACGACGAGTCCTCGACGGCATCACCGACCTCACCGAGCACTACGACCCAGCCATGCTGCGCGAACTGCCGGCTGCCCTGCGCACGAGCAATTGGAAGGTCACCGCGGTTGTCGTCGATGACCGACTCGTATCGGTTGAGCAGGGCGATACCACCTCGCGGCTCTTCGGTATCGCCTTCGACCTAGGCACGACCACGGTCGTCGCCACGCTGCTCGACCTGTCGACCGGCACTCCCGCGGCTGTTGCCTCAATGCTCAACAAGCAGCAGCCATTCGGTGCCGATGTGATCAGCCGCATCAGCGCCGTCATGCTCGATCCGACCGCCCTCGAAAAGCTCCAGGACCTCGCGCACCAGACAATGAACGAACTCGCACTCGAGGCCTGCAGCGACGCCGTCGTTGACCCAGCAGAGATCTACGAGATCGCCGTCGCGGGCAACGCGACGATGGTCCACCTCGCACTCGGCATCGATCCTGAGTCGCTCGGCGTCGCCCCGTTCATCATGACCTCACAATCCTTCGACGACTGCCTCGCCATCGATTTCGGCGTCGCAGTGCACCCGCGCGCCCGCGCGGTCGTCTTTCCCGCCCTCGGTGCATACGTCGGTGGCGACATCATTGCCGGAGCGCTCGCATCAGGCATGGACCGCGATAAGCGACTGCGCCTGTTCATCGATATCGGCACGAACTGCGAGATCGTCCTGAGTGATGGCAACCGGATGATCGCCACGGCAGCGCCTGCCGGCCCAGCCTTCGAGGCGGCGTCGATCCGCTGCGGCATGCGCGCTGCTCCCGGAGCGATCGAGGTCGTCCAGATCAGCGACGAGTTCGAGGTCACCTGCGGGGTCATTGGTGACGTACCTCCGGTCGGCCTATGCGGATCGGGCCTCGTCGATGCCGTCGCCGAGCTAGCCCGTGTCGGCATCGTCGATTCGTCCGGTCGCTTCGTTTCCGCCGAGGAAGCCGAAGCCATCGCCCCAAGCCTCGCCGCCCGTCTCGTCGAGATTGACGGCCTTCGGCTCTTTGCCCTCGCGACCGAGGACGAAACCGGTGGCGACGCCGTGCACCTGAGCCAGCGCGATGTTCGCGAATTGCAATTCGCGAAGGCGGCGATCTCGACCGGGTGGCAGTTGCTGCTCGAGGAGTTCGGCGCCCAACCGGAGGATCTCCAGCAGGTGCTCCTCGCCGGCTCCTTCGGCACCTACCTGTCGGCGAAGAACGCGATTCGTATCGGTCTCGTGCCTCGGTTGCCAGTGCTCCGCATCGTGAGCGCGGGCAACGTCGCGGGCGAAGGCGCGAAGATGGTGCTGCTATCCGGGCCGGAGCGGCACGGGGCCAATGCGCTTCTGCGCGAGATCGAGTACCTCGAGCTGTCGGACCGAACCGACTTCAATGACCGGTTCGTCGATGAGCTCGCCTTCCCCGGCTAGGCCGCGCGTCGCGCTCATCGGCTGCGGCGCGCTGAGCGCCGACATCACCGACATCTGCGAGCAGCGTGGCTGGGACGTCGACCTTCATCCCCTGCCACCCCTGCTTCATAACCAGCCCAAGCTCATCGCGCCACGTGTTGAGGAGCTCATCATCGAGCTTCAAAAGACCTACCGGCGCATAGCGATCGCCTACGCGGACTGCGGCACGTACGGGGCGCTCGACGAGGTCTGCGCCCGCCACGGGGTCGAGCGACTCGCCGGCGACCACTGCTATGACCTCTACGCAGGCGCAGAGGCCATCGCAGAGCTGTCGGCTCAGGAGCCCGGCACTTACTTCCTCACCGACTTCCTCGTGCTCGGCTTCGACCGGCTCGTCTGGCAGGAGCTCGGCCTCGACCGTCACCCTGACCTACGAGACGACTACTTCCGCCATTACCGCCGGGTCGTCTGGCTCGCCGGCCGTGACACCCCCGACATGCGGCGCGCAGCCAAGCGGGCTGCCGGCCGGATCGCCCTGCCCCTCGTGGTCCGCCAAGTTGCTCGCACCGGGGAAATCGGGCAGGCCCCGTTCGCCCATTCGCTTTCCGTGCTTGTCGACGGCACCGGTCGCCTGCCTCCAACTCATCAGTCGTTGTGAATTTATCGAATCTGATAAGTCTTCTTGATTATTGGTTCTCTGCGCCTTGACCAAGTCCTGAAATCTGCGGCCCGTCTACAGGAGTTCGTTCCCGATGCAGTCCTCGTGGGCGACTCAGCAGCTGCCCTACATGCGGGCCACCGCGACTCCTTCGACCACGACCACGTCCTCACGAATCTGGATGAGCGCTATGCGCAAGTCCTCGACGCGGTCGAGGCCAGTGATGGCTGGGCGACATCAGTGCGCGCGTCGCAGTCGCCCGCTCGAGACCATCCGAGGCGAGGTGTCACCCGGTCAATTCGTTACGGCTCCCACCGCCGAGGAATCGTTGCGGGTGAAGGCCTACCTCGTCGTGCAGTGCAATCAGGTGCGCGACTACCTAGACGTCGTGGCGCTGTCCGAGCACAGTGGCCGCGACGCAGCAGTCGGGGTCCTCCAGCGCGTCGACGAGTACTCCGACGATCGATCGTTGCACAACGGATCCGTCCTCACGAGCCTGGCAATGTCACTGGCAGCCCCGAGCCCTCGCGATGTCGATGTGATGGATGAACTCCCCCGGCACCGGGCACTCGACCCCCGATGGCACGACTGGTCCGATGTCGTCGCGGCCTGCCGCGCTCTCGCCTTGGGATTGGCAAACCTATAACCCTCCCCTTTCGCAACGTCGACGCAGCGTTCACCGATGCCGTGCAGACTTGACCGTATGAGGCGCTCGTCGAGATCGTGGAACGCGGTCTCATCGGCGATTGGACCCCGATTCTCGACGAACTTCGAAAGGAGCCGTGGGGGACTGTTGCCCGCGAGGTCCAGCGGTGGGCATCTATAGCGTCGGAGGAACCCGCCACAGCGTTCTTCTCCCGAGCAATCGAGCACCTGCGCCAGCGCACAGAGGAGGCCGAGCTCGAAGAGGTCGTTCGACGTGCGAGAGATTCGATCGGGCAATCTGGCGTCACTGCCGCCCAATTCGCCCTGCTTGTTGGCACGTCCGCCTCTCACATGAGCACCTACGCAAACGGACGCGTCACACCGTCGGCCACCGTGCTCCTGCGAATCAAGCGCGCAGGAGCACGGCGGCCGGTTAATCCCGAGGCCCCCTCGAGAAATCCCGTGACACGGGCTGGACACACCTCACCAGCCTCGTCACGCCCGATAAGGACGCCTTGATTCAGGAGCCAGCAGAGAGTGTCACCGTGGCAGTTGCGAACCGTGACCCGTCCACCAACGCCCCCGCGGGTAGGCCGAGGCCATCCACGACGGCAGCCGCTATGCCGGGGGCTAGGGATAACTCAACTCCGTCGTACATGGTCGTGCGGATCCCTGATGATGGATCCTTCTTCGCCACCGGCTTCAGCGTCTTCGCGTTCGTGATGGTGAAGACCGTTGTCACGGGTCCTGTTCCAACTGCGGCGCGAACGGTCCCAGAACTCAAATCGATCACGGGATTGCGTAGTTCCACCTGCTTGTTCGTGGTCGTGTTGAAAAGCACCAACGTGCTTCCGACGTGCTTCACCGTGTTCTTTGCACTTGTGATGGGCACGTGGAACACCACCTGTCCATTTGGTGATGCGACGGAGTCACCCATAACAGCGCTCGTAGCACCGCCCTTGCCGTAGAGCACGAGTCCAGCGGACTCGAGTGACGAGGTCAAGCCTGCAACCGTCTTGATGTGCGTCCCGGGCTTGTTCGCGTCGGCATGAGCCGGGCCCGCCAACGCGAGGGTCAGTGCGGCGACTCCAATGGAGCCCACGACAACCTTTTTTGAACGATTCAATTTCTGTCTCCCTTGCAACGTTGATTGACGGCAATTCATTGACCAATGACTAATTTTGTATCCTTGAGAGGTCCACTACATGCGGCAACCTGAAATCCAACTTCAGATCGAATCTTGATCAAACCTTCACGAGTGAAAGAAGTGATCGGCGCGCCTACAATCGGCTCCCGAGACCTCGCCTTCGCTTGTCCTGTGGCAATGATCAGCATTGATTGACCCTTGCCGACCGGGCCGACATCGATCTTCATGGAACCTTCATGAGTTCTCGTGCTCCCCATGATGAGACCTGACGGATGATGAGACCTACGTTCGCCGGATCCAGGCACCTAGGAGGCATTCACCCATGAAGACCCGCCTATTCGCACTCGCTACTTCCAGTGCACTCGTCGCATTCCTAACTGCATGCGGAGCCCCGCAAGCTTCGACGCCTGCTAGCGCAGACATCTCTGCCGCGTCATCGCCGTCCGCGATTACGGCAGCCAATGTTTCTGATTCCGATATTTCTTTCGCCCAACTCATGATTCCCCATCATCAGCAGGCCGTTGAAATGGCGGACCTCGCACTATTACGGGTGACGTCCCCCGAGGTCAAGCAACTCGCCGAGCAGATCAAAGCGGCACAGGACCCGGAGATCGAGATGATGTCAATGTGGCTTCAGCGATGGGGCGCGCCGATGGGGATGGGCGAGGATCACAGTGGTCATGACATGGGCGGCATGAACATGTCCGGCATGATGAACGACGAGGACATGCAGACTCTCGCCAATGCCAAGGGCGCAGACTTCGATCGCATGTGGCTCGAGATGATGATCGCTCATCATCAAGGGGCTATCAGCATGGCCGAGCAGGTGAAGGACTCGAGTAGCAATGCCGAGGTGGTCACCCTCGCGGGCGCCGTGATCACCGGGCAGAACGTGGAAATCGACACCATGCAAAAACTTCTCGGTCAATAACCGCGACCTCCCAGCGTGACAACCGCTCAAGGGAATGCCTCCGGTCACCCGAGTCGGCCGCGGAGCCGGTGAGGCACGCCAACCCAACTCCCCTCCCGGTCATTTCATCCAGATTCTGGGCGAGACGAACGAATATTGGCGTTTCGAGCATGAAATCGTTCAGGCGGCCCGGAATCTGGATGAAATGACTGGGCGGGCGGGGGGGCGGGATGGAGGGGTGAGCCTTGGTCGCGGCGCGATCGTTGAGTTTTAGCGAAACGCATACCAGTCCTCTGCGTACTGATATATCTTTTGGCCATGAGCGAGTCCCTCTCCGAGCAGGCCTACCGGCGCATCCGCCGGCTGATCTGCACGGCTGAACTCGCCCCGGGCTCGGTTATCAGTGAGGCCGAGCTCGGTCAGCAGCTCTCCCTCGGGCGCACCCCGGTGCGCGAGGCCCTGCGCACCCTGGCCGCCGAGCACCTCATCGACATCTATCCACGGCGCGGCATGTTCGTCGCAGGTGTCGACCCCCGCAACCTGCGGGCGCTCAACGAGGTGCGCGAACGGCTCGAACCCTTCGCTGCCGGCCTTGCCGCGCAGCGGCGCGACGCGAGCGATGTCGTCGAGATCGATTCCCTGCTCAACGCGATCGACAGCCTCGGAGCTCAGGTCGACACTCGGCATCTCATCGAACTCGACGAGCGAATCCACCAGTGTGTCTACCGCAGCACGCACAACCCCTACCTCGCGAGCGACCTCGACCGCTACTACGCCCACGCACTGCGCATCTGGTTCCTCGCGCTCCCGACCATCACGCACCTGCAGGATGCCGTCGTCGAGCACCGCGAGCTCCTCGACGCAGTTCGGGCCCAGGACGCCGATCGCGCCACGACCGTCATGTCCAAGCACGTCAATGAATTCGAAGCCGAGATGAGGCGGGCGCTGTAGAAGCGTCCGTACAACGAGAGGAACACCTGTGAGCACACTTCCGACGTCGGCCAAAGCCGTCATCATCGGAGCCGGAATCGTCGGCAACTCCCTTGCCTACCACCTCGCACGCCTCGGCTGGCGTGATCTCGTGCAGGTCGACAAGGGCCCACTGCCAAACCCAGGCGGCTCCACCGGCCACGCATCCAACTTCATCTTCCCGGTCGACCACACCAAGGAAATGACCGAGCTCACCCACGAGAGCATGCGCCAGTACAAGGAGATGGGCGTCTTCACCGAGTGCGGGGGCATTGAGGTGGCCCGCACCCCCGAGCGTATGCAGGAGCTGCAGCGCCGCATGTCTTCGGCGAAGTCCTTCGGCATCGACGACACCGAGATCATCACCCCTGAGCGGGTCAAGGAGCTCGTCCCGTTCATCGACGAGACCGTCATCCTCGGCGGCTTCTACACCCCGAGCGTCGGCGTCGTCGACTCGCTGCGCGCCGGCACGATCATGCGCGAGCGCGCCCAGGAACTCGACGCCCTCACCGTCTCAGCCAACACTGAGGTGCTGGGCATCGATGTCGAGGACGGCCAGGTCGTACGCGTCCGGACGAACCAGGGCGACATCGAAACGAACGTCGTCGTCATCGCATGCGGCTGCTGGAGCCCGAAGATCGCGAAGATGGCGGGGGCGAGCATCCCGCTCACTCCAGCCGTGCACCAAATGAAGGACATCGGCCCGGTGCCGCGCTTCGCCGATGCGAAGGGCGATATCGAGTACCCGATCGTCCGCGACATGGATACGAATATGTACGAGCGGCAGCACGGTACCGGCCTCGAGGTGGGCTCCTACGCCCACCGGCCGATCCTGCACCGCGTCGACGAGATTCCCTCGAATGCCGAGGCCGCCCTCTCTCCGACCGAGTTCCCGTTCACCCAGGACGACTTCGATCTTCAGGACGAGCACGCGCTCGAGTTGATGCCGGAGATTGTTGGCGACGAGAGCGTCGGCCAAAAATACGCGATCAACGGGATCCTGTCGCTCACCCCGGACGGCATGCCGATCCTCGGCGAGACACCCGAGGTCAAGGGACTGTGGTCCTGCTCGGCCGTCTGGATCAAGGAGGGCCCGGGCACCGGCAAGAGCGTCGCCGAGTGGATGGTGCTCGGAGAGTCGGCGATCGACCTGCACTCCTCCGACATCGCACGCTTCCACGAGCATCACAAGACCGACGAGCACATCAACTCGCGCACGTCCGAGGGCTTCAACAAGACTTACGGCATCGTGCACCCGGCCGAGCAGTGGTCGAGCAACCGCAATGTCCGCCTCTCCCCCTACTACGAGCGCGAGAAGGCTCTCGGCGCGACCTTCTTCGAGACCGTCGGCTGGGAGCGGCCGTTCTGGTACGAGTCCAATGCGCCGCTGCTGGCCAAGTTTGGCGACGCAGTCATGCCGCGCACCGCTGAGTGGGAGTCGCGCTGGTGGTCGCCGATCATCAATGCCGAGCACCTACAGATGCGCGAGACCGCCGGCCTCGTCGACCTGACGGCCTTCGCGATCTTCGACATCCTGGGGCCATCGGCGCTCGACGTCGTGCAGGGCACCGCAGTCCGGCAGATGGATGTCGCGATCGGCAAGGTCGTCTACACCCCGGTGCTGTCGCCGAGCGGCGGCTACAAGTCCGACCTCACGATCATGCGCCTGGCCCACGACCACTTCAGGGTCGTCACCGGCGGCGCGCACGGCATGGCCGACAAGAAGTGGTTCACCGACCAGTTGCCCGCAGACGGCAGCGCGCAGATCACCGACCTCACGAGCGCGTACACGACCGTGGGCCTGTGGGGACCAAAGTCCCGCGAGATCCTGGCATCGGTGACCGAGGCCGATCTGTCCAACGAGGGCTTCGGGTTCAGTACCTGCCGGGTCATCGAGATCGGTCCGCTGCGCGCTTTGGCCTCGCGCATCTCGTACGTCGGAGACCTCGGCTGGGAGCTCTACCTGCCCATCGAGCAGGGCGCCCGCCTCTGGGACATCCTCTCGGAGGCCGGGAAACCCCACGGCATGGTGCCTGTCGGCATCGGCGTGTACGGCACGACCGGCCGGCTTGAGAAGGGCTACCGCGCCTATGGCGCCGAGCTTGAGACCGAGTACAACGTCGTCGAGGCCGGCATGCAGACGAAGAAGGTCAAGGACGCCGACTTCATCGGGAAGGCGGCCCACCTCGTCCACCGCGAGCAGGAGCCTGCCGTCGTCATGTGCACCCTCACCGTCGACGACCACACCTCGTCGACCGGCGAGAAGCGCTACATGCTCGGCCGCGAGCCGATCCTGACCCTGAACGGCAACCCCATCGTCGACAGCCACGGACGCCGTTCGTATGTCACGAGCGCCGGCTCGGCACCCTCACTCGGCAAGCACGTGCTCATGTCCTACCTCCCCCCGGAGCACACTGCCGTCGGCACGCAACTGCTCGTGGAGTACCTCGGTGAGCGGTACCCGTGCACCGTCGGCAGCAACAACACGGCCGGCCTCTTCGACCCGACGAACACAAGGATCATGGCCTGATGGAGATCCTCGTCTGCATCAAGCGGGTGCCGCTCGTCGGCAGCACCTTCGTCCTCACTGACGACTCGAGCGAGATCGACACCAGGCGCATCGGCTTCACGCTGAGCCCACACGAGGAGTGCGCGGTCGAGGCGGCGGTCCAGTTGCGCGACGCCCATGGCGGCAGCGTGACGCTCCTGACTCTCGGGACCGCCGAGACCGAGGAGCAGTTGCGGGAGCAGTTGGCGATCGGCGCCGACCGGGCGATCATCGCGCTCACCGACGGCACCGAGCCCGATCCGCAGGCGACAGCCGCCGCGCTGCTCGAGGCCATCAGGGCCGACGGCGCACAGTTCGACCTCGTGCTCCTCGGCTCCGAGTCGGCCGATGTTGCCGGGTACCAGACCGGCATCAGGCTCGCGCATGCCCTCGGCCTGCCGGTCGTCACCGGCGTCAAGGGCCTGACGATCACCGATGGCGTCGCCCGCTGCGAGCGGGCGGTCGGCTCGGAGCGTGAGGTCTACACCACCAGCCTCCCCGCGGTCATCACCGTGAAGGACGGCCTCAACATCCCGCGTTACCCATCGGTGCCCGGGCGCATCAAGGCGCGCAAGAAGGTCATCACCACCCACGAGGTGACCTTGTCCGAGCCGCGCATCGCCAAGCAGCGGCTCACCGTTCCTGCTGCGACAACCAAGGGCACGAAGGTGCTCGAGGCCAATGAGCAGGGGGCTGCCGCCCTCGTCGACGTCTTCCGTGAGATCGGACTCCTCGCATGATCCTCGTCCATGTCGACCACGACCGCGGCGTGGTCGATCCGGTGTCGATCCAAGCGCTCACGCTTGCGCGCAGCCTCGACCCCGACAGCCATGCCGTCATCATGGGCACGAGTGAGTGCGCCCCCGAACTCGCGGAGTACGGCGCAACAGTCGTTCACGTCGCCGAGCACCCGCAGGCCACCGACTACGCACCGCAGGCCGCTGCCCAGGCGATCGTCCAGCTCATGGCGCGCCTTTCGCCCGCCGCCGTGCTCGGGGCTGGCACGGCTCGCGGCAATGAGGTGCTCGCCCACGTGGCAGCGATCACCGCCCTCCCCTTTGCTGCAGACTGCACCGAGATCACCCTCGGGTCCCCCGCGCGCGTGACTCGGGCCCGCTGGGGCGGCAATCTTATGGAGGAGTCGACCGTCTCCGCCGAAACCCTGATCGCCTCGGTGTTCGCGCACGCCATTGCGGCGGTCGCCTCCCCCGCTGCTGGCGCAGTCGAGTCGTTCACCCCGGAGCTGAGCGCAGCCGATCTCGCCGTACGCATCGTCGAGCGAGCCGGAGCCGCTGCCGCCGGAGTCACCCTCGCGGAGGCGAAGGTCGTCGTGTCGGGCGGACGCGGCATGGGCGGCCCTGAGTCCTTCACGCTGCTCGAGGACCTCGCCGGCCTCCTCGGCGGCACCGTCGGCTGCTCACGCGTCGTGACGAGCGCCGGCTGGCGCCCTCATGCCGAGCAGGTCGGCCAGACCGGCACGAAGATCGCCCCCGACCTGTACATCGCGTGCGGGATCAGCGGCGCGACCCAGCACCTCGCCGGGTGCAAGAACAGCAAGACCCTCATCGCGATCAACACCGACCCGGATGCCCCGATCATGCAGATCGCTGACTACGCGATCGTCGGCGATGTCCACGCCGTTCTCCCGCAGGTCATCGCGCTCACCCGAGCCGCCATCGGAGCCTGACACCACGCGCAACCACCTGACAGCGGAGCCTCCGCCAGCGATAATCAACTTCACAGGGGACGAGGACAAGATGCCATCAGACATCGAGATCGCCCAGGCTGCGAGTATGAACCGCATTCTGGAGGTGTCGACAGCGCTAGGGATTCCCGATGATTACGTCGAGCCATACGGGCACTACATGGCGAAGGTCTCGCTTTCCTATCTCGCCGAACTCCCGGAAAACCCGAATTCCAAGCTCGTCCTCGTTACCGCCATCAGCCCGACCCCGCCGGGCGAGGGCAAGACCACGACGAGCGTCGGGCTCGGCGATGGCCTGCGATCCATCGGCAAAAAGACTATGATCTGCCTGCGCGAACCCTCGCTCGGCCCGGTGTTCGGGATGAAGGGCGGCGCCGCGGGCGGTGGCTACGCTCAGATCGTCCCGATGGAGGACATCAACCTGCATTTCACCGGGGATTTCAGTGCGATTGCCCTCGCGAACAACCTTCTCGCCGCCCTCATCGACAACCACATCCACCACGGCAACCTGCTCGACATAGACGTCCGCCGGATCACCTGGAAGCGTGTCGTCGACATGAACGACCGTGCCCTGCGGGATATCACGGTCTCCCTTGGCGGCCCGGGAAACGGTTTTCCCCGGCAAGACGGGTTCGACATCGTCGTCGCCTCGGAAATTATGGCAATTTTCTGCCTCGCCACCTCACTTGAAGACCTCAAGGAGCGGCTCGGCCGGATCGTCGTCGGCTACTCGCGCAGCCGCGAGCCCGTCCGCGCCATGGATCTCAACGCGCACGGCGCCATGACCGTACTCCTCAAGAACGCGCTTGCGCCCAACCTCGTCCAGACCCTCGAGAACACGCCGGCCTTCGTTCACGGGGGCCCCTTCGCGAACATCGCCCACGGGTGCAACAGCGTTATCGCGACCACCGCGGCGATGAAACTCGCCGACTACGTCGTGACCGAGGCGGGATTCGGTGCTGATCTCGGTGCTGAGAAGTTCGTCGACATCAAGTGCCGCAAGTCCGGTCTGCGACCGTCAGCAGTGGTGATCGTCGCGACCGTCCGTGCACTGAAGTACCACGGTGGCCACGACCTCAAGGCGATCACCGAGGAGAACCTCGCAACCCTCGACGCCGGACTAGTGAACCTCGAGCGGCACATTCGAAATGTCCAAGAGGTCTATGGCCTGCCGTGCGTCGTCTCAATCAATCGCTTCGATTCAGATACTGCCCCCGAGATCGAACTCCTCCGCGCCCGGGTCAACAGCCTCGGCACCGAGGTCGTGCTCGCCTCGCACTGGGCCGATGGCGGCGCCGGCGCCGCCGACCTCGCCCGCATTGTCGTCGATCTCTGCGAGCGGCCCTCAGTAATGTCCTTCGTCTATGAGGACAGTGACTCGCTGTGGCAGAAGGTCACTGCGATTGCCACCCGCGTGTACGGAGCCTTCGAGGTCACCGCGGACGCCAAGATACGCCAGCAGATCAACGAACTCGAGGAGCAGGGCTACGGGCACTACCCGGTCTGCATCGCAAAGACCCAGTACTCATTCTCAACGGATCCAAGTGTGCGTGGCGCCCCTTCGGACCACAGCATCAACATCCGTGAGGTGCGCCTCGCCGCCGGTGCAGAGTTCATTGTCATGGTCTGCGGCGACATCATGACAATGCCCGGCCTGCCGAAGGTGCCGTCGAGCGAGCGCATCGACCTCGTCGGTGGCCAGGTCGTCGGTCTGTTCTGATGGCCGTCAAATGGGCATAACGACGACGCGCCGTCCCACCGTTCGAATCAGCGGGTTGAAGTGGGATGAGCGCAGTGACACGATCGCTGTCGAGTCCCCCCTTACGCTCCTCCTCGACGGGGAGGTTGTCGTCACGACGATGCGCACGCCTGGGCACGACCTCGAGCTCGCCGCCGGATGGCTCGTCAACGAATCGGGGGTGCGCGAAAGCAAGGACATCACAGGCATGGGTGCGTTCGCGAACGCAGAGCCGACGAATGACGGTTCGGACCCGAAGTCACGTGACAATGCCAGCGTGGACACCGTCCGCCTGTACCTGCGCGCCGGGATCGATCCTCCCCGCCCCCGTGCCTTCGTCACGACGAGCTCATGTGGGGTCTGCAGCGCTGACGTCCTCGCGGCATTCACCGGGCCCACCGCACCCTTGCACACACCCGGCTGGCGGCTGCCCATCGACAGGGTTCATCCGCTGCTCGAACGGATGCGCGAGGAGCAGCGGATGTTCGACCAGACCGGATCCCTCCACGCCGCCTGCCTCGCCGACCCTGCACTTGAACCTCTGTGGGTCCGCGAGGATGTCGGCCGGCATAACGCGGTCGACAAGGTCATTGGCCGGGCACTCTTCGAGGACCGACTCCCACTGACCGATCATTTCCTGGTCGTGAGCGGTCGCGTCTCATACGAAATCGTCCACAAGGCACTCACCGCGAGCATCGCAGGCATCATCGCGGTCTCTGGGCCGACCAGCCTCGCGGTCGATCTCGCCCGGACGCACGGCCTCATCCTCATCGGCTTTGCACGCGACGATCGGATGAACGTCTACTCTGGGGCAGAACTCGTCGAGCAGGGAGCCGAATCGTGACCGTCGCCCGTCCCCCCTGGTCGATCGACGTCGCTCGGGCGGTGCTCGCGACCTGCGATGAGCCCGGGCCCGTACTCATCTCCCTCCAGGCCCTGCAGGGGACCTTCGGCTACGTCCACTCCGACGCTCCCAAGCTCATCGCCGACACCTTCAACGTCTCGCGGGCCGATGTCTATGGGGTCCTCACCTATTACAGCGACCTGCGCACCACGCCACCGTCCGATGTCGAGGTGCGGGTGTGCATGGGTGAAGCGTGCCAAGCGGTCGGAGCCCGCGATCTCATGGCAGCAGCCCAGCGGCACCTCGGGCCTAGGTGCGACGTCCGGCAGGTGTTCTGCATGGGGAACTGCGCACTCGGCCCCACCGCAGTAGTCGCCGACCGTCTCCTCGGGCGAGTGAGCGCCGACGGCCTCGCGACAGCAGTCTCGCGCGCTCTTGCATCAGTTGATGGGCAGGGTGCTTCATGATCACCGTGTACGTGCCGCGCGACAGCGCCGCCCGTTCCGTCGGCGCCGATGAGGTGGCCGAGCAGTTGGCATCCCTGCTTCCTGACGCGACGATTATCCGAAACGGCTCGCGGGGCATGCTCTGGCTCGAACCACTCGTCGAGATCCAGACTCCGGCCGGCCGCGTCGCCTACGGGCCCGTGACCGGGCACGACGTACCGTCGCTCGCCGCCGCTCTCCACGGTGACGGCTCCCATCCCCTCAATCTCGGCCTCACCAGCGACCTGCCATTTCTTGCCAGCCAGGAACGCCTCACCTTCGCCCGGGTCGGGATCATCGATCCACTCGATCCCGATGACTATCTCGCCCACGGCGGCATGGCCGGTCTTCGTCGCGCCCTCGCTATCGGATCCGCGGAGATCATCACCGAGGTCGCCGAGTCAGGTCTTCGCGGTCGCGGTGGGGCCGGATTCCCGGCGGGCATCAAGTGGCGCACCGTTGCCGCGACACAGTCGGCCGAGAAATTCGTGTGCGTGAACGCGGATGAAGGCGATAGCGGTACCTTCGCCGACCGCATGTTCATGGAGGGCGATCCATTCACCCTCCTCGAGGGCATGTCGATCGCTGGCGTCGCAACCGGGGCGGAGATCGGCTACCTCTACATCCGGTCCGAGTACCCCGATGCCATCGCGACGATGCGCTCAGCGATCGGCATTGGTCGCGAGCGAGGCTGGCTTGGCAACAACCTCCTCGGAAGTGGCCTCGCCTTCGATGTGCGAGTTCGCGTCGGTGCCGGCTCGTATGTCTGCGGCGAGGAGACCGCGATGCTCGAGAGCATCGAGGGCAAGCGGGGGGTCGTACGCGCGAAGCCGCCCTTGCCCGCGATCGCCGGCCTGTTCGGCAAGCCAACGGTCATCAACAACGTTCTCACCATCGCTGCCGTGCCCTACATCGTCGAGCACGGTGCCTTGTCGTACTCAAAGTTCGGAGTCGGCCGGTCCCTCGGCACCTCGGTATTCCAGCTCGGCGGCAATATCGCCCGCGGGGGCATCGTCGAGGTGGGCTTCGGCATCACGCTGGCAGAGCTCGTGAATAGCTACGGTGGCGCGACGCGCAGCGGCCGCCCCGTCCGCGCGGTGCAGGTCGGCGGCCCCCTCGGTGCGTACCTGCCGGCGGACTCCCTCGACGTCTCGATGGACTACGAGTCGCTCGCTGCCGCTGGTGGCATGCTCGGGCACGGGGGAATCGTCGTGTTCGATGAGACCGTCGACATGGCCGAGCAAGCCCGATTCGCCATGGAGTTCTGCGCCGAGGAGTCCTGCGGCAAATGCACACCGTGCCGCATCGGCTCCACCCGCGGGGTCGAGGTCATCGACCGGATCCGACGCGGCGAGGACCGCGAGTCGAACACGGCCCTCCTCATCGACCTGTGCGAGGTGATGACCGACGGCTCACTCTGCGCCATGGGCAGCCTCACCCCGATGCCGGTGCTCAGTGCGCTCCGCCATTTCAGCGAGGACTTCGAACGGAGCAATGATGACGATTCTGCGTGATCTCGACTACGGGACCCCGGCGCGGGTAGCCAACGCCACCGTGACCCTCGATATCGACGGCATCCCGGTTACCGTGCCAGCCGGCACGTCCGTCATGCGCGCCGCTGCCGAGGCCGGGGTGTCCGTTCCGAGGCTGTGCGCGACCGACAGTCTCGAGGCCTTCGGGTCCTGCCGGCTGTGTGTCGTTGACATCGATGGCCGCAAGGGCACGCCGGCTTCCTACACCACCCCGTGCGAGGACGGCATGGTGGTCCATACCCAGACCCCGCACGTCGCCAAGATTCGCCGTGGCGTCATGGAGCTCTACATCTCCGACCACCCCCTCGACTGCCTCACCTGCCCTGCCAACGGCGACTGCGAGCTGCAGGACATGGCGGGCGTCGTCGGCCTGCGCGAGGTCCGGTACGGCTTCGATGGCGAGAACCACCTTGAGGCTCCGAAGGACGAGAGCAATCCGTACTTCACCTTCGACGAGAGCAAGTGCATCTCGTGCAGTCGGTGCGTGCGGGCCTGCGGCGAGGTGCAGGGCACGTTCGCCCTCACCATCTCGGGCCGGGGATTCGGCTCGAAGGTCACCTCCGGGGCCGGCGAGTCATTCCTCGCAAGCGAGTGCGTGTCCTGCGGAGCGTGCGTGCAGGCGTGCCCAACCGCGACCCTGCAGGAGAAGAGCGTCATCGAGCTCGGCATGCCGACTCGCACGGTCAAGACAACCTGCGCATACTGCGGAGTCGGCTGCTCGTTCAAGGCTGAGCTCCGCGGCAACGAGCTCGTGCGAATGGTCCCCGACAAGGACGGCGGTGCGAACGCCGGCCACTCGTGCGTGAAGGGCCGCTTCGCATGGGGCTATGCCAGCCACCCCGATCGCAAGACACAGCCCATGATCCGCGAGGCGATCACCGACCCGTGGCGCGAGGTGTCATGGGACGAGGCGATCGACTACGCGGCGCTACGCCTCAAGGAGATCCAGCACGCGTACGGAATCGACTCGATCGGCGGCATCACGTCGTCGCGCTGCACGAACGAGGAGGTCTACGTCGTCCAGAAAATGATCCGGACCGCCTTCGGAAACAATAACGTCGATACGTGTGCTCGGGTCTGCCACTCCCCCACCGGCTACGGGCTCAAGCAGACCTTCGGCGCGTCGGCCGGCACTCAGGACTTCGCGTCGGTTGAGGAAGCTGACCTCATCATGGTCATCGGCGCAAACCCGACTGATGCCCATCCGGTCTTCGCATCTCGGATGAAGCGCCGCCTGCGGGCCGGCGCCGGCCTCATCGTCGTCGATCCGCGCCGCATCGACCTGGTCCGATCGGCCCACATTGCCGCCTCCCACCACCTTCAACTGCAGCCGGGCACGAACGTCGCCGTCGTCAACGCGATGAGCCATGTCATCGCGACCGAGAACCTCATCGACCGCGAGTTCGTCGCGGAGCGGTGTGACCTCGCCTCGTTCGCGGCGTGGGAGGAGTTCATCGGCCTACCGGAGAACAGCCCTGAGCACCTCGCCGACCAGACCGGCGTACCCGCCGATCTCGTCCGTACCGCTGCCAAGGCCTACGCCGAGGCACCGAACGCCGCCATCTACTACGGCCTCGGCGTCACCGAGCACAGCCAGGGCTCGACCATGGTCATGGCCATGGCGAACCTCGCGATGGCGACCGGGAACATCGGCCGGCGCGGGGTCGGGATCAACCCGCTCCGCGGCCAGAACAACGTGCAGGGCGCCTGCGACATGGGCTCCTTCCCGCATGAGTTCCCCGGGTACCGTCACGTTTCCGACGACACAGTGCGCGAGCAGTTCGAGATTCTCTGGGGCACCTCGCTGCGCGGTGACCCCGGCCTTCGCATCCCCAACATGCTCGATGCGGCCACGACCGGTGAGTTTCGGGCCATCTATGTTCAAGGCGAGGACATCGCCCAGTCCGACCCGAACACCGCCCACGTCAAGGCCGCGCTCGGAGCGATGGACCTCGTCATCGTGCAGGATCTCTTCCTCAACGAGACGGCCGCATTCGCGCATGTCTTCCTCCCCGGAACCTCCTTCCTCGAGAAGGACGGCACGTTCACCAATGCCGAACGGCGTATCAACCGGGTACGCCCGGTCATGCCGAGCCGCACTGGCAAGGCCGAGTGGGAGGCAACCTGCGCACTCGCTACCGCCCTCGGATTCCCGATGCACTACGACAATGCAGGCCAGATCATGGACGAGATCGCCTCTGTCACCCCGACCTTCGCCGGCGTCTCCTTCGAGATGCTCGACCGCGTCGGCGGCGTCCAGTGGCCCTGCAACGGCAGTGCGCCGGAGGGCACCCCGATCATGCACGTCGATAGCTTCGTCCGGGGCAAGGGCCAGTTCATCACGACCCCCTACGTTCCGACCGACGAGCGCAGCACCCGCAAGTACCCGCTCCTCCTCACGACCGGACGCATCCTGAGCCAGTACAACGTCGGGGCGCAGACCCGCCGTACCGCGAATGTCGTGTGGCACCCGGAGGACCTTCTCGACATGCACGAGTCAGATGCCGAGGTCCGCGGTATCGGCGACGGCAGCTGGGTCGAGGTGACCAGCCGCGCCGGGCGCACCGCCATGCGCGCCCGCATCAGCGATGAGGTCCCGCCCGGTGTCGTCTACACCACCTTCCACCATCCGGTGAGCGGTGCCAACGTCATCACGACCGAGAACTCGGACTGGGCGACCAACTGCCCCGAGTACAAGGTCACCGCAGTCGAGGTGCGCCCAGATTCCGCGGCAGGCGCACGCCAATGATCACCTCGAGGCTCGTCACCATGGCGAACCAGATCGCGCTCGGCGTACCCGACCGCGCTCACGTTGCCGCCCAGGTCGCACAGCACCTTCGCAGCTTCTGGGCGCCCTCCATGATCAATGAGCTTGCCGCTCATGCGGCAGCGAGCCCCGGCGACCTCCAGCCCGAGGTCATCGAAGCGCTCGTGAACCTACGACCCAAGGTGCTGAACCATGGCTGAAGTGCAGGTCACCCGCTGGCGCGAGATCCCCTCGCTCATCACCGCCCGCGACGGTGAGGATGTCGTGAAGGTCCCACTTCCTGCTCGCTTCCAGGAGGCGATCGACGAGGCCGCGATGCGGATGGGCGCGATCGACTCGGACGCATATCTCGAGGGCTGGGGTCGCGGGGAATGGGAACCCATGGAAGGGTCTGCGGCAGCGGCGGCAGACGCCGCCACCATCACCCTCGAGGCCTCGTGGGATGAAGCGACGCTCCAAGCGGTCGTCGACTCCTACGGGCCCGCCGATTCCGGGAGCACCACATGAGCGACCTGCTCGCAGCAATCCGCGATGGACGAGTTCGCGTCGGCGACGGCGCAATGGGCACGATGCTCCAGGACGCCGGCCTTGACGACGGCGGCGCGCCGGAACTGTGGAATGTCGAACGTCCCGAGGTCATCACGAGCATCTTCGATCAGTACGTCGCGGCCGGGTCGCGCATGCTCACGACGAACACCTTCGGGGGCAATCGCCCGCGCCTGGCAATGCACGGCCTCGAGGACCGGGTTGCCGAGCTGAACATCGCCGCTGCACGTGTCGCACGATCGGTCGCAGACCGCCAGGAGGGCGTGTTCGTCCTCGGCGACATCGGGCCGTCCGGCGATCTCATGGATCCGATGGGCGATCTCACGCCCGAGACTGCGCAGGCCCTCTTCGCCGAGCAGATCGCCGCACTCGCAGCGGGCGGTGCCGACGCCATCCTCATCGAGACGATGAGTGATCTCTCCGAGGTCGAGGCCGCAGTCGTCGCCGCCCAGTCCGTCGCCCCGGGACTGCCGATCATCACGACGATGAGCTTCGACACCAACCTGCGCACAATGATGGGCGTGACCCCCGCCAACGCGGTGGTCGCCCTCGCCGGCATGGGAGCGCACGTGGTTGGAGCGAATTGCGGACGCGGCACCGACGAGATGCGAATCATCGCCATGGCGATGGCTGAGAATCGCCCGGAGGACACGCTGCTCATCATGCAGTCGAACGCCGGCCTGCCAGTGCTCGTCGGCGGCGAGTTCGTCTACACCGGCACTCCTGACGACATGGCACTGTTCGCGCGCGAGATGCGCGAGCTCGGGATCGATGTCATCGGGGCCTGCTGCGGTTCCACCCCGGCCCACATGGCCGCGATCAGCGAGGCTATTGCGAACTAGCTCGCGCCTAGAGGCGCACAGTGCCACGGGCGATGAGGTCGGCGGGACCATTGAGGAGGAGGTTGCCCCCTGCCGTCTCGGTGATGCGAAGACATCCGCCCGGAACGTCGACCCGCATGGTGCCGGCCGTCAACTCGCTCCTCGTGCCAACGACCGTGCTACGGCGTGCTACCCACGCAACGGCACAGGCCCCGGTGCCGCAACTGAGGGTCTCGCCCACCCCTCGCTCGTGGACCCTCATCGCAACGTGATCAGGGCCGATTCTGGTGACGAACTCTACGTTGACCCCGTCCGGGAACACTTCCTGCGGAGTGACCAGCGGCGCGCGCAGCAGATCGCCAGCATCCTTGAGCGACTCGACAAACACCACCGCATGGGGATTCGGAACGTGCACGCCGGCCGCCGCCCACGTTCGCTCCCCGACGCGCACGGTGAGCTCCTCGCCGACCCCCACCGCAACGGCCCGTCCCATGTCGATCGTGATCGACTCGTCCTCGTGCAGCGACGCATTCACGACGCCACCACGAGTGCCAATCGCGACCTCGCTCCCCGTGATGAGTCCCGCAGCTTGGAGGTATCTCACGAAGACCCGGGCGCCGTTGCCGCACATTTCCGCCAGACTGCCATCGGCGTTTCGGTAGTCCATGAAGAACTCGGCCGCGCCACTACCGGGCACCGAATCCGGGACATGCTCAGTGCGAACGACCCGCAGGACTCCATTGGCTCCGATCCCGGTATGCCGGTCGCAGAGGAAACGCACCTGATCAGCAGATAGTCCCCGCACGCCGTCGAGGTCGGGGATGACGACGAAATCGTTGCCGGTGCCATGGCCCTTCAGGAACGGCACCTCGTTGATCGCGGCCATAGCGCAACACTAACGCGGGGGCTCAGGCAGTGGCTCGCAACTGAGCGGCGAGATAGGCGTCGTGAACGAGTCCGAGCACGCGTGGCCAGGTGTCGGTTGGTGGGGTCGATTCATTGTGGTGGGCGATGCGACTGAGCAGCGCCCGATCCCTGGCCAGTCGCATGATCGCCTGAGCCAGACCGGAGTCGGTGTCGGCGAGCACTCCCTCGATCCCGTCGCGGACGAACGCAGTGGTGCCGGTCTGGCTACGGGCGAGAATCGGCAGACCGGCGCATCTCGCCTCGAGCGCGGCAAGACCGAAGGATTCCCTAACCGACGGCTGCAGGAACAGATCAGTATTCGCGAAGACCTCGAGAATCTCGACGCGATCGAGCCTGCCCAGGAAACTCACCGTGGCCTCAAGACCGCGATCACGGACGAATCGTTCGGCCCGCGCCCGGTCGGGGCCGTCTCCGACGATGGCGACCCGTAGCCGCGGGTCGCCCTGCAGGGCTCGATGCGCCTGGTCGATGACTCGCAGGAACGGGATGATGCGCTTGCGGGGCGCAAGGCGCATGACGGTGGAAATGCGCAACTCCTCCGGTACGCCCTCGACACGGTACGTCCGCCAATCCACCGGGTCGATGGCATTGGGGAGCACGAGTACCGGCCCCGCGCTGGGCAGGGCACGGGTGATCTCGGCGGCAGCCACGTCGCTTACGGCGGAGAGTTGGGCTCCCCACGCATCCCAGCGGATCGCCGCCCTGCTCGCCCGAAATCCCGGGCGGGCGAGCGGACCCCAGATACTGTGGATGGTGACGAGTGACGGGGTACCGAGCTCATGGGCCGCACGCAGCGCCCCCCAGGCGAATGGCGACACCACTCCCGCGTGAATGTGGACGACGTCGACGGGGTTCGCGGTGAGGACCTCCACCACCTTTCGACGAGTCCGCGGATGGATAGGCAGGTCGAAGGGCAGGTGAGCGGCGATCCGGTGCACCGGCATTCCATCGACGATGTCATCGCCTGCAAAGACCTCCGCCGAGCCGCCGGTCGCGGTGACGATACGGACATCGTCACCATGCGCGCGCTGCTGGAGAGCGAGGGCCCGGACCTGGGTCTCGATGCCGCCAGTCCTGGGCAGGTAGCAGTCGGTGACGTGCGCGATTCTCACGGTGTGACGGTACGACACAATGGCTACATGCTTCGCACCCCCACGCGCAGGCGCACGATCGTCTTCGTCCACGCACACCCCGACGACGAGGCGCTCCTCACCGCCGGGACCATGGCGCGCGCTTCCTCACAAGGCCTGCGCGTCGTCCTCATCGTTGCAACGGATGGCGAGGCAGGGCTCACGTCAGCCGAGCTCTCCGGCAACCTCGCGCTGCGTCGCCGTGCCGAGCTCGCCGCCTCCGCCGATGCCCTCGGCGTCGATCGCATCGAGTCGCTGGGCTATCCCGACTCGGGGCTGAACGCAGAGCACCCCCTCGGGTTCGCGCACCAGGACACCTTCGCCGTGGCCGATCGCATCAGCGCGATTCTCGACGAGGTCGAGGCCGACATCGTCGTCGGATACGACCCGTCCGGCGGCTACGGCCACCCCGACCACCTCCAGGTGCACCGGGTGACTCGTCAGGCTGCGGCCCTCGCACGCCATACTCCCAACCTCTTCGAGGCCACGCTTCCCCGCGAGCCGATCGCCCGCGCGGCTGCGCTCGCCGCTCGAACCCGCCTCACCCCGAATGGCTTCGATCCCGCCTCGTTCGCGAATGCATGGACTCCCTCGGCCGAGATCACCCACCGCATCAACGTGAGGCCCCATCTGCGCAGCAAGCTGGCATCCCTGCGCGCGCATGCCTCTCAGGCCACTGCTGACGGAACAATCCGCACCCTCGCCGTGCTCACCCGTGCGCCCGGCCCGCTTCAACACCTGCTGCTCGGCACGGAGTACTACGTCGCCGTGCCCGCCTCCACCAACGAGAGCACGCGCTCGACAGCGTCTGGAGCGTCGTAGGCGATCCAGGTGATGCGCTCGTCTCGACGGAACCAGCGCTGTTGGCGCCTGGCAAACTTGCGTGTTGCGTCGATGGTCGCCTGCTTGGCCTCGTCTGCGGTGAGGGTCCCGGCAAGGTGGTCGCGCACCTGCGAGTACCCGAGTGCACGAGCTGCCGTCCTCCCGTCGGCCACCCCAGCCGCCACGAGCCCCTCAACCTCGGCCACGAATCCATCCGACCACATCTGCCGAACGCGCGCCTCGATTCTGGCATCGAGGACGTCCCGTGCGAGGTCCAACCCGACGCGGACAGTGGGGAAGATCTCGACGGGTGCCGGCAACGTCGCAATGAACGGCTCCCCGGTGATCGCAATGACCTCGAGTGCCCGGACGATGCGGCGTCCGTTCGACGGCAGGATCGCGGCGGCGGCAGTCGGATCGACGGCAGCGAGGCGCTCATGGAGGGCGGCCGAGCCGACGTCGGCCAGATCTGCCTCTAGGTCCTCGCGAATCACCGGATCGGTGCCTGGGAACCGCAGGTCGTCGAGAACCGCCGAGACATACAGGCCGCTGCCGCCAACCGCGATCGGAGTCGCTCCCCTGCCTGATACTTCGAGGATGGCCCCGCGCGCCACCGACTGGAATTCGGCAACGGTGAGCTCGTGGTCGGGCGACCAGACACTGAGCAGGTGGTGCCGCACTCCCAGGAACTCGGACTCACGGGGTTTGGCCGTGCCGACATCCATCCCCGAATAGACCTGCATCGAGTCGGTGTTCACGATCTCGCCGTTGCATCGCAATGCCACCTCGACTGCAAGCGCACTCTTGCCGGAGGCAGTCGGCCCGACAATGGCGACGACGAGCATTAGTCTCGGACGCGCAGGCCCGGAAGTCCGAGCATGACCCCTGCCGGGGTTGCGACAGTTGCGCTCTCGCTAACGTCACCAGCCCGAGTGCGGCGAACGTCAATGAGTCGATCGGCATTGAGGTGGTGGGGCGCCGCGTGCGTGATCTCGGCGAGCACGATGTCGCCCGGCCGCGGGATCGGTAAGTCGGAGCGTAAACCGACGTGGACGAGCCGGTTATCGCGCGCTCGCCCGGACAGCCGCTCGGTCTCGGCGTCCTTCTTGCCCTCGCCCTTCGCGATGAGCACTTCGACGACGCTCCCTTCGAGACGCTGATTCTCGCGCCAGGCGATCTCCTTCACGAGCTCAATGAGCCGCACGTACCGCTCCTGGACAACCTCGCGAGGAACCTGATCCGGCATGGTCGCCGCCGGAGTTCCCGGCCGCTGCGAATACTGGAAGGTATAGGCGCCTGCAAACCGGGCCTGTCGGACAACGTGCATCGTCTGCTCGAAGTCGGCTTCGGTCTCACCCGGGAATCCGACGATGATGTCTGTTGTGATCGCGGCATCAGGCATCGCAGCTCGGACGTTATCGATGATGCTGAGGTACCGGTCCTGACGATACGAGCGACGCATCAACTGCAGGATTCGATCCGAGCCTGATTGCATCGGCATGTGGAGCGATGGCATGACATTGGCGGTCTCAGCCATCGCAGCGATGACGTCGTCGGTGAAATCGCGCGGGTGAGGGCTCGTGAATCGAATACGCTCCAATCCCTCGATCTCGCCACAGGCCCGTAACAATTTGCCGAAGGCCTCGCGGTCTCCAAACTCGATGCCGTACGCGTTCACGTTCTGACCTAGGAGGGTGACCTCGAGGACTCCCTCCGAGACGAGCGCCTCGATCTCGGCGAGGATTGATCCGGGTCTGCGGTCCTTCTCAGTTCCCCGAAGCGCCGGGACGATGCAGAAGGTGCACGTGTTGTTGCAGCCCACACTTACCGAGACCCAGGCCGAGTACGCCGAATCCCGCTTCGTCGGTAGCGACGACGGGAAGGTCTCGAGTGCCTCCTTGATCTCGATCTGGGCTTCGTTCATCACGCGCGCTCGTTCGAGGAGTACGGGCAAGGCTCCGATGTTGTGGGTCCCGAATACGACATCGACCACCGGGGACTTCTCGAGGATCCTCCCCTGATCCTTCTGGGCGAGGCACCCGCCAACCGCGATCTGCATGCCCGGATTCTCAGCCTTGATTGGCACGAGGTGGCTGAGGTTTCCGTACAGCTTGTTGTCGGCGTTCTCACGGACGGCGCACGTGTTGAAGACCACGACATCAGCCACCGCACCGTCATCAGCAGCTACGTATCCGGCCGCCTCCATAAGCCCCGCGAGCCGTTCGGAGTCGTGCACATTCATCTGGCACCCGTAGGTTCGCACCTGATAGGTACGTCCCTCGTTACTCATCACTCCGCTGGGCACGACCCCATCCTACGGAGCGGCGCTCAATGTCACGATGAGCGAAGTCCTCGGCAGTGACCTCGTAGATGTCCTCGGGACCATCCTCCTCATCGATCTGCTGGCCGCGACGCACACCTTTGAATTTGGCGATGATCGCCTGCGACGGCAGATTGTCCGGGGACACCGTATACCGCAGAACCCGCACACCTTGCTGTCGCACGACCCAGCCCCACATGCCCGCGAGCAATTCGGTCGCGAATCCCTGCCCCTGCCAATCCGGCACGATCCCAAGGCCGATCTCGATCATCCCCGAGGCATCCGGGCGGTCATGGAACCCCGCGCTGCCGATGATGATGCCCTTGCTCCTCAGCACCGCCATTCGCAGCAGGTAAGGCGCCGCACCCGGATCAGCAAGGATCCTCGGAATCCGGTGCACGAGAGGACCGGGATCATCAACGGGATGACTATACGGATTCGAGAATCCACGATCGGTCCACAGTCGCGGGTCTCCTCGATCGACCCCGAGGATCGCGTACTCGCTTGGCAGGACGGTGTGCAGGTCCAACCGCTTGGTCCTGATCACGTTGCCATCCTTGTGCATCCTTGAATCTTCGAACATGTTCGCCCTTCCTCCCTTGCACTTCGCCATGTCTGCAAGGCACTTCGTGCCCCGGTCGCGGCGCGAAGTAGCGTCCAGTCCGCGACGGCGCGTTGTGAGGTTCACCAGAAAAAGTAAGCTTCCACACCGCCGAGACCGTCATCGTGCACCTCACACATCGCTACAAGCATCGACGGGAAGGTGACGTTGGTCCCACAGGATGCGCACACGCCTAGATGCCTCCTTTCGCGCACAAACTTGATCACCAGTCGATGATGTCGTGCACCTCTCCGCGCATCCGTACGGATTCACGTCAACCTGACTATTCGAGCAACCAAATGCTCAGCATCACTCTTCTGCAGCGAGATGATGAGAAGCCATCTGCGAGACACTTGGAAGCCAGAAACTAGAGATACCCGCAAGGGCGACCGAAATAAGCGGGACCCAAATGGCAGCCTCAAACCCATCCCGTAGACCTACTGGAGAGAAGTTCGCCCCCACCACATCGAAGAAGACGACACTGATCACCGCTACACCTATCGCCCCGCCAACTTGCAGGAATGTGTTGAGGACACCAGATGCCGCGCCCGCATACTCGACATCTGTCTGAGCGAGCGAAAGGACATTCAATGGCACCAAAATGAGCGTCAGCCCTATTCCTGCGATTGCCATCGGCAGAATCAAATGTGTGCCTACCAAACTGTCGCCCCTATCCAGGATTACCTGCTTTACGAGGTAATACCCTGTCAATTGAAACAGCGAGCCGATAACAATCAGGAATTTTCCGAAACGTGGAGCTAATGGGACCGCAACACCACTTCCGACGAAGGCACCAATGCTAAACGGAAGCGTTGCTAATCCTGCCTCGATTGCTGAAAAACCTAGGCCTGTTTGAAGATAGAGAGCAAAGACGAGAAAGAATGCACCGATGGATGCGTAGGCTAAGAAACTCGTCACGACCCCCACTGAGAAGCCTCGGTCCTTAAAAAGTGACGGTGGGATTAACGCATTCCCTGCCCTTTCCTCTTCACGCTTTTGTAGAAGGATGAAAAATCCGATGAGCACCGGGCTCGCTGCAATCATGAACCAAATCCACGCCGGCCACCCTTGTTCCGGACCTTGGACCAGAGCGTAGATGAGAATGAAGAGTGCTGCCGATATCAAGCTCACACCCACGAAATCAAACTTGACTGGCTTCTCTGACTTCGAGTTCGGAACAAATGCAAACGATGCAATCAGCAGCAGAATGCCGACAGGAACATTGATAATGAAGATACTTCGCCAACCCGCGCCAAAGGCATCTCCTGAAACGAGCAGTCCACCGAATAGCGGTCCTGCAACAGCTGCTAGTCCAGAGACAGCGCCGACCACACCGAAAACCGCGGCTCGCTCTTTAGGCTTGAAAAGAACTTGAATGATGGAGAGAACTTGAGGAATCATGATGGCACCAAAAGCACCTTGCAGTAGTCGTGAAACGACTAATCCATCCGCGGTTTGGGCAAAAGCGCAACCGATCGAGGCGAGGGTGAATCCAAAGACGCCAAGCATGAACATTGGTTTACGGCCATAGCGATCACCTAAACGTCCACCAGTGATGAGCAAGACTGCGAAACTCAGGACGTAACCCGAGACCATCCACACCAATTGAGAGGACGATGCGTCAAGATCCTTCTGAATTGAAGGAAGTGCCACATTTACGATTGTCGTATCAAGCAGATCCATAAAAGATGCAACCAGCAAGACGACCACAGCGAGCCAACGAAACTTCATGATTATCTTTTCCACCCTCGAGTCCTTGGATTTCGTTCATGGAAACATCGGCTGATTGTCTTGCCCTCAAGAGGCATCGCCCGACGATCCGTCACTTTCTCAGCCGAGCGTGTGCAATAACCCCACCGCATCTCTTCGTTGGCGACACTCGTTCATCCCGAAGTAGCGGGCATGTCTATCTGCATCACGCCTTCGCCCACCCACCGCACTACGCGATGAATTCTATCCGTTGTTCAATTTGAATGCCCGCTCCATCGAGGACGCTCAACTGGCGGCACACACCAGGACTCTCACGGCGGTTGGCGGTTTGCCGGGCACGAGGTTGACGTTGACTCGGCGCCAGATCAACGCTCGTTGGACCCCTCCACGCCTGTCGTGTACGTGACTTCACTCATCGCTGCAAGTTGCCTGGGGGTCCGTCTTGCAATCGAGCAGATTTCCCCATCTACGACTCCTGTCCACGAGGGTGACGGCTCGTGATGCTGATCGACCAACGTCCCTCGACCTACGTGCCGGCGACGATAACGTCACGGATCTTGGTCGCCCTGCTCGTGGTCCGCGTGCCCATAGCCCGCCCGGACGTTGCGATTCCATCGCACGAATGCGTCGTGCACCGCCACACGCATCGGGCCGCAACATCACTGCCGACCAGGCTCCGCCAACGACAGCAACGTCACTTCATGAAACGAAGTGGCGCAGGACCAACGCTCGCACGAGGATGATCTATTGGTGTGCCGAGGATCGAAGCGCCCACAAGGCGACCGCCGAGGCAGCCGCGACATTCAGGGAGTCGACGCCACCGGCCATCGGGATACGGATACCTAGGTCCGCTGATTCGAGTGCCGCCGGTGACAGGCCGTCACCCTCAGTGCCCAACACCAAGGCCAGTCGCGCGGGGGCTGCGGTCGCAAATGTGTCTAGGTCAACGAACTCATCGCCAAGGCCAAGTGCGGCAACCATAAAGCCGTTGGAGCGCAGGTCTTCGAGACCGCCGTGCCAGTCCGGCATCCGCGTCCAAGGCACGAGGAACACCGTTCCCATCGATACGCGCACGCTGCGACGGTAAAGGGGGTCAGCGCACCGTGGCGACACGAGCACCGCATGGGCTCCGAGCGCCGCCACACTCCGGAAGATCGCCCCAACATTTGTATGGTCAACAATGTCCTCGAGAACGACCACGCGCACCGGGCCTTCGCCGGAGCAAACACCGGCGATTACGTCACCCACGGACGCAAGAGGCGGCCGGTGCATGGCCGCTAGTGCGCCGCGGTGGAGATGGAAGCCGGTGATGGCGCGCAGGGTGTGTGGATCAGCGACGAACACCGGCACATCACCGCCAGCCCCAGCGTTCACCTCCTCGAGAACAGGGCCGAGGTCTTCCAGCCAGCGTTCGGCCAAGAGGAAGGACCGCGGCCGGTGACCGGCGCCGACCGCGATCCGAATAACCTCCGAGCTCTCCGCGATGTATAGGCCCATGGACGGCTCGTGGCGCGACCGCAAGGCCACATCTGTGAGGCTCACATAGTCAGCGAGGCAGCCGTCAGCCGGATCAGTGATGCGGACGATGGCCACGCGAACGGACGCCTAACCGCCGGCGGGCGCCGTAGAACTCGCCGGAACCAACGTCTCATCATCGGCAATTTCGTCCTCACCTGGCTCGATCTGCACCTTCGGCAAGATCCGATCGAGCCATCCTGGCAGCCACCAGTTCGCCTTCCCGAACATCGACATCAGCGAAGGAACGAGGATAAGTCGAACGATGAAGGCATCGATGATGACTGCAGACGCTAGAGCGATGCCGAACAACTTGATCGTCGAATCCGGCGTCGGAACGAATGCGAGGAACACACTCGCCATGATCGCCGCTGCGATCATCACCACCCTGCCCGAGCCAGCAAGGCCTCGGCGCACAGATGCTGAGTTGTCGCCGGTCCTCGCCCACTCCTCCTGCATTCGCGATACCAAGAACACCTGATAATCCATCGACAGTCCGAAGAGAATGGCGAACACCATGATCGGTAAGAACGGCATGATCGGACCTGTACCTGAGATACCGAGTGGGCCGGCGAGCCATCCCCACTGGAAGACCGCCACTGTGATGCCCATCGCGGCGCCGAAGCTCAAGAGGCTCGTGATTGCAGCGGTAAGCGGGACAACAAGTGAGTGGAAGAGCAAGGTCAGCGCAAGGAAACCCAAACCAACAACAACGAGCAGGAAGATCGGGAGCGCGTCAGTGAGGACCGTCGTGAAATCGCTCGTGATCGCTTGAGCTCCGCCGACATAAATGCCCGCCCCCGTCGCCTGCTCGAGTGCAGGATCGACCTCGGTGCGAAGGCGGTCAAGCAGTTGCGTTGTCGCTTCATCCTGCGGAGCTGACGCGGGCACAACCATGATCGAGGCTACAGTTCCGTCATCACTGAAGGACCCAGGATTGCCCGCGATCAACGGAAGCATCGCCGGAGTCGGGAGGGTACCCGCAACACCATCCGCCGATGCCAGCCCGTTAACGATCGCGCCGTAGGCCTCCATGTCGCGGGGCTGCTCCAACTTCACGGCCACGAAGAACGGACCGTTGACGCCACCCCCGAAGCCCTCGCTCATCAGGTCGAACGCCACTCGGCCGGGACTCCCCACCGCCTTGCCTGAATCATCGGAGAATCCCTGACGCAGGCTGAAGAGCGGGATCGCGAGGACGAGCACAACAAGCAGCGAGATCGCCGCAGGGATGATCGGACGCCGTTGCAGGCCGCGCCCGTACCTCGCCCAGCCCGCGCCCTCCGGGTGCACCACACCGGGCTTTTTGCCCCACGGCATGCGCAGGCCCAACGCCTTAGCGCCGAGCAGGCTCAGCAGCGCAGGCAGCATCCACAGTGCAGACAGCATGACCATGAGCACCGTGAGGGATGCTGCCACCGCCAGCCCCGCAAAGAAGTTGATTCGAAGAACGAACAGGCCGAGCAAGGCGATGATGACGGTCCCGCCGGCGAACAGAACCGCACGCCCTGCAGTCTCCACCGCCTCCATCGCGGCATTCTTCGGCGCATGGCCTGCGAGGACTGCCTGACGGAAACGGTTCATGACGAATAACGCGTAGTCGATACCCACCCCGAGCCCGATCATTGCTGCCAGCGTCGGTGCGAAGGTGGCCACATCGAGGAAGTTGGCGACAAGAAGTACCGCCATCTGCCCCATCGCCAGTCCGACAACTGCGACGACGATCGGCATCCCGGCGGCAACGATCGATCCGAAGGCAATGAGGAGAATGACGATCGCGACCAGAATGCCGATCCCCTCGCTACTCGGCGGCTCTTGCCCAGCGAAATCAAGGACCTGACCATTGGCGCCCACCGCTATCTCGGGCCCGTTGAGTGCCTTCACCCCATCAAGGATCGCCTTCGCATCCTGAGTCGGAATCTGACCCCCATCCGAAGAGAAGGAGACTGTGGCGTAGGCAACGCGTCCATCAGGACTCACCGGTGACATCGCCTGCTGGGCAGCCTTGGAAGCGTCGGTAAACGCAACTCGTTGGTCCTCCGGCATCGCGGCGAGGTCGGCTTCCGAGGGTCCAGCCTGCATCGGAGGACATGCCTTGCCTAGCCCGGGGCCGAAGGGGGTCGACACGCAATCAACGGATGGCAGCGCCGCAATCGTGTCGAGTAGCGGCGTAACCTGAGTCACCGTCGACTCATCGACCGCAGTGCCGTTCGCCGGTGACCACACCACCCGCGCGGAGGCGCCTGTTGCCGCGCCCGCATTCGGTAACTCCATCAACAGATCCTGAGCCGCCGTCGACTCGGTATCCGGGAGCTCGAACGAGTCATTGAGCGTGCCGCCTAGGCCAACGCCGAGACCCACGACCGCGATGAGCGCGATGAACCAAGCGATGAGCGCGATGACGGGGCGGCGTACAGCCCACGATGACAGGCCGGGCATGAGCACTCCTTGAGAGGGGATCGATCGGCGCTATTTCGCTCGACACAATGAACCTATCCGTCCATCTGAACGTCGTGCAAATCGAGTGCCTCCGACACGACGGCAAACGCAACCCCACCTTGGTAGCCCCGGCGCAGAAGGTAGGCGACGAGTCGACGCTGAGCGTGATCACGGCTTGTGCTTCGAAACGTAATGAGCTTGCGATCAATGAGCGCCCGTGCACGAACCAACTCGTCCTCAGAAGAAATCGACGCCAGCGCCGATTCTGCGAGGTCGTCGTTCACGCCCTTGTTCCGAAGCTCTCGACGAAGAACAGATCTCGTTGCCCCTCGAGTCCGATGCCGTGACGCGACCCACAGTTCGGCGAACTCCGCGTCATTGACGAGGCCCACCCCCACGAACCGATCAAGGATGCGCTCGATGACCTCCGGCGGGAAGCCTCGGTCCGTCAGGTCCTCGTCCAGTTCATGACGGGTACGCGCAGATGCGGTGAGTCGACGGAGAACTATCGCCCTCGCGGAACTCTCCAAATCCGCCTCAGGCTGCGGGTTCGTGAGCGGGTCTTCGGATGCTTCGGTAGCGCGGGGACGCTCGAACCTTCGAGAGGACCTGCCCATGATGCGTCCCGAACCCTCGCCCTGCTTTAACTGTCGATGGAAACGACCGCTGCCCGCTTCGACGCGGCTGACTCACCACGCTTGGCAGCCGAGCCGGCAGACGTTACCGCAGACTCCGACGCTCCTGAGCGCGGCGCCTGCTCATCGGCCGGCGTGTCGACCCGCGGACCGATGCCCATGTGATCCTTGATTCGCTTCTCGATGTCGTCGGCCAGATCGGGGTTGTCCTTAAGGAATGTGCGGGCATTTTCCTTGCCCTGGCCGAGCTGGTCGCTGTCATAGGTGTACCACGCGCCAGACTTCTTCACGATGCCGCAGTCGACGCCTAGGTCGATGAGCGACCCCTCACGGGAGATGCCCTCCCCGTAGAGAATGTCGAACTCAGCCTGCTTGAAGGGCGGCGCAACCTTGTTCTTCACGACCTTCACGCGGGTGCGGTTGCCAACTGCTTCGGTGCCACCTTTGAGGGTCTCGATTCGACGGACGTCTAGGCGGACGGAGGCGTAGAACTTCAGCGCCTTGCCACCGGTTGTCGTCTCGGGCGAGCCGAACATGACGCCGATCTTTTCGCGAAGCTGATTGATGAAGATGCACGTCGTGTTCGTGTTGCTCAAAGCGCCGGCCATCTTGCGTAGAGCCTGGCTCATCAAGCGGGCCTGAAGTCCGACGTGACTATCGCCCATCTCGCCCTCGATCTCTGCGCGTGGCACGAGCGCTGCAACCGAGTCGATCACGATGAGGTCGAGAGCGCCAGAGCGAACGAGGGTGTCGGTGATCTCGAGAGCCTGCTCACCGGTGTCGGGCTGAGATACGTAGAGGCTGTCAAGGTCGATGCCGAGCCGAGAGGCATAGTCGGGATCGAGTGCATGCTCGGCATCGATGAAGGCAGCGAGACCACCGGCCTTCTGAACGCTCGCGATGGCGTGCAGTGCGAGCGTGGTCTTGCCCGATGACTCCGGGCCGTAGATCTCGACGATCCGGCCTCGGGGCAGGCCGCCGATTCCGAGCGCGACGTCAAGGGTGATGGACCCGGTCGGGATGACGTCCATCGGGGCGCGACCCTCCTCGCCGAGTCGCATGATCGAACCCTTGCCGAATTGGCGTTCGATCTGGGCGAGGGCAGAGTCCAATGCCTTCTCGCGGTCGTTGGCGGCGCTGGCCATGTCGTCTCCTTGAGTCAGTTCGAATGTTGATGCTCAGAACGTATGTCGACCCTCTGACAGTGGCGAAGGCGCTGGCCCCAAACTGTGGATAGCAACCCGACCCATGCCGTGGAGTCAATGTATATCGAACGTCTGTTCGAAGATATCCGACACGCCGACAACTCGCAACAGGACATCGTCATGGCCGCGCTCAGTGGTGGCTCAGCTTCTCTTGGAGGTTCGCCGCGAGGACGGCACTGCCACCCATATTCCGAGGCCAATGAGCGGCAGGAGCGCTGCGGCGCACAGCACACTGTAGGAACTTGCGAGCACGATGAGACCAGCCAGTGCACCTCCGACGGCCCCCGCCGCATTCATCACGACATCCGATAGTCCCTGTACTGATGGACGATCCGGCGCCGCCACCTCGTCGGTCACGAGAGTTGAACCGGCAATGAGCGTGCAGGACCAGCCAAGTCCGAGAAGGAACAGCCCAACGCCAAGGAGGATGACGTCGTCACCCGGAGCGCTCCCCGCGAGTATGCACGCGACCGTGAGGATGCCAATGCCCATGACGACGACCGCCACGCGGCCGACTCGGTCCACCGCCCAGCCGACGACCGGAGACAATGCATACATACCCGCGACGTGGACGCTGATGACGAGTCCGATGAGCCGGAGTGACACATCGACGTGAGCCATATGCACCGGCGTCATCACCATGACCATGACCATGACGACGTGACCGATCGCGATCACGCCAATCCCTAGGACCGCTCGCGGCCTACCGGAGAGGTGCCCGATCCCGTCGCGCAATCGCGGCTTGGGCTTCTCATCCGTGGTCCCCCGTCGCTGCTCAACAGACATGAGGTAAGGATCCGGACGCAGGAACACGAAGAGAACAAGCGCCGCTAGGCCAAGGGCCACGAGGCACACGACATACGGCCCTGCAAGTTGCGGAAGGCCGAGCGCAAGACCGAGGGCCCCTGAGGCATCGAGGAGGTTCGGACCAAGTACCGCTCCGATGGTCCCAGCCCAGACGACGAGTGACAGTGCACGTGCCCGGTGGTCTTCGTGAGCGAGGTCGGTCGCGGCGTATCGCGCCTGATACCCGGAAGCCGACGCGACTCCAACCATGACGCAACCGATGAGGATGAGCGGCAGGCTTCGCTGCATCGCCCCCAAGATCACGACGACAGCTCCCACAGCACCGATGCCGTATCCCGTCGCGAGAGCAGCTCGGCGGCCATGCGTGAGGGCGATACGCGCAAGTGGCAGCGCAAGAAGGGCAGCGCCCAGCACCCCGGCCGTCTGGGCGAATCCGGCGGCACCCTCGGAGTCGGCGATGGACGCAGCAAGGAGAGACCCGGCCGGGATTGCGCCCGCGACAGCGATGCCCCCGAGCACCGACCCGGTGGAGAGTACCCGCAGTGCGTTGCGCTGGGCACTTGCAACCATCGTTGGCGCGACGGTGACAATCGTCATTCCACGGCTCCCGCAGCGGTCATTCTGGGCCTTGAGCAAAATGAGGCGAACCCTGCTCTCCGTGCGGCCCGTGGGTAAGCCGAGCATCGAGGGCCGCCATCACGGCTGCATCATCCTTCGGCAGTCCGAGCGCATCAAACGCACCGATGAGCACCTTGCCATCTGCCGACCAGTCGGCGTAGTCGACGAGCACCGCTCGACCATGTCCGTAGAACTCGTTGAGGTCAGCGACAGCCGACGCCATCCACTCCCGGGTCGTTCCGAGCACCTCCAACGCTTGGTCATTACCGGGCCACCACCCACTGCGGGCCGCATCCGCTGGATCCCGAACATTCATGAGGTAGGTCAAACCGGGGAACAATTGACCGAGGAAGACGAGGTACTCAAGGAGGAGGTCGTAGGTGGCGAAGTGGCCCGGCTCGTATCGAACCTCCTTGAAACCGATAACTCGGGTGCCACGACTGGGTCGCAGGATGAACTCGACAACATGTCGACGCAGGTCAGCCAGAACGGCCGAAGGGTCAAGGCGCGCAGATCCGTACCATGGATGGTCGGGCCGACCGGCATGGTGGCGGTCAGCGCTCTCGGCAACCGACTGGAGATACGCGCGCAGTCCCCGCATCGCCCCGTAGTTCTCACCGCGCACCACAACTCCGGGCAGGGAATTGAGGGCGGATTGGATCGCGGTGCTGCCGGTCCGTCCGTACGTCACGACGGTCAGGAACGACAACTCTTGCTCACGATGCCCCTCACGCCCGAACATGCCCTGACCATAACGTCACCGTGGCCCGGGGGGGGGGATTCGCTGCCGGGCATCAACGGAGCCGGGGCGGCACCTCAACGACCGTGCACACCGCCCGCCAGATCTCCTTGGTGTCAATCCCGCGCTCAAGTGCCTCCGCAGCCGTGCATCCCAAGGGAGACAAGACAACGTCGCGAGCCCAAGATTGCGAGTAGCCCGGGCCATGGATTTCGTCCATCCGTTGCCAAAAATCTGTCAGCCGCAACGTCGCCCCCCACCCAGACGACGGGCAAGAGTAAATGGTCGCGCGGAAAGCCCGATGATGGAGTCGCGTACCTAGTTCGCGTGCACAGCGAGGCGCGGGTGTTCTGCCTCGACGAGATGATTCGTGACCGAGTGCATCACATCCGAGAGCGGGACATCAAGAGCGCCGCAGATCGCGGCGAGCAACTCACTCGAGGCTTCTTTCTGACCTCGTTCTACCTCAGAGAGGTAGCCAAGGGACACAGCGGCGGCCGCGGAGACGTCACGCAGTGTGCGCCCCTGATCTTGACGCCGACGACGAAGTTCATCACCGATGACATGCCGAAGAACGATCATCGAACGACCTCCCTTTCAAACCCTTGCTCACACGCTATCCCGGCAGGCTGATGTGCGCCACATCGGGAGCCAAGTCCTTACCCAACAGTGACGTCAACAATGACGACACCCGCCATTATTCCGACGTGCCACTCGATGTTCCCCCCGTTGTTGGGGCTCCATCACGAACAACGAACTCGATATCCACAAGGCAGGCCTCGACAGTTCCATGCCTGATCCGCTCACGATTGCCAGAAAGTTGCAAGAGTCGCGCCCGCGTCTGCCCTGTTCTGGCATTGTGCACTGCGATCCACACCGTCCCTGGTGGCTGACCGTCCAGCCACTCGGGGCCAGCCGCGCCCGTCGTGCCTACTCCAATATCCGAGCTGAGCACCCGGGTAGCCCCGATGGCCATGCCCACCGCGACCGACTCGCTCACGACATGCGCAAGAAGCCGCTCGTCGATGCCTAGGACGGTGCCCTTCAGGTCGGTCGCGTACGCAACGATGCCGCCCCTGAGAACCGCCGAGCATCCAGGGACCTCGGCGATGGTCGAGGTGAGCAGCCCTGCGGTGAGCGACTCCGCGGTCGCGAGGGTCATGCCGTGCCCGCGGAGTAGCTGGACGACGTGGTCAGCCGAACTCAACGCACCGCGCCGTCGTCCGAAACGATTCTAGGAGCGACCGACCGAAGTCGAAGCGCACGCACGAGATAGTCGAGTCCGGTGGCGAGGGTCAGGGCAACGGCGGCACCCATGACCAGACTGCTCAACACACCCCACCAAGGCAATCCCGGAACGACGACAAGAACCATCGTGATAGCGATGGTCTGAACCACAGTCTTGAGCTTGCCCCCCCTGCTGGCAGGGATCACCCCGTACTCGATCACCCACATGCGGAGCAGGCTCACTCCGATTTCGCGCACAAGGATCACAATCGTCACCCACCAGGGCAGATCTCCGAGGATGGATAGACCAACGAGCGCGGAACCGACGAGCGCCTTGTCAGCCAGTGGATCGGCGAGCTTCCCGAAGTTCGTCACCTGCCCAAATTTGCGCGCCACTGCTCCGTCGACGAGGTCCGTAAACGATGCAATGACGAAGACAAGTGCCGCACTGTCACGGGCAAGTCCGGCTCCACCATCATCCGAGAACAGGAGCAGCACCATGACCGGCACGCACAGCAACCGCAACATGGTGAGCGCATTGGGGAGGTTCAGGACGGGCGCATTGCTTGCCGAGCCTCCCGCCGGGTCGAGTTGTGCAGGCTTCACGACCGTTTCGCGATCAGATCGACTCCGTCGGTGTCAACAACGATGGCGCGGATGAATTCACCTACCGCTACGTCTGATGGCTGCTCAAGGGCGAGAGCTGTCGCTCCATCGTCCGGGCCCTGATGGCCCGCACGCCCCACCGCGATCCAGTCCCCGGCGTCGTCTCGCTCGATCGTCTCGATGAGCACGATCACGTCCTCGCCAATTCGGTCCTCGGCTCGCTGCGCCATGAGTTCTTCGACGAGCGCAGTAATGAATTCGACCCGGTCCCGGATAACTTCGTCGTCAATCTTGTTCGCAAGGCCCACCGCTTCAGTGCCATCTTCATCGCTGTAGCCGAACACCCCGACAGCATCGAGCCTCGCATCGACAAGAAACGCTGCGAGCTCATCCAGGTCTTCGGAGGTTTCGCCCGGGAAGCCGACGATGATGTTGCTCCTGATACCCGCTCGCGGGTCGAGTTCGCGTATCGTGGCGATGAGGCTGAGAAAGTCCTCACTACCGCCAAACCGACGCATGCGCCGCAACACCGATGGGCTCGCATGCTGGAACGAAAGGTCGTAGTAGGGCGCCACCACCTCGGTCCGTGCGATCACCTCAAGCAGGCCTGGCCGAACCTCCGCTGGCTGCAGGTAGGCGACGCGAATACGGCCAACCTCGGTGCCCTCACATATCGCAGGGAGCAGGGTCTCGAGCAGTCTCAGGTCGCCGAGGTCCTTGCCGTAAGACGTCGAGTTCTCACTCACCAAGACAATCTCCCGGACACCTGTGCTCACGAGCCAGGCAATCTCAGCGACCACATCGGCTGGGGGCCGTGAAATAAAGGAACCACGAAAGGATGGGATGGCACAAAAGGTGCACCGGCGATCGCAGCCCGAGGCCAGTTTCACCGGTGCTACCGGACTCCCGTCGAGTCTGCGACGAAGCACCGGCGGCGACCACCCGACCGGCAGTTCGTCAATCGCTCCATGACCAGGTATCGACGTGGTTGCTGCCGAACGCTCGACCGGTGAAATCGCCAACAACTGGCGACGGTCGCTCGGTGCATGCGGCACATGCAGTTCCCCTGCCACGATGCGGGTGAGTCGCTCGGCGATGTCGGGGTAGTCATCGAACCCGAGGACGGCATCTGCCTCGGGGAGTTCTGCCGCGAGATCCCGACCGTACCGCTCGCTGAGGCAACCAACTGCGACCACCGCACGTGGACCACCGGATGCCTGCTTGAGATCAGCCGCCGCGAGTACCGCGTCAATCGAGTCCTTTTTCGCGACCTCCACGAAACCACAGGTGTTCACGAGTACCGCTGAGGCATGGCTTGGGTCATCGACGAGTTCCCAGCCCGCCGCCGAAAGTCGTCCGGCGAGTTCCTCGGAGTCGACCTCGTTTCGGGCACAGCCCAGTGTGACGATGGAGACGGTCTGCTGCTGCTTCACCCTGACAGCCTACGGACTCAAGAGGCGGAAGGCGGCATCCCTATCTGGATCTCGAATTCAACGATGATTGGCACCGCATCGGTGCGCAGCGCCTTCGCAAGTGACCTGATCTGGCCACGGGCGTAGGTGACCCCACCGCAGTAGGAAAAGTCGTCATGCTCCATCGCCGTGATGATGGATGCGCGGATCTTGGTGTAGTCCGCTAGGTCATCGACAGAAAGTCCCGCGGCTACTCGAGCCTGCTGCAGTCTTTCCCCTACGGACACCGGTTCCAGCTCCTCGTTGCCGAATTGGACAGGAGCGTAGCGTATGCGGGGACGAAGCGATGCCAGAACAGATGTCTTCATGCGGATTCTCCCTTACTCTCCACGCAGGAGTGATATTAGTTGCGGAAGTTCTTCGGGGGACATGAGCACTTCACGAGCCTTCGAGCCCCCAGATGGGCCAACGACGCCACGTGACTCCATGAGATCCATGATTCGACCAGCCTTCGCAAAGCCGATGCGGAGCTTGCGCTGGAGCATCGAGGTCGAGCCGAATTGGGTGGAAACAACCAGTTCTACTGCTTGAAGAAGGATGTCGAGATCGTCACCGATGTCAGAGTCGACCTCCTTCACACTTACGGCTGGTGCTGTCACATCTTCGACGTAGGCCGCGGAGGTCTGGCTCTTGCAATGGTCGACAACAGCCCTGATCTCGTTCTCGGAGATGAAGGCGCCTTGGATTCGCATCGACTTGTTCGCGCCCATCGGGAGAAACAGGCCATCGCCCTGCCCCACGAGCTTTTCTGCCCCCGGTTGATCGAGGATGACCCGGCTGTCCGCGAGGCTCGAAGTCGCGAACGCCAAGCGGCTCGGGACATTTGCCTTGATGAGTCCGGTGACGACATCAACACTTGGGCGCTGAGTGGCGAGCACAAGATGGATGCCGGCCGCACGCGCAAGCTGCGTAATGCGCACGATCGACTCTTCAACGTCACGCGGGGCGACCATCATGAGGTCTGCAAGCTCATCGACGATGACAAGAAGATACGGGTAAGGACGCATGACGCGCTCGCTCCCCGCAGGCGCAGCGAGCCGGCCGGAGCCAACAGCCTTGTTGAAATCGTCGACATGGCGAAAGCCGAACAGCGCCAGATCGTCGTACCTGCGGTCCATCTCGGCCACGACCCACTGGAGGGCGTCCGCCGCCTTCTTCGGATTCGTGATGATCGGTGTGATGAGGTGCGGGACGCCCTCGTAGGACGTGAGCTCAACGCGCTTCGGGTCTACGAGAATCATCCGCACCTCATCCGGAGTCGCTCGCATGAGCACCGAGGTGATGAGCGAATTGATACAGCTCGACTTGCCGGCACCGGTGGCCCCCGCTACCAGGATGTGAGGCATCTTCGCGAGGTTGGCGCAGACGAAACCACCCTCGACGTCCTTGCCGAGGGCCGCAACCATTGGGTGTTGCTCTCCCGTCGCGGCAGTGCTGCGAAGCACGTCGCCGAGGAGGACGAGCTCCCGATCGGTGTTTGGGATCTCGATCCCAATGGCCTTCTTGCCAGGGATCGGGCTGAGGATTCGGACATCGGCGCTCGCCACCGCGTAGGCAATGTTCTTGCTCAGGGCCGTGACCCGCTCGACCTTAACGCTTGGACCGAGTTCGATCTCATAGCGGGTGACCGTCGGGCCGCGCATAAATCCGGTCACCTGGGCATCGATCCCAAACTGCTCCAGAACCTCCGTGAGGGCCTGAACCACCTGCTCATTCGCCTTCGTCGCGGTCTTATGTGCAGGACCGGTCTTGAGGAGCGCCATGTCAGGCAGTTGGTACATGCCGTTACCCGAGAGCGGCAATTGCTCAGCCTTGCGCCGGGGAGCCCGCTCAGGGGCGGGCGGACCCTTGATGACCGCCACCGTCTCCTGCCGGCCGGGGTGAGCCCCCGGCGACCTCAGTGCACGATCAAGGTCCCGCTGCACCCGCGCGAAGTCCGCAGCTCGTTCCTCCTCCGCAGCCTGTTCGCGCCCGAGACGTTCCCGCTCGAGTTGCTCATCGCGCATTCTCGCGTCGTGGTCGATAGCCTCCCGCGCCGCTGCAGCCCGGGCCATCTGTTCCAGTACTGCTGATGCTCCCGCAACCTGCTCCGTTCGCCGCAGAGCGCTCTCGAGGTCAATCGGACGACCGGCCTGCTCAACGCCGTACATGAGTACCGCTGCGGGGTGGAGCTCACCGTCGATGACAGGGGTGACAAACGGCTCGTCGCCGGCCAGTCTGCGGGGCATTCGTGCCAGTTCATCCTCGTAGCCGTCATCATCGTCGTATTCATCGTCATAGGAATCTTGGTCGTAGCCGTCGTCGAATTCGTTTTCCTCTTCGGCTCCGTTGTCATCGCGCCGACCTCCGACGAGCAAGGAGACGCCGTCGCGCAAAATCGGCAGCGAGGTTCCCGTCACGACGAGCAGGCCAAAAGCGAGCAGGAGGACGAGGATGAAGCCCGCCACGACCGGCCCGATCGCCGCGACGATCGGAGCGGTGACGAGCCATCCGACGAGCCCACCTCCGCCAGACATTGCCGTAGGTCCGTCGCTGGGCGTCGATGCGCCGCGTGCGAGGTGCCACAGGCCGATGATTGAAAGGAGCAGCGCCCCGGTTCCGATGACCCACCGACCGGTTGACTTCCGGTCCTCCGGGTGACGCAGGGTGCGCCAGGCAAGCGCCAAGAAGGTGAGCGGGATGATCCATTGGAGTGCGCCGACCAGTGCTACCCCGGCCTTCGTCGTCCATTGAACGAACCAACCCTCGACCCCGAACCACATCCCGGCAGCGAGGATGCCCGCCACGGCGATGAGGGCGAGTGCGGTGCCATCTCGACGCTCCTCTGGCTCAAGGTCACTGGCACCGTGGCCGATCCCTCGAGCGACCGCACCAAACCCATGGGCGAGACCCAACCACAGGAACCGGATGCCCCGTCCTAGGGCTCGAAAGAGCCGGACGAGCAGACCACTATTCGACTGGCGTGATCGAGTCGTCCGCTTGGGCTGCGTGCGCACGGTTCTCGTCGCGGCAGGTCGCGACGTTGGCGTCCGGGCAGATGTCTTCCTCGCCTGTGGCCGCCCAGCGGGTGCCTTCTTTGCTGGGGCCCTCTTCGCCGGGGCCCTCTTCGCCGGAGCACCCTTCGCCGGCTGACCTGGGGAGGTCCGCTTGCGGGCGGTCGCTGACGTGCGGGTATCTGCCGGTTGGGCAGTGCGCGAACGCGCCGGAGCCGGAGGACGGGAAGCCATGCCGGTTAGCGTACCGACGAACCCCTTCCGTACCGTTCGCCACACACGTCACACGAGTGCGTGTCGCGAAGATTTTCGGGTGGCGACGTCAGGCCTCCACAATGACTGGGACGATCATTGGCTTGCGTCGGTGAGAGGTGCTCACCCATTTTCCAACCGCCCGCCTCACCCGCTGCTGGAGCTCGTAGGTATCCGTCACGCCATCAGCCAGCGACTCCTCAAGGATGACTCGAACCCTGCCAATGACCTCGTCAAAGGCCAGCTCGTCGAGGCCGAGGCCCCGTGCGTGAATTTCGGGCCCGGCAACCACCTTTGAATCAATCATGTCGACAGCGGCAACGATGGAGATGAATCCCTCCTCCCCCAGCATGCGCCTGTCCTTGAGTGCCGCATCGGTCACCCCACCGACGCTCGCGCCGTCGACGTACACCAGCCCGACCTGCACATAGCCGACGATCGATGCCCGGCCGTCAACGAGATCCACGACCACTCCGTCATCCGCGAGGATGATCCGGTCGCGATCAATACCGACGCTGTGCGCGATCTCCGCATTCGCACGCAAGTGGCGCCACTCGCCATGGACGGGTATCACGTGCCGCGGCTTCACGATGTTGTAAACATACCGAAGCTCGCCCGCCGAAGCATGCCCGGACACATGGACGAGGGCATTGCCCTTATGGACGACCGTGGCACCGAGCTTCGTGAGGCCATTGATGACCCGGTAGACCGAGTTCTCATTACCGGGGATGAGCGAGGAAGCCAGGACGATCGTGTCCTTGGGGCCCACACTGATCGCGTGGTCGCGATTGGCGATCCTCGACAACACTGCCATTGGCTCGCCCTGCGACCCCGTGCAGATGAGCACGCTTTCATCGTCCGGCAGGCCATTGAGCTCCTCAACGGTCACCAAGGTGCCACCAGGAATCTTGAGATACCCGAGGTCGCGTGCGATGCCCATGTTGCGAACCATCGACCGCCCAACAAACGCCACCTTGCGGCCGTGGAGCCCGGCCATGTCGATCACCTGCTGGATGCGATGCACGTGCGAGGCGAACGACGCGAGAATGATCCGCCCCTCCGCTCGAAGGAAGACGGCATCGAGCACCGGAATGATGTCGCGCTCGCTCGGGACGAAGCCGGGTACCTCGGCGTTCGTGCTATCGACGAGCAGGATGTCAACCCCCGCGTCGCCGAGTCGAGCGAACCCGTTGAGGTCGGTGATCCGGCCGTCGAGCGGCACCTGATCCATCTTGAAGTCGCCCGTGTGTAGCACGACCCCCGCTGCGGTGGTGATCGCCACAGCCATTGCGTCCGGAATGGAGTGGTTCACCGCGAGGAACTCAACGGAGAACGGCCCAAGTCGTTCGATCTGACCAGCAGCCACGTCAAGGGACCGCGCCTTGATTCGATGCTCCTTGAGTTTCGCTTCGAGAAAGGCCAGCGTCAGTCTTGAGCCGAGGAGCGGTATATCTTGCCGAAGCCTCAGCAGGTACGGGACGGCACCAATGTGATCCTCATGGCCGTGTGTGAGGACGATCGCCTCGACATCATCGAGTCGGTCCTTAATCGGGCCGAAGTCCGGGAGGATGAGATCAATCCCCGGCTGAGTCTCCTCAGGGAACAGCACCCCACAATCGACGATGAGCAACCTGCCGCCGAATTCGAAGACTGTCATGTTTCGGCCAATTTCGCCGAGTCCGCCGAGCGCGAAGATCCTCAGCGCACCGGGTGCGAGTTCGGGTGGAGCGGAGAGTTCGCCGTGGATCACGCTGTGAACCCGCGCACTCGTCCGGCCGCAAGGTCACGGCGCAGGAGTGCCCGCTGGTCTGCGGTTGCATCGACGAGCGGCAGCCGCACTGGTCCGGCAGGTAATCCTTGATCTGCGAGGGCCGCCTTGATAGTGATGACACCCTGCGTGCGGAACACCCCCGCGTACACCGGCAGTAGCTCTCGGTTCATCCTGATCGCCCCCTGGACATCACCGGACCAAAATGCCTCGGCCATCGACTTCAGTCGATCTCCGACGAGGTGACCGACCACTGAAATCATTCCGCAGGCACCGATCGACAGGAGCGGCAGATTGAGAATGTCATCACCCGAGTACCACGCAAGATCGGTGCGGGCCATGCCCCATTGAGCAGCCTCGAGGTCGCCCTTCGCATCTTTGTTCGCGATGATCCTCGGGTGCTCTGCGATTCGCGCAAGCGTATCCGTCTCGATCGCCACACCGGTTCGCTTGGGAATGTCGTACACCATCATCGGCAGGTCGGTTGCATCGGCAATGGCATGGAAATGCCGAACGAGACCCTCCTGCGGCGGGCGGTTGTAATACGGGCTCACCGCCATCACCGCGTGCGCCCCTGCCCCGATTGCGCTTCGAGCGCTGAGCACGGAGTGCGCCGTGTCGTTGGATCCGACCCCCGCCACCACGGTCGCCCGGTCGCCAACCGCCTCGACCACTGCCCGGAGCAGGTCAGTGTTCTCGTCGTCGGTTGTCGTCGCAGACTCACCCGTCGTGCCGTTCACAACGAGACCGTCGTGCCCAAGGTCATCGACGAGGTAGCTCGAGAGCCGTTGACCGCCCTCAAGGTCGATCGAGCCATTCTGCAGAAAAGGCGAGATCATCGCCGTGAGCATCACGCCGAAGGGCGCATTGGGTGTCACCGGTCCGGGCATGACAACAGGCTACTGCGTCATGGTGCGACGCGGCCCCCCGCTACGAACGCCGCGTGGGTAATGGGCATCAGTCGGGCCCATTCCGCCTCGTAGCGCTCAGCGACCATCTCGATCTCTCGCTGTGGGTATGACGGATACTGCGAGCCCTCAGCCTTGCGCCGAAGCGATAGGAAGTTCATCATGGCCCGCGCATTCATCGTCACGTAGGCGCTGGAATATATCGAGACAGGAAGCACCATGCGCGCCACCTCCCGGGCGATGCCCGCCGCCAGCATCCCCTGATAGACCTTATAGCTGCGCGCGCACGACTCGACCATCGACGACTCGATCAGAGCGTATTGATCATCACTTCCGGGCAGGAACTCGTACGCGCCCGTCTTGCCGACCTGAACGATGTTCCGCTCGTGGTTTGGTACGTAGAAGCAGGGTTTGAGTTCGCGGTAGCGGCCCGACTCCTCGTTGTAGCTGGCGATCCGGTGTCGCATGTGCTCGCGCCACACGAAGATGGGCGCCTGGACGAAGAAGGTCATCGAATTGTGCTCGAACGGACTCCCATGGCGTTCGCGCATGAGATAGCCGATGAGTCCCTTCGCGGACGCAGGATCCGCGTCGAGGTCCTTAAGGGATTGCTCCCCCACGGTCGACACCCGGGCAGCGAAGACGACGTCGGCATCGGATGCGCTCGACCGAACGAGTTCGACGGTCATGTCGCTGCGAATAATGATCGACCGATGCTCAGACACCCCCACACACTAACGGGAACCGCAGCACGAAGCCTGTCGACCAGCCGTCGGTACCTGCGCACTGTAGGAGAATGGGGCCTATGGCCACCGGTGCGCGTCTCGCGCGAACGTCCGACGTTGATGACATCGCCGCCGTTCAGATCCGCGCCTGGCATCAGACGTACGCGGGCGTCCTGCCGGAGTCGATCCTCGCCGATCTCGATCCAATCCACATAGCGTCAGCCTGGGCGAGCGGGATCCTCAATCCACCAACCACGCGGCACCGACTCATCGTCGCCCTCGAGGGAACGTCAGGAACCGACACGATCGTGGGATACGCGGCGCTCGGTCCAAGTAGTGATCCGGACTGCGTCGACGACCTCGCAACCGGCGAAGTACTCGCTCTCATCGTGGATCCGGGGCATCAGCGCCAGGGACACGGATCGCGACTCATGGCTGCAGCTGTCGAGTACCTTCGCGCTGACGGGACAACGGTCGCGAACATCTGGGTCCCCGTCGGCGATGAGCCACGCCGGGCATTCCTGCAGGGTTGCGGCTGGGGACCGGACTCGGCCTTTCGCGACATCGAGGCGGACGGCGTGGTTATCCGTGAGGTCCGCCTTGCCACCATGCTCGACTGACCGATCCTGTGAAGCGCCGTGATGGTTCCTCCGGCTGTCAACGGCCACGACCCGCCTCACTGATCACCCACGACCCATCGTCGCGGGTGCTCGAGGAAGCGGGCCAGCCCCGGCGGGCCCCCCGTTCTCGCCGGATGGCCTATTCCACTGCAGTCGGGGGACCCCGTGCCAGCCAAACATGTCCCCAACCGGGGGGACGTGCTCTCACTCCTCAAGTAGACCATCGCGGTTCGCTTCGGCGTAGAGTTCCGTGCGCGTTCGCGCGTCCCTACCAAGATTCGCGTATTTGCCTCGAACCCGATCGAGGTACTCCTTCGCTGTATGCGGCGAAATCCCCATACGATGCCCAACAGCCGACAGCTTCAGGCCTGATGCATAAAGGCGCAACGCGTCAAGCTCACGTGGACTGAGATTCGGGGTCTCAACAGCCGCGGCCAGGATGGCCGCGAGGTCAATCGACAGATACAGCTCGCCGCGGCCCACCGTGGCAATCGCCTCGAGGAGTGCGTCGAGCGACACCCGCTTTGGAACGAATCCAAGGGCGCCCATCTCGAGAGCCGATCGAACGGCGGTTGGGTCCTCGAATGCACTGATGATGAGGACCTTGGCCCCCGCATCCTGCAATGCCAGCACGCCCTGTCCGACCGAGGTGGATCCGGGGCCAAGATCGATATCGAGGATGGCCACATCTGGCCCCGCCACCTCGGCGCCCTCAACACTCCCGCCGCAGTACACGACATCGATCAAGAGATTCGCCTGGCTGCTCACGAGGGACGCCAGCCCTTCACGAACAAGCTCATGGTCGTCGATCACCGCCACCCTGAGCGGAGCCGGCGTCACAGCGTTGCCGTCAGTCAGCATTCGGTCGATCATCCAATCCCCCGATCAAGGTCAGTGACCGGGGCGCTGAGGCATAACTGGCTTCGAGGATGAGCGTGCCATCATCGGGATCAGCATCCCAGAAGATGTCCTGGCCCCCGGCTGCATCAACGACAGCGGACTGGTCTGCCTCCGCTACCGTCACCACGAGCCTCACGGTGAGCAGCTCCATCTCACCTCGTGCACTGAATTCACGTCGTGCACTGAGTCTCGCGGGTGCGCCCGGGGTCGCGTTGCTGATCGCACGATTGGCCGAGGCCCGCAGTTGGAGCAACTCCCCCCGGCGCACCCCCCACGACTCGGCGATGTCGACGTCGAGCGCGATCCCGCGATGATGTGCACGGCTGGCCAACTGCGACGCGAGGGCATGCAGTGGTCCCTCCGCCGGATCGATCCTCATCACCGTCCTAATGAAGTGTTCCTCAAGGCCGCACGCGGCTCGCACTCCCGGCTCGCTCGGGTCGATGCGACCGTTGGCGATGCCGTCAAGCAAACGGATCGCTGACGACTCGTTCAGGGTTCTGTACCGACGGGCCAGGGCGCGAATGCTCACCTCGTCGCCTATCGATGAGGCCTCCTCCTTGAGTCGCTGACTCATTGCGGCGGCATAAGCGCGATCGTTCGCGCGCACGCTGCGAGCGAAGAGCGCGCCCGCGATGATCACTGCAGTCCCGGGCCTGATGAGTTCTCCCACCATGTCGCCCTGGGTGAGCAGCCAAGCTGCGAGCGCAGCGATGAATCCCCACCAGGGACCCGTGCCGGCTACGATGAGAAGGAAGGCAACGATCGCCTCGGATGACCAGTCCGTCCATGGGGTTCCAGCACCGCTCCCCAGTCCGATCTGCTGGAATCGGTACACGAGTGGAGTCGCGATGCACACTCCAACAACGAGTATCGGCGGAAGGGTGCCGGCACGTCCGAACCACACGAGCAGGATGCCGCAAGCCAGGGCGATCATGAAGCCCGCGACTGCGATGCCCCAGAACTCGAAATCTAAAATGGTGAGGATCAGCGAGAGCAGGCTGAATGCGCCGAATGACACCAGGACCGGAGCGCCGAGTGCGTTGACGCTCGTCGCGGACTCCCCAAGCACGACGGACACCCGGGATTCGGGGCTGGTGCTCCAAGTGAGCCTCACGCAGGTGCCTTCACCGAGAGCCGAGGTAACAGTCGCCTCACCTCCCACATCTGCCATCGCCTCGACAATCGCCGAGTTGAGACCGAATCGCGACGATGATCTCTGTGCATCGAACCCACTTCCATCGTCGCGAACCTCGACGATCCAATCGTCCCGGCGGACACGCACATCGGTCGTCACAGAGACGCTCAGCACGACCGAGTCGGCCTGCGCATGCCTCGCGACATTGGAAAGTGCCTCGCGGACTGCGACGACCATGGCCCCGTAGACCGAATCCGGAATCGGCCGACCGGTCGCCTGCACGCGGAGGTCGACGTGCACCCCAAGATCGATGAGCGGCTGGATCCCAGCCATGACATCAGCCACCCAATCCCGACCGCCTGTCGCGGGGACGGCGAACTCCGCCGACGACAGGGTCCGGAGGACCAGGGAACTCTGTGCACACATCACCCGGGTGCGCGTGCCGCTGTCGGCCGACCCTCCGATACCGCCACGCGCGATCGCCGTCAGGGTGTTGAGCACTGTTTCATGAAGGAGTCGCTGCTGCTCCCTCATCCGCCTCTGCACACTGCGCAGAGCCTGCGCCTGTGCTTCAGCGAGTTCTAGCCCGGTCCGCGCCTCGTCGGAACGGCGGGCCGCCCCCAAGAGTCCGCGGCGCGCACCGATGGAAGCGGCCCCCATCGCAAGGGCATAGGTCGGGTACAGGACCGTGCTCAGCCGATCACCTGCCGTAGGCGCGGACGGCAGGTCGATCAGCAGCAGCGTCACTTCGACGAGTACCGCCCCGAGGACAACTGGAATCGCGACCACCGTGATGAGGAGAAGCCCGGTGAGGGCGCATGCCAAATTGACCAGCGATGCGCCTGCCTGCCAGTCAGTCACGATCGGTGCAGCATCAGAGCCCAACGACGGCCCGAAGTGCAGCAGCGCGCCACCCGCTGCAAAGAGCAGGCACACGTTGACGACCTGGGCTCGGACCCGTCGGCGCCGACTCGCGACCGGACCGAACGCTGTGAGGACCACCACGGCCCAGGTGACGAGAACCCCGGCAAGCAGCACGGTCTCGACTGTGGTGCCTTGATTCGTGGGCCACAGGCTCGGGTCCGGAAGCAGCCACAGACCTTCCCAGACGATCGCCAGGGTCGCAAGACCACGCTCAACCCCAAAAACAGGTGAGGGACGTGTCCGACGCCTGTGGGGCCAAGACACGCTCGGCAGATGGCGACCTGTCCGTTCAGTGGGCGGCTTGAGAACCCCCTCAGACGAGGACTGGTCATCTGCCGTCCCCTGCACTGTGACACCCTGCCGCATGTGGAACTCCCCCCTCCCCGTAAACGAGCCATCCGCTCGAACGCCCTCGGCATCGGAATAGCGACCGGCGCCTACGGCCTCTCGTTCGGGGCCATCAGTATCGCGAGCGGACTCACAATATGGCAGGCCCAAGCCCTGTCCGTCCTGATGTTTACCGGAGCGTCACAGTTCGCCCTCGTCGGGATCCTCGGCGCGGGAGGCGGAATCGTGGCCGCGGTGCTCACCGCGTGGTTTCTCGGTGCCCGAAACGGCCTCTACGGCCTTCACGTCGCGCCGACCCTGCAGCTGATCGGCTGGCGCCGGCTCGTCGCGGCTCAACTGACGATCGACGAGTCCACTGCCATGGCGGTGGCGCACGAGGACACCCCTGCGGCGAGTCGCCACGCCTTCTGGGCGACCGGAATCTCGGTATTCGTCCTTTGGAACATCGGCACCGCTCTCGGAGCCATCGGGGCTTCCCTGCTGTCCGAGCCGGAGATCCTCGGCCTCGATGCCGCCATCCCCGCCGGATTCATGGCCCTGCTCTGGCCCAGGCTCAAGGACCGCCTCTCCTGGGCAGTTGCGTGCGCCGGCGGACTCGTCGCGCTCGCGCTCATCCCCGTCACTGCTCCCGGAGTGCCGGTCCTCGGCTCGGCGCTCGTTGCCGTTGCCGCAGGCATCTGGGTCTGGAGGCGTGCATGATCTGGCTCGCCATCCTCCTCGGCGCAGCGGGTACCTACCTGGAAAAACTCATTGGATTCATCCTGCCCGCAACAGTCCTTGACCGTCCCATCGTTCGCAGCATCGCAGGCCTCCTCCCGGTCGCCCTCCTCGCAGCCCTCGTCATCGTCCAGACCTTCGCCACCGGACAGGCCGTATCCGTCGATGCTCGGCTCGCCGGACTGGCGGTCGCTATCGTGGCGCTCATGCTCAGAGCGCCCTTTCTCGTCGTGATCCTGTCTGCAGCGATCACAGCGGCCCTCCTTCGCGCGATAGGTGTTGCCGCGTGACCAAGGAGCATCCCCGTCCCATCCTCGGGTTCCTCTGGCCGCGACCTGACCCCAACGCGCCCGTCGATGAGGCGTACGTCCAAGTTCGTCTCATCCGGGTCCCGAGCCGAGGGCCGCTGCGCATCGCCTTGCTCGTCGCCGGCACTGCGGGTCTCACGATGCTCGCCGGTTCGGCCCTCAGCGCGGCCACCGGCACCTCCTGGCTCCTCCTGTTTCCGGTCTCCGCCCTCCTGGCAACCTTTCTCGTCCTCCTCCTGCGCTGCTGGAGCGTCGGTACCTACGTCAACGATTCGGGAATTGCCGTCCAGCGACTCCTCGGAACCGACTCGGCGCGATGGGCCCAGATTCGCGACGTTATGGACGAGTCGGGGTTGGTGATCGTCACGCTCCGCGATGGCAGGCCGCTTCGCACCCACATCAGCCGCCGGTCCCTTGACCTCATCGGTCGGCCAGAGGCGTACGACATGGCCAAACTCGCACTGCAGCGATGGGGCGATCAGCGATAGTCGAGCTAGCGCTGGGGGGTGGTGTCGTCAAGGTAGCCGTCGAGCCCGACCGTGAGGCCCGGATGCGCTGCTACCCGCCTGATCCCTAGGAGAACACCAGGCATGAACGAGGCTCGGTCCATCGAATCGTGCCGGATTGTCAGGGTCTCGCCAGGTCCGCCGAAGAGAACCTCCTGGTGGGCGACGAGCCCACGAGCCCTCACCGAGTGAACAGGGACACCGCTGACCACCGCACCACGTGCGCCGTCAAGCGCCTGGGATGTCGCGTCCGGGGCAGCGCCCAAGCCGTGAAAGGCTCGCGATGCCCCAATCATCTCCGCCGTTCGACGAGCTGTCCCGGAGGGCGCGTCAATCTTGTCCGGGTGGTGGAGTTCGATGATCTCGGCCGACTCGAAGTAGGCCGCTGCCCTAGACGCGAACTGCATCATCAGGACTGCGCCGATTCCGAAGTTGGGAGCGATGAGCACCCCGACCGAAGGGTTCCCCGCACACCATCCGGCGACCGTGGCCAGTCGTGCGTCATCGAACCCGGTCGTTCCGACAACGCAGTGGACGCCACCTGCGATGCAGCGCTCCAAGGTCGCCATCACGGCGTCCGGCGTGGTGAAGTCAACAGCGACGTCGCATTCAGCGAGAGCTGACTGATCATCACCGACATCGAACCCGGAGACGAGTTCGCAGTCCGACGCCTCCCCAACGGCGGCCATGACCGCGATTCCCATCCGCCCACGTGCACCGATCACACCGACTCGAATCACACGACGACCTTACCGCTGGGAGTGCGCCCGACAACGAAATGCGGCCGAGCAGGAATCAGATCTCGAAGCTCGTGGCATCCTCGAACGGCCCAATCACTGCGAGGGTCGGCTCGGCGCTGAGCAGGCTCGATGCAATGGACTTGATGTCCGACGAGGTGACGGAATCGACCTTGCTGAGGAGTCGATCAATGCTGAGCAGCGGGTCGTCATGCAGCTCGGATTTGGCGATCCGGGTCATGCGCGCACCCGTGTCCTCCTGTCCGAGCACAGTGCCACCTCGAACCTGGCCCTTGCCCCGTGCAATCTCCACATCGCTGAGGCCGTGCTGAGCCAGCAGTGCCATCTGCTCACGGCACACCTGAAGGACCGTCGCAACCTTGCCTGGCAGGCATCCCACGTACAGGCCGAACATGCCATCGTCGGAGAAGCCCTGTGAGTAGGCGTAAACCGAGTATGCGAGGCCGCGCTTCTCACGGATCTCCTGGAACAGCCGGCTGCTCATTCCGCCGCCGAACGCGGTCGTGAGTACTGCCAGCGCATACCGCCGATCATCGCTGCGGGTAAAGCCAGGAACACCAAGAACAAGGTGTGCCTGCTCAGTGGCCCGGTTCACGACTCGCACGCTTGAACCATGGGCTCGCGGCCTCCCCTTGCGCCGTGTCGGCGCTACCTCGGCAGAGGCATCGAGGACGTGTGCGAAGGCCTCGCGGACCTGGGCAACGACGGTTGCGTGATCTAGGTTGCCCGCAGCAGCGACCACCATCGCCTCGGGCCGATATCGCGACCGGTAGAAGCGGTTGATCGCCGCCCTTGGTATGGCTTCGATGGTCTCGGCGGTGCCGAGAATCGGGCGACCGAGCGGTGTATCACCGAGCAGTGCTGCGGCGAACTCATCATGGACGATGTCGCTCGGATCGTCGTCGTGCATGGCGATTTCCTCGAGAATCACGCCACGCTCGGACTCGACATCGGCAGCGAGGATGAGCGCATCGGTCACGACATCGCTGACCACTGCAACGGCCAGCGGTAAGTCGGTATCGAGCACACGCGCGTAGAAGCAGGTGTATTCCTTGGTCGTGAAGGCGTTGAGGTCACCACCCACCGCCTCAATCGAGGCGGAAATGTCCAGGGCGGAACGCTTTGTCGTCCCCTTGAAGAGAAGGTGCTCAAGATAGTGCGCTGACCCCATCTGCGCGGGCGTCTCGTCGCGCGAGCCGACCCCGACCCACACTCCGAACGACACCGATCGGACCCCCGGCACCTGCTCCGTGATGACGCGCAAACCGCCCGGGAGGACGGTCCGGCGGACAAGTCCGCCGTCGCCCTCCCGAAGCAGTGTTCGCGTGGTCGCCTTAGGCATCGGCGCTTGCCGCGGCGTCCCCAGCCTCAAGCACTGGCACTAGGGAGAGCTTGCCGCGCGAGTCGACCTCCTTGATCTCCACCTGCACCTTGTCACCGACATTGAGGATGTCCTCAACCTTGTCGATGCGCTTGCCCCCGGCAAGCTTCTTGACCTCCGAGATGTGCAGGAGACCATCCTTGCCCGGCATGAGCGAAACGAAGGCCCCAAATGCGGCGGTCTTCACGACGGTGCCAAGGTAGCGCTCGCCCACCTCTGGCATCGTCGGGTTGGCAATGTTGTTGATCGCTGTCCGCGCTGCCTCAGCCGACGGGCCGTTTGTCGCACCGATGTAAATGGTGCCGTCATCCTCAATGGAGATGTCGGCGCCGGTATCAGCCTGAATCTGGTTAATGATCTTGCCCTTCGGACCGATCACCTCGCCAATCTTGTCGACCGGGATCCGCACGCTGATGACGCGTGGAGCGGTTGCCGCCATCTCGTCAGGAGCATCGATCGCCTCATTCATCACGTCAAGGATGCTGAACCGAGCGCTCCGAGCCTGCTGCAGTGCGTCAGCAAGAACTGATGCCGGGATACCGTCGAGCTTGGTATCGAGTTGCAGGGCGGTGACGAACTCACGGGTGCCGGCAACTTTGAAGTCCATATCGCCGAACGCATCCTCCGCACCGAGGATGTCGGTGAGAGCCACGTACTCAGTCTTCCCGTCTACCTCACCCGAGATAAGGCCCATCGCGATGCCAGCAACCGAGGCTCGCAGCGGCACGCCCGCGTTGAGCAGTGACATTGTCGATGCGCAGACCGATCCCATCGAAGTCGAGCCATTCGAGCCGAGCGCCTCCGACACCTGACGGATGGCGTAGGGGAACTCCTCGCGACTGGGCAGAACTGGCAGGAGCGCCCGCTCAGCAAGTGCCCCATGTCCGATCTCGCGGCGCTTCGGCGAGCCGACTCGTCCGGTCTCGCCCGTGGAGTACGGCGGGAAGTTGTAATTGTGCATGTAGCGCTTGCGGTTCTCTGGGTTCAGCGTATCCAGTTGCTGCTCCATCTTGAGCATGTTGAGCGTCGTGACCCCGAGGATCTGGGTCTCGCCACGCTCGAACAGCGCTGAGCCGTGAACACGCGGGAGCACCTGCACCTCAGCACTCAAGGTGCGGATATCAGCCAGGCCGCGGCCATCGATACGGATCTTGTCGCGCAGCACGCGGTCACGAACCATCTTCTTGGTGACTGAGCGAAGTGCCGCACCGAGCTCCTTCTCGCGGCCCTCGAAGCTCGAACCGATCTTTGCGAGCACATCGGCCTTGATCTCATCAAGGCGAGCCTCGCGATCGGCTTTACTCACGATGGTGAGTGCCTGGCGAACGTCGACCCCACATGCAGCCTCAACGGCATCAAATGCATCGTCTTGGTACTCGAGGAAAATCGGAAACTCCACGATCGGCTTTGCGGCCTGAGCGGCGAGCTCCTGTTGTGCGACGCATAGGGCTCGAATGAACACCTTGGCCGCCTCGAGACCCTCTGACACGACATCCTCCGTCGGCGCCTTCGCCCCGCCTGCGATGAGTTCCATCGTCCGAAGGGTTGCCTCAGCTTCGACCATCATGATCGCGACATCATCGCCGGCGATGCGACCCGCGACGACCATGTCGAACACGGCGTCGTCAAGCTGGTCGTGCGTCGGGAAACCGACCCACTGCCCCTTGATGAGCGCGACGCGGACGCCACCGATCGGGCCGCTGAACGGCAGGCCAGACAACTGTGTTGATGCGGACGCCGCGTTGATCGCGAGAACGTCGTAGAGATCGACAGGGTTGAGCGCCATGACCGTGATAACCACCTGAACCTCGTTGCGCAGGCCTTTCTTGAAGGTCGGACGCAGCGGGCGGTCGATGAGGCGGCAGGTGAGGATGGCGTCCTCGCTCGGACGGCCCTCCCTGCGAAAGAACGATCCCGGGATTCTCCCGAGGGCGTACATGCGCTCCTCGACATCGATCGTCAGGGGAAAGAAGTCAAACTGATCCTTGGGCTGCTTGCCCGCGGTGGTCGCGGACAGCAGCATGGTCTCGTCGTCAAGGTAAGCAGCGACGGAGCCTGCGGCCTGACGGGCCAACCGGCCCGTCTCGAACTTGATGGTGCGCGTGCCGAACGATCCATTGTCGATAACGGCTTGCGCTGTGGCAATCTGGGGACCCTCCACGGGTGCCTCCTGTTTCTCATGTACAGGGGCGCACGCGTCTCGCGGCCGGTGGCGGCCTTCGATCGAGGCCCACGGGAGTCGCGCCCTTTTCGGACGGCTCCCCCGGAGGTCACTACCGAGGACCGACGGACTAGCGCCTGATCGCTGCGCCCCGGATTTCGGATTCTTACTTCGGATTCAGTTATGTCATGTGGCGTTCTGGCGGTGCTTACTACACGGGCCTGGCCGGAATACACCAGCCAGGCCCGCGAGACTTTAGCGGCGGATACCGAGTTTCTCGATGATCGCGCGGTAGCGCGAGATGTCGGACTTCACCAAGTACTGGAGGAGCCGCCGGCGCTGGCCCACAAGGATAAGCAGGCCTCGTCGACTGTGATGGTCGTGCTTATGCGTCTTGAGGTGCTCGGTGAGTTCCTGAATGCGCTTGGTGAGAAGCGCGATCTGTACCTCAGGTGATCCGGTGTCGCCCGGCTTGAAGCCGTGCTCTGCGATGATCCCCTGCTTCGTTGCTGCGTCCACTGCACTGTTCCTCTCGGGCGCGCCCTGATCCACCTGTGATCAGCACACTGTTCGTCTTCGACACGCATCGCAAAGCGCCCGCTTCGCGACCGTCTGGATTCGCCGACCTGATGCCGACACGGCAGGATACCAGCCCACCTACCATGCTCTGTCCGAAGCGGCGTTCGTCAAGATTCTCTGATGATCTCGCGGGCTGAAGCGACGTCCGCCCAGACCTGCGCCATGAAGGTTTCGACATCAGGGAACACCGCCTGGGGCCGCAAGTAGTCGATGAACTCGACCCGGACCTGCTGGCCGTAGAGATCAAGGCCCGTCCGGTCGATCGCATAGGCCTCGATTCGGTGGTCCTCACCGGCAAACTGCGGATTGGGCCCGATCGAGATCGCCGCTGACATCCGTTCGCCGCCGGCATCGAGCCACCCGGCGTAGACCCCGTCTGCGGGGATGACCGGATTGCCCTCGGGTCGCAGGTTCGCCGTCGGGATCCCGAGCTCGCGGCCCCGGTGATCGCCGTGGACCACCTCGCCCGTCACGACGTAGGGGCGGCCAAGGATTCGGGTCGCCTCGGTAATCTCACCAGACGCAAGATGCTGGCGGATGCGGGTGCTAGACCACGGCTCGCTGTCGGATTCCAGCGGCACCGCCAGCACTTCGAATCCGAGGGTGGATCCCAGCTCGCGTAATACCTCGACGTTGCCCGCGGCATGCGCGCCGAACACGAAATTCTCGCCTATGACGACCACCCTTGCTCCGAGCCGGTCGAGGAGTTCGCGCTGCACGAACTCCTCCGCGGTGAGGGCTGCCAGATCCTCGTCGAATCGCAGGACATCGATTTCGTCCGCACCCGCGGCGCGAAGCAGTTCGACGCGGCCATCGATCGTCGCCAGCGACTTCGGCGCAGCGGCCGGTCGCAGTACGGCAGCCGGATGTGGCCAGAACGTGACGGCGACGAGTGGCAATCCTGCGCGGTCGGCTTCGACACGGGCTTGCGCGATGAGTGAACGGTGGCCGCGGTGGACTCCGTCGAAAACGCCGACGCAGACCACGGACCCGCACCCTTGACCTCCGCCCACGGACGCCACCCTATTCATTCCACGAACACAGCAAGGTACTTGGCGTTGGCTCCGCGGCGCTGGGCTAGGGCCATCAGCCGACCCTGATCCGTGACGAGGGCAACCGGCTCGGCCGGCAACAGGTCGGCCCCAGACGGTTCAGCCCACGGAATGATCCGCCCGGTCCGAATGAACTCCGCTTCGGCGTTCGTCACCTCGCGGGTCCGAAATGCCCGCGCCGCAACAGCATCTAGACCCACGAGATACCTGGCCGGGTCAGCCGAATCCACGAACTCCTGCAAATCCACGGACTCACCCTGCGACCACGATCCAACCCGCGATCGCCGCAGGGCAGTGAGGTGCCCACCGACATGCAGCGCCTCCCCGAGGTCTCGGGCGAGCGCCCGCACGTAGGTTCCTGTGCTGCAATTCACGACAACGTCGAGATCGATGAAGTCCAAGCCGCGTCGAATGACCCGGATCTCAAAGCCTTGGACGGTCACCCGCCGAGACTTGAGCACGAAATCCTCACCCGCACGAACAAGGGCGTGGGCGCGCTTACCGTCGACCTTGATGGCGCTGACTGCGCTCGGCACTTGATCGATCTCCCCCGTGAGCACGGTGACCTCGGCCGCGATCACCTCATCGCTGATCGATCGGAGGAGCGCAGGGTTCGCTACCGTCAGTACATCGCCCTCGGAGTCGTCGGTCACGGTCGCTTCACCGAGACGGATCGTCGCGAGGTATTCCTTGTCGCTCAGCGCAAGATAGCCAAGTACGCGCGTTGCACGGTCAACCCCGAGGATGAGCACACCCGTCGCCATCGGGTCGAGGGTCCCGGCATGGCCCACCTTGCGGGTGCGGAGGGTGCGCCTGACGACGCTCACCACACCATGCGAGGTGATGTCGCTCGGCTTGTCAATGACGAGCAGGCCCGCTGGAATCACGAGCTCTTGTCGGCCCCATCGACATCGATCTCGCCAACGGACTCCCCGCCCTCGAGGGCATCATCCTCCTCATCATCTTCTACTCGAGGGTGACGATAAGGATCAGCCTCCCCTGCGTACTGTGCCCCCACCGCTTGCTTGTGCACGTGCGCATCAGCCTCTGCTGCCGCGCGAAGCAACTCGTCGACGAGCTTGGCATTCTCGGGAATCGCGTCCGGGAAGAACGCCAAGGATGGAGTGAACTTAAGTCCGGTCTGGCGGCCGACCTCGGTGCGCAGCATGCCCCGCGCCGATTCGAGGGCCGCCGCCGTGCTCTGTCGTGACTCATCATCGCCAAACACCGTGTAGAAGACCGATGCGTCTCGTAGATCCGTGCTCACCCGGACATCGGTGATCGTCACAAAGCCGAGCCGCGGATCCTTTATTCGCCGTTCAACGGCCTCCGCAACGATCACCTTGATGCGGTCCGCCATCTTTCGCTGCCGTGCCTCGCTGCTCATTTCCAGCCTCCTTGACCGGCGAAGTGCAAATTCCGGAACCATCAAGCATCAACGACGCCTCATCCTCCGCTTGTCCCATGCTTCCCCACGTTTGTCCCATAAGAGGGGCCAAACGGGGGAAATCCCAGGAAACGGAGCCGAATTCTGTCGAATGCCCCATGTCGTGGGACAAACGGCAGACGGAGTGGGTTAGGGCTTACGCGGCTTCTCCCGCATCTCGAAGGTCTCAATAACATCTTCAACCTTCACATCCTGGAAGTTGCCGAGGTTGATACCGCACTCATAGCCCTCCCGGACCTCGGTTACGTCATCCTTGAACCTGCGTAGGCCAGCAATGGCAATGTTGTCCGCCACCACGACGCCGTCGCGGATGAGGCGCGCCTTGCCATTGCGCCTGATATCCCCCGACTGCACCAGGCAACCGGCGATCGTGCCGAACTTGGAGGACTTGAATACCTCGCGAACATGCGCGGTACCGAGTTGTACCTCCTCGTATTCCGGCTTGAGCATGCCCCGAAGCGCAGCCTCAACCTCTTCAATCGCCTGGTAGATGATGCTGTAGTACCGAACATCGACGCCCTCATGGGTTGCGAGCTCGGCGACCTTGCCCTCTGCTCGGACGTTGAATCCGATGATGACCGCCTTCGACGCGCTGGCCAAGGTGACGTCATTCTTGGTGATCGCACCTACGCCTCGATGGATGACACGAAGACTCACCTCCTCGCCGACATCAATCTTCAGCAACGCATCCTCGAGCGCCTCTACAGAACCGGAGACGTCGCCCTTGATGATGAGGGTGAGCTCGGCAACCTCGCCCTTCTCGATCGACTCGAGGAAGTCCTCGAGCGAGCGCTTCACGCGGTTCTTGGCGAGGAGAGCATTGCGTTCCCGTGCCTGACGTGTCTGGGCGATCTGACGTGCGACGCGATCCTCGGAGACGACGAGGAAACTGTCGCCCGCTCCCGGAACCGACGTAAGCCCAAGGACCTGCACCGGGAACGAGGGACCAGCGACCTGAACGGGATTGCCTTCGTCATCGAGCATTGCTCGAACGCGACCGTACGCATCGCCCGCGACGATCGAGTCACCAGCGCGCAAGGTGCCACGCTGGACCAGGACAGTCGCCACCGGACCACGTCCGCGGTCAAGGTGAGCCTCAATCGCCACACCTTGGGCGTCCTGGTTCGGATTGGCCTTCAAATCCAGGGCAGCATCAGCGGTGAGGAGCACGGCGTCGAGGAGTGCCTCGATGCCAGTACCAGCCTTTGCCGACACATCAACGAACATCGTGTCACCACCAAATTCCTCGGCAACGAGGCCATACTCGGTGAGCTGAGAACGGACCTTCGTCGGGTCAGCCCCTTCCTTGTCGACCTTGTTCACGGCGACCACGATCGGTACGCCTGCGGCCTGCGCGTGGTTGAGTGCCTCGATGGTCTGGGGCTTCACGCCATCGTCGGCCGCCACGACGAGGATCGAAATATCGGTCACCTGCGCACCACGGGCTCGCATGGCGGTGAACGCCTCATGGCCCGGAGTGTCAATGAAGGTGATCTTCCGCTCACCTTCATTGGTCATGGTCGAGACCTGGTAGGCACCGATGTGCTGCGTGATCCCGCCAGCCTCACCGCCAAGGACGTTCGTCTTGCGAATTGCATCGAGCAGGCGCGTCTTTCCGTGGTCGACGTGGCCCATGACGGTGACGACCGGCGGACGAACCACGAGGTCTTCATCCGCACCCTCGTCCTCGCCGAATTCGAGGTGGTAGGACTCGAGGAGCTCACGGTCTTCGTCCTCAGGCGACACGACCTCGATTTGGTAGTTGAGGTGTTCACCCAGCAGACGCAGGGTGTCGTCGTCGATCGACTGGGTCGCGGTAACCATCTCACCGAGTTCGATGAGCACCTTCACGAGGTCAGCCGGCATGCAGTTCACCTTGTCAGCGAAGTCCGTGAGACTCGATCCACGTGGAAGCCGAACGGTCTCACCCGAACCACGGCTGATCCGTACACCGCCGATGGACGGGGCCTGCATGTTGTCGAACTCCTGGCGCTTTGCGCGCTTGGACTTGCGGCCGCGAGACGGACGGCCACCGGGCCGGCCGAATGCTCCGGCGGTCGTGCCACGGGCCCCCGGTCCGCTGCCTCCTGGTCGACCTTGGAATCCACCGGGACCACCGGGACCGCCAGGACCGCGGCCTGGAGCACCAGCGCCAGCGCCGGGACCACCCGGACTCCGCGGCTGGAATCCGGTGCTGCCCCCTGGGCCACGGCTGGGCCCGCCGGAACCACCGGGTCCACCGGGTCCACGACCTTGGAATCCACCGGGGCCCCTGCTCGGGCCACCTGCGCCCGCCGGGCGCGCCGGAGGACGAGGCGGCATGGTGCCGGGGTTCGGGCGCGGTGCGCCTGGGACGCTCGGAGATGCCGGCCGGGCCATCCCGGTGCTCCCGCCGAAGGGGTTGTTGCCCGGACGGGGCGCCGGAGTGCGGGCCATACCGGTGCTCCCCCCGAAGGGGTTGTTGCCCGGACGCGGGCCAGTTGGCCGCGGACCTCCGGGGGCTGGTCGAGGACCGCCAGCAACCGAGCCGGGGGTGGGCGCCGAGGCGGCCTGCGAGCCCGGGGCTGACGGTGCATCAACGGCGGGCGACGGTGCAGGTAAATCCTGCTGGACAACGCTAGTGGCCGGCTCCGCAGCGGGCTGCGATGGAACCGGCCGGGCCGGAGTCGGGAACGGCGCAGCGGGGGTGGCCAGCACGGGCGTCGCCACGACTGCGGGAGTCTCGGCCGCGCGAGTTTCTGCTGAGGGGGTCTCTGCTGGAGGGGTCTCAGCATTGACCGATGCTGCCGGTTCCGCACCCGGCTTTGCTGCCTTCGTCGCCTTCTTCACTGGTGCCGGCTCGGCCGGTGCCGCAACTGCCGGCATCGCCTCCTTCAGCTTGCGGATCACCGGGGCTTCCACCGTCGACGACGCAGACTTTACGAACTCACCGAGTTCTTGAAGCTTGGCCAGTACATCCTTGCTCGACACACCGAGCTCTTTTGCGAGCTCGTGGACCCGAACCTTCGACATGACTCTCCTGTCTTTGGCCCGGGCTTGCCACCCGGGGCCTTAGTGCGAACGACGCATGATCATTTCCGCGCGTTCATCGGGTGTTGGTCCTCATCAAGGGCTCCCGACCGGTGGATGGATGGACGGCGAGCTTCTGCCCGGGTCCGGTGAGTAACTATACCCATGCGGAGAGGTATTCCTGCACAGCCGATGAGTCAAGAGTCCCCTGCTGACGAAGTGCGCGCGCCCAAGCCCGCCTGCGGGTTGCGGCGAGCCCGCACGCCGCCCGCTCGTGGATCCAGGCACCTCGCCCGGGGATTCGTCGCCGGATATCAGGAACGATTCGGCCATCTTGGAGCGCAACCCGCAGGAGGTCAGAGGACTCCTCTCGCTCACGGCACCCGATGCAGGTGCGTACCGGATGCGTGAGCGGGCGGGAAGCCAATTCGCTTTCGATCACGCTTCCTCGGGATGCACGGTGATCGTCTCCTCTGGAGTCGCCGCGTCAGACCTGATGTCAATGCGCCATCCGGTCATCCGAGCCGCGAGCCTGGCATTTTGCCCCTCACGGCCAATTGCCAATGAGAGCTGGTAGTCCGGCACGATCACGCGGGCGGCCCTAGCAACGGGATCGACGATCAAGACCTGCGAGACCCGGGCGGGCGACAGCGCATGTGCGATCATCTCGGCCGGGTCATCGCTGAAGTCAACGATGTCGATCTTCTCGCCCGACAACTCCGACATCACCTGCCGCACGCGCTGGCCCATCGGCCCGATGCACGCTCCCTTCGCGTTCACCCCCGGAACGGTCGACCGGACCGCGATTTTCGTCCGGTGGCCCGCTTCTCGGGCAATCGCATTGATCGTCACCGTGCCGTCTGCAATCTCGGGAACCTCAAGCGCGAAGAGCTGTCGGACAAGATTTGGATGCGTCCGCGACACGGTGATTTGCGGGCCCTTGAAGCCCTTGCGCACGCCGGTGACGATGCACTTCAGTCGAGTCCCGTGGGCATAAGACTCACCTGGCACCTGCTCCTCCGGAGGGAGATTCGCCTCAAGTTTGCCAAGGTCAACCCGGATCATCCTCGGGTTCGTTCCCTGCTGGACGACACCGGAAATCAGGTCACCCTCGCGGCCGGTAAATTCCACAAGCGTGACGTCACCCTCGGCCTCGCGCAGTCGGTTCAGGAGCACCTGCTTCGCTGTCGTCGCAGCAATACGCCCAAATCCGGTAGGCGTATCGTCGTACTCGCGCAGGGTTAAGCCCTCCTCGTCGACCTCGGCCGCGTAGACAATGACGTGGCCGGTCTTGCGATCGAGTTCGATGCGCGCGCGCTCCGCCGCAGACGAGGTGCTGCGGTACGCGACGAGAAGTGCCTGCTCAATGCTTTCCACGACGAGATCAAGCGATAGACCCTTTTCGCGTACCAGTCCCTTGAGCGCCGCGACGTCGATGTCCATGCTTGTCTCCTATTCCTCGTCCGCTGAATCAGATGCTGCCCGTGAAAATTCCAGTTGGACGACGCCCCGGCGCAGCGAGCTCAGCGGGACCGCGCGCAGTTCGCCGTCAGCCTGCTCGATCTCAACCACGTCAGCGTTGGTGCGAATGATGCGGCCGGTCACGACTGAGTCATCCACGAGGGTCGCCTCGACAAGTCGGTGCTCGGCACGACGCCAGTGCTTCGCCTCGGTCAGTGGCCTGTCGGTCCCCGGCGACGACACCTCAAGGACGTACGTGCCCACGAATTCATCAGCAAGCGGCGGAACATCGAGGAGTTCGGCGATCAGCCGACTGATATCCGCGATGAGGTCTAGGTCGATACCGCCATCACGATCCACGACAACCCGAACCACTTCTCGGCGGCCTGCAGAGGTGATCTGGAGATCCTCAAGATCGACACCGACGGACGTCAGCGCCTCGATGAGTGCCCTTCGGATGATCTCCACGGACGCAGCCATGGGGCCTCCAATGCCGATTCTGTTGTACGGATTCGCTTCGATCGAGCGATTGTTGAACGGTCGCCGCGAGGCGGCGGACATGGTCGTGAGTCTACCTGCGTTCAGCCTGGCAAAGACCCATGCCATTGTGTGCCTGTGATATTCGCACAGCACATGAGCCGTCGGGCCCTCATCGCCGCCGGGGCTGGCATCGCAGGCGCCGGGGTCCTCGCAGCCTGCGGTGACAGCACCTCAGCCTCAGGGCCCGCTGACGACCCCGTCGCCATCGAGGTTGCCGGGGCAGAGCAGGCACTCATCGCCCAATACCAAGCGTTCATTGCAGCGTTTCCGCAGCTCAATGTCGAGTTGACACCGATCCTCGACCAGCACGCTGACCACCTCAAGGCCCTCGGGATCACTATCACCTCGACTGCAGCACCCGTCGCCGCCTCCGATCCTCGAACAGCCGTCGCGGTGCTCGCTGACGCGGAGCGAGAGGCCGCCAAGTCGCGTCGCACCGCATGCGTTGCCGCGACCAACCCTGAGCTCGCGAGGCTCCTTGCCCTTATTGCCGCTTCTGAGGCCTCCCACGCTCCGGCACTCACAAAGATGCTCGCCACATGAGCATCACCCCGATCGAAGCCGCCATCTCGGGTGAGGACGCCTGCATCTACGCCTACGGCGTCATCGGATCCCAGGTGCGGGGCGCAGCAACGGAGCGGGCCCGCAAGGCACTCGCTGAACACCGGGCATGGCGTGATCGACTCCAGTCGCAGGCCCCGGTGATCGTCCCAGCGAGTATCGCCTACGACTTTCCATTCCCCGTGGCGGATGCAGCATCTGCGAAGTTGCTCGCCGTGTTCGTCGAGAATCGAATGGTCGGCCAGTATGCGGATCTGGCGGCCTCCACCGCCGGCACGGCTCGCGAGGATGCCGTCACCGCCGCGATGGAATGCGCGACCCGTGCGATCGCCTGGGGCGGCATTACCCAGTCGTTCCCGCAAGCCTGATCATCCGGCGAACACATCCCAGGAAAGTCGCAGTATCAGCATGGCGACGACGACAAGGAACACTCGGCGAACAAACTCGCTGCCCTTGGCAATCGCCGTGCGTGCGCCGATGACCGCCCCGATGAGGTTGCAGGCTCCCATAAGGAGCCCGAGCAGCCATAGGACCGAGCCGGTGATCCCGAAGACGATGAGGGCGGCCACATTCGTGCCGACATTGACGATTTTGGCGGTCGCCGATGCCTTGAGGAACGACAGGCCGAGGCCACCGACGAGAACGATGAGTAGGAATGACCCGGTGCCGGGACCGATGAGCCCGTCGTAGAAGCCGATGCCCAGACCAGCAATGACGGCGACTCCATAGTGTCGTCGCTGCCCCTCCCAACGCAATTGTTCGATCGTTCCCATCGCGGGCTTGAGCCAGGTCCACAGCCAGACCCCGATGAGCATGACGAGGATGATCGGACGAAACGAGGCGGCCGGTATCCGGCTGGCGAGCAGCGCGCCGAAGGCTGATCCGATGAAGGCCGCGCCAGCCATCGGAAGTGCCGTTCGCAGGTCGATTCTGGTATTCCGGAGGTAGGTCGTCGCGGCAGCGCTCGTGCCAATAATGCTCGACAGTTTGTTGGTCCCGAGAGCGTCGGCCGGTGAGCCATTCGGCATCGAGATGAGAAGTGATGGCAATTGGATGAGCCCGCCGCCACCGGTGACGGCATCAACCCATCCGGCAGCCCCAGCAGCGATACACAGAAGCACGATGGTGCCGAGGTCGAGCGACGCCATCATGCGCGACTGGGGCCGTCCTCACGCCACGCCTTGACGATCGTGAGGACATCGCCGAGTCGGTGGGCCACCGCATCAGGCACCGCCGAGTTGTCGGGCACCTGCACCGCAGGCAGGTTCGAGTGGGGGATGAGGATCGCGCGCATGCCGGCCTGCTGGGCACCATGGATATCATCCCAAAGCCGATCGCCAACGAACACGCACTCCGCTGGGTTGACGCCCAGCGAGCCGGCAATCGTCCGGAATGCTTCCTCGTGTGGCTTCGCAACCGGCATCTCGCTCGTGTAGGCCGCGGCGTCGATGAGATCGAAGAGATCGTCCCGCATGAAGACTTCCTGGTGGTGCGAGCGCGGCCACATGGTGTTGCTCAGCACGCCGATCATCAAACCCATGGCGCGCAGTTCATTCAGGAGCGGGGCAGCTTCGGGATCGGCGATCGTGTGCGGCGCCCAGAAGTCAAGGTAGTTGCCCAGTGCGCGTAAGTGGAGAGCGCTCGTGACATCGATCCCCAGCCCCATGAACATTGCATCAAGGGCGCCCGTGCTCTCGGCACCCTTCGTCTCGCGCAATACACGCCAACGATCGAGTTCAGAATCGAGGAGTCGCTGCGCAAGGCCGCTCGCGTCAGCGGGATCGTAGAACTCTGCGTAGGCGTACCACTGACTGAAGAGGTCGATATCGTGCCAGGGGGTGAGCGTTCCACCCCAGTCAAAGATGACCGCACGAATGGGTGGCGTCATCGCCCACACATAGCCACGACGGCGGCCGCGGCCGACCCCACCTCGAGATCAGTTCGCTCCCCCGTCAGGCGATCCTTCACCTCGACGAAACCCTCTGCGAGGCGCTTGCCGACAACCATGATGGTCGGAATCCCAATGAGTTCCGAGTCGTTGAACTTCACACCCGGCGAGACGCCCCGCCGGTCGTCGAGAAGAACCCGGACACCGGCGACTTCGAGCGCCACGGCAATCTCCTCCGCAGCCTCGAACACGGCATCGTCTTTACCCGTGGCGATGAGGTGGACGTCGGCCGGCGCGACCTCGCGGGGCCAGACGAGGCCCTTGTCGTCATGTGACTGCTCGGCAATGGCCGCAACAGCGCGCGAGACGCCGATGCCATAGGACCCCATCGTGACGGTGACGAGATCGCCATGCTCGTCGAGCACTCGCAGGCCCAGCGCCTCGGCGTACTTGCGTCCGAGTTGGAATATGTGTCCGATCTCGATGCCACGAGCAAGGAGGAGGGAACCCCCACATTTCGGGCATTCGTCGCCCTCGCGGACCTCGGCGACATCAAGGACTCCATCTGCAGTGAAGTCACGGCCTGCAACGAGGTCGTACACGTGCTTGCCGGGGATATCCGCGCCGGTGATCCAGCGCGTTCCGGTGACGACGCGCGGGTCGACGACGAACCGGATGCCCGATGCGTTCGACTCGCCGAGTGATCCCGGCCCGATGTACCCCTTCACGAGCGACGGGTGTCGTGCGAACTCGGCCTCATCGAACGCGCCGGGCACCCCCGGCTGCAGAACCGCCTCGAGCCGCTTGATGTCAACCTCGCGATCGCCCGGCAGGCCCACGGCCAACGGATACGAAGTGCCATCGGGATTCGTGACCGTGAACACGATGTTCTTGAGGGTGTCCGCTGCCGTCCAGGCTCGATCAGGGCGCGCGAGATCCGGACGCTCATTCGAGACTGCGACGAGCGACTCAATCGTGGGCGTGCCGGGGGTGTCCTGTGCGCGCGCGGCCGGGATCCCCGCGGCATCGCTCGGCGCGGGGGCCGGGGTCTGCACAGCTTCAACGTTGGCGGCGTAATCGCATCCTGAGCAGCGAACAAAGGAGTCCTCGCCGACCGCTGTCGGGGCGAGAAACTCCTCGCTCGCCGACCCGCCCATCGCACCCGACATCGCTGACACGATCACGTACTCAAGCCCGAGCCGCTCGAAGGTCTTGATGTAGGAGTCGCGGTGCCGGCCATAGGAAATGCCCAGTCCCTCGTCGGTGACATCGAACGAGTAGGAGTCCTTCATGACGAACTCCCGGCCGCGCAGGATGCCAGCACGCGGTCGTGCCTCATCTCGGAACTTCGTCTGGATCTGGTAGATAACGAGGGGAAGGTCCTTATAGGAGGAGTACTCGCCCTTGACGAGAAGGGTGAACATCTCTTCATGGGTCGGGCCGAGCAGGTAGTCGTTCTTCTTGCGGTCCTGGAGCCGGAACAGGGTGTCGCCGTACTCGGTCCACCGACCAGTCACCTCAAATGGCTCACGCGGGAGCAGCGAGGGAAAGTGCACCTCCTGGAAACCAGCGGCGTCCATCTCCTCACGAACGATGCGCTCCACATTTCGGTAGACGATGTAGCCGAGCGGCAGCCACGAGAACACCCCCGGAGCGACACGGCGGACGTAGCCGGCACGAACGAGCAGACGGTGACTCGGTACCTCTGCGTCAGCCGGGTCTTCTCGAAGGGTACGAAGGAAGAGGCTCGACATTCTCAGCATCAGCGAAGGATATCGGCGCCTGCGCTAGAACAAGACGGTGGCGAAGGTTCCTACCTGCTCGAACCCGACCGCCGCATAGGTCTTGCGGGCGGATGTATTGAAGTCGTTGACATACAGGGACACCGTCGGAGCAATTGATGCGCGGGCGAGCGCGACGACGGCGGCCATGCCTGGTTCAGCCAGGCCCCTGCCGCGAAATTCCGGGGCAACCCACACCCCCTGCACCTGACACACGCCATCGGTGGCCGTGCCGACCTCGGCCTTGAAGACGACGCGCCCATTGTCAATCCTGGCGAATGCGCGGCCGGACCTGATGAGTTCGGCGATGCGGGCACGGTAGCCGGGTCCGGACGCTCCTGCTACCGGCGACACACCCACCTCGGAGGTGAACATGTCAATGCATGCCGGGAGCAGGATGTCGAGCTCGGTGATGTCGACGCAACGCACCCCAGCATCGACCTGGCGCGTCGAGTCGGTCCCGATCGCGAGCAGCGGTTGGCTGCTCCTCACTTCGCGGGCCGGACCCCAGGCAGGCTCGAGGAGGCGCCACAGGTCAAGGACTTCAGTGGCTGGCCCGACGAAGGATGAGCAACGGCGAGGGATCGTCCGCAGTCGGTCGGCAAAGGACGCCCGCGATGCCGGCGTGGTCTCGACCGGGACAGTGTTCGCGCCGTAATGGAGCAGTGACTGCAGCATGCCGTCCGCGAAATAGCCCCACACATCGGCGCCACGCCGCCAGGGATCTGCACCACCGGCGCGTACCCGGGCATCGACAAAACAGTGGGCGATTGGGTCACGGCGCAGGAGCGCGTGGACTGAATCGAGGTCATCGCCAGTGATGGCGCGCACGCCGATTCGCGTCACCTCGTCACCACGGGCATGGGGCCAATGAGATCAGGACGTCGTGACCACGGGCGCGCCGGAGAGGCCGCTCATCTCCTCGGCGAGCTTCATTGCCTCCTCGATGAGTGTTTCGACAATCTGCGACTCAGGCACGGTCTTAATGACCTCGCCGCGAACAAAGATCTGGCCCTTACCGTTTCCTGATGCCACTCCGAGGTCGGCCTCGCGGGCCTCGCCGGGCCCGTTGACAACGCAGCCCATGACGGCAACGCGCAGGGGAACGTCAAGGCCTTCAAGTCCGGCCGTCACCTGCTCGGCAAGGGTGTAGACATCGACCTGTGCACGACCGCATGATGGGCACGAGACGATCTCGAGGCCGCGTTGACGAAGGTTCAGTGACTCGAGGATCTGGTTGCCAACCTTGATCTCCTCGACGGGTGGCGCCGACAACGAGACCCTGATGGTGTCACCGATGCCCCGGCTCAGCAGCGCACCGAAGGCCACAGCTGACTTGATGGTGCCCTGGAAAGCCGGGCCCGCCTCGGTAACCCCGAGGTGCAACGGGTAGTCGCACTGCTCCGCAAGTTGGATGTATGCCTCAACCATCACGACGGGGTCGTTGTGCTTGACTGAAATCTTAAAATCGCGGAAGTCGTGCTCCTCGAACAGCGACGCCTCCCACAGGGCCGACTCGACGAGCGCTTCGGGGGTCGCCTTGCCGTACTTCGCGAGCAATCGCTTATCGAGTGAGCCTGCGTTGACTCCGATGCGGATCGGGGTGCCGGTGTCCTTGGCCGCCCGGGCGATCTCGCCCACCTTGCCGTCGAACTCCTTGATATTACCGGGGTTCACGCGCACTGCGGCGCACCCGGCCTCCATCGCCGCGAACACGTACTTCGGTTGGAAGTGAATGTCTGCGATGACCGGGATGCCGGACTTGCGGGCGATCTGCGGCAGCGCATCGGCGTCGTCCTGACTCGGCACCGCCACGCGCACGATCTGGCAGCCCGATGCCGTGAGTTCGGCGATCTGCTGCAGGGTTGCGTTGACGTCGGAGGTCAGCGTTGTGCACATCGACTGGACGCTGATCGGCGCGTCACCGCCCACGAGTACCGGATGGGTCGGGTGCTTGAGGAGTATCTGCCGCGACTTACGGCGCGGGGCGAGCACGGGAGGGGGGACGGCTGGCATGCCAAGGCTGATCGTCACGTGCTAAGTATCCCTGATCCCCCCTGCCAGTGCTTGCCAACCGGCAGACCCTGCCTTTTCCCACACCTGACAGGAAAACCTCAAGGGATCAGCCGAGAGTGATTGGCTTGACGAGATCCGCCCAGATGACGATGACGCCCATGAGCAGGAGCATGCCCGCCACCACGTAGGCAACCGGCAATAACCGCGCCGTGTCGACCGGGCCAGGGTCGGGCCGCC
>JBBATH010000002.1:0-296758 GCA_040398845.1 Candidatus Nanopelagicales bacterium | reverse complement strand
CGCATAGATACGCACCCCAAACCCGCCAAAACACCAATACTCATTGCCCTGCAACAATTATCAGCGATTCACTGACCTATCAACTGTCGAACTCGGGGGATAGGCGAGTGAGTCGGCGTGCGATCTCCTTGGCGGCATCTCCGACCGAACCTGGCATCGATGGAAGAAGGAACCTGAGCGCCAGATGCTCGATCAAGACCAAGTGACCAGCACCCTCGCTTGGCGGGACGAACCCCCCCTGTACGCGATTGATTGAGACGACCCGCTTGATACCGACTTCTCATTCGCATCCGGCGGGAGGTGGAATGCACCGGGAACTTTTTCCGTCCTCAATTTGAACGAGACCCTCGGGGCCGCGCGCGCGAACGTATCAATGCGGCTCGCCGAGCAGCGACGATTGGGGATCACTCTGGACATGCTCGATCCTTGGGGATTGCCGGTGCTGGTCGACGTCCTCGTGTCACCCGGCACCGCGGTGGATCTCACGAGCGATGATGGGCTTGCAGCGGTCGGACTCCCCAATGTCCTACCCGCTCGACGCTTCGGGGGAGCAAGTCGATCACGCATGCTGCCGGCCAGTCGGTGCGGCAGGCCGCGATGATCTTGAGCTCGCGTGGTTCCGCGACAACGGTGGAAGCGCAGAACTGATCGGCACGCCGCGATCGTTCCGTGATTGGTTCTAAATCAGGCAGGTCGCGGAGTAGGGCATCATGAGCGAGTGGACGAAGGCAGATTGCTCGATGACTCCCAGAATCTCCCGGCCGATGATCACGTCCACTCCGAGTGGTCGTGGGACGCCGCCGCCGGCGCAATGGAGGCGACCTGCGCCCGTGCGGTGAGGATCGGCCTGCCATCGCTGTCGTTCACCGAGCACTCCGACTTTACGAACTGGACGTACGGGATCGACGCCGACATTCCCGACCATTGGGCACGTCACCTCGAGCAGGGTCTGCTCCTGCCACCCCGGCTTGACGTCGAGGGCTACCTCGCCTGCCTCGAGCGATGCCGCGACACATTCCCAGGCCTATCAATCCGCACCGGGGTCGAACTCGGTGAGCCGCATTGGCATGCAGCGCAGGCGAGTTCGCTGCTTGACTCGGCCCCGTTCGAACGGGTGCTCGCATCGGTTCACTCCGCGCCAATGGATGGTGGCGGATTCGGCGAGGTCGGCTCCTTTTTCGACGAGCGTGGCACCGCAGCGGTGATCCGCGAGTATCTCCGCGAGGTGATCCGGCTCATTGACGGATTCAACCCGTTCACCGTCCTCGCCCATATTGACTACCCGGTGAGGTACTGGCCCGACGGAGTTGCGCCCTTTGATGCAAGGGATTTCGAGGACGAATACCGCGGTGCCCTGAGGGCGCTTGCTGCGCAAGGAAAGGTCCTCGAGGTCAACACCCGCGTGCCTCTGGACCGCATCATCATCACCTGGTGGCGTGAGGAGGGCGGAACCGCAATCTCATTCGCGAGTGATGCTCACAATCCCGATGCCCTTGCGGCTGGGCTAGTGGAAGCGGCGGGCTGGGGGCGTGCCGCGGGCTTTCGTCCGAGCAGCGACCCGACCGACTTATGGGTTCGCGACTAGCCGTTCTTCAATTCACAGGAAACACCCAAACTTCTCCAAGGGTCCTCTGACAATCCTGCGGGAGTCTTCTCTTGTATCCAGTCAGCCGCTCACCGGAGTGGCCCTAGCCAAGGAGCATGGAAATGAAGAAGACCCTCATTGCAGTTGGATCAGTCGCAGCAGCACTCGCCATGGTTGTGTCGATGGCCGGCACCGCGCAGGCAGCCCCCGGTGGTCGTTCGGGTGGCCTTTCGGCCCTCGTCACTGCTGGCACCATCACCGCCGCGCAGCAGACTGCGTTCAAGGCCGCTGTCGACCTTGAGAAGCAGGCCGCGGGCGTGACCTGCGCTCAGGCTCAGACCGCAGCGCTCGCCTCGCTCGTCGCGAAGGGCACGATAACCCAGACCCAGGCCGCCGCGATCAAGGCAGCGAAGGCCGCGAAGAAGGCACCGGCTGCCTCCACGATGGCAACCCCCGCCTCCTGAGCGAGGGCCGCATCCGCGGACTGACTGAGCCCGGTGCGGTGGGAGACAATCCCGCCGCCCCGGGCTCAGTGATGTCTGCACGTGGCCCCGGCAGGATTCGAACCTGCGACGCACGGTTTAGGAAACCGACGCTCTATCCCCTGAGCTACGGGGCCGATGTGCTGCACGGTCGCTGCATGTTGACTGAGCGGCGCGCAAGAACGCTAGTCTGCCGGACTCCTGTTAAGTCGTACGATTCGGGGCTTATCGCTACCCATCGATTGGGTACCAGTGCCATACCTGACTGCTCAACGTCGCCACCGACCAACTCGGGATGGCCTAGCTAGTCGCCCACTGCCACTGGGCTGGCCGCAACCGGCCACCTATGGGATACTCCGTGTCGCGGTTGGCGAGTCGAACCGCGGATGTGCGGCCTAGATTCGGCCCACGCTGACCCACACCAATTGAGGAGCACCGATGAGTAACGTCATGAAGGCCGGTACGTCATGGGCGGGGACCTACTCACGGTGCGTCTCTGTGGCCCCGGAGGCCTTTGATCCAGACCGGATCCGCAATCTCATCGGCGGCGAGTGGGTGCGTGCCGGGGTGCCGGGGGAGCATCGCAACCCGGTTGACGGCATGGAGATCGAGGGCCCGCCGCGGATCAACCATGACGAGGCTGTCGAGGCCGTGAATGGTGCTGTGCGCGAGCATGCCGAGTGGGTGAAGGTTGGGCTCGACGAGCGACGGGAGCGGGTGAGCCGCGCTGTCGCTGCGATGCGTGAGCACCGCGACCTGCTGGCCCTGCTCCTCGTATGGGAGATCGGCAAGCCGTGGCGCCTTGCCTGCGCCGATGTCGACCGTGCGCTCGACGGCGTCGACTGGTACATCGCCGAGTCTGATCGTCAGCTTGCCGGCCGCAAGCCCCTGCCCGGCCCGGTGAGCAACATCGCGAGCTGGAACTACCCGATGAGCGTGCAGGTGCACGCCGAGCTCGTTCAACTGCTCGCGGGCAACGCCGTCATCGCGAAGACCCCCAGCCAGGGCGGCTTCCACTGCCTGACCCTCGCCCACGCGCTCATGCGCCGCGAGGGCTTGCCGGTCACGCTCGTCTCGGGCATGGGCTCATCGCTCGGCGACATCCTCATCCGTGGGGAGGGCATCGGCGCCCTCGCATTCGTTGGCGGTCGCGCGAACGGACGCAAGGCCGCGACGACGTTGGCCGACACCGGACGCCGCCACTTCCTCGAGCAGGAGGGCCTCAATACGTGGGGCGTCTGGGGCTTCTCGCAGTGGGATCTCCTTTCCGGCCACCTGAAGAAGGGGTACGAGTACGGCAAGCAGCGCTGCACCGCCTACCCGCGCTTCGTCGTGCAGCGCAGCATGTTCGCCGACTTCCTGCAGGCCTACCTGCCGGTCGTCGACAGCCTGCGCTTCGGCAACCCGCTCGCAGTGGAGAGCGAGGATCTGCCCTTCCCCGAGCTTGACTTCGGCCCGGTGATCAGCGCGGCGAAGGCAACTGAGCTTCGCCAGAACTTCGACGACGCTGTTCGCGGCGGTGGGATCCCGATCGTCCATCGCACTCTGCGCGATGGCAAGTTCCTCCCGCATCAGGACACCTCGGCGTACGTCGCCCCCGCATGCGTGCTTCAGCCGCCGACATCTTGGGCGCTGCATCACAGCGAGCCGTTCGGCCCGCTCGACTCGATCGTCATTGTCGACACCGAGGCCGAGTTCCTTGCCGCGATGAATGCGAGCAACGGATCACTCGTTGGTTCTATCGCGACCGATGACCACGAGTTCGCGCACCGGGTGGCCGATGATATGCAGGCCTTCAAGATCGGCATCAACGCACCTCGTTCCCGGGGTGATCGCGATGAGATCTTCGGCGGCAAGGGCGCTTCTTGGAAGGGTGCGTTTGTCGGCGGCGACCTGCTCGTCCAGGCCGTCACGGTTCCCGCGGACGGCTCCGACGAGACCCTCTTCGGCAACTTCCCGTCGTACTCGCTGTACCCGCCGACGTCAGGCCTCGTTCGTCCGGCCTAGGAGGAGCGGACGATCCTGGGCGCTGGCTGCAACTGGGTACGGTGTTCTCCATGTCTATCGGCATCGCTACGTGCGCGGAACTCCCTGACCTCGACGAGGACGAACGCAGGTTGCTTGACGCACTCACGGCGCTGGGGGCGGAGGCGGTCCCAGCAGTCTGGGACGATCCGTTGATTGACTGGTCGTCGTTCGATGCGGTGATCCTGCGTGCCACGTGGGACTACTCGCGGCGGATCGAGGAGTTCATCGCCTGGACGCGCCGGGTTGCGTCAGTCAGCATCTTGCTGAATCCGGCCGACGTCGTCGAGTGGAACACCAACAAGCGCTACCTCACCGATCTCGCTGCCGCCGGCGTGCCGATCGTGCCCACAGTCTTCGTCGAAGTGCCGCAAGTCTCGTCCGACGCAATTGCTTGGGAGCCGCCTGCAGGGTTCGCTGAGTTTGTCGTGAAGCCGGTCGTCTCTGCTGGCTCTCGCGACACCATGCGCTACTCACCTGTGACCTCGGGCGATGCGCCCGACCTTCACGTCAGAAGGCTCCTCGCAGCGGGAGAGGCGGTGATGATTCAGCCGTATCTAGAGGCGGTCGACACCATCGGCGAGACCGCGCTCGTCTTCATCGGCGGGGAGTTTTCGCACGCGGTCTGCAAGGGCCAGATGCTCCGTCTCGACAGCGAGGGCGAGAAGGTGGCTGGCCTATATGTCGTTGAGGAGATCACCCCTCGTTCCGCGTCGCAGGCCGAGCGCGCGGTTGCTGACGCTGCGCTCGCTGCGATCCCCGGTGGCCTTGACCGCGTGCTCTACGCACGCGTCGACGTCATCCCTGACGCGTCAGGCGCACCCGTCCTGCTCGAACTCGAGCTCACTGAGCCGTCACTCTTCTTCCAGCATGACCACACTGCGGCGCCTCGGCTCGCCGCCGCCCTCCTCGCGCGGCTCTAGCCCAGGCTGCCGCTACGCGGACTGCTGGATCGTTTCGTAGTAGGCGAGTTCGCGTGCCTTGCGCGGGAACACGACGATGACGAGCAGCAGGCCGATGAGCGTGAGCGCGAGCCCGGCGCCGATGGCGAGGGACTTGCCGTCCGTGAAGGCCTGAGCTGCGGCGGCCATGAGTTCGTTCGCGGGGGCCTGGGGGAAGGACGCCGCGACCTGCTCGGCGCCCGCGTACGACGAAGTGATCTGGTCCGCGGCGGCGTTGCTGAGCTGGGACGCTTGATCGGCAGGCAGCGCGGCAAAGGTGGTGGTGAGGCTTGCGGCGTACGCGGTGGCGAGCAGCCCGCCCATGACCGCCTGCAGGATCGCCCCGCCGAAGTCGCGGGTGAGGTCGAGGAAGGCCGAGCCCATGCCCGCATTCTTCGACGGCACCGATGACATGAGGCAGTGCGACGCGGGAGTTGCGGCGAAGCCGACCCCGGTGCCGACGAGGGCATAGACACCGAGAATCCAACCGACGGGTGCCCCGGCCTTCCAGGTGACGAGCATGACGGCGAAGGCAAGGGCCACCGCGCCGAGCCCGATGATGTAGGAGACTCGCGAGCCGAACTGCGCGATGACACGGCCGGCGAGCTGCCCACCGACCGCGGTCATGATGGCAGCGGGCAGCACAACGGCAGCGGCCGTGAGGGTGTCGTAGCCAAGCACGTTCTGGGTGAACTGCTGGCCGACGAACATCGCGCCGATGAGGGAGCCGAAGGTGACGGAGCCGGCGAGGAAGGAGACCCAGAAGGTGCGGGCCTTCGCGAGCGGGATGACGACGAGCGGGCGTGGTGCGCGGGTCTGGCGCCAGAAGAATCCGACGAGGGCGACGAGTGCGACCGCGATGCACGCGAGGAGGTCGGGTGTGAGTCCTTGATCAGCCTTCTCGATAGACAAAACCAGTCCGCCGACGCCGAGGACGGAGAGGATGCCGCCGAGGTGGTCGATCGAGAACTTCTCCTCGCTTGAGTGCCAGGGCAGGACGATGAAGCCGACGATGAGCGCGAGAATGTCGAGCGGGAGGGTGACGAGGAAGACGGATCCCCACCAGTAGTTCTCGAGGAGCCAGCCGCCGATGAGGGGGCCGACTGCTGCCACGCCGCCACCGACTCCGGACCACAGGGCGATCGCCTTCACCTGGGCGCCGCCCCGGTACAGGGATCCGATGAGGGACAAGGTGGTCGGGAACAGGAGCGCTGCCGAGAGCCCGCAGAGGAACCGGCTCATGGTGAGGAACTCGGCGTTCGGCGCCCAGGCGGCCATCATCGAGGTGGGGATGGTGAGGAGGCCACCGAGGATGAACATGAGCTTGCGGCCGTAGCGATCGCCTACTGACCCCAAATACAGGACGGTCGACGCGAGGCCGAGCGCAAAGGCGTCGGCGATATTCGACAGTTGGTCCTGGGAGGCTCCTAGGTCCTTGCCGATCGTGGGGAGGGCGACGTTGGCGATGCCGAGATTGATGTTCGCCACGATCGCCCCGGTGACAAGGGCGAGCAGTACAAACGAACTACGCGAGGGCCGGTTGTTGGTAACGGTGGCCGGGCGCCCGGCGGAATCGGTGCTCACGCAGGGACGCTAGCAGCCATGGGACTGTGTCGTACTACCGTTTGCTGTGTGACTGATGAGGATGCAGTGCTCGCCGCATGCGCCGCGGTGCTGGTTGATGGCGACGTCGTGACCGATCCGGACCGCCTGCCAACCTACAAGCAGGACCGATCGACGGGGTCCGAGGTCGGCGAGCCGTTCGCAGTTGTCTTCCCTCGTACGACCGAGCAGGTCTCGGCGGTCATGAAGGCCGCTCACAAGCATCGTGTTCCGGTCGTGCCCCGCGGGGCGGGATCGGGGCTCTCGGGGGGCTCGAATGCAGTCGATGGCTCCCTCATCGTCTGTGTCGAGAAGATGAACAAGGTCCTCGAGGTTGACGTTGCAAATGGCTATGTCGAGACCGAGCCGGGTATCTTCAATACCGATCTGCGTGATCATGTTGCCGGCCATGGCCTTTGGTACGCACCTGACCCGGCGAGCAAGGACTTCTGCTCGATCGGCGGCAACGTCAACACGAACGCGGGCGGCCTGTGCTGCGTGAAGTACGGGGTGACTCGCGATGCAGTGCTCGGCCTCGAGGTCGTGCTCGCCGACGGACGAATCACCCGGCTCGGACGCCGGACAGTGAAAGGTGTTGCGGGCTATGACCTTGCTGGCCTCATGGTGGGCAGCGAGGGAACGCTCGGCATTGTCACCATGGCGCGCCTGCGGCTGCGTCCGCTCCCTCCAACCCCGACCACGGCGGTCGCGGTCTTCCCTGATTTGTTCTCCGCGGGCAGGGCCGTCGAGGGCATCATGAGCCGGCTCACGCCGAGCATGCTTGAGCTCATGGACCGCACGACGATCACGGCGGTCGAGAACTGGCGACCGATGGGGCTTGACACATCTGCTGAGGCTCTCCTCATTGCCCAGTCCGATCTACCCGGTGACGCTGGTATCGCCGAGGCCGACGCGCTGCTCGAGATCTGCGAGCGCGCGGGGGCGACCGAGGTCTACCGGTCGGAGGATCCGGAGCAGGCCGAGATGCTGCTGGGTGCTCGCCGCATGGCGATCCCTGCGCTCGAGACGATCGGCGACTGGCTGCTCGACGACATTGCGGTGCCGAGGTCAGCGCTTGCCCGAGCCATGCAGATGATCACCGAGGTGTCGGCCCGCAATGACGTCCTCATCGGCACCTTCGGCCATGCCGGCGACGGCAACCTGCATCCGACCATCGTCGTTCCGCGCGGTGACGATGCGGCGTACGTGCGGGCCATGGTCGCGTTCGACGAGATCGTCGACATTGCCCTGCTCCTCGGCGGGACGGTCACCGGTGAGCACGGCGTTGGCACGTTGAAGCGCAAGCACTTGGCCGAGGAGCTCGACCCCGTCGCGACCGACCTTCACTCGCGGATCAAGGCGGCGTGGGATCCTGAAGGAATCCTGAACCCGGGCAAGGCACTGCCGCGCTGGTAGCAGCGTTCGATGTCAATGCCGTGCAGGATCGCACCTTCCTCCTCCTGCAGTAGTAGTCGAGTAGCATTGTGGTATGAAACTGAGCATCAGCCTGACGGACGACGACGTTGACTTTCTCGACATCTTCGCGGATCGCGCAGGCATGCACTCCCGGTCTGCGGTCGTGCAGCAAGCGATCGCGATGCTCAAGGCGGCAGAGCTCACCGATGCATACGAGCGTGCATTCGAGGAGTGGCGTGTCACCGGTGAGGAGGCTGCCTGGGACACCGCGGGAGGCGACGGAATCGAGCGCGCATGAGGCGAGGCGACATCTGGCTCTTCGATCTCGACCCAGTGCGCGGCGGGGAGGCGAACAAGGTTCGACCGGCAATTGTCGTGAGCAACGACGGAGCCAATCAGGCGGCGACTCGGCGCGGCAGCGGAGTCGTGACGGTCGTTCCGCTCACCACGAACACGTCGACCGTCTACCCCTTTCAGGTCCTGCTGGAACCGGTCGACACCGGGCTTCGAACTGCGTCGAAGGCGCAGGCTGAGCAGATGAGATCGGTCGCTGTCACGCGCGCGACTCGTCATGTGGGCGTCGTTCGGGCATCAGACATGGCCCACCTCGACCGTGCCCTACGGCTCCACCTCGGACTGTGACGACCACTCGGTCCGGTGACGTCGAGGGCCGCCGCAAACGGTGTCGTCAGCTTGCTCGTCGGTCGAGCCGTTCAGCAATCCAGGTCTTGATGACAGCCTGGCGGGTAACACCGAGTCTCGAGGCTTCGGCATCGAGGGAACTCACCATCCATGCCGGGAAGTCGACGTTCACACGTTGCACCTCACGCCTCGGCCTGCGCGATGATGCCACGTCAAGATGCTCGGTGATGTCGACGTCGTCGTCGAACGCGGCGTCAAGCTCATGTGCCTTCATAGAGGGACTCCTCTGCTTCTCGTGCTCGTCGTACCGAGATGATCCGAATGACTCGTCGTCGGCGTGTAAATATGGCTGCCCAGACTTGGCCTTCGATCTGTCGGAGAACGATCCAGCGCGGCTCGTCGTGTGTTCGCGCCGGAATCTCCAGATAGTTCTCGTCAGCCCATAGGGCCTGTGCGCGCTCAAAATCGATCCCGTGCTTTGTCAGGTGAGACGTTGACTTCCCGGGGTCGAATTCGAACCGCACGTCATCAAGGGTACCCGAAATGGTATAGAAAATACTCACGAGCTCCAGCACCGCGTTGCGAAGGCGACGTCCCCATGCCCGACGCCGATTGTCCGGCCGGACCGCTCTGGGCTGGCAGGGTGTCCGACGCAACGTCGAGTTCGTTGAGCGGTTGACGCTGTGGGGAGCAAAGCCGGGAGATCTTCCGGCCTGGTTCACCGACGCGTTCCCGAGCCGGTATCGCTCGACCGCCCTTTTCGCCCCTGAGGTTGGCAATCTCGGCATCTTCACTCCTGCGGCGTTGGCGGCTGGTGTGCGCGTGTCCGCACGCGAGCGCGCCGTCGCTCTCCACTCCCGAATCAAGGAAGCCTGGGATCCGCAGGGAATCCTGAATCCGGGCACGGCCCTGCCGCGCTGGTAGCGGCGTTCGATGCGGATGGGAGGAGCCCGGCCGAATGCGGTGGAACTGACTGATGCATACGTGCGCGCCTTCGAGGAGTGGCGTGAAACGGGCGAGGACGCCATCTGGGACACCGCAGCGGGCGACGGGATCGACCGCGCACTTCGGCTCCACCTCGGACTGTGACGTGAGTGAGCGCTCCTGAAACAGGCCTCCTCGTTCACGGTTTTTGACTGGATCTGCCTCGCTGGTGGGCGCGCTTCAGACGCACGCGTCTCGGGTAGCCTCGCAGGAACGTGAGTCAGGGGGAGTCATGCTCAAGGGATTTCGCGCGTTCGTGCTGCGCGGCAACGTCATCGATCTTGCCGTTGCATTCGTCGTCGATGCGACGCCGGCCGACGTGAAGCTGCTCATGGAAATCCGAGACCGCTGCGGTCGCCCCTGCCAACCTACGAACGATGCTTCTGAGCGGGCCTGTCCTGCAGCACGCCAAAGAGGGGCACGGTCACGGCGTTCCAGGGCAATATGAACGCGTCGGGCAGCATCCGCGGAAGAAGAAGCGCGCCGAGCGGGGCAGCGGTATTCAAGAAGAAGTCGGCCTCGGTCTCGATCTGACCCCAGCCGGGCTCCTGGATGAGTTGCTCGCGAAAACTACGGAGGACGTTGATTGCGGTGGTGAGGAGCTGGAGGTCGTGCCAGGAGAGTCTTAGTTGCTCTAGGGTCATGACGCGAGCCGACCGTCGCCCGGGGGCGAGGGCCTCTCGGAAGTAGATCGCTTCGGCGACTGCGAGCCCGTGCTCGCATTCGATGGACCGCATGAACTCGGCATTTTCCCGCCACCCGAACGCCTCTTGGCGGCTCGTCGCATCAATGAACAGGGCCATCTTCGTGCGGTAGCGACCGAAGGCCAGGCCCTCCGAGTAGCCAGCGGCCTCAGTGACATCCTTCACGGTTGTCGCGTCAAAGCCCCATCGCGAAATTGACTCGAGTGCCGCATTGAGGAGCAGGTCGAGGGCCTCGTCGTCAGCGGCGAGTATGGGTCGCACGTCCATGTGCGAGGCGTCAGCCTCGGGGAGTTCTTCCGTCGCCACATGCATGGAAAGCACAATGCCTCGCAGGCGCAGAGCCTCGTCGAGTCCCGGATCGCGGGCCCAGGGGTAGCGGCTCATGAGGAGGAGGCCCATGGTCAGGCTCAAGGTGTAGGCGGCGCGTGCCGCGTTCTCCGGTGACAGTCGCGCTGATGGAGTGCACCACGCTTGGAGCGGTCCGGACAGCGACTCGTCGACTGTTTCGGCCACGTCGGCGTCGAAGTACGCGATGACGAGAATTTCGGCGATGGCATCCAATTCGGGAGTCCTCGTCAGAGCCTTACGACCGGCGAGTACGAGTGCCTGATGCTCGCCGGGCTGGCCGGCGCACTCGGATCCGGATTCGGCGAGGCCGCTCGCGAGCAGATCGAGGGCCACCGGGGCGAGACGGTCGCGCCAGAGCCAGGCAGCCAGAGCCCCAGGCGTCGGTGCGCGTGAGCGAATCGTGAATGGAGAGAGCGCAGACTCACGGGCCACCTGCGAGATGGTCAGGTCGCCCCACCCCTCGTTGGAAAGAATCATGAGGGCGGCGTCAAGGATCTTGTCGGAGTTCCTGCCGACCCGTGCCTGAATGGGCCTTGATCGTTGCTGCCTGACCATCACCGGAGTCCGATCCTTGGTTGGAGCAGGCCGTGGATCCCACAGAATTTGAGGGAAACCTTCAGCCGACTATCGTGATAATCCATCCGACTATCGATTTCGCCGCGAAATCAGCGCCCGACCCCTCTCAGCCCTGTCACGATGAAAATGCATTCCAGTCAGGGACTCTCGTCGGCGAGGTGGATGTACGAATCGTCGAGTTCACATGCGTCGGGTGACCCTCTGATTGATCCGCAACATCGATCATGAAGGAAAGAAGGTTCGTCCAGATGGCTCTTCGTTGGAAAGTTCCCGCATTGATCGTCGCACTGCTTGCGACGGTCGTGTCTGCGCCAGCCGCCTCGGCGGCTATTCCGAATCCCTTGGGCTTCGGCTGCAATTCCTCTCTCAATGGCAGCAACAACTCCACGACATACGGCTTTGCGGCCGTCGGGGACACCATGACCCTGCGGGCTGGGGCTACTGTGGGTACAGACGTATGCAACTTCGTCTCGGTGACCAATCCGCAGATGTGGGATATTGACCTCTCGGCCACAGTGGTGGGTACGGACATCCAAGGGACGACACTCACGTTGGTCGCTTCAGCAGGGGCCGGTGTCTACTCGAAGATTTCGGTGACAGACGCGGTTGGCAACCCCTATTACTGGAATATCAGCGTGACGGTCGAGCCCTCAGCCCCGCAGACTCCCACTGCGGTCATGGCCACTGGCACGTCGATTGCCGTGACCGTGCCGGCCACCGTCGCCCCGGGGGTACCAGCAGTCACGACTGTGGTGACGGCTACCCCTGGATCGAGCACATGCACGATTCTGCGCCCGGCCATCGCCTGCACCGTTTCGGGCCTGACCGGAGGCGAGACCTATTCCTTCAAGGCTAAGGCCGCCGCAGGCTATACCCCGTATACGGCCGAATCGGCTGCCTCGAACAGCGTGACCCTGCCGGCAGCGCCGGTGGCCCCGTCGGCCCCGGCGGCGCCAGCAGCCCCGCTTCCGGCGACGTGCACCATGGATTTCAGCGCCAATGGCGGTTCGGGAGCCCCGGCGCAAATGAGCATCACATACGGCGACTGGGGGGCAGCGCCCAGTGGATCCTCGATGACGCGCCCCGGATTCACGTTCGACGGGTGGAACACGAACTCTGCGGGCGGCGGCCTCGCCTTCGCTCCGGGTGCGTCCTTCAGGCTCGATGGAAGTAATGCGCTCTACGCAATCTGGAAGGCGGCGGATGCTGCGCAGGCCGGCCTGGCCACCGCGACCCCCTCGGGTCTGTCGACGGAGCCTCCGGCAAGTAGCCCGGCCAGTCTGCTCACTGCTGGTGAGACAAGCTATCTCGTTGCGGGCCAGTCCGTTCCCGTGACCGTGCGCCCAAATCAGGCAAACGATCCCTTCGGGCTCGTCATTACCGGTCCGGACATCACGATGCGGCTTGAGGGACGCGGCGACGACAGCGATCCCCTAGGGCTGACCAGCAAGCAGGCGTTGATCCTGCAGTCGGAGGTCGTGCAGAGGTCGCTTCGCTCGCGCTCGGCGACGGTACAGCCGGTTGCAAAGTCGAGTGGAGAGGGATTCAAGGCAGACTCGTCCGTCCGCCTCTACATCCTGCCGAACACGTACCTAGGAACGCTCACCACGAACGGCAGCGGTGCGTACGTTGGCTCCGTCCCGGTTCCGGCCGGGATCACGCCCGGGGTGCATACGCTGCAGGCAAATGGCCTCGCTCCGGACGGCGCCGAGCGATCGCTCAACATCGGGGTGCTGGTCAAGCCGACGATCGTCGCACTTCGACCGGCCACCGCATCGGCGCGCGTGCTCTTTGCTCCGATGAGCCCTCAGTTGAGTGCGCAGGAGAAGTTGACGCTGCAGGCCCTGGTGAAGCGGACAGGCAAGCAGGGGGTTCGCGTCGTGTCGATCGGCTACGTCCAGCCCATAACAGCGACGGCCAACGACCAAGCGCTCTCCACGCAGCGGGCCAGAAATGTCGTCGCCTACCTGCGCATGCTGGGCCTCAAGGGCGAGTTCGTGGTGCGTGGTGACGGAGTCGCGACGCAGCAGGGTGCCGCCGCCCGACGGGTGAACGTGACGGTGAACTACCGCAGGTAGCGGGGTGCCCGTGGGCATCTCGGAACACTGAGGGAAGCCGCTCAGGCAGATTCGGGACCAGCTGAAGGACCAGCAGCCGTGATCGTGAGCTGACGAGCTGGGGCGATGAAGCCGGTGACTACGGCGAGGATGAACCCGACCATTCCAAGGACCAAGAAGATCAGGGAGACCACCCCATCAAGCGAAGCAAGGATCGAGCCAACGATCCCGATGATCGAGAGAGTCATGAACGCTAAGCCGCCGATGGCGATGAGGAGCCGCGGGGCACTGCCGTTGCGGGCGCGTGAGATGCCGATGATCGACACGGCCACGGAGAGCCCGACTGCGACGAGGCCGAGCAGTGCCCCAGCAGGGATCGTGAAGAACATGAAGACCCAGCCGACCTGCCCGAAGTCGGGTCCGCCGGCGCCTGAGAGCAAGACCAAGAGTGGTGATAGGCCGATCGGCACGGCGAGCACCATGGTCCCGGCAGCAGCGATCGTCATGCCCTTCACGTGTTTGCGCCCACTACATCGAGCCGAGCCATGGTGATGTCCATATTGGGGCGCCTCTCGAGAGCGAGTGAAATGACGGCAGCTACCGCGTGCATCAACGTATCGAGGCATTGGGCTTAGGTCCACTCCGCCGACGGAAGTTCCCGTCGGCGCGGGAACGTCAGGTGCCGTATTTTGGCCGATGACTGCGAGCGCGCAACCCGGCAAGTGGGGGCAGTGCGGGTTCGGATGCGGTGAAGGCGGGAAACGGCCAGGTGGCCGCAACGTCAGAACGTAACGACCGCGGCGCCATGAAATCGGACGCGTCAGGGACACGGGCGAGCCGGGCATCGAAACATAGGCGTAAGGCCGCCGGCACTGACTCACGCCTAGGCGGGAACGCTCCTTCCGGTAGGTCGTACCTCTGAAAGGGGCGTTCCCACCCGCCCCTACCGAGCTATATGCCGCCGGTCTCTAACAAATTGAGACGTTGACCGCGCTATATCCCTTCTTCCCTCGTTCGACGTCGAACGTAACGCAATCGCCAGCCTGAATGTCCTCTCTCAGACCAGTAACGTGAACGAAGATATCGTTAGAGTTAGAGTCAGTGATGAATCCGAAGCCACTGGTGTCATTGAAAAACCTCACCGTCCCATTAGCTCCAGCTCCCTTGACCTTGCCGGGCTTGGCGACGGTCGACTTGCAATCGGCTTCAGACCCCTCGCAGGTACACGTAGCCTCTTCGCCATCCTTGGCACATGTCCACGTCGCTGGGACTGCTTCGGCAGGTGCCTCGGCTGGTGCTGAAGACATGGGGGCCGAAGGGGCCGGTGCTGCGGTGGATGCCTCTGGTACTGGCGCTGCCGCGGCGGCGGTCGGCGCTGATGATGTCGTGCCGGAGCCACACCCCGCAAGGAGCAGCGCTCCCGCCGCAGCAATGGACACCATCAGTGTCGTGACCGTTCTCGGTGCATGCATGATTCGGTTCCCTCCGTCGTCTCTGCGCCGTGATAGCAGCCTCGCCGTGTTTGGACGCTCCCTGGTTCACTGAGCCACCTTGGCTCGACACCTCGTGGGGGACTGCGCACGAAATGGGGTACTAGGCCCCCATTTCAGGCGCAATAGCTCGGCGTTCTCCTCGTAGCGCTGGCCACGGACTACCGTAGGCATGGCGCCTATGGTGGGCGTCTTTGCCCGCGCGAGATCCTTTCCCCCACTTTGGCTCGAACTTGATTGTGTCGAAAACTGAAAGGGAACGATTATGAAGATCGATGTGCGTCACGCACCGGCCTTTGCTGTTGCGAGGATCACGATGGGTGCTGGTGAGACCGTGAAGGCGGAAACCGGCGCGATGGCTGCGATGAGTGCGGGGGTCACCATCGAGGCCAAGATGGAGGGTGGCCTATTCAAGGCGCTCAAGCGCAGCGCCGTAGGTGGTGAGTCCTTCTTCGTCACCTCGTACTCCTCTACTTCTGAGGGTTCATGGGTTGACGTTGCTGCGAACCTCCCGGGTGACATTGCGGTGATCGATGTGACGGCGGCTCAGGGGATCGCGGTCACGCGTGGCTCGTGGCTCGCGAATGAGTCGAGCGTCACGATGGATACCAAGTGGGGTGGGAAGAAGAACCTCTTCGGTAAAGAGGGTGGTTTCATCGCTCATATGACGGGCGACGGCCAGATCGTCGTGGCGTCGTACGGAGCAATCGACCTTTATCAACTCCAGGCAGGGGAGTCCGTCATCGTCGATTCGGGTCACCTCGTGGCGTACGACGACACGATCGACATGAAGAATCGAACGGCGGGTGGGATCGCGACCTCGATGAAGTCAGGTGAGGGCCTGGTCGTCGAATTGACGGGCCCGGGTCGGATGTGGACGCAGTCTCGTAATCCGAATGAGCTGATCAGCTGGCTCACGACCGTTCTGCCGTTCACTCGCGCGTGACGTGATCCGGCCGCTGCTGGAAGCACAATGCTTCCCGCGGCGGCCGGACCGAATCGTGGTCGAAGGCATCGAACAGCGGCCGGTTGGTGGATGACGACCCATACGCAGGAGGGGTCGATGGTAGTTTTCTGCCATGTTTACGACCATAGATGCCGCCGGACGAATCGTCATCCCGAAGTCGTTGCGTCAAGCCCTGGGCCTCGTGGGAGGCAGTGAAGTCATCGTCACCCTCCACGACGGACTCATCGAGATCGAGCCCGCAAGCGCTGATATGCAATGGGAGCGGACCGGACGCATCAACTACCCAGTGCTCCCAGCCGGTGCCAGCCTCGAAGACGGGCAGATTCAAACTGCTATCGAGGCGTCACGTAGGTGACCGTCGTTGATACGAGTGTTGTTGTTGCCGCGATTACTGCCTCAGACGGCGACGTGCTGTGTCGATGCCGAACCGCTCTTGACGCTTCCCCGTCACCCGTGGCCCATGTGCTCATCGAGTGTTTTAGTGTGCTCACCAGACTCCCGCCTCCTTGGCGACGGGAGTCCGTCACGGTCGATTCGGGTCACCTCGTGGCATACGACGACACGATTGACATGAAGGACAGAACTGCGGGTGGGTTCTCGACCGCGATGAAGTCCGGTGAGGGCGTGGTCGTTGAATTGACGGGCCCGGGTCGGGTGTGGACGCAGTCCCGTAATCCCAATGGGCTGATCGGCTGGCTCACGACCGTTCTGCCGTTCACTCGCGCATGACCCAAACCGGTCGCCGCTGAAAGCTCGCGCTTCCCGCGGCGGCCGGACCCAACGCAGTGCAACGACGCCTCCCTGCCCGTGGCACGTGCCCTCCCACTCATGACAACGACACGTGGGGCCTTCGTGTCACGCATTCGGTCACGCCTTGACGTTGGCGGTTGCAGCAACCGCTCCCGAAAGGTTGCTGTTGTGGCAGATGAGGCTTACGATCCTGGCATGACCATGTCGGTGCACGTGTCGTCCGCGGCCGCTTCGGACGAGTTGTCGCATGACGCGCAGGTCCTGCGATCGGTCCTCGGCAAGCTTCGCAGCGCAGCGGGGCGCAGCGTGGTCGAGGAGCTGATCTCGGGCATGCTGGCCGACGGGGTCGTGCTCGCGCGGGTGGATGATGTGGTCACCCCCCGGGAGGCAGGTGAGTTGCTGGGCGTCTCACGTCAGTTCGTTGACAAGTTGATCGCCAGTGGTCGATTGGTAGCGGAGTGCAAGCCCGGCAGCAGTCACCGCGTTGTCCGCGTCGCGGATGTCCTGCAGCTGGAGGCGTCCCGACGTGCTGGCGCAGACCGCATCGGGTCGACGATTGACACCCTTGTCGACGCCGGCGCCGAGTACTGATCCCGCCCGACACCCGCTCATGCTCGTCTTCGTCGATACCAACGTCTGGTATCCGGTCGTCCTAGCGGACCTCGTGCTGCGCAGTGTCGAGATCGGCCTGTTCGACCTCGCCTGGACCGACGAGTGCCTCACGGAGGTCGAACGCGTCCTGGTCGAGCGAAAGGGACTCAGTGCTGCGAACGCTGCCGTCTTCGGCGCGCAGGTGCGAGCCACCGCACCGGAGGGACGGATCGATCCCGCCGGATATCACCATCTCATTGCGGCGATGACCGGACCCGACCCTGACGACCACGTCCACGCTGCCGCCGCGCGAGGTGGGAGCGCCGACGTCCTGCTCACTGGCAACGTCGCTGACTTCCCCGCCACCGACGTCGGACGGACCTGCCGAGTCATGCGCCCAGGTCAGTTGTTCGGTGAACTCGCCGTCACGTACCCGATCGAACTTGGACGCGTCATCGCAGAGATGGCGGCGCACCGGCACCGACCCCCGATGGTGCCTGACGATATCCTTGACCGGCTCGACGCCCTGGGCCTTCACCCCATGGTCGACGCGCTACGTCAGAGAAGCGACGACGATCGTGGATGACTCGTGCTGAGATCCCTGCCCCGGTCTACTTCAAAGGATCCCGGTTCGCGTCTGGTGGATCGTCCGCCCGCCGTGGGCGAGGTATTCGAACGTGATGAACGGATAGTCACCCTCCGGCGTGCGCGTCGGGGGAGTGATGTGGAATCCGAGCATCGCCTCGAGTTCGTCTGGCGAGAGGCTTTTGGGTTCGTCGCCCGGCTTGGCGAACGCGGCATCCGTGGGAGCCCAGATCGTCGCGTTCGCCAATGCGGCGTCGTCAAGCCTCCCGTAACCCACCGGCAGTCGAGTTTGACGTTGAATGGCTGCATGACGTGTGAGCTGGGCACGAAGGGCGAGGCCGTCGCTGCCTTCAAGGTTCCGGATTCGCTGTTCTAGGGAGCGCACGCTCGCCAGCGCTCCGGTGTAGCTCAAGACCTCAGCCCCTTGCGGACCCGCTGCCACTCGATGGTCGTCAGCAGGCCGTCCTTGCGAGCCTGCTCGCCGGCTTCCAGCAGCCGCCCGATCTCAATGCGCCCGCGGCACTCAAGGAGTGCATCGGCGACGGACTGCGCCCTCAGCCCCTCGTAGAGTGTCGTCCGCACGGCGGCCTTCACGTGGGTCAACTCGACGAACGGGGGAAGGGAGGTCCGCGCACGTCGGGGGACCGCCACCTTGATGCGTCGCGGGTTCACGTCCGCGAGGCCGAGCAGCGCCAGCACCGACTCACCGTGGAGATAGGCCCCCTCACCAACCCGCAAGAGAGCCTCTGCGAACTCGTCATACACCGTAGGCAGCAGGTCGGGTACCCGATACAGCCCGTAGGCAACGTGGTCCAAGCCGCCGCGAGCGGCGAGTTTGGGGAGTTCGATCGCCGGCACTCCGGCCGCGACCGCCTGAGTCGTTGTGACGTACCCGTAGGAGTCGATCGCGATCTCGCGCACGATCTGACGGTACGTCATCTCCGCCATGTCACAACGATACCGATAGCGGTAGAGTTTCGACACGCACATGAAGGGCGCCACGACTTGGGTGCCGTGAAAAGTCTGGGCGGCATCGTGTAACGGCGGAGCAGTTTTTGGCCACTCGCTGGCTCGCCAGAGGCGATCCTGACGGCGTCACATTAACTTAGCGCAGACCCTCATCCAACGGCCGGCCGCTTGGGCGCCAGGCTGGCTAGATAGCGAAAGCGAACGCGCAGGCTCCAGTCACAGTCCGAGGTGAAGGCGCAGTGCTCGGTTGATGCGGGCCATGTCCGATGCCCGCACCACCTGCTCGAACAGATCGCCGCCGGTCGTTGCATCGCGTTCGCGGGCAAGACCGGGACTTTGAAGGTCACCTGTCAACTCGCGTTGCCATGGAGGGCAACGGTTTTTGCCGGTGTGGTGAGACCAATGATGATGGCAAGGACGATGCCGACGAGGCTAATTGCGGCGAAGATCATCGCCCAGATAGTGGTCACCCGAGGGTTGACGATTCCCGCGATCAACGAACCCTTCGGGAGGATCATGAAGTTGGGAGCAGCGACGGTGATAGAAATGAACGAAAAGGCCACCCCGCCAGCAGTATCGGAGTTGGGGTCGGCGCCGAGGCTGAAGGGGAACGGGGAGCCGGCCAACAGCACGGCAAGGAGGAGCCCGATGGCCGCATCGGTGCTCACCATGCGTCCCGATTCCGCAGTCGATGCTGCGCAGTCTTTGCGGCTGCCGTCCGGAATTGACGCCTCGCTTCAATGTCAAAATGGCTTGAGCAATTGGTCCAGCAGACGAAATGTTTTCAGCTGAACTGAGTGGAAAGTGTGGTCCATTACCGAGCGAAGAAGTGGCGAAGGGGAGCGATCGTCCTACTCGCCATCATCGGTGTGCTCATCCGACCCGATCCCCTGCCATTGGCGTGAGCGACGGGAATCGCTCCCTGGTTCACGAGGGACAACCAGTTCAGGATCGGCGGATCAGCAGCGCAACGAACCCCCGCAGAACGCCTCCGTTCCACCAATCCCGATCAAGAGCACAGCGACGCTGACGAGGGGCACAAGCGCAGCGAGCACACGCGACTTGGTGGTGCCGGCCCGCTTGCGAGTCTTGACCCAGACTGTCCAGACGATCGGCACGGTGGCGAAGCATGCGATGGGAAACGTGAGCCCTCCGATTAAGCCCAGCAGAGCCCAACCCGAAGAACCGACGGCCATCATGCCCATCAACGCAACGGGGATTCCGACCAACCCCACAGGGATCCAGATGACCGACGCGAGGATGGGAATGAGCGGCCCGGCTTCGGGGGAATCCACTTGGGAGATCGTCATGCCTGCAAAGTATTCTCGGCACTTCTACCCGTCAAGAATCTCATCCTTCTCGCCGTGAAGTGGGGTACTAGTACCCCACTTGTCCCGCAGGTATGGCGCGTCGTGTGCGGTCGCCGTCAACATGCTCGTTGGCCGCCAATGGGGCGGTTGGATTGAACTGAAGGGCAGCAGATGAAGGCACCGAACAAAATGATGATCGCAGTGGGGGCGCTTGCCCTGACCGCGACGACCCTGCTCGCCGGTTGCGGGGGCAGTTCGTCTGCGTCGACCGCCGCGTCCGAACCCGCTGCAGCCGAGGCACCCGCAAGTATATTTGAAGGATTAGTGCAGCCGGTTGGCGTTCCAGACGAGGGCTGGACTGCATGGCAAGGCTCGGTAGCAGACCTCGAAGATGTCGTGTCAGCGGCGGAGTCCCCCGAATTTCTTGGCAAGGTGTGTGACGAGGGTCTGGTTTCTGACAAATTGGGTGAACTCGCCGAGAAGGCTGCGGCGATTGACGGAACTTCTGTTAAAGAGTGGACGCAGGTTCTCACGACGCTGTACGAGAACATCCGGCTCCAGGCCTGTTCGTTGGCTGGGTAATCGCGCACCTAGCGCTTGCTGCCGCCCCGGATGAATCACCTGATCTCGGGGCGGCGGACGCGGGTCGTTTGTGGTGCGGAGGTCGGGCTCTAGGTTGCGCCGCTCATTTGCGTTTGTCCTGGATTTGTGTCGAGCTCAAGGCGCCATGACCGGCGTCGTTGATGGGTGTCACGGTGAAGGTGTAGAACGCTGGCTTCTTTGCGTTCGTTGTCGTCACTTGCTTCATGGTGATTCGGCTTGACGTCGTCTCTGGACCCACCTTGATGGCCACGACCGCGGGCTTCTTGTCGCTGGCGTTGCGATACGAGTATCCGCGCAGCCAGTAGGCCGTGGCCGGGGTCGACGCTGCCGACGCGGGTGCCTGCCAGGTGACGGTTGCACTCACCTTCTCCTTCACGGCCCGGCCGACCTTCGCGGTCACCGCCAGCGGCTGGGTGGGGACGAGGCCTGAACCCACATTGATGACGTCGACGCCGGTCGCGGTCGCGTGGTAGCCGCGGCCGCCCGCGACAGCGTCCAGCGTCGTCATGATCATCCCGAGCACCCTTCCTGAGGCCGGGTCCACGACGACCATGCCCTGCTCGTCCTGTCCGTAGATGCGCCCGGTTGATGGATCGACCTTCAGGTCGACGAATGCTGAGCCGACGCCCTTGAGACTCCGTGCCTGGGTCCCGGAGACTGGGTCTACCCAGACGAGCGACTGATCCTTCGACGCGAGCAGGGTGCCGGTCATCGGGTCGCGAGTCAACGCGGAAAACGGTCCTGCGGGCAACACGTTGACCCATACGGTCGCGCTCGTCGGGTCTCCGGTTGTGATGACGCGGGGAGTAGACGGGCACCCACCATGCTCTTGGTCATTCATGCAGTAGTCGTTGGGGGACACAGTCCTCACGATCGTTCGGTCGTCGAAGACGGCGAGGGGCCCGATGGGTGGCCCGAGGCCGCCACGATTGAGGTAGGTCCAGGTCTTCTTCGCGACGGCCATTGTCCGCGTATCAACGGAAAAGATGCCCGGGAAACCCGAACACTCGACCACCAAATCGATCAGGTGGCCATTGGGGCTCGTGGCCATGCCCTCGGGACTGTTGGCCGTGCTACCCAAAAGCATTGAGCCGCATCCCCTGAATTCGTCGATGCTCTCGTTGCTGTAGTCAACCGTGCGAACCAAGGCCCCGGTAGCGGTGTCGACGACGACGATGCGGCTGCCGTTCGCGACGTATGCGAGAGCCCCGTCGGGGCTTAACGCGAGGGCGGAGGGAGCCGTCGGCAGCGCCGTTGTCGATCGGACCGTGAGCCCTGCTGCGTCGATGATGCTCACGCTGCTGCTAGCCGTGCTGATGGTGGCGACGACATTCCCCCGCGCCGCCACATGTGTCGCGCCCCCCGGCACGAGCAACTGCACCGCGGCCCGGGGCGCGGGTGCGTCCGCTGCCTCTGCCGAGGTGACTGCACCCAGCATGCAGGTGGCGGCTAGACCCAAGGCAAGGACCGTTCGTCTCGCCTGAACCTGCATCGTCCGCGCTGGTGCGCGTGCGGTGGCGTCGAGACTGCTCATGGCCGTCAACGTAGGCAAGAAACCTCAGTCGGGCAAGGCTCCGCTTCTACGAGCACCCACAAGGCCGCGAAGTGGGGTACTAGACCCCCACTTAGGTTGAACAGGGGCAATATTCGGCTCTTTGCCTTGCGCGATGTTGTTCGGACCGAGATTCTTTCGAAGTGAGCGTCAATTAATCTATCGGAGGGCATGACCGTGAAATTTAGTAATCGATCCGCGATAGCTTTGTTTGCTGTGGGCACGCTGCTTGCCGCGGGAGCACTGACAGCATGCACGGTGTCGTATTCGGTGTCGAAGGCCGATATCGAGGCCGCTTCCCTCAAGCTCCTCCAATCCAAGTTTCCCGATCAACAGGTGGAAAGCATCACCTGCCCCGGTGCGCTTGATGGCAAGGTCGGGGCAACACTCACTTGCGAGATAGTTGACATCAGTGGGACCTATCCCACTGTTCTCACCGTTGATGATGTGACCGACGGCAACGTCAACTGGCAGTTTACCTTTCCTGAGTCGGCCGAGTAAGACGTTGATTCCGTCGTGGTCCGGCCCGGTGCGAGCGTTACCGGCCCGGACCACGGCTTGATGTACCCGGATCCTCCCGAAACTACGACTTCTACATGGCGCCACGTAGTGCCGATTGCCTTTGAGGAGAATGCGCACATGAGGTATCGGGTCCTCGTTGTTGAAGACGACGGGTTCACTCGCATGCTCCTGTGCAGCCAACTGCGCGAGTTGGGCCACGAAGTTGTCGGTGAAGCCGCGAACTGTGCGGAGGGGCTTGCCAGTGCCGCCGTCACCCGGCCGGACGCCGTCCTTGTGGATCTCGATCTCGGACCAGGGCCGAATGGGGCAGACTTCGCACATGGCGTGCGTAGGATGCGCGCGGAAGTCGGGATCCTCCTCCTGACGACCTATGTGGATGTGCGGTTGATCGGGGACTTCCGACCGCTTCCGGCCGGAACAGTATTTATGGTGAAGCGGGCACTCACCGATGTCGAGTCGCTCAAGATGGCGATCGAGATGTCTGTGGATTCCGCTACCCACCGCCCGTTCGCGGACGTGCATGGCGACGGCAGCCTAAACTCCTTGAGGGATGGTCAGGTCGAACTCATGCGACTTATTGCATGCGGCTATACGAATGCCGAGATTGCGAAGTTGCGATTCCTGAGGGAGGCGTCCGTTGGAAAGGCGACTGCCCGGTTGCTACGACAACTCAACCTCACCGTGACCAACGACCGAAACCCCCGTATTTTGATTACCCAGGCCTACTTCGCCCTCATATCGGGATCACCGATCCCCCATGGTTAAGGTCGGCCGACGCGTGCCACTCCAGGCTGGATTGCTCCCGTTCAGTCTAGTTCCGGGACAGCCGGCCGATCAGATCGATGGGCCGTTGACTGACCTGCTGGTCGTGCCAGCCTTCGCCCAGCGCCTAGCTGAGCGGGATGTAGCGGCAAGGACTTCTCGTCGACTGAGCCTCAATGTCACGGCAAGCACGACGGTGGTCATGGCAATCTCTTTTCTCAGCCTGTCGAAGCCCAGCGGTGTCGTAACGGCCGGCGCTGTCACCGGAGTGTTGGCCATTGCCCTTTTGGCAGGCGTGATCGCAGGGGTCTGCGTCTGGGCGGATTTGTCCAGAGCGAGGGCCAGCGCTGGCACCTCCCGTTTCCGATTCATCGCCACCTACACCGTAGGTGGCGCATTCGTTGGGGGCGTCGCATCGGCGGTCTTGCCGTTGACCGGATTCACCAGTGCCACACCAGCCGTGGTTCGCATCGTGAGCGACGCGATCATCGCCCCATGGCTGGCGGTGGTGATCGGTCTACTGATCGATGGGCGCAACCGCCTGCAAGCCGCTCGTAGTCTGGTCATCGAACAGGCGGCAAACGTCTCACTCAAGGCGTCGTCAGAGGCAGCCCTCATCGAAGACCTTCGGTCCAGCCTCGCTCGTGACGTTGAGGAGGAGTTGCGCCCGGCACTTGAAACCCTTGACGAGCGACTTGCCTACGAGCAGCAATTCGCGCAGACGCGAGTCTCCTCTGCTCTGGCGGAAGTCCTGAGGGATCTCAACGAATCCTCGGTGCGACCCCTCAGTCGACTGATAGCGGATCGAAGCCGTGATGCGCGGAAAGGCCTTGGACCGGTCGACTTTCTCGCCGGCGTAGCGCGGACGCAGCCGTTCAGGCCAGTGGCCGTATCGGGCATCTTTGTCCTCACCGCGGTGGCGGATCAGTGGACAGCAAGTGGCCCGGCGGAGGCGCTCGCCACAGCTGCTTCCGGCGTCCTCCTCATTACGTTGATTCTCGGTTCAGGAAATCGGCTCATGCGGGCGTTTCCTCGCCGTCATCTCGGCATTTTCCTAGCGACGTTCGTTGTGCTTCAGATCCCCACCTACGGGTGGGAGTTCGCCACCGGGAGCTCGCTCACGCCGGGCTTCCTTGCACACTTGGCTGTCGGGGTTTTCCTCAGTGCCTGCATTATCTGGCTCACTTCAGGATTGGGGGAATGGCGAGCGCCGCAGGTGGCGCTGCTGCGCGTTTACGCGGCTGAAATTGACTCGGCCCGCATCGAGGTTCTCACCCAGACCGAGGTCGTCAGCTCGATCGCGAAGAGCGCGGCGCGAATGCTGCACGGATCCGTACAGTCGAAGCTCGCGGCCTGCGCGCTTGCCATTGATCGCGCTGCGATGACCGATGATGCGGCAGTCTATGAAGCGGCAATCAATCAGGCTCGTGCAGTGCTTGCAACGCCTTTGGCTTGGATCAATGACCCTCGGGATCCGGAAACCCTGAGTGCTGAGATCAACAAGAAGGTCGACCTTTGGCAGGGCTTGGCTGGCATCACTGCATTTGTCGCACCCGCCCTCAAGCAGTACACAGGGGAGAAGGTCGACGTCGTCGGTGAGGTCGTCGAAGAGGGACTCTGCAACGCGATCCGACATGGAGGCGCGAGCACTATCGCCGTGCAGGTTGATCTTGATGGCGACGGGCCGGATCTGCTCATCAGGGTTCGGGTCCTCGACGATGGGTGCGGTCCCCCGCAGGACCCTCGGCCGGGCCTTGGCTCGGCCCTTCTCGATGACGCATGCGAGGGTCGGTGGGAGCTCGTTCCGGCTCCCAGCGGCGGATGCTTACTTGATGCATGGGTCGTCACGCAAAAATCGGCCAGCGCCTAGATCTGGCACTTTGGGTGATGCAGATTACCTGACAGGGGCCCGCAGGTTCCGCTAGCGTTCCCTCACCAACAGTGCGATCAGGGAGGCCCCACCATGGACGATACGGTTCGCCAGCATAAGTACGTGCTCAGCGAGGATCAGATGCCGACCGTCTGGTACAACATCATTCCGGATCTACCCTCGCCGCCCCCGCCGCCCTTGCACCCGGGCCGCCTAGATCCGGTTGGCCCAGATGACCTCGCTCCGCTGTTCCCGATGGAACTCATCATGCAAGAGGTGTCGAGCGACCGATTTATCGAAATTCCCGGTGGTGTCCTTGACGTGTACCGCCAGTGGCGTCCATCCCCCTTGTTCCGCGCCCACCGACTTGAGCAGGCGCTCGGCACCCCGGCGCGCATTTACTACAAGTACGAGGGAGTTTCCCCCGCGGGCTCGCACAAGCCGAACACGTCAGTACCGCAGGCCTACTACAACAAGAAGGAGGGCACGCGAAAGCTGACAACCGAGACCGGGGCAGGGCAGTGGGGCACCGCATTGGCCTACGCATGCGCGATCTACGGGCTTGAGTGCGAGGTGTGGCAGGTGGGGGCTTCGTACGACGCGAAGCCCTACCGCCGCATGATGATCGAGGCATTCGGTGCGTCCGTGCACCGCTCGCCGTCCGATCTGACCGAGGTCGGCCGCATGCTCGGGGCTGACCCGCGAAACTTCACGGGCTCGCTGGGCATCGCGATCTCCGAGGCCGTTGAGGTTGCAGCGATGAACGCCGACACCAGGTACGCGCTCGGATCGGTCCTCAACCACGTGCTCCTGCACCAGACGATCATCGGTCAAGAGGCAATGCTTCAACTCGCCATGGCCGGCGACACTCCGACCCACATCGTCGGCTGCACCGGCGGCGGCTCGAACTTCGCGGGGCTGTCGTTCCCGTTCCTCAAGGAGAAGCTTGAGGGTCGGATGAATCCCCGCATCATCGCCGCGGAGCCAGCGTCCTGCCCTTCGCTCACCAGGGGCGTCTACGCCTACGACTTTGGCGACACGGCTGGCATGACCCCGCTCATGAAGATGCACACCCTCGGCCACGACTTCATCCCGGACCCGATCCACGCCGGTGGTCTTCGCTACCACGGGATGGCGCCGCTCATCTCGCATATCTACGAGCTCGGTCTCATGGAGGCCCAGGCTGTTCCGCAGACCGAGTGCTTTGCGGCTGCCATTCAGTTCGCACGGACCGAGGGAATCGTGCCTGCGCCGGAGCCGACCCATGCGATCGCGCTCGCGATTCGTGAGGCCCTGAAGGCGAAGGAGACCGGCGAGGAGACGGTCATCCTCACCGCCCTTTGCGGTCACGGTCACTTCGATCTTTCCGCCTACGACCAGTACCTGCGTGGCGAGATGGTCGACGAGGCTGTGAGCGACGAGCGGTTCGCGGCCGCGCTGGCGACCCTGCCGACGGTCCCTGCGTAGTTCTGTCGACGAACACGAACATTGTTCTGCGCGGCGTGAGCGCCGCTGCGCCCCGAAGAGCGAGGAACTCATGAAGGCACTCACGTATTACGGTCGCGGCGGCAATGGAAGGGGAGACTTCCGGGTGGAGGACGTCCCTGAGCCCACCGTCGTGCCGGGTACGGTGAAGATCGACGTTGAGTGGTGCGGGATCTGCGGATCCGACCTGCACGAGTTCGAGGCCGACACTGTTTCGGGGTACTCGCCGCCGGTCATCCTCGGTCACGAGTTCGCCGGCACGGTCTCCGCGGTAGGCGAGGGTGTCGAGCATGTGAAGGTTGGCCAGCCCGTGGCGGTTGAGCCCTTCATGTACTGCCAGACATGCGAGTTCTGCATCACCGGCAACTACCACGTGTGCCGAGACCTAACCGTGGTTGGGGTGCACGTCGTCGGAGGCGGGTTCGCCGAGCAGGCCCTGGTACCCGCCTACACAGTCCATGCACTTCCCGAGTCGGTGCCACTTGACATCGGGGCGCTCGTCGAGCCCATCACGGTGGGTTGGCACGGGATGCGCAAGGGCAACTTCGGACCTGGGCAGACGGCCATCGTCATCGGTGCCGGTCCTATCGGACTCACGACCCTCATGTGCGCGCAGGCATTCGGATCTGCGCTCACCCTCGTGAGCGTTCGCCGGCCGGGAGCACGGGCCGACGCGGCCGCGCGTCTCGGGGCGAATGCGGTCATCGACTCCAGCGCCACCGATGTGGTGGCGGCAGTCATGGAGCTGACCAATGGCCGCGGGGTCGATGTCGTGTTCGAGACCTCGGGCGCCGATGAGGCGATGGTGACGGCAGTCGGTGCGGTGCGCATGGGCGGAACCATCGTCAGCCTCGCCGTGTGGCTGACCCCGGCCCCATGCGACTACATGCAGGTCCTCCTCAAGGAACTCACGATCGTTGGCAGCAAGGGATACAACAAGCCGGACTTCCCAGAGGCCATCGCCGCCCTCGCGGACGGCAGCCTGCGCGGGGCCGAGGAGGTCATCACGACTCGGATCGGCCTCGATGACGTCATATCCGGGGGTTTTGAAGTGCTGGCCGAGAATCGCAGCGCGCATGTAAAGGTGCTCGTCACCCCCTGACCATTGGTGGCCCGCGCAGGATCTTCTTATTCCGTTCATGGGCACGTTGCCGCAGGTACGACTCGGGACCCCGTGTTCCTTCTACCTTGCGATCGTACGCAACACATCCACGATGAAGGGAATCTGCAATGCGCAGGTCTTTGCTGGTTGTGCCGGTCCTCCTGACGGCATCACTGCTCGCCGCTTGCTCGTCCAGCGGAACAACTGCGGAGGCCCCCTCGGCATCCGCTTCTGCTCCTGAGGCTTCTGCCTCGATGTCCGAGTCCGCCGCAGGCGCGACCGACCCTCAGTGCGGCACCACGATCGAGGAGATCGCGGCTAAGGCGAAGGAAGAGGGCAACGTCAATCTCATCGCCCTCCCGGATACCTGGGCCAACTACGGCGGCATCCTCAAGTCCTTCCGCGACACCTATGGCCTCGAGGCCCCTGTCGCCAATCCGGATGCATCGTCCGCCGATGAGCTCACCGCGATCTCGACACTGCAGGGTCAGCCGGATATGCCGGATGCGATCGACATCGGCCCTTCCTTCGTCCAGCAGGCGCTTGATGCCGGACAGATCGAGCCCTACATCACCACGACCTGGGACGAGATTCCTGCCAACCTCAAGGACGCGGCTGGCAACTGGGTCGGCGCTTACTACGGCATCATGTCAATCGGCACCAACGCCACGCTCGTGAAGAACCCGCCGCAGACCTGGGCGGATCTCATGAAGCCGGAGTACAAGGGCCAGGTCACAATCAATGGTGATCCTCGCGAGGCCGGTGCCGCATTCGCAGCCGTCGTTGCAGCCGCGCTCGCCAATGGTGGCTCCTACGACGACATCATGCCGGGAATCCAGTACTTCGCCGATCTGAAGAAGAGCGGAAACCTCCAGGTTCTCGACGTGACCGAGGCCGGTCTCCTCTCCGGCGACGTGCCGATCGCCCTGGACTGGTCCTACAACTTCCCGGGTGTCGTTCCTGGCCTCAAGGAGGCTGGCTTTGACTTCACGTCGACCATTCCGGCCGACGGCCTCTACGGCTCCTACTACGCGCAGTCAGTTGTTGCGGACGCTGTTCACCCGTGCGCAGCACGTCTGTGGATTGAGCACATCACCGGTGATGCGGGCGCTCTTGGCTACCTCGAGGGTGGGGCCATCCCGGCCCGGTACGCAGCGCTCGAAGCTGCCGGACTCATCACCGATGAGATGAAGAAGAATCTCCCGTCTGCTGACGTCATCTCGAAGGTCACCTTCCCCACGGCCGAGCAGGTCGAGGCGATGAAGATGCAGATCACCGATAACTGGGGACCGATGGTAGGCGACGCCTGAGCACCATTGCACCATTGCATTCGGGCTCGATTGCATGAGCGTGATGCCGGGTGGGACGCGGAATGTCGCGTCCCACCCGGTCGCGCAGGTGCACAACCTCCCCGAGTTATGTTCAACCCGGATCCTGCTCAATTCAGATCAATAGGCTCGCGACGAAGGAGGTGACCATGCAATCGTCCCCCCGTCGAGGGCTTCGCAACGCGAGTCTCGTCCTCATTCCTTTCGCTGCATTCGTAGGGCTCTTCCTTCTCTACCCGACGCTGGTCGTCCTCTATAAGGCGGTGACCCCTGGTGGCACGCTGGGCTTCGACGCAATGGCGCGAGCGCTCTCCGGCACCTATCGAACCGGCTTCATCAACTCGATTACGCTCTCTGGCACCAGCGCCCTCATCGGCGGTGTCATTGGATTGCTCCTCGCGCTGACGGTCAAGTCCTTGCGCAGGCCTGCGTGGCTGCGGCCCACCCTCGACTCATGGTCAGCGGTTGCCTCCCAACTTGGCGGAGTTGCCCTTGCCTTCGCCTTTATTGCCACGATTGGCGCGCAGGGATTTCTCACGAAAATCCTCAAGGGCTTCGGCATCAATGCCGGCGACTACGGGATCTCCCCGACCGGATTCTGGGGACTCGTCGTGGTCTACCTCTACTTCCAGATTCCACTCATGTTCCTCGTCACGATGCCCGCGGTGAACGGGCTGCGCGATACGTGGCGAGAGGCGGCGGCGATCACGGGGAGCAGTGCATTTCGCTACTGGAGGTCCGTCGTCTTCCCGCTCCTCGCACCCGCTGCGTTGGGTGGCGTCCTCCTGTTGTTCGTCAATGCGTTCACCGCGTACGCCACGGTCTACGTCCTCAATCCCAGTGGGGCCCTCGTGCCGCTACAGATCCGGTTTCTCATGCAGGGCAACGTGATCACGGGGGAAGAGGATCTTGGCAACGCAATCGTTGCCTGGGTGATCGTCCTACTCATGGCGAGCCTCATCACCATGACGTTGCTGCAGCGCCGCACGCTCACGTGGACGCGGTCGTGAGCAAGAACGCCGCACCGCCAGCAGACGTACCGCGCCATGCTCGCTGGCGCAGTGTTCGTCCCGCATCCGTGGTTACGTCCGCTTTCCTCGTCATCGTCGCGTTGTATTTCCTCGTCCCGATGCTTGCTATGGCCCGCTTTGCATTTCAGAATGTGCCGATGGCGCTCCTCACGCCCGAGAAACTGCTTGAGGGGTGGTCATTTTCCGGACTTTGGACGGCTCTTTCTGACCCGGGCATCATTTCCGCGACGAAGACGAGTGTCCTTCTCGTTGTGTTCGCCATTGCTCTGAATCTGGCACTCCTTCTTCCACTGGCCATCATCACTGAAGTGCACAACCCGAGGCTGCGCCCAGTCCTCAGCGCGGTGACCCTGCTGCCGTGGGTGATTCCGCCCATTGCCCTCGTGGTCGGCGTTGCCGCCACGTTCCGCGCCGCGGTTCCGTGGTTCCTTGCGAGCGACTTCAGCCTCGTTCCGTTCTACGCGCTCTGGGCGATGCCGTTCACTTATCGGGCACTCGACGCAGGGCTCCAGGCCATCAGTGCTCGGACCCTGTATGAAGCCGCCCGGACGATGGGCGCATCACTCACGACGATCATCGCTCGCGTCATCATCCCGAACATCGGTGCAGCTATTGCAGCAGCGTCGGCGCTTACCGCCGCGATGGTCCTCGGTGAATTCGCGTTTGCGTCACTTCTCCTCAAGACCACGCTTCCAACCGAGATGGTCAACTACCAGCGCGGTGATCCGCGCGGCGGTCTGGCTCTGGCCCTGATCGTCATGATCCTGACTGCTCTCGCCCTAGGACTCGTCGTCCGTTCGCTTCGGCGCCGGGGCCTCACCGTTCATACTGCTGGGATGTAGGAGAAGTAATGGCGACCGTCGAAATGGTGGGTATTCGCAAGGCTTTCGGGTCATCGGTGGCCTTGGAGGATTTCACCGTGCGGATCAGATCAGGTGAACTTGTCTGCCTGCTCGGACCGAGCGGCTGCGGGAAGACCACCGCGCTGCGAATCTTGGCTGGACTAGAGAAGGCTGATGGAGGTCGCGTTTCGGTTGAGGGACTTGATATTTCTGACGATCCACCGGAGCGACGTCGATTTGGCATGGTCTTCCAGGACTACAGTCTTTTTCCAAATATGACGGCTCGACAGAACATCGAGTTCGGACTGAAGGTCCAAAAGAAGGATGCGGCTGAGCGCCGCTCAATCGTGGACCGAATGATTGACGTCACTCGCCTGCAAGCTCATGCCGACAAGTATCCGCACCAGATGTCCGGTGGCCAACGGCAACGAGTCGCGCTGGCTCGCGCGATTGCCACGGCACCTCGAGTCCTTCTTCTGGACGAGCCACTTTCGGCACTCGATGCACAGGTGCGTGAGACGTTGCGCGATGAAATTCGCAGGCTTCAGTTGGATATCGGCGTGACGACCGTATTCGTGACGCATGACCAGCACGAGGCTCTGGCGATCGCGGATCGCGTCGGCGTCATGAGCAATGGGCGTCTGGAGCAACTCGCGCCTCCTCGCGAACTGTATGAGCGCCCGGCGAACTCCTTCGTTGCCAGCTTCATCGGCACCGTCAACCAACTTCCCGCGATAGCACTGCAAAGTGACCGATGGCAGGTGCTGAACCGGACAGTGATTGGTAACGAGGCTGGTACGGCGGGCACTGAGGGAATTGTCGCCGTGCGCCCTGAGCACATTGCCCTTGATGGAAGCGATACCGGGCTCTGGACGATCGAGTCGACCTCGTTCCTCGGACCTATGACCAGACTCGTGGTCACCCAGCCCGGGCACCATCCGTTGCTTGTCGACCTCGCAAGTAGTGAGGCCGTCGCGTTTCCAGTTGGCAGTCGTGTGCAGGTCCGGCTACGCGATGATGTGGGTCAGGTCACTGTTCTCACGGCGGCGCCGATCGCGTCGAGGATGTCGTCATGACCGACGATCCGAGACTGACAACCGCGGTGACGATCGCTCGTGGTGAGGAGAAGCCGGGTGGGTGGCGGAATCTGATCGAGGGTCCGGGCGAGGATTACCAAGAGCGTGTTCCCACCGGTGAGCCACTGGCCTGCCTTTGGCACGTATCCGACGTCCACCTGTGTGATGCAGAGTCTCCGGCTCGGATCGAGTACCTTGATCGCTTCGGCGACTCCGACTCGCCCTACCGAGAGGCGCTTGGTGACATCGGCACCTACCGGCCGCAGGAAATCCTGACGGTCCAGGTTGCTCTCAGCATGGTGACCGCGGTGAACGCGATAGACCGAGGGCCAACGACAGGGCGCGATGTTGATGCAGTGGTGTTCACTGGCGACCTTACGGACAACGCGCAGCGCAACGAACTGAACTGGTTCGCACGCATCATTGAGGGTGGTGAGATTGCCCCAAGGAGTGGGAGTGAAACTGAGAGCTCCTGGGTTGGGGCGGCCGGCGCTCACCGGTGGGACGATCGTTACTGGCACCCAGACGGGCCGCCGAATGGCCAAGCAACAGATCGACCGACCGGCCTATACGGCTACCCGCTGATACCGGGCCTAGTGGAGGCAGCGCGTCGCAACGTTGTTTCGCCCGGCATCAACCGGCGATCCATAGCTGTTCACGGGAATCACGACGGACTGCTGCAGGGAACGGTACCGCCAGACGCGGTCACGCGAGCGTTGGCCGTTGGCTCGGAACGCATTATCGGTCTGGACCCGAGCTTCTCGCCCATGCAGGCGGCGCAGGCGATTGAGCAGACCGGGCCAGCGAATTACCCGACCACGCCATCGTCACCCCGTCTTGCGATCGTGCCGGACACCGGCCGTGAGCTGGTTGGACCGACGGACTTTGCTCGTGCCCTCACTGGTCGAGACTGCAACTACTTCAGCACCGATGTCGGAGACGTTCGATTGATTTCGCTTGACACTGTCAACCTCAACGGTGGCTGGCAGGGGTCACTTGACGAAATCCAATTCGATTGGCTGGCGGGCCAATTGGCCGATGCTGTCGGTCGTTATGTGGTGATTGCCTCGCATCACCCCTCGCCGACGCTTACCAATGACTATGCACCGGTCGGTAGCGGCAGGCGAGTGCTCGGGGCAGAGGTGGTTGAGCTTCTTCTTCGCCACCCACATGTCATTGCCTGGATGGCTGGGCACATCCACCATCATGCGGCTCTCTGGCACGGTGACGACGCAAGCGGGTTTTGGGAATTCACGACCGCCTCGATCATCGACTGGCCGCAGCAGGCCCGGATCGTAGAACTGGTGCGCGTCTCCGACCGGGGACGCCCAGAGATCGCCATTGTGAGCACCATCGTTGATCACGTCGCCGGAGCTGATTGGCGGCGAGACTCCCTCGCGGATCCGGTTGGCATGGCCGCCGTCTCACGGGCCCTCGCCGCCAATGACTACAGAATTCGTGATGGAGGCTCGAACGGACACGTGCGAGATTCGAGCGCTGGCGCACGAAATACGGTGTGGCGCCTGCCGGACCCGCTAGGCGGGTAACCGGCTCCTAGGTCATGACACCGGGCAGCGCAGCGTCAGTCGACGAAGGGGGGCCTGCAGAAAATGGCGTCAATCTCGGCTCGCTCCGAGGCGGTCTTGGCTGCGTTTCGCAGCGACTCCCAGTCCTGAGCGACCGGATTGGTCGGAAGATCGATCCGGTTGAAGATATTATCGAGGTTCAACATGGCTGACAGTCCGATGACCGTGTTGGTCATGACCTCGACATCACTCAGCCATGACCAGGCGGCCAACTCTTCTACAGTTCCAAGGAAATCTTGGATGAACGATTGCCGGGGTGAGAAACAACCAACGCAGCATGCTCGGCAGGTAGGTGTTGACCTTCAGACCGTGTTGGGCGGCGGTGTCGATGGGTGGTGGGTGGTGGTCGTATTGCCGGCCTTGGGGTGAGGTCCAGGTGCAGCTGCCGTCGGGGGCGCTGTTGGTGATGGTCCATCCGGCGTGGGTTTTGAGTTGGTGGTGTCTGGTGCATAGGGCGCCGAGGTTCGTGGGGTTCGTTTCGCCGCCGCTGTTCCAGGGTTGGGCGTGGTCGATTTGGCAGAGGTCGGATCGTCGTTTGCAGCCGGGGAATCGGCAGGTGGTGTCTCGGGCGGTGATGTAGTCGCGTAGGGGTTGGGGGATGGCGTAGGTGCGGCGGCCGTAGTCGAGGAGGTGCCCGGTGATCGGGTCGGTGACGAGGCGGCGCAAGGTGACGGCGCAGTCGGGGTTGGCGAGGAGGTCGCGGAGCACGGTCGCGCAGACGGGCCCGTCGCCGGTGAGGTCGACCTGCCCGGGGGTGATGCCATCGGCGGTCGCGTTGCGCAGGCTCAGCAGGGTCGCAAGATCAATGGTGAGGTTCACATGTGCCGTCACCGGCGGGTGGTCACTGCCGAGGATGAGGGCGGCGAGGGCGTGAACGCGATGCTCACCCAGACACAGCGCAGCCGCAGGCTCCCCATCGCTTTGGCGGGCAGTGTTCTGGCGGGCAGTGTTCTGGCGGGCGTGGGCGGACGCGTTGATTTGGGTCATGACGGCGAGGGCATCTTCGGTGGCCATCGTGGCGATGAGCAGGCTCAACCCGTCGACGTCGGGACTGATCCATACGTCGCGGGACCCCTTCGCTCGTTCGCGCCGCCGGGCTTGTCCCTCGCTGTCGATGGCCAGGATCGCGGCTTTGGCTGCGCGGCGGGTATCAGCGACGGTCCCCGTGATCGCCCGGGTCAGGACCCGCTCCTGGAACTGGTCGCATGCGACCGTGAACTCCGCACGTTCAGTGTCGTCGCGCATCAAGGATCCTGGGAGCCGACCCACCGCCTCGACCATGACCGTGACGTGCCGGCGGGTGATCTGCCCCAACTCCCACGACCGCCACGTCGCAGCGAGAGGCCCCGTCAACAGTCGTGCCATGTCGATCTCGCCTTGCATCGCCGACGCCGACACCCGCAGCGCACAGGACAGCTCCTCACGGATCACGTCACAGATCTTGATCAGGGACGCCTCATCGTGCAGCGGGATCACCACGCGGTATTCATCGATACGGGGCTCGATCGCTGCAGCGGCCACCATCGCGGGTACCTGCTGGGACTCCCACCAACTGCGGCACCGCTCATGGATCTGCAGAAATGTCACGGCATCGTCAGGCGACAATCCTTCAACATCGACCGACTGCAACAACGACATCACCAACAAACCCGGCTCCATGCACGACAACTCCGCAAGCAACACACCTGCAGAGCAGGTGAGCGGATCAACCCTCGTGAACATGACCCCAACCTAACCCCAGGGTCTGACAATCACCCCCCATCAAAACTGCTGTCAGCACATTGCAAACCAACGAGAACAGATTGCAAGCGAGCACGTAGTGGAGCGGCTTGGTCCATCAAATCCCGTTGCGCAGAAACATATTGCTGGCGTCCTTCAGCAGTTTCAACACGGATCGGAGTGAGTCCCAAATCGACGCAGTCGTATGGCGAGGCCGCCATGTCAACCCGCCTTGCAGTCCTCGCCAATTCGAAGCAATCGGTCACCAGTTCACTGGGAACAAAGGGGGAGAACCAGAACGCGTATTTGTAGAGGTCCATGGATGCGTGCAGGCATCCCGGCTGCTCAAGGTCGGGCTGAGTCGCGCGGGTCGGTTCTAGGCCGTTGAGTGGGACGGCCGCGGGAGTGAAGAAGCGGAAGGCGTCGATGTGTGTGCAGCGCAGGCCAATGTCGTCGACTGTGGCAGCGATGGTGCCCGGGTTGACCCGAAGGGGTAGGTCTTCGTGGCGAACCTCGCCCTGGGTGAGGCCGTAGACCATTGCCCACTCGTGTAGCCCAAAGCACCCGGTCATTGCCGGACGAGACATGGTGCCCGACAGGATGCGGATCGCGAGGTTCAGTCGAGGACGCTTGCTCGTCAGTCGCGATGGGTCAGCCGTGAATCCGTCCGCCACCTCGATGTAGCCGGGGTGAGTGAGGTAACTGCGGGCTTCGGGGCCCTCGAGCACCACTCCGAAACCGGGATGCCAGGAGGCGAGCTTGGCGGGGCTAAACGGGTAGTAGTCGAAGAGGAAATCGTCAACAGCGTGTTTGTGACCTGCTGCTCGCCGTGCGAGCCGGGCGTCGACCCATGGCCGGACGCGGTCTGCGTGATCGGCGGCCAAACGCTGCCATTCATCCTGACGCACGCAGTGACACTAGCGCTGTGGTCGCCGGAAGCGAATGCGTGGACGCGCGAAGCACGCCGCTCAGGTGACCTCGGTGAGCCCGATACCCCGGCAGCCTTCGATGAATGCGTCAAGACCGAAGGCATCGGCCGGGCCGAGAGCGCCGGTGGCCGATGGCATCTGCGTCGCGAGCCTCGAAGCCGCCCACGTGAGGAGGTCAGCGGTGAGTTCGTATGGGGTTGAACCATCGACCCGTGTCTCAGCGACGAGGGTGCCGGACTCGTCAAAGGCCCGGGCGACGGCGATCGATCTTCCGCCCTCGCGCTGTTGCTCATCGGGGCCTTTGCCGGTTGGCCCGGACGTAGCCCGCCTAGCAATACCAGTGAGCAAAGAGCGGGCACCGGGAATCGAGGAGATCCCGTTGACGACCGCTGCGGCCCTTGCCGCCGCCTTGGTGCGACTCCCTGCCCAGCCGAGGTACACCCCGATGTCGATGAGCGATGGGTCGAGGCGGGGGAGGGTGAAGTGCTCACTGCCTCCGACGCTCAGCGCGTCGAGGGACCGGCCGTCGACAGTGAACGTGGTCGTGGACTTCGCTGCGCGCTCGGGCTCAACCCGGCCGTGGTGGAATCCGAAGGACGGGGCGAACATGACCCCTGCAGAACTCGCGCGTGTGCCACTGCTCATCGCGAAGGTGCCCTGAACGAAGTAGCCGATTTCCAAGCGAATCGGAGTCGAACCGGAGGCTCGGGCCGAAGCGATGGCAAGAGCGCCGGCAAGATTACCGGGCACGTAGTCGTAGCCGAAGGCGGTGAGCAGCCGTGCCCCGCTCGCCACGGCGCGAACGTGGTCCTCGGTGAAGACTCGCTCGATGAATGGCGGTTCGCCGGTCGAGTCGACGTAGGCAGCGCCAGCGTGAATGGCCGCACTGATGGCGGGGTCTCCGAGGCTGGTGAAGGGGCCGACGGTCGTGACGAGCACGTCCGACGGGTCCTGCACGAGGGCCTGCACACTGGCGGCATCAGCGACGTCCGCGACCTGCCATGTTGGCGTACTTCCCTCGGGGCCGACCACCGCGAGTTCATCGACGAGTTCGGCGAGGCGAGAGGCGGATCGTCCGGCCAGGACCGGTGATAATCCGGCTCGAACCATGGAATGGGCAGTGAGGCGGCCGGTGTACCCGGTGGCGCCGAAGAGGATCACTCGAGCAGTCATGTTGCTGACGCTACGCCAAAGGTGACTAGCCTGAGCTCGTGATCAATGAGTCGAGCACGACCTTCTGGCATCCGTTCGCCGACATGTCGGCGGTGAACGGCCACGAGTTGGTCGTGGTCTCAGGAGAGGGCGCTCGGGTCCGCACGAAGGACGGACGCGAGTTCATCGACGCCTCGGCCGCCCTGTGGTTCAACAGCGTCGGCCACGGACGCAAGGAACTCGCCGAAGCCGCGGCTGCCCAGATGATGACCCTCGCGGCGTACTCCAACTTCGGCGACCAGGCGACCGAGTCGACCCTGCGACTATCGGACCGGCTCTCCGCGCTGTCGCCGCAGAAGGACTGCAAGGTGTTCTTCACCTCGGGTGGCAGTGATGCTGTCGATACGGCGGTGAAGATGGTTCGACGCTACTGGTGGCTCAACGGACAGCCGGAGAGAACCTGGATCATCACCCGCAACCGGGCGTATCACGGCATGCATATGGCTGGCACGGCTCTCGCAGGGATAGCGGCAAATCGCGATGGGCATGGCAACCTCGACAGTCGCGTCCGAAATATTCAATGGGATAGTGCCGCCGAACTTGTTGCGGTCATAGATGAACTTGGTGCCGAGCAGGTCGGGGCCTTCTTCTGCGAGCCGGTCATCGGTGCGGGTGGGGTGTACGCGCCGCCGGCGGGTTACCTCGACGAGGTGCGCACCATCTGCCGCGACCGCGGAGTGCTGTTCGTGGCGGACGAGGTCATCACCGGATATGGACGGGTCGGCGCGATCCTTGCCTCCACTCGCTGGGATCTCGACCCGGACCTCATCCTCACGGCCAAGGGCCTCACCTCGGGCTACCTGCCCATGGGTGCTGTGCTCGTGGCGGGCCGTATCGCTGAGCCTTTCTGGAACTCACCAGGTGTCATGTGGCGTCACGGATATACCTACTCTGGCCATGCCACCGCGGCCGCTGTCGCGATGGCAAACCTAGATGTCATCGAGCGAGAGCACCTCATCGAACGGGTCGTTGAACTGCAACCGCTGGTGGCACGACTGCTGCAACCGTTGAGCCAGCATGATGCGGTGCACGAGGTGCGCGCCGGAGTCGGGCTCCTTGGTGCGGTGCAGGTAAAGCCCGAGATTATCTCGGCCGACCCGACCTTCGGGTCACGCCTCATTGGGCAATTGCGTGAGCGTGGGGTGCTCACCCGGATGCTCGCCGATGGCTCAGTGCAGGTGTCTCCGCCGTTTGTCATCGAGGAGCGTGATCTCGCGAGCATCGCGAGTGCCATCGACGAGTCGCTGTCGGCCCTGGGCTCGACCCGAAGGGTGAGGCCGATGCTCGACGTGAACCTGCTCCCGGATCAGACGTCTGACGAGGCGGGGGGCTTTGGCTCAAGTGACGATCGACTGCTCGCCGATGTGCCGCCGCACCACGGCTAGTGGTCAGTGAGTGGTTCAATGAATGAGGGCGGTCAGGTCGGAGTCAGTGGTGGCGTCGGCGATTGCGAGTGCCTCAGACTCCGGTAAGGCAAGAACGACGAGGGCGCTCGCTGAAGCGCCGAAGCCATCCGGTGTGCCAATGTTGAGGACTCGAGCCCCGCGCGCGACAACCTCGGAGACTCCGGCCTCTTGATTGGGGACCGCGACGACATCGATGATGTCGCCGACCTGCAGGCTTGCGGCGATGTCGGCGCTCGCGAGGGTGATTGGCGCTGCAACCTCGCCGAAAGCTAGGCGCGGGCCAGGTTCGAGGCCGGAGGCGATCGGAGCTGGCGCTTTGAGTGACGACAGGGTGAGGAGCACGGCGAGGCCAACGCAGACTGCGGCGATTGGACGCCGATAGCGACGGACGAGAGCCGCGATCGGTGATCGGTCAAATTTGGCTGCGGAGAACATGTACCGACCGTAGGGCGTCATGCCCTTCAGCGGAAATAGTTATCCACAGGCACGCCCGCATCGATGCATGGCTCAGGTGCTAGAACTCCCGGAAGGAGTGGCAGCAGGCGTACTCGAGGGAGCACTCGGGGCGGGTGCACTCGAGCCCGAGGAGGAGGTCGAACTCGAGTCGGATGACGACGACGATGACGAGGATGAGTCGGACGAACTCGAACTCGATCCCGAGGATGACTCGGAAGAACTCGAGCTGTCGGACTTCGCTGATCCGCTGGCCGTGGATGCGCTGCTCGTCTTGTCGCGGGAGTCATTGCGATAGAAGCCGGATCCCTTGAACACCACGCCCACGTTATTGAAGAGCTTGCGCAGGGTCGACTCGCCGCAGGTAGGGCAGATGGTGAGGGTGTCGTCGCTCATGCTCTGCTGGATCTCGTGCTTGGTGTGGCAGGCGGCACAGGCGTACTCGTAGGTGGGCACGATTCCTCCGGGTAGGTTCCGAACAATTGGCACTCGCAAGTACCGAGTGCTAATTGTGCCTCGTCTTCCCTGTCCCGTCCAATTCGCTGTCCCCTACGGTGGGGCTGTGATGTCCGGGATGTCTGTAGGCCGGCACACAACCCTGCTGGCTGTCATCGCAGCGGGCGGGGCGGTCGGATCGCTCGCGCGTCACTCGGTGACCCTCATCATCGGCGCCCACGATCCACGCGCCCTGCCGTGGGGGACGCTCGGGGTGAATGTGGCTGGATGCCTCGCAATCGGGGTGCTCGCGACGACATTGCCCGTTGTTGCAGATCGCTGGTGGCTCCGGCCATTGCTCATCACCGGTGTTCTCGGTGGGTTCACAACGTTCTCGGCATTCGCCCTAGAAGCCGGGGTGCTCATCGATACCGGCTCGGCGGGGCTGGCTGCCGTGTACGTCGGGGGCACGGTGCTCGCAGGCCTGCTCGCGGTTCACCTCGGCCGGGTACTTTCGCGGGGCCCACGATGACCATCCTCGCAATCGCTCTGGGCGCCGCAGTGGGCGCGCCCCTGAGGTACTCGGTTGATCGGTGGGTGCATGGACGAATGGCGGGAGCCGGAGGTACTGCGGTTGGGAGCGGGCACTGGCGAATGGTGCCCTGGGGGTTGTTCACGGTGAATGTCACCGGTTCTGCGATCGCCGGCCTCGTCCTCGCGACCACGTCTGGCGACCTACGGCTCCTCCTCCTCTCCGGATTCTGCGGCGCCTTCACCACCTTCTCGGGTTTCGGCTGGGATGCGAGCCTGCTGTGGTCGGCTGCGCGGACACAGTTCTGGGTGACGGTCATCGGCATGCCGGTCGCCTGCATCGCCGCGTTCATGGGAGTTTGGCACTTGGCTAGCGCGGCGGGCCGCTAGTCCCTACGGTGGGTTCGTGCGTGTGCTGTGGCGAGTCCTGGGGGTCATCGGCCTCATCCTCATTCTGGTTGTTGGCGGAGTGGCGCTCTACGGAGTTCACACCGTTCGGGCGTCGTTCCCGGTTGTCTCCGGAGAGGTGACCGTCGAAGGACTCACAGCCCCGGTAACGGTCATCCGTGACGACCTCGGAGTGCCTCAACTCTATGCAGACGGACTTGAGGACCTGTTTGCAGCGCAGGGCTACGTGCACGCCCAGGACCGATTCTGGGAGATGGACGTCCGTCGGCACATCACCGCAGGGCGGCTCTCTGAGATGTTCGGCGAGAGCCAGGTGACGACCGACTCGTTCCTGCGGACCCTCGGTTGGCGACGGATCGCGGAGCAGGAGATACCGATGCTCTCGGCGAGGTCGCGCCGGATCCTCGACGCCTACGCGTCCGGTGTGAATGCCTACCTTGCCGAGCGTCGCGGTGATGAGCTGAGTCTGGAATATGCCGTCCTCGGCCTGCAGAATCCCGAGTACCAGCCGGAGCCGTGGACCCCGGCCGACTCGGTGAGTTGGCTCAAGGTTTTGGCGTGGGATTTGCGCGGCAACATGGAGGACGAGGTCTATCGGTCGATCATGTCTGCGTCAGTGGGGCTCGAGCAGACCGAGAAGCTGTTCCCGCCGTACCCGTTCGCCAAGCATCGCCCGATCGTCACGACCGGCGCCGTCGTGAATGGGGTGTTCGACGCGGGCAACCTGCCGACGTCCGGATCGAAGGGCGTGTCGGCACGCATCCCCTCCGAGGCTGTCGGGGCATTGCAGCGGCTTCGGACATCGACCGAGGGACTCACCCGGTGGCTCGGGCCGACGGGGCCGGGGATCGGCTCGAACTCGTGGGCAATCTCGGGCGACAAGACCGACACTGGCAAGCCGCTGCTCGCCAATGATCCGCACCTCGCCCCCATGATGCCGAGCATCTGGTACCAGGCGGGGCTGCACTGCACGACCCAGACCGCGGACTGTAACTACGACGTCGCCGGGTGGTCCATGGCTGGCCTGCCCGGGATCTTCATCGGACACAACGACACGATCGCGTGGGGATTCACGAACCTCGGCCCCGATGTCACCGACCTCGTGCTCGAGAAGGTCGATGGCGACAGCTACCTCGTGGATGGGAAGGACGTTGCCTTCACGACGCGTGACGAGATCATCAAGGTCGCCGGTGGCGAACCGGTCGTCATCACCGTACGCGAGACGATCGATGGCCCGATGGTGTCGGACGTCGCCGGCATAGATACGTATCGCGCGGTCGGCGCCGATGCTCCTGTGCCAGCACCAGGATCTACGCTGTCAGGAGCGAAGCCGAGCCGTCCCCCCGCCTATGGGGTAGCCCTTCGCTGGACCGCTCTGCAGCCGGCACCGACCTTCGATGCCTTCGACCTGCTCAACACCGCACGAACCTGGGAGGAATTCCGCACTGCCGCGATGAAGCTGTCCGTGCCAGCGCAGAATCTTCTCTACGCAGACGTGTCGGGAAATATCGGCTACCAAGCCCCTGGCCGCATCCCGATCCGCGATGGCTACGACGGCAAGTGGCCGGTCCCCGGGTGGGATTCGGCGTACCAATGGAAGGGCACGTTGGCCTTTGAGTCACTGCCGTCCGTCCTCAATCCCTCCGAGGGCTGGATTGTCACCGCGAACCAGGCCGTCATCGGTCCGCCATACCCGTTTTTCCTCACTGACGATTGGGCCTACGGTGCTCGCTCGCAGCGCATCGCCGATCTCATCGAGGAGTCGACCGCGGGTGGTGCGAAGGTCAATGCCGAGCGTATGCGTGAGATCCAAATGGACGGACACAACGAACTCGCGGCATTCCTCGCGCCGCGACTCGTTGAACTGCCGACGACGGAACTCACCGCCCCCGCTGTCGCGCTCCTTGATGGGTGGGATGCGCAGCAGACCGCAGACTCGGCGCCCGCGGCATATCTCAACGCAGTATGGCGCCAACTCGTCCACCGCATGTTCGACGCGGCTGCTGATGAGGAACTCATTTACGCAAGTGGCGGCGACCGGTACTGGCAGGTGATCGAGAACATCTGGGACACACCGGGTGATTTTTGGTGGGACGACAAGACGATCAACGGAACGCAGACTCGTGATGAGACGCTGGAGGCTGCCTTGGGAGCGGCGGCGCAGGAGCTCTCTGCTAGCCAGGGTGATGATCCCTCCGAGTGGTCGTGGGGGTCGCTGCACACCCTTGCGCTGGAGAATCAGACCCTGGGCACGAGTGGGATTTGGCCGATCGAGTGGCTGTTCAACCGCGGTCCCATCGAGACCGCTGGCGGGGAGTCAACCGTCAATGCGACCGGCTGGACGCCGAAAAACGGCTACACCGTTGACTGGGTGCCGAGCATGCGCCAGGTCATCGACCTCGCCGATTTCGATGCTTCGACGTGGGTGAACCTCACCGGGGCCAGCGGGCATGCGTTCAATCCGCACTATGACGACCAGATCGAGGCGTGGCGAACCGGAGCCCAGTTCCCGTGGGCCTTCAGCCGAGACCAGATTGAGGTGGGGGCTGTCGACACGCTTGTGCTCCGGCCGAGCGAGTGACCTTCAGGGCTCGCCCAGAAAGTGGCGAACGCCGGCCTCGGTGAGAACGAGGTCGACCCGGCAGTCGTGAGCGTCGGTTGGTACCCGGGGCAGGATCTCCTCCTCGAAGACGACCGCGACCCTGATCGGACCGCCCCGGTCGTGCGTCGCCACGTCGGCCAAGGTCCGGTCGTAGAAGCCACCACCCTGCCCGAGTCGGTAGCCGTGTTCGTCGATCGCCAGCGCGGGCAGGAAGAGTGCGGTGCAATCGGCGAGCGGCGCACCGCCTCGTCCGACGGGAATTCCGGCGGGCTCTCGGATGCCGAAGGGCCCGCGTCGAACCTCTTGGCCGTCGGAAATGAGGAGCCAGTCCAAGTGATGCCCCGCAACCCGAGGGACGAGAACTGATGCCCCTCGCGCGAGGAGATTCCTGATGAGCAGGCCGGTGTCGGGTTCGGTCACAAGCGACAGGTAGCAGGTGACGATGAGACCGTCGAGACTGTCGGGCAGTGGGAGGTCGCGGGAGTTCGAGGCAATTGCGATTCCTGCAGCGTGGCGATCAGTCGGCGTCCGCGAGCGGCGATCGGTTCGAATCTGCGCGCGGAGAGCGGCCTTGTCGCCGACACTCGCCGTGCCCAACTCGTCCACGTACCCATCGTTCCCTACGCGGGGCGGCTATCGTCGGCGCATGACGACTATCGGCGGTTACACCGGCGCAGTTCGCAAGGCGGTGGTTCCGGCTGCGGGGCTCGGGACCAGATTCCTCCCGGCGACGAAAGCCACCCCGAAGGAGATGCTCCCCGTCGTCGACAAGCCCGCGATCCAGTACGTCGTGGAAGAGGCGGTCGCGGCGGGCCTTGATGACGTCCTGTTTATCACCGGCCGTAGTAAGCGGCCGCTCGAAGACCACTTCGACCGCAACTTCGAACTTGAGGAGGCGCTGAGTCGCAAGGGGGATGAAGAGCGTCTTGCCCTTGTTACTGAGTCGACGGACCTCGCGCTCATCCACTACGTGCGGCAGGGTGATCCGCTCGGTCTGGGCCACGCGGTGCTCATGGCGCAGAGCCATGTCGGCAACGAGCCGTTCGCGGTCCTCCTCGGTGATGACCTCATCGACCCACGCGACCCAGTGCTCCCGCGGATGCTTGCTATTCGAGAAGAATTTGGCGGTTCGGTCATCTGCCTCATGGAAGTTCCGCGCGAGAGCATCTCGCTCTATGGGTGCCCAGCAGTGACGCCGACCGATGAGACCGATGTCGTCATCGTGACTGACCTCGTTGAGAAGCCTGACGTGGCCGATGCCCCGAGCACCCTCGCAGTGATCGGCAGGTACCTCCTTGACCCCGCGGCGTTCGCTGTCCTTGCGCGAACCCAGCCTGGCCGCGGCGGAGAGATCCAGCTCACCGATGCGCTCCGGGTCCTCTCGACCATGCCGGCCGATGAGGGCGGAGGCGTTCGCGGCGTTATCTTTTCTGGGCGACGGTATGACACCGGGGATCGCCTTTCGTATCTCCAAGCGAGCATCATGCTTGCGAGTGAGCGGGAGGATCTCGGCCCAGGCCTTCGGGACTGGCTGAAGGAGTTCGTAGCAGGGCTGCAGTGAACTGGTCACGGTCACCCACGATGTCAGACGGCGACATTACCCTGCGTCTCATTCGCCAACGGGATGCCAGCGCGTGGCGTGAGGTCAGGCGTCGTAACCGTGAGTGGCTGCAACCGTGGGAGGCGAGCCTTCCCCCGGAGTCGTCGGTCATCACCGACGTGCCGGCGACGTTCGGGCAGATGGTGCGGCGCATGCGAAAGGACGTCCGTGCTGGCCGGGCGCTCCCGTGGGCGATCCTCGTTGACGGTCGGCTCGCCGGACAGCTGACGGTCGGCGGCATCACCTACGGTTCGCTGCGATCCGCCTACATCGGTTACTGGATTGACAAGGAACTCGCCGGGCGGGGGATCATGCCGGCGGCTGTCGCGATGGCGTGCGACTACTGCTTCGACAACGTGCGCCTTCACCGTGTTGAGATCAACATCAGACCTGAGAACGCTGCCTCGCTCCGGGTCGTCGACAAGATCGGCCTCCGCAAGGAGGGCGATCGACCGAAATACCTTCATATTAATGGCGATTGGCGCGATCACGTGACCTATGTGGTCATGGCGGGGGAGTTCCCCGAAGGAGTCCTTCCCCGGTTAAGGGCACGTCAGACACTGACCCCCTGAGCATCTGGGAACCCGTGGCGGTGAACCCCTCGTCGCTGCTCGCGCGACACGCCGAGGCTCCAAGTGTTCGCCTACGGGCTGTGCCTCACGGAAGCCTCTAACGTACGAGTGTGACCAGCCTCATCTACATCGCGATCATCGTGTTGTGGATTGCGGTGCTTATCCCAATGTGGCTGCGTCGCCTTGACCGGTTGAGTGAGGAAAAGTCCACCGCCCGTTTCAGCTCCGCGATGGAACTTCTCGGGTCGAAGGTCACTGCCGAAACCGCTGTTACTAGTGGGGTTGCGGCTCGCGACCCGAAGCCGCCCGTCACCCCCAGACTTGCTGCCGAGCGGGCCAAGCGCGCTGCGGAGGCGCGGGCGATCGCCAACGCGAGGCGGGCGTCGATCCGCCGGACCGTCGTGCTGGCAATCCTCATGACTACGCTCATCGTGACGCTCATCTTGGCGGTGGTGAGGACCGTGGCGCAGTGGGTGCCGGTGGCAACAGCCGCCATGGTCATCGCCTTCGTCGTGGCGTCAGCGCTCACCGCCTCGAGTCGCGCTGAAGTCCTCTCTGCCAGTCGAGCAGAGGCTCGACCAGAAAAACGTGAACTTCGCGAGTTCCGGGAATCACGCGACAGGCTCGCGCACGAGGAGCTGGACCGCCGTCCGGCGCCTCGAACAACCTCATCGCGGGCAGGCTCGCCTCGCGCCGCGACGGTGGCACTCGAGGTCGAGCGGAAACCGATCATCGCACCCCCGGTGATGTCGCCGCAGGGCATCACGAGGCAGACCATTGACTTCGCGCGTGATGACGGCCGCTCCGACACTGAGGCGATTCCGGTCCTCGATGAGGCGTATTTTAAAAAGTTCCGGGCGTCAAGCGAGTAGGCCCATTGTCGGGTGGGCGCGGGGCCTTGCTACCCTTACCGCGCACGCAAGGGGCTGTGGCGCAGTTGGTAGCGCGTCTCGTTCGCAATGAGAAGGCCAGGGGTTCGAATCCCCTCAGCTCCACCACGTTCGTCATTTCGCCCATAATCCGGGAGCACGGGCAAAATCCGAGGCTTATTGGCCGGAATTCTGCCGACTCTCCCGGATTATGGATGAAATGACCGGGGTGGGGTGACTGGGGTGGGCCCTAGATCCAGGTTGGCATCCACATTCGCAGTTGCCACTGTTCGTAGGGCATGACCTGCCCGGTCCAGATGGGATAGAACCACCAAGCGGCGATGACGATGAAGATGAGCAGGGTGCCGGCGGCGAAGGCCCCGCGGGCCCGGCGCTTCTCGGTTGCGTCGCTCGGTCCCAGCATTGCCCCCATTGTCATCGCGAGGGCCATGACGAGGAAGGGCACGTAGACCACGGTGTAAAAGGTGAAGATCGTGCGGTTCAGGTACAGCAGCCACGGCACCCAGCCGGCAGCGATGCCGACGAGCACGGCGCCTGAGCGCCAGTCGCGGTGGGTGGCCCAGCGCCACGCCTGGTAGATCATTGCGACGAAGCCGGCCCACCAGATGATGGGGTTGCCGAGCGCGAGCACCTCGGCCGCACAGTTGCTGGTCGGGCAGCCCTGGGTGCCGTCCGTGATTGAGTCCCAGTAAAAGGAGGTCGGACGTGTCTGGAACGGCCACGACAGCGGATTGCTCGCGTACGAGTGGGGTGAGGCGAGATTGACGTGGAAGCCCCACGCTTCGGCGTGGTAGTGCCAAAGTGAGCGCAGGGCATCGGGAACGATCGACGGCCCCTGACCCGCAGCCCAGTCGCGGGCCCAGCCTCCGTCGGACATGAACCAGCCGGTCCAGCTGGCGAGGTACACCGTGGGCACGATCGCGAGGGCGAGCAGCGCAGTACTCGGCACCTCTCTGATGATCGTGCCTCGCCACGGCTGCCGGACCCCGATCGCGCGTCGGGCACCGATGCCCCAGACGAGGCTCATGATGATGAAGAAGGCGACGAACCACAGACCCGACCACTTCACTGAGCAGGCGAGGCCGAGGGCGACGAGTGCGGCCCATCGATAAGGCCTCAGTCCGAATCGTGGGCCGTATTGCGTAGCAAGTGGTTCGAGCCCTTTATCCCGAACGAGCCTCGCAAGCCGGGCACGGGTGTGATCGCGGTCGAGAACGAGGAGGCCGAAGGCAACGAGCACCCAGAACCCGAGCACCATGTCGAGCAGGCCGGTGCGGCTCATGACGAGATGGATGCCATCGAGGGCGAGGAGGAGCCCGGCGAGAGTTCCGATGAGATCGGAGCGGGTCATGCGACGCACGATCCGTGCGGTTATGAGAATGGCGATGACCCCGAGGACGGCAACGGCGATGCGCCAGCCGAAGGGCGTCGCTCCAAAGACGTATTCGCCTGCTGCGATCGTCCACTTGCCCAGCGGAGGGTGGACGACGTACTCCGGGCCGTCCTTGAAGATGTCGACCGTGCGCCAGTTGCCGTCCGATGCGAGGAGCTTGTCTCCCGCCCCCTCGACCATGTCGCGCTCGACCCCGAATCGAAGAAGGGAGAGCGCGTCCTTCACGTAGTAGGTCTCGTCGAACGCGATCGCGTGGGGCTGGCCGAGGTTCCAGATGCGCAGCACGGCCCCGATGGCCATGACAGCCAGGGGCCCGATCCAGCCCTTGATGCCGTGCGAGGGCATTGGCGGGGAGAGTCGGTCGGGGAGGCCCGCGAGGTCGCGGGAGGGGGCGGATTGCGGCGCTGTCAGGGTCGCGGCGGTCACGTTGCAATCGTAGGCGCTGGCTGGTGGGGACGAGGACCTGCGACGATGCAGGGGTGGAGCGAGGATCGAGCGAGGAGTTACCGGCGCCGGACGTGGCCGGGAAGGTCGTCCTGGCGGCGACACCACTCGGTAACGTCGGCGATGCGTCACCGCGTCTCGTCGAACTCCTACGTACAGCAGACATCGTCGCGGCCGAGGACACGAGGCGTCTGAGGCGGCTGGCTGCGTCGCTCGACATCCAGATCACCGGTCGGGTCGTCTCGTACTTCGAGGGCAATGAGCGAGACCGAGCACGGGAACTCATCGACGAGGCATTGGGCGGGGCGTGCATCGCCGTTGTCACGGATGCGGGTATGCCATCGGTGAGCGACCCCGGCTACCGGATCGTCGCAGAGGCCGCGGCGAGGGGTGTGTCAGTAACGGCGCTGCCGGGCCCGAGCGCCGTGCTCACTGCACTTGCGCTCTCCGGGCTCGCCGTCGACCGATTCTGCTTCGAGGGATTCCTGCCAAGAAAGACGGGCGAGCGGTCGTCGCGCATCGCATCGCTCGCGGCTGAGCCACGCACAATGGTGTTCTTCGAGGCTCCGCACCGTCTCCACGCGATGCTCGGGGCACTCGCTACCGGACTGGGCGAGAGCAGACTCGCCGCCGTCTGCCGGGAGCTCACCAAAACCTATGAGGAGGTCAAGCGCGGAAACCTCGGTGAGTTGGCGCTTTGGGCCGAATCGGAGATCAGGGGCGAGATCACGGTCGTTGTTGCAGGGGCCAGCGCCGATGAGCAGCGGCAGGTGTCGGGCCTCGTCGATGCGCCGGCGTGGGTGGCGGCCGTGCGGGAACGCGAGGCAGAGGGGGTGGACCGACGCTCCGCGATCGCCGAGGTCGCGAAACTTGCGGGTGTGCAGCGCCGGTTGGTCTACGACTCGGTCGTCCAAGCGAAGGCGCCCCGACCGTAGAATCGGGCCATGGGTGAAGCGGGTTCGAAGAAGTTCTATCTGACGACGCCGATCTACTACGTCAACGATGCTCCGCACATCGGCCACGCATACACGACCACCGCCGGTGATGTTCTCACCCGGTGGCACCGCCAGCGGGGCGAGGAGGTCTGGTTCCTCACCGGCGTCGACGAGCACGGCACGAAGGTCGAGCGGGCAGCCGAGCAGGGCGGGGTGACCCCGCAAGAGTGGGTCGACCGGCTCGTCGCAGACGAGTGGCTCCCTGTCCTAGAGACCGTCGATGCGAGGAATGACGACTTCATCCGAACAACCGACCCCCGCCACGCCATCGCCGTGCAGCGGTTCTGGGAGGTCGTCCGCGACAACGGCTACGTTTACGCCGCTCCCTACGCCGGCCCATATTGCGTGGGGTGCGAGGAGTTCAAGCTTGCCGGGGATCTCACCCCAGGCACCGGCGAATACGAGGGCCAGCAACTGTGTCCCGTCCACGGCCGCCCGGTCGAGCAGGTCGAGGAGGACAACTGGTTCTTCAAGCTGTCTGCCTTCGCCGAACAACTCATCACGTACTACGAGGCGAACCCTGATCGCATCGAGCCGGTGAGCGCCTATAACGAGGTGATGTCCTTCCTTCGCCAGGGTCTCGTGGATATCTCGATGTCGCGCTCCAGTGTGGGGTGGGGAATCCCACTCCCGTGGGATGAGAAACAGGTCGTGTATGTCTGGTTCGACGCCCTCCTCAACTACGCGACAGCGGTTGGGTACGGCGCTGATCCCGAGTCTGAGGCCGGACGCCAGTTCGCCCGCACCTGGCCGGCCGACGTGCACCTCGTGGGCAAGGACATCCTGCGCTTCCACGCCGTCTACTGGCCGGCGATGCTCATGGCCGCGGGACTTGAACTGCCGCGCAAGGTGTTCGCCCACGGCTGGCTCCTTGTCGGTGGCGAGAAGATGTCGAAGACGAAGCTCACCGGCATCGCGCCGAGCGAGATCATCGACCACTTCGGCTCCGATGCCTTCCGGTACTACTTCCTGCGGGCCATCGCCTTCGGTCAGGATGGCTCGTTCTCCTGGGAGGACATGTCGGCCCGCTACACCGCCGAACTCGCCAACGGCCTGGGCAACCTTGCCTCGCGGGCGACCGCGATGGTGAATAAGTATTGCGACGGAAGGCTTCCCGCGGCTGGAGCGCTCACCCCCGCCGAAGAAATGCTGCGCGCACAACTCGCAGAGGTCACCGAGCAGGCCGACACGGCCATCGTCGCCTTGGACTTCGCGACCGGGATCGTGGCAGTTAAGCAGTTCATCGACGCCGTGAACCTGTACGTCACCGAGCAGGCACCGTGGGTGCTCGCGAAGGACCCGGCCAACGAGGTGCGCCTGCACACAGTTCTCAACACGATCTGCGAGTCCCTTCGCGGCATCGCGGTGCTGTACTACCCGCTCATGCCGAAGGCCATGGAGTTGCTCTGGTCACAGCTCGGCGCTGACGCAGCGATCGGCGCGATTGCCGATCAGCGCATCGATTCCGTGGGTACCTGGGGGCAGCTGCCGGCAGGATCAGTGGTGACGAAGGGCGAGTCGCTTTTCCCCCGCCTCGACGACGTGGCCTGAGAAAGAGGTCTGACGATGCCCAACCTGTCGATCGCCCAACCGCCGCCGGCCCTCGTGCGGCCTGTCATCGACACGCACTGCCATATCGACATGCAGGAGCGGGGCCGCGACGGTAGCGAGCCGCAGCCCCCCGATGAGCTCATCGCACTCGCGGCGTCCGTCGGGGTCACGAAGCTCGTCCAGATCGGTTGCGATGTCACATCGTCGCGTTGGTCGGTTGAAATGGCCAGGACGAGGCCCGACGTCATCGTCGGTGTTGCCCTGCATCCGAATGAGGCACCGAGGCTGTACGAGTCCGGCGGCCAGCAGGAACTTGATGCCGCGTACGAGGCCATCGCCGAGCTCGCTGCAGACCCGGTCGTTCGTGCCGTAGGTGAGACTGGGCTCGACTACTTCAGGACCGAGGGTGCCTTGCGGGAGGTCCAGCAGGCCTCCTTCCGATGGCATATCGAGCTCGCGAAGTCCGTGGGCAAGACCCTCGTCATCCACGATCGTGATGCCCACGACGATGTCATCGCCGTGCTCACCGGTCAGGGAGCCCCGCAGACCGTTGTCTTCCATTGCTTCAGCGGTGATGCGGCGATGGCCCAACTATGTGCGGAGCAGGGCTGGTACATGTCCTTCGCCGGAGTCGTCACCTTCAAGAACAACGACTCGCTGCGTGAGGCGCTCGCGGTCGTCCCCGATCACCTCGTCCTCGTCGAGACGGACTCCCCGTACCTGACTCCGGTGCCGCACCGGGGCAAGCCCAATGGCTCGTACCTCATGCCGCTCACGGTCCGTTGCATCGCGGAGGTGCGCGGCATCGATGAGGCTGCTGCTGCGACCCTGCTGTGGGACAACGCGCAGCGGGCGTTCGGCGAGTGGTAGCAGAGGGCCTGCGTGAGGCCTCGCCCGGCGACTCCGGCGAGCTGCTCGGGGCTCGCGAGATACGCGAGCTGGCGGAACGGCTTGGCGTCCGGCCGACAAAGCGATTGGGCCAGAACTTTGTCATCGACCCGAACACCGTGCAGCGCATCGTGCGGGCTGCGGCGCTACCGCAGGGGGCAGGGGTTCTCGAGGTCGGCCCGGGGCTAGGCAGCCTCACTCTGGCGCTTCTGCAGCAGGGCCACGAGGTGGTTGCGGTTGAGATCGACGAGATTCTGGCTGAGCAGCTGCCGCTCACGGTGGCCGAGCATCAGCCGGCGAACTCGCGCAACCTCACCGTCATCGTGGCCGATGCCCTGCGAATTCACGAGCTGCCACATCCGGTCGACGCCCTCGTCGCGAACCTGCCCTACAACGTCGCCGTTCCGGTGCTCCTCACCCTTCTTGAGCGCCTGCCCTCGCTGAACTCGGCGCTCGTCATGGTGCAAAAGGAGGTGGCCGAGCGGCTGGCCGCCGCGCCCGGATCGAAGGTCTACGGCGTTCCGAGCGTGAAGGCGCGATGGTACGGCGACGTCGCGTATGCCGGCAATGTCTCGCCCCGGGTGTTTTGGCCTGAACCGAATGTCGACTCGGGACTCGTTCGCATCGAAAGAACGCAGCGGCCGGAAGGACGTTCGGGCCGTGAGCAGGTCTTCTCGGTCGTCGACGCGGCCTTTGCCCAGCGCCGAAAATCCCTCCGGGGTGCTCTTGCCGGTCTCGCTGGCTCGGCGGCGACGTCCGAATGCGCCCTCCGCGAGGCGGGGATCGACCCAAGAACTCGGGGGGAGGAGTTGTCGATCGATGACTTCGTCCGCCTGAGTGATGCGCTCCTCGCTGGAACGAAGGAGCAACCTCGGCCCGAAAGCCAATAGCCTTGGAGCATGGTGTCCGCCTCGGTGACCGTTCGGGTCCCGGCGAAGGTGAACCTTCAGCTGTCGGTCGGCCCCCCGCGCTCTGATGGCTTCCACGAGCTCGCCACCGTGTTCCATGCAGTGGGCCTCTTTGACGATGTGGTCGCCCGCCGGGTCGAACCGGGGGCTGGGGTCTCCCTGACCATCTCGGGCGAGGGGGCGACCTTCCTCCCGACGGACCGGACGAATCTCGCTTGGGCGGCGGCAGAACTGCTGGCGGATCGAGCTGGGATCGCGGCCGATGTGGCAATCCATCTGAACAAGGGCATCCCGGTGGCGGGCGGCATGGCAGGCGGAAGCGCCGACGCAGCGGGCGCACTTGTCGCCTGCGACCATTTGTGGCAGCTCGGGACTCCGCGCTCTGAGCTCATGGAGCTCGCCGCCCGACTCGGTTCCGATGTGCCCTTCGCCCTGCATGGTGGCACCGCCATCGGCACTGGCCGAGGTGAGCAGCTCACGTCGGTGCTCGCACGAGGCACCTTTCAGTGGGTGTTTGCCCTCGCTGACGGTGGTCTGTCAACACCGGCCGTGTACGCAGAGTGTGATCGGCTGCGTGGCGGCGGGTTCGTTCGTGAGCCATATGTCTCCGACAACCTCATGCAGGCACTTCGCGCGGGGGACCCGGTGCTGCTCGGCAAGGCGCTCCATAACGACCTGCAGCTGGCGGCGCTTTCACTGCGTCCGAGCCTTCGCAACGTCCTCGAACTCAGTGATGACTACGGCGCACTCGGCGGGATCGTCTCAGGCAGTGGGCCGACATGTGCCTTTATCGCGAGCGACGATGAGCAGTCGCTCGACCTTGCGGTTTCGCTGACCGCCGCGGGCGTGTGCCGAACGGTCAAACGTGCGGTCGGGCCGGTGCCGGGCGCGCGAATTGTCGGATGACGCCCCGTCGATGTGATGAGGCGCGGCTGATCATTCGTCGAACTCTGTTGTGAGGGTGCGCAGCGCGGTTGCGAGGGAAGCCTGATCAGGGGCTGGTAGGGCCGCGAGGATGATCCGCTCGCGCTCGAGTAGGTCGGTGAGGGCGCTGTCGACTTCGCGCTTGCCGGCTTCCGTGAGCACGACGCTCACGCCCCGCCGGTCCAGCGGGTCGCGCTCGCGGCGTACCAGCCCGCGGTCCTCGAGTCGATCGACCCGGTTCGTCATCGTGCCGCTCGTCACGAGTGTCTGGGAACTGATCTGCCCTGGGGAGAGCGCGTAGGGCCGGCCGGCGCGTCGGAGTGCGGCGAGGACGTCGAACTCCCAGGTCTCTAGCCCCACGGCGTGGAATGCGGACCGCCGCGCGAGGTCGAGGTGACGGGCGAGACGGCTCACCCTGCTGAGGACCTCGAGGGGAGTGACGTCGAGGTCGGGTCGCTCGCGGCGCCACGCGGCGATGAGTTGATCGACTTCATCGCTCACTCGTCGATCGTACGTCAAGAGTCTTGATGGCGAGATTCTTTTCAGCCGAAGGACTCTTGGTCGGGCGAATATTCGGTCTTGATGAAGACTCTGTCAGCGTTGTGCTGGATCGCCTTTTGGCTCTGGGCAATGGGCTACGTTGCTGTCATGAAGCCTCGCGCGAATCGGTTCACGGGCACCGCTCGTGCTGGCCGCGGCGTGCTTCTCGGGACTGCTGTCGTCCTCCTCACCGTCCTCGGCCATACGTCGAGCGGAACGTGGAGCGCCAACGACACGATGTCACTTCTCCTCCTCTGGCCGCTGGCTGTCGCGCTGAGTGCGGTTGCGGCCGATCGCCGGCGTTCGGCCGTATGGCTTTTCTTGTTCGCCGTTTGCATGCAGGCGCTCTTCCACATTCTGCTGTCCATCGCCTCTGCCCATGGGCCGCATACCGCGCAGGGCTGGCCGTCGGCAACGATGGTCGTCGGACACCTTGGTGCCGCGGCAGTCACGGCCCTGCTCCTCGCGCAGGGTGATCGACTCCTGCACGCTTGGCTGAACTTCTGGGGCATGGTGGCAAGAGGCGGCGTCACCGTCACGTCCGTGCCTCGAATGCATGCGCACGTGCGCCCCGCATACATGCCCCCGATCGTCCGTGATTGGGTGAACCGCACCGCGATCTGTCGTCGCGGGCCTCCGGCGCTCTGCTCCTAGACCTGCCGTCACCCTCTTCCATGCAGTAACCCATCAATCATTCGAAAGGCTCTGCTATGTATGCATTCATGACGTCGCGACGATCCCTCGCAGGGGCCGCGACCGGACTCCTCCTCACCGGCGCAATCGCAGTCGCCGGCGCACCGAGCGCCAGCGCCCATATGGGCATTGACCTGCACGGCGCCACGCCGACCGCTGGCAGTGGCAGCACGATCTTCCTGCGACCCGGGCACGGATGCGACGGTGACGCGACGAACGCAATGACCGTCACGATTCCTGATGGCGTCACCGGGGCCAAAGCCCAGCAGAAGCCGGGCTGGACGGTCACGTCGGACGGCAAGACGATCACCTGGTCCGGGGGAGCCCTACCCGATGACCAGTTCGATGACTTCGGAATCAAGCTCACCTGGCCGAAACTTGCCGATGGCGTCACCTCGCAGAAGTTCTACTTCACGTCCGTCCAGACGTGCGATGCTGAGATTTCGGTGACTCGCAGCGGCAAGGGAGCAACAGTGACCGGAAACCTTCCAGCGTACGCGGGCGAGAAGGTTGCGCTCTTCGTTGATGGCATCCCATTGACGGTGCGCGACGTGACGATCGGCGCCGACGGCACCTTCATCGTGAAGACGACCTCGGCGAAGGTGCCGGAGGGCAGTGATGTGACCGCGCTGCGAAATGGCAGGCTCGTTGGCAACTCGATTGCGGGCACCGATGCCTGGGTGGAGATCCCTGCGGCAGGGTCAACGGCCTCCCTCGCGAGTCCTGCACCCTCTGTGACCGTCGTCGCAGCGGTTGCGAAGTAAGTCGATGCGACTGGGCCTCGTGGCTGCGGTGTTGGGTTCACTCGCTCTGCTCGTGAACCCAACACCTGCATTCGCCCACGCAGACGTGCAGGTGAGCTCACCCCGCAACGGTGCTGAACTTTCCGTTGCTCCTAAGAAGGTGGTCATCACCTTCACCGAGGCCGTCACCTTGGATTCCATGACGCCTCGCCTCGTTGACGGAGCCGGGCGCACCCTGCCGTCGACCGCCGTCATGGCAGGCACCGTCCTCACGATCACCCCGGCGAAGCCGCTCGGGCGCGGCATTACGTCGGCCACGTGGCACGTGATCTCAGACGACGGCCACCCGATCTCAGGTGCGCTTGCCTTCACGGTTGGCAAGGCGAATCCGCGGGGCCAACGCGCGAGCATCGTCACCATGCCGCGTATCGTCACTACCCTCAGCGGTGATCGCCAAGGCCCACTCACGCTGACGGTGGTGAGTAGGGCGAAATCAGGTGAGGTGACGTGGACGAGTGATGCAATGCCAGAGCCACTCATGTGGACGATCACCGGCAACGGCGCGACGGCGAAGGCCTCCGGCGTGCTGCCCCTCGCGGGTACCTGGCGGATGAGCGCGATGCTCGTCACGTCGAGTTCGGAAATGGTTATGCCCACCGGCTCGGTCGTCATCAAGGCGACGGGGTCCTCATGAGGCGCGATGCGTTTCGCGTTCTGGCAGTCGCCGGGGTCCTTGCGGCCTCGGCGCTGCTCGGCGCCGGCCAGGCCACTGCCCATTCGCAGTTGATCTCGACAATCCCGTCGGATGGCGCGCTCCTGAATGAGCCACCGCCGAGCGTCGTACTCACCTTCGATGAGGCCCTTATCCCTGAGGTCGACAGCATCTCGATCAACGACGCGGCGGGCAATGTCATCGCGAGTCCGACAGTAGAGCCGGTGGGCTCGACGCTCACCGTTCCTTGGCCCGCCGGACTGCCCGATGGTGTCTACCAGGTGGCCTACCGGGTGGTCTCGGGTGACGGACATCCGGTGATCGGAGCGATTTCATTCACGGTTGGGACGCCGTCTGCGGCGCCGTCGGCGTTGGATCCGGGGGCTGAAACTGCGGCCGAGGTCGATGGTGGTGGATCGGTGCTGCCGGTGGCTGTCGCTGCCGTCATCGTCATCCTGCTGGGCACTGTCGTCGCGCTCGCACGACGTCGAAGGGGCTGACGGTTCGGGCTACTTGCTGACGGTGATGAGCCGGGGCTTGGACTCCATGCCGACGAGTCCGTTCCAGGCGAGGTTGACGAGGTGGGCGACCACCTCCTCCTTCCTCGGCTTGCGCACATCGAGCCACCACTGTCCGGTGAGTGCCACCATGCCGACGAGCATTTGCGAGTACATCCCGGCCAGTTTCTTGTCGAGTTTGTGGGAAACGAACTCGTCGGCGAGGAGGTGCTCGACCTGCGCGGCGACATCGACGATGAGGCTCGCGAACGTTCCGGTGGTCTGTGAAACCGGTGAGTCGCGGACGAGGATCCGGAAGCCGTCGGGGTAGCGGTCGATGTAGTCGAACAGGGCCAGGCCGGCCTGCTCGAGGAGCGCCCGTGGGCTGCCGCCGGTGAGCGCGTCACCGATGGAGGCGAGGAGATGGTTCATCTCCCTGTCGACGACGACCGCGTAGAGGCCTTCCTTGCCCCCGAAGTGCTCGTAGACAACTGGCTTGGAGACGCCGGCCTTCGCCGCGATCTCCTCGACGGTCACGACCTCGAAGCCTTTCTCGGCGAAGAGCTTTCGGCCGACGTCGAGGAGCTGCTCGCGACGCTCCTGGCCGCTCATCCTGATCCGACTGCTGGACGCGGGCCGGCGGGCCTCGCGGCGTTGCAGGCTTGAGATCTCGGTGATGTCGGCTAATGGGTCGTCGTCGAACTCCGATGCATCCTGCTCGGTCATGCGACCGAGGCGGGAACTGGTACGACCTTCGCTGCAGCTACCGCCGCTGCATAGCCGCGAATGCGATGAGCCATCGCCGGGTCCTTGAGCTTGGAGGCAAGGCGAAGCGGTTTGGGCCATCTGACATCGGTGACGAGCCCGATTGTCTCAAGTCGCCGGATGAGAAATGCGCTGATGTCGATCTGTCCCTTGAGCACTCCATGCCTGGCAGCGGTCGGGTCAACATGGTGGAGGTTGTGCCATGACTCGCCGAACGAGGGGATGGCGAGCCAGCCCACATTGCTCGACTGATCACGCGAGGTGAAAGGCCGGGTTCCGAACACGTGGCAGATCGAGTTGATCGACCACGTGACGTGATGGACGAGGGCGATGCGCACGAGGGTGCCCCAGAAGAAGCCGGTGAGGACGCCCATCCAGGACCACGTGATGAGGCCGCCGAGGATGGCGGGCAGGATCATCGAGCCGATGACGATGAGCGGGAACATCCGGCCGATCCGGTTGAGGTCCTTGTCACCGGCGATGTCGGGGGCGTAGGTCTCGATGCTTGACTGCGGCTCGTCAAAGAACCAGCCCATGTGGGCGAAGTACAGGCCCTTGGCGATGGCTCGCTTCGAGGTGCCGAACCGCCACGGGGAGTGCGGATCACCGATGTCGTCGGAGAACTTGTGGTGCCTGCGGTGATCGGCGACCCATTGGGTGATCGGGCCCTCAAGGGCCATTGAGCCGGCCAACGCTAGGAGGATCTTGATGGCGCGAGGGGCCTTGAACGACCCGTGCGTGAAGAAGCGGTGGAAGCCGATGGTGATGCCAAGAGCGGTCAGTGCCCAGAACCCGAGCACGAGGGCGATGTCGGTCCAACCGAGAAAGCCTCCCCAAGCAATGGGAATTGCCGCGACAACGGCGAGAGGCGGGATGATGACGAACAGGGCGATGATGGTGCGGAGGGCTCCACTGAGGAGCACTGGGTCTGGGTCGACGGGCGAAAGCACCTGCAGTTCGGGGGCCATGGTCATGGGCGCACTCCTCGGATCTTGACGAAACGGGTGAGCGCTGCCGTACCTACGCTCGCGTAACCTACGCTACCGTAACTTAGCTGATCCGGTCAATCGACGTGCGAGCCTGAGCGTTGGTGCGGCCCCAAGTCCGCGCCATCGGCGAGCAGTCCACCGATCAGGTCGTCGACGGCGGCGTGCCCGCGCTCGCGCCGTGCAGCCAAGGCGCGAACGTCTTCGACCGATACGAGTTGGTGCGCGGAACCGGGCTTCGTAGTCGCGGGGAGCTGCCCGTCCTTGATCATCCGGTCGACAAACCATCGCGACACCCCGAGCATCTCCCCCGCCACCCTCGGGGACACGGACTCACCAGGTGAGGCCAGGATTATTCCGGTTCCGGCAAGGGCCCCGGCGCAGACGCTGCGCACAGCGGTGACATGTTCGGGGTCGTGCGGGCTGAGCGGGTCGTCGGACTCCGGCCACACGGACACGTGGATGAACACGGCCCAGCAGGTCTTGTTCGTGTCTCGGCGTGAGGGGTACGCGATCCCGCCGGGGAGCGGGTCGAGTCCGTGAACGGCGGCGGAGATCGCCTGGGTGACCCGCCGACCGTGGTGGTCTCCGGCGAGGACGTGCGACATATCTGGGTGGTCGGCGTCCGGGTAGTGCTCGCGAAAAACCCGGGCGACGACCGGATCGGTCATGATCGCATCGAACCCGGTCGGCAGGTCGATCACCGTGATGTCGGATTCGTGAGTGAGGAGTCTGCCGACGCGTTGCCGAGCAAGCCAGTCGATCAGCCCGGCGGCAGCGTCGGGAGTGTGGTCTGCCTGGTCGACTCCGGTCACTGCGTCGAGCCGACTATCCAGTTCGGTCGTGAGCGCGGGGCGGAACCGCTGCATCGTCTCGAGCAAGCAGGTCTCGATGTCCTGCGCTGTGTACCGGACGGAGTACCGCTGCTCAGGGTCATCGAACCGGTGGACGGGCCCCTCTACAGAGGGAAGGGCAGGTGACTCGTATACGTCGCGGGCGACCCGGCACACCCCGTAGTTCGGTAGCCGCCGGTATGCGCCCGGCGGCAGAGGAAGGCGCGGCGTCACGACTCGAGGAACGACCGGACCGCTCGCAGCAGGGGCCTGCCGACCCCGAGAGGATCACCATCCGCGAGAACCAGCAGGGGTGGCAGGTCATCCAGGTCAGGGTTGGCCGATCGGAGGAACGCGGCAGCGGTTTCCGCGGAGTATGCGATCTCGATCGCGCGGACGATCTGGGCGAGAAGGGTCAGTCGGTCGGCGACGGCGCTTTCGCGCGGGCTGGCGTGGTTATCGCGCCAAGCCTTGATCTGACGTGCGTCGGAGAGCCCGAGACCGACGGCGGTGTACCGGGGGCCGATCCGGTCGAGCAGGTAGCCAGCGAGGTCACCAGCCGACTGGTGAACCATCTCGCGGCTCGCTTCCTTCAGCACCGTGGTCGCTGTTGGGGCCTTGATGGCAGTCATTGCTACGCCGGCTCCTCTCCGCTATCGCTCCGCCTATCGTATCCCTTATCGGCATGAAACGGACCGAGCGCGTGGTCTCGGAGATGGCTGCATCGACCTCGGCGTCGAACACTACACAGGCATGGTGGGTGAGTTCTCGCGCCGCGAGTTCCCCGCGCAGGGCAGCCGCGACTCGCAGGCGCGACGCTGAACTGCGGGCCTACACCGAGCGTCCCACCCGCCCGCCGCCGATCCGCGAATGCACGGGGTCACTCCACCGGGCCTCAAGGCCGCCGGATTTGCCGCTGCCCTCGCCCGCGTTCCATTGACCCTCGGGTTCGACGAGGAGGGTGCCGAGTCGATCGCTTCCGCGAACGGTGGCAGTCCATGGAAGGTGACTACCGGCAAACGCGGGTCAGGTGCGTCGCAGGACGACGAGTTCGTCGCGCGCGCGGCTGGCCGCGACGTAGGTGAGCGATCGGGTCCGCAGTTCGGCATCGGTGCGTTCGGCCTCGTCCATTGCGGCGAGGCGGTCGATCTCGGCCGGGGTCTGGGATCCAACGCCGACGAGCACGACCTTGGCGAATTCGGTGCCCTTGGCCCGGTGCATGGTCATGACGACCGGCTTGCCGGGTTGGACCCGGTCGCGGTCGATGGCCCGCACTGCGATGCCGCGCTCGCCGAGGCCGTTGACGACCCGGTCTCGCTGGTAGCGGTCGTGGACGAGGACGGCGATGGTCTCGGGGGTGGTGCCCTCCTTCAGCCAGCGGTCGAGGGCTGCGGCGGTGGCGTCGAGCTCCTCGGTGATGGTCGGTGCATGGCTGATCGATGGTTTCGGTCCGCTGCGTGCCGACCGGTAGCGGGCCTCCTCGGGGGCGTCCTCGAGGTCGACGTAGGTGCCGCCTTCGAGGACGCTCATTGCGTAGTGGAGGTTCTGGGCGGTGGTGCGGTAATTTAGCGTGAGCCGTCGTGACCGGCCGACGATGCTGATCCCGTACCGGCTGAGGACCGTGCGGGGGCCGTAGATGCGCTGGTGGGAGTCCTCGGCGATGAACAGGTCGTCTTGCCCGGGGGCGACGAGGCCGCGCAGTAGCTGCCAGTGTGTGGGGGAGAGGTCCTGGCCCTCGTCGACGAGCACGTGGTCGGCCAGGGCCCTGGGCCCGTTGCTCGTGTCCGCCAGGTAGGCGGCTGCGACCGCGGCTGCCTCGGCGTAGTCGACGGTGCCGTCGATGCGGTTGTGGGCGCGGTAGGCCTCGAACAGTTCCCACACGGCACTGCGCCGGGCCCGGTCGAGCGCCACCCCGCGGCCGGGGCGCCGCACCTTGAGGTAGTCGTCGGCCACCGTGATCCTGCGCGGCAGGACGACGGTCGCGTACTCGGCTGCGAGGAAGGCCTCGTTCGCGAGGTCGGGGCCCAGGGTCGTCGTGACGCTGTCGAGGACGGCGCGCCACCGGCCGCTCGGGGTGCGGCCGGCGAGCTCGGTCCGGGTCGGTCCGAACACGGCGCTGATCGCGGGGCCGAGTGCGCCGCCGGCCTTCTTGAGCACTGCGGCTGCCAGCGAGTCGACGCCGGTGACATGGATGCCCGGCTGGCCCAGGGCGCCGGCCAGGGGCACCCCGGGATCGAGCTGGACGAGGCTTTCCTTGAGGAGCTCGGCGAGGTTCGTGGTGAAGGTCGTCAGGACGATGCGCGCGGACGGGTCGGTGCGGGCGAGGTGGCGGGCCCGGTGCACGAGCACGACGGTCTTGCCGGTGCCCGCGCCGCCGGAGAGCCGGAACGGCCCGGAGAACGTCTTGGCGACGTACCGGCGCTGCTCGGGGTGGAGAAAGATGCGCCACGCGCCGAAGTCGCCGGCCTCGATAACCTGGCGCAGCTCGTCCTGGCCCTCGATGAACGCGAACTCCGCCTGCGCCCCCGGGCGCTTGAGCGATGCGAGGAGGTCGGCGTCCGCATCGGCGGTGGCCTTCGCGGCTGCGAGCTCCATCTGCTCGACGATGTCGTCGATGGAGTCGCCGGACGCCAGGTCGATGAGCACCATGCCGAGCCAGGACCCCTCGCGGGCCTGGGCGAGCGCGAGGATCGCGTCCTCGTCCGCGGCCGCCAGGGCGGCTGCGGCGTCGTCGGGGGAGAACCCGAGCTGGTCGGTGAGGTCCGCGGCGGTGATCCCGAGCGCGACGAGGACGGGCACGCGGACGACTGCCGGATCGCTGGCGACGGCCTCGACAACGTCGGCCTCGTCCATGGCGTCCTCGGGAACGTCGGCCGGCTCGCCGACGCCCGCTGACGGCGCGGCCGCGTGGACCACGGCTGCGGCGGCGGGTGCCTCGGGCGTGTCGACGAACTCGGGCAGCCCGTTGACCGGGTTCACGGTCAGGCGCAGCCGGTTCGCGATGTCGATGGCCTTGTCGTGCGGCCAGACGCCCTGGATGACGTAGTGGCGCTCGCCGTCGGCGTCGATGCGGAACATGACGGCGCGGTAGCCCTGGTCGACGCGGCCGGTCCGCACCCGGGAGTCGACGGCACGCACGAGCGGCTCGATGTGGAGGCCGGGGACGGTGTCGTCCTCGGCGAGCTTCTGCAGGAAGTTCATCGTCTTCGCGCGGATCGCCGGGTCGAGCCTGCCGACGGACTTCGTCAGGATGATCGTGGGCATCAGGCATCGCTCCTTGATGGACTGGAGGCAGCGCCGACGAGGGCTGCCTCGATGGTGTCGGGGTCCGGGTCGACGAAGCGCCAGCCCGCGGCGACGAGTTCGGCGCGGTCCTCGTCGGGGATGCCGGGCAGGTCGACCGCGAGCCGCTCGTCGGGCCAGGACATGTCGATCGGGATGCCCTCCGGGCCCTCGAGCCCGATCGCCGGCGGCGAGACCCCGGCCCGAGTCGCGAGCGCGGTGATGAGCTCGCGCTCCAGGCCCGAGGCGGCGACCTCGTGGACCTCGATCCACTCCGGCGCCCAGTCGGGGGAGGCGGTCTCGGCGGGCGAGGCCTGCTCCGCGGCGCCGGGCAGCGGCTTGGCCGGCCGGCCGGCTGCCGCGTCGTCGGCGACCGCGGTGGTCGTGGTGATGATGGTCGGCCAGTCGCGCAGTGCGAGGGCGTTGGACAGCCGCAGCCACTCGCGCCACGCGTCGGCGTGGGCCGCGTCGAGCCGGTCGCTGCGGTCGTCGAGGACGACGGCGATGTCGAGCACGGAGCCGCGCACCTCGATCGCGACGGCCAGCGCCCCGAACTGCCAGATGACCACCCGCCGCCCGGAGCCCGGCTCGCTGATCGCCGCGCCGCGCAGCCGGGCGTCGGCGACCCCCTCGAGCGACAGCGCGACCGGCACCCCGACCGGCTGCATCGTGCGCGCGGCATGCGCGGCGATGAGCATCGGCACGCCCCGTGCCACGGCCTCGCGGTTCACGGGCGATGCGCCGGTGACCCACGCGATGATGAAGTCGATGGGTCCCACGCGCAGGCCCTCGTACGCGGCGGGCGTTGCCATGAACTGCTTCTGCGCGATGACCCCGCCGACGGCATCCTCGTCGAACCATGGCGGCGGCGTCGAGGCGCCGATCTCGGCCTCGGCGACGTCCCTGGCGGTGATCGCGAGGACGAGCCTGCCGGTGTCGCGCAGGATCCCGCGCTTCTCGGCGTCGTCGACGAGCCGGTTGCGGGCTGGCACGGCATGAAAGGCGTGGCCGTCGGTGAAGATCGCGACGGCGGGCAGGCCCGGATCGTTGGACTGCAGGACGAAGTCGGGCTTGGAGTTCTCGAGGTGGACCTGCGGGCGCAGGGTCCACTGGCGCGGGGAGTCGGTCAGGACGAACTTCACGGTGTTGCCCCAGGCGCCCGGCACCTCGGTGATCGTCGCCCCGAGGGCCCGCAGCCGGGCGATGAGCACCTTGCGGAAGCGCTGCTCGAGGTGCGACTCGGGGTTGCTGTCGTCCGGCGGGGTGCCCTCGATGGTCCAGGGGGCGGCAGAGCCGGCGTCGACGGCGTCGTGCTCGAGCCCGATGAGCGCCCGCAGGTGCCGCTCGGCCGACGCCCGCGAGACCAGGCGCACCGAGCCGGGGGCCACGAACGGCAGCAGGCACCGGTGGCAGGCCTGCCGTTCCTCGAGCCGGCACTCGCAGTCGCGCACCTTCTCCCACGCCAGGACGAGCAGCGACCGCAGGCGCTCGTCGGAGGCGAGCTCGGAGAGGTAGCCGGTCCCGCCGGGGACGACGTCGTGCAGGAGCAGCCCGTCGTGGTTCTGGGTGCCGTCGCTGAGCGTCGGGTCGATGACGCGCTCGATGCGGATGTGGTCGGGGTGGCCGCCGATCTGCTCGCGCAACCCGAGCAGGATCGCCGCCGACAGGCTGGGCAGCGCGAACTCGTCGCCGACGGTCACCGAGTTCGGCAGCCGCAGCAGCAGCCCCTGGGTGCGCATCGTTCGGGTCAGCACGGCGTCGCGGGTGTTCTCGATCGCCGAATCGCGGTACGCGCACCAGGGCCGGTGCTCGTGCCGCTTGTTGTGTCCGGTGTCGGTGTCGAGCTTGCCGCAGCCCGAGCACAGCCGGAACTGCGAGGCCGGCCGCTCGTCGCCGGCGATCGTCAGCCTGGCGCCGTGTCCCGGCAGGCCGGCGTTGATCCACCGCAGGTCCATCGCGCGCAGGTAGGTGCAGCCGAGGCCGGTCTCCTTGACGAACCACTGGTTGCGGATCTCACGAGGGTCGATGTCGGCGGCGAGGAACATCTGGAACAGCGAGTAGGCGCGCTGATCGGTGCGGTCGGAGATCATCGACTCGTCGCGGCGCACCTCGGCGGAGGCGTGCGTGAACTCGATGACGTCGACCCGCTGGCCGCTGTCGGCGATCGCGGTCGACCCGCAGCGAGGGCAGCTGACGATGCCGAGGGCAAGCCCGCCGAGCTCGATGTCGGCCGCGAAGCCGCAGGCAGGGCAGAACACCCAGGGGCGCACGGCCTCGCCGTCCATGCCGAGGTCGACCGCGTCGACGGCGATCTCCCAGCCGCGGGCGTAGAACGTGGAGCCAGGGGCGAACTCCCGGATGGCCTGCGCCGATGCGCGCTGGAACTGCGCGTGCTCGGACTGGAAGGTGCCGGTGTCGGGGTCGGTCCAGCTCAGCCCGACGTCGAGGGTGACCGAGTCGTCGAGCAGGGTGTAGTTCGGCAGGATCCCGTACTCCTCGAGCACGCCGATCCAGTACTCGCCCTGCAGGTGCGCGAGCTGACCGTTGGTGAGCTTGCGCGCGATCCGGGCCGACCGGACCGCCCGCCTGTCGTCGTCGGTCGCGGCCGGGAAGTTCGCCTGCCGCTCGAGCTCGGGCAGCACCCCCTCGATCGCGGTGCGGCGGTGCCGCAGGGTCTCGACCATCGACTGCCAGCGCCCGCTCGCGGCATGCATGTGCGCGGCGAAGCCGCTCGTGCCCGGGCCATGGCCGGGCAGCACCCAGTCTCGAAGGGCTTCGAGGACCACGGCGCTCACCCCGCTCAGGGTTGCCGAGAACCGGGCCAGGTGGCCGCCCGCATCGGCCTCGGCGAGCTCGATGAGGTCGCCGAGGAAGGTGCCCGGCTCGGACGAGCCGATCGCGCCGCTCGCCTTGCGTGGGTGCCGGCGCCCGCTGTCGCGGGCCATCATGTCGACGAGGTGCGCGGTGTACTGGCGGCGCAGGATCTCCTCGGCCTCGAGGTAGGTCGCCGGCGGGCGGACCTCGCCGTTGATGACCGACAGCGGCTCCCCGAGCTTGGGCAGGTGATCGCCCCGCCCGGTGACATAGGCGAGGGCCAGGGCGTTGCCGGTCAGCCGCCCGGCGCGTCCGACCCGCTGGAGGTAGGACGCGACCGTGGACGGCAGCGACGACAGGAAAACCGCCGAAAGCTCGCCGATGTCGATGCCGAGCTCCAGGGTCGGGGTCGCGACGAGCACGTTGGGTGCCTGCGGATCATCACCTGCCCCCTTGAAGCCGTCCTCGTAGGCGAGCCTGGTCTCGTCGTCGAGCAGGCTCGTGTGCTCGCGGGCGACGACGCGCCGCATGTCGGTGGACGAGTACAGCCGGCGGTAGAAACCGTCGGCGAGCGGCACGCGCGCGAGCCGGCCGCGGCACCGCACCGCCAGGCACGGGGCACCCTCGAGCTGGGCGGTGGTCGTGGCGGTGCCGGGCTTCAGCGCCCGGCAGACATCGCACGCGAGCATGTGACCGCCGGCGGCGAGGGCCTCCGGCTCGGTCGGCGACACGACGACGAGGGAGGGCGGCAGCGCGTAGACGGTCGCCCCGGAGTTCGTCTGGGTCGACAGCAGGATGTCGTCCTTCGCCAGCCGCTCGAGCAGGAGCCGGACGAGTCGGCCGCCGTCTGCGGGGGCGACCCCCAGGGTGCGGGAGGTCCAGCGGGAGTACCAGGACTTCGCGGAGGTGACCGGGTCCAGGCCCGACTCGCTGTCCTTGCCGGCCGTCCCGCCGACCCGCGGGTAGGCGGGCGCCGGCCGGCCGCGGGGGAACGCCGGCATGCCCTCGCCGCGGGGCCGTCCGCCCCAGATCGAGTATCGGCCGCCGTCGTCGGCCCGGTACTTCGCGAACCACTCGTGGTCGATCGCGCCCTGCGAGCGGATGCGCTCGAGGATCCCGCGGACCCATTGCACGCGAACCCGCTCATCCGGAGCGCCGGACCTACCTAGCCCGTCGAGCGCTCCTTGCCACGCGAACCCCTCGAGGGCCGCGGCGGCGGCCCGCGCCATCCGCTCGGGGTGTGCCTCGACCTCGACGGCAACGGCTCCGGTGAGCTCCAGGGTGCGTCCGAGGCCGGAGTTCAGGCCGAACTCCATCGCCGCGTCGAACGAGAGCCGGCGCCGCACCCGCGACCGCACGGTCGACGAGACCCCGCGCAGGGTGGCGCTGCGCCAGAACGGGGCGAACGCGTCGCGGTCGACGCAGTCGGGGGCGATGATGCGGTAGCGGGCGAAGGGGTCGTCGCCGGCGCGGCGGATGACCTCGTCGACGATCGCGTCGAGGGTCAGCGGCCCCTCGCTCACCGCCTCCCGCAGCACGGCGCGCAGGGTCAGGGTGTGGGAGCGGGCCTGGATGAACCCGGCGCGGTGCGCGGCATCCTGCACCGAGTCGGTGAACACCAGCGCCTTCTTCTCGGCCGGGTCGAGCTCGCCGGAGCCGAACAGGGTGGACAGCGACACCGACAGCAGGGTGGCGATGGCGCTGCCGAGGAACCGGATGCCGTCGTCCTGGCCGCACGACGGGCACTGGTCGTCGCGCGAGGCCTTGTCGGCGTCGGGCCCGGTGCAGGTGAGGACCGGGAGCACCCAGCCGTCGCGCAGGTCGGGGTCGTCGTCCGGCGGAGCCCCGGGCAGCAGCATCCGGCTGCGCACCGAGAACCACACGAGGCCCTCGGCGGGGTCGAGTGCGTCGAGGGCTGCGCGGTCGGCCTCGGCCGGGGCATACATGAGCGCCCGGAAGCGGCCCTCGCGCACCGCGTGGTTGCGCCGGATCGCCTCGTCGTCGCCGGCGAGGTCGGCGCCGGCCGGCGCGAGGCTCACGCCCCAGCCGGAGCGGCCGCAGTGCCGGCAATACACGGCGGGGAACGACGGGCGCACCTCCTCGAAGTCGAGCCCGGCGAGCGGCGGGCCGTCGTCGCCCCACCGGAAGCGGGTGGTCGAGTCGGCGGCGCGGTCGATGCGGGTGAGCTCGCGGATCCACATGTGGACGTCGACCGACAGGGCCGCCCGCCCGGTCACGGCGCGCACGTGCCCGAGCATCGCGATCACGCTGGAGAGGTAGGCCGCCCAGGCGGACGAAGCCCCGACCGGCGTGCGCTTCGACCCGGCAGGGCTGCCGACGACCGCGGCGACGAGGTCGTCCAGCGCAATGGCGTCGACCGCGGCCAGCGCCATCGCCTGCACGAGCGGGTGGGCGCGCGCTGCATCGACGAGCTCGACCGCTGAGGCATCCCCTGAATACATCGAGGCGAGCACCGCGAAGCAGATGTCGGCTGCCGACGGGTCGTGCCCGAGCGCATCGATCGCTGCATTCGCCGTCTCGACGTCGATATCGGCCGCCGCGAGGGGCACGACCCCGAGCGCGGCCACCCGCCCCGGCGCGTCGCCGACCCACTCCGCGAGGCTCAGCCGCGACTCGGTGACGATGGAGTCGGCGTCGAACTCCTCGCCGAACACCGTGCTCGCGAAGCCGACCATGACGGCCGGGTCGCCCTTGTCGCCCAGCGTCGCCGACGTCGCGACCGGCGTGATGCGCCCGAGCGGACGGGCCCAGTCGCCGGTGGTGAGCCGCGAGTCGGCCTCCGGCCAGTAGCTCTTCAGCGCCAGGCCCAGGCGCCGCAGCAGCATCGCGACATCGGTGCCCTGGGCGCCGTCGTAGGTGTGGAACTCGTCGAGCACCAGATACTGCAGGCTCATCGCGCTCTGCCGCCACAGCTCCTGGTCGTCGCGGCGCAGCAGCAGCTGGTCGAGCATCTTGTAGTTCGTCAGGAGGATGTCGGGCGCGGTGTCGCGGATGATCCCGCGGTCGGTGATGAGGCCGTCGGCCGTGACGGTGGTGCGCGCCGGGCCGTCCTGCCCGGTGTAGAGCGCGGCGGTGATCGAGCCGAGCGCTGGATTGCCGGTGAGCATCTGGGTGAGCCGCAGCGCCTGGTCGTTCGCGAGGGCGTTCATCGGGTAGAGGATGAGGGCCTTCATGCCGGTGATGCCGTCGCGGCGGGCACGTAGCACGTGGTCGAGGATCGGGTGGAGGAACGCCTCGGTCTTGCCCGAGCCCGTGCCCGTGGTCACCAACGTCGGGAGCGGACGGCGCCGCCGGCCGCCGACCGACGACGAGAGCCGTGCGAAGGCCGCCGCCTGGTGCCCGTAGGGCACGAAGCCCTCGTACCACTCGAGGGATTCGCGCCAGCCCTCGTCGGCCGGGCGGAACGGCAGCCGCAGCCGCGCGTACGGGCCCTTGAACATGCCCGACGACGGATCGGACAGGAACAGGTCGAGCGCCTCCAGCGCATCGGCATCGCTCAGGGCGAAGGTCGTGACGAGGTAGTCGAGCAGCCCGCCCCGGATGCTCGAGGCCTGCATCGTCGGCAGCAGCTCGCTCACGTGCGCTCCGCAAGCAGGGCAGAGAAGTGCGCGTACGCCTGGCGCATGTCGGCCTCGCGATCGAGGGTCGCGTACGGCAGTTCGTAGACATACGTATTGCCGGAAGCATTCGTCGCCGTGCGTTCCTCCAAGGGGATGGACGAGCCCTTCCTGCGCCACACCGTCAAAACCGAGTTCGGCACCAGCCGGCCATTAGCATCGTAGAACGACACGTTGCGGTCGTAGCCGTACAACACCGGAAACTGGGTTCGATAAACAGTGCACAGGTCTTCCGCGTTGAGTCCAAGCATGATCGCGACGATGGCGTCGATTTCCAAGAGGGCCTGCCTGCGATCTGCGGCACGGCGGAGGAGTGCTTCGCGAGTCCAGGGCACCCCGATGTGTGCAGACAATTTGGGTCTGCCGTGAGCTTCGCTCGTCCACTCGTCATGTCTGAATTCGGCCGCGTCACAACCGGCCCACAATGCGGCGTATGCATCCGTGACGCAGTGCAGCCGGAGCGTCCGGAGCGTTAGATGCGAGGACAGGCCGTGTTCGGAGATAAAGGGGAGTCGCTTGATCGTGTTGAACAGAATGTCTGATTTCGGCACGGAACGAATTGCGAGATCTAGGAGTATCGACGAAAGGAAGCCTGCTGCCTGCACCAGCAGGTTCATCGGCAAGTCAGGCATTCCGAGAGAAGAGACCGGGTGAACGTGGGCGGCTCCTGGCGGGATCAGGGCTGCAATCAAGGTTCGCTCTCCGGTGTTGGCCGCCATCCGTCGCCAAGCAACTCGGTAGTGATCGCGCGGACTAGTTGGACTTCCCTTGGATCCCCAGTTTGAGTAGGCAGAGTCGTAGGCGCTTGAATCGACTGAGCGTCGGTATGCGGTTACTGGAACGCCGTCGGTCGCAAGACGTTCGAAATCCGTTGGAGTCCAATCCAATGGATTCAGCATTGTCACGTTTGGAGTCTTGTAAATTGGCGTTGAAACGAACAGGTGGGGCCCCTGGAGAATTACGTCTGCCCACGTATCCGGGGCTCCCCAACCTGCCTCGAAGTAGCCCTTAGCGCGGTCGCTCTTCTCTTGCCAGCCCGGGGAGAACTGAACGTCATAGTGTCCCAAACGCGGACTCCGCGCCAGCTTGTCAAGAACCTCCGAGGTAGACCGGTTGACGGAATAGACCATCCGCGTCTGCGTCACAGGGACGTTGTCATCCTCGACGAGCGCATGCCAGATTCCGAGCGTCTGCTGAGTGACGTTTGTTATTCGACTTTGGTGTGGGCGCACGTCCCAGTGGCCATCAGGATCCTTGATGCCGGGTTCAATGCCGGTGCCGTCGTGAGCGAGAGATCGCAGCACTGTGTCGGGATGATAGAGCGACGTGGCGTGGAGAAAACTGGGCGACGAACACAAGGAACCGTAGACGTTCACGCCGTAGGTCTTCTGGTTTTGGATTTCAAAGAGCTGCAACTCGTTGATGAACTGCCAGTGCCGGCGGAGGCGTCGGTATGTGAGTGATCGCAGGTGCCCGGCCTTCTCATCCGTGAAGTGGGATTCGAGATGAATGAGTCCCACCATCCCGGCGGCTTTGCTATGACGCCACGTCTGCTCCATGAAGCAGCGGTAGAGGTCAGTCTGTACTCCGGCCAAAAGTGCGTATTGCTGCGAGGAACCGAGGAAGGCTGCGATGGCGGAGGCATCCGTCGTGCCGGTCAGGATGAGGTCTGGCATACCTGACAGGGCGAGGGTCCCGACCCGCTTCTTGGCCCGAAGGGTCTCTGACGGCTTGGCGGCGAGCTGCCACCAAGGGTCCCCCTCCGCCAAGAGCGCGTCCACGTCGGCAGTCGGCCGGACCCATGGTGGGTTTCCGACCTGGAGGTCGAAGCCGCCGTGGGCGAAGATGGTGGCGAAGTCGAGCTCCCAGTGGAAGAAGCCCTGCTGGGCGGCGACCTGCTCGCACACGCCGAGCCATGGGTGCCTGGCGAGGATGAGGTCGATGGGCATGGCGCTGGCGAATCCGAGGTCGAGTGACTCGTAGTCGCCGAGCTCGTCCCAGCTGGTGCCGGCGGCGAGGGTCTGGTTGCCGCCTTGGTTCTTGGCCTTGCCCTGGTGGCGTCCGAGGAGCATCTGCAGGGCGTCGATCCACTCCGCCATCGTGGGCGGCTGGACGCTTTCTTGCGTGAGGGGCCAGAACCACAGGGCGCACCAGGCGTCCATGATCCGGCGCAGCCGCTGGTAGGCGCCGCCCTGGTCGGCGAGTGCCTGCTCGATCTGCTCGCGCTGCACGGCTCCGCCGGCCTCCATAGCACCGGCTCCCCAGACGGGGATGCCGCGCCTGATCTCCGACTCGGCGATACGCAGGCGCTGCAGGGAGATCTGCCAGAGCGACTCGACCCGGTTCGCCAGGTCGACGAGGACGTCGACCTGGCCCTTGCTGGGCTTGGAGTGGATCGCGGAGCGCCAGGCCTTCAGGGCTGCAAGTGCCTGCGGCGCAGGCTCCTTGGCCTCCTTGGCGTCGACCGCTGACCCCCATCCGGCGGCGGGCAGCATGAAGTGGTGCACGCCGCCGGCGATATCGCTGGCGAGGGTGCCGGCAGTGACGTCCTGCTCGAGGGTCGTGAGGGGGACGTCCCTCGGGACGTCCTTGAGGTACTCCTTGCGGCCCACCTGCTCGCGGCCGAACACGGCCCTTCGAGCCCTTCGACCATCGTGTCGAGCCACAGCGAGATCTCGGCGAGCTCGACCGCTGTGGCGTTGAGGTCGACCCCGTAGACGTTGTGGAGGGCGAGGTAGGCCTTGGTCTCCTGCAGGCGCCTGGGGTAGTCGTCGGGGTCGATGCGCTCGCCGAGCTCGCGCTGCCTGCGGTGGAGGTACTGCTCGGCGAGCTGGCGCACCGCCTCGATCGCGAACGCGCCTGAGCCGAGCGCGGGCTCGCACACCGTCATGGCGAGGATGTCGCCGGCCGGGGTGGTGGCGCCGCCCTGGTCGAGGAGCTCGGCGAGGGCCTGCCCGACGGTGAACCGGGTGAGGACCTCGGGGGTGTAGTAAGAGGCCGACTGCTGGCGCTCGCGGCCGGCGAGCCGGAACACGAACGTGCCGGCCTCGTGGATGACCGGCTTTGGCTCGCCGGTGAGCCGGTCCTTGGCCATGACGAAGTCGTCGCGGCTGATGCCCTCGGCGCGGTCGGCGGGCACGACCCACGAGCCCTTGCCCGCGTCGCCGGCCTTGGCGACCTCGTAGAGGTCGGTCTCGGCGAAGAACCCGGTATAGGACATGAGGCCCTCGTAGACGGCGCCGAGCTGGTTGATGCCGAGCTCGGCGTAGGAGATGAACCCGCGGTCGCGGCCGCGGGCCTCCTTGCTCAGCAGCAGGTGGGCGAGGACCTCCTGCAGGGCGGAGTTGCCGAGCTGCACGTCGTCGATATGGGCGGTCGCGGCGGGGTGGAAGAGGTCGGCGCGCAGCGGGTTGAAGGTCAGGCCCTCGGCGAAGGCGGAGTCGGCCTCGGGCCGGTGGCCCTGGTCGACGAGGCGGAACAGCACGCCGAGCGACTCATGCAGGTGGGTGCCGGAGCGTGCCTGCGGGGTGGCGAGCTCGACCTGCACGAGCTCGCGGAGCCGGTCCAGGCTGTAGCCCTGGGCGTACTCGGGCGCGCCGATCGGCAGCACGCCGAGCTCTGGGGACGCCTCGGCGTACAGGAGGAACAGGATCCGGTAGAGGAACCGCAGGGACTGCTTGGCGAGGGTCTGGGCCTGCTCGGGCGGCAGCGGCGGCAGGTGCTGCTCGCGCCTTCGTGAGACGACCTCGTTGGCGAGGATCTCAATCGACAGCCGCACCCCGTCGCGGAGGTCCTGGGAGACCCCGACGGTGTGCTTGACGGACTCCTCCAGCGCCCCGCTCCACCACAGGTCGCCGTCGGCGTCGGGGGCGATCGACTCCGCGGCGAGGCAGGCGAGCATCCGGTCGACCTCGCCGCCGCGGCGGATGTCGTTGCGCTCGCACACGAGCTGGATGTCGACCGCGAGGTAGCGACCCTCGGCCCATCGTTCGCGCTCGGCGAGCAGGATCCAGGGGCCCGCGAGGACGAGCACGAGCTGCGGGGCGTCGTCGTCGACGAGCAGGGCCGAGACCAGCCGGGCGGCCGAGGCGTACTCGGAGTCGCCGAGGGCGACCGGCTCGGGCATTGTCGGGCCGTCCTTCGCGAGGATCTCCTCGACGGTGGCCACGGCCGAGGCCATGACGACGGCCAGCGGCGCACCGCTGCCGATGCCGGGTGCCGCTACCCGCAGCACCCGGCCGTTTCGCTCCATTCGCAGGCCGTGGGCGTCGAGGCCCAGGACGGTGATGAGGCGTTCGTGGATGTCGTCGGCGGCGTCGCGGGCGGCGGCCGCGTCGAGGTGCTCGCCGAGGGAGCCGAGGTCGACCTCGAGCCGCTGGCGGGCCTCGGTGAACCGGGAGCGGGCGGTCGGTCGGCCCTCGGCCGCCTCGTCGTCGTAGGCCTTGCGGCGCTCGAGCACCTTCGCCTGGAACGACTGGGACTTGGCGTCGGTGGTGAAGTAGTGCTCGGAGATCCACCCCTCGCCGACGACAATCGCACCGGTGACGCTCATGGCTGCACCTCCGACGCTGCCTGGCCCGCCGACTTCGGCACCACCACGAGCAGGGGGCGGACGAGCTGGCGGTCGGGTGTCATGGCCTCGACGAGCTCGCGCTCCTGGTCGACGCTGATGCGCCGTGCCTTGAGCTCGACCCGCTGGGCCAGGGCATCGGCCTCGGCGCTCCAGGAGTCGAGCCGGTGGGACCACTCGGCGACCCTGCGGTTGACGTCGGCCTCGGCGACCGAGAACAGGCTGCGCATCTGGGCGCGGGCCTGGGCGACCGCCGGGCCGACGAGCGCCTGCAATGAGTTCAGGTCGGCGACCGCGCCCTGGTTCACGCCCTTGGCGAGCCAGCCGATCGCCTCGAGCGCATCGGCCGCCGACTCGTACGGCTGGACGAGCGAGAACGAGGCATCGCCCGGGCTCGGGAACTCGACGGTGAGCCATGACGCGGCGACGACCTGCCCGCGGCGGTTGGTGAGCGTGCCGAGGAGCAGGACGGTCGGTGCGTCGACGTCGCCGCGGACGGCGAAGACCTCGTTGCGCCCGAGCTTTGACAGTGCCCGGTCGGAGGCCCACTCGAGCACCGGGTGGAGGGGCGCGAGGAAGTGGGCATCGGGCCAGCTCGAGTCGCTGTCGTCGGCGAGCGCGGCGGCGAGCCGGGCCTTGCCGCGCTCGGGAGTGGTGGCAAGGAGCAGGCCGTCGACCACTCGGCGCTCGGCGAGGTAGCTCTGCGGCAGGACCTCGAGACGCTGCATGAGGTCGCGCGGCGGGACCAGTTCGGCGGAGCCGAATCCGTCGTCGAGCCGCCATGCGACGCCGTCGTTGCTGGTCGGGCCGCTGGGCTTGACGTAGGCGGCGTGCAGGGCCTCGTCGAGGTAGGCGATCTCGGACGGGTACAGGCCCGAGGTGACCGAGGCGGCCCTGATGCGCTGGACGGCAGGCTGGGGGGTTGATTCGATGGCCGTGCCGTCTTCATTTTCGCCGGGCTTCTCGAAGAGCCTGAAGAACATGCCCGCGAGGTCGTCGGCCTCGGCGATCTCGTCGACGCTCCTGATCTCGTCGTCGAGATCGAGCTGCTCCGCGAGGACCTTGCGGATGACGTCTTCCTCGCCGCTCTCGCTGTACTTGCCCAGGAGCGAGGCGACATCGCCCAGCGCCATATGGGCTTCGTGCTCCTTGTCGACGAGGCGCTGGAGCACCCGGACGTCGCCGGCGAACCCCTCGCTCGTCGGGTCCAGGAGCAGGGTCGTGATGCGCGGCGGGTGCTTCTGCCCATATCGGTCGATACGGCCGTTGCGCTGCTCGATCCGGATGAGGGACCACGGGATGTCGAAGTGGACGAGCTCGTGGCACTGGGCGTGCAGGTTGACGCCCTCGGATGCGACGTCGCCGGTGACGAGAACCCGGACAGGGGAGTGGGCCTGCTTGAACGCCTCGACGATGCGCTGCTGCTCGTCGTCGGGCAGGCCGCCATGCATCACCTCGACCCCGTCAGCGGTGAGCCCGAGATCCCCGGGCAGGTGCTGGTGCAGCCAGTGGAGGGTCGCGACGCGCTCGGCGAAGACGACGGCCCGAGCGGGGGAATTCGAGCCGACGCCGATCTCGCGGAGGTGCTCGACCAGGCGCAGGTACTTCGCGCTCGGCTGGTCGACGGCGGCCTCGGCAAGGGCGAGCAGGCGGGCGAGGGCTTCGTCCTCCCTCATCTCGGCCGGGCCGGGGGTGTCCTTGAGCCGGCGGCGGCGCTCCTTGACGGTGTCGCGCAGGGCCGCGGGGGAGGACAGGAACGTTTTGGCCAGGGTCCACGGGAACAGGGAGGCGTTCTGCCCCGAGTAGGGGGTCGTGCCGGCCTTGGGGTGGAGCCAGACGTCGTCGAGCTCGTGGGCGATGGCGTTCTCGGCAGGGGTCGCGGGCACGAGGATGTTGTGGGGCCGCTGGCGCTCGGCCCAGTCGGCGCCGACGACGCGCGCGACCTCGGGACTGTGACGGTGGCGGCGGATGACCAGTCGCTTGACCTCGCCGGGGATGAGCTCGCCGGACGGCGTGACGGCTGTCGGGTCGAGCAGGCGCACGAGCTCGGCGAAGGACTCCTTGCGCCCGTTGTGAGGGGTCGCCGAGGCGAGGATGAGGGCGTCGCAGTTGCGGGCGAGCAGCCGGGCCAGCCGGTTGTTCAGCGCCGACACGTTCGACAGGTTGTGGGCCTCGTCGATGACGACGGCATCCCACCGCTGCTTGGACAGGTGCGCGACATAGCGATCGGACTTCAGGGTGTCGATCGAGATGATGACGCGCCGGAAGTAGGTGAACGGGTTGCGGGTCGCCGGGAGCTTCTGGCGGACCCGCTGGATGCCGGCGGAGTCAAGGCGCACGAACGGAAGCGAGAACCGCGACCACATCTCGTGCTGCATTTGCTCGAGCACGTGGCGCGGGGTGACGATGAGGATCCGATCGCCCCGGCCCCGGCGCACCAGCTCGGACAGGATCATGCCGATCTCGATGGTCTTGCCCAGGCCCACGGCATCGGCGAGCAGGATGCGCGGCCTGATGTTCGCCGGGTCGAGCGCCTGGCGGACCGCCGACTCCTGGTAGGCGAGCACATCGGCGAGCGCGCCGGTCGACACGGTGAGCGACTGGTCGGCCAGCGGGACCGCCGTCTTGCGGATCGTCGACTCGAGCCACAGACGCGCGGTTCGGTATCTCGGGCTGTCGTCGGCGCGGACCTGGGCCGCCGCCGGGTCGAGCGCAGTGATGCGATCCAGGCTCGAGTAGTAGGTCGCCTCGGTGTCGCGGACCAGTTCGCCGAGTCCCTGGGCGGTGACGAGGAGGCCGTCGGCGGTCATCTCAGTCGACCGGACCAACCACTCCTCGTCGCGAATGACGACGACGGAGCCCGGTGCGATCGTCGATACGTCCTGCATGACCCCCATCGTTGCGGTGGGGTGTGTCATTTGTCCCACGATTCGCTTCCTGTTCCCCCCGTGCGCCCTGCGTTCAGCATTGCCTCGCAACCTAGCGGCGGCCTATCGTGATGCTCGTGGGTTGTCTCACGGTCGCGACCGTGACTGATGTCTACGAGGTTCTCAATGTTGACCTTTCACACGGACTGCAGTGGGATCTCGGAGTCCTCCGAGGCGACCACGTGAACCCGACTCTGCCGAGCACCTACCAGCTGTACGAGATGACCAAGTGCATCACCAAGGCCTTGGACCACACCCGGGCCCGCGCACCGCACCTGCCATCAGACGAAGCGGAGGCTCGCAGGGCAACCTTCGGACGCCTCCACCAGCGCTCGTTCGGGTACCTCACACCACGAGCGCGTCATCCAGCGTTCGAAGCGAACCGACCCTGATCCAAGTCCTCGTCGTCCTGCCTGCCAGCACAGACATCGTGAAACCATGACTGGGGATGCTTAATTGCCGCATCGTGCGAGATGTACCGGTCAAGGCCCTGCTGGTCGATCGCCATTACAGGTACAAGAAGTACCGGCGGTGGTTCAGGCAACTACTCAAACGGGGCATCGGCTAGGTTGCCGACGCTCACGAGAAAGACCAGGGCTTCTGAGACTGGGACGGTATGAAGATTGCAACTCGCAGGACTCGCCAGGCTCGCACCCGACTGATCCCACGGCAACCACCCGACCGCCCACGACCGGAACCACGGCGACCGCCGCCGAGGCCCACGGGGCGAACAGCCACGCCCAAACAGGCTCACCCCGGAAAATCAAAAACCCGCCGAAATGGTTGGTTTAACAGCACTGCACCACCCGTGAGGCCCCGAGTCACGCACGTTAATTGGCGAATTGCCCAGCCCTGGGCGCCGGTCGATTATTGCAACGGCAGTGATGTTCGAGAGGTCTACGTCACGAACATTTGGTTACCGCAGACGGCGTATTACCCGGTCTGGAAACTCGTCAAGGCCGGCTACCTCGTGCCCGAATAATGCCGCCGCAATCGCTTCTGCACCCTTCACAAGCCGTGGCCCTGGTCGAACGATCACCGCGTCCGCGTCGATAGCCCATATGACAGCGTCCACCGGAAATTTGTCCATAACGGCCAATGCTTGAGCGCTGGCGCCATCTAGATCAAAACCGCAGGGCGAGACAATAATGTGGTCGGGATTTATCGCCGTGATTGATTCCCAACCGATTTCCACGGAACGCTGACCGGATAGTCCCAGCACGGGGTTGCCACCACCGGCGTAGACAATGTCAGGGACCCAGTGGCCACTCTGAAACGGTGGGTCCACCCACTCCAAGACAAAAACTTTGGGCCGTTCGCGTTCGCCAAGGTGCACCATCACTCGTTCGTCCAGTGCCCCAAGTTGGGCGAGCAACGAGGCGACAAGTTCACGACCTTGGGAAGGAACGCCAGCCGCATCGGCCACTGTTTGAACTGAGTGAATCACGTCAAGAAGATTCTGCGGATCGATTTGCACAACCGTTGCGTGACAATTCAAGCGGTCCAACGCCTCGTCAACGTTGCCGCTCGGCACCGCGCACACCCTGCAAAGATCTTGACTCAAAATGAGGTCGGGATTGCATCGCGATAGGGCGGCTTCGTCCAAGAAATATAGGCCGCCCCCATCCGCCATGCGCTCACGTACTAATTCGTCTATCTCTAATGGAGTGAGGTGCTTGGTATCCATTCCGTCAACGACAATCTCACGACCCACACTGGCTTCTTTTGGGTAATTACATTCAAATGTAACGCCTACCAATTGATCCGCCAGCCCAAGGTCAAAGATGATTTCTGTCGTCGAGGGCAACAGGCTGACTATGCGCACCACCCCACACTACTCCCGCTCTGGTCGCGTATTGAGCATCGGCGGGCGCGACTGAAGACCGCTGAGTATGACTACCATTCTTGAGTGAACTTGAGTTCGACCTTGAGCATTTGAGCTTCTTCAAGTCCCGTCTTTTACCCAAACACACTTCTTGCAGCGGTTGTGCGTCAGCATGAGATGCGCATCTGAGGATGGAAGCCGGGTGCGATGAGCATTGCGTCAATCATTACGTGGATGCTGCCCGTCGCGATACCGGCCACTGCATCAAGTCCCCCAACGCCATGGTGGCAAGGTTGTCCAGACCTGACGTGCTTGGGTGCGCCGTGGTGAAGTCCTTCTCTTCCAACGTTTGACCACCTGGCACATCCGAAGTCAACTCCGCGCGTGAGCCAAACAAAGTCAGTCGGCGGCGAAAGCGTCGCACTGAATGGACGGGGTGGCGATTGAGATTGAGCCGGGTGTCTCTACCGGCTCGCCCATTGCACTTTCCTGCGAATCCTGCCGAGCCGCGACTCACCCCTACATGTAGTAGTGACACCGATGTAAGTCCCCGCTATAGTGTGGATTGCTACTGATTCGGCGGTTCGGAAGGAACGCCGATGTAAAAGGGAATCCGGTGAGAATCCGGGTCTGCCCCGCAGCGGTAAGTGGGAACGACCTCCGTCACCTGGTCAAACAGGGAGCACTGGGACTTCAGTTTTGGTCCTGGGAAGCGACGGACAGTAGGACGGATCGCCTCAGTGATCCAGCGCCCACGAGTCCGAAGACCTGCCAGTGCCCACCGAGAGGTGGGGTCCGCGACCTCGAGGGACGGTCACAGGATCGAGCGACATTGCGTTGCGTTACGAGCGCTGCGGTCGTGACATCCTCGCGCGCCTTCGAATTGCAGATGCACTCTGTTCCACGGGGCTCTGTAGAAGGCGAGACACGACGACATGATCGACACAATCGGACTACCCATTCGCACGGCAAACTTCGCGTATGTCTTCGACTACCCGATGGCCGAGGAACTCGCCAAGAAGCAGCGCAGCATCTTCTGGACCGCTGAGGAGATCCCGGTCGAGAACGACAAGCAGGACTTCCTCGTCAACATGACGGCTGCCGAGCAGACCGCAGTCAAGACCACCCTCAAGCTCTTCACCATCTATGAGTTGATCCTCGGTGGCGAGGTCTGGGGCGACCGCATCTTCCGCTCATTCCCCCGTCCCGAGACGCAGATGATGGCCAACGCGTTCGCGTTCGCCGAGCTAAACATGCATGCGCCGTTCTACGCGAAACTCAATCAGGCACTGATGATCGACACCCAAGAGTTCTACGACTCCTACAAGAACGATCCTATTCTGTCCCAACGGATTCGTTTCGTATGGGAGGCACTCGAAGAGGATGACTTGCTCTATGTGTTGAGCGTCTTCACGCTCATGGAGAACTGCGTTCTCTACTCGAACTTCGCCTTCCTCAAGCACTTCCAATCTGGCGGCAAGAATCTCCTGCAGAACGTTATCAGCGGTATCAACTTCTCAGCACGCGACGAGAATCTGCATGCCACTGGCAGCGCTTGGCTGTTCAACACCACGATGGACGAGTACCGGGCCACCGTTTCAGTCGACAAGTTTGAGGCTGAGCGCGATGACCTCTTCGCCCGCGTGCAGCAAGTTGCCCAGAACATCTACGAGCACGAGGCGCGCATCGTTGAGATGTTGTTCGCCGAAGGCCCGATTCCCGGTATCGAGCAGGCCGATCTCGAGACCTTCGTGCAGTCACGGGTGAACATGACGCTGGAGAACATGCGCATGCAGCCTCTCTTTGTCATTGAGGAAAACCCCATCGCCGAGTGGTTCTACAACGGGGTCAACGGCACCCAATTCCACGACTTCTTCCAAGTCACCGGCAACGAGTACAACCGCAATATCGGTGAGACGGAGTTTGATTTCTGATGGCTGACAGCAACTGGGAAAACCTCTCCGCAGAGCGCAAGGCTCTTCAGGCTGAAGGCGTGGTTCCGGGTTTCATGACCACGGCCGGTTACGCCATGTTCAAGGCGAAGTACACCGTGGCGGGCAACACGGTTCGCGACCGTTACGAGACGATCGCGGGCACGGCCGGTGCCGTGGCCGGCGAACTGTACCCCCGGGCCGATGGCACCTCGTGGTCCGACCACTTCTTCGAGGCCATCTGGAACGGCTGGCTCTCACCCTCAACCCCGGTGCTGGCCAACCTTGGAACCGACAGAGGGCTGCCGGTCTCCTGCGAGGGCTCGTACATTGAGGATTCCGTATGGGGCTTCTACGAGACCCTCAAGGAAGCCGCGATCATGTCGCAGAACGGCTTCGGCACCTCTGCCTACCTCGGCGACATTCGGCCCCGCGGGGCCGAGTTCGGCGACAACGGCAAGGCCAATGGCGTGGTTCCGGTCTTCTGCAACTTCGTCGAGATGACGAACCAGATCAGCCAGGGAGCAACCCGGCGTGGATCGTGGGCCGGCTACCTGCCCGTTGACCACGCCGACTTCTACGAGTTGGCAGATCTCATCTTCCGTGAGCCGGCTAACAAGAACATCGGCTGGATCTTCCCCCGTGAGTTCATTGACCGGATGCTCGCTGGCGACAAGGACGCTCTGGAGCGCTACCAGCGCGTCCTGAAGATCCGAGTTGTGCTGGGTAAGGGATATATCTGGAAGGTCGACACCGTCAACGCGGCGCAGACCGAGTCATTCAAGGCTCACGGGCTCAAGAACAAGGCTTCCAACCTGTGTTCCGAGATCACGTTGTTCAGCGATCCTGATCACTCCTATACCTGCGTGCTGTCGTCGCTCAATCTGTCGACCTATGACGAGTGGAAGGACCGCGACACCGCATATGTGGCAACGGTTTTCCTCGATGCGGTGGCCGAGGTCTTCCTCCGCAAGGCCCGCAACATTCGCGGACTTGAGCGAGCCGTGCGATACACGGAGAAGGCCCGAAGCCTCGGTCTTGGGGTGCTTGGCTATCACGACTACCTGCAGAAGCTGCGCATCCCGTTCGAGTCCGACAAGGCCGCAGCACTCAATGTCGAGATCTTCGAATATATCTCGACACGCGCAAAGGCAGCGTCGGTGTGGATGGCCGAGGTGGCAGGGGTTCCCGAATGGTGTGTTGGCCGACGGAACTCCCACCTCATGGCCATCGCGCCGACCATGAGCACAGCGGTCATCGTCGGTGGCACCAGCCAAGGCATCGAGCCGTATGTGGCCAACGTCTGGAACCAGACGACGTCAGCGGGTGAGATGCCGCGCGCCAATCAGAATCTCGTCGAGATCATGAAGGAGCGAGGGGTCTACAACCAGACCAACATCGAAGACATCACCAACAACGGCGGCTCTGTCGCGCACGTCAAGTGGCTTGATGCGCATGAGAAGGACGTCTTCAAGACCGGCTACGAGATCGACCAGGAGATCCTGATTGATCGTGCCTCCGATCGCCAGCCCTTCATCGACCAATCGCAGTCGCTCAACCTGTTCTTCCAAGCAGACGCAACGCCTCAGTACATCAGCAAGGTTCACAAGAAGGCATTACTCGACCCCAACATAAAGAGCCTTTACTACTTGCGCTCCCGCGCCGGTGTCCAAGCAAGCAGCCAAAACTAAGGCTCCCTAGAGGCAATGAAACACTTAAGAGAGAGAAAGGTAGAAAAATGGAAGAGACGGCGTTCGCCACAGATGCAATCGATAATTTGTCATGGGACGACTGGAGCACCGCAGAGGCCTGCTCCATCGCTAACGGCGCTGACTGCGTGGCGTGCGAAGGCTGACTCCCGACACTGCGCTGATTTGATGGTGGGCCGCCGCCCAGCTGCCGTAGCGACGGGACCATCTGGCCGCAGCACAGGCTCCATCATGCGACGCCGGACATGACCTGGAGTCGGTACAGGCTCAAGCGCGAGTAACAAGCCATCGGTAATTCGGGCATCGCAGGCGTCTTTTCGCTTTTCTTCGGCAACATCCCGTGTGGTCCCTATTACGACCAGCGCAGTGGTCTGGATTCGGCCGCTTACAGGTCTTCAAGTGAGGCGAGCAACTCATTCAACCTCGTGGGATCCACAATATGACGGCGCGGGTGGACCCCGGGTGAGCCCTCGCCGTCGACTGTGAGCCTGGCTCCCGTGGCCAGTGAGTGGCAAATCGCTAGGCCGAGGCCCATCTTTGCCGCTTCCGCTCGTAGCTCGGGGAGAAGCTGCAAGCAGGCCTCGACTTTGGCTCGTTCCCCCGGCAGCAGGGACGTGCCCTCGTTGGGTGCGTACACGATCAGCCATGAGTGCGTGCACTGCTGAAGTGCAGCCTGAGCCGCAGCCTCATAGAGGGAATCGCGCCCGGGGTCCCAGTACGCCTTGATTTCGAACGTGTGCACGTCGCGCCAGGTGCCCAGGGAGGGGTAACTACTGGTTTCGATGGGGGTCAGATCAGGTCGCGTGAACCTGCCGCGAGTTGACTTCGAGCCTTGATCGGCCGTTCGATACGTGGGAACTCGGTCATCGTCGTCTAGTTCGGCCTGCAGGACGTCGAACAGCAGAAGATCACGAACCTGCATCCCAATTGCCCGGTAGAGGGCGCGTTCACGGCCTACCCCCAACTCGCCGCGCGTCGCGAGCTCGGCTGGGTCGTCGATGAGGAGAACCAGCCTGCCGCCGTATCCGCCGAGGATGCGCTTGACGATTCCGGCGGCGATGAGCGAGTCACGAACACGGGCGTATCGATTGACGTGCCCCCATGCAAGGAGTTCCCGAAGGGCGCCGTTTCCGATCGGCTCGCCAGGGTCATCGCCTGCACCATTGCGAGGGAGTCATCGTCGGGCACGTCGGCGATCGCAGCGGCAAAGGGCCCGTCTTCGGCCGGAGGCACCATGGCCCGTGGGTCGATCTCATCGAGCATTGAGGTGTCGCCATCCGACATGTTCGCCCCCGTCCCAAATCCCGGCCGTGGTGGCGGGATCGATGTCATTGGAAGGGTATCCATCTGCCGTGCAGGGCGACATGGCCGGGCGTGATTATCGGCGCAGCGCTGACAGGCAACTCGCATGAACGGAACGATTGTCGGACCCCTGCGCTTTGATGGATCTATCGGCGGCAACGCCGCAATAAACGGGGGTACTAATGAGACGCTACTTCGTGTTCCTGCTGCCTGCGATCCTTGCAGTGAGCCTCGCGGCACCTGCCGCCCACGGGGTGACCCCTGCGAAGCAGAGGGCCAATTGCATGACGCTCAAGTCCGCATCCCCCTTCGGAGTGGCGTCAACGGCCGCGGCGGCGGCATCAGCCGCTGCCCGAGGCTTCGCCCCTCCACAGGTGAGCAAGGCGATCTATGCGAAGAACTCAGTGCTCGACCGGGCGAAAACCGGGTCGATCTGCCTCGTGGCGTTGGCGCCCGTTCAGCGCGCGAATGCCACGGTGATCTTCAATGCCACGGCCACCCGGGATCCGGCAATCATTCTGGCCGCCCAGTCTGCGGCAGTGCCGGGTTCGCCGGCGTTCAACTACCTGTCGTACTTCTCCAAGGCCACCTCGTCGGGGAACTGGGCAACGTACGAATCGAAGGGCCTGGTGATTCCCACCCTGGCGCCGGGGGCGATCGCCTTTACCGGGGCGGGCGCACTGCCCGCGCAGGTCGCGACGGTGGTCGCGGCTGGCAGCGGCGCCGCGACCGCCTACACGATGCAATACGACCCGTACGGGAAGGTTCAGTCATGGAGCACGACCGTCGGACCCTTGGACGCGAGGCTGTTCGCGGCGAGCATCCCGGCCTCGGGCTATGGCATCACGATCACCCCCTCGTGGGTCTACCGAACGAACACGGGTTCCGTGAACATGACGGCGGCGGTGACGAACAGCAGCGGGCGCCCACTTCGCCTAGCGAGCGCCACCTACTCGCCACCGGCAGGCGGGGCATGGAAGGGCTATACAGAGGGGACGTGCATCCAGAACGGCCAGACGATCCCGGTCGCGATGGCCACCGAGTCCGCAGCCGCTGCAGGCGTACCGTCAAGCTGGGAGATTGAGGTCCTCGACTGCGACTTCTACGCCACCGGGTTCATCACCGTCGTCCTGCCGAGTGGCTCATCATGAGAGGGAGATAGCAATGGTCGCTGCCAAGGAGACGCACCTCGAGGGCCTGCTCGAGGGCAAGCGGCAGTACCGTGTGCCGCTGTACCAGCGCACCTACTCCTGGCGAAAGGAGCAGCTGCAGCGCCTGTGGGACGACGTCGTCAAACTTGCGGAGACCCGCCTAGAGCACCCCGAGGCAACGCACTTCATGGGCTCGGTGGTCCTGGCGCCGTCTCCGCTCAACGGCCCGGTCGGCGTTCAGTCCTACCTCGTCGTCGACGGCCAGTAGCGGCTCACGACATTGACGCTGCTCCTTGCAGCGCTCCGCGATCATCGCCACGAGAGCGAGGGCGGCGACCACCGGGAGCGCATCAACGACGAGTACCTCATCAATCGGTACGGAGAGCAGCAGACGAAGGTGCTGCCCACCCAGGCCGACCGGGAGTCGTACGACGCGTGCATACGCGGGACCGCGGCGAAGGGCGGGGCGGACTCGGTCGGGGCGTCCTACCGGTTCTTCGCCTCGCAGGTGGCATCCGTTGACGACCCCGAAGACGAGCTCGACATCGAGCGGCTGGAGGAGGCCGTCACGCGGGGGCTGACCCTGGTGTCGATCACCGCCCAGGCAGGCGACAACGTCCACCGGATCTTCGAGTCGCTGAACAACACCGGGCTGCGGCTCACCCAGGGCGACCTCGTGCGCAACTACCTATTCATGCGCATGCCGTCCCGCGGGGAGGACATGTATCAGCAGGTGTGGCTCCCCTTGCAGAGCATGCTGGCATCGGAGGAGCTCGAGCAGCTGTTCTGGCTCGATCTCGTCCAAAGGGACGACACGGTCACGCAGTCCGACACGTACGCGCGGCAGCAGGCGCGCATGGACCTCATTCCGGACGAGGACGGCATCGTCGCTGAGCTCCAGCGGATCGCAAGGCTGGGCAGGCTGCTCCACGTCGCGCTCAACCCCGAGCAGGAACCCGACGCCGCTGTCCGGGCGAGGCTCCAGCGGCTGCGGGACTGGGACACCACCACGGTGGTGCCGCTCCTCGTCCACCTGCTGGACCGGCGCGATCGCGGCGAGGCCACCAGCGCCGAGCTGGCCAGCGCGATGCTGAGCGTCGAGAGCTATATCGTCCGTCGCGTCCTGTCGTACAAGGCGACGGCAGGACTCAACCGAGTCCTGCTGCGCGCGGTCATCGACCTGCAGGGCAAGACCCCGGTCGATGCCGCGCTGCGCGCCTACCTGTCCGCGGGCCGAAGGTACTGGGCCACGGACGAGCAGATCCGGGACGCGGCGGACACCGTTCCCCTCTACTACTCGGGCCGCAAGGCGCAGCAGAAGCTCATCCTGCTGTGGCTCGAGGAGTCGTTCAGGAGCAAGGAGCCGGTCGACCCGGCGCCCCTGACGATTGAGCACGTGATGCCGCAGACGCCCACCCAGGAATGGCAGGACCTGATCGAGCCGGGGCTGCCTGAGGACGAGGATTTCGCGACCGCGCACGCCGCGGCCGTCCACACGCTTGGCAACCTGACCCTCACGGGCTACAACAGCGAGCTCAGCAACAACCCCTGGTCGTGGAAGAAGACCAAGCTGGCGACGAGCGGCCTGCACCTCAACATGGCAATCGCAGCGAATGACGAATGGACCCTGGAGGCGATCCGGGACCGCGGGCGCATGCTGGCGGAGCTGGCGATCACCCTGTGGCCGGGCCCTGACCCGGACAAGAAGTGGCAGCCGGAGAAGGAGGTCTGGTCCCGGCTAAGCCTGGTCCTGGCCGAGCTCCCGGCGGGCACGTGGGCTTCCTACGGCGACGTCGCTGCCGTGATCGGAACCCATCAGGTGCCCCTCGGCCAGCGGCTCGCGACCCACGAGACGCCCAACGCCCATCGGGTCCTGCAGTCGTCGGGCACGATCTCGCCCTCCTTCCGCTGGACCGACCCGGCCCGCACCGAGTCGCCACGGGCCGTGCTCGAGGCCGAAGGGGTCATGTTCGACGAGAACGACCGCGCCAGCGTGGACCAGCGGATGACCGCAGCAGACCTCGCCACCCTCAGCGGCCTCAGTCCCGAGGTCGGCGACATCGCCGGCACTCTCGCTGGCGCGTCAGCCGGTTCCGGCGGCCGGCTCGACAGCTTCATGGCCCAGCTCGATGCAGCGCAGGAGCCCGCCGTCGCCGATGCGGTCAAGGAGGTCCTTCGCGCCTGGGCAGACCTCGGGGGCACCGTCCACTTCGGCAGCGCCCAGCAGACCTCCTGCTTCCTGATTGCGCGCGATTCCGATGATCCGGCCGGCTCGCTGTGGCCCGTGACGATCCACCCGGCAGGCAAGCTGGAAGTCGTGTTCGAGTACATGTCGACCCGACCCCCGTTCGACGACGACAGCCTGCGACTGGAATTCCTCACGCGACTCAACGCAGCGCAAGGCGTCGACCTCTCCCCGGCGAAGATCGCGCTGCGCCCCGGCATCCCCCTGGCCGTGCTCGCCGACGATGAGGCCCGCGGCAAGGTCATCGAGGCACTCGCATGGTTCCTCGAGCAAGCCCACCCACCGCGCCAGCGGGAAGGCGTAATGCCCGAGTGAATGGCAACCGGGCCACAACTTGCGCGAGACGGGCATTAACGCGCCGCTCACAAAAAGTTCCCTTCGCTTCGGACGCCACGGACGCGGTCCGCCAAGCCACACACTGAGGTATGGTTTTTGGCCGCCGCAGCCGTTCACGCGCTTATCGCCGCCCGCGGTCGCGGATTGGGGGAATGGAGGAATAGAACCCAATTTGGCCTCATGATCGAGTTGCCGAGAAATACTCCGCGCATCCCGTCTTGATGGGCATATTGTTCCGTTACTTGAAGCATGACTTGGGGGAAACATGTCTGACGCCAGCAAGCCGATCGTGCGCGCACCCGAATGCGTCACGGACGACCACACGTTCGTGCCAGCGTATGACTGGCGATTGGACCCTGAGGTTGGCTACGAAGGTGACCCCACGTTAAGAGTTTGCGAATGCGTCACTACCACCAGCATCTGTGGAGCAGGCGCCCGTTAAGTGGCCAACCTGGTGGACCTTGCCTCGTGTTGAAGCCGCGAGGCACCGGCCTGATGGACACGGCCTTGGATCAGGACTTCTTCGGCAAGGGTTCCGGGCTCTATCTGTCCAGCGACCGGACGATGGCCACCTGGTGGCGCTGGCGGGAGACCGAGGAGTTGCGTCAAGACTCGGGATTGATGGGTCGAATTCTGCAGGCCAATCCGATCCTCGACGGCATGGGCGGCACGATGTTGTGGCCGGGTTGGGAGGTCAACGGCGGTTCGATCAATCAGGCCCGAGGATTCGGGGCGGAACGCCTCCGCATCGCGGACCGATTGGACCTGACCGGCGAGTGCATCCGCCTCTTCTACGCGAAGGTCCGAGACCAGGAGCGCAATCCGCTCGGACCGACATTCGTCCGTTACGAGCAGTTCTTCGACCTGTTCGATGGATTCGATGAGTTTGTCGACTTCTGGCTGCTGAGGGACCTTGTCTCCGATGATGGCGAACGCGTCGTGTTCCTGATGGAGGGCGACATTCCTGAGTACGACTTCACCACTCGCAGGCCGTTCCCAACAACGGAGACGGAGTACGACCGCTATCTGGACAATGCCCTGGAGTTTGTCGGGCGACGCAACGACCGGATGACGGCTGTATGGAGTGCACTGGACCTTCCCTCGTAGGCGTACCGGGCATGCTCAAGGTCGATCGCGCGCGAGGCATGCTGCCCGGGCTTGAGTCAGCCCTGGAGGCAAGACGGGGAGGCTTGCGAAGATCGAGCAGGTCGGCACGCATCCGTAGCTCGATACGGAGCCGGTTGGGAGGTCTACGGGAAGCAGGGCCGGGCGGGCCGCCCGCCGCGACGTCAGGGCGCCGCGCTCAACACGGGGCAGAACTCGTTCAGCACCTCCGCGGACTCGACCCTTAGCATCGCGTCATGGGGGAGTTAATTCAGACGTGGTAGCAGTACCGGGGCACTAAATTCACTTCGAAAACCCCGACGATGAGCAGTGCTTCTTGCACTGAGCGTGCGGCTGGGTGGCCCGGATTGGAAGTTCCCCAACTCGCGGGGCGCCATCGAAGTCAGGCAACGCATGGCTTGGCATCCCCGTGAATGGGGAATTCCATGCAATGGGGAATCCATACAGAAGAGGAGGAGCGGAGCTGAGCGTAAAACACCCACCCATGACGTGGAGCGACATGGGCCTGCGGCGCCCGGCACCTGATGACGAAGTCGGCACGGTCTTGAACCTGCCCGGAGGGCGGGTGCTCGTGCGTTCGTACGACACCACGAGCTCGGCCGCCTCCTTGGTGACCGGGGACCCAGAGGGGGACTACGAATTCGACGACACGAGCATCCCCCTCTTGGAGACCGAGAGTGCGCCGCGCATCGGTGACACCGTCTTCTACGTCGGAGAGGTGTCCTTCGACAATGAGGTCAATGTGTGGTGCCCGATGCGAGTGGTGTGGGTCGGGCCAGAGGACAACGGACACGTGCGCGTTCGGTCCTTGTGCGACGCGCGGCTCAGCGATTGCTACATCGGCGAGCAAGCGGTTCCGCTGCGGCTGTTGACCGAACGACAGCAAGACGCAGTCAAGGATCTCGCCATGTCACTGAAGCCGGCGAACGCCACCCGGGCGGCCGCGCTCCTGGCGATCTTCACCTGTGACTGGGTGCTGGATCGGAAGGAGGTCGTCTGGTAGGACAGTTGCGACGAGAAGGAACGGCTAAGGTCGAAACGCGAAGCAACGTGAAGGGCGGCGCCTTACTGCCCGGCAATCTCGCTCCTTCTGACGTATCGAGAGGGCTGGCGTGAGTCACCTCTTGCACCGTGAACGACGTGGAGGAGCGTCTATGGGAATACACGTTCGTTGTGGCAGGTAAACGAGCCGGCAGCCGCCTGTGCGAATGGCCGCAGTGGAGCCATTGGTCGACGCCACCATGCAGCCCCCCGTGGATGACGATGCCAGTGCGTCCAAGAGCCAGCCGTGACTTGCGGAGGGATCCTCTTCGGGGTCTTGGTGCTCGGCGGTGGGCTGCTGCTGAGTGACTTCCTCAAAGCTGACTGGCCGTTCGTGCTGGCGATCGGACTGATTCTGGTCTTGATCTGTCTCCGACTCGTCGAGTTCTTGCTCTACAGAAGTCAGGTCCGGCAACTGAATCGAGCATGGGAACTGCGAATGCGCTCGGATAGGATGATGAGTCCCGAGGCGCCGGTCGATCAGGTTGTTGGGTGCACCAGTTGCGGTAGCAAGAATCGCGTACCTGCTCAGGGCCGAGCCGTGTGTTCTATTTGCGGGTGGGAGCTGAGTCGACTTCCGAAGCCGGGGCTGTCGATTGGCCAGGTCGTTAGCTGCGGGAGCTCTGGTCGCAAGAATCGTGTAGCGGGTCGTGGCAGAGTTGTGTGTTCCATCCGCAGGACTGATTTGGGCACCTCATGAATGTTTGAGTCACGTGCTGGTCGACGTGAGCCCGGCTGTTCAACATCTTGGACGCCGATCGGTAGCGGCCTGCTCGTCGGCCCATCAACCATCGGAAGGAATCAGGCAGTGGCCAACCCGCAGACAACGGCGGCTCCCGCTCTTGACCCGGCGACTCGCCTGATCGGCGAGGACGGTCCCTGGGTTGGAGACCTCCACGGCTCCTACGAGTCGGGCGAGTGCCAGAGTTCGGTGGGCTTCGACAGCCACCCGCTCGAGGGCACTCCGCATTGGTATGTCGAGCGCGAGGTGTCGGCGCTCGATGCAGCGAATCCTCGTTGGGAGGGAAAGTTGTGCGATGACTGCCTGGCGGGGTGGCGGGAGTGGGCAAAGGAGGCACCCGTCAGTGTTCGGGTCGTTTCCGTCCACCTGATCGCCATCGGCACTTGACCGAGCCCGGGTCCCTGCCGGAATCGCCGACGTCGGACACTGCCTGCGCCGTAGGCTTGACAAAACGGCGGTCCGGACGCATCCCCCCGATGAAACGTGCCGTCGTCCCCTTCGATGGCGTGACGGCGGATCTTGCCGGTGCACATCCTCGCCGGAGACCGAGTCAGGGTCATCCGCGAACTGGGTTCACGTGGCCTTGCGTGCAGATTGACTCAGGGCGGGCATCAATCGGTGGCTCTACACCCAACGTGCGCCAAGGCGATGTCATTCCCCGCGGGGGCTCCCTCAGGCGCGGCGGCGCTCCCGATCACGCCGGGTGTCGTTGGCTTTCAGCTCTGCGGCTGCGCAGATCTTGTAGGCGCAAGCTCGCACATCGGCGGTGAAGGCGCGATAGCGTTGAAGTGCAAGCGCGATGATCGTTAACGGCACCCGTGTCGTTCCGGCACAGGTGTGGGTGCGGTGTCAGTCTGAGGTCGGGGGAGCCATGCCGCGTTACACATTCCAGTGGGAAGTCGTGCCGAACGGCATCGTCGAGAGCGTCGGTGCAGCCTTGGGGCTTCGCGGCGGTGATGTCCGGGCCGAGCTTGCGCGTCGCTATGGCGCTCGGCCGAAGGAGCAGTTTGTCGGCGACACGTGGCCGACCCTGCGTGACGCCTGGCTCGCCCACGACGCCGGGTCGCGGGCTCGTGTCGTCGAGCAGTTGCCCGACCACGGGCTCGGGGATGGCTCCATTGACGTGCGGACAGAGGGAGGGGAGGACCTCTACCTCCGCTCGGTCCGCAACACCTCCACGCTGCGCAAGGTCGTCGTGGAGCAGTTCTGGCTCCTCGGAAGTCCCCGCGCCGACGTCGAGCCCGAGGAGGCGAGGCCTGTGGAATCGAAGTCGGACAATTCCGATGATTGGGACGGGGTGGCCGCCGGCGTGGATGACGATGAATTGCTCCTCGAGGCGATCACTCCTCCCCGGCCCTGGGCCGAGCTGGAAGAGGCCATCCGGGTGGGCGGGGAGGACCGGGGTCCGGCCATCCTCGACGGGCTTCAGCGCGATCTCATGATGGACGGAAAGTGGATGGTTCGGCAGGGCCGCAGGCTCGAGTGGTGGGGCGGTCCGGTGCCGGTGCGCGTCGACGTCTCCGAGCCGATGGCGTGCTTCGGCGACCCGACGGTCAAGGTGACGGCGGTGGTGGACCTCCTGGGCGATGTCGAGGCGAGCGGCGACACCGTCCTGGGATGGATTGCGCTTCGGAACATGAAGGCCAGCGTCGGAGCCCTTGCGTGGATCCCCGGGCAACGCCGGGTCGTCGCATTCATCACTCACTACGCCCATCCTTCGAGCGGTTCCATCGACCGGCTCCTCGCCGGCTTCCTCCTGCTGATGTACACCGAGGCGCTCGCCCTGGTGGACCAAGGAGGGCTCGCGGAGATCCTCGACGGAAAGGCTCTGCCTAGACCTCATCCCATCTCGGGAATGCGGACCGACTACGACGAGCTCATCGGCACGACCGACATGGAGGTCATCCCTCGAGGCGCCGAGGCCAATGCCTGGATCGGAGCTGAGTTGGCAGCGCTCCCGGACGCCATGGGCGCCCTCGGCATGCTGTCGCTGGGCGATAAGTCGGGGGTGACCGTCGAGTTCCCGTTCACGAGCAGCTTGCCTGCAGTCGTCGCTGTCGGAATGGGCCGCGAGCCAGCGGGGAGAACCGTGATGGCTCAGATGCTCACGGTCGCGCATCCCGAGTACGGGCAGGGCCTGCTGAGCCTGCTCCAGCTCCCGGCCGGGATGACGGGCAAAGACGCTGGCGAAGTGGCGAACGACCTGAACCTGGCAGAGATGGACGATAGCGTCGGCTTCCCCTCGTGGGGCGCGTGGACCGTCCGGGGCGGCGACGATCCGGCGGTGACGCATGCGCGGTTCATGCCAAATGCCTATGCCCGGCCGGGCCTTGCGACCACGGCCATGCACTACGACTACCTGCGGTCGCAGAGGGCGCAGGAGCAACTCGTGCCCGCTGACATAGTCGAAGCGGTTCGGGCAGGCCGTCGATAGGGGCGTACACGCCAAGGCCGTTCGAGCCGACGCTCACGCGCCTGTGCCCTGGCCCCCTGCCGGATCGTTTCCCAGGGGTGTCAGTGAGCGTCGATGAGCTGAAGTGTCGCCTGGTCCGGCTCGCCGTCGAAGAACGTGTCGAGCAGGATCTCGAACACGGAGCCCGGCGCCGACACGTGCGCGAAAAGCGTTGCGCATGAGCGGAGCTTCATGTCATCAGGTGCCCCGAAGATCTCGAATGCGGAGTGACCATTGACGTCGATCGCTGCCTGGCAGCATTCCACCAGCCGCGGTCCGAGAACCGGATGCTGGAGGTATGCCTCGGCCTCGTCGACGCTCTTGATCGCGTACCAGCGTGACGTGGCGCTGAACCCAAGCCCGTCGAACTGCGGGAAAGTGAACCATATCCAGTGAGACCGCTTGTGGCCGCCGCGGATCTCTGAGAGCGCCATCTGGTACTGGTTCGACAGAGCCTGTTCGAAGCGGCTGAGGTCGTGAGGGTCGTATGTGTTCACATCCTTCGCGCCCTCCCTCCCCGTCACATATATCGAGCATAGCCACGGAGGTTGACATATCACCATGCGCTTGGCCGGCGGTGACCCTCGCAGTTGCCGGTGGCCGCGGCACCCCCGGATCGGATTTTGCACTCCGTCGGCGTGATGGACGGCGTTGATCCCGTCCGCATCCGCGGTCAACCTGGCCGGCAGATGTTTAGTGGATGCCAAACTCTGGCTGGGGGGTGTGCGGTGGCGTGGGACCTGTTCCTGACGGACGAGGACGATCCGTGGCGCAGCGCGATCCTGTTGGTCGGCGGTGACAAGTCCGGCAACGGGACCCGGTGGTATCGCACCGCGATTCCGCGGGCCGAGCGGTTGCGTGACGAGTATGTGCGCGCCCACAGCTTGGCGGAGGTGCGCCGGCGAAAGGGACTGACCCAGCGGCAGGTTGCCGACGTGATGGTCGTGAGCACCGGCCGGATCTCCCAGATCGAGCACGGCGACCTGTCCGGTCTGGACGTTCTTGACCGCTACGAACAGGCGCTCGGCGGAACCGGAGCGCCTTGGCTCGTCGCAAGCCCCGGGCGTGACGTCGTTGACCAGATCCCTGTGGACCTTGGCGCGACCGTCGTCCCCCTGCCCTGACCGGCAAGGGTGGGGTTGAGCGCGAACCCGACTTGGGGTTGATCGATGCGTGGACTTGGTCGGACTCCCCCACGAACAGCACCACGCCCACCAACGCGACTATTCCCAAAACGACAATCAGAGCCGCAGAACGTCACCCATCGGTGGATTCGGCCTGGGGCGCCCACATCGTCTAGCGCAGCGGCGATGGGGTTGCCATCCTCAACTCATCAGCGGCCCGAGACGCGATCACCTGCCGCCCTGTCTCAGTCCCAGATGCGAGCTGATCGTTTTCTTCATGGGCCCGTGACCGGGTGAAGAAGATCTTCATGTTCGCGGCTCAGGTGATGACCGAATGATTGAGGAATTTCGACAGCGGTGCCGAGTTCGAGGCCGATCTGAACCAGATCGGCATCGAGTTGCTGCGCCCGACCCGCAGGGGTGAAGCACTGCGCGCCGGTGAACGCGCCCTGGCGTTGACCGCCGCGATCAGGCACCACGACGAGATCGGGGCACCGCCTAGGCGTCCTTGTCGCATTTCCGGCTATGCCAGGGGGCGCACGCACTACGCTTGTTTCGTGATAGTCACCCCGATGTTCACGTCATGAAGAAGCCTGCGACGGCCTTCGTGCTTGCCGTGGTCAGCCTGATCCTTTGCCCGATCTTGGTCTTCATCGAGTTCACCGCTTTGTTCGGTGCCGGGATGATCGCCTACGAGCCAGCCAACCCAGTCTGGATCAAGGCCCTGGCGTTTGTCTTCGTGGGTTTGGTCGGGCTCCTCGCATTGGCTTTGCCAGTCGTGGTCATCCGCTTGGGTAGGAGGGCCCGCGCAGCATCGAGGTCGGCGGGTGCGGATGGCTCGGGTCTGGCCACGGCGGCGGTGGTGATCGGCGTGATCGTAACCGTCGGAGTTCTGGTGGTCCAGGTCCTCACTGCGGCATCCATGGCCGTTGGGTAGTGCGGTCTCGACGGGTGCTACGGAAGCAACCTGGGCAGCAAACCCCTTGATGATCAGCGCTTCCTGAGGTCACAGCGGGCTCGGCAACGTCGGGACCCGCTTCCGTACGGTGAGAGCGCGTAGAGAGCAGTCGGGCTGCTGAGCGAGCGCGGCCGCGCCTGTCGCATGCGGGGTTCGCACCTTCCGCGTCATTGCGGACGAACCTTCCCGACGTTGCCGAGCCGGGGTCACATTTAAGGAACGGCTGACGAATATTCGATCTCCCCCCCAAGTACTGCAAGGTCCTGTGCCCACGCGGGTCCCACTACCGCTGGATACACCTGACGCCGAGCAACCCGAACTACGGGAAGCAGGATCTACAGTGGGCGAGCCCGACATGTCTGGGATGGATGCGTGCATTCGACAACGCGAGGTGGGGGAGGAGATGCGCCATGTTGTCGACAAGGCTGATGCGGGACTCGGCGGCCTGGGAGTACCGCGGCCCGACTCCAATGGACCGGTAGCGGTGAGGGGTGTGCTCCCGGCGCACACGACCCGAGACGGTCTGAAACAATGTGCGGGCGCGGCAGACAGTCGAGGCGCCCGACAGGGCACTTCTGGGGGTCTGGCGGGGCATACGCGGGGCGCAACCGGGGCTCGAAAGAGGCCAGAAAGCAAAAAGCCCACGCGGGACAACGCCCATTCCCGGGTCGTCTAGCGGCAGGACAGCGGACTTTGAATCCGTCAACGGTGGTTCGATCCCACCCCCGGGAGCTTGGTGCCAAGAATTCACGTGTTGGTGTCGCGGGGGACCCCGCATCGCCGTAGTCTTCTTGGCAGAGGGCTTCGAACCCGATCGACATCCCCCCATCACCGTGCGCGGAAGGCCACATCATTAACGATCAGACAAGCACGGCGACCTTGTCCACCCCGACCACGGAGTCCTTCGCAACCCATGCGCCTGGTCCCTTAGACAAGACAATCCTTGGGGTGTTCGTCATCATTCCGATGCTCGCAGTGGTGATCGGCGTGCCCATCGCCTTTGTCAACGGCTGGGTGAGCGTTCTGGACCTCGTGATGCTCGTCGTCATCTACACGGTCGGAGTCCATGGGATCACCATCGGCTACCACCGCCTCTTCACCCACGATGCCTTCAAGGCCGGACCCAAGATGCGCGCATTCCTAGCGCTCGCCGGAAGCCTCGCCGTTGAGGGAAGGGTCGTCGACTGGGTCGCAGATCACCGCAAGCACCACCAGTTCTCCGACGCCGATGGCGACCCGCACTCCCCATGGGAGTACGGCCCCGGCACCCGGGGGTTGATTCGCGGCTTCACCCATGCGCACGTTGGCTGGCTGTTCACCTACTCGGGCACCGACACCCAAAAGTACGCGCCTGATCTCATCGCAGATAAGGCGATCGACCGCATTTCGAAACTGTGGCCGGTCATTGCAGTCATCAGCATGGTGGTGCCGACCGCAATCGGTTACGCGGTTGATGGCTGGGCCGGCGCGCTGCAGGCCTTCTTCTGGGTGACCCTCGTGCGGGTTGCCCTTGTCCATCACATGACCTGGTCGATCAACTCGGTCTGCCACGTCTGGGGCAAGCGGCCCTTTGCCACCCGCGATCGCAGTGCGAACGTGGCGTGGCTCGCACCCATCTCCGGCGGGGAGTCATGGCATAACTACCACCATGCCGATCCGACGAGCGCCCGCCACGGGGTCCTGCCCTGGCAGATGGACACCTCGGCGGTGATGATCCGGCTCATGGAGCGGGCTGGCCTCGTGACCGACGCCAAGTGGCCGAGCGCCCAGCGGATCGAACGGAGGCTCGCCAAAGCGGTACCGGCGCCCACACCTTCAGTTGGGTGAACAGATGGGTGAATGAGCGCTGAAGGGCGAGCATCACGGCAGCGGTAGAGTTCCGGCGTCTAGCAGGCTCGTCCGTCCGCCCACGGTCCGAGAAGGTGTCAAGTGCCCGTGAATCGTCCATCCGTCGTCGTCATCCTTGCTGCCGGCGAGGGCAAGCGCATGCGATCCGCAACCCCGAAGGTGCTGCACTCGGTGGCGGGACGCTCCCTCCTCGGTCACGTGATCGAGGCGGCATCCACCCTTGAGCCCCTGCACCTCGTTGTCGTCGTTGGTCACGGACGCGACCTCGTCATCGAGCAAGTGGGTGAGATCGCCCCCTGGGCCATGACGGTCGTGCAGGAGCAGCAGCGGGGCACCGGGCACGCGGTGCGAGTTGCCCTTGACGCCCTCGCAGGCCAGAACATTGATCTGGGCTCAGGGCCAGTGGTCATCCTCACCGGCGATACCCCTCTGCTCACCGGGGCCACCCTCGTCTCCTTCATGAACGATCACGCATCGTCGTCCGCGTCCGCGACAGTCCTCACCGCTCGGCTTGCAGACCCAAGCGGCTATGGCCGAGTCGTCCGCGACGCCGAGGGCGCGGTCAATCGAATCGTCGAACACAAGGATGCGAGCCCGGGTGAACTCGACATCAGCGAGGTCAACTCCGGCATGTATGCCTTTTCGGTCGACGGCCTGCGGGCCATGCTCGGCCGCGTCACGACCGAGAACGCGCAGTCCGAGGAGTACCTGACCGATGTCATCGGCCTGCTGCGATTAGACGGTGAGGGCGTGGCAGCCTCACTTTGCGGCGACGAGTCCGAGATCCTCGGGGTCAACGACCGACTCCAACTCGCGCAGACGGCGGCGATCATGCGCGATCGAATCAATGCCCGTTGGATGCGCGATGGGGTGGCGATCCTTGACTCCGCAACAACCTGGCTCGATGTCGATGTTGAGATCGAGCCCGACGTGACGGTCCTGCCGAACACGACACTGCGCGGACCAACCTCTGTCGCCGGCGGGGCACGTATCGGCCCGGGCACGACCCTGACCTCGTGTGAGGTGGGTGCTGATGCGTCCGTCATTCACACGTGGGCCGAGCTTGCGGTCATCGGCGCCCGGGCCTCGGTGGGGCCGTTCACCTACCTGCGCCCAGGGACTGTGCTGGGCGAGGGCTCGAAGGCCGGCGCCTACGTCGAGATCAAGAACTCCACCGTCGGTGAGGGCTCGAAAGTCCCCCACCTGTCGTATGTCGGCGACGCCGAGATCGGAGCGGGCTCGAACATCGGCGCTGCGACGGTGTTCGTCAATTACGACGGAGCCGAGAAACATCGCACCGTGGTTGGCGATCACGTGCGGATCGGCAGCGACACGATGCTCGTCGCTCCGGTGACGATCGGGGACGGTGCCTACACGGCTGCCGGATCGGTCATCACTGATGATGTGCCGCCCGGCGCGATGGCGGTTGGTCGAGCACGGCAGCGCAACATCGCCGACTGGGTGCTTCGGCGCCGGCCTGGAACATCCTCTGCCCAGTCGGCCGCTGCAGCCCAGTCGGCAGCGTCGTCCGCGCAAACTCCTTCACCACATGCATCTCACGTTCCGAACAAGGCGCAGGAGGACCGTTGACCAAGCTCGTCGTCCCAACGCAGAAGCGGCTGGTGCTCCTTGCTGGCCGGTCTCATCCCGAACTCGCAAGCGAGGTGGCGGAGCGGCTCGGCATTCAGCTGTCGCCGACCCTGGCGTACGACTTTGCGAACGGTGAGATCTTCGTGCGGTTCCAAGAGTCGGTGCGCGGGTGCGATGCGTTCGTCCTCCAGAGCCACACCACCCCGATCAACACCTGGATCATGGAACAGCTCATCATGGTCGATGCCCTGAAACGGGCGTCCGCAAAGCGCATTACCGTCATCGCACCCTTCTACGGCTACGCACGCCAAGATAAGAAGCACCGCGGACGGGAACCGATCTCCGCGCGGCTCATGGCGGACCTGTTCAAGACAGCCGGCGCCGATCGACTTATGTCGGTCGACCTCCACACCTCGCAGATCCAAGGCTTCTTCGACGGCCCGGTCGACCATCTGTTCTCCCTGCCGCTCCTTGCCTCGTATGTGTCAAGCAAAATCGAGGACCACCGCATCACCGTGGTGTCGCCAGATGCCGGCCGGGTGCGCGTTGCCGAGCGCTGGACGGATGTTCTCGGTGCACCCCTGGCGATCATTCACAAGCGCCGTGATCCCGATATCCCCAATCAGGTGCGGGTTCTCGAGGTGGTGGGTGACGTCCGTGATCGCGTCTGCGTCGTCGTTGACGACATGATCGACACCGGCGGAACGATCGTGAAGGCGGCGGAGACCCTGTTTGATAACGGAGCGGCCGACGTTATCGTCGTTGCCACTCACGGCATCCTCAGTGACCCGGCGCGTGAGCGCCTCCAGAACTCCCGGATCTCCGAAGTTGTCGTGACGAGCACGCTCCCGATTCCACAGGAGAAGCGATTCCCGAAGCTGACGGTGCTCTCCATCGCACCCATCCTTGCGACGGCGATCCACGAGGTCTTCACCGACGGCTCCGTTACCAGCATGTTCGAGGACGCCCCGGTTGGGGGGTCGTCCTCGCACTGATCCAGCGGGGGTAGGCTTTGAGTTAACTCCTCGGCGAGGGTGTGCCACCAGCACGTTGGCGCACCGTGATCGACGTGGTCGGCGCCCGACGCGCTTCGCCGAGGTTGACCGACGTACAAGGAGAATGCTCGTGCCTGCAGTTGCCATCACCGCCTCCCCGCGATCCGAGTTCGGCAAGGGCGCTGCGCGCAAATTGCGCCGCGCCGGTCAGGTTCCCGCCGTCATTTATGGCCGTGGCGCAGAACTAGTTCACATCACCCTTCCGGCCCATGAGCTTGGCCTCGCGCTCCGCACAAGCCGTGTTGTCTTCGCCATCGATTATGCGGGATCGTCGATCATCGCGAAGCCGCGCGACGTCCAGCGCGAGCCTGTTCGTCGGATCATCGAGCACATCGACCTCATCATCATCTCCAAGGAAGAGGCGGCAGAGCGCGGTGCGATCGCTGATGCGATCAGGGCCACCGAGGCCGCAGCAACCGAGGCAGGCATGGATCCCGCTGCAGCAGTCGCCGCGATGGAGGACGCCATCGCCCAAGGTGAGAGCGCCTCGGATGCCGCAGATCACGCGCTATCCGATGTTCGCGAGAAGGCCGAGGGCTACACAGAGGCCAACGCCCACGCCGCAACCGAAGAGGCTGTCGAGACCACTGCCACAGCTTCCTGATCGCTCTGGGGCCTACGGGTCACCGGGCGAAGTACTGAAGGAGCGAGACGTCCATGACTTGGCTTATCGTCGGCTTGGGCAACCCGGGCCCGAAGTACGCCGCCACCCGTCACAACATTGGCTTCGCGGTTGTCGACGGGCTGGCGGTGCAACTCGGCGCCCGGCTTGCCCGACATAAGCGCGCGATGGCGCTCGCTGCCGGGGGCCGATTCGGTGCTCCGGGTGCGGGGGACTCAGTGGTGCTTGTCGAGCCGCTCTCGTTCATGAACGAGTCGGGTGGCCCGGTGAAGGCGCTCATGGGCTTCTACGGTGTCGATGTCGGGCAACTCGTTGTCATCCACGACGAACTCGACCTGCCTCTCGGGAGTATTCGGACCAAGCTTGGTGGGGGCGACAATGGCCACAACGGGCTTCGGAGCATTCGATCCTCGCTCGGATCCGGGGACTTCTTCCGGGTGCGGGTGGGCATTGGTCGTCCGAACGGCCGTCAAGATCCCGCTGACTACGTGCTTTCGGCGTTCGGGTCCGTGGAGCGGGCTGAACTTCCGCTCCTCACCGAGCGGGCAGGGCAGGCGACTGAATCGCTTGTACTCGAGGGCCTTGAGCGAACCCAGCAAGCATTCAACGACTGATCGACCAACCAGGCGGAAGCCAGCGCGAGATACATGAGTGGAGACGATGACATGCCGATCGATGCTGGGAGCACGTTCAGCGATGCCGAGTTGTCCCGGGTGATCTCGCGTGAAGCAGGAGCGTTGCTGCTCGAGCTACGCGACTCCTACGGGATCGTCGATCCAGATGACGAGGAACGCGCGAATCGCCTTCGCAAGCAGGGCGATCTCGTCGCCCACGAATTTATCGCGGCAGCACTCGCTGAGCATCGGCCCCACGACGCTCTGCTGAGCGAGGAGGGTAAGGACGATGACCGCAGGCTCACGGCCGAGCGAGTGTGGATCGTGGATCCACTCGACGGCACGTGGGAGTACGGCCAGTTCCGTCATGACTTCGCCGTGCACGTGGCGCTATGGCATTCCACGAGTCAGATGCTGTCGGCGTGCAGTGTCGACCTGCCCGCTCAAGGGCTCACCCGGTCGGTGCTCGATGAAGTGAGCGGGCCGGGAGCCCTGCCGATTAATCGCCCGATCCGGGTGGTCGCCTCGCGCTCAAGGGCGCCGAAGTCTCTTCAGGCTGCAATCGTGATGCTCTCCGAGCGATTGACCCAAGACGGGGTGTCCGATTTAGGCGTTGAGATCGTCGATGTCGGATCTGTCGGGGCGAAGGTAAATGTGATCCTGTCCGGCGATGCGGAGGCCTACGTCCATGATTCTGGCTTCTACGAGTGGGATGTCGCCGCGCCCTTCGGCGTGGCACGCCACTACGGGTATGAGGCCTCGCACGTCGATGGCCGGGCGATGACCTTCAACCACATGCCCCCCTATGTGACCGATCTCGTTGTGTCGCACCCGCTCATTGCCGTGGCTCTGCGCGAGAGCCTCGCGCAGGCTGCCAACTCGTGAGTCTCGCAGGGCTTTTGGGCGCTGTCGTCGACGCGACTGCGTTCCGTGAGATCGCTGAGGTTGCCGGCCGGCCGGGCATGCGCTCCGCGTTGGTCGTAGCCCCGACCGCCCTTCAGCCATTCGTCGCAGCGGCACTCGCAGCCCCGTCGCCGATCGGCGCCGAGTCGCCCCTGCTGATCATCGCGGCGACAGGGCGTGAGGCCGAGGACATCGCGGCGAGCCTGCGCGCACTCCTTCCCGGCCAGCATGTCGCCGTGTTCCCATCCTGGGAAACCCTGCCGCATGAGCGACTTTCCCCCTCGTCCGACACGGTCGGCCGGCGGGTCGCCATCCTGCGCCGACTCGCTCACCCTGAAGCCTCGGACCCGCTCGTGCCTCCGGTGGATGTCGTTGTGGCATCCATCCGGGCTGTCCTCCAGCCGATGGCCGCCGGGCTCGGTGATGTCGAGCCGGTTCGACTGACGGCCGACTCGTCAGCCGACCTCACATTGACCGTCCGACGTCTCGTCGACATGGGTTATGAGCGTGTCGATCTCGTTGAGCGGCGCGGCCAACTCGCGGTGCGCGGCGGAATTCTCGATCTCTTTCCACCGACTGACGAGCATCCCCTGCGGGTGGAGTTCTGGGGGGACTCGGTCGAGGAGATCCGCAGTTTCGCTGTCACGGACCAGCGGTCGCTCGAACTCGCGCCCGATGGGGTGTTCGCAACCCCGGTCCGCGAACTGCTCCTCACTCCGGTGGTTCGCGAGCGGGCTCGGCGGCTGGCAGAGGGCGTTCCGGTGCTCTCGGACATGTGCGATCAGCTCGCGCAGGGCATCTGTGTCGAGGGGATGGAAGCGCTCACCCCGGTCCTCGCTGACGGGATGACGACCCTGCTTGAGATGATGCCGACGGATGCGAGCGTCATCGTCCTTGACCCCGAAAGGATCCGGAGCCGTTCCCACGATCTCGTTCGTACTGCAGAGGAGTTCCTTGCCGCCTCGTGGCATAACGCCGCTGTCGGCAATCAAACCCCAATCGACCTGTCGGGCTCGAGCTATCTGTCGATCGATGACATCCGTGCGACCAGCTTGCGGACGAATCGGCAGTGGTGGGAGATAACCCCGCTCACGGTCGATGCTGAAGCACATGATGCGCCCATCATCGATCTCGGCGGTACGGCCTTGGAGTCCTACCGGGGCGACGCCACGGCATCACTCACCGATATCGCCGCCTGGGCCAGGGCGGGCGAGCGCGTCGTCCTTCTTTGCGAGGGACATGGATCCGCTGAGCGATTCGCGGAGACCCTCGCCGGAGAGGACATCGCGGGCCGCCTCGTCGACGACATGTCGGATGCGCCGGCGCCGGGGATCGTCACCGTGTCGACCGCTCGGATCTCGATGGGGTTCCGACTGCCGGGGATAGGGCTCTGCGTCATCACCGAGCAGGACATCCTCGGGCAGCGGGCATCGATGAAAGACATGCGCAAGATGCCGTCGCGGCGCCGGAGGACAATCGACCCGCTCTCCTTGGAGGCGGGTGACTATGTCGTGCATGAGCAGCACGGTGTCGGGCGGTACATCGAGATGGTTCAGCGCGAGGTAGCCGGGGCCACCCGCGAGTACCTCGTCTTGGAATATGCATCGAGCAAGCGCGGTCAGCCCGCGGACCGGCTCTTCGTTCCCACCGACCAACTTGATCTCGTGTCGCGCTACGTGGGGGGTGAGTCCCCAGCGGTCCATCGGCTCGGCGGCGCGGATTGGCAGAAGGCGAAGGGCCGGGCTCGCAAGGCGGTGAAGCAGATCGCGGGGGAGCTCATTCGCCTGTATGCCGCCCGTCAGGCAACGAAGGGATTCGCATTCTCCCCTGACACGCCGTGGCAGCACGAACTCGAGGACGCCTTCGCCTACGTCGAGACCCCCGACCAACTGCTCTGCATTGACGAGGTCAAGCGCGATATGGAGGAGCAGGTCCCGATGGACCGCCTCATCTGCGGCGATGTCGGCTACGGCAAGACTGAGATCGCGGTACGGGCTGCCTTCAAGGCGGTGCAGGACGGTAAGCAGGTGGCGATCCTCGTGCCGACAACCTTGTTGGTGCAGCAGCACTTCTCGACCTTCTCTGAGCGGTTCGGTCCCTTCCCGATCCGTCTTGCAGCACTCTCGAGATTCAACACCGACAAGGAGTCCAAGGAGGTGCTCGCGGGCATTGGCGACGGCACCGTCGACGTCGTCATCGGCACGCACCGCCTGATCACCGCCGGCGTGCGCTTCAAGGACCTCGGCCTCGTCATCCTCGATGAGGAACAGCGATTCGGGGTCGAGCACAAGGAGCACCTCAAGGCGCTGCGGACGAATGTTGATGTCCTCGCGATGTCGGCGACGCCGATCCCCCGCACCCTCGAAATGGCGGTGACCGGTATCCGCGAGATGTCGGTCATTCAGACCCCACCGGAGGAGCGGCATCCAGTGCTCACCTTCGTTGGGCCCTATGACGACAAGCAGATCACCGCGGCCATTCGCCGGGAGCTGCTCAGGGACGGGCAGGTGTTCTTCGTCCATAACCGGGTTGAGTCGATCGACCGAGTTGCGTCGCGATTGCGGGATCTCGTGCCCGAGGCGGGCATTTCTGTGGCGCACGGACAGATGGGGGAGGGGCCACTCGAGCAGGTCATCGTCGACTTCTGGGACAAGAAGATCGATGTCCTCGTCTGCACGACCATTGTTGAATCGGGTATTGACATCCCGAACGCGAACACGCTCATCGTCGACAGAGCGGACAACTTCGGCCTCAGTCAGCTCCATCAACTCCGGGGTCGGGTGGGCCGAGGCCGTGAGCGGGCCTACGCGTACTTCCTGTACGACCCGCAGCGACCCTTGACCGAAACGGCTCACGAGCGGTTGGCGACGATTGCCCAGCACACCGATCTGGGTTCGGGCATGCGCATCGCGCTGAAGGACCTCGAGATCCGTGGGGCCGGCAATCTCCTCGGCGGCGAGCAAAGTGGTCATATCGCCGATGTCGGGTTTGACCTCTATGTCCGGCTCGTCGGTGAGGCCCTCGCTGAACACAAGGGAGAAACCGAGCAGACGTTCGCCGACGTCAAGGTGGAACTGCCCATCAATGCCCACATCCCCCATGAATTCATCCCGCACGAGCGGCTGCGCCTTGAGGCCTATAAGCGACTCGCCGACGCTGCCACTGATACCGCGGTTGATGAAGTTTCCGCAGAGCTCACCGACCGCTACGGATCCCTTCCCGATCCGGTGGTCTCGCTCCTTGCCGTGGCCAGATTCCGCGTGCTGGCCCGCTTGGCGGGGCTCACCGAGGTCAATGCCCAGGGGTCGTTTATCAGGTTCCACCCTGTGGAGCTACCGGAGTCCGGGCAGATGCGACTGACCCGGCTACACCCGCGCACGCTCATCAAGGCGGCAGTCCGTACCATCATGGTGCCGAGACCAACAACCGCGCTCATGGGCGGCCAACCGGTCGTCGACACCGAGTTGCTGGAATGGGCGGCAGATTTCATTCGCGTCGTCCTCCCACCGCCGCGAGCACTGACGACTACGAATGCCCAGGAGCCATCGTGAACAGCATCCATCTGCCCAGGCTCGCCGCCGTGGTCGCCCTCGTAACACTCGCAATCGCCGGGTGCACCTCTCCGACCCCGGGAGCGGCAGCTGTGCTCGGCGATACGAGGATTTCAGAGACGGCGCTCACTACGCAGGTACAGGCGGTGCTCGCCGCCCAGGGCAAGGGGCTCGACACCGCTGACGCTGCGCTCACCGCCCAGACCCTCGATCGGATGGTGAAGAGTGAACTCGTCGACATGCTGGCGACCTCGGCGGGGATCGAGGTCACCCAGGGCCAGATCGACACCCAGCTGACTGAATATGACACCCAGGAAGGCGGCCGCGCAGAGGTCGAGAAAATCTTCCTTGAGCAGGGCATTGCCCCGAGCCAGATTCCCGGCATCATCGCCTTGAATCTCCAGGCGAACGCGATTGGCCTACAGCTCGCGCCCGATGCTGATACCGAGGTGCAAGGGCAAGCTGTGGTGAAGGCAATTGCCGTCCTCAGCGAACTACTCAAGACCGAGGTGAGCCCCCGTTACGGAACGTGGGATGCCGCCACCTTGCAGGTTGGGCCGACGCCTGACGATCTGTCATCCCCACCGGCTGAATAGTCGCCGGCGCGGGCGCCGACGGTAGAGACAGGAGCGCGAGACGTGGCAGACATTGCGGTCCAGCCTGGACACGCGTTCCTCGACCTCGTGGCGGTCATGGACCGATTGCGTTCGCCGGGCGGTTGCCCGTGGGATGCCCGCCAGACTCACCGCAGCCTCGTCGAATACCTCGTCGAAGAGACCTACGAGACCGTCGAGGCTATCGAGACCGATGACCGGGCAGGTCTTCGCGAGGAACTCGGTGATCTGCTGTTGCAGGTGGTGTTCCACGCGCGAATGGCGCAGGAGGATCCCCTGGAGCCCTGGGATATTGACGACGTGGCAGCGGGGATCGTCGCGAAACTCGTCGCGCGGCATCCGCATGTCTTCGCGGGTGAGGTGGCCGGTACAGCCGAAGAGGTTGAGGCAAACTGGCACGCGCGCAAGGCTGTGGAGAAGGGACGCTCCTCGGTCACCGATGGGATTCCGATGCAGCTCCCGGCCCTCGTCCTTGCTTCGAAGGTCCTCGCCAGATCAGCTGCGTTCGTCGAGGCCGGTGGTGGGTCGCCCCGCTTGGAGCCCGCCCGTGCGGCGGTCCAAGACATTCGCGACGAGGCCGGCTTCGGTGATCTCCTCCTCGCGCTCGTTGCGATCGGACGTGATGAGGGCTGGGACGCGGAAGCAGCCCTGCGCGGCGCCACCCGGCGCCGAATTGGCGCGATCCGGGCACTCGAGGGCCGCGATGAGTGAGTCAGCGACGGCGCAGTTCCGGGCTCTTGCCGGCGCTGTCGTTGAGGAACTGCTGTCCTGGGAGCCGGTTGCGGCCACCTGGCTTGGCGAGCATCGATTCGACGGCATGCTTCCGGACTTCTCTACGTCACACCTCACGCAATGTCGGATACGGATTGAAGATTGGCTGACCGACCTCGACGCGCTGGACGACCTCGAACTCGATCCCGATGACCTCGTTGATCTCGACATCCTGCGAGCTCAACTCCTGCGCATCCACTTCGAGATCACCGAACTCCGAGCAACGACCTGGAATCCGATGATCTGGAATCCCGGCACGGCACTTCACCTGCTACTCATCCGCGACTTCGCGCCGACCGAGGTGCGTGCCGAGAGCCTCCGGGGCAGGCTGGCCGAGGTCCCACGGTTCATGGATGATGCGCGTGCCGAGTTGAAGGCGATGCCGCGCTTCCATGTCGAGACCGCTATCGCTCAGCTCTCCGGTGCAATCGCGCTCATCGAGGGCCAGGTAGCGGAGCTCGTTGGTGATGAGGAGCTCGTCCGATCAGCGAGCGCAGCGGTTTCGATTTTAGTCGAGTGGCTCACTGAGTGCCTGCCGGATGCTCATCGAAGTCCGCGGCTTGGCGAGCGCCTGTATTCGGCGGTCCTGTGGCACTCCCTCGATGATTCGGTCACGCCGCCTGAACTTCTCGAGCAGGCGGAGGAGTCCCTTGAGGTAATCGGCGCACGAATGCGCGTGGTCGCAGGGGAGTATCTCGGTGAGTCCCCAGAGGCTGACGGAGTCGTCGAACGCGCACTTGCGCGCGTGGCGAGCACAGCGACCGCCAGCGATGCGACCGTGCTCGGGATCGTTGAGGGTGCAATGGAGAGGTCGCTCGCCTTCGTCCGTGAGCACGACCTCGTCTCGATTCCTGAGACAGACGTGCGCATTATCGAGATGCCGGAGATCCACCGTGGAGTCGCAGTGGCCTACTGCGACGCTCCGGGGCCACTGGAGCAGTGCAACGTCGCCACCTTCGTGGCGGTGTCGCCGACTCCGTCCGATTGGTCACCTGAGCGCGTCGAATCCTTCTATCGTGAGTACAACGCCGTGCAACTCCACGACCTCACGATCCACGAGGCGTTCCCGGGCCATGTGCTGCAACTGGCGCATGCGAGGAGGTTCGCTGGCTCGACCGATGTTCGACGCCTTGGCATGAGCGGGGTGTTTGTCGAAGGTTGGGCTGTGTACGCCGAGGAGCTCATGCTCGACCGAGGGTATTCGCCGGATGGCTCCGCCGAGGGTTCCTTGGCATTGCGTCTCCAGCAACTGAAGATGCAGGCGCGAATGACGATCAATACGATCCTCGACATCCGGGTGCATGCAGGTGATCTCGAGGAGCCGGAAGCGATCGACCTCATGCGCACCAAGGGATTTCAGGAGGAGGGGGAAGCAGTGGGCAAGTGGCGCAGGGCGCTGCTCACCGCAGGACAATTGCCGACCTACTTCACCGGGTATCTCGCCGTGCGGACCATCGCTGGTGACCTGCGGATCCTCCACCCCGACTGGAGCGATCGGGCGATTCATGACCTCATGCTGAGCCAGGGGTCACCCGCGCCACGGCACCTCCGAGCCCTGCTGGGGATCTAGCGGTCACGACGGTTCCTTGCTGATCCGGTGCGACCTTCGTTCATCGTGGGCATCTGTGGGGTTAGCATGTTACGGTGATCACAGAGGTCGATAACGCGCTTGTGAGTCTGCTGTCGAGGCAGACCTACTCGGGGGAACGGGTGCAGGTCGACCTCGACCCCCCGAACAGGGACTGGGCCGCTCGCCGCTCGGGTCCGGTGCTCAATCTCTTCCTGAACGATGTGCGCGAGGACACCTCGAAGCGCTCGGCGAACATGATCGAGACCCGCAATGACGAGGGTCTGGTCATTGCGCGGCGCCCGCAAGAGCGGACCTTCATGTTCACGTATGCCCTGTCAGCTTGGACCTCTCGAGCCGAGGACGACCATGCCCTGCTGAGTGCGGCACTCCTTGCGCTCCTACGACAGGATTATTTGCCGGAGGAACTCTGCTCGGGACCGTTGGCCGCACTCGCGGCGGGTGGTCGGCCAGCCATCCTCCGGGTCGGTGGCCTGCTGTTCTCTGAGCGACTTGCGACCGAATTGTGGACCTCGGTCGGTGGCGAGTACCGGCCCACCATCGCCATCACCGTGTCGACCGTGATTCAGGCCGGCCTGCCGGCGCCGGCCGGCCCGCGTCAGACCGTGCCTCCCAAGTTCGTATTCCAGGACATGCCCCGCGATGTCGTGGAGGAGATCCATGGCCCGGACCCGAACCAGCCGCCTGCGTCGGACGGGATCGAGCAGCGCCTGCGCACCCGTTACCGGCGCGCCAAGGAAACCTAGGTCAATCGTCGTTTGAGAGTGCTGGCCAGTGGGTGAAGGCTTTCTCGGGGAAGTTGAGGCGCCCTGATTTACGCCACTCCTCGCGAGCCCCGTGAAGCACATGCTCCGGCTCGATTTGTGACTCGTGCGCTGCCGCAGAATAGGCAGCCGAGATGACCGCTGCCCGGATGTAGCCACCGGTGAGGTCGAGGATCGAAAGGTCATCACAGTGCTCTGGGGTGAGGAGTTCGACATGGCCATGAAGGGCCGCCCGCCAGATCTCTCGTCGAGACTCCTGATCGGGCTCGGGGAATTCGACGATCATGTCCAGGCGCCGTTGAAAAGCATCATCGAGATTCGACCGCAGGTTTGTCGTGAGAATGGCGAGGCCATCGAAAGCCTCGATTCGCTGCAGGAGGTAAGCGACCTCGATGTTCGCGTAACGGTCGCGTGCATCAGAGACGTCTGACCGCTTTCCGAAGAGAGCGTCGGCCTCATCGAAGAGGAGCACACCGTCCTCATTCTCGACGGCCCTGAAGACCTCCTCGAGGTTCTTTTCGGTCTCGCCGATGTATTTGTCGACGACGCTCGCGAGATCGACGATGAAGAGCGGCACAGTGAGCTCCCCCGCGAGAGCCTCGGCTGACATCGATTTTCCGGTGCCGGACGGACCCGCGAACAGTGCTGTGACGCCGCGCCCGCGGGCACCCCCGGGACGCATGCCCCATTCATCGAGGACCCGCGTTCGATAACGAACGCGATCGCGCAACGCAAGGAGTTGGCGGGCCGGGCGTTGCTCAAGCACGACATCTGCAAGGACGAGCGCCGGCTTCACGGTTTGGATCCGCGCGCGGCGCTCTTGGCCGCTCACGCGCAGGAGGGCGGCAGATTCGGCGCCGGTGACGGTGGCAGCGATGTCGTCAGGCTCGAGGTGGGTCGCAGTCTGGGCAAGCGAGGGGTCGGCATCCGGCGCCAGCAGTCGCCACCATTGCTGCCGCTGGTGGACGCTCGGAAGTTCGAGGGAGAACGTGCGCCTCTCCCATGGACCGAGTGATCGCCGGCCATCGACGAGGATTACGGCTGGAACTCCGATGCTGAAGAAGGTCGACAGGACCTCCACAACCGGTGTGTCAACGCCACATGCACGAACATCTATGACGAGCACCCGTGCGCTCAGCGCGCTTTCTCGGACGCAGATCTCAATGGTGGACTTGAGTCGGTCGGGGTCGAGGTCGAGATGTCGGGCATCAATGATGAGTGGTTCCTCGCCGGCACTCTCCAATGCGATGCGTCGCGCGACGTCTAGGACCCCGTGTCGGTAACGGTTGAGACGACCCGCGACGGCGGTCGGGCCGTCCCGAGACCGTGGTGATCTGCTGAGGGCCGTGTTGGGTGCTGGGCTGCGTCTGCCTCCCCTGTAACCGCTGAGGGGTTCGGTCCCTGTCCCTGCGTGGGCTCAGGTGATGCCCTGGGTCTAGCTGAACACCTCGGCGGGGACCCAGTGGAAGCCACTGTTGCGGAGTTTGCGAAGGTTGTGGCAGAACGCCTGCAGGGTCCATTCACCTTGGGCATTGACCAGTCCTCGTAGTCGTAACTTGCCGGCGTCTTGGGCGACTTTCATCTGCCCGAAGACCGGTTCCACGATCGCTTTGCGGCGGGCGTAGGCCGCGCGGCCCTTCTTGGTGTGCAACTTGCGGGCCATCCGTTGCTTTGGTGTTAAACCCTTCGGTATCCGCCCACGCGGCCCCGCCTGGGATTTCTCGCCATGCTTTTGGCGGCCCGTCGCGATCAACGGATCGATCCCCGCCTCGATGACCGCGGCGACGTTGCTCTCACTGAAGTACCCGGCGTCCGCCAGCAACGTCTGCGGCAACTGTTCGATCCCTGCGGTGGCGAGTGAGTCGGCGAGGTCCTGCAAAGCCATCGGCAGTTCCGGGCTGTCCGCACCGGAAGCCACCAACTTGGTGCTCAAGATGACCTGGCTGCCCTCATCGACCACGGTCTGGGCGTTGTAGCAGTAGTGGAACGACCCATCCGAGGTTTTCATGATCCGCGCGTCCGGGTCGGTGAACGAGCGCTGCGCCTTCGGTGGGACCACCGCGCTGACCGCCGCCTGTTCACCTGCGGCCACCTGCTCGGCCTCGTCCGCACCGCGCTTGGCGGCGTCCAACTCAGCCTTCGCGCGGGCCTTCGCGGCGTGCTCAGCCTCCAGATCCGCCTTCGCCTTACCGATCGCCGCCAGCCGGCCCTCGCGCCGGGCCAGCTCCGCGGGCAACTCATCCCCGCGCCGGTCACCGTGGACGGCGTCCTCGGCCGCGTCGGTCCGTTCCGCGTCCGCGAGCAGCGCCTCGACCTCAGCGGCGAGCTCACCCTCAGCCCGGACCATCCGGTCATAACTCATCGCCCGGTGCCGGCTCGCCGAGGCCCGGATCTTGCTGCCATCCAGGGCGACCCGGCCCAACGAGACCAACCCGGCTTGCGCGCACAAACCCAACGCCTGCGTGAACAAGGCGGTAAACGCCTTCAGGTGCCGCTTACGGAACCGGCTGATCACCACGAAGTCTGGCGCAGCCTGAGCCGTCAAGAACATGAGCGCCACATCGTGATGACAGCGCCGCTCCAACTCCCGCGACGACGTGACCCCGTTCGAGTAGCCGTAAATCCGCAACTTCAGCATCAACCGCGGGTCATACGGCGGGGCACCCCGAACCTCCGTGTAGTCGTCGAAGAACGCCGCCAAGTCCAAGCCATACTCGACCAAGTCATCAACCCACCGCGCCGGATGATCCCCCGACAGCCAGTCCCGCAAGTCCGGCGCGAGCAGCATCGGCTGGTCCTGGTCATACCCGCGAAACGTCTTGTCAACCGGCCGTTTCGGCCGCGCGGAACCCTCAGACCCCGGCTCAACATCGATCAGAACGGATTGCTCAGCAATCGCCACTCTCGCCATGCCACATTCTCCCGCACCACCAAGCGATCACCGGTTACCGACACGGGGTCCTAGGGCGGCGGTTCCGGCGCGAGCACGGAGCACGACGGGGTAATCACCGGTGGCAGGGGGTTCGGGTAGAAACTCAGCGTCGAGCGGATCGCGGTCGGGGATCACGCGGGCTCGGGCGAGTGCGGCCTCAAGCATTGAGTCGCCGAGAAGATGGCCGATCACCCGTTCGGGGACGGTGATGACCTGGGTTGGTAGCGCTCGTGAGGTGGGACCGACGTCGATGAGTCCCAGGGTGCGAAGGGGTGCGTCCGGGCGCAGCCGACGCCGTGCGGAGGCCTCCAACATGGAGTGGCCTGACAGCCGTAGCGCGGTGCTCACTGTTGGGCCGTGCGCATTCACGTCATTGTTGAGAGCAACGTAGTAAGCCTCGAAGCGCGGATCAAGGGAGATCGCTGATGCGATGAGGAGGACAGCGATGTCAAGGTCCTCCAATGTCAGGGATTCGGCGAGTTGGACGAGGGTCGTCGGCATCCGGTGCACATCGACAATGCCTCGCCCATCTGCTGACACAGGCTGCGCGCGATTCACCTCGATGAGGCTGGCGAGTCGAGCGCCGAGCCCGTCGAGAACACGCTCCCATTGCTGAGCTAGTTGTGTCACCGCACTACTTGGCCTGAATGGTTGCGGCGGGACTCGATGTGACGGTAATGACGCCTCCCCAGGTGCACATGCACTTTGAGTCTGTTGTGGCGATGGGCATGTTTGCGAGGAGGACGCGCGACACTGAAATCCATGGGGTGCCAGTCACGGGTATGCAGGGCATCGGAGTGAGTACCCCGAATGCGGCGGTGGTGGCCGCAGCGACAGTCGGGTTGGCGATCGAGTTGCACATGCCGAACGGCACGATGTTCACGATCGGCTTGGAGTCGAGAATATTTGCCACCGGGAGGTTGGAGCCGAGGACGCGATTGACCGGCAGGACATTGAGCACCGAAGGCGCGAGGCCGAAGGAGCAGCGGGTGACGCTACCGGCGACAAGAGGGCTACCCATGCCTCGATCCTAGGGGGCGATGGCACTTCCTAGCGGAATCATGGTGTATGCATCACTTTAGTTCTCAACAATCAACGATGGCGATGCCTGCGAGGCTGGACTTGGCGGATCAAGTTCTGTAGCCTCACCTCAAATTAGTCGAGAAGGGACCCCCGCTATGCCCACCTATCTCTCCCCCGGCGTGTACGTCGAGGAGGTCCCTGCCGCCACGAGGCCGATCGCGGGCGTTGGGACGGCCGTTGCGGGATTTGTCGGATTCGCGTCAGATGGCCCGTTCCACGAGCCGGTGCTCGTCACGAACTGGACTCAGTTCACGAACACGTTCGGCGATATGACGGAGACCTATGCGCTAGGAAAGGCGATCTACGGTTTCTTCAACAATGGCGGTGGCCGCGCATATGTGGTGAGGGTCCCCACGGGCGATGACGGTGCTGGTGCACCGGTTGCTGAACTCGCGACAAAGGCTGACAAGAAAGTGCCAGCATTCAGGGTCGAAGCCATCGACGCTGGGGCGGCCAATGTCTCGGTCAAGGTCGCGGCTGCGCCCCCAGAGGGAGACGAGGCCCAGTTCACGATCACGATCACCTCGGACGAGGTTGAGGAATCGTTCACCGGGACTCTGGGCAAGGGCCGCAATAACCTCGCGACCCAGGTGAACGCCAAGTCCAAACTCGTCAAGGTCGAGGCGCTTGATGCGCCCGCCGCACTCGTCGCGTCCGGCCTCCAGGAGTCGACCGTCGCACTCGCGAAGCCAGCGAACCTGCCGGCGGTCTCGGTGGAGCCAGGCGAGGTCATCGGCGACTCTTCGCGGCGCACGGGTTTCACCGGCTTCGAGACCCTCGAAGAGATCACGATGGTCCTCGCCCCTGATGTCGTGACTGCACATGCTCAGGGACTCATCGATCTTGACGCGGTCAAGGCGATTCAGACCGGGATGCTGAACCACTGTGAACTCATGGGCAACCGCATGGCGATCCTCGACACCCCCACCGGATTCAATGCCCAGCAGGCATCGAACTGGCGGATGAACACGACGAACTTCGACTCCAAGTTCGGTGTCATGTACTGGCCTTGGGTGCAGGTGTTTGACCCCACGCTTGGGAAGAACGCATCGCTGCCGCCCAGTGGTGCGCTGGCGGGGGTTTGGAGCCGTAACGACGATACCCGGGGGGTGTTCAAGGCACCGGCTAATGAGGTCCTCCTCGGCGCCGTTGGGGTCGACTACGCGGTGACCCGCGGCGAGATGGACTTGCTCAATCCGATGGGCGTCAACTCCATCAAATCCTTCCCGGGGCGAGGAATTCGGGTGTGGGGCGCTCGTACCCTCTCAAGCGACGCCGAGTGGCGCTACGTAAACGTGCGCCGGTACTTCAACTACCTTGAGGAGTCGATCCTGCAGGGCACCCAGTGGTGCGTGTTCGAGCCTAACGACGAGCGCCTCTGGGGCCGCATCCGTCGAACGATCTCGGCCTTCCTCGTGAATGAATGGCGTTCTGGTGCCCTGTTCGGGGCGAGTCCGCAGCAGGCCTACTTCGTCAAGTGCGACGGGGAGAACAACACCGCTGAGAGCATCGACCTGGGCATGGTGATTGTCGAGGTCGGTGTCGCACCCGTGAAGCCGGCGGAGTTCGTCATCTTCCGCCTCTCGCAGTTCTCCGGCGGCACTTCCATCGCCGACTGAGTCATCGTCTACGAGTCGTTCGTCCACTAGCAGGCAGGGAGTTAGACCATGGCACTTTCGGACGGTGAGGTTCTCACCTCGTATTCGTTCCAGTTCTCGATCGACGGGCAGACCATTGCCAACGTCGTTGAGGTGAACAATATTCAGCAACAGACCTCGACCATCGAGACGAAGTCGATGACACCGGGTGGCCAGTACGTTATTCAGCAAATGCTCGGTCCGCGGCAATCGGGCAACCTGCAGGTAACCGTGCTCGCCTCTGGTGACCCCGCGGTGACCGAGTGGTTCATGTCGGGGCTCTCGGGCGACTTCAAGGGGGCGCGAAAGACCGCTCAACTCGTGTATCTCGATACCTATGGCGCCCCCGTGCAGACGGTCGAGTTCCAAAATGTCATGGTCACCGGTGTTTCCTATGGAGCGCTGAAGGCCGGTGAGGCTTCGGGCATCAACATGACGCTCAGCATGACCTTCACCGACATGACCATCGGATGACATCGCTGCAAACCACCTTTGAGTTCGTCCTCCCCAGAGGATTCGTCGATCGCGAGGGGATCGTGCATCGCGACGGAACGATGCGACTCGCGACTGCTCGTGATGAGTTAATGCCGCTACTCGACCCGAAGGTCAAGGAGCACGAGGCATTCATGACCCTTGTATTGCTCGCCCGTGTCGTGACCCGACTCGGCACCTTGCCCATGGTTGATGACCAGGTCATCGGTGGGATGTGGGCGACGGATTTGGCATTCCTCCAGGATCTCTACCGGCGCATCAACACTGAGGGAACCACGATGGCTGAGGTCATCTGCCCACATTGCGGCGAGACGGTCATGGTTGATGTGGGCGGTGGTGGTGCGCTGGGGGAATAGCGACGGTCGGGACCGACCGCCTCTGGGAGGAGATCGGGTTTCTGGCCTACTACCTGCACTGGTCGCTCGATGACCTCCTCGACCTGACCCATGAGGTGCGTCAGCGGATGACACGCATGGTGTCGAATTTCAATAGAGCATGATCGGAGGGCGAGCGGATGGGTGTGATCGACCGTCTGCGCGCGCTTGCGCAAAGCGCCACCGGGCCGCGGAGCTCAGCAGTTTCACCGGATGCTGCGCTGGATCGCCCTGTCACGACGCCGGAGTCTGGCGGTGTTGGCGAGCAGCGCGGTGACTTCATGATGCTTCCCCCGCTGGGCCAGACGTTCGGCTCGATGGCGCGACTGCAGCATCCGATCGGCGATTTCCTCGTGACCCATCGGCCGACAACCGTGACGACTGAGTCATTAACGCACGGGTTCGATGCCGATGCGATGGGACTCATCGCCGCTCAAGCCCACCGACGGCCACGCCGACCTGCGTTGAGGACTCAGCGGGATGCACTCGTTCATCGAAGCCGGGGTTTCGATGCGTTCGAGTTCGACGAACTTCCTGAGGATCAGGCAGATGTTGTGTTGCTACCCAGATCGGCACCCCGCCGGCTTGCAGCGACAGTAAAGGCTGCCCCCGTTCTGCCGCCGCAGCAGCCTTCACCGGGGGACCGTCCATTCACCCCGATGGCTCCGGCCCCCTCAGTGGCAAGTCCGCTCCTCCCCTCCCGCGCGGAGGTTGGTCGGGCGGTCAGGGGATCCGTGGCGCGACGTCCCGTGGGGAGTGCGGCTGAGGTACCGGACGTTCTCATCGGCACGGTTGTTGAGCGTGGTGAGCAGCCTGTCTTGGCCGCGCCGCAGATGCCGCCATCGACGCTCGCCTCTGCTCCTGATTCGGTTCCTGTCCTGCGGCGGCGGGCCTCACGCGGCCGTGTCAACACGCCGATTGAGCCGGAGGATCCAGACGATGCCCTTGTCGAGCAGGCCCTCGCCGAGAGCATTGGCGTGGAGAATGGTGGCACTGAACGACGGATGCCTGATGTTGGCGGTACCTCCGTAGGGTCGCCGCTGCTCAGCAACACCCGCATTCGAGGCTCGGCGCCGCCCGAGGCAGTCCCGGCGACCGAAGCTCAGGTGGATTCCGGTGCAGGTGGGGTCACCCCTTCGTCAACTCCGGCGGAGATGATCGCCACCGCTCAGCCAGAGCGATCCAGTCCGCCCGCAGACTCCATCTCCTACCCGCTGGGCCCCATACAGCGCGGAATGACTCGTGCGACGCCGCTCATCGAGCCGGTCACTCGATCCGATGGTGTCGAAGTGCCGACTGCCCAGGCACCGGCTCGGAGTGAGGCCTCGCGTCCGACCCTTGGTTCCCGGCCCTCGCTGGTGTCGGCTGGCACTACCGGGATCCAGCGCCGGGCTCGGGATGAATCCGGGGGAATGCGCGCCGCAACCCCAACTGGCCTTCGGGCAACGGTACCGGGGGCTGGTTCTCGGTCGACTGGCCCAACCGATCGTCCGGCGTCGGGCGGGTCCCGGAGCATCGCGGTCCCGGAACAGGTGCGCCAAGCGGTCCGTGACTCTGTTGGAACCGCGCCGTCGCACGTGACTGTCCATGAAGGCGGGCGAGCCGAGGCTCTCACTCGCTCAGTGAATGCTGAGGCATTCACTCGGGATGGTGAAATCTTCCTCGCTGCCGATGCGCCACTCGACAGCATGCGCGGGCAGCAGTTGCTCGCCCATGAACTCACCCATGTGGTTCAGCAGAAGGGCGGCACTGAGCGAATGCCAGCCGAGCACACCTCTGAGGGGCAGCACCTCGAGGCGGGTGCACGCCGAGCTGAGAGTCTTGTTGAGTCCCGGCATGAAGGCCCTTCGCAGTTGCATCATCGAGGCAGCATGTTGAATGCTCAGGCTGTTCCGCAGATGGCCGCAGGGGAAGGGGTCCAACGCAGCGCACGTCCGGTGAATCAGCCGGCCGGAAGCCCTACGCCGATCGACTCCTCGCCCGCGCTGAGCCGAGGCGGGCCGCAGCCGGTGAATTTCCTCGATGAGAATTGGCGTGTTGAGGTCGGTCAGCGTCCCGATGGCACACCGACGAGTTCGATGAGCCAATCCGAGCTGGCCCTGTCAAGTGCCCCACCGCCCATCACGAAGGATGAGAAGTCGGGCAGACTCCGTGACCTCGAACGGCAGGCGCATGAGCTTTACCCATTGATTCGCCAACGGTTACGCGCCGAACTCGTGCGCGACAAGGAGCGACGCGGTCGCATGTCCAGAGAGTGGGGCTAGTTGATGTTCGGACTCCCGGATTTCAGTTCCCTCGGTGGATTTGGCAGCACGAAGTACGACGCCGGGTACCCGGCCGGCTACTTTCGCGGTTTCACGCTGTCGGTCGATGCCGTTACCGACACCAGCCTCGGCGGCGGTTGGCAGTCAATGTCGCTGGGCTCGATGACCATGAATACCAACGATCTTCCGGCCGGGGGCTACCGCAGGACCACCTTCCGCGAGATCGAGCGCATCTCCTATGGTGAAGTCTCCTTGAGCCGGCCGTGGGTCCCCGGCACGAGCGCGCACATCACCGAGTGGTTCGCCAAGGCGAACAAGGACGGACCGACCTCGGTCGCGATCACTGTCGAGGTTCCGAACCAATCGAGCGCTCCCGACATCATCCCTGCATCGATCAAGTCGCTCCTGTCATTCGCGGGACTTTCCGGAGACTTGGGCGGGCAAAAGTACAACATCATCTTCCGCAACTGCCTCCCACACACCTGGAATGCGCCAAGCCTGCAGGCGGGCGTGGTGAATGCGTTCACCGGCGGCAAGATGGAGCCGACAACCATCGAGAGCCTCACATTCTCGTTCTCGGGATACTCTGTGGAGACGCTCGGTGGAGCCAAGCCGATGGTCGACTCCTCGATCACGGCCGAGGAGAGGGTCGAGCCCTGCAAGCTCGTCATCATCCCGAATACCGGGAGCGTCACTCGCAAGTTGCTGGCGAAGATGAGCTCCTGGACGGTCGGCCAGTCGATGATGGGCAACCTCCTTGGCGCCGGGGCGGCGAGTGCCGCCGCGACGAAAATGATCGCGGGTATGGCAGCTGAGTACGACGCAATCGAGTTCTACCTTCCACCGGCGTCGATGCAAATTCACAAGGGGGCGAGCTGGGCTCAGTCCTACTCTCCCCGTTCAACGCAGGCCGGGCCCGTGAGTTGGATGGGCACTCAACCGCTCCGCATTTCCTTCGAGTTCCTTATGAAGACGAATAAGACCGATCCCCTGTCTGCTGGAGGACTCATTGGTGGGCTCTCGTCCGGCGGTGGACTTTTCGGTGCGCTTGCGGGTGCAGCTGGGCTTGGTGGTGGCTCCCTGGGGTACGGCAAGCCGCGACAGGTGATGGACGACCTCAAGAAACTCATCATGCTCTGCGAAAACTACAGCGGCGGGTCGATCTTCTCGAGTAGTAGCTCGCCGCCTCTCGTCATGTTGTTCTGGGGCGAGTTTGTCTCGCCCCTGTCCTACGTCTCATACCTATCGGCGAACATCGTCCGGTTTGAGGCAGACGGCTCACCGTCGAAGGCGGTGGGTTCGATTTCCCTCAGCCAGTATCCGGAAAGCTCAGGGAGCACGAACCCGACCTCGGGAGGCCTCGCCCCGGAAATGGCCGACACCCTTCTCGAAGGTGACACGCTCGCGCACCTGGCCTATCGCACCTATCAGGAGCCCAACCGCTGGCGAGATATCGCCGCCCACAATGGCATCGATGACCCGCTACGGATGCGCATCGGCCGAAAGGTGCTGCTTCCGTCGCCGGAGAACCTGCCCTTCCGGAGCGAAGGGGGCACCGTCATCACGATTGACGATGACGACACCTTCTCAGGCGTCCTCGAGGATTACTGATGGCATTCGCCTACGACCTGTCGTCGTCGACCCTTCAGGTCCTCGATGATCGCACGCGTCTGAAGGATTCGCTCCAGGACCGGGTGAGCCGTATCAGCGTGGAGGCGGCCTACGGGATGCCGAGGCTGTGTGAGATTGAGGCCTCACCTCCATTTCCGGTCGGGTCGGTCGGTGACATTATTTCGATTTTCGCCTACGCCCCGGGGAACCTCACGGGGGATATCGTCTTTCGGGGCATCGTCAAGAGCCGCGAGATCAGAATGGACGCCGCATTCGGATCGCGAAACGTCATCAGGGCCTACGACGGTGCCTTTGACATGACGGCGGCGACGAAGACGCGCGGGTTCAAGGACATGACGTACGGCGAGGTCGTGAAGCAGATCGCCAAGTCGTACGGACTCGACCCGCTGTTCGGCAGCAAGATCCTCACCGATGGCGTAAAACACAAGTTCATCGTGCAGGCGAACGAGACTGACTGGGATTTCGTTAATCGCCTTGCGCGGGAGCTCGGGTTCGTCGCCTATGTGAAGGTCTGGACCCTCCTTACACGCGGCATGACCGCGCTGTACTTCGGCCCTGTCGAGGTGGCGAAGTCGGCATATGCGAATGTCTCTTTCGAAGTTGGCGATATGCGGGTCCTCAGTTACCGCGGCATCCTCACGACCTCGGGCACTCCCAGCGAGGTGTCGGTGCCCGGCTGGAATGATGCAAAGGGATCGGCGGCATCGGGCCAGCAGTCGCTGTCCTCGAAGATGCGCCGAACGATGAAGGACGACAGCAGCGGCGGCAAGTTCGCGACCTCCTCGAAGGCGGGCCGCAAGACCTCGCTTGAATTGTTCGCCGGGACCAAGCCCCAGGCCGATCGGGCGGCGCTCGGCGCCGCAGTCCGAGAGTCAGGGGCGACGGTTGACCTCGATATGAGGGTCAAGGGGAATCCGCTCGTCGATATCAACAAGGCGATCAAGATCGACGACGATGTTTACGGCCCGCTTCGAGGAACCCAGATCGTCAGCTCAGTTGTGCACACCTACGAGCCTGATCTCGATGGCTACACGACATCAGTGTTCTGCACGGGCCTTGAGGATCGCTCGATGAGTGGCCTGCAAGGCAGTGGCACGCCGCCGCCAAGGTTCCACGGGGTGTATCCGGCGATTGTCAACGACATCAACGACCCTGAGAAGAAGGGCCGCGTCAATCTCACCCTGCCGTGGCTCGATTCCAGCTTCGTCACCGGGTGGGCCCGGGTCCTGCAACTCGGGGCAGGAGCCGGGGTGGGCCTTCAGTTGATGCCGCGGCCGAAGGACGAGGTCATTGTGGCCTTCGAGAACGGGCAGCTCGATTCGCCCTATGTCCTCGGTGGCGTCTACGGGGCCGCCGCCGGCAAAATCCAGAACTCCGACCTTGTTCAGGAGGGGGTGCCGGTCAAGGCTGCCCTCACAACCAAGGCAGGACACCAAATCATCTTCGACGACACGTCGGATAAATCGAGCATCACCATCCACACCACGAACGGAAACTCGTGTTCGATCGTCATGGATGCGAAGAAGGGGATCACGATCGAGACGAAGGGTGACCGTCCGGTCACCATCAATAGCTCAGCGGATGTCAATGTGACGGCCAAGAAGAACGCAAAGGTCACCGGCCAGGATGTGACGGTCGAGGCGAAGGGTAAGGCGAAGATCACTGCAAACGGCGCGCTTGCGGTGTCGGGCGCCAGTGTGAAGGTTGATGCGTCGTCGTCGCTGAAGCTGAAGGGTGCCGTCGTCAATGTGGAGGCCTCCGGGATTCTCACCCTCAAGGGATCGGTGGTGAAGATCAACTAATGGCCTCGAATGTCGACTCGGCGTTCACTGGCCGAGGACTCGCGTACCCGCTCGGCGTGAATTCCCAGGGGGGCATCCGCCTCGTCAACGGTATCGAGAACGTAGAGCGAGCAATGCGATTGATCCTCGGGACTGCGTATGGCGAACGGCCGATGCGCCCGGAGTTCGGCTGTTCGATTCACGACATGCTCTTCGAGCCGGGCACGATGGATCTCCTCACCCGAGTCCAGATCGAAGTTCACGATTCCCTGCTGCGCTGGGAGCCTCGCATCGACATCCTCGAGGTGAAAGCAGTTTTCGATGGCGACCCCACGCGGGTGCTCATCACGATCACCTATCGACTCAAGGGCACCTACGACCCCCGAAACCTGCTCGTCCCCTTCTACGTCATCCCCACCGAGGAGGCGCCATGACGTTGCCAGCTCCCAATCTCGATGATCGAGGCTTTCAGGATCTCGTCGACGAGGCGAAGCGCCTGGTGCAGCTCCGCAACCCGGAGTGGACCGATCACAACGTGTCGGATCCCGGCGTGACACTCATCGAGACGTTCGCGTACATGACCGATCAATTGATCTATCGACTGAATCGGGTCCCAGATCTGCACTATGTGAAGTTCCTTGACCTACTCGGCGAGAAGATGATCCCACCCTCGGCCGCAGTCGCCCGGATCGAGTTCTGGCTTTCTGTCGCTCAGGAGGTCGACATATCTATCCCTCGCGGAACCCTGGTCTCCACCGTGAGGACCGGCAACGATCGGGCGGTCACGTTCGCGACGATGGCGGACTTCACGATCCCTACGGCTGCCTGCAAGCAGTCGCTTACCAAGGTTGTCGATGGGGGCTTCGAGAGTCATGACGAGAAGCGTGCTCTCGGTGAAGAGTTCCAGGTGTTCTCCCCCCGCCCGCAGGTTGGCGATGCGCTATACATCGGCCTTACCCATGCTGCGAGCGATTGCTTCGTACGTCTCATACTCGCGTGCGATGACGAGGTCGAGGGCATCGGCGTCGACCCACTCAACCCGCCGTACGTTGTGGAGGCATGGGATGGCCACAAATGGGTGAAGTCGCGAATCCTTTCCGACGAAACAGGGGGACTCAACCGCCCGGGGAACATCGATCTCTTCATTGCTGAACACGTGGTGTCAACCATTGGCGGTGTTCAGGCAGCCTGGCTGCGAATCATCGTCGTCGAGACGGTCGGTAACCAGCCCGCGTATCTCCACACGCCGGAAATTCTCTCCATCGAGGTCGACACCCTCGGTGGAGTCATCGATGCTTCGCACTGTGAACCCGTTGAGAATGAGATTCTCGGACCATGCACTGGTACGCCAGGTGATCGACTTCACCTGAGCCAGACGCCCCTCGTCGCTGGCCAGATGAGCTTGGAGATTGAGGTGAGCGGGGCGCGTGGCTGGACCACGTGGTCTCGCGTCGAGAGCTTTGCCGATTCCGGACCGATGGATCGGCACTTCGTTCTTGACGAGGTGAGTGGCCAGTTGCGATTTGGTCCGGTCATCAGGCTGCCCGAGGGTGGTTCCCGCGGCTACGGCGCCACGCCTGAACCTCAGGCGATGGTCCGCATTCCGCGTTACCTCGTGGGCGGTGGGCTGATCGGAAACGTCGAGGCCCGAACCCTCTCGGTGCTCCGATCAGGTATCCCCTTCGTGTCGACCGTCGTGAACCCGCATGCCGCTCACGGCGGCTCTGATGCTGAAACGCTTGAGGATGTGAAAGAACGCGCGGCGATCACTGTCCGGACCCAGATGCGGGCCGTGACCGCGCGCGACTACGAACTGCTCGTCGCCATGGCGGCCCCGTCGATCGCTCGCGTCTCATGCATCGATGCGACGAGCATGGGAAAACCGGGGCACGTGTTGATTCAGGTTGTGCCGCGAGTCACGCGTGACGTTTCCGATTTCGAGGCACTCCAACCGCGCGAGGAGGTGCTGAAGGAGATCCGAAACTTCATCGACCCACGCCGACCGCTGGGCGTGATCGTCCATATCGAGCCACCCAAGTACCTCGGCGTGTCAGTGGTCGCGCGCATCGCTTTGGAGCCGGGGGCGGCACAGGCGAGGGTCATCGCGGAGGCTGACGCAGCGCTTCGAAGCTTCATGCATCCAGTTGAGGGCGGTTACGACGGTAAGGGGTGGCCATTCGGACACCCGCTGCTCCTCGGCGATGTCCATGCCAGGCTGCAGCGAGTCCCGGGACTCCTTTATGTCGATGTCGTGCGACTCGTGCCGGTGGACATCGTGACCGGTGTGCACGGAGCCCCGGGTGACAAAGTTCAGGCTGGCCATCGTGATCTGATCTTCTGCGTCGGGAATGAATTCGAGGTGGTGACGTGACAACTGAACTTGACCTTCGAACCTCGACCCTGAGCCCGGGCGCCGGTCGGGGGGTGCTCCCGGGACTGCACAGCCCATTTCCGCTCGAAATGCAGGTGCCGGCGATGCTCGCTGACGACCCTTTCGTCCGGAGTTTCCTCGCATCCCTCGATGAGGTCATCGCGCCGGCGATCAGCGTCATCGATTGCTTTGACGCCTACCTCGACCCCCTGATCGCACCAACCGACATGGTCCTCTACATGGGTGCATGGTTGCTCGCAACGATCGACGATGCCTGGAGTGAGGATTCCATTCGGCGCGATGTCTCCGAGGCACACCTGAGATCGAAATGGGGTGGGACAGAAAAGGGCATTCGAGATCGTCTGCTGCCGCACGAGGTGTCGGCGTTGCGAATCACGGAGTCGGGCAGCACGATCACGAGTACGGTGCCGACTGACCCTGCCTCATGGCCCGAGGCTCCTGCACCGACGGTGTCGCTGACGATCACCCCGCGAGTCATCACCCCGCGAGTCAAGGGCAAGCAAGAGGTGGCCCGCGTGACTCGCATCGCGCAAAGCCTGGTCCCGGCCCATGTCTGCCTCAAGGTGACGGCGGGGCGCTGAGGTAATCGTGACAGTTTCGATGCACCCGGACATTACCTGCACGCGCTGCGGAACCGTCGTTCCGTGGGGCCCGTACTGCCCCCACTGCATTGCGTATCTCGAGTTCGCGGGCGAGCCCCCTTGGTCGCCCGATGCGCCGGTTGAAGAACCGCCGGCAGCTATCCTCGTTGAAGAGGTAACCCCAAAGGAACACGCGCCCGATCAGCCTGCGCCAGACGACGTTCTCGAGTTGATTTCTGAGCCGAGCCAGGACGTTGACCCGAGCCAGGACGTTGACCCGAGCCAGGACGTTGACCCGAGCCAGGACGTTGAGCCCGAGCCCGGAGCCTCGAAACCTGAGGAGACGATTGAGGCGACCGTGGAGCCGTTGGGTCCGCGCCGGATTCCCTGGTACCAGCCAACTCCCCCCCAGCGTCGGGGCTATATCGCCGCCGGAGTCCTGTCCGGGTTGATCGTGCTCATCGTCGCAGTGTTGGGAGGCTGGAGCACCCTGCTCGTGACGATTCCGGTCATCGTGGGATGGGCTTTGGCGTCTGGCCTGTTGTTCTTCGTCGAGTTCGAGCAAAAGGAGGAGCACGGGGAACACGTGCCGGAGGTCGGTGTTGAGGAGGCTGCCGACGAAGAGGAGGCAGGGGGACTCGAAGCCCGGGCACCTCAACTCGTCGATGCGGTGGTGGTGAAGACGCGGAGCCCGACCATCGCTAGGGCCACCATGGGAGACACCCCATGTCCGATCTGCGGCAAGCCAAACAGTGCGACCCGTCGCTACTGCGACTGGTGCGGCGGTGTCATGGCGGGGGCCAACTTGGCCCCGAGCACCGTGGCTGTCGTTGCCACGCCAGAGGATGAGAAGAATTCGAACAAGGGCAAGAAGCGAAGGGGTCGGCGGTCTCCGACCCGCAGTTGGCGTCAACCGTTAATGGCAGGGGGGGTCGTGGTCATTGTGATGTCAACCCTGCTTATCGCATTCTTTGGTCCCGGAGCGCTGCGGTGGAGGGGTGGCGTTACGACCGTCTACCGGCAGATCAGCCAGTGGCTTGATCCGTACACCGGTGATCGTCAGGACATCGAAAGTGTCGCCTCGACCTCAACCCTGCCTGGCACGTCGGCAAACCTCATAGCGGGCTCGGATGTCAGGACATTCTGGGCATCCGACACCAGTCCAGGCTTTGGCATCGGTACGGTCCTCACCTACACCCTCGCCGACAACAGCCCCATCAATCGCATGGTGATCTACCCAGGGATTCAAGGTCCGCAGTTCGACTCTCGCGCGCTCGCAACGCCCAAGGACATTACCCTGACGTTCGATGACGGAACTTCGTCGACCGCCGTTCTGCAACCGGTCGACGATGAACAGGCACTGAGGCAACTCGTGGAATTTCAGTTGGTGGGCACCAAGACGGTGGCGCTCACCATCAACAGCGTGTACCCGCCGCGTGGTGCACTTGAGGGAGATATCGGCGAGGTCGCGATTAGCGGCACGGAGTTCCTCAAGGTACCGTCAGCGCCGCCCGTCATCGGGATCCAGGACGGCCCTCGGGAGCCGAAACTCCCCGGGATCCCGAGGTCACCGGGCGGCTGAGTCGACCGGCGCTCGGATTCGACGTCTCCGAGTCATCGCTAGCTGGCTGCCTGAGTTCCCTAATTTGGTGGAGTGGGTGCGCCGCTGGCCGAAGGCACTGGGGTGGCCGTCGAGCCGGAAGTTGATGGTGATGGTGATGGTGATAGTGATGGTGACGAGGATGGTGACGAGGATTCCTCGGGGGCCGAGCCCGCGGTGGTTCCGCAGAACGCCCTCGTGTACACCGACTCGCCTTCGGCGCTGGTCGACTTCATTCGAAAGCAGTACCGGGTGCCCGGGCTCAGGTCGCGAACCTCTGCGGCGGTGTCGGCGGCCTTCGGTGTCACCGCGACGTCGGACCAACCCGTGAAGATCTTCCGCTGAATCGTCCAACCAGTGATGGTGGCCGCCGGATCACACACCTTTGAGGTGACGGCATCAACGGTTGGTTTCAGCCCGGCCCTTGTCGAGGGGTTGGCACCAACCGGCAATGGCGGGGCACTCATGCCTCGGGGTGGTGCTGTTGCCGCGGCCCAGAGGATTGCCATTGACGTGGCAGAAATTGGCTGCGCTTTGGTGTCCATGGGCGGGCAAGGGGCGGGCGGAGTTGGCTCCTGCGATGCCCCAGGCCCGGCCAGTGGCGAATCAGGTGAACCGTCGCCGTTTGTGTCGATGCCATCGGATGTGCCATCGCCATTGACATCGACACCGTTCGGGTCGGGAACGAATGTGCACGATTGCGGGCTATAGAGCGACTGGATGGCGTCCACTTTCGCAGCGACTCGGTAGCAGGCCTCCCCGGGAACGACTGCCTCGACGACGTATCGAGTGGTGCCGCCATCGACAGTTGCGACCTCTGTGCATCCCTCGCAAATTGGTGAGGCCCGGTTTGATCGCTCACGCTCCTCTGCGAGCGGGCTTACGCTCGGGCTTGGCGTGGCACTTGCCCTGAGCGCGACCGAGCTGGCGGAACTACTCTTTGTCGCGGGGTCGCCGGCCGAGCCCACAGAGTAGACGGCGTAGTTCGTCGCGCCCGGTGATTGCTCCCAGGTGAGCACCACTTGCCCAGGCCCGGCAGTGGTGGCCTGCACATTATTTGGAACGGGGGGGGCCCCGGCCGTGGCGGGAGGTTCGGAGTCAAGGAACCGGGAGACGAGAAACACGGCAATGAGGGCGAGAAGCCCAATGAGGAGGACGAGTTTGCCAAAAAATCCAAGACGTACGCGAATGAAGGGCTTGTGCAGCACACTTCCCCGAGCATCGTCGGTCTCCGGATCGACGATGGGCATCCCCGAATCGACATTGAGAATAGGGGTGATTGTGGCGATGAAGGCGCGGGTGTCAAAACTTGTCCCGATGATTCGGGGCGCTGCCTTTACGAGCACTCCGGACCACCGAGACTCGCCGGGGGCGAGCGTGATAGTAGGTTCCTCGGGCTTGACGGTGAGGTAGCCCTCCGGGTCGTCGGCTTCGATCTGATACGTAACGGTGGAGTTGCCCTCATTGCTCACTTGGACGAGCAGTCTTGCCTTCGTTCGGATCGCGAAGCTGTTGCGCCCGATCGCTGTCGAAAAACGGTAGAACGGGGCGACCGACACGGTCATCTCGTCGGACGAGGCATTGGCTCGGCGAACCTGCGACATCGCTTGAACTCCGACAGCGTATTCTCCCGAGACGACGCTGGGGGATAGTGGCGGTCTCAGTGTGACGACGGCGGTCGCCTCCTCTCCGGGAAAGAGGGAAAGGGTTGGCGGATCTATTTCCACCCACGGTGCGGCTGGGCCCAGCGCGATGAGGTCATAGGTCTCGACAATGGTGCCGGCGTTGCGGACGTCAAAGTTAGCGCGGAATGCATCACCCGGAGTGATGCGTGCGTGATCCGCCCGAATAGACACGAGTGGCCTCATGAGCGGTGGTTCGGCTGACGGATCGATGAACGGGGGGGTCGTCATGTGTCCTCAGCTCTTGACTCAACTGACGCGGCTATGGCATCGATTCCCGTGCGGGTTTACTCCCGGCGGACGGTCAACTCGCTGCCCGAACTCACTAATTATGCCCAATATGCCGAAAATGTGGAAGTCTGACGGGCGACGTTTGCAGACGAAACATCGGTCGGACGGAGCGGCGAAACCTGCGTCCAGATCACGACTTGGTGCCGGTGTCGTCCAGCAGTTTCATGAGTCTGGCACGCTGCCGAGGGCCGAGTTCCTTGCCGTTCGCGAGCGCCGTCTGAAGCATCTCCCGGTCCATTCGATCAAACCGCGGGCGCAGGATACCTGTCCACAATCCGTAGACCTCCGGGAAGAACACTGAATAGATCGACGCAACGAGCAGGAGGATCGAACCGATGACGAGGAGTGCGGTCCATTGATCGGCGATGAATCCAGGGAGGGCCTCGTACTGCCACGGGACGCTTCCTGTGAGGGCATATTCGAGTGCCGCGTCATGAATGGGCAGTGTGCCGTCTAATTTTGGGAAGGTCCCCGGAGGGGCAAGAACAGTCCCGCGGCTGAACTGTGCGGTGAGCGCTTGGACGATGGCATACGCCGCTCCATCGCGGATCATCTTGTTCGCAACGACGGTGACGGGCACCGCGACGGTTGGAATGTTGCGGTCTGGTCGCGAGAGTTCGACACTGAAGGCCCCCCGAGGCACGGTTGTCGGAACAACGGTTCCGATCTGGCCGGCGAGCGCAATGTTCTCAGGCAGGTCGAGTACGTGGTAGTCACCGCTGACGGCGAGGCGGCCGAATTGATCGAGCCCTGGGTTGAAGTAGACGAAGGCGGCGTCTGCCCGCTTCGCTGCGAACGAGGTTAAGGCCTCGCCATCGGAATCGTGACTGAAGGTCGAGTTTGTCGCGATGACGCCGTAACTGGCGAGGATCTGCTCGGCCACCGATGCGATAGTGGTGCCGTCGACGCCAACCTCGATCCTCTTGCCCTTGAGGTCCCGTGGGCTGGTGATGTCGGTGCTGTCTGCGTGAACGACGAGGAGGATTGGCAACTCGATGATGACACCGAGGCTCACGAGGTCAGGGTGATCGCTTGCGGTGAGGGGACTCCCCGTGATTTCGATGTCGACTGGGCTGTCTGGGCTCTCCGCAGACCGACCTTGGCTTTGGTCGGCGCTGATCGTCATTGTCTCGCTGGAGTAGGTATTCGCTTTCAGTCCGGCGACAATGCTGGCGGCAGTGTCAGCCTGGAACTTGGAACCCTCGCGAACGCCAACGACGATGGGGTTGAGGGTTCTCAGGAGGCTTACGGTCAACAAGCCGCACACAATGACAACGATCGACGTCGCGACCGAAATCTGCCAAAGACGCTTGGTCATCTTGCGACCCTACCCGAGTAGCGGCAAGGAGCAGCACCGACATCCCCGAACTACGGATTAACAGTGACCCTAACTTTCTGAACGACCTTGCCCTTGGCGTCAACTGGGCCGTCGTACACCTTCACGACCGCGGTGCCGGGTCCGACGGCACGGATTCCGACGGCGGTGCCGTTCCCGGCCGGGAGGATCTCGATGATCGCAGGATCCGATGAGACCGCCACGTAGCCCGTCTTCTTCGAGTACTCGAAGTCAGGGAACACGGCAATCTGGCTCGGAATGAGGTCGATCCTCTTCTTTTTCGCCTTCACGATGACAGGTGACCAAGTAGCGGGATCTTGGCCCACCATGATGTCTTCCGCTGCCTCAAGCGAGGGCTCCGCAAGAGCGGACATTGCCACCGAAGGGGTTACCGTGGGCACGGTCTCTGCCGAATCGCTGCATGCGCCGAGTGTGGTGGCCGCGAGCAAGCCGAAGGCTGCGAAGGCCATGACCTTCGTTGACGGTCGTGTCATGTCGAACCCCTTTGGTCGGGAAGATCTACCGCTGATCAAGAACTCGTAGGTGCAGGCTATGCCCCGCAGGCCTCATAGTTCGGAAAACAGGCCCGCGACACGATGGATTTCTTGCGGAGTCTTGAGGGGATCCCGGCTCAGCGCGAACGACTGCTGCCGGACCGCTGTGCTGGAGGCCGGCCCGAACGGCGAGCGGTCGATGAGGCCGAACGTGATGCGCCAGTGCCCGCAGAGGAGCGTGGCGTGGAGGCACGTGGTGTGGCAGCGCGCGATCCTGCTGCAACCGCGATGCCCTCCCATTGGGCGGTGACCTCCGCCTTGCGAAGGAGGTCGCGCACCTCGCCTACCTGTTCGGGAGTCGCGATTGTCACGACCTGTCCGGCGGCGCCCGCTCGGGCAGTCCGGCCAGACCTATGGGTGTAGGCCTTGTGTTCCACCGGCGGGTCGGCATGGACGACGAGCGGTACGTCATCAACGTGGATGCCTCTGGCGGCGATGTCGGTGGCAACGAGTGCGGTCGCGGTGCCGTCTGAGAAGGCCGCAAGGTTGCGCTCGCGTGCATTCTGGGAAAGGTTGCCGTGCAACTCGACTGCGCCGACTCCGATGGCGTCGAGCTTGCGAGCGAGTTGCTTTGCGCGGTGCTTCGTGCGCGTGAACACGACCACCCGGCCCTCTCGGGCCATTCGAGCGATCTCTTCGACTCGATCAGCCTCCTCGACAACGATGACGCGATGCTCGAGGAGCACCGGTCCCTCGACGCCAGCTGCATGCGAAACCGGGTTGGTGAGATACCGGTCGATGAGGGTGTCAACGCCGCCAGCGAGGGTTGCGGAGAACAGCAGTCGTTGACCGTTCTCTGGTGTGTGATCGAGGATCCGCTTCACCATCGGCAGGAAGCCCTGATCGGCCATGTGGTCAGCCTCATCAAGGACGCACACCTCGATACGATCGAGGGAAACATCGCCAGCCTGCATGTGGTCCAAGAGGCGTCCGGGACAGGCAACGACGATTTCGACGCCCGTGGCGAAAGCCTTGCGCTGAGCGGCGTGGGTGACCCCACCGAAGACGGTTGCGGTCTTCATCCCGTAGGCGGCTGCCAGCGGCTCGATGACCGCTGCCAGCTGAGTGGCGAGCTCTCGGGTCGGGACGAGCACAAGGGCCCGCGGGCGCCCACGCATCGGTGCCATTGGATCCGCTGCGAGGCGAGCCACGATGGGCAGTGCGAATGCGAGGGTCTTACCTGACCCCGTTCGCCCCTGGCCAAGAACATCGCGACCGGCGAGTGAATCCGGGAGGGTTGCCTCCTGAATGGGGAATGGCTCGGTGACCTGCTGGGCGGTGAGCAGTGCGACGAGCGGCGCTGGTACGCCGAGCGCTGAGAAGCCGGTGCCAGACGCTGCGACGGCAGCTGACTTGGCTGAGGGTGCGGTGATCGGCGGCAGTTCTGGCAGCTTGGCCGGCGCTTGGCGCTGAGTACTTGGCGCTTGGCGTTTGGCGCTTGCGCCGCGGCCGGATGAGTTGCCTTGCTGGCGAGGGCCGGATGAGTTGCCTTGCCGGCTGGGGCCGGACGGTTCTGAGCGCTGGGGTCTGCCACCTCGGTCACTTGATGTCGACCGGGCAGTATTCGTTGCGGTAATGAGGAACTCCCTTGATTACGTGCTGTTCACAGGTTGCCGCGAACCTGTAGAAAAGGAGCACGCGCCGCTGAGGCGGCAAAAACCCGAAGTGCGTCAACCATACCCCGCAATCGGGGGAGCGATTGCCACCAAGGTGCGGCTAGGAGGCTGTGGAAGCGATAACTTCGACCGCGGTGCCAATTCCCGCGAACTCGTAGACCTGCTCCGAGGCGTCGGTCGACATTCGAACGCATCCTCCGGTGCCTATCGGTAGACCGAGCACATTTTCGCCGTGGATCGGGCGGCCGTCGTAGGTCCGAGGGATGTCATGAAAGCCGATCGGCGCCCCGGTGCTCGGGCCGCGAGCGAATCGCACCATGTTTTTGAAGGTCAATTCCTGGAGTCGATTGGCACTCGAGGGTGACTTAGAGAACACTCGATAAACACCGGAGGATGGTCGGTCGGGTCTTCCGACAACGGGGTACCGTGCAACGACTTGGTCGCCCTCGTTGATGAGCCAGATCGTCATAAGTGCCTTGTCGTAGACGATGCGCTTACCTCGCAGCCGGCTATCGGTCGGATACGCGGGTATGTTTCGCGCCTTTGTCGTCTGGTTCGCGGTGATGGGGCTCGGTGTGGTGTCACTCGCCCAAGCGCCGCCCACCGGGGTGAGAATCAGGGAGGCAGCAAGCGCGAGCCCCGTCGAAGAGACAACCGTCCGCCGAATAACTGCAACTGGTCCACGCATTCACTGCCCCGCTCGTGATTGAAGAAGGTTGAGTCGATCGATCCAGATAGCCGTTATCGCCTGATTTGGCGCATAAGTCAAGCCGGACGGAAGGAGTCGTTCGCCGCCGTGGCCGCGTGCTTGATCATGATGTGGCGGGTGACCGTGTATTCGAGGATCGACTCGTGGCTCATGTCCTTGCCGAAGCCGCTTGCCTTGACGCCGCCGTGGGGCGCCTCGGAGGCGATGGGAAGGTGATCGTTGATCCACGTGACGCCTACCTCGAGCTGGTGACTCACCCGCAGGGCCCGGGCAATATCCGAGGTCCACACAGAGCTGGCAAGGCCGTAGGGGCTGTCGTTCGCGCATCTCACTGCATCGTCCTCGTCGTCGAATGGGACGACGACGAGCACCGGGCCGAACACCTCGCCCTGGACGATCTCACTCGACTGATGAGCGCCGGTGACAAGGGTCGGCGGGTAGTAGTAACCGGGGCCGGTTGGGATCTGGCCGCCGACCACAGCAGTGGCGCCTGCGTCGACCGCACGGCTGACGAAACCATGGACGCGCTGGCGGTGAACGTCTGAGATGAGGGGACCGATGTCCGTGGCGGGTTCGAGGGGGTCGCCCCACCGGACAGATCCCATGCTCGCGGCTAAGGCCGCGGTGGCCTCGGCGAGGCGTGAGCGCTCGACGTAGACACGTGTCGCGGCAGTACAGTCCTGGCCCGTGTTGTAGGTGGCGCCCATCGTGAGCGCCCGGGCCATTGCGTCGAGGTCGGCGTCGGCGAAGACGATCCCGGGGGCCTTGCCGCCGAGCTCGAGGTGCACTCGCTTTGAACGTGGCGCAGCCGCTGCCATGACGGCCTGACCGGTCCGAGCCGAGCCGGTGACTGACACCATCTGGACTCGAGGGTCGCGGACGATGGCCTCGCCGATGTCGGCGCCACCGGTGACGATATTGAGCACCCCCGCGGGCACACCTGCCTGCCCAGCCAACTCGGCGAGGCGAAGGGTCGAGCGCGGCGTGCCCGGGGCAGGCTTGAGCACCATGGTGTTGCCGGCGGCGAGGGCCGGGCCCATCTTCCAGATGGCCATGATGAACGGGAAGTTCCATGGGGCGATGCTCCCGACGACCCCGATCGGCCGGCGCACGAGCATCGAGGTGTAGCCCTGGCTCAGCACTCCGGCCCCGGTGCCGTCGAGAGACCGAGCTGACCCGGCGAAGAATCGGAGGTTATCGGCTGCGAAGGGCAGCTCGCCGTCGGCGAAGACGGCTGTCGGCTTGCCGGTCTCCTCGACCTCCAACCGGGTGAGCTCAGGTCCATCGGACTCAATGAGGTCGGCGAGACGCAGGAGGATCCGGGCCCGCTCGCCGGCTGTGCGCCCCGACCATTCGGCAAACGCAGCGGCGGCGGCCGTGCAGGCGAGGGTCACATCCTGCGTAGAGGACTGGCTGACGGTCGCGAATGCCTCGCCCCTTGCCGGATTGACGAGGGCCAACGACTCGCCTCGCCCCGGGCCGGTGACCCCGCCGATGTGCTGGCCAGCGACGTCACGCATTGATGCTCCTCAACTGTTGAATCCGATGCCAAAGCGATCGAGCGTGCGCAGCCAGATGCCGCGCCTCCCTGCTTCGTCCTCCCGCGCGAGTGCTGCTCGAGTGAATTGAACGAGGGGGTACCTGAGCGGCTCGGGCGGGAAAGGAAACGGCTTGCGGCGTACGAGTTCGAGTTCGGTTCGCTCTGTTGTGCGCCCGGCGAGCAGGTCGAGCGCGGTTCGTGCGCCGAAACGCGAGGCCCCAACGCCGAGTCCGGTGAACCCAACGGCATAGCCGAGACGCCCACCCATGGCCGTGCCGAAGACGGGGGTGAACCGCGAGGTTGAGTCGATGAGGCCAGCCCAACGGTGGGTGAATCGCAGGCCGGTGAGCTGGGGGAAGGTCTGGAAGAACTGAGCGGCGAGTAGCGCATGTGACCGGTCGCGTTGCTCCCGGCCGGAGTCGGTGCGATTGCCAAAGTAATAGACGGCGTCGTAGCCGCCCCAGAGGATCCGGTCATCGATTGTCCGGCGGTAGTAATGAAACTGATTACCGGCATCGGTCATGCCCTGGGACTCTCGCCAGCCGATGGCAGTGAGTTGAGCTTCGGTGAGCGGCTCAGTGACCAGCACATGGTCGTAGATCGGGAGCACCCGGGATCGCAGGCGCCGCAGCAGTGGCGGGTAGGCATTCGTCGCGAGGAGAACCCTTCGAGCGGTGACGGTCACCTGATGAGTACGAACAACAATTCCCGGTTTGCCGGGCTGAAGCCCCGTGACGCGTGAGTACTCGTGGATGCGCACTCCCCTTGCCAGGGCCGCGCGCTTGAGTCCCCAGCACAGGAGCGCTGGGTCGAGGAGCCCACCACCGCTGCGGACCCGCATGCCGGCGAGGTAGGTCGGCGAATCGACATCGGCTCGCACCTCATCGGCATCGAGCATCACAGCGGACTCACCGTATTCCTGATGGAGCGACACCGAGGCGCGCAGTTCTTCAATCTGGTGCGGTTTCACCGCGACTGCAGTCTTCCCGCACATGCGAAGTCCGGCGTCGATCCCCTCGGATGCGAGAAAATCGATGATTTCCTTGATGTTTTCGCGCCCGAGTCGAAGCAGGGTTGGCAGCTCGTCAGGCCAAAGGGCCAGGCCGTGAGCGACTCCGTGCGAGAGCGACTCTGAGAAGAAGCCGCCATTGCGCCCGGAGGCTCCAAAGGCGATCTCGCTGCCTTCGAGCAGCACGACATCAGTTGAGGGATCTGATGCCTTCGCCTCAATAGCGGCCCATAGGCCGGTGAGGCCACCGCCGATGATGAGGAGGTCACAGTTGGTGCCAGAGATGAGTGGTTCGCAGGGCGTGGGCGCATCGGGTCGATCTGTCCAGAACGGCCGAGGCACGGCATCCGCTAGGGCCGGGACTGCCGCGGCGAGATCAAGGATCATGAGGTGAGGACGATGGCTGCAGCGGGCTCCCAGGCAATCTGTACCTGCGAGCCGCGTGTCGCGGTCGGGAGTCCGTGGCAGGTGAGGACCACCGGAGTGACGTGACCGGGAACGTCGATTGCCACGGTTGAGGAGCCTCCAAAGAACTGCGTGTCGAGCACAGTCCCGGTCAGTGACCACCCCGCTGATTCGACGATGTGAACATCCTCAGGTCGGACAATGACATGCGCCTCGCCTGCAGTGAGCGAGGTGGGCGTGGTGCTCGGGAGCAGGCCCAGGCCAGGGACGGTGACTCCGTCGCTTCCGAGGGTGCCCGTGAAGCGATTGCTTGTGCCGATGAAGTCGGCGACGAACAGATTTGCCGGGCGCTGGTACAGGTCGACGGGCGAGGCGACCTGTTGCACCCGGCCATCGGCCATGACCGCGATCCGGTCGGCCATTGACATGGCCTCCTCCTGATCGTGGGTGACGACCACGAAGGTAATGCCGACCTCATGCTGAAGGCGCTTGAGTTCGAGCTGCATTTCGGCCCGGACCTTGCGGTCAAGTGCGGAGAGAGGCTCGTCGAGGAGGAGAAGTTTAGGCCGTTTCACGATGGCGCGGGCGAGTGCGACGCGCTGCCGCTGACCGCCGGAGAGCTGCGCTGGTCGGCTCTTCGCCTTGTCGATGAGCCCCACCGTCTCGAGGACCTCGTCGACGCGGGATCGGACGTCAGCTTTTGGGAGATGCTCGCGCTCGAGGCCGTAGGCGATGTTCTTCTCGACCGACATGTGGGGGAAGAGGGCGTAGGACTGGAACATGAGGTTGATCGGCCGCCTGTTCGGTGCCAGCTCGAGCAGGTCGCTTCCGGCGAGGGTCACCGTGCCGGAGTCTGGCTCCTCGAAGCCGGCGAGGACACGCAGGAGGGTTGTCTTGCCGCAGCCTGAGGGGCCGAGCAGTGCGAAGAACTCATTCTCGCGGATGTCGATGCTCACTGAGTCGAGGGCGACGACCTCGCCGAAGGAGCGCGAGACGGAATCGATCCTGATGAGTTGCTCGTGCGCTGTTGTCGTCATACCGCATCCGTGAGTCTGGTGATCCGCTGTGCTGCGATCACGACCGTGAAGCTGACCACCATGAGGAGAGTGGCGAGCGCATTGATATCCGGGGTGACCCCGAAACGAACCATTGAGTAGATGACGATCGGGAGGGTCGGCGTGCTCGGTCCGTCGGTAAAGAATGCGATGACGAACTCATCGAGGGACAGGGTGAAGACGAGGAGGGCGCCGGCGATGATCGCTGGTGCGAGCGAGGGCACCGTGATCCGAAGGAACGTCACGACGGAGGAGGCGCCAAGATCACGTGAGGCCTCCTCGAGGCTGGGGTCGGTTTGGCTGAGGCGTGCGGTGACCACGGCGGCGACGAAGGCCATGCCAAATACCACGTGGGCAAGCAGGACCGAGTGGAGGCCAAGCCCGATCCCGACGAGAACGTAGAACACTAGGAGGCCGATTCCGAGCACGATGTCGGGGAGGATCGCCGGGGCGAGGGAGAAGGCCTCAAGCAGGCTGGACCGAAAGTATCGGGCGATGCCGATTGCGATGAGGGTTCCAAGGATGGTCGCGAATAGAGTAGCGCAGAGCGCGACGATGAGGGTGTTGGTCAGGCCTTCGAGGATCTCGGCATTCTGGAATAGAGCGCCGTACCACTTGAGGCTGAAGCCGCCCCAGACGAAGGGCAGGCGGCTGGCATTGAAGCTCATGACGACGAGCACCACGATGGGCACGTAGAGGAATATGAGGGTGGCGATGAGCGGCACCCTGAGCCAGCCGAGACTACGCATGCCGGCCCTTTCCGGTGATGCGGCGGCTCACCATTGCCTGGGCGGTGAAGAGGGCGACGAGGAGTCCAATGACGGAAAGGGCAAGGACGGCTCCGAATGGCCAGTCGCGCGCTTTGAGAAACTGATCGCGGATGAGGTTCCCGACCATGACGGTCTTGCCCCCGCCGAGCAGTTCGGGGACGACGAAGTTGCCGAGGCTCGGCACGAAGACGAAGATCGCGCCGATCATGGCGCCGGGCAGGGTGAGCGGCCAAGTGATATCCCGAAAGGTCCGCATCGGTGATGCGCCGAGGTTGCTCGCGGCCTCACGCAACTCGGGGTCGAGACGCTCCATCGAGGCGTAGAGCGGAAGGATCATGAGGGGCAGATAGGCGTAGAGGAGCCCGGCGACAACTGCACCGGGCGTGTAGAGCAGTGCGAGCGGGCCGAGCCCGACGAACTCAAGTGCCTTGTTGATGGGGCCCTCGGAGTTGAGGAGCACGATCCACGCGTACGTGCGGATGAGAAAGTTCGTCCAGAAGGGGAGGATGACGAGGATGAGCACCACCGTGCGCCAGTTGCGTGGCAGTTTGGTGATGGCGTACGCGGTCGGGTACCCGATGAGGAGGGCGAGGATGGTCGTGATGCCCGCGATGAGAATGGAGTTCCAGAGGACCTGGACGTAGACGGGTTCGAAGGCCCGGGCGAAGTTCTCGAGGGTGAACTCGTACACGACTCCGCCGTAGCGACCCCGAGTGAAGAAGGAGTCGACGATGACGAGGAGCACCGGGATGGCCATGAAGACGAGTAGGTAGGCAAGGCCGGGCCCCGTGAAGACGAGACGACCGATCAGGGCGCGGCGCCGAGTGGCGCCACGCCCTGAAATGGTGGTCCCTGCTGCCATTAGTTGGAGGCCGTGACCTCTGTTGCGATCTTCGTGTAGGTCGGTCCTGCTGCTCCAAGGTCCAGCAGACCCTCGCCCTTGAGCAGTTCGGCCGGTGTCATTCCCATGTTCGGGTAGGACGCGGCGAGCCCGGCGCCGACAGCTTCCATCGCCGGCTTGTTCGGGACCTTGTAGAGGATGTTCTCAGCAACCCAGGTGTGCGTGCCTGCATCGAGGATGTAGTTAATGAGGGCGTGTGCCGCCTCCTTATTCTTCGATGACTTGAGGATCACCATGGTGTCGGTGAACAGGTCGCTCCCCTCCTTGGGCACCACGAACTTGATCGCGGGGTTCTCGGCGATGCCGTAGTTGCACCAGCCATCCCATGCCTCGACCATGACTGCCTCACCTGACACCAAGCGGGTATAGAAGGTGGTGTCGTCGTAGGCGAGAAGGTTGGGCTTCGCGGCAATGAGTGCGTCCTTGACCTTCTGAAGCTCGGCCTCATCGGTTGTGTTGACTGAGTAGCCGAGCGCCTTCTGGGCCGGGAGCATGAGCCAGCGCTCGGTGCCGAGCATCGTCACCTTGCCCTTGAGGTCGGCTGGTGGCTGCAGGAGGTCATTCCAGCTCGTCGGCTCGAAGCCGTTTGTGAGGTCGCTTCGGTAGCAGATGCCGGTCGTGCCCCAGGCATACGGAACGGAGTACTTGTTCCCGACGTCATAGGGGAGTTGGGTGGCCTCCGGGTACAGGTTCGCTAGGTTCGGAATGAGCGCGGGATCAATGTCGGCGAGCAGGCCCTGCTCCGCGAGCGCCTGCGCGTACTGGCCGGACACGAATGCGACATCGATGCCCGAATCTCCGCCGCTGGTGATCTTGGCGACGACCTCCTCGTTGGTCGCATGCTTCGTCACCGTGACAGTGGCGCCCGTCTTCTCCTTGAACTTGGCCGGCAGGTCCTCAGGCATGTAGGCGTCCCAGTTCGAGACGACGAGTGACTGCTTGGTCAGGTCGGCGCTCGGGTCGAGTGTTTCGCTGCTCGTGGTCGAGCTGCCCCCGCAGGCCGCGAGGACGAGTGCGGAGCTGACCGCAATCACCCCGAATGCCCCCGTCATGCGCACACTGCGTCCGGTCCCTCGCATCAGCTGACTCCCATCCGGCGCGGTTGGCGCCGACGTTTAAAACCGGACCGAGTGCCCGGTGCTGTGCGTGAGCGTTGCACACCAAGTCAAACAAATGCAAGAGATACAGTGTTGGAAATCATACTGTTATGCAATCTTGTTGAATTTGGATTCAGGGCTGGTGCTGCTCGTTAGAGTGTGGGTTACGCACCTGAGGTCACGTGAGAGTGGAGGCATACCGTGGCGAGGACGAAGGCTGGCGGTGACAAGCGCAGTGAGCGCCGCAGCGATCTCCTCGAGGCCGCCCAGCGTGCGATGGCCGAGCATGGTGCGGGAGTCAGGCTCAATCAGGTCGCCGAAGAGGCGGGCCTCACCTCGGGTGCGATCCTCTACCACTACCCCGACCTGCAGGACCTCCTCATCGACGCAAACCGGGCGGGAATGGAGCGCTTCTACGACGAGCGGATGAAGGCGCTCGACGGCGTTGATGATCCGGCTGAGCGGCTGGTCATCACCATTCGCTCAGGGCTGCCCGTCGATAATGATGACGAAGAGGTGCGATTGCTCTGCGCCCTCGGCGGTGAGGCAGCACGCAACACGGTCTACGCCGTTCTCCTCACCGCGCTCTTCGACCGGCAGGTGGCCATGTACCAAGCGATCTTGGAGATGGGCCGTGCCCAGGGCGCGTTCACGCTGGCGAGTGATTCCCTGACGATCGCCCGAAACCTCGTCGCGCTTGAGGATGCATACGGGTACCGCATCATGGCGGGGCACCCGAGTCTTGATCATGGCGCGACCGCGGAACTCATCCTCGACTACGCCCGCCTTGCCACCGCCCACCCACTCGCGAAGGAGTCCTGATGCCCAACCGCCCATTAACGATCCTGTTCATGCCCGAATCCGCCTACGGCCCGACCAATCAGTGCATCGGCATCGGCAAGGTGCTGCTTGAGCGAGGCCACCGCGTTGTTTTCGCGGCCGAGGCGTCCTGGCAGGGCAAACTCGCCGCGCTGGGTTTCGAGGAGGATCTCGTCGATCTCGCACCTGCGGCCGACCTTGCCCCCGGAGAGCCGGAGCCGGATGCGGGTCAATTCTGGAAGGACTTCATCCGCGAGACGGCACCAGAGTTTCGCAAGCCCACCGTCGAGCAACTCGACACCTTCATGAAGCCCACCTGGCAGGCGCTCATCGATGGCTCGATGTTCTGCGAGCCCCAACTGCGCGCGATTATCGCTCGAGTGAAGCCCGATGTCGTCGTCGAGGACAACGTCCTGTGCTTTCCCGCGCTCATGACAAGCCCGGCCCCATTCGTCCGCATCGTCTCCTGCAACCCCCTTGAGATGAAGGGCGCGGGCGTGGCGCCCACGTTCTCGGGGCTGCCAGCAGCCGATCACACACAATGGGCAGCCTTCAGCGCCGAGTACGACCGTACCCATCGCGAGGTTTGGGAGTCCTTTAATGCGTGGGTGATGGAGCAGGGCGCCCCGGCGTTGCCGGACCTCGAATTCATCCACACCTCGTCCGAGGCGAACCTCTACGTCTACCCGCTCGAGGCCGACTACACCGACGACCGCCCGCTTGACTCGACCTGGCACCGGATGGACTCGAGTGTGCGCGAGACAGATGCGGAGTATGTGGTGCCGACCGAGATTGCGAACCGGCCCGAGGGCAGCGCCCTCGTCTACCTGTCGCTCGGCTCGCTCGGCGGCGCCGACGTCGACCTCATGCGCCGGCTCATCGATGTGCTCGGGCGCACCGATCACCGCTTTATCGTGAGCATGGGCCCGCAGCACTCGGAACTTGAGCTAGCGCCGAACATGACAGGATCCGAGTTCGTCCCTCAGACGAAGGTCATCCCGCAGGTCGACCTCGTCATCACGCACGGTGGCAACAACACCACGACCGAGTCCCTTCACTTCGGCAAGCCGATGATCCTTCTGCCGCTCTTTTGGGACCAGTACGACAACGCGCAGCGAATGGATGAGCTCGGGTTCGGCGTGCGGCTTGCAACCTATGAGTTCACCGAGGCCGAGATGAATGACGCGCTGCACCGGTTGCTCTCGGATGCCGGCCTCAGGGCTCGGATGGCGGCGAATGGCGAAGCCATCCGGTCGCGCGATGGGCTGCGGGTCGGCGCTGGCGTCATTGAACGCGTGGCGCAGGCGCACGCTGTTCGGACGTGACCGTAGACCGCGAGCTCGTCGAACGGCTGCTGTCACGATCCGATCCATCCGCACTCCTCCCTGCTCGCAGGTCAGGCGAGGCCGCCCGAATCGAACTGCCCTTGGAATTGGTCGCCTGCATTCGCCTTGATGAGGCACGCTCCGACCTTTGGTACCTCAACGTACGCGACGCCCGGGGTGTTTCCTATGGAGTGCCATCTGTTGCCACGGCGGAGGGCCTACGCCGGGCCCGACCCGGCGATGGCGCGGCGGAGGCATTGCTGAGCCGCGTCGTCGAGTCTGATGCCGGCCTCATCGGGCCTCCGCTCTCGGTGATCCGCTGGCATGCGGAGCGCTGCTCTGGGGAGCGGGGGTTCGAGGCCGACCAGACGAATGAGCTCGTCGTCGTGGGGGAGCGGGCCGTCGTGAAGTGGCTCCTCCACCCCAATTCGCAGGAGCAGCCGGCGCCCCGGAGACTTGGCGCGCTGGTCGATGCTGGCTTCACCGGGACGCCGAGACCCTGGGGGCTAGTCAGCATGAGGGAAGTGGGTGCCGATGTGCTCATCGCGACGGTCATTGAATATGTCGCCGATACGAAGGATGGCTGGGAGTGGGCCATCGAGGATGTGCGCAGCCTGGCGCTGGGTGAGACGGACGAGGCGACAGCGCTCAGGTCGATTCCCCAGATCGGCCGACTCGTTGCTGAGATGCATCTGGCATTCGCAGCCGGGGTTCGGTCGATTGCGACCGATGCTGAGGCCGAGGGCTGGTCGATCGAGGCTGCGGAAGACCTACGCGAGGCCGACCTTGGGGCACCAACGTCAGAGCTGATCAAGCAGGAACTTGCGCTCCTCGCCCGCTTCGTCGGCGCGATCATCATCGACGTCCATGGCGACCTACATATCGGGCAGGTGCTTCGCACGTCACCCGGCGATGACCTGTCGATCATCGACTTCGACGGCAGTCCAACGCGATCGGCTGAGCAGCGGCTGGCCCAGCAGCCGGCTGCCCGCGACGTCGCCGGAATGCTCGCATCCCTCGATCACGTTGGCCGCGTCGTCCTCCATGGAACCGAGGGCCTCGACGATGGGCAGCGGGCTCGGGTTCACGATTGGATAGCCGAGGCACAGCGAGGTTTCCTCGACGCCTACCTTTCCCGGCTCGCGGAAGCGGCTGAGGAGGCGCTGCTTGACACCCGGCTGATCCGACCCTTTCAACTGCAACAGGAGTGCCGCGAGTTCATTTACGCCGCGAGGTACCTGCCGCACTGGAGGTACGCCCCAGAGGGCGCCCTCGCTGCACTGCTGGGGAGTGAATTCGAACGTCCGTCTATCACGATGAGGGAGCGCCATGAGACCTGAGATGTTTCTCGCTGACATCGAGCGAAAGCCCGAAGCCCTTACCGCGCTCGCAGCGAGCATGGGTCGCGAGAACCCTTGGGCTGCAACGGCAATTGACCGCGATTCCCATCTGGTGCTTCTCGGCATGGGCTCATCCCATTACGCGAACGGTGTCGCCGCGGCCCGGCTTCGTGCGTCTGGGGTCAATGCCGTTGCCGAGTTGGCGAGCAGCGACCTGATGCCGCAGGTGCAGTCGAACACCGTGGTGGTCGCGGTGTCGGCGAGTGGGGGCTCCGTCGAGACCCTCGATGCCGTGAGTCGCTATCAGGGCAGGTGCCCGGTCGTGGCGATGACGAACGTGTCAGAGTCTTTCGTCACCCGGGAGGCGTCTGCGGTGCTCATGATGGAGGCGGGCAAGGAGGAGAGCGGTGTGTCGTGCCGCTCCTTCCAGCACACGCTGGCGCTATTCCTTGGCCTTGAGGAGCGTCTGGGACTCGGCCCGAATCCATCGGTGTTGGTGAATCGGGCAGCCGAGGCAACATCAGACCTCCTCGAACGGCGCTCGTCCTGGCTGCCGCGACTCCTCGAGGAGGCGATCGGCCCTGATGGCACGTACCTGGTCGCGCCAGCGCGGCGCATGAGTTCGGCCCAGCAGGGGGCGCTGATGCTCCGCGAGACCCCGCGCATCCCGGCTGTCGGCTGCGAGACCGGTGACTGGAGTCATGTTGATGTGTACCTCACCAAGACCATCGACTACCGGCTCGTCCTCTTCGCGGGGTCACGCTGGGAGCGACAGTTGGTGGCATGGGTCGTCGATCGGGGGTCTCGGCTCATCTCTATCGGGCAGGACATGTCGCAGGCCAGCCTCACCATTCGATATGCGCACGATGACGACGACGACGTGCGACTCCTTGCCGAGGTGGCAGTGGCCGAACTCCTCGCCGAGTCCGTGTGGCGGGCAGGGGGGTCGTAGCCGTCAGCGGTGGTCGATGATTCCCCGCTCGAGGCGGCGCATCATCTTCGGCGTGAGGATCATCGAGAGCTCATCGCGCGACCCCACGACCACGAGCAGGTCGCGAGCCCGGCTCATCCCGGCATACAGAACGCTCCGGGGATCGATCCCGTCATGGAATCCGTTGACTGCGAGCACGACGACGGGTCGCTCGAGGCCCTTGAATCCGGAGACGGTGGAGTAGAACACCGTGTGGTCCGACCACAGGCCGTTCCAGTAGGCGACCTTGTCCTCGGCCTGCAGGAGCTGCTCAGGGTGCCGGTGCTTGGTCGTCAGCAGGGCGATGTGCTCGGGAAGCCAGCCCCCGTGATCGTGCAGGGACATCACCATCGTGTCGGCCATGCTCATCACGTTGGCATTGCCCATGTCGTCGTCGGGTTCGCACGGGACGTACTGGACCGGAAATCCGTCGCCTCCCATCGCCGTGACGGGCGAGGTGAGCAGGGGCCGGAAGGTGTCGACGATCTGTTTGGCGTTGCGCAGATTCTCGTCGAGGACCAAGGGGGTCAGCAGCAGGTCGGGTCGTCCCTTGCGGTCGCTGAACACGGACTGCTCGTCATCGCGGAAGCAGGCAAGCCGAAAGGAGTCGGACGCTGCTGATGCGAGCAGCGCCGTCCACCACGAATCGGCGAAGTCCTGGGCCTCGTCGATGACGAAGGCGGTGAACTGAGACGATCGTTCAAGGGCTCGGGCTGCCTCGGTCATCCGGGCTGGAGCCTCAGCGGTCCAGAAGTCGTTTGGCTCCGCGGGTCCGGGATGGACGCCCCACTGGTAGCCGAGTTGGTGAAAGGTGCCGACATACGCGGGCTGCTGTGAACTGGGAAGGGTCTCGGTTGCGCGACGGGCCATCTCGGCGACGCCGCGTCCGTATGAGACGAAGCAGACGCGCTCGCCCATCTGAGCCCATCGACGGGCCTGCTCGATTGCGAGCCAGGTCTTGCCGGTGCCCGCCGATCCGGTGATCTCGATTCGGGGATTGTTGCGGACGATGCGCAGGAGGTTTGCGTGCGCGGCGGTGAGTTCGTCACTGTGCCGAAGACGGGCCTCGGTGCGCGCAAGGATCTCGCGTTCGCTGTCGGGTGCCCCGAGGAGCAGGTCGAGCGCGGCTTCGACCCAGCCATCGGCGGGCAGGGGTGTCTGGAACTCAGGGGACCAGAGGCGGTCGTACGTGATTGCGGCAGCCTCGTGCAGGTCCTCACGGCCAAGGATGAGATCACGGCGAGCCTCGGGGCCCATCGCACCGGTCACGGTGAGGTAGGGAAAGGCGAGAAGCCAGCCGGCTCGCAGGGCCCCGCGCGACCAACTGGGCTGGGCTTCAAGGTAGCGCTTGAGGGCGTAGACGCCGTTCCGGGCTTGGAGAATCGGGTGGATCTGCCTGCTCCCGGAGGCGTCACTCTGCCGCCATTCGCCCTCGGTGAACGTCACATGGCCCCCCTTCACCTCGATTACCGCCGCGCCGCAATCGGGCATGAGGATGAGCAGGTCGATCTCGACCTCGCCGTGTGTGGGGTCGGTGAATCTCACTCCGTGAAGCAGTACGTCGCCGTCGCGTAACTGGGACCTGAGGGCTTCCCAGACGACCTGCTCCGACTCGTCCTCGAAATGTGGATGCTCAGGAATGAGCAGTACTGACATGTCCCCCCGTCCGATGGTAGGTCGTGCGGCGCTGCTCACCTGTTGAGGCACCCTGCTTCGGTACGGTAGGCCATGTGGGCGCCTTTCGTGACCGTTCCGCGGTCGGATGGCCGCGGTCGGATGGCCGCAGACGATGGCCCGCGATGATCGTGGTCGAGAAGGGCGGTGGCGGTGAACAGGCAACTCATCGACGCACTCGTCTCAGCGGCTGAGCGCAAATGGACCGGCGCCGTACTCGCTCGCGATAAGAAGACCGGGTTAGAGGCCTCAATCCACGTCTATGGCGGTGGGGTCTACTCGATCGAACTCGATGACTACCAGCCTCGCTTCGTCTCCCGACTTATCGCGGCCGGCCATATCGATGCTGCTCGGCTGGCGTCGGTGCGTCCGAGCCTGGATCGCGACTCGGCGGACCTCATGGTCGGGCGCATCGTCGTGGACTGCGGCTGGATCTCTGTTGACAGGCTTGCCGAATACCACCGCGAGTACCTGCTCGCTGCCCTCGGTGCGGTACTGAAGTGCCGGTCCCTGCGGTTGCGGGAGTCGAAGAATGAGATCACGTCGCGATGGTGCATCCTTCCTACCAGGATCGAAGAACTCGTTGCCGAGACCGACATCCGCAGGATCCAATTCGACCGCGCTTCAGCGGTGCTCGCTGGCGAAGGTCACGCGGGTTCCTGCGTCCCACGCCCGATGGGCAGTGTGGAGTGGGTGTCGAACGGTTCGCCGGAGCTCGATGCCTTCATGCGGGCGACCGATGGCGTGCGTTCCGTCGATGAGGTCGCAGCGATGTGCGGCTTCACACGGGCCGAAGCCGTCTTCCATGCATCAGTGCTCACGACGGCAGGGGTTGTCGTGCTCGCCGCGATGCCAGAGCCGCCGATGGAGGCGCGGGTCCTGCGGGTTCCGGAGGAGTTTGGCGTGCTGACGGTGCGCCCAGGGCTGCCAACTCCAGACGCTCCTCGGCGTCTGGAGTTGGCCCCGCAACCGGCGGAGCAGGCCGAGGTGGCGCCGCCGCGGCGGGCTCCTCGAAGATCAGGTGCCTGGGCCGAGACGGTTCCACTCGTTCGACCCCAGACTCCCAGGCGCGACCTCACGACCGAGGTCATCGCTCGGCCCCCAATGCGACCAAGCGAGCCTTAGAACGCCCTCAGGCTTGACCGCACCAATGGCGAGGAGTTGGTGGGCCTTGCCGGTGCGGCCCTTCGGGTGCTCTGCGTTCGCAGATATCCTCTCCATGCGAGGGACATTCGAACCAGCCCTACTGGTTCACCTCCGATGAACGACTTCTTTCATGAAAGGTCAACCAATGGACGACGGCAACTTCCTGTGGACGATGCTCATCATCTTCTTCATGGTCTTCTACTTCATGCTCCTCTTCATGATCCTGCTCGACATCTTCCGCGACCACAAGATGAGCGCCTGGGTCAAGCTGCTCTGGATCATCGCCCTGCTCTTCTTCCACTTCATCACCATCTTCATCTACATCATCTTCCGCGGTAGGGGAATGGCCGAGCGTCAGCAGGCGTCTGCTGTGGAGAACCAGGAAGCGCGTCAGGCGTACATCCAGTCGATGGCCGGGACGAACCCGACCGAGCAGATCGCATCGGCGAAGGCACTCTTGGATGCCGGCACCATCACGCAGGCCGAGTTTGACAGCCTCAAGACGAAGGCACTTGCCTAACCGTTCGTGAGCAAGACCGAGGGGTCGGGTGCTGTGCAAGTCGCAGTACTCGACCCCTCGGTGTACGAACTGAATCTGCGCGTGGCCTGCTACCGCACCCTGATGCGTAGCTTCCGCGATCGCGGCGGTCCGGTGAGGATGAACTCGCGCCGCCAGAATGCCTCGGGGCTCAGCACGGGTTGGACGGGTTGGGACGAGCGCGATGCCTGGCTCGATGAACCACTTTCCCGACCGGCCCAGAGCAATGAGCGAGGTGCTCGGTCGGTCGAATCACCGGCGCGATCGTGGCTCATGGAGTCTCCTGGTGGGCGGAAAGCCAGCGGCTGACCTGACCGACGAACTCCTCGAGGTCGCTGAGATTGGCGAGCCTCTTGAGGACAACAGCATCGTCGACCCCGACGTATTCGTGCACGAGGACATTGCGAAATCCGACGGCCATTCGCATCCGATCCGCGGTGCCCGGATCGAGGATTCCGTGGTGCGCTATGGCGCGCATTGCATCGCCGTTATCGCGCGGGGCGGTCGGTGCCTCGGAACTGCAGATGTGTTGGGCAGTATCAATGCAGGCTTCAACGGCACTGATGAAGAGGTATTTGATCCCCGGCAGCCAAATCGCGTCGGCGCGCCTATCACTGTCTGCTGCCTGTTCAGGTTGCAAGCCGCTGATGGCACCACTGGCGGCGCGCAGCAGTCGAATGACACTCGCACCTCATCGACCACGTGCCGCCTCCTCGAGAAAGTCACGGTGGGACCGTTCGATTCGATATTTCTCGTCGGAGTAGACCTTTCGAGTCTGTGACTCCCAACGAACTCGGTCGACAGGATTGTCATCGAAGAGAAGCTTGCCATCGAGAGCGATACGCCCGGCAATCTCGAGCGGTGCGTCGTTGAGGACGAGCAGGTCAATCACCGGCGCAACATCGACCTCGAAGGAAGCAGGGACGGGGTTGGCGAAGTAGGCCGCGACGTCGAAGTCCGAATCGGCCCGCGCATTGCCTGACACTTGACTGCCATGGAGGTAGGCGAACTCGGCGCCGTAGCCACGTAGCCGCTCCACGGCGCGGTCGATGACCGAGGCACTCATGGAGTGATGATGGCACGGTTTCGCGGGAGAGTCGGGTGCGGCGCTCGTACGCCGTTGCCTCAGTGCGGCAGGTTCGATGTTGCGATTGTCTCCTCAATGGGAAACGATGGGGTCAGTACTTGATGGATGAACTCATCTGCGAACAGGAGTGAACATGCCAAGGATCGTGAAGCTGATCATCGGGGCACTGCTCATGGCCATCGGCGTGGTGTGGTTCTTCCAGGGCATTGGCTCTCTGGCCGGAAGTCCGATGACGGGCGTGAGCTTCTGGGCCTTTGCAGGCGTTGTCGTGTTCGTGGTCGGGCTCTTCGCTCTCCTGCGCGGGTTGAAGGGACATCCGACGTCTCAGGACGGCTGAACTTCACACCCTCCTGCGATAGTGGCGCTGTGATCGAGGATCGGTCGCGCAACCCCAAGGAGGCTCATGACCGACACGGTGACCTTTGAACCGCACGTCGTTCTCACGGAGAAGTACAGCGAGGCCGTGCTCTATGCATCCACCCTGCATCGCGATCAGACCCGCAAGGGCAATGACATCGCGTATGTGGCGCACCTGCTCGGAGTTTCATCCCTCGTGCTCGAAGCAAGGGGTGATGAAGATCAGGCGATCGCAGCACTCCTGCACGATGCGGCCGAGGATCAGGGCGGCCAGCCCACGCTCGACGTCATCAAAGGCAAGTTTGGCTCGCGCGTTTCGGGGATCGTCAAGGCCTGTAGCGACTCGCTGGCCGAGAACCCAGACGAAAAGGCGTCTTGGCTCGTCCGCAAGACCGAGCACATCGCGAAACTGGCCGTCGCTGATGACGACGTCATCATCGTTGCGATGGCCGACAAGGTCCACAACGCGCGGGCGATCGTGAGCGATCTGAGCATCCACGGCGAGAAGACCTGGAAGAAGTTCAACGCAGGCAGCGAGCAGATCCTCTGGTACTACACGAGCAACCTCCTCGTTGCGCGGGACCGTAAGGCACCGATTGTTCTCATCGATGGGCTCGATCGCGCACTTGCCGAGATGCGAGGGTGTTGCGAGTCCCAGTAGCGTCGCGTTGATCGAGGGCGTGACAACGTCAGGTTGCGGGCCCAGACCAGGTGGAACGGGCGTCCCATGTCCATGGGGTCCAGGATCGATAAGTCTCCGCAGCAACGCGGTCCAGGGTGTGAACTCCGATCGTGAGTGCATAGCCGAGACCGGGGGTTATCCGCCGATTGAGGTCGGACTGAAGTTCTTTGCGCGCTGCCTCGATCGCTGCTACTGCGAAATCAGCTCTCGCTTCGTCCCAGAGGCCAACGGTCTGAGCGCTCGCAGCGGTGATGATGAGCTGCAGGGGGATGGGTTGCTCCCCTTGCCCGATGTACCATTCATCGGCCATGAGCACGATCATTTGTGATCGCGAGCGCCCGCCAGCCTGTGCTCGCCCGGCCTTGGCGAGCTTGCTCATGCGATGGCCGCAGGGCTGAAGGACATGTTCGTCGACAAGGTCAGGATGGGGGGCTCTGGCAAATCTTCGGGCCACCCACTCCCTGAATCGGAGCCGCAGTGGCGCTGTAAGCGGGGCAGCGCGACGAAACGCTGGGGCGAGAAGCGCCTGCTTCTCGACGCTGGTGACGAAGCGCGCGTTGGCCACGCCCGCTGTTCCACCTGGCAGGCTGATGTGGGCATTCTCCGGGAAGGGGAACTCACGTGCTGAATATGGTCCGCTCCGGAGCGCCTGCCATTCGATGATGGGCATTGCCTCGAGGGGGCATACAACGATGCAGGGCTCGACCTCGGGTGAACGCGCGATGTCGCAGTCCTGGCTGAGGACGACATACCAGCCAAGCTCGGTCACGAGCGTGACCGACCATGGCTGGTCCGCGTCGGCTATTGCTCGGGGATCCGCAAATTTCAGGGTCGGCGATGGTCCCTGCCCGACGACGGAGGTCGCCCCGAGGTTGATGAGGTCCCCCTGCCGGAGTTGATCAAGTCGTTCGGCGAGAAACCGATGTTGCTCTTCGCTCAACAAGGCGTGGGTCAAGGCGCCGGTTCTCTCATGCCAGAGCGACTGCGCAGCGGCCGCTTTGCCGGAACTGCTCGCGTAGGGCGGCTGGCACTCCCCAAGGTTTCCCATCGCCCGTTCCGTCATCCGTTTGCCTGCTGGCTTGGGATTCGTTGCCGTGGGCGGTGATGGCTCTGCTCAGCGTGGAGGCTGGCGAGTCAGCGGATTCTGGTCCCATTCCGATCCCGCCCGCGAGGCTTGGCCGGGTCAAGGATCGTTCGGCGCTCAGGTCCGTGAGAGCGCGCAGTACTTCTGCTAGGTCGTATCGGTATCTGCCGCCCGGCGTGGGCTTCGATGGGATTCGCCCGGACCTCGCGTACCGCTGAATCGTAGCTGCAGAAAGGCAAACGCCAGTATCCGCAAGTCTGAGGGCCACCTGTCCGCTCGTTAGGGTGTAATCCACGAAGGTCTCCTTACTCGATATGCATGAAGTGCACGATATGCACGTTAACAGGATGTCTCCCCCACAGTCTGGGCATGTGCTTTGATCGCGGCGCCAAGAAATAGAGACGTTGCGAAGGATTATGGCCTTGGGCGGCCAGGCTGGTGTCGGCAGTGCGAGGCCGATTGGACGAAAACCCAACGCTCGCTGAACCTGTGGAAAGGACACGTTTGCTTCGAGTCGTGCTTCGGCTGTGGTGAGATTGGGTCATCAACATGGAGCCGGCGAACGGGGGTTGAGCATGGCAGCGTGGTCGTCACTGTTTCTGGATATACCGGCGGAGGATTGGATCGCCGAGAACGAATCGGCGTTCGCTATCCGTGATCGATTCCCGGTCTCACCGGGCCACGCACTGGTTATCACCAAGCGTCTGGTGCCCGACTGGTGGGGTGCCTCGACTCAGGAGCAGGCCGACCTCATGGCCCTCGTCAAGATCGTCAGAGGCGATCTCGAGCAGATGACTCCGAGGCCTGACGGATTCAACGTCGGGTTCAATGCGGGCGAGGCGGCTGGCCAGACCGTGCTACACCTGCATGTGCACGTCATTCCGCGCTACTCCGGCGACGTCCTTGATCCCCGTGGCGGCGTACGTCACGTCATACCGAGCAAGGGCAACTATCTGATTCGTCCAGCATCGGCACTATTCGATGGTCCTTCGAGGCCGCTCGGCCCCTCGCTTGCCGATGCATTGCAGGACGAAGGGATCGATCGCATTGATATCGCGGTCAGTTTTGTCATGCGCTCAGGGCTCGAGAGGCTCGCGGGCGAGATCCGCGCCGCGATCAGCCGTCCGGGCATGAGACTTCGCCTGCTCACGACGAACTACCTCGGCATCACCGAGCGAGTCGCTTTGGAGCGACTCCTCGCAGACATGGCGCAGTTCCCACGGGCGCTGGCAGTTCGAGTCTTCGACGCGCGGTCGGTGAGCTTCCATCCGAAGGCCTACATATTCGGCAGTTCGGTCGGGCAGCACGCTGGGTTTGGCTTCGTCGGCAGCGCGAATCTGAGTCGCAGTGGTATCGGGGCGGGAGTCGAGTGGACGCTGCGGACAGACTCGCCGAACGAGGTCGATAACCTCCGCACTCGTTTCGAGGGTCTGTGGTCTGACGTCCACTCGCTACCGCTCACCCGTGAGTTGCTCGATGAATATCAGGAGACACCCAAGGTCGGCTGGCCGAGCGAACGTCACCCGGACGGTAGCGCGGGGCAGGCTGCGGCCTTCGCCAATGAGCCAACGGAGATTCAGTCAGAGGCGCTGGCAGCACTCGAGCAATCTCGGGCATCGGGATTCCACTCAGGCATGGTTGTGATCGCGACCGGACTCGGCAAGACCTGGCTCTCAGCCTTCGATGCCGGACGCCCTCAGTACCGGCGAGTGCTCTTCCTCGCCCATCGGGAAGAGATTCTGCGGCAGTCGATCGCCGTCTTCCGGCGTGTAATGCCGTTGCGAACCCATGGCCTGCTGACGTCCACCACGGATGAGTCATCAGCTGACGTCGTGTTCGCGAGCGTCCAGACCTTCGTGAACCGCATGGGTGACCTCGCACCCGACGCCTTCGACTATGTGATTGTTGATGAGTTCCACCACGCGACAGCCCAGACATATCGCCGCATTCTTGGCTACCTCGAACCGGACTTTCTGCTGGGGCTCACGGCCACTCCCGAGCGCACCGATGGCGCTGACCTGTTGGCGCTGTGCGACGACAACGTGGTGATCGAGGTGAACCTCGCAGAGGGCATAACGCGAGGCGCCCTTGTTCCCTTCGAGTACCTCGGAGTGCCTGACACGATCGACTTCGAACCCATCCCGTGGCGCAACGGCAAGTTCGACCCGATAGCTCTTGAGGCAGCCGCCTTGACCCGCGATCGCGCCGAGTCGGCGCTACGTGAGTGGGAGCAGGGTGCGGGTGACAGAACGCTGGCCTTCTGCGTCTCAGTGCGGCATGCGGAGTTCATGGCGGACTTCTTCCGCCAGCACGGTGTCTTGGCGCAGGCCGTCCACGCTTCGCCCGGCAGCGCCCCAAGGCATCAGACCCTCGATGCCCTCGCCAGGGGTGACATCAAGGTCGTGTTCAGCGTCGACCTCCTTAATGAGGGTGTTGACGTCCCCACGATCGACACCGTGCTCATGCTGCGACCGACGTCATCGGCGATCCTGTTCTTGCAGCAGCTTGGCCGGGGCCTGCGTCTGTCACCGGGCAAGGAGGTGCTGACCGTCATCGATTTCGTCGGCAATCATCGGAGTTTCCTGCTGAAGCCGCGATGGCTGCTTCAGCTCACCGGCCGCAGGCTGAGCGACTCCGAACTGAAGGGAGCCCTTACCTCAGGCACCTTCGAACTGCCAACGGGCTGCTCGGTCGAATACCGCCTCGAGGCGCGGGCGATGCTCGAGAACCTGTTGAACAGGGCCGCGAGACCCAATGCGCTCGTGCAGTTCATCTCGGATGTCGTGGCCGAGACGGGGGAGCGGCCCTCGGCGGTGCAGGCCTACCGGGCGGGTTTCAACCCGGCGAGTCTAAACACCAGCGGCGGCTGGTTTGCGGTTCTGGAGTCAGAGGGGTTGTTGTCTGACGTGGAGGTGTCGGTTCTTCAAGCGCACGGGCAGACACTGAAAGCCATTGCAGTGGAACCGATGACGAAGTCGTACAAGATGGTGACCCTTCGAGCCATGACGATGGCCGGGGCTCTGGGCGAGGGGATGGCTGTCAGCAGGCTCGCTGCCATCTGCCATCGCATCATCGCAAGGGACCCGCGACTCCTCCTCGACGCGACGAGTGACTCCATGCCGCACCCATCGATGCTGGACCCTGCAAGCTGGCTCGCCTACTGGCGTAAGTGGCCCATCGCCGCACTCCTCGGTGAGTTGAAAGGCGGGGGCCGGAGCTCATTCATGCTGAGCGACGACACCTTCGTCCTCGCCGAGCCCGTGGCAGAGGAGCAGCGCGGCCACATCGACCGGATGATCGGCGAACTCGTCGACTGGCGGCTTGCGAGGTATCTGGATGCGAAGACCCCGCGAGCTCAGGCTGTGGCAGTGGCGAAGGTCGCCCACAACGGTCGCACGCCGATCCTGTTCCTTGACCGCGACAAGAACCCGGAATTGCCGCAGGGCAAGGGGGTGAGGCTCCTCGTCGATGACCGGGTCTACCAGGCAGATTTCGTGAAGGTTGCCATCAATGTCGCAAGGCTGGACGCGTCGGGGCCGAATGCGCTTCCCGACCTCCTTTGGTCGTGGTTCGGGCCTGACGCAGGGATCTCCAGGACGGCGCACCGAGTTGCGATCACCCTTGATGCTGGCGGTGAGTGGCACATGAGCCGGATGCCTGCTGCCACAGAGCCAAACACCGGATTCCTCGCGGCTACCGTGAGCTAGGACGAGTGACGAAGCAGGCGGTCGGACTGCGGCTATTGCGTACGCTCACTCCTTGATCGGGGCGATCCCTCGTACATTATTGGCGGTGAAGCGCTCATCGGCGGCCTTGATCTTCGCCACCGCGGCAGCATGGAGATCAATGCCGAGCACATCGGCGAGGCGCACGAGATAGAGGAGGACGTCCGACATCTCCTCAGCTACCCGAGAGTTGAGCGGGTCCCTCCCGGCCAAGGCTGATGCTTCGGTAGCGGGCAGCCACTGAAACAACTCACTGAGCTCGCCTACTTCACCGACGATAGCGAGGACGAGCGACTTCGGGTCGTGGAACTGCTCCCAGTCTCGCTCGTTGGTGAATGCACGCATGCGCTGACGAAGGTCCTCAAAATCTGACACGCCCCGACTATGCCACTCCACTCCATTGACTGCTGCGATGGCCCTGGGGCGTCTAGAGTTCGAATCGCGGCCCGACAGGCCTCCCGCCGGCTTAATTGCCACCCAGGGACATGCCCCCACCCGCACGAATCTATTCGTGCTGCCTGGGGGTCCTTTTCGTGGTGCTGCTTCGCCAGTCGACGGCTGGCCTTCAGTCGTTATTCGAGTCGAACAGCGCAATTGAGCAGATGATGGCCCGCATGCTGGCGACGACGGGCAGGCGTCCGAGTGAGGGCGAGGCTCGGTCCTGGCGCGCGTCACTCCCGATGCTCACCGCGGATCTCATGTCGGCGGGCCTCGCGAACATCGAGATCCTCGTCGAGCATCAGTTGCCGTTGACGAGCAAGCGCATTGACGCAGTGCTCGCCGGACAACACCCGAAGACCGGTCTGCCCTCATACGTCCTCATTGAACTCAAGCAATGGAGTCGGGCCGAGATGTATGAGGACGACCAGAGCCTCGTCATGATCGATGCTTATGGCCCGCGACCGCTGCTGCATCCGATGGACCAGGTCGCGAGCTACCGCGACTATCTGCTCGACTTTCTGCCGGGGCTGGAGAATCGGCAGGAGGCCGTCGTTGGAGTTGCGTACCTCCACAACGCGACTGAGAGCGGGGTGTCCGATCTTCGAGGCACCCGAGACTCCAGTGCTGTGCGGATGTTCACCGGCGAGCGCAAAGCAGATTTTCTGGATTTCTTGCGGACGAGACTCGACCCGGAGGTTCCTGGAGCGCTTGCGGCCGACCAGTTGCTCGGGATGAAGGCCGGGCCGAGCAGGCAGTTGTTGGCGGTTGCGGCGCGAGAGATCCGTGAGCGTGAGCAGTTCATCCTGCTCGACGAGCAGCGCCTCGCCTTCGACATCGTCGTTCATGAGGTGGAGCGAGCTCGTGCTGCCGACTCGAAGACGGTGGTGATCATCACGGGCGGGCCGGGCAGTGGCAAGAGCGTGATCGCGCTGTCACTGCTTGGCGAGCTTGCACGTCAGGGTCGAACGGTCCTTCACGCGACTGGCTCGAGGTCGTTCACGCAGACCCTTCGCATGGTGGCTGGCAAGGGTTCGACGCGCGTGAAAAGTATGTTCAAGTATTTCAACTCGTTCATGGAGGCTGAGCGGAACGGGCTTGACGTCCTCATCCTCGACGAGGCGCACCGCATTCGTGAGACGTCCGTCAATCGATACACGAAAGCCGAATTCCGAAATGGGCGACCACAGATCGATGAGCTCTTGGCAGCTGCCCGCGTGCCGGTCTTTCTGCTCGACGAGTATCAGGTCGTGCGGCCGGGTGAACTTGGGACTGTTGCTGAGATTGAGGAGTTCGCAGGTGCGCTTGGCCTGCGGGTGCAGAAGGTCGCGCTCGACGAGCAGTTCAGGTGCGGGGGAAGCGCGGCGTACATGAACTGGGTGCAGCGACTTCTTGGCCTCCTTGATGGCGGTCCGGTGACATGGCCTGGGGATGAATGCTTCGAGGTGTCGGTCATCGAATCGGTTGACGGACTCGAGCGAATACTTGAGTCCAAGCGTGACGAGGGCTTCGGGGCCCGGATGACGGCCGGGTACTGCTGGCCGTGGAGTGATCCGCGCGACGACGGAACGCTCGTCGACGATGTCGTCATCGGAGGCTGGTCGCGCCCGTGGAATCTCAAGGGTGAGCGGTCGGTTGGTGGGGCGCCGCCCGCCGCCCTGTGGGCGAGCGATCCGGGGGGCTTCGGTCAGGTCGGCTGTGTCTACACCGCGCAGGGATTCGAGTACGACTGGAATGGCGTGATCATCGGCCCTGACCTCGTGTGGCGGACCGACCGTTGGGTGGCGGTGCGCTCAGCGAATCGTGACCCAGACTTCAGGAACACGAAGGCGGTAGGCGATGAGGAGTTCGAGCGACTCGTGCTCAACGTCTACAAGGTGCTCCTCACGAGAGGGATGCTGGGCACGTTCATCGTGTCGGTCGACAATGAGACCCAGCGAATGCTCCAATCCCTCACCTCCCCCTCGGCATCTGGCCCAGAATCCGCATCTGGCCCAGAATCCGCATCTGGCCCAGAATCCGCATCTGGCCCAGAATCTGGGCGAGATGAATGAATACCGGCTGAATCGTGGTGTGATCGTTCATCTCGCCCAGAATCTGGGCCAAACGGTTGGATGGATGAGGGGGCGTTTGGGTTTGTAGGATTTCGGTATGGCCACTGCGTTGGAACTACGAAGTCTGTCCGCCACATGCTTGGGGGTCGACGTTGAGGCCGCCGGGATTTTCAGCGCTGGCAGCGCCATCGGCGCGAGCATCGTCGGTGCCGTGGGCGGCGCTACAGTCGCCGAGGTCGCGATGCATCAGACGGAAGAGTTCGTCACCGACCAGGTGGTCGGCGAAATTGCGGGTGGCCTGATCTCCGGGGCGAGCGCCGCTGCTGGCATGCATGTCGCTCGTGAAGCGGCCGCTGCAGCGGAGGGCCTCACCCCGGTCCTGCTCGTTGCATTGACGTCCGACCGAATCAGCCTTATGGACTGGCACGGCAACTCAGCGTCCGGTACCGGGCCGACCCGAGAACTCGTTTCCTTCCCTCGATCGACGACAGAGATCACCTTCGGCAGGATCGGGGCGAATCGCAAGGTGACGTTCGATGACGGCGTGAAGTCGTCGTCGATTACCGGCGCCCTCGGCTGGCTCAGCAGCGGTAAGGAGGGCAAACGCGACGTCCTGCGCGGGCTTGGCAGTACTGACTGCTGAATTGACCGACCGATCCATCCATCGCTCCACCGTCACCCCCTCCCAATAGGCTGCCGGGGAGCCCCGGAATGGGGCCGCGATGGGGGAGGCGCGCATGGTCAACGAAGCCGAACCCGCGGGCCTGGTTCCTGGGCTGTACGACACGCTCATCACCGGCGGACTTGAGCAGGGCATAGCCGCTGCGATTCTGGCCGGTCAGCACATCGACCGCTCGACCCTCGATCCTGCTGAGGAGCCCTTTCGCCTTGCCGGGTATCTCGCGGGCCTGCTTGAGGAGCGACTGGCGGGGGCCCACGACGGTCAGCGAATCGACATTGCAAACGACATCATTGACTTCGTCGACGCTCGACTTGCGCACCGCGATCGGCCAGAGACCACCGATGATCACGTGACAGGGCGCGGTGAGCCGATCCTCCAACTCGTCCAGTCCAGGGGAGCGAGTGGCCTTGCGTCGCGGACGATTCGGCGACCCGAGGTGCCGCTTGGTCAATCAGACCTGCTCATCAACGGCCGCGGCGAGCCGAACCTCATTCGCTCGCTCGCGAGTGAGATCGACTCGGCCGACACCATTCGAATCATCGTGAGTTTCATCAAGTGGAGCGGCCTCGTCCTCATCCTGCCCGATATCGAACGGGCAATCCGGCGTGGAGCGCACGTGCAAGTACTCACCACGACCTACCTCGCGGCGAGCGATCAGCGGGCGATCACGGCACTCGTGAAGGCAGGTGCCGAAGTTCGCATCAGCTACGACGGCCGTGGTACTCGCTTGCACGCCAAGGCTTGGCTGTTCCATCGCGGTACGGGCTTTCATACCGGCTACATCGGCTCATCAAACATGTCTCTTCAGGCGATGAGCGAGGGCATGGAGTGGAACGTGCGGCTTTCGAGTCGAGAAACGCCGCACCTCATCAGCAAGTTTCGCTCAACTTTCGACGCCTACTGGCAGGACCCGGCTCATGGGTTCGAGCCGTACGACCCGGTTGCCAAACCGGGCGATGTCGAGCGGCTGCGCATGGCCTTGCAGGTCAACGCCATGGACTCCGGCCGGGCGGCCGAGGAGCTTTTACTCTTCGACCTGAACCCGTATCCGTTTCAGCAGGAGATGCTCGACGATCTGCGGCGCGAACGCGAGGTCTACCAACGACACCGCAATCTCGTCGTCGCTGCAACTGGCACGGGCAAGACCCTCGTTGCTGCATTCGACTATCGGCGATTGGCGGAGGAACGCAGGTGGGCGAGCACTCCGGGTCGTTACCCGCGGTTGTTGTTCGTCGCGCACCGCAAGGAAATCCTCACCCAATCGCTTGGGGTCTTCCGGCAGGTACTCAAGGATGCCTCGTTCGGCGAGCTGCTCGTCGACGGGCATGAACCGGTTGCGGGCGATCAGGTGTTCGCGTCGATCCAGTCCCTCTCGGCATCGAGTCGTCTGGTCGGGGTGGCTGCTGACTACTACGACATCGTCATCGTCGACGAATTCCATCATGCCGGAGCCGTTTCGTACCAACGACTCCTCGACTACCTGCGGCCCAAGATCATGCTCGGTCTCACCGCGACCCCTGAGCGGCCCGACGGCATCGACGTCACGCAATGGTTCGACGGCCGCATTGCCTCGGAGCTGAGGCTCTGGGACGCACTAGAGCGCAACCTCCTTGTGCCCTTCCACTATTTCGCAGTCGGGAGCGAAGAACTCGACTTTAGCCGGGCCCGTTGGAACGCTGGACGTTACAACGCTGATGATCTCGATGAGGTCCTCACCGGCAATGACGTCATCATGAATTGGGTCTTGCGCGAGATCGCCCACGTGGTGACGGACCCCCTGACGATGAAGGCGCTCGTCTTCGCGGGCGGGGTGCGTCACGCGCGCTTCGTCGCCCTGCGGCTCAACGAGGCGGGCATTGCGTCGATTGCCCTTGACGCGCAAACGCCGAAGCCGGTTCGTGCCCAAGCGATCCGAGACCTGCGGGCGGGGGCCATCTCGGCCATCGTCTCGGTCGATATCTTCAACGAAGGCGTCGACATCCCCGAGGTCGATACGGTCGTCATGCTCCGCCCGACCGAGTCGGGCACCGTTTTTCTGCAGCAGCTTGGGCGAGGCTTGCGTAAGACCTCCGCCAAGTCGTTCCTCACGGTGCTCGACCTCGTTGGGATGCAGCGCAAGGAGTTTCGCTACGACATCCGGTTTCGTGCGCTCACCGGTATCGGCCGCCGTCGACTCGAACAGGCGATTGCCCAGGGCTTCCCCTATCTGCCGTCGGGCGCGTTTATCCGGATGGATGAGGTTGCTTCGCGGCTTGTCCTCGAGAACATCAAGTCCGCACTCCCATCCTCGAAGGCCGCCATCGCAGCGGATATTCGCGAGCATGCTGGTCGGAGTAGTGCGATCGAGTATCGGCTCACAAACTATCTGGCAGAGTCGGGCTTAGACCTCGCAGACATCTACGGATCGACCGGACGCAACTGGACCGATCTCGTCCGCATGGCTGGGATCACGACGGCGCCGTCGACCGACGGCGAGTCGAGGTTGCTGAAGCGGGTTGCATCGATGCTCCATATCGACGATCAGCCACGGCTCGATGCGTACCGCCGGTTCATCGGCGAGGCCGACTACGTGCGGTCGATTCCCGATCTCAGTGCCACGGAGCAGCGCCTCGCACTCATGCTTTACCACGCAATCTGGCCGAAGATTGGGCACGGATCCGTTGTTGATGGTCTGTTGGCGGCCCATGTCTGCGGGGCCTTCCGGGAGGAACTCCTCCAGGCGTGGGAGGTGGTGGCTGACCGCTTTTCCCATGTCACGACACCGATCGGTCCGAGGGTTCCAGACCTACCCCTGAGCATCCACGCCCGTTACAGCCGCGCGGAGATGCTCACCGCGGTGGGTGAGGGAAGCATGGTCAAGTCGCCGTACGACAATCGTGAGGGGGTCGTGCATGCCAGAGCGTTTGATGCTGACGTGTTCAACATGACCTGGCAGAAGGTTGAGGGCCGGTATTCACCTCACACCATGTACCGCGACTATGCCATTTCGGACCGCCTCATCCATTGGCAGTCGCAGCATGCCGACCGCGAGAGGTCGGCGAAAATCCAGCGATACATCCGGCATGCTGCGGAGGGGCACCGCATACTCCTGTTTGCGCGGGAGAGCCCGGACTGGGAGTTTGGCACCAGGCCCTATCTTTTCCTGGGCTCAGCGCAGTACGTGTCGCACCAGGGTGAGCGTCCAGTGTCGTTCGTATGGCGACTGGACGAACCGTTGCCGGCCGACTTCACCCTGGCCTCGCAATTGCTGGCGGGCTAGCCGGCGGGAAGTCCGGGTGACAGGCTTTCGAGGGCGGCTCGGAAAGTGGCGTTCGGATGGGCGTGGGGGAGTGCCGACTGCACGTCTGCGAACGCCTGACTGATCGCGATTCCGCGGTGCCGGGCGGAGTACCGGGCGGCGACAGCAGGTGTCCGGCTCTGCGCCTGAACGCAGTGCAGAAGCACCGTTCGACCCTCGGCGCGCAGCGCGGCGACTGCATCGGCTGCCTGAGTGAGAACGCAGCAGAGGTTCGGGTTGACGGCAGGGTCGTCGCTGTCGACGAGCCAGACCTCGAGGTGATCACCGGCCGTTACCCCGGACGGTGGTACCTCGTCCGCTCCGAGCCGGCAGAGGGATACGACGGCATCGACCCCCTCCGGCAGATGCCTGAGATGCCGGACGCCGGAGAGCAGGACGCCGGAGTCGTGTGGGTGAGTCGCGAGGGCATCGGCCCCGGGGTAGCCCGAGTAATCGTGAATTGCTTCGAGGGGCCAGCCGGAAGCGTCGGGCGTGCCAGCGCGGGCGGTGAGCAGCCCGAGGCGGATGAGGTCACGGGCTCGAACTCCCGGCCAGCCGTGCAGAATCCGTTGCCATTGCGTGGGAATCGCTGATGCTCCCCACCGTGCCCCGAGGAGTCCGCCGGCGATGGCGGCAACGGTGTCGGTATCGTCGCCGGCGCGTACGGCGGTATCGAGGGCCAGGGTGAGGTGCTGGGCGGGGAAGCGGCCGTTGGCCGGATCATCGGTGGGGACCGGTGTCCTGGTGATGGCCGACCAGGCAGCCTGGAGTGCCGCGACAACCCAGCCGTTGTGTGGGATCTCGTGCGGTGCAACCGACTCGGCGTGGTCCAGTCGTTCGGACCAGACTCGAGCCCGGTCTGCCGGTAGGGCCGCGAGTGCGAGCCTTAGGCCCTCGAGATTGCCGTGAATCACTGCATGGGCGATGGCATCGCACCACAGGGCGCACGCGTCGCCAGCATCATCATCACCGTGGGTGAGCCCGCTGATGGAGCGGGCAGCCTGCCCCCGTGCCTCGGGGTCATGCAGGTACGCAAGGGCGACAGGCGCTGTTCTCATAAGGGATCCGTTGCCAGTGCGGCCTGTCCTGGCGAAGTGCTCGCGGGCGCTGGTTGCGGCGGCAGCGCTCGTTGGATCGGCTGCGATCGAGCGGAGGACGGACCCTGTCTGGATGCCGACATCTGGTGCATCCTTGGCCCAGTTGACGAAGCGCACCGTGATGGCGTCGAGGGCCGTGGATGATCTGAGGTCGACGCCCGTGGATGACGTTTCCGCGATCGCGACCGCCATCGACGTATCGTCAGTCCATTCTCCGGGTGCCCAGCCGAATCCGCCGCCGCCGACCATGTCGACAGGCTCGCCATGGATTCGCGCCGGCTGGAACTCGTAGCCGGCCCCGAGTGCGTCACCGCATGCGAGGCCGAGGAGTACGCCGGCGGCGCGGTCGGCTTGAACCGTGGAGAGCGATGGTGCGCTGGGCTTGGCGATGGTCATGAGACCTCCACGAGTCGGTGGCGGCGATTGAACGCAGTGAGGTGGGCCCAAGAATCATCAAGGGCAACTCCTCGGAGGGCTGCGTATTGAGTGTCGAGGACGAAGGCTTCGCCGGATCCGGCATCGACCGCGGGTGAGCGGTGCGCGTGCCGGCCGTCGAGACGCTCGACGAGGCGTCTTGCCCGCCGACCTGGGGTCAACTCGGACGGGCCGCCGCTTGCGAGTGCATCGAACATGAGTGCGGCGAGGAGGTCTGGGAGTCCTGCGGCGAGGCATGCTTGCGAGGGGAAAACCTCGAGGAGCACCGGCTGGCCGGCAAGGCCGACGATGACCCCGCGCTGGCCATCAAGGACCGGGGTCTTTGGACGGTCATTCGATGAGTGGAGTCGGTCGAGATGATCGACGTAGGACGAGGTCCGCGAAGCCCCCATCGAATGATCGTAGGCCGACACCTCGCTCCACACGCGACCTTGACGGACGTGGTCGTCGTGTAAGCGCATGGCTGCGCGGACGTTGCCTGATGCGCGTCGCGCATTGCGGGTAAGGACCCTGCCGTCACCGCTCCACCTGCCTGCCTCAACGCAGACGACTGGGGCAACCATGGTGCTGCCCGGTTTGAGGATGAGGTCGTGCTGCAGTGCCCGGTGCTGCCAGCCGCCTTCGAGCAGTTCACCCTCGACGAGCAGCGCGGTGGTGGATCCGGTGTTCTTGACGATGAGCTCGCCGACCACGGGGCTGCCTTCGCGTTCACCTGCCTCGATCTGGGCGCTGACGCCCATTGACAGGCTGGTCAGCTCCGGTTCACTCGACCAGACGGGAAACACGGTGAGCGGTCCGGCCTGTGTGCCGCGTCCGACATGCAGTTGGGGGATCTGTCTCGTCCTCGTCATCATGTGCTCCTTGCTCTCCTCGGACCCGGAAAGCGCAACCTGACTAATTAGATTAAAATTGCGCTAATAAGGAAGACAGTAGCGCAACTGTCCGACACAATGGACTGGTGGTTCGGGACGAGGCTTTTCGTGACGGCGACGGTCGAGCGTTGGCTCACTATCCGCGGCCGTCAGTTGCGGTAGATACGGCCCTCATGACCGTGATCCCCCCTGCCGTTGGCAACGCTGCGCGACTGGGCATCTTGCTCGTTCGGCGACCCCCACAATCGGTTGGCGCGCTCGCGGATTGGGCGCTGCCGGGCACCTTCCTCCATGAGGGGGAGACCCTCGCCGAAGCCGTGCGCCGATCCCTTGAAGTAAAGGCAGGGGTGACGGGTCGGGAGCCGCAGCAACTCCATGTCTTCGACGACCCGGCGCGAGATGATCGCGGCTGGGTGCTTTCGGTCGCCCACCTCGATGTGCTCGCGTTCGCTGACCTGGAACGGCTGCGAAAACCGGCTCACACGCGCATCGGGGTACTCCCGTCGCGACTGCGCTTGCCATACGACCACCTCGCAATCATCGATCTCGCGACCGAGCGACTACGACAGGAGTATCGAGCGCTCCCGGACCCACGCAGGCTGCTGCCGGATTCCTTCACCATCGCCGACCTGCGCGTCGTGCACGAGGCGGTGGCTGGCCGCGAGCTCCAAAAGGACACCTTTCGCCGGGTCATGATCGACGAACTTGAGTCGCTGCCGGCTGCCGCTGAGGGACGACGGGGAAGGCCGGCGCAACTGTTCGGCCGGAGTTCCCCGCAGGCTAAATAGTCGGCCCATTCCAGGGCCCGGCTGCTACTGTGCGCGCCATGGATTTCACTACTGTCAACTGGCTCGCCGTTGTGGTGAGCACGATCGCAGCATTCGTCGTGGGCTCAATATGGTTCGGGCCAAGGACGTTCTACCCGATCTGGTGGAAGGCAATCGGCCGTTCGCCGGAGGACAAGCCGGGGGGCTCCGGTTCGATGGCCGTGACATTCGGTCTCATCGGTGTTGCCGCGTTCGTTCAGGCAGTCGTCCTTGCCCTCATCATCGGCGTGCTTCGCGACAGCGGCACCGAGGTTGGCCTCATGCTCGGTGCCGTGATGGGACTTATCGTCGGAGTCGGGTTCTCGGCCACCACGTCGCTGGGCCACCGGCTCATGGGTGGTCAGGGTTTCGTCGTGTGGGCAATCGAAGTCGGTGGCGATATCGCGGCGCTTGTCGTCATGGGCGGAATCCTTGGAGCCTGGCAATAGTTTCTCTTCCCCTATGAGGGTGGCTTTCTTTATACGAGGCACGATGGTGGCATCCGTATTCAGACCGCCTCGGCGACGCATTTGTAGCTCTGCGAGTGGGCCGGATGAACGAATCTGCCCGTTTTGGAGCCCGCCTCGTTCATCACACCCAGATTCTGGGCCAGATGCGGGATGAGGGATGGGGGATTGTCAGACCCTGCTGGGAGTGTGTTCCTGTCGCGGGATGCCTTGCTGCAGCTCGCCGACGCGGGTCGAGTCCATCGGCCTTCAGCGGCTGGTGGAGCGCTCCTTCTCGGGGGGCAGTAGCGCTCCGCCAGTCCACCAGCACAGATCCCAGCGCTATCGATTCAGCCGTTGCCTCCCCGGCCACGCTCACCCCTAGGCTTTGCCCATGGCCCTCATTGAATCGATCATTGCCCGCGAAATCCTCGACTCCCGTGGCAATCCCACGGTCGAGGTCGAGATTCTGCTCGACGACGACACCGTCGCCCGCGCCGCCGTCCCCTCCGGTGCATCGACGGGCGCATTCGAGGCGTCGGAGCGTCGCGACGGCGAGGCCCGCTACGGCGGCAAGGGGGTGCTCCAGGCCTGCTCGGCGGTCGAGGACGATATTGCCCCCGAGATCATCGGAATGGATGCCACCGACCAGCGGCTCATCGACCAGGTAATGATCGACCTCGACGGAACGCCGAATAAGGCGAGTATTGGCGCCAATGCGATCCTCGGTGTCTCGCTGGCAGTCGCAAAGGCCGCCGCTCTCTCGTGCGAGCTTCCGCTTTTCCGCTACCTAGGCGGCCCCAACGCACATCTGCTTCCCGTTCCGATGATGAACATCCTCAACGGTGGCGCCCACGCCGATACTGGCGTCGACATCCAAGAGTTCATGATTGCGCCGATCGGTGCCACGACCTTTACCGAGGCACTGCAGCAGGGCACCGAGGTCTACCACTCACTCAAGTCGGTGCTGAAGAAGCAGGGCCTTTCGACCGGGCTAGGCGACGAGGGCGGCTTCGCGCCGGCGCTGGCAAGTAACCGCGGGGCCCTCGAACTCATCGCGACGGCGATTGGTGCGACAGGGTTGCGACTGGGTTCAGACATTGCGCTCGGGCTCGATGTCGCCTCGACCGAGTTCTACGCCGACGGTTCCTACTCCTTCGAGGGTGCAGCCCGCTCCTCCGAATGGATGACCGCCTACTACGAGTCCCTTCTTGCAGATTTCCCGCTTGTGTCGATCGAAGACCCGATGTCGGAGGACGACTGGGCCGGCTGGATTCATCTGACGAGTTCCCTCGGCGACCGTGTCCAAATCGTCGGCGATGACCTGTTCGTCACCAACCCGACTCGCCTGCAGCGAGGTATCGATGAGAGCGCCGCGAATGCCCTCCTCGTCAAGGTGAACCAGATCGGCTCCCTGACCGAGACCCTCGATGCGGTGAGCCTCGCAACCCGGAATGGCTTTGCGTCCATGATGTCGCACCGCTCCGGTGAGACCGAAGACACCACGATCGCCGATCTCGCTGTCGCGACGAACTGCGGTCAGATCAAGACCGGGGCCCCAGCACGCTCCGAGCGCGTGGCGAAGTACAACCAGTTGCTGCGCATCGAGGAGGAGCTCGACGATGCCGCCCGCTACGCAGGCGCATCGGCGTTCCCGCGTTTCGGTCGCTCGTCCGGCTGACCGTTCATGGGACGATCGCCAGTGTGAGTGAGACCCCGCTGCTGATCACGCCGAGGCGTGGGGGATCGCATACCGGTCGAGCAGCGATGGCCACTGTTGTCGCGGCGGTCTTGGTGGCGACCTTGGCGGTCCCAGTACGCGCTTGGTTGGATCAGCGCGAAGAGATCGCTGAACTTGAGGACCAGGTGGCGTCCGGGCAAATGCTTGTCGAGGAGTTGCGTATCGAGAAGCTGCGCTGGGCTGATCCGGCGTTCATCGCTGCGCAGGCCCGTCGTCGGCTGCACTTCGTTCGGCCGGGTGAGATCGGCTACACGACCATCGGGACGGTGGATCTCCCCGAGGAGCTCGCCGTCGCCGAGGTACAGGAGATTGCCCCGCAGTTGTGGTACGAGCGGCTTTGGAAATCGATAGCGGAGGCCGATGGAACCCTCGATCAAGGCAAGAAGAAGAAAGGCGCATCTGTAGGTGACAAGGCCGTGACGAATGCAGAGGATGGCCAGTGACGGACGCAGCGCTGTCCCCGACCGACGTCGCGTGCGTCGAGCGACAACTCGGACGTGCGCCGCGGGCGATGGTGGCGGTTTCCCACCGGTGCGCCTGCGGCGCCCCCGATGTCGTCCGGACGCTTCCCCGACTCCCCGACGGAACCCCGTTCCCAACGACCTTCTACCTCACCTGCCCTAGGCTCAATGGGGCAATTGGCACGCTTGAGGCGAGTGGGCTCATGCGCGACATGGAGTCCAGGCTCGCCACTGATGAAGATCTCGCCGCTTCGTACGGGGCCGCGCACGAGGCCTATCTCGCCGATCGCGGCAGCCTTGGCGACGTCTCGGAGATTGAGGGCATCAGCGCAGGTGGGATGCCAAACCGGGTGAAGTGCCTGCATGTCCTTGCAGCACATGCCCTCGCGCGGGGTGCAGGGGTGAACCCGCTCGGTGACGAGGTGGTCGCGGCGCTCGGTCCTTGGTGGGTCACGAATCCCTGTTCCGCTTCATCCGAGGACGAAGCGACGTGACGCTGGTGGTGGCGGCGATCGACTGCGGCACTAACTCGATCAGGCTCCTCACTGCTGACGTCGATGGGGTGACGGGTGAACTGCGCAACCTCGATCGCATCATGCGGGTCGTGCGCCTCGGTGAAGGAGTCGATAGCACTGGCGAGTTCTCGCAGGGGGCGCTCGAAAGGACCTTCGCGGCGTGCGATGACTACGCCGCTCTACTGTCGAAGTACGGCAATCCGCCCCTGCGATTCGTCGCCACCTCGGCGACCCGCGATGCCGGCAATCGTGCTGAATTCGTGGCTGGAGTGAAGGCCCGGCTCGGGGTTGAACCTGATGTCATCCCCGGCGCAGAGGAGGCGGAACTCTCATTTCTCGGCGCAGTGCGCGGCCTGCCGCAGGGCCTACTTACGCAACCAGTCCTCGTTGTCGACATTGGTGGCGGATCGACTGAGTTCGTCCTCGGCGGTGAACTCCCGAGCCACAGCATCAGCGTGAACATCGGATGCGTCCGTATGACCGAACGTCACTTGCATTCAGATCCGCCGAGCACCCGTGAGATCGACCTGGTTGAAGCCGACCTTGCCGACGCCCTCGCGACGGTCGCGAGCGCGGTTCCGGTAGGGGAGGCGCGCACCCTCGTCGGAGTCGCGGGGTCGGTGACAACGGTCGCTGCGATGGTGCTTGACCTCGCAGAATATGATCCGGCGCTCCTGCATGGTGCGGTCGTCACCCGTGACGAGGTGGAGCACGTGACCGAGCGGCTACTCGCGATGACACGGGCGCAGCGCGCAAAGTTGCCCTTCATGCATGAGGGACGGATCGATGTCATCGCCGGCGGAGCGATGGTGCTTCGAGCGCTCATGCGGGCCTTTGATCAGCAGGAGGTCATCGCGAGTGAGACCGACATCCTCGACGGCATCGTGTATAGGCTGGCTTCGCTGAGCTCCAAGCAACCTCGCTGATTCACAATGTAACCGATTGTGGAAGGCAGGGGCGCCTGTCTACACTCCCGAGAATGGGCATCACGATTCGCGACGTCGCCCAAGCGGCCGGCGTCTCAACAGCGACCGTTTCGCGGGCGCTGCGCGGACTTCCGAATGTCGACGAGCAGACCCGATTGCGCGTGCAGAGGATCGCTGGCGACCTCGATTACGTGATTTCGCCGAGCGCATCACGACTCGCGAGCGGCCGGACCGGCAGCGTCGCCGTCATCACGCCGTACATCGCACGATGGTTCTTCTCAACCGTCATCTCTGGGATCGAGTCAGTACTCCAGAGCGCGGGCATGGACCTGCTCCTCATGAGCGTCTCGAATCCCGACGCTCAGCTACGGCAGCCGCCGGCGCCGAGGCTCAGACGACGGGTGGATGGAGTGCTCGTCATCGCGGTACCGCCGAGCGAACCGGAACTCCGTGAGGTGATCGACCTCGGCATGCCGACCAGTCTTATCGGGGTCTCGTTGGACGGTGTGCCAAGTGTGACGATCGACGACGTCCTTGCCGCCCGCATTGCGACCCAGCACCTCGTCAACCTCGGCCATCGGCGCATCGGCATCATCGGGGGGTCGGCAACGAACTCCCCGTCCACGGCGGATCAGGATCGTCAGCGAGGATTTCGGGAGGTAATGTCCGAGGCGGGCCTCGAGGTGGATCCGCATTTGGAGTCAACCGGGCACTTCACGGTCGCAGGCGGCGAGCAGGCGATGACGTCGCTCCTCACTCAACGCAACCGACCCACTGCGGTCTTCGCGATGTCCGATGAGATGGCCTTCGGCGCGATGCGTTCGCTCCGCAGCCACGGCCTGGTGGCTGGCACAGACCTCTCCCTCATCGGTGTCGATGGCCACGACATGTCAGAACTCCTCGATCTGACGACGGTGGCCCAGCCGGTCGTCGAGCTCGGTCGGATGGCCGCCGAGACCCTGCTCGAACAGATCACGGCGGGGACGGTGGCGGCGGCAGTGCCGTCATGCCAGCTGCCGACCCGACTCTTCGTTCGCGGATCGACAACTGCCGCGACCGGGTGACCTGACTCCGTTGTGGCTGAAGGGGCTGTGGATCGGGCTGCGGTGATGCACACTTGGCGGATGAAGCGCATCTCGATCGACATCCGCGGTGACATGGTCCCGGCCCTGATCTCGCGTCCCGCCTCCGGTGGCGGTCCCGGTGTTATCGTCGTGCAGGAGTGGTGGGGCCTTGTCCCGCACATTCGCGACGTACTCCAGCGTTTCGCAGACGAGGGCTTCGTTGCAATGGCCGTTGACCACTATCGGGGAGTCGAGACAACGGAACCTGACGAGGCGCAAAAGCTCATGCTCGGCCTGAATATCGAACGCGTTACCGATGATCTTGCGTATGCAGCCCGAACCCTTGCGGAGCTTCCCGAGGTCGAGGGAGACGGGATCGCGGTCGTTGGCTTCTGCATGGGGGGCGGCCTCGCGCTCCTCGCGCCGACGGTAAGCGCTGACGTCTGCTGCTCCGTTGCGTTCTACCCTGCCATGCCGTGGCCCGACTTCGCGCCGGACTGGTCGCAGTACGCCGGCAAGTCAGCGCTCATCCACAAGGCCGAGTCCGATGAATCCTGGGCCGGACCCGCGATCGCTACCTACGCGGAAGCCATCACTGAGCACGGTGGAGCGGCCACGGTCATTGAATACCCGGGCTCGGTGCACGCATTCTTCAATGATGACCGTCCTGAGGTCTTTCAGGAGTCGAACGCCGTAGCGGCGTGGCGACGCACAATCGACCACATTCGTGAGTGCCGGTCCCTGCGGGACTGACCTTCGAGGCACCTAGGGTTGGCATCGCGCCCCCGTAGTCCAACTGGCAGAGACACCCGGCTTAAACCCGGCACAGTATGGGTTCAAATCCCATCGGGGGCACCAATTTGTAGGTCGCGATTGTCGAAACGTCGCTGTTCGGTTAACGTGTTTCCATGCAGTCAAATAACCCTGTCCTTGCCCGCTACGAGAAGAAGCCCGGCGAGGCCGGCTTCGCTTTTGATGAAGGCCGCACGGCCTATGCGTCAGCCAGCGGTGCGACGCCTGTCGCGACCGCTCCTGTCGGTGCACCGCCAGCAGATACGAACGCCGAATTCCAGGCGATCACGGCCGCAGGTGGCGTCCGACTCACGATCAACGATGTCATCGTCAAGACGATGATGATGTTCGTCGTCGTCGTTGTCTTCGCGATCCTCGGCTGGAACCTGGTCGATGCAGCCCCGATCATCATCCTGCCGGCGCTCATCGTGGCGACCGTCCTCGGCTTCGTCAACGCCCTCAAGAAGCGCGTCTCGCCGCCACTTATGATCCTCTACGCGGTCTTCGAGGGCGTGTTCCTCGGCGCGATCAGCAATATCTTCGACCAGTACGCACAATCATCTGACTACAACGGCATCGTCCTCCAGGCGGTCGTCGCGACGATGACCACCTTTGCCGTCATGCTCACGCTCTACCTCACGGGCGTCGTGAAGGTCACGAAGAAGTTCCAGAGCATCCTGATGGTTGCAGCGGTCTCCTACCTCGTGCTCGGCCTCGCATCATTCATCGCCTCGATGTTTGGCGTCGGTGGTGGCTGGGGCTTCTACGGAGTCGGCATGATCGGCCTGCTCATCTGCGTGTTCGGTGTCCTGATCGCCGCCTTCTTCCTCATGCTCGACTTCGAGGCCATCAAGCAGGGCATCGCGCTCGGTGCGCCGGAGCGCGAGTCGTGGCGGATGGCGTTTGGCCTGCTCGTCACCCTCGTGTGGATTTACCTTGAGTTCCTGCGGCTGATCGCGATCTTCAGCCGCAACTAGTCCTCAACCGCTGCGTCGCGGCGATCAAACGCACCCTGAATCCCGATGAGCGAGCCCCTCGCGGCCCCGTCATCGAGATTCGGGGTGCGTTTGTCGTTGGTGAGGGGTCAGGGAAGCGCGCGGCGCAGCTCGGCGAGGATGTCGGTTGCTTGCAGGTAGGCGACGACATCAGGTTGAAGTGACGCGAAGTCACGGCCGATGACCGAAAGTTGGTCGCCCGAGGCGTGGTCGCCGAGGCGGGGCAGGAGGGCGGGCGCGCAGTCACCTGCCGCTATGGCCATCGAGAGCAGTCGCTCGCACGCCCTGAATGCGAGTTCTGCGCTGGCGGCGAGTTTGGTGAGCGGCATGCCACGAAGGCGGTCGACGACTCGGCCCAGTTCTCTGGCGAACTCGGCGGCGCCGTCACTCATGGTTGCCCTTCGCACGAAGGAAGTCGCGGATCCGTTCACGTGCGTGGTCACTGAGTTCGGGGCCGTGCTTGAACGCGGCGATGCCGTCCTCGAGGCCGGCGAGGATGGAGTCGCCGGGGGTATAGCCGGGGGTATAGCCCGGGGTATGGACGACCCCTGGGACGAGCACGACGGCAGGGTTCCCCATGACCTGAGCCTACGAGGTCCTAGGGTAGCACTGTGGAGATACATGATTCGGTCACTGACCTCATTGGCAATACCCCGCTCGTCCGCATTCACGCGGTGACGCGAGGGGTGGTCCCTGAGCCTGGTCCGCTGCTCATTGCCAAGGTCGAGTACTTCAATCCGGGGGGCTCGGTCAAGGATCGAATTGCCTCACGCATGATCGACGCGGCAGAAGCTGATGGTTCCCTCAAGCCCGGCGGGACCATCGTCGAGCCGACAAGCGGCAACACCGGCGTCGGGCTTGCGCTCGTCGCCCAGCAGCGCGGTTATCGCTGCGTTTTCGTGTGCCCCGACAAGGTGAGCGAGGACAAGCGCAATGTGCTCAAGGCCTATGGGGCCGACGTCGTCGTTTGCCCTACCGCTGTTGACCCAGAGGACCCGCGTTCCTACTACTCCGTGAGCGAGCGGCTCGCACGTGAGATCCCAAGCGCCTGGAAGCCCGATCAGTACTCCAACCAGAACAATCCCCGCTCCCACTACGAAACCACCGGTCCGGAGATCTGGAAGCAGACCGAGGGTCGAGTCACGCACTTCGTCGCCGGTGTGGGTACCGGTGGGACGATCTCCGGCACGGGGCGTTACCTCAAGGAGATGAGCAACGGAGCGGTTCGTGTCATCGGCGCCGATCCGGAAGGGTCGGTCTACTCAGGGGGCACTGGCCGGCCCTATCTCGTCGAGGGCGTCGGTGAGGACTTCTGGCCAACCGCCTACGACCCGACCGTGTGCGACGAGATCATCGCCGTCTGTGACAAGGAATCCTTCGCCATGACTCGGCGTCTGGCCAAGGAGGAGGGACTCCTCGTTGGTGGCTCATGCGGTATGGCGATGGTCGCGGCCGTTCGCGTCGCTGCCACGGCGGGTCCGGACGACGTCATCGTCGTGCTGCTCCCAGACAGCGGTCGTGGCTACCTTTCGAAGGTCTTTAATGACGAGTGGATGAGTTCCTACGGATTCCTTCAGTCTGATACTGAGCGCACCGTCGGCGACGTCCTCCTTGGCAAGTCGGGTGCCATGCCCAGGCTCGTCCACACCCACCCGACCGAGACCGTCCGCGATGCAATCGACATCCTGCGCGAGTACGGGGTGTCGCAGATGCCGGTCGTGCGCGCCGAGCCGCCCGTGATGGCCGCTGAGGTTGTCGGGGCTGTCGTTGAGCGGGATCTCCTCGATGCACTGTTTTCGGGGAAGGCGCAATTGGCTGACCCGGTGTCGGCCCACATGTCGGCTGCGCTGCCGATGATCGGGGCTGGTGAGCCGATCAAGGTTGCCGTGGCAGCCCTCGAGGCGTCCGACGCCGCGGTCGTTGTTGATGACGGCAAGCCGACCGGGGTCATCACCCGCCAAGATGTCCTCGGCTACCTCTCGAGGTAACTAGACCGCCAGTGCGGGGAGTGCTAGGCCGGTGTTTGCGTGGCAGCGGTACCCATTGGGCACCTTGTAGAGGTACTGCTGGTGGTGATCCTCCGCGTAGAAGTACCCGAAGTCTGATGCCGGGGCGATCTGAGTGGTGATGTCGCCGTAGCCTCGCTCGGTGATGACCTTCTGGTACGCCGCTCTCGTGAGTTCGGCCAGATCGCGCTGCTCATCGGTCGTGTAGAGCAGGGCGCTTCGATACTGGGTGCCCATGTCGTTGCCCTGCCGGTAGCCCTGCGTCGGGTCGTGGTTCTCCCAGAAGGTCTTCAGGACGTCGTAAGTGGTGAGGTTCGCTGGCTCGTAGACGACGCGCACGGCCTCGGTGTGGCCGGTGAGGCCCGTGCAGACCTCCTCGTAGGTCGGGTTCGGCGTGAAGCCCCCCATGTAGCCCACGCTCGTCGAGAGCACTCCCGGCAGGCGCCAGTAGATCTCCTCTGCACCCCAAAAGCAGCCCATCGCGAGGTAGATCGAGACCGACGTGTCGGGCCAGGGACCGGTCAACGAGCTCCCGAGTACCGCGTGGGTATCGCCCACCGTGAATGGCCGGGTCGCATGACCCGGGAGGGCCTTGTCGGGGGTGATCATTGACGACTTCGAAAATCCGAACATGCTCATGCCCGTAGGGTACGACGCATGAGTGGATTCGACACACGCGCGATACATGCCGGCCAGGAGCCAGACCCGCTGACCGGGGCCGTCGTGCCCCCGATCTACCAGGTCTCGACGTACGCCCAGGACGGTGTTGGTGGACTGCGCGGGGGTTATGAGTACTCGCGTAGCGGCAACCCGACCCGTACGGCGCTCGAGGAGTGCCTGGCAGCGCTCGAGGCGCCCGGGGTGCTCGGCGCTGCCGGTCTGGCATTCGCCTCGGGCCTCGCAGCCGAAGACACCGTCATCCGTACCGTCTGCCGGCCCGGCGACCACGCAGTCATCCCCAACGACGCCTACGGAGGCACCTACCGGCTCTTTTCGAAGGTGGCGGGCCCGTGGGGGGTCGATCACACTCCGGCCGACGTCACCGACCCAACTTCCGTCGCCGCGGCCATCGTCCCCGGACGCACCAAGCTGGTCTGGATCGAGACGCCGACCAATCCGCTCCTCAATATCGCCGATATCGCCGCGCTGGCGGGCGTGGCCCACGCGGCAGGCGCCCTGCTTGTCGTTGACAGCACCTTCGCCTCGCCCTACCTGCAGCAGCCGATTGCGCTCGGGGCCGACATCGTGGTGCACAGCACGACGAAGTACCTCGGCGGGCACAGCGACGTCATCGGAGGAGCACTCGTTGCCACCGATGCGGCGCTTATCGAGCGGCTGCGATTCCACCAGAACGCCATGGGCGCCATCGCCGGGCCGTTTGACAGTTGGCTCGTCCTGCGCGGTATCAAGACCCTAGGCGTCCGCATGGACCGTCACTGCGCGAACGCGCGAGCGATCGTTGATCTGCTCCTCGCCCACCCCTCGGTGGTTCAGGTCATGTGGCCGGGCCTACCCATGCACCCGGGGCATGAGGTCGCGAAGCGTCAAATGCGCGACTTCGGCGGGATGATTTCGTTCCGGGTGAGTGGGGGGGAGCAGCACGCGGTCGACGTGTGTGGCCGAACCAAGGTGTTCACCCTCGGCGAGTCGCTCGGCGGGGTCGAGTCGCTCATCGAGCACCCCGGGCGGATGACGCACGCATCGGCAGCGGGCAGTCCACTCGAAGTTCCGTCCGACCTCATCCGGCTCTCGGTCGGGATAGAAACCCTCGAAGACCTAGCAGACGACCTACAACAAGCCCTCGCCTAACCCCCTTCGCATCTGGCCCACATTCTGGGTGAGATGAACGAACTGAGCAGTATTGCGCGCTGATTCGTTCATCTGGCCCGGATTCCGGGCCAGATGAACGGGTGGGTTCTTTGTGGGGTGGGTTAGTCGGGTAGGGAGTCTGCTACTCGGCAGGTGGGGCCAACGCAGGTGCGCAGGGCGAGGAGTTGACGATTGAGGGACTTGACGAGGTCCGGATCAGCAGTCGACAGAATGTTGTTGAGCTCGTCGGGGTCGGTGACCCGGTTGTAGATCTCTTTCGTGCCGTCCTCGTACTCGACGTACACCCACTGCTCGGTCCGCAGCGCCGTAAACCGAGGCGGCTTGAAGGCCTCGTAATCCGGGTCGCCCGGCCGGGCTTGGGACAGGCTCTCGGATATGACCCCGGTGCGCCAGTCCTGAACCGTGCCGCGGGCAAGGAAGGGCACGAGGGAGCGGCCGTCGGTCCACTCGGGGACCTTGGCGTTAAGGAGCGCAGCGAAGGTCGGCCCGAGGTCGATCGTCGAGCTCATCGCGGTCACCTTGGCCCCGGCCTCCACCCCCGGCCCAATGAAGAGGTAGGGCACGACGGTGTCCTCAAGGTAGGGGGTGCGCTTACCTGGGGGGAGTCGACGAACGACCGCGTGGTACCCGTTGTCGGATCCGACCACGATGAGGGTCGTATCCAGTTTGCCGGCCTTCGACAGGGCAGCGACGACGGAATCGTACGCATCGGCGATGGACTCGGCGGATTGCACACGCTCGCGCCAGCGCTTGTCGTAGGTGGCGAGTCGCCGAGGGCTCATCACTGGCAGGCCGCTGCGCCATGCCGGCTCATTCAGGCCCGTCGCGTTGTAGCCCTTTGACCTCGGCACGGTCGCAGACTTGCTGCTCGTGAGGTGCCGGGTGGCGACCGGGGATGGCCGGTGCGGGTTCGTGAGGCTCAGTTGCAGGTAAAAGGGCTCCCGAGCGGAAACGATGTATTTGGCGGCCTCGCCAACGAGGACGTCACTGAGGAAGTCCTTCAAATTGGTGCCGTAGGTCTTCAGGGTCCCGTCGACATTGAGCGTGTAGCCGTAGCCGCGGTACATCTCCGGCTGGGTCACCGGAACGACCCATCGATCCCAGCCCGGTGGGACGTAGGCGGGGTTCTTCGCGCCGTCGGGGTAGGAATTCAGGTACTTGCCCATGAATGCTGTCTGCACGCCGACGGACGAGAGCCAGACCGGCAGGCAGTCCTTCTCCTCGCCGAGGCGATAAAAGGTGGGCCAGCCGCCGCCAGAAGCCGGTTCATTGGAGACAACCTTGTGGTTGTGGACATACTGCCCGCGCAGGATCGAGACGCGCGACGGGCAACAGAGGGAGTCGGTCACCGTGGCATTCGTGAAGGTTGTCGCCTTGGCCTGCAGAGCATTGAGTCGCGGGACCTGGCGAAAGGTGGCCCAGTCGAGATCATCAGCGAGGATAAAAACGATGTTGTCGATCTTCGACTGGAATTGCTCATCGGTGACAACTGCCTGCTCCGGCAGGGGACCGAGTCCGGGATTGAGCGCCGTCATCGCCCCGCTTCCGGCGGTGATCTCGCGATGCGGTGTGGACCAGGCGCTCGCTGAGAAGATTCCGGCCGCTGCAATGATCCCTAGGGAGGTCACGCCTGCCGTTACGGCGACGGTCCACAATTTGCGTGGGGGCATAGCAGTCACGAAACGTTCTCCTCGGAGTGATCGTCATTTGATGCGGTTGTGCGATGCAACGTTTCAGGCATCACGAGAACCAAGATAACCGCTCCGACGCTCAAAGCCGAACCCGCTGCAAATGCCCAGTCGAAATCGAACATGTCGACGAGCACTCCGGCGATGAGGGGTCCGAGCACGGCACCGAGATCAGACATCATCTGAAAGGTCGCGACGACGACACCTCCCTTGCGCCCACCCACGACGTCACCGACGACCGCCGCTGGAGCGGAGGCAAGGAACGCTCCCGCGACTCCCTGAATTGCCATGGCGAGCAGGAACAACGCCGTGGCGGCAACTGCGGTAGTGCCCCACCCGTTAACGACCACGTCGGCTGCGGTGAGCGCCAACATGCCGACCGCCGTGGTGACCGTGCCGATGAGCATTGCCTTGCGCCTGCCCTCCGTATCGGCCATTCGTCCGGCAGGCAGGAGGAGCACGGCCTGGCATGCAGCAGCGATGAGAAAACCGATGCCGACGAGGGACGCACTCTTGTCCATGCCCTCGGTGATGAACAGCGGAACGATGGAGGCGCGCATTCCGAAGACGACGAACCCCGTGACGAGGCTCACCCCGAGGGCTGCCCGGTATCCACGATCCTGGAAGGCCTCGCGAAGTCGCTCAAACTTGCCTGCCTCCCCGTGCGAGACCTCCTGCTCGCGCTCAGCAAGGTGCGCCTTGGCGAGGAATCCGACCGCGACGACGGCGGCGAGCCCGAGGGTGGCTGCGTAGACGAAGAACGGTGCCCTGATGGACCAGGCGACGACGAGACCGCCGACAGCGGGACCTGTGACTCCACCGAGGAGGAAACCACCTTGGAAGGCGCCTGCGGCTCGGCCGCGCTGAGAGGAGTGAACGACGCGCAGGAGCAGTGCGAGGGCCGAGACCGTGAACATGGACGATCCGAGGCCGCCAATGCCGCGTAGGACCAGGAGTTGATGGTACGACTGTGAAAATCCCGCTGCGGCACTGGAGACTGCGACAATTATGAGTCCGCTCGTGAGTACGACTCGTTCGCCCCAGCGATCGACCATGACACCGGAGATCGGTGATGTGACGAAGCGGACGAGAGCGAACACGGAGATGACGGCACTTGCCTGAAGGGCGGTGACGTCGAAGGTCCGAGCGAAGACGGGTAGGGCGGGCGCTAGGATCCCGAATCCGAGCGCGACGCAGAATGCGACGGCGGAGAGCACTGCGACCTCGCGCGGAAGATCGCGAAGCATCGGCGTGCTTCGGATTGCGCCCTGCAGGCGAGTAACAGGACCCACCCGGTGACCTTATCCTCGGTACATTCAGGGGAGGTTCGATGGCAGGTGCCACGATGAGCAGGGACGTCGATCGCGCGGCGGTCTACGCAGCCGAGGACCAATGGTCCGCGGCGATTGATCGAGGCGGTGTCATCGACTTCTTCGGCTCTCGCCTCGAGTTGCCAGTGCAGACCCGGTTCGGATCGTTGCCTGCGGTTCAGCAGTATGTCGAGAACTTGGTGACGATGTATCCGGACATTTCGCCGGTCTCGGCGCGGCATCGACGCGGCGATACCCGAGCGCATTACTCAGACGGAGTGATCGCCATTCCGATGGCTGCGACCTGGGCCTGCCGGGAGTCGGTTTTGCTGCACGAGTTCGCCCATCACCGCAATTCCGCCTTCTGCCAGGGCTCTCATGCTCCACAAGCGGCCCACGGCCCCCGATTTCGCGCCGTGATGGTCGAGCTCGTTGGTCGTGCTCAGACGCTGGAGTCTGCTCTCCTCCTGCGGAGCTGCTTTGAGTCGAAGGGACTGGTGGTTCCCGCCCATGTCGATTGACCGAATCGCTGCCCTGCTGGCCAAGGCAGAGCGCACCGACAACGCAGAAGAGGCCGATGCCTACCTGATGAAGGCACAGTCCCTGGCGACTGCCGCGAGCATCGATCTGGCGATGGCGAGGTCTCGCACGGCAAAAAAGGAGCAGCGGGAGCAACCCGAGATGCGCACCGTCATCATTGGCGACAAGGGCAAGCGCGCGAACCGTCACCTCATCTCGCTGTTCATCGCGGTGTCACAGGCGAATGACGTCAAGCTCGACGTCGCGTCAGATTCAACCTTCGTTATTGCCTACGGAATGCCCTCTGACCTAGAGGTGGTGAATGCACTGTTCTCATCGCTAGCAGTGCAGATGACGGCGGCGGCACAGACCTGGCTTGCGGTTGGCCCGTGGCGGCGGGAAACATACGTCGCCGTGGTCAAGGAGGGTGCACGCACCCGTCAGGTGGTGAAGCAGCACACAGCCCAGACGGCGAGGGTGGCGTTTTATCAGGCGTACGTCCCAAGGATTCATGAGCGCCTGTCCGAGGCTCGCGAGGCGGCCACTGAGCAGGCGTATCGGGCACCGGCGGAGCCCGATGGAATTGATCGGTCGCTCGTGCTGCGCGAGAAGTCGGAGGAGATCGGCGACTTCCATTGCAGCACCTCGAAGGCTCGTGGGTCCTGGGCCGGGTACACGGGTGGAGTGCGAGGTGACGGCGGATCCTCGGGCAATGCTGGGCGAAGGGCCGCGTCCTTGGCGAGGCTCGCGGCGCAGCAAGCTCTGCCTGGCAAGAAGCCGGTGCAAGGATCGAGCCCATGAGCACAACCACTGTGACGCTCGGTGACATCGAAGCAGCGGCCGAGCGACTATCGGGGGTAATCCGAGAGTTGCCGATTGCCGGGGCCAGATGGCTCGATGACCGGGTAGGCGGCCGGGTGCATCTCATCACCGAGAACCTGCAACGTGCCGGCTCGTTCAAGATCCGGGGCGCCTATAACCGGATCTCGCTCCTGTCCGAGGAGGAGCGCGGGCGAGGTGTTGTGGCTGCAAGTGCGGGCAATCACGCCCAGGGGGTTGCGCTGGCAGCTCAGCTTCTGGGGGTCCGGGCGACCGTGTTCATGCCTGAGGGTGCGACTATCCCCAAGGTGCAAGCGACACGTGCCTATGGGGCAGAGGTTCGATTCGCCGGGTCGACGATCGACGAGGCGCTGTCGGCGGCCATTGCCTTCGGCGATGAGACCGGCGCTGTGCTCATCCATCCATTCGATCACGTCGACATCGTCGCGGGCCAGGGCACGGTCGGGCTGGAGATCCTTCGAAAGATCCCTGATGTCCGCACAATCGTGGTGTGCACGGGCGGGGGTGGCCTGCTTGCTGGCATCGCAATGGCGGTGAAGTCTCAGCGTCCTGATGTGCGCGTGGTGGGGGTTCAGGCGCAGGAGGCTGCTGCTTACCCTGCGTCACTGGCGGCGGGAAGACCATTGCCCCTCGAGCGGATGGCGACGATGGCGGACGGCATCGCTGTCGGACGACCTGGCGCCGTGCCGTTTGCCATCGTCCAGGACTATGTCGATGACATTGAGACGGTCTCGGAGGTGGAGATCTCTCGGGCGGTACTTCTCCTGCTTGAGCGTGCGAAGCTGCTCGTCGAGCCGGCTGGGGCGGTGGCAACTGCGGCCGTCCTTGCGAACCCGCAGTCCTTCGAGCCGCCCGTTGCCGTCGTCATCTCGGGTGGCAATGTCGACTCCCTGCTCCTCCTCCGGATCATTCGACATGGTTTGGCAGCCGCCGGACGTTACCTCACGGTTTCGGTGCGGGTACCGGACAAACCCGGGTCCCTCGCCCGACTTCTGGCGGAGGTGAAGGACCTGCGGGCCAATGTTCTCGAGGTTCGACACGATCGACTCGATGTGGGCCTCGGGGTTGATGAGGTCGACATTGTGGTGCAGATGGAAACGCGCGGCGCGGAGCACTGCGATGAGGTGCTCGGGGTCCTCGAAGCTGAGTATCGCGTGGTCTCGCAGTTGATCAGCCACGATTTCGGCTGAGTCGTGTGCCTTCGGTAGGGTGCCCGATATGAGTGATGACACGGCAGTCTTTGCTGAAGGTGTGGTGAAGAAGTTCGGTGACGTTGTCGCGCTCGACGGTATGGATCTCACGGTCGAGCGGGGTCAGGTGGTCGGACTGCTCGGCCCGAATGGTGCAGGCAAGACCACGATGGTCCGGATCCTCTCGACCCTTCTCACCCCGACCGCGGGCACTGCCCGAGTCTCCGGATTCGATGTTGTGACCCAGCCGGATGAGGTGCGCCGCGCGATTGGCCTTACGGGGCAGTACGCAGCGGTCGACGAGTACCTCACCGGCCGTGAAAATCTGCGAATGTTCGGTGATCTTTACCATCTCGAACCCAATTACGTAAAGCGCCGTTCCCAGGAGCTCCTCGACTCGTTTGATCTATCGGAGGCCGCCGATAGATCCGTTCGCACCTACTCCGGTGGTATGAGACGAAGGCTCGACCTTGCTTCCAGTCTCATCGCGCGGCCGTCCATTCTCTTCCTTGACGAGCCGACCACCGGCCTTGATCCTCGATCGCGGCTCGGAATGTGGGCGGTGATCGAGGGCCTCGTTGCCGAGGGCACGACAGTGCTCCTCACGACCCAGTACCTCGAGGAGGCCGATCAGCTTGCTCAGGACATCGTGGTGATTGATCACGGACGTGTCATCGCGCACGGCACTGCCGAGGTGCTCAAGGACCAGATCGGCGGTGACCGTATTGAGGTCACGGTCGTGAACCTCGGTCAGGCCAGCGCCGCTGCAGATGTTCTGCGAACAGTGAGCACCGGTGAGCCCGCGATCGAGGAGGGGCGGGTCTCGGCTCCTGTCTCGGGCGGCTCGACAGTTCTCGTGAATGCGATTCGAGCACTGGACGTTGCCGGGATCGAGGTGAGTGACCTCTTGCTCCGAAGGCCCACCCTCGATGATGTCTTCATGTCGCTCACCGGCCACGCTGCCGAGGAAGAAACACCAGTCGTAGCCAAGCGCGGCCGAAGGGGACGTCAATCATGACCACCGTTGCACCGGTGCGGAGCCGGCCAATCGTTGGCTGGGCCATTCACGATGGCATTGTTGTCGCGCGCCGCAACCTCATCCAGTCGATCCGGGTACCTGAGTCGCTGTTCTTCTCCCTCGTCCAGCCGGTCATCTTCGTGCTCCTCTTCGCCTACGTCTTCGGCGGGGCGATCCCCATTCCTGGGGACGGGGCGAATCCCGAGGAGGCGGCCAATGCCTATCGCAACTACCTCATGCCTGGGATTTTTGGGCAGACGGTGGCGTTTGCCGCGGCTGCCAGCACTGTCGGCATAGCGGAGGACATGCGCAAGGGCCTCATTGACCGATTCAGGGCGCTGCCGATGGCGCACGGCGCAGTGCTCATCGGCCGCACCTTCGCCGACGCTGCGCGACAAACACTCGTCCTCGCCGTGCTGAGCATCACCGGGTTCATCATCGGCTGGCGCATCACCGGGGGACTCCTGAACGCGATCTACGCCTATTTGCTGCTTCTGCTGTTCGCGTACACCGTGTCATGGGTGGGTTCGACGATCGGCTTGGCGATGCCGAATCCGGAGACGGCGAGCACCGCCGGGCTCGCTTGGCTCTTCCCCGTGACCTTCCTGTCAAATGCCTTCGTGCCCATCTCGTCGATGCCCGATTGGCTGCAGGCATTCGCTGCCTTCAATCCGGTTTCGACCCTTGTTCTTGCGACCCGTGAGCTCTTCGGTAACCCAACTGGTATCCAGCCCGACTACTGGCCGCTGCAGCATCCGATCCCTTACACCGTCATGGCGTGCGCGCTCATCATTGCGGTCTTTGCGACGCTCTCGGTGCGCAAGTTCAGTCGGACGACGATCAAGTAGGAGCCTCGCTGAGCTGCACACGCGGGCTGGCGGGGACGCCTCGCTTGAGGGCGCCGAAGCGGGGGCACCGTGGGTTCGTTTCCGGGAGACATGGTCATGCCAAGTGGGTGGACCTTAGGCGTCGAGCTCTGGAAAGTCGGGGTCCTGTTCGACCGGAATCGCGGCGTTCGGGTCGCGTCCGACGGCTCCAACGAGCATGAGTCCGTATCCGACCGAAGGTCCGATGAGGATGGCGAACATGACCGTGCCAATGCCGACGGTCCCGCCGAGCAGCCAGCCCGCGGCGAGCACGACGACCTCGATACCCAAGCGGACGCCACTCACCGGCCACCCGGTGCGCAGATGGATGCCGGTCATCCAGCCGTCACGCGGCCCTGGGCCCATGCGGGTAGTGAGGTAGAGGCCGCTGCCCAGCCCAATGATGAGGATCCCCCCGATCACGAAGGCGAATTGAGTGAACACGTTCGAGGGGCTCGGCAGGAACGTCACGCCGACCTGAAGAGCGACCGCGATGATGACCGCGTTGGAGATAGTCCCGAGGCCGGGTCGCTCACGGAGTGGGATCCAGAGCAGGAGGACGGCGACGCTCACGATGAATGTCGCGAGGCCAATGGATACGCCAAGCCGGGCGGCGAGGCCCTGGGCGAGGACGGTCCAGGGGCTGACTCCTAGCCCAGACTGGACGAGCATCGCGTCGCCGGTGCCGAAGAGATAGAGGCCCAGCGCGAGGATGGAGAGGGTGCCGGGACGTGCGCGCCAGCGTGAGGACGAACGCCAACGGGTGATCGGAACGGTGCGCGCCGGCCTGAGCCAACTGAGGATGTCCATCTGCGGATACAACCACAGAACGAAATAACCACAGGGCGAACATGCGCCATGCTGCTCGGGCCATGGGCTATCGTCGAAGGGTGCGGAGATCCGGTGTATTCCTCGTCGCTTCTTTCGTCATGAGCGCGGGCATCGTGACGGGATGCGGGTCCAACGACCCCGCCGTTGTGAGCGTGCTGACCCAGGGAGGTGCTGCGGCCAGCGGACCGCGAGTCCTCTTTGATGCTCAACGGCTCACCGTCCTGGACCAGCCCCTTCGATATCCGACCAAGGGCAAGGCGCAGGTGTCGAGTTCGATTATGGTGATCGAACCTGGACAGGAGACTGGCTGGATCAAGAATCCGGTGCCGACCTATGTGTATGTGCTCGAGGGCGCCATCACCGTTGAATACGACGGGGGAGTTGTGAAGGAGTTCCGGGCTGGATCGGCCCTGATCGAAGCGGTCGGCGTGTGGCACAACGGCACGAACACGGGTGTCGAGACCGTGCGGATGCTCGTGGTGAGCATGGGAGCCAAGGGGGTCAAAAACGCGGTGGAACGGCCGTAATCGAGCTCGTTCATCCTCCGTTCATGTAGTTGTCGACGAGCGTTAACGCTGAGCGCCCTCCTGCGATGCCGATCTTCGCAAGACTCATCACATGGCCGATTTGGACGTGCAAGAACGACGGAACCTGTCTGCCTCGGCGACGGCTCACCGCGGCGACCGGGTGTTCAGCCGGACGATCACCGCCGCGGCGTTCTCGGCGCTATTCGTCCTCGCCGGGATTGCGATCTTCCTCGGGGCGCAGACGATTCCGGTGCTTCAGACCCAGGGCCTGTCCTTCCTCACGACCACTGCGTGGGACATCAACACTGATCCGCCCACAGCGGGCATCTGGGGCATGCTGTACGGCTCGGTCCTCCTCGCCGTAGTCGCGTTGGTCATTGCGGTTCCGGCCTCGCTCATGATGTCGATCTTCATGGTGTTTCTCGCCCCGAAGAAACTCGCTTCGATGCTCACGAACCTCATCGACCTCATGGCAGCGATCCCGAGTGTCATCCTCGGCCTGTGGGCGTTCTACGTCCTCAACCCCACCGCTGAGGTTTGGCAGCAGCTCCTCAACCAGTACCTCGGTTGGATTCCAATCTTCCAGAACGCCTCGGGCAACTTTCTCGGCACCCCGTTCATCGCCGGGTTCGTCCTCGCAATCATGATGATCCCCATCGTCACATCGGTCACGCGTGAGGTGCTTAGTCGGACCCCGCCGGACTTGGTGAACGCCTCGGAGGCCCTCGGGTGCTCGATGTGGACGATGCTGCGGTTTGTCGCACTCCCGTATGGCCGCGGCGGCATCGTCGGCGGCATCATGCTGGGGCTTGGCCGGGCGCTCGGTGAAACGATCGCGGTCTTCTTCGTCTTGAAGATCGTCTTCGACACTAACTGGTACAACATCATTGAGTCAGGCGGCGGGTCGGTTGCCACGCTCATCGTTTCACGCTTCGGAGAGATCAGCGGCCCGTACGAGTTGCAGTTGCTCCTCGCCTCCGGCTTCTTCCTGTTCATCATGACCCTCATCGTCAACGTCCTAGCAAATCTCATCGTTAACCGGACTGGACGGTTGCAGAAGTGACTACTCAGACCCTTGACCCGACGGCGCTGCCGAACCTAACCGAGCAACGACCGCAGCGCCCGTGGCGCAAGCGCACCCCACGATTCAAGCTGGCGGTCGTTCTTGCCGTCATAATCCCAGCGGTGGTCACCTGGTTCCTTTGGCAGACGAGCACGATTCCAACGCCGGTGCTCCTCGTGGCCATCTACCTGCCGATGCAGCTCATTGCATCCACGCTGGCATCAATCGTGACCCGGGGCCGCCGTGGCATCGCGGACTCAATCGTCATCGTGAGCGCAATCGGTGCGACTGTCTTCAGCCTAGTGATCCTCCTCTCGCTCATCGGCGCACTTATCGTCCGCGGATGGAAGGCACTGTCGCCGTCCTTCCTGCTACAGAACAACATCTACATCAGTCCGAGCACACCGCTGGAGTACGGCGGTATCGGGCACGCGGTTCTCGGCACCGCGCTCATCGTCTTTCTGGCATCCCTCGTCGCGGTGCCCATCGGCATCGCGACCGCCATCTACATCACCGAGGTGCGCGGACGAGCCGTGCCGTATGTGCGGTTCTTCGTCCAGTCGATGAGCGGCGTTCCCTCCGTGGTCGCCGGTCTGTTCATCCTCACGACCCTCATCGTCACGGGTGCACTCACCCAGAGCGCACTCGCTGGCGGCCTCGCCTACGCCATCCTCATGCTCCCGACCGTTGCCCGCACCACTGAGGAGGTGCTCCGCCTTGTCCCCGATGAACTCCGGACGGGGGCACTGGCCCTCGGGTCGACGCGTGCGCGAACCGTCTTTCGGGTCGTCCTGCCAGCGGCTCGAACGGGCATCGTAACGGCGATAATCCTTGGGATCGCCCGGATCATCGGCGAGACGGCACCTCTCCTCCTCGCGGCGGGCAATAGCGATCAGACGATCCTCAATCCCACCGGATCACCTGTGGCTTCGCTTCCGACCTATATCTTCAATAACGTTGCACTCCCGTATCCGGATGCTGTGACCCGAGCCTGGGGAGCAGCACTTGCTCTCATGATCTTCGTCGCCATTTTGTTCACCCTCGCCCGCGTGCTCAGTCGCGGGCGCTTGGGCCGATAGAGAAGGAGCACGTAATGTCCACCGCCGAATTCGAGAGTGTCGATGTGCTTGAGTCCGAGATAACCACACCCGCAGCGGCTGCTAGTACGGAACTCGAGGCGCGGAACGTGAGCGTCTGGTTCGGGCAGCGCAAGGTGCTTGAGGGCGTGAACATGTCCTTCCCGAAGAACTCGGTGACCGCGCTCATCGGTCCTTCCGGCTGTGGGAAGTCGACCTTCATCCGGACCCTCAATCGCTTGCACGAGCTCCTTCCTGGTGCAGCACTCGCGGGCGAGATCCTCTATGAGGGACGCGACATTTACTCACGTGACGTCGACCCGGTGCACATCCGGCTCGCCATCGGGATGGTTTTCCAAAAGCCCAACCCATTCCCGAGCATGACCATTCGAGGCAATGTGCTTTCGGGTCTGAAGCTGTCCGGGATGAAGCGCAGCAACCACGACGACATCGTCGAGGAGACCCTCACAGCGGCGGGACTTTGGACCGAGGTCAAGGATCGGCTCGATCGTGCGGGCGGCGAACTCTCAGGTGGACAGCAGCAGCGGCTGGTCATCGCGCGAGCCCTTGCGGTACAGCCGCACGTGCTCCTTATGGATGAGCCGTGTTCAGCGCTCGACCCGGCGTCAACGCTGAAGATCGAGGAGACGATCCGCCAACTCTCCAAGGAGGTCACGATCATCATCGTGACCCACAACATGCAGCAGGCAGTGCGCGTCGCCGATAACACCGCATTCTTCCTGGCGGCCGAGAACGAGCCGGGGCGCGTCATCGAGCAGGGTGCAACAACCGAAATCTTTGGTAACCCGCAGGATGAGCGCACCCTTGATTACGTGAGTGGTCGTTTCGGTTAACCCGTTGTTCATCTCGCCCCCGATTGTTCACCGAGGCGTTGTCGAAGTAACACCGAAAGCACTCCAAACGTAAAGAACAGGCTCGTAGGTTCATCTACGTAAGCAACGTCCATGACAAAGGAGATACCGTGCGTCGCACTCTCGCGATCGTCGCTAGCAGCGTTCTCGTAACCTCAGCGGTTGCGCTGGCCGCCCCGGCCAACGCGGCCAACAGCATCGCCGGTGGCGGTGCGTCGTTCCCCTACGTGTTCTTGTCGCAGTGCGCTGCGGACTTCAATGCGTCGCAGAGCGATTTCACCATCCAGTACACATCGACAGGTTCGGGCACTGGCAAGGGCAACTTCTCGAAGGGCACCTTCGCCTACGCGCAGACTGACTCGAAGTACACCTCGGGCGAGCCGACCTGGGAGTGGGAGTACATCCCGAACATCGGTGGAGCGCTCACCGTGCCGATCAACCTGAAGAACGCGACCACTGGCCGCACCCTTGGATCTTCGATCCAGCTCAAGCAGGTCACGCTCGCGAAGATCTACTCAGGCGTCATCACCACCTGGAACCACCCCGAGATCGTCAAGGACAATCCCCGCATCTCGGCGGCGCTCCCGGCGACGCCGATCACCATCGCCTACCGCTCGGACAGCTCGGGTACCACGAACAACTTCCTTCAGTACCTCAACGCTTGGGCGCCGACCATCTGGCCGAAGGTTCAGGACGACATGACCACCGCATTCCCCGGTGGCAAGCCTCCGGCAAACTCTGTTGCAGGCAAGGGCAACTCGGGCGTAATGGCGAATGTGCTCGCAAAGGAAGGCACCCTCGGCTACGTTGACCTCGGCGACGCCAAGGGCTACCCGTCGGCACGCATCCAGAACGCGAAGGGCGAGTTCATCGCACCGTCGTCTGCCTCGGCCGCGAAGAACCTGGCGAACCAGACGAACGTCGACGCACTCGGTCTCGTGCAGCTGGACTACAAGGTGGCAGTCTCGGGGGCCTACCCGATGTCGATCTTCAGCTACGCCCTGGTGCGTACCGACGGTAAGGGCCCCAATGGCCTCGGTGTCCGCCAGTTCCAGGACTATGTAATCCAGAAGTGCGGTCCTGCACGTGCGGCCTCGCTCGGCTACGTGCCGGTTGCCGGCAAGGTGCTCACGGTGGCTAAGGGTCTCGTCGTCAAGATCAAGTAGTTGAAGTCTGTAAGTCATAACTGATTAAACGAACGAAGGATGAGGACGATGTCCCGGATGTCAATGCGAACCCGGGGCATCGTCCTCGTTCCCTTTGCGGTCATGATCATTGCCGCATGCACGCCCCCAATGCCCCCCGATGTGCTCGCGGCTCGCGCCGAGTCGCAGATCGAATGCGCTTCCGGCACCGTGGATGTCGCGGTGGCAGAGACCTTCGCCGGTGCAATGACCGCCGTTGGGGATGCCCTAACTTCGATCTGCCCGGAGCAGATTCTCGCCGAACTACCGCCTGCCGATTCCGCAGCGATGGCTCTGGTGGACCGTACGCCGACGGCAGTCGACATCACGTCCTTCGGCTCCACCAACTGCCCTGCAGGCGTTACGATCGTCGTTCCAGCCTTCGCGTACCCGGTGAGCTTGGCCTACAACGTTCCCGGGCTGGAAGGCTTGGTCATGACACCGGAGGCGGTAGCCGGAATCCTTGCCGGAACCGTTACCACCTGGGATGCACCATTGCTCGCCGAGGCTAATCCCGACTTCGACCTCAGCGGTCTGCCCCCGATCACGTTGATGTCCGTCGAAACCACTCAGGGTGCCGTCGAGGCGATGACCACCTGGACCTCCCAATACGCGCCGGATGCCTGGACCGCCGGCACTGTCGGCACCCTTGAGGCTGGCACCCGTCTCCCGACGGTAACCGACCTCATTGGCGAGTTGACCGTCACCGAGGGCGCAATCGCCGTCCTGCCTATCTTCCAGGCCATGAACAACGTGCTCGCTATCGCGAACCTGCCCATCACGGTTACCGGCAATGACGGCAAGGCCGTTGAGGTCATCGTGACCGCGGATGATGTGCAGCTCTACAAGGTTGGGTCGGGTGCCACGAACGTCACGACTGACGAGCGCGGAAACATCCTGGCGAGCCCTGCAATTGGTGGTGTGCCGGTTGAGGGCAACTTCGACATCGCCTCCTCGAAGATCGTTCTCGGTGAGAACCAGGCACTTATCGGCTGGCCGGTGGTCGGGTATGCGCACCTGCTCATCTGCGACGATGCGGCTGATCCCTTGCCCGTTTCGTTCGCGCAATATGTCGTACGTTTGGCAGGGCAGGGCTCGCTCGAGACGTTCGGCGTCACCCCAATGCCCGAGCCCATTCGGGTCAAGACGTTCATCCCGCTGAAGGTGACGGTTCAGGGCGATGGAGAGTCTGCGGCTCCTTCGAACTGATGACACTCGAGCGTCGACCAACTCCTTGATGCCCTAGCGTTGGTTCCTGTGATGGAGCAGGGTTCGGTGGAGCGTCCCGTCGATAGTTCAGACTCGACGCGTCTTCCGCGTTGGTACGTCAAGGGCATCTGGTATGCGATCTTCGCTATTGCCCTGAGCATCTGCGGCTGGTACGTCGCCTCGAGACTCACCGACCTCATGATCACCGTGGCAATCTGCTTCTTTCTGGCGTTCGCGATCGAACCGACCGTGAACAGGCTCAGTGCCCGCGGATGGAAGCGCTCGCGTGCGACCCTACTCATCTACGGCGCTGGATTCCTCGTGATCGCCGGATTCATCGCATTGTTTGGCAACCTACTCGTCACGCAGGTGATCAGCCTCGCGAGAGAGGTGCCGGATCTTTATGAGGGTATCCGAGACCGTGTCGATGTATCCTTCGGAATCACCCTGCCGGAGCCGAGCGACCTCATCAGCGAGTACTGGGACGTGGCGATTCAAACCATCGCAAACAGCGTCCTCGGCATCGTGGATTCCTTCCTAGCCTTCATTGTCGGGTCGCTCACAGTGCTTCTCGTCACCTTCTACCTCGTTGCGGACGGGCCAAGGTTCAGGCGAAGCGTGTGCTCGCTGTTCCCGCAGGCCCGTCAGCGCGAGTTGTTGGCAGTGTGGGAGGTGGCGATCGACAAGACCTCGAGCTACCTCGTCTCGCGATCCATCCTCGCCGTCGTCTGTGGCTCGGCGACCACGATCTTCCTCTTCATCATCCGGGTCGACAATGCGCTTGTTCTCGGCGCTTTCACCGGGATCGTCTCTGCCTTCGTGCCGACGATCGGCACCTATCTCGGTGGGCTGCTCCCGATCGTCCTTGCGTTCGCGCAGTCCCCGATCCAGGGCGTGGGGACGCTGGCCTTCATCCTCGCCTACCAGCAGGTCGAGAACCTCACCATCGAGCCGAGGGTGTCGGCGAAGGCGATGGAGTTGAACACCGCGGTGTCGTTCCTCTCGGTACTCGCGGGCGGTGCGATCCTCGGACCCATCGGGGCAGTGCTCGCCTTGCCGCTCGCCGCAACCGTGAAAGCTTTCGTCGGGACCTACCTGCACCGCACCAACGTTGTCGAGGACGCCCTCACCACGGTCGAGACGTAATCGCTCAGGCGTGCGTGCCGTCCCCATCGGTGAACCTGGCCCAGGAGGCGTGTATCTCGGCCTCGGCGTCGGCTCGGCCGGCCCACGTGGCGCCCTCGACGCTCTTACCCGGCTCGAGTTCCTTGTAGACCTCGAAGAAGTGCTGGATCTCCATGCGGTCGAACTCCGGCACGTGATGGATATCGCGTAGATGCTCCATGCGTGGATCGCCAGCAGGAACGCAAAGCACCTTGTCGTCGCCGCCGGCCTCATCGGTCATGCGGAACATGCCGACGGTGCGACAGCGGATGAGCACTCCGGGGAACGTGGGCTCCTGGGTGAGGACAAGGGCGTCGAGTGGATCACCATCGAGGCCAAGCGAGTTCTCGATGAAGCCGTAGTCATGCGGGTACCGGGTTGAGGTGAAGAGCATGCGGTCGAGGCGGATCCGACCGGTCGCATGATCCATCTCATACTTGTTGCGGCTTCCCGCGGGGATCTCGATGGTGACGTCAAAGTCCAAGGGGGTCATGATGGCTAGTCTTCACCATGAGGGATTCAATGGAGAGGGGACACCGGGTGCGGGTTCACGGACGGCGAGGTCACGGTCGGCGCTTTAGCGCCGTTCGACGTGCGGGAAGCACTGGATTGCTCATCGTGCTCGCCCTGATGTTCTCGTCTCTCGAGCCGGCCGCCTCCGTTGACAATGTCGTGGCGCCAGGGTCGAGTCCTCCTGCATCGCCCGCCCCGAGCGTGCTCACACCAACGGCGGTGGCCAACTCGACGGCCAATGCTCCAACACCCACGGGCATCCAAAGGTCGGTGACTCCGCTGCTCAAGGCGAGCACCCTGGGGCAGTTCAGTGCGGTCGTCATCGATCCGGCGACCGAGACGGTCCTCCTCGACGTCCGCGCGGGCCGGCCACGCACCCCGGCATCGACGATCAAGTTGCTCACCGCGAGCGCGGCCCTTTCGGTCCTTGATCCCGGCGAGCGACTGGCCACGGTCGTTCTCTTGAAGTCCACCACGCTCACCCTTGTGGGGGGCGGTGACGCAACGCTTGCGCGCAAGGAGCAACCGGGGGTCGAGGCGGCGACGCTTGAGTCGCTTGCGGACCAGGTGGAGCAGAACGTTGCAGCGAATGCCGTTGACCTGCAGTACGACGACTCACTCTTCACCGGCCCGGTCCTCGCTCCGGGCTGGCCCTCGTCCTTCCCCCTTGACGGAGTCGTGGCACCGGTGACCGCGCTCATGGTCGACCAGGGCCGCGTACGGCCGGGCGCGACATCGAGGGTCGATAATCCCTCGCGCCAAGCGGCTCAGGTTCTTGCGGGGCTGCTCAAGAAGCGCGGCCTCACCGTCACGATGACAGGAGTGGGCAAGGCGCCGGAGGGCGCAACGGAGGTTGGAAGGGTTGAGTCGCCGACCATCCGCGACCTCATCGAGCGTATGCTCACCGATTCGGAGAATGACCTCGCCGAGGCGCTCGGACACCTGATTGGTGGGCGAGCCAACGGCAAGTTCACCTTCGCCTCGGGGGCGAAGGGGGTGCAGGAGTCTGCGGCCAAACTTGGCATCGCGGTCGACGGTCTGTCGGTCGTTGATGGGAGCGGTCTATCTGGGCGTGACAAGGTCCCGCCGATCGCTCTTGCGCAACTCCTGGTGAGCGTGTCGCGGCAGTCCGATCCGGCGCTGTGGCCCATCGGTTCCGGGTTGCCGGTTGCCGGCTTCACCGGAACTCTGTCGGATCGTTACAAGGCGGGCTTGACCGCCGATGCCGCCGGCTATGTCCGGGCAAAGACGGGCACGCTCAGCGGTGTCGTGGGTCTCGCGGGTACCGTCAAAGATTTGGATGGACGTGTTCTGGTGTTCGCTGTACTTGCGAACGACGTACCGTCGCTCGAAGTAGCTCGTGACACGCTCGACCAGTTTGCCTCCCGACTAGCGAAATGTGGGTGTTCATGACGGCCAAATCCGCCGCTCCGGTCCTGCTGCCGGTGAACCAGTTTGACCACTATTACCGCGGTGGTGATCGCATCGGCGCGCTGCGGCGTGGGCCGGGCGGTCCTCAGCGACCCGAGGAGTGGATCGGGTCGACGACCGCTCGTTTCGGTCAGGCACCCCAGGGCTTCAGTCGGTTGCCGGACGGGCGACTCCTCATCGAGGCGATCGACGAGAATCCGGTCGCATGGCTTGGCCCAGATCATGTTGCCCGCTACGGCACGAGCACCGAGGTCCTCATCAAGCTCCTCGATCTCGACCAGCGGCTCCCGGTCCATCTGCATCCGAATCGCGAGTTCGCTCGTGCGCACCTCGGGCTGGCGCACGGCAAGACCGAGGCGTGGTTCGTGCTCGATGCGCCCGAGGGTGCCGAGGTCGGCGTCGGCTTCAAGGAGGCGATGTCCCTCGAGCAGGTGAGCGACTGGGTCCGCGACCGCGACAGTGCGGCGCTTCTGGGGGCACTGCGAACGAAGGTAGTGCGTCCGGGCGACGCCATGCTTGTTCCGGCGGGCCTACCCCACACCGTGCAGTCGGGGGTGTTCGTCCTCGAACTGCAGGAGCCGACGGATCTGTCGATCCTCCTCGAATGGCAGGACTTCGCTGTGGATGGCGTGAAGGACGGCCACCTCAACCTTGGATTCGAGACGGCGCTGCAGGCCGTCGACCGAAGTTCGGTATCTGAGCAGGACCTAGACCGGCTCGTCTTGGCCAGGGAGCAGATCGAAGGGGCTGGCCTGACCTCGATCATGCCATCGCAGGCCGACGCCTACTTCCGGGCGCACCGCATCGACACGAGTGCGGGACCGGTGGAGGTTGAGGCTGGGTTCTCGGTCGTCCTTGTTCTCGAGGGCAGCGGCGTCATCCACTCGGACGAGGCATCCGTTGAGATCGTCCGTGGCGACGTCGCGCTCATGCCGTTCGCGGCCGGCACCTGGAACCTGCAAGGCGATGTGCGGGCCGTCGCCTGCCGCCCGCCGTCGCCCGACTCCCCGGCTAATCCGCGCTGACCCATGGGCGAATCAGTCGATTGGCGCTTGGCCGTCGTCACCGCAACGCGCCTCGCACCCAGGGGACCAGATCTCCCGAGGGCCCAGGCACGCGAGGCGGTTGCAATGCTGCGCGACCTGTCATCCGAGGCAGTAGAACCGGTGCGTCGCGTCACCGGGTTGGAGGTTCCCGGCGACGGGCGAGCGGCCGTCGTCGATCGCCCGGCGTGGATCGCCTCGAATGTCACCGGGATGCGCATCGCGATGGGTCCTCTTCTCGAACGGGTCGATGGCCGCGAGCCCCCGGCTTTCATCCGCGATCTTGGGTCCCGCGGAACGGCGCTGCAGATCGGTGCGGTGCTCGCTTGGCTTTCAGGCAAGGTGCTTGGCCAGTACGAGGTCTTCACCGATCCGGGCGAGCAGGGCCGACTCCTGCTCGTTGCCCCGACCATCGTGCATGTCGAGCAGCAACTGCAGGTGCCTTCACGTGATTTCAGGCTGTGGGTGTGCCTGCATGAGGAGACCCATCGGGTGCAATTTGGCGCGGTCCCATGGCTCGCCGGCCATCTCGCCTCACTCGTCGGGGATTTCGTGGAGGCGTCCGAGCTGGGGTTTGGTCAGGTACTCAAGAGCCTCGCTCAGGTGGTGAAAGGGGGCATGGGACCGCACGGGGGGCCGAGGGAACCGATCATGGAGGCGCTCCAGAGCCCCGCTCAGCGAGCGGTCTTTGATCGCATAACCGGTCTTATGTCGCTTCTTGAGGGCCACGCTGACGTTGTCATGGATGAGGTGGGACCGGAGGTGATTCCGAGCGTCGCGCTGATCCGCGAGCGGTTCACCAAGCGCCGCTCCAATCCGTCGCCCGTTGATTCGGTCGCGCGCAAGGTGCTCGGGATGGACGTCAAGCTCCGTCAATACAGCGAAGGTGCCGATTTCGTTCGGACGGTGGTTGCCTCAGTAGGGATGAGTGGCTTCAACGAAGTCTGGACGTCTCCGGGGCTGCTACCGAGCCGCGCCGAGATCAAGGCGCCAGAGTTGTGGCTCGCTCGGACGGCCGGCTGATCACCGGTGGCGGAGCGAGCGACGCTTGCAGTGCGCGACGCCGTGCGACGCGCACTCGCCGATATCGAGCCGGGGGAACGTATTCTGGTGGCGTGCTCGGGCGGACCTGACTCGCTGGCGCTGGCCGCGGCGACAGCGTTCGTGGCTCCACGAGCCGGATGGCGGGCTGGCGGCGTTGTCATCGATCACCGGCTGCAGCCGGGTTCTGGTGAGGTCGCCAATTGGGCGGCGGCGGTGTGCGGAAAGCTTGGGCTCGCGCCGATTGCGGTTCGATCAGTGAGCGTCGGCTCGGAGGGTGGGCCGGAGGCGGCCGCGCGCGATGCACGCTACGAGGGCCTGCGCAGTGAGGCCCAAGACTCGGGCGCGGTCGCCGTACTTCTTGGCCACACCCTCGAAGATCAGGCCGAGACAGTGCTCCTAAGGCTTGCGCGCGGGTCAGGAGCTCGCTCGCTGGCAGCCATGGCTCCAAGGAGCGGCCTGTGGCGCAGACCACTTCTCGGGATATCCCGTGCCGTTGTTCATGCTTCGGCGAGTGAGGTGCTGGCGAACGTCGGCGAGACTCCCTGGATTGATCCTCATAATGCAGATGTCCGCTTTGCCCGGGTGCGGGTGCGGGAGTCGATGGACACGCTCGCGATGGCGCTCGGCGCCGGGATGGTCGGTGGGCTCGCACGTTCGGCCTCGCTTCTTCGAGACGATGCCGATGCCCTTGATGACTGGGCCCAGCGCGAGTGCGACAGGTGGGTTCTTGACGGACGAATCGAGGCATCCGTCTTGGCGGCACTGCCCCGGGCGGTTCGGACACGGGTGCTGCGGCGCATGTGCATTGAGGCTGGCAGCCCGGCCGGGGACCTGTCGCACGACCACGTGGTGGCGGTCGATCGGATCGTCTCGGAGTGGAGCGGTCAGGGCCCGATAAGCCTTCCGGGAGGGATCACGGTGAGCCGTGCAGGAGGATGGGTTAGCGTCTGGCACGCAGCACCGCGTGTGCGTGCACCGGACGTCCCACCGACCCAGGAGTAGGCCTTGCGCCCTGAAGACATTGACGGCGATCTTGATCACGTGCTCCTCACGGAGGATCAGATTCTCGAGCGGATCAGTGAGGTCGCCGCGCAGATCGAGCGCGACTACGAGGGACGCGACCTCCTTCTCGTGGGTGTGCTCAAGGGCGCGATCATGATCATGGCTGATTTGGCCCGTGCGCTCGGTCGCAGCTCAGAGATGGACTGGATGGCGGTGTCGTCATACGGCTCCGGTACTAAGTCCAGTGGGGTTGTGCGGATCCTCAAGGACCTCGACTGCGACCTCGCGGGCCGCAATGTGCTTCTCGTTGAGGACATCCTCGACTCGGGTCTCACGCTGTCGTGGCTCATGACGAACCTGTCCTCCAGGGGCCCGGCGTCGGTCGAGGTCTTCACGCTGCTGCGAAAGCCCGAGGCGATGAAGGTGCAGGTCACCCCGAAGTACGTCGGTTTCGACATTCCGAATGAATTCGTTGTCGGGTACGGGCTCGACTATGACCAGCAGTATCGGAACCTGCGCTGCGTAGGAACGCTAGCCAAGCACGTCTACGGCGGCTAACCCCTCCCCCAGTCATTTCGTCCGGAATCCGGCTTAAATGACCAGATTTCTGGTCATTTGATTAGGTATTTGGTCATTTCATCCACGGCGTCGGGCTCGCGAACAACCCGTAAGTTCCTGCCAGGAGCACTTGTTGGTTCGTGTCCGTCAGGTTCGTACGCTCACTCCCGCGGGGCCTAGAAGGGCGACGACGCATGGAGTGCATTTTCGTCACCTTGGACGCCGACGACGTGTTGGCGAACGCAATATCTCGTCTACCTACGACAGTTCGCATGTTTTCCTCTCCTGACGCACGGTCCATCGCATATCGGTGACCCTTGACCTTCGAGTGGTGGGCGGTGATGCTGCGCGCTGCAGGGACCGACCCTGAACTTGGAGCAAACATGGGGAGTTCGCTGAAAACCCGCACAAGCCGTCGCATCTTGGTCCCAGCACTGGTGGGCGTGCTGGGTGCGCTTGCTGCTACCACTGCACAGGCTGCTTCGGGCATGCCCCTTGGCTCATTCGAGACGTACAAGCCGGTCCCATTCGTCGGGTCGGCGCCGTGCGGGATCGCAGCGGGCCCTAATGGGGCCATGTGGTTCGCGGAACAGGGCACGTCGCGGCTCTCCAAAGTGGGAACCGGAAATGGCAGGCTCGTGACAACATCGGCCAACGGAAGGTCGACAGCCGGCTCGAGGCTGAGCTGCGCCAACGCGAACAGCTCTCCATGGAAGGTGGCCTCGACAGCGCGGGTGTGGCGACGTGACGGCATGCCAATCCCCGATGCGACAAGGCGAACGTACCGGCTGAGGGTTCGCGACATTGGCGCGCTGATAACTTGCCAAGCCTCGGTCACGTTCAGCTCAACGTTGGTCCAACTCGGCGTGAAGGCCAAGCCAATCAAGGGGTCTTGAGCCCAAGACCAGGGGTTCTGCGCGAAAAGATGTCCCCCCGATGGGCGGGATGAACGAATGTCGCCGATTACGGCGCCTAATCCTTCAACTGGCCCAGAATCGGGGCCAGATGAAGTTGGGGGTTCGCTTTGCGCGGACATTGCTTCGGTCGGCGGGAGGATTTGCGTCGGCGTACTACCCTCAAGGGGTGGATATGAAGCGGTTCGTTCGAGGCCCCATCTTCTGGATCTTACTGGCGGTGATGTTCGTCCTGCTGGGCTCGAGTCTGATCTCCGGCATTGGGGGCCCAACCCAGGTCGATACCAGTCAGGCAGTGGGCGAGATTCAAGGCGGCCAGGTCGATACAGCCACCATCATCGACCGCGATCAGGTCCTTGAGATGACCCTCAAGGACGGTTCGAAGGTCCGCACCTCCTACATCACCGGCCAGGGCGTGAACCTCCAGGAGATGCTCCAGCAAAAGGCCGACTCAGGCGCACTTCCAGGCGGCTACAACGTTGTCGTGCCGACCGATAACCTCCTCGTCACTCTGCTCGTGTCGCTCTTGCCGATCGCCCTTGTCATCTTTCTGCTCTTCTTTTTCATGGGCCAGATGCAGGGCGGTGGCAACCGCATCATGAACTTCGGCAAGTCCAAGGCGAAAATGGTCTCCAAGGACATGCCGCAGACGACCTTCGCCGATGTCGCCGGGGCCGAGGAGGCGGTAGAGGAGCTCCAGGAGATCAAGGAGTTCCTTGCCGAGCCGGCCAAGTTCCAGGCAGTCGGCGCGAAGATCCCGAAGGGTGTTCTCCTGTATGGCCCGCCCGGCACGGGCAAGACCTTGCTAGCGCGCGCGGTCGCCGGCGAGGCTGGTGTGCCATTCTTCTCGATCTCAGGCTCGGACTTCGTAGAGATGTTCGTCGGCGTCGGTGCTAGTCGAGTCCGCGATCTTTTCGAGCAAGCCAAGACCAACGCCCCCGCAATCATCTTCATCGATGAGATTGATGCCGTGGGTCGTCACCGCGGCGCCGGTCTCGGTGGCGGTCATGATGAGCGTGAGCAGACCCTGAATCAGATGCTTGTCGAGATGGACGGGTTCGACGTTAGCCAGAACGTTATTCTTATTGCCGCGACGAACCGACCCGATATTCTCGATCCTGCCCTTCTACGCCCTGGCCGGTTCGATCGCCAGATCGCCGTTGACCGCCCCGACCTCAATGGCCGCGAGGCGATCCTGAAAGTCCACTCGCAGGGCAAACCGATGGCGCCGGGGGTCGACCTGCGCGCTGTCGCGAAGCGGACACCTGGCTTCACCGGGGCCGACCTCGCCAATGTCCTGAACGAGGCCGCACTGCTCACCGCCCGACAGGGCGATTCGTTCGTCGATAACGCCGAACTCGACGAGGCAATCGATCGGGTCATCGCGGGTCCGCAGAAACGTACGCGGGCAATGGACGATCACGAGAAGAAGATCACCGCGTACCACGAGGCTGGTCACGCTCTCGTTGCAGCGGCGCTGCCCGGCAACGACCCGGTACACAAGATCACGATTCTCCCTCGGGGGCGCGCTCTCGGCTACACGATGGTCCTGCCCGAGCAGGAGCGGTACTCCACGACTCGAAGCGAGATGCAAAACCAACTGGCGTACATGCTCGGAGGCCGGGCTGCTGAGGAGCTCATTTTCCACGACCCAACGACCGGTGCCTCGAACGACATTGAGAAGGCGACCTCCCTGGCGCGTGCGATGGTCACCCAGTACGGCATGACCGAGCGGCTCGGTGCCATCCGCTACGGCCAGGAGCAGGGAGAGGTCTTCCTCGGACGCGACATGGGCCACCAGCGCGACTACTCGGAGGAGGTGGCTGCGGCCATTGACGAGGAGGTCCGGACTTTCATCGAGTCAGCACATCAGGAGGCCTACGACTGCCTCGTCGCCAATCGCGACATCCTCGACGCCCTCGTCGTTGAACTCCTTGAGAAGGAGACGCTCGATAAGGCCCAGATCGAGGCGGTGTTCGAGGCGCTCACCCTGCGCGAGAGGCGACCGGCGTGGACGGGCTCAGCACGCCGGCTGCCTGATGAGCGTGGCCCGATCGCCACCGTGGTCCTGACTCCGATCGAGACCCTTGCGGTGACGGCGGAGTCCTCGAATGGCCATCATCCGAGCGGTGAATCGACGGACGACGAGCCTTCGTGACCGATATCAATCCGGTGACCCTGGTCAATGAGGGACCGTCGAGGCCGTATGACGAGGCGGGGGTTCAGCGGGCGATTCGCGACCTCCTTGTTGCGATCGGCGAGGATCCCGCGAGGGAGGGCCTGCAGGACACCCCCGCTCGGGTGGCACGGGCCTACAGCGAGATGTTCGCGGGCCTTCGGTCAACGGCGGAGGACGTCCTCACGACGACCTTTGACATTGGCCACGGCGAGATGGTCATCGTCCGCAATATCGAGATGTACAGCACCTGCGAGCACCACCTCGTTCCGTTCCATGGCGTCGCGAACATCGGATACATCCCCAACGAGAGCGGACGCGTCACCGGGCTTTCGAAGCTCGCGCGGCTTGTCGACGTCTACGCGAAGCGGCCGCAGGTCCAAGAGCGGCTCACCACCCAGATTGCTGATTCCCTCATGCGCATCCTCGAACCGCGCGGGGCAATCGTCGTCATCGAGGCTGAGCACTTGTGCATGTCGATGCGCGGCGTTCGCAAACCTGGGTCGAAGACCGTGACGAGTGCTGTCCGCGGCATCTTCCGCGAGGCTGCGCCCCGCGCCGAGGCAATGTCACTCATCCAAGGTCGTTAGAGCACCTGTCATGGCACTGCTACGAGGTCTCCCGGCCGCCTTAGCCGGCGCCGATCGCCCGCTCATCATGGGCATCCTCAACGTCACGCCCGACTCCTTCTCCGATGGCGGAGAGCATCTCGCTGCCGAGGCGGCCATTGCGCACGGCCTCGCGATGCAGTTGCAGGGCGCTGACATCGTCGATGTCGGCGGTGAATCAACCCGGCCCGGGGCTCAGCGCATCACAGCCGGGGAGGAACAGGATCGGGTGCTGCCGGTCGTGACGGCCCTCGCGCAGGCAGGGGTAGCCGTGAGCATTGACACCATGCGGGCGAGTACTGCGGCGGCGGCGGTGCTCGCGGGCGCGCGCATCGTCAATGATGTAAGCGGTGGCATGGCCGACGATGAGATGTATCGCGCAGTCGCGGGCCTTGGCGCTGCGTATGTGGTGATGCACTGGCGGGGCCCGAGCATCACGATGGATCGACAGGCGGTGTACGTCGACGTCGTCGCCGATGTCGTGGCGGAACTTGGCGCTCGCACTGCTGATGCGGTCGCATCAGGTATCAATCCTGCCTCGATCATCGTCGACCCTGGCCTAGGGTTTGCGAAGGAGGCTGATCACAACTGGGAGCTCCTTCGAAATCTTGGATCCCTACAGACCTTGGGGTTCCCGGTGCTCGTGGGCGCATCGCGCAAGCGATTCCTCGGTTCCCTTCTTGCTGACCCGAAGGCCGGGGGAACTGGGGAGCCGAGGGGCATGCGCGACCGCGATCCGGCGACCGATGCCGTCTCAGCACTGGCTGCTGCCGCGGGTGCCTGGGGGGTCCGGGTCCATGACGTCGCGAACTCCCGCGACGCAGTCCTCGTCGGACGTGCCTGGGCAAGGGGCTGCGCATGAGCGATCGCATCACGATCACCGGGATCCGAGGGTTCGGGTTCCACGGAGTCTTCGACCATGAGCGCCGCGAGGGTCAGGAGTTCATTGCCGACGTCGAACTTGAGGTGTCGACCCGCGAGGCAGCCCGCACCGACGATCTGGCGGCGAGCGTCGATTACGGCGACGCCGCAAACCGGGTCCACGCCATCCTCGTCGGCGAACCAGTGGATCTCATCGAGACGGTTGCCGAGCGCATCTCGGCCTCACTCTTGGCAATGGATGGAGTTCAGGGTGTCGTGGTAACCGTGCACAAGCCGTCGGCACCGATCGTTGTCCCCTTTGCTGACGTCTCAGTCACCATTGAACGGCCGTGAAGGAGGAGCCCATGCCGCCGGTGAATGCCGTGATCGCACTCGGTGCGAATCTCGGCGACCGCCACGCGGCCCTGCAGGGAGCGCTCGACGGACTGAGAGCCACTCCCGGGGTCGAGATCATCGCCGTCTCGTCCGTCTATGAAACGGACCCGGTCGGCGGCCCGGAGCAGCCTAACTATGCCAATGCCGTGATCCGGGTGAGATCGGCCCTCTCCGCGAGGGCGCTGCTTGACCGCGCGCACGAACTTGAGTCCGACTGGGATCGCACGCGGCTGGAGCGCTGGGGTCCTCGCACCCTCGACATCGACATCATTGACGTGGGGGGCCAGGTGAGCGATGACCCAGCGTTGACGCTTCCGCACCCGAGGGCGCATGAGCGCGGTTTCGTCATCGTGCCTTGGTTGGAGATCGAGCCCGAAGCGGTGCTCTCCGGCCACGGGCCAATCCGCGGGCTGGCGATTGACACGTCAGGGGTGCGGGGATCGAGTGAGGGGATGTCCATCACGTGAATGCCATGACGCCAACCCGGATTCGGCTGCTCGCCGGCCTCGCCGTGATCGCGGCGGCGGTTGGCTGGGGCGCCGCGACGCTCGTCGAGGGGCGGACTGGTCGGGTGATTCCAGTGCCCTGGCTCGCAGGCGCAACCATGTGGTTCCTTGCTCTGGCCCTGCTCATCTGGACCGTCCTGAGCCGTCCGCGACTCCAACGTAAGCCGGGCTCGCGACCGTTGCCACCGCTCGTCGCCGCGCGAACAGCAGCGCTGGCCATGGCCGCCTCACGGACCGGTTCGCTCGTCGCCGGGTTTTATGCGGGGATCGCGATCGGGACCCTGCCCTCAAGGATGACCGAGGCGGGCAGCGTCTCCGTAGCGGCCGCGCTCATCACGACCCTCGGGTCGCTCGCACTCGTAGCGTCGGCGCTGTGGCTTGAGCGGAAGTGTCGGCTGCCTGTCGATCGCGATCGTGATGGGCCGGGGGGCGCGATCGCGCGTATAGGCTCGTGACCATGAGCGATGCAACGAGCCTTGAGGACCTGCCCTTCGACGAACTTCGTCACCGAGCCTTCCACCTGGCCGAGAAGCGCGTCGATATCGGCTTCTTCACTGATCTGTTCGCACACATGCCCGGCATGGTGGCAATTGAGGGCGAGGGTGGCGACCTGGGTGCTATCGGTGGCACCTTCATCGAGACGGTCAGGGCAGTGCGCGAGATGCTCGGTGACAAGGATCTCGATCCCACGACCGAGGCGCTCCTGCGGGCTCGCTTAGCGACCTACATTCGCGATCACGAGAAGTAGCCGAGCCATTCGTCAGCGGTCGATGTCGCCGACGACGAAGAAGAACGATGTCACCGCAGGCCCAAGGGCATGCAGGGGAGTGCCTGGCAGAGCCCGTGCCAGCGCTTGGACATTGGTAAATGAGGGCGTGCGGAGTTTCAGGCGCCACGGAGTCTTCTCGCCGACGCTACTGAGCAGGTAGCCGCTGCGTCCGAGCGGGCCTTCGAACTCTCCGTAACTCGTGCTCTCGGGGACCCGAACGACCTTGGGCAGCGGTACGTTCACCGGCCCTTCGCCAAGTTCGCGTAGCCGGGCGCTGGCGGCCCCGACGATGGCAATGCTCACGGGTATCTGGCCGAGAAGGACCTCGTAACGCGCGGGGATGTCGCCCGCGGTGGCGATCGAAACGTCGATCAGCGACGAGAGTTCCGGGTAGGCGAGGAGCTCCGCATCACGACGGAGGTCGAGGTCGACGCCGCTTGCTCGGGCGACCGGCCCATTCACCCCGATCGAAAGTGCATCGGCGGTGGTGAGAACGGCGACTCCTGAGTGAGCCTGCATGGCGGTAGTCACGGACTCGCGGACAGCGGGCAGTTGTGAGGTGAGCCCTGCAAGCACTCGCACGAGATCGTCAAGCCAAGGTGTATCGAGCGGATGCGCGAGCCCGCCGATTCGAGTGATCATCGGGTGGACTCGGCCGCCGGTGGCCCGCTCTTGGAGTTCCTGAAGCTCCTCTCGCACAGCGAGGCTCGGCGCGGCATCGGGCACGGCTGCCCCAACGAGGAGGAGCGATGCCGTGATGCGATTCACCTCGGCGAGCAGGGTGCGCGACCAGGTGGCGCGTTCGGGGGGAACGATGCCCATCGCCGCTTCGATGGTGAGGGCAACTCCTAGTTCTGAGGAGAAGGCAGATAGCCAGTCGTGCCGATTCGCGAGCATGAGGATCTGTCGATAATCGCGTGCCTCGAAGAGTTTCTCGGCGCTGCGATGCAGGAGGCCGACGCGGGCATCGGCTGCGGTGATGGTGTCGTCATCGAGTTCGAGGGCCAGTTGGAGGGCGCCGTGCTGGGCAGGGTGGAGGTCGCCGAGATCGAGGACGAGATCTGCGTCAAGGTGACGGGCTGCCCCGAGCGCGACGAGGACTTTGCGTGACGTCACTGGGCAAGTGTGTCAGGTGAAGGTCTGGACGAGGCTGACGAAGTCTGCGCGTCCGGGTACTGACGACCAATGGGTGATCCGCGTCGACTGCGCTGTGCGCGCGGCTTCGGCAACCGAATCAATCGACACGTGGGCAGTGAGGTTGCATGAGCCGTCAGCAACCGGGGTGACCACTCGACCTTCGCGATAACCGACGAGGGTGCCGCCGTCCCACGTGCCGGCCAGCCGTTCGGGGCGGGTGTGGCCGTAGTCAATAGCGAGGGCGGCCCCTGAGTTGAGCATCCCGGTGATATCGGACCATGCTTCGTCGCGGCTCCGGCCGATCTCAGCTCGCATAAACGGGCGGGTGACGGGCCACCAACGATCAAGCCACCCGAGATCGGCGGGGTCCTCGAGCGGTTCGCCAACGACGATCCTGCGGCTTGAGGGGTCCACGCGGATCAGCCGCGGACATCCGTCCTCGCCCGCCTCAACTGCCGGGCACGGGATGTCGTCGAGGAATTCGTGGGCGACGACAATGCCCCGAACTCCGCGAATCTCACGGGCGAGCAGTCGGGCGTCTCCGGTCATCCACTCGATACCAGCGTCGAGCCCCGCGGGTCGGGGTCGCAGGTCGATGCCAATGAGCCTGGCGTCGATGCCGGCAATCGCGAGTCTCGTCAGGAGCCCCCCGGTGCCCGATCCAACATCAATGACAGTGAGAGGCCCACCGTGGCAATCGCTTGCGAAGGCAAAGAGTTCACGAATGAGGGGAATGATCTCCCCGCCCCTCGCGATATCGGTTGCGAAATGTCGGTAGGGGTCGCCGTGGGCTCCGCGGTAGAACGAGCGAACGCCGGTAAGGGATTCCTCCCAGGCATCTACGAGCGTGAGTTCATCCGGCACGACCACTGACGGTACCGGGCTCTAGGCTCCACCTGTGAGCGATCTGGGCCCGCCGAGACTGCGCGTCGGCATCATCGGCACCGGACGCGTCGGCGCGGTGCTCGGCGCTGCGCTGCGTCGCGCCGGACATGAACTCGTGGCGGTCACCGCCGTTTCTGATGTCTCGCGGCTTCGAGCCGAGGCGCTGCTGCCAGGTGTGCCGATCCTCGATCTTCCTGCCGTGGTGCTCGATGTCGATCTGGTGCTCGTGGCGGTCCCCGATGACGCCCTGCCAGGACTCATCGCGGGCCTCGCGGAGACGAGGAATATTCATCCGGGGCAGTTCTGGTGCCACCCGGCAGGACGGTTTGGCATTGAGGTGCTTGACCCGGCGACGCGAATGGGCGCACTACCCCTTGCCCTACACCCAGTCATGACGTTTACCGGCACCAGCCTGGACTTGAGCCGGCTAAGTGACTGCCCCTTCGGGGTGACGGCTCCGGAGGTGCTTCGTCCGGTGGCTGAGGCCCTCGTGGTCGAGATGGGTGGGGATCCGTTCTGGGTCCCGGAGGAGCACCGGTCGACCTATCACGCGGCCCTCGCATACGGCTCCAACTACCTCATCACGCTCGTGAGCCAGTGCCTAGACCTGCTTCGTCACGCCGGAATTGCGGACCCACAGCGACTCGTGGCACCGCTCCTTGGTGCATCGCTCGACAACGCACTCAGGTGGGGTGATCAGGCGCTCACCGGACCGGTGGCCCGCGGTGACGCCGCTTCGGTAGCAGATCATGTTCGGGCGATCGAGGAGGTCTCACCAGAGGCGGCGAGCGCGTACCGAGCGCTCGGGCGCCTAACTGCTGACCGCGCCGTCGGTGCCGGTCTGCTGAAGGCCCGCGATGCCGAGGCACTACTCGAAGTCCTCGGCGAGCGGAGGGGCCGATGAGTGCCGTGCTCGTGAATTCACACGGAGCCCTCGTCGCGGCTCGCTCCCCGGCGGTTCCGTGCGCCGTCGTGATGACGATGGGCGCCCTTCATGAGGGGCACGCGGCCCTGGTGAGGGACGCGCGTGCTGCGATCGGTGCTGACGGCTGCGTCATCGTCACCGACTTCGTCAACCCAATGCAGTTTGGTAAGGGCGAGGATTTTGACCGGTATCCGCGGTCACTCGAGGATGACGTGAGGATCTGCAGCGCTGCGGGCGCGGATCTCGTCTACGCGCCGACGGTGGCCGAGATCTACGGAGAGGGTTCGACCGCCGCCTCGATCACCGTCGATCCAGGTTCCGTGGGCGAGATTCTTGAGGGCGCCGTGCGCCCCGGTCACTTCAGGGGCATGCTTACGGTGGTGGCGAAACTCTTGCACCTCACCGCACCGGACCTCGCACTCTTCGGGGAGAAGGACTACCAACAGTTCATCCTCATCAAGGAAATGGTGTCTCAGTTGAACTTTCCGACGAAGGTGGTACCAGTCCCGACAGTGCGCGAGCACGATGGGCTGGCAATGAGCAGCCGCAATCGCTACCTGAGCGCAGTCGAGCGATCTCTTGCGTCGTTGGTTCCTCGGGCTCTCGAGGAGACCGTCCGCGTGGCTGAGGTTGAGGGCGCCGACGCCGGGGTGCGAGCAGGACTCGCACTGCTGTCGGGAAGCCCAGGACTTGAGGTCGACTACCTCGTCGTCACTGATCCGGCGCTGGGCCTGGCACGTCCGGGAGCCGGCCGAGCCCTCGTCGCTGTTCGAGTGGGTGCGACCCGACTCCTCGACAACATGGCCTGCACGGTGGCCACCAAATGAACAATCACCATGGTGGCGTGCCTGAGTTGAGCGCATCGGCACTTATCCCGACGAGGCTTTCCGCTGATGAGCCGGGGTGGACCACAAGAGCAGATGTCATCGTCGTAGGTTCGGGCATCGCCGGCCTTACGACCGCCCTTCATGCTCGTGCAGCCGGCAAGACCGTTCTGCTCGTGACGAAGGCCCGCGTGAGCGAGGGCTCGACCCAGTGGGCGCAGGGTGGCATCGCCGCCGCGCTCGCCGACGACGACTCTCCCGAGGAGCATCTCGCCGACACCCTCGTTGCAGGCGTCGGATTGTGTGATGAGGAGGCAGTCCGGATCCTCGTGACCCAAGGGCCGCCGGCGCTCAGGCAGCTCATCGCACTCGGCGCCCGATTCGACACCGATGCCACCGGTGCGATTTCACTGACCCGTGAGGGTGGCCACCATCATGACCGGATCGCGCACGCAGGTGGTGACGCTACCGGGGCCGAGGTCTCCAGGGCGCTTGTCGCTGCGGTCGCACGCGACGCCGGAATCGAGCTCGTCGAGAATGCCCTCGTGCTCGATCTGCTCCTCGACAGCACCGGTGCTGCGCAGGGCGTCACCCTGCACGTCATGGGCACCGGCCAGCGCGGCGGCGTCGGTGCGGCGCTCGCACCGAATGTCGTGCTCGCGACCGGTGGGTTTGGTCAGGTCTTCGGTCAGACGACGAATCCCTACGTCTCAACGGGCGACGGTGTTGCCGTGGCGATGCGGGCGGGCGCCGAGATCGCCGATCTTGAATTCGTGCAGTTCCATCCGACCGTCATGTGGCTCGGACCGCTGGCCCAGGGACAGCAGCCCCTCGTCTCAGAAGCTGTCCGCGGCGAGGGCGCCTGCCTTCGCGACATCGACGGTACCCGGTTCATGGAGGCCGTGCACCCGATGGCCGATCTCGCTCCTCGCGATGTCGTCGCGAAGGCGATCATGCGTCGCATGCGGGCCTCAGGATCGAGCCATGTGTGGCTTGATGGGCGACACCTCGGTGCCGACATGTGGATCAGCCGGTTCCCAACAATCCTCGAGTCATGTCGCACGCGTGGCATCGATCCGGTAACAGATCTCATTCCAGTCGCGCCAGCGCAGCACTACGTGTCGGGTGGGGTCCGTACCGATCACTGGGGTCGGGCCTCGATCCCCGGCCTGTTTGCGTGCGGCGAGGTCGCGTGCACGGGGGTACACGGCGCGAATCGGCTGGCATCGAATTCACTACTCGAGGGGTTGGTATTCGCAGGAAGGATCGGTGAGGTGCTCGCAGGAACCGAGGCGATTGTTCGCGATCCAGCCGTGGGCCGACAGCGTCCCGGGTTGCTGCCTCACAGCGTCCGGCGTGCCATGCAGCAGACGATGGACGAGCATGTTGGTGTCCTGCGCAGCCAGGCCTCGCTCGACCTCGCCGAGGGGGAGTTGTGGCCACTCTCGACTGTGGCTGGGGCCAGGCCGTGCACGGAGGACTGGGAGACAACGAACATCCACGCCCTCGCCTGCGTCCTCACTCGTCATGCACTGCTCCGAGAGGAGACGAGGGGATCCCATTGGCGCGAGGACTTCCCCGAGCGCGATGATGCTCGGTGGCAAACCCGGCTCGTGACCTCGATCGACGAGAATGGTGCGCTGCACACGAGAACCGAGCCCATCGGAGGACCCGAATAATGCTGCCCGACGCAGGTCAAATGTGACGGCCTCATCAATGTTCGGTGCGACGGTGTCGCGCATGCTCGAGGATGCGCAGCTTGATCCCAAAGCCCTCGAGTCGTTGGTTCTCGCCTCGATCGAGGAGGATCTTGACGGCGGAGTCGACGTCACGACTGTGGCGACAGTCCCGCCGGGTCAGCGCGCCACCTTGGACCTCGTGGCCCGCGGGGCTGGCATTGCGGCGGGGATTCCTGTTGCAGCAGCAGTGTTCATGGCGGTCAGCGGCGACGACGACCTCGAGATCATGTTCGGCGCGAGCGATGGCGACCGGGTCGAGCCGGGCGACGTCCTTATTTCGGTGACCGGGCTCACCCACGAGCTTCTCCGGGCAGAACGCCCGGCTTTGAACATGCTCGGCCACCTCGGCGGCATCGCCACCCTGACGAGGGCGTGGGCTGATGCCGTCGTCGGGACGAAGGCTGCCGTCCGCGATACGAGAAAGACCACACCCGGCATGCGCCGGCTTGAGAAGTACGCGGTGCGGTGCGGTGGGGGGCAGAATCACCGAATGTCACTGTCTGATGCTGCACTGGTGAAGGACAACCACGTGCTCGCAGCCGGCGGGGTTGCCGCGGCGTTCGAGGCCGTGCGGCGGGCTTTTCCCGATGTCCCGGTAGAGGTCGAAGTCGACTCGATGGAGCAGTTGGACGAGGTGCTCGAGGCGGGAGCCGACCTCGTATTGCTTGACAATTTCACGTCCGCCCAAATGATCATTGCGGTCGAGCGGACCGCCGGACGCGCCCGGCTTGAGGCGTCGGGCGGCCTGAACCTCATGAACGCGGCGGAGGTCGCGGCGACAGGAGTCGACTACATCGCGGTCGGCGCACTCACCCACTCAGCGCCGGTGCTCGACATTGGCGCCGACCTACGACAGGAGACGTGAGTGCTGCTCGCGATTGACGTCGGAAACACGAACACTGTCCTGGGTCTCTTCGACGGCGACATCCTCCTGAATTCCTGGCGCATCAAGACCGATGCCCGCACGACCGCCGACGAGATGGTCCTCACCTTTCGCGGACTCCTCGCCGATCAGGAGCCGGTCACCGGGATCGTGTTGTGCAGCACAGTCCCGGCTGTGCTGCGCGAGATGCGGATGATGCTCGGACGGTATTTCGACGATGTTCCGACGGTCATCGTCGAGCCGGGGATCAAGACCGGCGTGCCGGTGCTCACCGACAACCCCAAGGAGGTGGGTGCCGATCGCATCGTCAATACGATTGCGGCCCACCATCTTTTCGGCGGGCCATGCATCGTTGTCGACTTTGGGACCTCAACGAACCTCGATGTCGTGTCGGCGAAGGGAGAGTTCCTCGGCGGCGCTCTTGCTCCGGGGATCGAGATCTCCCTTGATGCACTCGCCCAGCGCGCCGCGCAACTTCGCAAGGTCGAGCTCGTCCGACCCAAGTCGGTTATCGGCAAGAACACCGTCGAGGCGCTCCAGTCCGGCGCGCTCTATGGCTTTGCTGGACAGGTCGACGGACTTGTCGACCGGATCATCGAGGAGCTTGGCGACGTGACCGCGGTTGTCGCGACCGGTGGTCTCGCACCGATCGTGGTCCCTGAGTCGCTCACCATTACCCATCATGAGCCAGATCTCACCCTGCTCGGCCTGCGGCTGCTCTATGAGAAGAACGCCGACTAGCTCCGTCTAGAAGGTGTGGGTGCGACCCCAGCGGGAAAGTGCCGCGAGCACCGGTTCGAAGGCGCGGCCGGCGTCCGTCAGCGAGTTCTCCACCCCGGGTGGTGTTCAGTGCCACGGGGTCGTGACGCTTCGTGGGTGGGCACCGGTTACCGTCGCGCATGGTGTCTGAGGAATCTCCATAGTATGGTTTGAGTACTAATACATTCGATGTGGTTCAGTGAGTCGGGGATATGCGCGGCACTCTGGTGCGTCGGGCGTGGGAGTACGACCCTGCTCGGTATGCGCCGCCCAGGTTCCGGCGTGCCTGCCATTACGAGTCGTTCGTTCCTCACGAGCTGTCCGATTTCGACGAGCTGTTTTCAGCGGACCTGGTGGGGGTGGTATCCGATGCGGAGACTGCCGTCCACCGGTTGAATGCGCGCGCCCTGCCTGCTTTGCCGCCGCTGGCCCGGCTGCTGCTGCGCACGGAGTCGATCGCATCCTCGAAGGTGGAGGGCATGCAGGTCGACGCCCGCGACCTGGCGCGTGCGGAGGCGCGGCTCGAGACTGGGCGGAAGGTCGGATCCACGGCGGCGGAGATCCTGGCGAACATCGACGCGATGGAGCTCGCCATCGACCATGCCACCAGTTCGAGCGCGGTGACGCTCAACGATTTGGTGAGCATTCACGCCGCGCTGATGGCTACGGTCGCGAACGCCCACGTCGCCGGCGTCGTGCGCACCGAGCAGATCTGGATCGGCGGGAACAACTACAACCCGTGCGGGGCCAGCTTCGTGGGACCACCGCCGCAGGAGGTCCCACGACTGCTGGAGGACCTGTGCGCTTCGATCAACGATGTGGCGCTGCCGCCGGTGATCCAGGCCGGCCTGGTGCATGCTCAGTTCGAGGTCATCCACCCGTTCCTGGACGGCAACGGACGCATCGGCCGGGCCCTTATCCACGTCGTGCTCCGGCGGCGTGGGCTGACCCCGATGTACGTGCCGCCGATCAGCGTCGTGCTCGCTGGCGACACGGGCGCCTACATCGCGGGGCTGGACGCCTATGCGCGCGGGGACGTGGACGCCTGGCTGACGACCTTCGCCGCGGCGACTGCCCAGTCCGCGGGGCTGGCCAGCCGCTACCTCGCGCGGGTGGAGGCCCTCCAGGACCAGTGGCGGGCGATGCTTGGCACGGCCGCGAATCCGCGCGCGGACTCCGTAGCCTGGGCTCTCATCGATGTCATGCCCGCGCACCCCATGATCTCCGGCCCCGTCGCGGTGGCCGCCACCGGGCGAACCAAGGCCGTTGTCAACGACGCCCTCCTCCAACTTGAATCCGCGGGCGTGCTCACCCGGGCGTCGCAAGGCAAGCGCAACCGCACCTGGGAAGCCACCGGCCTGCTTGACCTCCTCGCCGACCTCGAAGCCGGCGTCACGTTGCCGGCACCAGGTGCCGCTCCTGACCGTGACTGGCCCAGCGGGAAGACGTAGGTCCCAGCATTGCAACCAAAGGGACTACCTGTGGCCGATCGGCCTTGTCTTGGACTGGGCACCCATCTGGTTCAACGCTGGACTGAATGTAACCGTCGCTTGGCACGTGAGGTTCTTGCCTGCATCTTGGCCCTTGACGACGTAGGTTCGCCCATTTGCTCTCGGGATCACCGCACCGTTTCTGAGCCAGACTTGGGAGGTTGCCGCGATCGTCCATCCCGAATTGTTGGCGAGCGCACACCGCAATGTCGAGCCGACCTCAGTCCGGCCGGTAACACGGGCCGTCACCGACCTGCACCTTCCTGTGCCCACCGAGGCAATCCGAGATGCAACACGCTCCGTGAACCACATTGCCCCGTCCGGACCAGCCGCGATCCCCATCGGGTCCACACCTGGGGTGGGCACCGCGTGCTTCGTGACCACCCCGCCCGGGGTGATGCGCCCGATGCTGTTGCCGCCCCACTGGGCGCATCACATGCTCCCGTCAGCGCTCTTCGCGATACCGAGAGGAGTCGAACTTCCGTCGATCTGGTTGGAGGTGGTGAACTCGCCCACCGGGGCTGCAGACGCTGACACGACAGTAGCAATGCTGCCCAAGAGGGCCGTAGCCGCGATCAGTCCAGCCGTCGTCCGATGCTTCATGACCGGTCCTCCCTTCGCGCAGCCTGCATAAAGGACCGTAGCCCATGGGTGGCTCAGGTTTACGAGATAGAGCACCTGCCGCACGAAACTGACTCCACAAAGCGGCGCTGGTGGCGTCGTGCCTTTATTTGGATATTTTGCGCAGACGCACGAGTAGTCGAACGAGTCGGGACAGGTGAGTGTCCGATGCGTGGTCAACCAGTTCGGCGAACCGAGGGGCTGGCAGCGCGAGAGCCTCTAGGGAAGCGCTGATCATCAGGCTGTTTGCCGCGCAGGCTGTTTCCGGGCATGCGTGGTGAGTCGAGTGAGCGCCGATTCGGACAGATCCACCCCGAATCCCGACGAGTCCCTCGTGAGTGCATAACTCATCGGGATTCACGGTGGATATGACTCAAGTGAAAACCTTGGGGATGAGTAGGGATAGGGAAATCAGTGCTTCCCTGGGTAACGCTCGAGAGTCATCGGTGGCTGCTTCAGGCTTCTGGCCCGACTCTGCACGGTGTCTAGGACGTCATCCGGCTGCTCGGCCAAGATGCCGCAGAGAAAGTCATCCACACTCGTGACGGTGACACCCTGTTCGCGCAAGGGACCAACAGGGAATCCCCTGCTGTCGTGAGTCAGGAGGTAGTCGGCCCGCGCGCAGATGGCCGCAGCCTGGTGAGGGTGGTCATCGGCATCCGGTCCAGTGGTGAGCCTCATCTTCGTCCGCCATTGGGCCTCGCTCACCCTCGCCCGCGCTTGAGGTGCGCGCGAGCCGCGTCCGACTGGCTGTGCACGGACCTCTCGTCTCGCCCAACGTCGCGGGTGAGTCGCCTCCGTCTGACCCCGTCTGACGCCAGTCATAGCAGCAGGTCGGAGATGTAGTACGGGTACAGGACGTTCGTGTCGGCGTAGACGACGACCCGGCGGCTCATTACCGACCGTTCCGCGCCCGGGCCTTGCGAGGTAGACGAGTGAAGAGCCCAGTCGCGCCTGCCTCGGCAGCGGCGGCGTTGAGACCGGGCTGCATCTCGAGGCGGCTGTCCCGGAAAGCCTCAACCTCAAGGCGGTCGAGACGGCGATGCGAGCTCCCAGGAACATTGGTCGCCGTGAGCACTCCCTCATCGATGAGCTTGAGAAGGGTGGGCCGGCTGATTCCGATGAGGTCTGCCGCCTCGTTCGGAGTGAGCGTTTCACTGCTGGCGTCGAGCACATCGACGTCGTGGCCCTGACCCATGATCTCGCCTGCTCGGCGGAGAATCACCTTCATCTGCGGTGGGAGGACACGTTCGCTTCCTTCGCCGCTTACCAGACGCACCCTAAAGTCGGACTCGAGCAGGGCCAGCATCCCGACGATCGCGTTCACGCAAGGAACCGGGCACGACAGGAGCGACGTCACCCTGCCGGCCTGCGGAGCTGGTAGCGGTAGGTGTGTTGGACAGCGGTAGGGCGGAGCTCGATGTCGGCGGCCTTGCGCGCTCCCTTCGCTGGGCGCTTAGCCTTGCGGTTCTAGCCGGGCGGCAGCCAGAACAGACCGCGCCAAGCCCATTGCGTCCAGGTCGCGGTCGGTCTCCACTCGGAGGACTTCGCCAAGACCCAGAGGTTCAGCGGTCCGGAGCACCTCGTCCAACTCGGGGAGCAGTGCGACGTCGTAGTGCCCCGGATGGCGCTCGCGCTCGGCGTATCGGCGTCGGTTCTCGTCGAATGGACAGGAGCACCACACCTCGATGACCCTCTCGACTGCCGCTCGACGCAGGCCCGCGCGAACGATGTCTCGCGTGTGGGGTGCCAACCAGGACTCCACGATGGCAGGTGTCGGGCAGTCCCGCAGCAGCGTCCAGACGACTTCGCCGCTCGCCGCGCCGATGGCGCGTGAATCTTCACGGCTCGCGTAGCCCAACCCGTCGAGCAGCGTTTCCTTCACCGCATCCTTGGAGAACACGGGGAGCCGCAGCACCGCCGCAAGCGCGTGAGCAGTCGTGGTCTTCCCAGAACCCGGTGGGCCGTTGACAATGACTGCCCAACGCACATCCCCGATGCTGCGAGACGTGGACCCCGCGTTGTCGCCCATAGCGCGAAATCGTACGCCGCCAACTAGACGCCGCAGTCCCGTCCGTTCCCCCCACCTGTTGCGGTAGTGGTGTCGGGAACTCACCTAGGGCGTGTCTCCGAACTCAGACGGTGAGCCACAGAATGGATGATGCGAGGACCATGCCGCCTCTGTAGATGAATGCGTGCTTGTCGTAGCGGGTCGCGAGTCGGCGCCAGTGTTTGCTTTGTTGGAGGCGCGTTCGATGAGGTTGCGGTTCTTGTCGTCCTCGGGGTCGAAGCCGATCGGCTGGCCACCGCGGCAGCCTTTGTTCTCGCTGTGGGCCTTGGTCGAGTAAGCTTCGACACCGCGCAACGCGTCCGGGGTTGTCCGAGGCCGGCCAGGGCCGCAGCGCGGGATCCGGAGCTGGTTCAGCAGCACTGGCAGCGCAGGAGAATCACTCGCATTGCCGGTCGTCAGGATCAGGACCTGCGGCAGCCCACGGCCGTTGACCAGTGCATGGGTCTTGGTCGTCAGGCCACCCCGGGAATGACCGATGGCGTGATCGTTCGGTTCGTTCCCGCTACCCAGCGATGCTTTGTCATTCGACCGAGCCCCCTGTGTGAGCGGTGACCTTCACGTCAGACCTCGGAGCAGTAGCCCCATGCTGGTGAACACGGGCCATCGTGGAGTTGACCGACACATTCCAGGCGATCTCCCCCTTGGCATCCGCCTCGGCCTGGACAGCGATCAGGACCGCGTCCCACGTCCTGTCCTTGCAGAAGCGAGCGTGACGCTTCCAGACCGTCTGCCACGGCCCGAACTCCGCTGGCAGATCACGCCACGCGCACCCCGTTCGAAGACGCTAGATCTACCCCTCAATCAGCGTGCGGTTCTCAGACCGCATCGGCCTGCCCATCTCCCCCTTCACTGGAGGCAGCGACGGCTCAATACGAGCCCACATCTCCTCAGAAAGAACAGCGGTACGTGACCTATCACCATGATCAGGCCTCACACCCGCTCAACATTGGAGACACGCCCTAGTTCTTTCTTCCTGGTGTCAACGGAGATCACCGGTTGGCCATCTCGCGCCTGCTCGGCGACCTGCCCCGCCAAGTAGCCGAATTGGGCATCACGGTCCTCATGCTGACGACCTTTAGTCACCTTCGCATTCTCCTGCAACCCGAAACCCAAGTCACGCAGCATTTTGGCCACCGTACGGTCCAACACCCGATGACCCGACTGGGTCAACGTCGCAGCCAAGTTCCTCGTCGGCTTCGTCGTCCACACCAGCAACGACATCGGATCCCCCCGGGTCTCCGGATCCACCAACGCCTTCAACTCCGCCAGCAGTTGCGGGTCACTCACCGACAACTTCTTGCGACCACCGCCCGGCAACGGCACCCGCACCACCGGTTCGTCAATGCCCTCCAAGTCCTGCACCCCCCGAGCAACCGTGTCCGGGTGAGTGCCCGTCGCCACCGCGACCACCTTGATCCCGCCACGCCCCAGCACCCCTGCCTCCGCCCCGGGAAGCAACCGACGCTGACGCTCATCCAGATGCGGCCGTAACACCTCGTACCGTCGCCCGACGGAATCGACAAGTTCCACGCTCGCGGACGTAATACGGCCGTACGCCCCTCACACGCGAAAACCTACGTTGTTAATTCGCGCATCCTTAGTCACCTCGGCCCGTCTGCCATCAAGGTCGCTAGAGGGATCAACTCTCGACTGGACTCGTGGCGGATGGTCAGATCGTCCTGCCATTCATCGACACAGTCAGGGATCTCAAGCAACTTCAGACCGCGGGCCATGGTCACGCTGAGCATCTCAGTGTGGTGACTGCCTTTTGCAATCGAGATGACGCTACCGCTGAGTTGGAACACGATGGCGACATCGGTAGTCAACGTCCACAGGGTCTCCCCGGACTCAATGGCCGACACGGTGTCTCTCACGACGAGAACGTCATCAATGAGTTCATCCCTGTGGTGGACGTAGACGTTCCCCTCGCGTCGGGCGACGCGCAGACTGCTCACGTCATCGGAAATCCACAAGCGCGCGTATGTATCGTCCTCGCCACCTTCGAAGTCGGAGTCGAACGTCTCCGACACGATGCGCACGGCACCGTTGGTCGTGTTCACGATGACATCCACGGGCGAAAACATGTGAGGGGTCATTGCTTCACCGGCCATAAAGACCCAACGTCCGCCGATGAGCGGCGCGAGCATGGACATGTCGCGCTGAGCGAGGGTGACGTTCACGTGTTTCATTGGTCGGAGCCTTTCATGAAGTGGATTTTTTGGTACCGGGCCAGGGGAGAGTTTGGGTTTCGGACAGTGATCTGGATGGCCGGACTCCCGTCTGATCCTGAGACTGGGCGGTAGGTGACGTGCGTACCGTCATCGAAAGTGCGGATGTAACCACGATCGATGCGGCGTAGCGCACCGCCACGACCGAGGGTGTCGTAGAAGTATCGGGCCGTGGCCGCAGGGTCGTCGCTGTACAGCCGGCGCGTGCTGCCACGGCCTGGAACGCCGAAGAGGCCCTGTTGGTTCACTGGGAAGCGACGAAGAAGCGCAGAAGCGTTCCTCTCGAAAGCTTGCGGGGAGCGAGGCGATCCGGCGGCGAAACCACCTCCAGAATGCCCGCCCATCAGCCAGCCTGCGTTGTCATGCTGTTCCAGCGCGTCTGCAGTGGGATAAAGGCTGTCTTGCTCTGGAGGATCCTGAATAAGCGGTGATCCATAGTGCCGTGAACGAAGACGACTGACGGTTCGAGGACTTCGACCATCACGGGTAGTCCGATGAGGAAGCGGTCTCTCATCTCCGGATCCCTCCACGACCCGTAGTTGGACACCGATACTGCGGATCCCCGGGTGATGCCATCGAAGCAGAATGCGTAATCAGCGGGTCCGGTCCAGCGAATGCCGGGTAGCACACGGTGACCGCGACTGGCGTGAAAAGCGCCGACGGAGCGACTCATGCGCGTAGCAAAGACCTTGATGTCGAGTGGGTCGTCGACCCACATGGAGAAGTCTGGTGTGACGGTTCCCCAAAAGCCTTCGAATCGCTCGCTCCACTCGTGGGGCCGAGTCAGTTGGCTCTGTAGCTTCCGGTTGGCCGTGTACCCGTGGAGTAGCGTCGAGGAAGGTTCCTCGTTCGCGGCTCTCTTGTCGTAGGGGGCGAAGTGGCTCGGGCTCGTGTCGAGCGAGGGTGCAGGCAAAAGAGGCATCTGCCATTCGCCCACAACAGGAAAGCCGGGTGGGTACCAAAACAGATCTCTGGTGAGAAGAGTTTCGCGCGCCGCACGCCAAAGGGGTGGATCGCACGAACAGCAGGAGCGGTCAGGGGTTAGCATGATGAAGTCCTTTTCGGTTCTTCGCGTGGCTGGGAGGGGGCCTAGCGGTTGCAGCCGCTTTGGCAATGTCCGGGTGGGTGCTTCGTGCACCCATCCGGACGTGTTTTATGTCCAAGACATCAGCTGCTCCTCCACGGTGGGTAGTCCTCGGCTGAGAATGGATGACCAATCGATAACACCGGAGTGCTGGAGATGGCCTACGACGATTGCTGGCGCCACGTTGAACTCATCGGCCACATCTTGGACGATCTGGCGCGTGGGTGGGCCACGGAAGGTCATCCCACGGGGGAATACCCAGTCAGTCGCCAGAGCGCTAATGGCGGCTTCGGATGCATCATCACCAACGACTTGCTCGTGATTGTCCTCGTGCACGCGAGGACCGAGAAGCCAATCTCCACTGACAATGTGAGCACACTCGTGAAGTAGGGCGAAGAGAACTTTGTCGAGGCGCTTGCCTCGCCCCGACAAGGCGATCATCGGTTTGTCGTCTAGGCGCATGGACACGCCATCGATGCGGCCACCGGGAAACGGCTTCACGTATACGATGCGAACACCTAGGCTTGCGAAGTCAGCGGGCAGACGACGGAAGTGTTCGGGGTCACGGACAGTCCTTGGCAGCTCGGCAGCAAACTTCGCGAAGAGCTCGCAATTGAAGGCGTTACTAACCCTCGTGTGGGCCACGTCCCGGGCAATCGCCATCCACGCAGCCTGCGTTCGGGTGAATGGTGTGCCATTGACACTTCGCTTTGCGAAGGCGCCGAAGGCCACATCGTCACCGATGAGTCGGCGAACCTGCTCAAGCTGATCGCTCGGCTCCTTGGCTGTGACGTAATGGCGGCGGATGAGTTCGCGAACTGGTGCCAGCGACTCCACTTCGGCTCGTGCACGGATGTTGGAGTTTCGATCAGCGAGGCTGTCCTTGCGCCGGGCACTGTCGAGGTCAGCAGCGAGTTGGGCGTTGAGCCAGTACTCAGCACCTTCGCAGGTGAGGCACTCGAGGTCCAAAGCCATCGATGTATCAAGCCGGCGTTTGCCTTGCATGAGCTCAGAGAGTGACTGCGTCGACCAACCGAGCACGCGGCAGAGGTCCGCCTGTCGCCAGTCACGACGGGCAAGCTCATCCTGTAGCAGGGCAGGGACGCTTACTACCATGTCTGAACCCTATCACACGTGTATTCATGAAATCTGGAATGTCAATTTGTTGCTCGGGGCCAAACAGGTTCTGGATTAGGTGTACGTGTAATCGGCGACGATGGCGATGTTGCACTCGTAGTAATCCAGCGGCGACTTGTGCCCTGGCAGGATTGCGTCACGGACGAGTGGGTTCTTGAGGTCCAGATTCTTCATGACCGGTCCGACCTTGCTGACTGCCTCCGGTCGTCAGGATCAGGACCTGCGGCAGCCCACGGCCGTTGACCAGTGCATGGGTCTTGGTCGTCAGGCCACCCCGGGAATGACCGATGGCGTGATCGTTCGGTTCGTTCCCGCTACCCAGCGATGCTTTGTCATTCGACCGAGCCCCCTGTGTGAGCGGTGACCTTCACGTCAGACCTCGGAGCAGTAGCCCCATGCTGGTGAACACGGGCCATCGTGGAGTTGACCGACACATTCCAGGCGATCTCCCCCTTGGCATCCGCCTCGGCCTGGACAGCGATCAGGACCGCGTCCCACGTCCTGTCCTTGCAGAAGCGAGCGTGACGCTTCCAGACCGTCTGCCACGGCCCGAACTCCGCTGGCAGATCACGCCACGCGCACCCCGTTCGAAGACGCTAGATCTACCCCTCAATCAGCGTGCGGTTCTCAGACCGCATCGGCCTGCCCATCTCCCCCTTCACTGGAGGCAGCGACGGCTCAATACGAGCCCACATCTCCTCAGAAAGAACAGCGGTACGTGACCTATCACCATGATCAGGCCTCACACCCGCTCAACATTGGAGACACGCCCTAGTGGCTGGGGCGCACGAGTGACACAACAGCGCCCAGTCCGTGAACTGGCCCGCTGGTTCTCGGCAGGATGAGCGTGCGGATGCCGAGCGCGGTGCCCCCGCTGTCATCGCGACCGCTGTCGCCAACCATGAGCGCTTCGTTTGCAGGGCAGGCGATTGCGTCAAGGGCTGTTTGGAAGATTCGAATATCCGGCTTCACCAGGCCCACTTCGCATGAGAGGACGACTCCATTGATGAGCGGTGTGAGGCCCTCGCGATCGAGCACCGTCCGGATCGGGACCCCGGCATTGGACAGCAGGCACACCTTGACCCCCAACTCCTGTAGGGCCTCCAAGGTGGGGACCGTGTCCTCATATGCATGCCACACGTCGAGCATGACCCCGTAGAGGGCCGCACCGAGCGCCGGGTCGATGCCGGGGCCGGCAGCGAGGAGCTCGTGGAACACTCGTTCATGGGCGGCGAAGGATAGGTCTCGTGTGCTCTCGGGATCGCTGATCCGTGCGCCCTCCCAGATGAGGTCGAGGAAGGACTCGAGTGCTGCGCGCTCATCGGCCGCAAGCGGGGTCGGAGACCTGAGAAGTGCGGCATCGAGCCAATGGCTCGCGTTTCCCTGATCGATGAGTGTTGAGTGAATATCGAAGATGACGCCCGTGACGGGCGGGACGCAAATGTGGGCCGCACAACTCATAGAATGAGCGTAGTGCGGCCCACAGACCAACTAGGCGGTTGCCGCGGGCGGAACCGGGGCCTGCGTGGCGTCCTCTTTGCGATCGGTGAGACTGCGCAGGCCGAAGCCGGTGAGGATGAACAGGGCGCCGAGTCCGACAACGAGGGCCGAGACTCCGAAGGCGACCACGGAGGTGAACAGTGAGGCGCGAAGGAAGGAGCCGGTCATCGCCGTCTGGCGAAGCGGATCCTCACGATCGAGCTCTGCGTAGGTCTTGCCGCCGGTCGCCTCGGTCGCATGGACCTCGATGATCATGGCCTCGCAGTAGGCCTGGAAGGGTCCGCTCACGGTGTTGCCGCCGAGGCAGGCATCCTCCGAGACAGTGATGCGCTCATCAGCGAGGGTTGAGCCGACCATTACGTAGCTGACGGTGCCCGTAATGGCCAAGACTGCCCCCACGACGATCAGCACGATGGAGATCCAGGATGCAGCGGGGGATTTTCCTTGTGATGCCATGGTTTTTCTCCTCATTAGGTTTGGTGAGTGCACTGTCGCGTAGATCGCAGGGCGTCAGATAGTGACCTTCGTAGGGACTCCATGGCCGAAGGTCCTGTCCCACGAGACTCCTCACGTCGTGAGTGAGGAGGGGTCTTCCATCGATCGCATACCCTGTGCTCCGTGAGCACTGAGCAGGCAGAGGTTGTCGTCGAGCCGGAGGAAGACCTTCCCGAGCAGATGCGGATCCGGCGCGATAAGCGCGAGCGCCTCACCGAAGCGGGTATGGATCCCTACCCGGTTCAGGTACCGATCACCTCGACCATTGCCGGTGTTCGCGCGGCGTACCCTGATCTCGAACCCGATGGGGCGACCGGTGAGAAGGTGGGTGTCGCTGGGCGAGTTATGTTCGTCCGCAATACCGGCAAGCTCTGCTTCGCCACCCTTCGTTCCGGCGAGGGCGTCGAACTCCAGGCGATGCTGTCGCTGGCAAATGTCGGCGAGGAGCAGCTTGATTCTTGGAAAGCGCTGGTAGATATCGGCGATCATGTGTTCGTCCACGGTGAGGTCATCACCTCAAAACGGGGCGAACTCTCAGTGCTCGCCGACACGTGGTCGATGGCCGCGAAGGCACTGCGTCCGCTACCGGTCTCCCATAAGCCCCTGAGCGAGGACACCCGGGTCCGCCAGCGCTACGTCGACCTCATCATGCGGCCGGAGGCCCGCCAGATGGCGCGCACTCGCGTGGCGGCGGTGGCAGCCCTGCGCCGCAGCCTCGATTCCCGGGGGTTCCTCGAGATCGAGACCCCGATGCTCCAGACGATGCACGGCGGTGCCACGGCCCGTCCGTTCGTGACAACGTCCAACGCCTTTGACCTTGAGCTCTTTCTTCGGATTGCACCGGAGCTGTTCTTGAAGCGAGCAGTCGTCGGCGGAATCGAGCGGGTCTTCGAGATCAACCGAAACTTCCGTAATGAGGGCGCCGACTCCACCCATTCACCAGAGTTTGCGATGCTCGAGTTTTATCAGGCCTATGCCGACTATCGCGACGTAGCGGCGCTCACCCGTGAGCTCATCCAAGAGGCAGCCCTAGCGGCCGTTGGCACCCTCGAGGTGGTGCACGCGGACGGCTCGGTCCACGACCTCTCGGGGGTGTGGCCGGAGATCTCGCTTTATGGGTCGACCTCGGACGCCGTCGGGGTCGAGATCACCCCGCTGACGAGTCGGGAGGAACTGCTCGCCCTCTGCTCGAAGGCGGGGATCGAGGTGCAGTCGTCGGCGATTGCCGGCAAGCTCGTGGAGGAGCTGTTCGAACATCACGTTATCGACACCTTCGAGGGTCGACCAGTCTTTGTCATGGACTTCCCGGTCGATACCTCGCCGCTCGTGCGCGACCACCGCACGGATGCCGGCAAGGTGGAGAAATGGGACCTGTACGTCAACGGCTATGAGCAGGCCACCGGCTACTCCGAGCTCGTCGACCCCGTCATCCAGCGCCAGCGGCTCGTGGAGCAGGCCGCGCTCGGCGCAGGGGGCGATGCCGAAGCGATGCGCCTCGACGAGGACTTCCTGCGAGCACTGGAATACGGCATGCCGCCGTCAGGAGGCGTGGGCATCGGCATCGACCGGCTTCTCATGACGCTCACTGGGCTCGGCATCCGCGAGACCATTCTGTTCCCGCTCGTGAAACCAGAGCGATGAACGCAATCATTCGGCCGGCCGAGACCGGTGATGTCCGAGCGATCCGGGCGCTCGTCGACAGCTTTGCGGGCGACGGCCCGCGGATGCTGAAGAAGAGCATGGTGACGCTTTACGAGGATGTGCAGGAATTCGTCGTGGCAGTCGATGGGACCTCAGGTGGTGAGGTGCTCGGCTGCGGGGCGCTACACGTCCTGTGGGCGGACCTCGCTGAGGTGCGCACCGTCGCCGTCGTGCCGGGCACCCAGCGCACTGGCATCGGGTCCGCTGTCCTCCTTGCATTGCTCGCGAGGGCTCGCACCCTCGGCATCAAACGAGTGTTCTGCCTGACCTTCGCGACCGAGTTCTTTGCTCGCCACGGGTTCGTGGAAATCGACGGTGTGCCCGTCGATCATGCGGTGTACGAGCAGTTGCTCGACTCATATGACGAGGGTGTCGCCGAGATGCTGGGGCTTGAGCGTGCGAAGCCGAACACGCTCGGCAACCACCGTATGCTGCTGGTGCTATGAGGCTTATCCCCGCGGTCCTTGCTGCCTCCCTGCTCGGACTGGCTTTCCAGGCGCCGGCCGCTGCTGCCGAGAAGCCGCTTGCTGGGCGCATCATCGTCCTCGATCCCGGCCATCAGCTCGGCAACTCGAACCCGAAGTTCGCCAAGGAGATGAGCGCGACAAAGTTCAACGGCTCGATAGTTAAGGGCTGCAACACGACCGGCACCGCAACGAATGCCGGGCTGCCCGAGGTGACCTTCAACTGGCGGGTCGCCAAGCGGCTCCGCACCCTGCTCGAGGAACAGGGTGCGACCGTGGTGTTCACCCGTTCATCGAACTCGCGTGATGCCTGGGGCCCCTGCACCTGGGACCGGGCCAAGATCGGCACTGAGGCCAAGGCCGACGCCATGATCAGCATCCACGCTGATGGCGCCCCCGCGAGCGGTCGCGGGTTCCACGTCATTGCGCCTAGCGCCATTAAGGGCTGGACGACCGACGTCGCGAAGCCGGGCCGCCAGCTGGCCCGCGCGATGATCAGCGGCATGACTCGCGCCGGTGCCGAGCCCGCAACCTACCTGTCGAGCACGCTGTCGATCCGCGGTGATCAGACCACGCTGAACTTCAGCGACGTCCCGACGGTGATCGTCGAACTCGGCAACATGCGAAACAAGGCGGACGCCGCGCGAATGTCAACAAGTCAGGGCCAGCAGCAATACGCCGAGTGGATTGCAGCGGGCATCAAGACCTACTTCTCCTGATTTAGCGTTGCCGTTCAATGGAGATTTCGCCGTAGCCCAGCTGCAGGTGCTCGAGGGCCAGGGCGTTCATGATGTCGGCATCTGTTGAGGCGGCTGCTTCGACCAAGGCTCGATGCTCGCCCACCATGCGGTGGATGTGCCCGGGGTCGCTCACGTACTGCCGGGTGATGAGGCGATTGACCGGCTTGTTCCAAAGTTCACCGAGCATCGAGATGAGCGCCTGATTCCCGCACGGGGCGATTAAGGCCACATGGAAGTCTCGGTTGAGTTCGAACCAGGGGGCATCAGGATCGGCGGCCCGCTCGGCCATCTCGTCGACCAGTGCCCGCAGGAGCGTCAGTTGACCGGGAGTGTGGCGGCCGAAGGAGAGCCGAACGGCGAGTGACTCGAGGCTTTGCCTGACCTCGAAAATGTCGTGGATGTCCTGCTCGGCGAGGTCGTTCACAAGGTATCCGCCACCGGAGATCCGAATAACAATACCCTCGTGGGCAAGTCGGAGGAGCGCGTCGCGCACCGGCGTGCGTGAGACGCCAAGGGCCTCCGCAACCTGCTCTTGCACCAATTGGGTGTTCGGTTCGATCTGGCCGGTCACGATGCTGTCGCGGACGCTCTCGTACACGCGGACGGCGAGGGGGCGGGGGTCTTGCGCAGTCTTTGCGAGGCCGCCGGCCGGACGGGCGAACGACATGGTCACGATCCTGCTCCTTCTCAACGATGTTCTGTTTACCAATGTTGCGATAGTGCCTCGCAATGGCATCGACTGCTGTTAGGTTTCAGAACGTATCCAATGTATCCAATGTATCCCGGAGGCGACATGTACATCCTCAATACGTGGTATGTCGCGGCCTGGACAACAGAGGTGATTTGCGAGCCGATCCGCAGGGTGATCTGCGAGATCCCGGTCGTGCTTTATCGCAAACGCGACGGTGGTGCAGTGGCCCTCGAGGATCGCTGTGCGCATCGTGCGTTTCCCCTCTCGGCCGGACGTGTCGTCGACGATTCGATTGAGTGCGGGTACCACGGCTTCACCTTCGACTGCGAGGGTGCGTGCGTGCGGGTGCCGGCCCAGGAATCGATTCCCGAGCGCGCCCGGGTGCGGTCATTTCCCGTGGTCGAAAAGGACGGATGGATCTGGATCTGGACGGGCGACCGGGATCTGGCCGACGTGGGCATGGTGCCCGACACCCACTGGATGAATGATCCAGCGTGGGCCACCGTGACGCACAGCTTCCATTTCAAGTGCCGCGCGGACCTCATCCATGACAATCTGCTGGATCTCACGCACGAGTCATTCATCCATACGTCCACCGTTGGAGATGATTACATCTACAAGCACGGCGTGACCGTCGAGGTCGATGGGCAGGTCGTGAGCGTCGACAGGCTGATGCCAAGCGTGGCTGCGCCACCGCTGTATGCGAGCACCATGGCGACCGAAGGCCTGTACGACCGATTCCACTGCACGGAGTTCCATATTCCGAGCTTCCACATTCTTCACTCGGGCATCACGGGCGAAGGCCGCCCGAGAGAAGAGGGCTTCCTGATCAAGGTCCTCAACGGCATCACGCCGATTGATGCTGAAAACAGTTGGTATTTTTATGCATTTTCACGCAACTTTGGGGTGGACCAGCAGTGGGCGACCGACGAGCTGATTGAGGGCCTGAAGACCGTCCTGCAGGAGGATGCCGACGCCCTCGAGTGGCAGGAGATTGGCCTTCGAGGCAGGCCAGCCAACGAGCACGATGTGCTGATCGCCCAAGATGCCGGCGTGGCCAAGGCGAGACGGATATCCGCCCAGCGACTTGCCGCCGAGCAGGAGTCGCGCCTCTCCGATGTCAAGCAGGCAGTGCACTAGACGCACATCGTTCACCGCAAGAGCGCACTCGCGCAGGGCAAACAGCAGGTCCCGGCATCACGCCTGGCCATATCAAGGAGGCAGCACAATGAGCAAAACTTCCACAACGCGGGCGCGAGCCGCCTGCATCACGGTCTCGGCCGCAGCATTGGTACTCGGTCTCGCGGCCTGTGGTGGCACCAGTACGGCGGAGTCCTCAGCAACTGCTCCGGCTGCATCACCATCTGCGCCCGCAGCCTCGGCAGCTGCTGCCGGTGTTGACGCGGCGGCAGTCGCACTGCTCCCGGTGGGTATTGCCGATGATGGGGCACTGACCGTCGGCATGGAGGTCGCCTACCCGCCATTCGGCTACAAGGACACTGACAACGTCACACCGATTGGATTCGATGTCGATCTGGCAACTGAGATGGCGAACCGCCTCGGACTCCAGCTCGTGATTGTTGATGCGGCATTTGACTCGATCATCCCGTCGCTCGCCAGCAACCGCTACGAGGCTGGAGTATCCGCATTCTCCATCACTCCGGAGCGCCAAAAGGAGGTTGACTTCGTCACCTACTTCGAGTCCGGCGATTCGGCACTCGTCCTTACCGGCAACCCGAAGGGGCTGTCCCTCGACACCCGGCTTTGCGGTGTCAAGACCGCAGTGCTCAAGGGCAGTACCCAGGAGGTCGTCACGATCCCTGCCATCGATGCTGACTGCAAGGCCGCCGGCATGGCTCCAATTGAGGTGCTTTCGCTCGGTGGATCGGAGGAGCTTCCGCTCGCACTTCAGAGCGGCCGCGCCGACGTGACGATCGCCGACAGCGGGAATGCCGCCTACATCGCCCAGAACTCGGCGGGGGCTTTTGAGATCGCAGTGGGACCGCTCATCAATTCGGGCCCCGGTGGCATGGTGTTCAAGAAGGGCGGAGGGATGGCGGAAGCTGCTTCCGCAGCTCTGCAAGGGCTGATGGACGACGGCACGTATGGGGCCATCGCCGATAAGTGGGGCCTGTCCTCCGGCAAGGTGACGACCGCGACGATCAACGCGGCAAAGGGCTAGATCGAACAGATGAGCTGGAGGTGGCGGGAAGGCCGAGCGGCCTTCCCGCCACCTGCTCACGAGAGAACCAACACCCACCGACGAGGCAGGCACCCGACATGACAGCCCAAGATTTCGGCCCGCCGACTCGCACGAGTACCACCCTCGACCTCGATGCACCCGGGCGTACGGTCGGCCACATTGGCCTCGTCCACTCGACAACCCCCGGGATTGAATACGGAGTCATCCCGGTGCCCGTTGTGATCATCAACGGAAACTCTGGCCCGACCGTACTCCTCACGGCTGGCACGCATGGCGACGAGTACGAGGGGCAGATCCTCCTGCAGAATCTCGCCAGGACGCTCACGCCGAGTCAGGTGAGCGGGCGCATCATCATCATGCCCGCGCTGAATCTGCCGGCGGTGCTCGACAGCAGTCGAATCTCACCGCTCGATGGCGGAAACCTCAACCGGGCCTACCCGGGTGATCCCGACGGGACCCCGACCTATGCGCTCGCCGACTACCTCACCCGTTACGTGCTGCCCCACTGCACATTTGCCGCGGATCTGCATTCCGGTGGCAAGGCCTCGGAGTACGTGCCGTGCGGCTTCATGACCCGCATGCCCCATGGTCGAGATTCGGCAACGCAGGCTGCTGCAATGATCGCCATGGGTTTGCCCTACACACTTGTCTACGACGAGTGCACCGAGAACCGTGCGATGGACACTGCCTGCGATCAGGCCGGGGTCGTCATGGTGTCGACTGAACTCTCCGGTGGTGGGACGATCAACCTGCATACGCTGAGGGCCGCCCGCGATGGGCTCAATCGGCTCCTCCATCACTGGGGAGTGCTTCGCGAGGCGGGCGCGCCGCCTACGGCCGGCACTCAATTCATCGATGTCAATGACTCGCGCTCGTCAGTGATGGCGCCCGGTCCTGGGCTTTTCGAGCCGGCCGTGGGGCTCGGTGACCGAGTCGGAGCGGGGGATGTCGTTGGTTGGCTGCACGCTGTCGACGACCCGGACATGGGGTCCCGGCCCGTTCGCGTCGAGATGGGAGGCACGGTCGTAACTCGTCGAGTGCCTCCGCTCGTTGTGCGCGGGAATTACCTCATGAGTGTTGGCCAAGAACTCGACCCATCGACATTGTGAGGTAGCAGTGCGAACACCAGCCCGATCGCCACAGGACGAAGCACTGTTTCTCGATGCCGCTCGCCCCTACTGGCACCCGATCGCGCGCTCGGCCGACGTTGGGTCCGGTGAGGTCATTGGCGTGAGACTCCTCGACGAGGACCTCGCACTCTGGCGCTCAGCGGACGGGACCTTGGGCCTCACCGACGACCTGTGCGCCCACCGCGGCACGATGCTCTCCGCTGGCGGCACGGTCACTGACGAGGGATGCATCAGGTGCCCGTACCACGCTTGGGAGTACGACGCCGATGGCCAGTGCCTACGCATCCCACAGGTTTCTAACCAGGCGCTTGCCGAGAAGGTCCGGATTGCCGCCTATCGGGTCGTCGACTACGCGGGCCTGGTCTGGACCTGCCTTGCGCAGGAGGGCGAGGAGCGCCGAGGGATCCCTGTTGTGCCGGAGGCCGCGAATCCCGACTGGTGGCTGTACGCGGGAGCGCCGCCAACATGGCAGTGCCAGGCACCGCGGATGGTCGAGAACTTCCTGGACATCTCACACTTCGGCGTGCTCCATGCGGGAAACTTCGGCAACCCCGATATTGAGATTGTCGAGCCCTATCGTCCGATCACGAGTATGGACGATCTCTCGATCACCTTCAATTTCCCGTACCTCACGAGGGACCGCTGGTCGCCGCCGATTGATGGGAAGCCCGCGACCAGGTTCGTCGACTACGAGTATCGAGCTGAGCTCCCCTTCGCCTGCTGGATCAAGGGCGCTGGCAAAGACGATATTGCCTATTACACCTACATCGCGGTGTGCCCGGTTTCGGCTCAGGAGACGAAAATCTTCTGGGTGACGTCCTTTCCGAACACGCTGGTCTACACCGGGCCAGAGCTTGATGCGGGATTCATCCCCTTCTTTGAGGAAGACCAGCGCGTCGTGGAGTGGCAACGGCCTGAGTGGCTGCCCCTTGATCTCGGCGCCGAACTCCAGATGACGTTCGACCGGATCGCCGTTGCCTACCGGACGTCGTTGGCCGAGCTCGGCTTTCCAGTTCTGCACTTCCCCCGGACTCGGGTGAGCCCGACTGCTGCCAGCAAGGCAATGGGACCGACGGGCGCGGCAGAGGAGATCAGTTGAGTTCCGGTGAGGTGAGCCCAATCAAGGCTGTACCACTTCCACACCCGGGGCGCTGGCTGACAGTAGCCGCCATGCTTGTGCTGGCGGCCATGTTCGTCAACGCGCTTGTGAGCAACCCGCTGTTTCAGTGGGGTGTCGTCGGGCAGTACTTCACCTCCGAGACGATCCTCAAGGGCGTTGGCCAGACCCTCTATCTCACCCTCGTTGCGATGGTGGTGGGCATCGTGCTCGGCGTGATCCTGGCGGTGATGCGACTATCGCCCAGCCCTGTCCTTTCGACCATCAGCTGGGTCTACATCTGGTTCTTCAGGGGCACTCCGGTGCTCGTACAACTCATCTTCTGGTTCAATCTCGCGGCGTTGTTCCCCGAACTTTCGATTGGCGTTCCCTTTGGGCCTACCTTCTTCTCGGTCGAGACGAATGCCGCGATCACCCCGTTCATCGCAGCCATCTTGGGTCTGGGACTAAATGAGGCGGCGTACATGGCTGAGATCTCGCGAGCGGGGATCCAGTCGGTCAACGATGGTCAGGTCGAGGCGGCGCACGCGCTCGGCATGCGCCGGCTGCTCACGATGCGTCGCATCGTCCTGCCGCAGGCCATGCGGGTGATCATCCCGCCAGCAGGCAACGAAACTATCGGCATGCTCAAGACAACGTCACTTGTGAGCATCGTGACGCTGGCGGAACTGCTCTACTCAGCCCAGTCGATCTACTCTCGGACCTTTCAGACGATTCCGCTCCTCATCGTTGCTAGCCTTTGGTACCTCCTTATGACATCGGTCCTGACCGTGGGGCAGTACTACATCGAACGGCACTTCGCGAAGGGCAATGCGCGCACCATGCCAATGACCGCGTGGCAGCGACTCCGCCGGAATTTCTTCACCTTCCACTCGCCTCGGCCGCAGGCCCCCGCCCCAAGCGTGACGAGTTCCAGCGGAGGCATCAGATGACCGCTCCCATGGTGAAAAGCGAGCAGGTGCACAAGAGCTTCGGGCACCTGAAGGTGCTGAACGGCATCGAACTTGAGGTGTCGGTAGGCGAGGTGTTCTGCCTCGTTGGCCCTTCGGGCTCGGGCAAGTCGACCTTCCTTCGGTGCATCAATCACCTTGAGCGCATCGATGCCGGCCGACTGTCAGTCGATGGTGAGCTGATCGGCTATCGCGAGCACGGCGGGAAACTTTACGAGTTGCACGAGAAGGACGTTGCTCGTAAGCGGCGGGAGATCGGCATGGTGTTCCAATCGTTCAACCTGTTCCCGCACATGACCGCCCTCGCGAACATTATGGAGGCCCCCATCCGGGTGAAGCGCGAAAGTGCTGCTGTCGTTCGAGAAAGGGCTGAACGACTTTTGGATCGGGTTGGCCTGACCCATAAGGCTGATGTCTATCCCAATCGGCTCTCCGGTGGCCAGCAGCAGCGCGTCGCGATTGCGCGCGCCCTCGCAATGGAACCGAAGCTCATGCTCTTCGACGAGCCGACGTCGGCCCTTGATCCCGAACTGGTGGGCGAGGTGCTTGACGTCATGCGCCAATTGGCCGACGATGGCATGACGATGATCGTTGTCACGCACGAGATGGGTTTCGCTCGAGAGGTGGGCGACAACCTGGTGTTCATGGATGGCGGGGTCATCATCGAGAGCGGTCACCCGCGCGACGTCCTCGCGAAGCCCCAGCACGAGCGAACGAAGTCATTCCTGTCGAAGGTGCTCATGTGACCGAATTCGACGCCCTATGGGCTGAGCTCGAGCCAATCGGCCGACATGCTGCGACCGGTGGCTATCGCCGCTTCGCCTACGACCCGGCCGAGTTGGCGTGCCGCGAGTGGTTCGTCTCGACGGCCACGGCCCGAGGCCTCGACGTTGAGGTCGACCGCAACGGCAATCTGTGGGCTTGGTGGATCCCAAGCGGGGCCAAAGCGGACGCGCCAGCGCTCGTCATCGGATCTCACCTCGATTCAGTGCCTGACGGGGGTGCATTTGACGGACCGCTCGGCGTGGTGACGTCGTTCGCAGCCCTTGATGCCGCGCGTAGTGCGGGCCTGTCCCCGAGCGTGCCGATCGCGGTGGTGGCCTTCGCCGACGAGGAGGGCGCGCGCTTCGGCATCGCCTGCGCTGGATCGCGGCTGATGACCGGGCAGCTGCAGCCCGACAAGGCCAGGGCGCTTCGGGGGCGCGATGGTGCGACCATGGCAGAGGCGATGGCGGCTGCCGGTCATGACCCATCGGGTCTCGGACGAGACGACGAGCGCCTCGGCCGCATCGGCACGTTCGTTGAACTCCACGTAGAGCAGGGTCGCTCGCTCATTGATCAGGGAGCCTCAGTGGGGGTCGCGACCTCGATCTGGCCTCATGGGCGATACCGCTTCACCTTTCGTGGGGTCGCAGATCATGCGGGCACCACGCGGATGGTCGACCGACATGACCCGATGATCGCCTTTGCTCGTACCGCGCTGAGTGCCGATGCGGCCGCAAGGAAACACGACAGCCGGGCTACCTTCGGCCGGTTGGAAGTGGAGCCAAACGGCACCAATGCCATCCCGTCGGAGGTGCGGGCCTGGCTCGACGCCCGGGCAGTGGATCAGCGGACCCTTGATGAGGTGCTCGAACGCATCAGCACTGACGCGACGGTGAGTTCCTGGGAGAACGGTACCGAGGTCGATGTCACGGCAGAGTCGGTCACGGCCGTGCTCGACTTTGACGAGGCGCTCCGCGACCGACTCGCTGCAGCGATCGCGGTGGAGCAGGGCGTGCCTACTGTTCCGGTCCTCCCAACAGGGGCCGGCCACGACGCGGGCATCCTTGCCTCGGCCGGCATCACGACAGCCATGCTCTTCGTCCGAAACCCGACCGGCGTCTCGCATTCGCCCCATGAGCACGCCGAACGTGACGACTGCCTAGCGGGTGTCGAGGCGCTGACTGCCGTGCTGCGCGAACTCGCCTGATGCAGGTCTATCGCTGCTCGTCCGCGTGGATCGATGGCGAGGTGCGCGAAAAGGTTGACGTCACGGTCGACGAGACCGGGCGCATCGCAAGCATCGAATCCTGTGGTGCGGTGTCACAGGCGAGGGTCGTCCTGCTGCCCGGAGTCGTCCTCCCCGGGTTTGCGAACGCGCATTCGCATGCGTTTCACCGGGCGCTTCGCGGGCGAAGTCATGGTGACGGAGGCACGTTCTGGACGTGGCGTGAGCGAATGTACGAGGTGGCGAACGTCCTAGATCCGGACCTCTACTTTCGGCTGGCCCGGGCGGTCTTCTCCGAGATGGCGCTCGCGGGGGTGACCTCCGTCGGCGAGTTCCACTACGTCCATCACGCGCCAGATGGCTCCACGTATGACGACCCAAATGCGATGGGCGAGTCACTGCGTCATGCCGCACGCGAGGCCGGCATCCGCCTGACCCTCCTCGATACCTGTTATTTGACGGGTGGACTATCCGATGCCGAGCACACGCAACTGCAGCCACTTCAACGAAGGTTCGGCGACGGCGATGCGAGGCGATGGGCCGAGAGATTCGCTCTGCTGGCAGGCGATGAATCGACGAACATCGGTGCCGCCATCCACTCGGTGCGCGCGGTGCCCCGCGACCAGATCCCGACCGTCGTCCACGCTGCGGCAGGGCGGCCGCTACACGTGCATTTGTCCGAGCAGCAAGCCGAGAACGATGCATGCGAGGCGGCGTACGGCCGTTCCCCCACTCAGGTGCTGTCGGAAGCCGGGGCCTTGGGGCCGCTCACGACCGCCGTTCACGCGACCCATCTCTCGGACGCAGACATCCGGTTGCTCGGCGGATCGCGCACCTCGTCCTGCTTCTGCCCCACCACCGAACGAGATCTTGCCGATGGCATTGGCCCGGCTCGGGAACTCGCCCTCGCGGGGTCACCGCTCTGCCTCGGATCTGACCAGCACGCAGTCATCGACCTCCTCGAGGAGGCAAGAGCGCTTGAGATGCATGAGCGCTTGCACCACCACGAGCGCGGACGACTCCAGCCCGCTGAGTTAATCGCAGCCATGACCACGCACGGCCAGGCATCCCTTGGTTGGCAGGATGCTGGACTGATCGAGATTGGTCAGCGGGCTGATCTCGTCGCTGTGCGAGCCGACACCGTCCGAACTGCTGGAAGTGATCCATCCCAGATCGTGCTCTCTGCCTTCGCCAGTGATGTCGACACGGTTGTTGTCGATGGCTCGATCGTGGTGTCGGGTGGGAGGCACCGATCTCAGGACGTTGGGGCCGAGCTTGTATCGGTCATTGGCGAGGTGTGGGATCGGGTCCGATGGTCCGAATGAGTTTGCCACCGCTGATTGACATCCACCCCTGAGTGGCCCGGGAGCCTGCAGTGAAACTACTTCTCCGATCGCCGTCAGCATCCGTTGATGATGACGCAATAGATGATGATGACGCAATAGATAGGGGCATTGAACTGGCGGCGAGTCCCGACAGCCCTGCGCGAGAACGATGGATGTGGGATGTGCGCCTCGAAACCCGTGCTGCCCCGATGACCGATGCCATGGATGCGGTGAGCCTGAAGGTATCGGGTGCCGGCCGGGGCATCCACTTCGTCAACGTCCGATTCGATGCGATGGCAATCACGGCGGCCATCGATGTTGAGGTGCTCGACAGGCCGGCCTCCCTGTGCCGGCCAGCGGGGGAGTTGTGGATCGCGATCGTCGAGGCGGGGGCCGCTCACGATGGCCCATTCATCGTTGGCACCGGCGATGTGCTGGTGTGGGAGGGGGACGATCCGATGGCGGTGGAGCTCCGGCCGATTGACGAGGTGCCGGTGCAGATCGTGGTTGTGAAGCTCGGACGGCACGACAGAAGTGAGCTCCGTTGGGTGCCGTAGTCGAGGGGGTCGGCGAGCTCGTACGGTCCGATGCGATGAGGCAGATGACCTGGGCGAACGGGTCAGGGGTTACCCATGAGGTCGCCATCAGCCCGAGCGCAGCGGGGCTCGCCGATTTCGACTGGCGCATCAGTCTTGCCGACATATCGGTCGATGGTGATTTCTCAGCGTTCGTCGGTGTCGATCGCGTCCTCGTCCTCATCGAAGGCGAAGGGATGAACCTGATCCTGGACGGTGACACCCAACCCATCGAGCCCTTCTCGCCGGTGCACTTCGCCGGTGAGTCGGTTGCCTCATGCACCCTGCCGCATGGCCCCACTCGGGATCTCAACGTGATGTATCGACGTGATCGCGTGACCTGCGTGGTTGACATCCTGGACGGATCCTCGCCGATCGAGGCGGCATCGGAGCCGGGGGAGACCCTGTGGCTCGGTGTACTGACGGGCAGTTGGGTCACCGAGACGAAGCCGGTGCTCGCCCTCGAGCCGCGGGACTTCATCCGAATCGCGGGGATCGTCAGCCTCATCGGTCATGGCTATGTGGTCCGAGTCAGCCTGTGTTGCGAAGCCCCGTCGCGATGCCGTTGACGGTGACTGACAGTGCGCGAGCGAGCGTGGGGTCTGGCTCCTCACCCCTCATGCGTGCGGCACGAACGCGCTCGAGCAGGGAGATCTGCAGCGAGTGAAGCGGAAGCAGGTAGGTGTCGCGGATTTCGAGGGTGCGGGCGAGCGACGGGTTGCCGGCGAGCAGGCTCGTGTGCCCGGTGATGGCAAGGACCTCTGAGACTGTTCGCTGATGCTCGACTCGAATCTGCTCAAGAAACCGTTGCAAATCATCGGGAACGAGTGCCCGAACGTACTGCGCTGACACGCCGAGATCCGTCTTCGCAAGGGTCATCTCGACATTGGAGATGAAGTTGCGAAAGAAGTGCCAGGTGGCATACATGTCATCAAGGGCATCGCCATGGCCTGCCTCGCGCGCAGAAACCAGACCGGCGCCGACCCCGAACCAGCCAGGCACCACCTGCCTGGACTGGGTCCAGCCGAACACCCAGGGAATGGCGCGCAGTCCCGAGATTCCGGCCGCAGTGTCAGGGCGCCTCGACGGCCTAGATCCGAGGTGCATCGCCCCGAACTCCTCGACCGGCGTGGAGAGCGCGAAGTACCGGGGCAGGTCGGGGTCGTCGACGAGCGCTCGGTAGCTGGCTTGGGCAGCAGAGGAGGTGATCGACATGACGGCATCCCAGGCATCGACCCGATCGCTCTCGCTGCGAGGCACTCGGTGAAGCAGGGAAGCGTCCATGACAGCGGCGAGCATCTGCTCGAGGTTGTCACGCGCGAGGGTGGGCAGCAGGTACTTGTCCGAGATGACCTCACCCTGCTCGGTCACCTTGATCTCCCCGTCGAGCACACCCCAGGGCTGGGCGAGGATTGCCTCATAGGTCGGGCCGCCACCTCGTCCGACCGTTCCACCGCGTCCGTGAAAGAGGCGCAGCCGCACCCCGTGCCGGCTGGTGACATCTCGAAGGCGTCGTTGGGAAAGGTGAATCTCCCACTGCGAGGTGGTGATCCCGGCATCCTTATTAGAGTCCGAGTAGCCGAGCATGACCTCTTGGACGTCGCCGCGTGAGCGGACAAGCGACCGGTAGAGAGGCGTGCCAAGCAGCTCATCGACGATCGTGCCAGCTGCCCGGAGTTCGTCCACGGTCTCAAGGAGCGGTACGAAACCCACGCGTGACGTACCGTTGCCCGTGTCGACCAGCCCAGCCTCGCGGGCGAGGACCACCGCGGCGAGGACATCGTCGGCGCCGCGGGTCATCGAGACGATGCATGACTCAATCACCCTGGGGCCGTACCGGTCGAGGGCTTCACGCACTGCGACGAAGGTGCGGTAGGTCGAAATGCCGTCGGCGTCGAGTGGTGGGGGCGTCGGTGCGAGTGGGCGAAGGCTCGCAAGCTCGGCCTGAATGACGTTGAGTCGCTCGGCCCTGGTCAGCTGCTCATAGTCACGGGCAACGGTGCCGAGACGATCGATGAGCTGGCCGAGGGCGTGATGGTATTTGTCGGCGTGCTCACGGATATCGAGGGTTGCCAGCGGCAGGCCAATTGCTGCGATCACGCGAATTGCTCGGTCGAGCACCCCGTGGGCGGCGAGCTCACCCCGGCTGGCAAGGAGGTCGCCCCTGACGAGGAGGAGATCATCGAGGAGGTCCTGGGTCTTCGCGTAGTCGCGTCCGGGCTGGTGCTGACTGCCCTTGGCTGCCCGATCCCGGGTGAGTTGGAGACGTTTACGAACGATGGTGAGTTTGAGTCGGACGGGCTCTTCGGCATTGATGCGCAGGTAGCGCGGCTCGAGATCGGGCAGCTGCTGGAGGTCAGCCGCGACGGATGCGCGTAACTCATCGCACGAGGGGCAGATGCGCTCGGAGATCGACAGGTCCTCGACGAGCTGGTTCACGAGCGGCATGAGGTCTGCGATGGCGTGCTCACGCTGGAACGCGAGGACGTCAGCGGTGACCTCCGGGGTGACGAAGGGATTTCCATCGCGATCACCGCCGATCCAGGAGCCGAAGCTGAGCGGCCTGGCCTGGGGCGGCAAGTCCACGCCGAGCTCACCGAAGGCAGATGCGAGGCGTTCGAGGACATCGACGAGTGGTCCCCGGGTGAGGTCGTCGATGTAGTAAAGAGCATTTCGAGCCTCGTCGATCACATGGGGTTGCTGGAGCCGAAGCTCATCGGTCTGCCAGAGAAGCTCGACGAACTCGGCGAGTCGGGCCTGCTGCTGCGCGGGGTCGAGTGAGGTGTCAAGGAGGAGGTCCGCAATTCTCCGCAGCTTCATCAGCACCGACCGGCGCGCCGCCTCAGTGGGGTGGGCGGTGAACACGGGGCGCACCGACATCGTGCGACTCAGGTGACGCACGGCCTCGATATCGATGCCTTGGGTGCGCGCAATCTGGGCCACCTGATGCAGCGGCCCGCCGGTCGACTCGCGCCGGGTAAGGACATCGCGGGAGCGTTCGACCTGTTCGGCGATGTTCGCGAGATCAAAGTAGATCGAGAAAGCCCGGGCGAGCAGTGTTGCTGTCGAGAGATCAATTGACGCAAGGCGCGCCGCCGCCCTTGAGGGATCAGATCGCACCTCGTGCCGAATCTCCTCGACAAGTTCGAGGAGGGCCGCCCCCTCCTGTCGAACGAGTGTCTGGCCGAGGAGAGACCCAAGCTCGCGAATCTGGGTGCGAAGTCCGGGGTCTGCATCACCGTCGGCACTCATCGCAAAACCCTCGCACATGCCATCATTGTGTCCCGCGGACGTTTCCCAAGTGTTTCCCGGACATTCGTGTTCGCGGTTGGCGTACAGCCGTGGGAAAGCATCTGGACCAGTCCGCTGTTGGAGTGGTGAAGAAGCCAAGCGCGGTTACCATTGCTGCAGCGGCGGGTGCGAACCCGATCGAGCAGCGGAAGAGGGAGCACGGAATGTTCGAGCGGTTCACTGATCGGGCCCGGCGAGTGGTTGTCCTTGCGCAAGAGGAAGCCCGAATGCTCAACCACAACTACATCGGCACCGAGCACATCCTGCTCGGCCTCATCCACGAGGGCGAGGGCGTCGCTGCAAAGGCACTCGAGAGCCTGGGCATCTCCCTCGAGGCGGTCCGCCAGCAGGTTGAAGAGATCATCGGTCAGGGCCAGCAGGCGCCTAGCGGCCACATCCCATTCACCCCGCGTGCGAAGAAGGTCCTCGAGCTCTCCCTGCGAGAGGCGCTGCAACTCGGCCACAACTACATCGGAACCGAGCACATCTTGCTCGGCCTCATCCGCGAGGGCGAAGGCGTCGCAGCGCAGGTCCTCGTGAAGCTCGGTGCCGATCTCAATCGGGTCCGCCAGCAGGTGATCCAGTTGCTCAGTGGCTACCAGGGCAAGGAGCCGGTCACGGCCGGTGGCCCAGCGGAGGGTACCCCCTCGACCTCCCTCGTCCTCGATCAGTTCGGACGCAACCTCACCGCAGCAGCTCGCGAGGGCAAGCTCGACCCAGTGATCGGCCGTGAGAAGGAAATCGAGCGGGTCATGCAGGTGCTCTCCCGGCGCACGAAGAACAACCCAGTCCTCATTGGTGAGCCTGGCGTCGGCAAGACCGCCATCGTTGAGGGCCTCGCCCAGAACATCGTGTCAGGCGACGTCCCGGAGACCTTGAAGGACAAGCAGCTCTACACCCTCGACCTCGGTGCACTCGTCGCCGGCAGTCGGTACCGCGGTGACTTTGAGGAGCGGCTCAAGAAGGTCCTCAAGGAGATCCGCACCCGTGGCGACATCGTCCTGTTCATTGATGAGCTCCATACCCTTGTCGGGGCCGGGGCCGCTGAGGGCGCGATCGATGCCGCGAGCATCCTCAAGCCGATGCTCGCGCGAGGAGAGCTGCAGACGATCGGGGCCACCACGCTCGACGAGTACCGCAAGCACATCGAGAAGGATGCGGCACTTGAGCGCCGCTTCGCCCCGGTCAAGGTGGAGGCGCCCGACGTCCCGCATACGGTCGAGATTCTCAAGGGACTTCGCGATCGTTACGAATCGCACCACCGGGTGTCCATCACCGATGACGCCCTTGAGGCCGCAGCACGCCTGTCCGATCGGTACATTTCCGATCGTCACCTGCCCGATAAGGCGATCGATCTCATCGACGAGGCAGGGTCACGTCTGCGGATCCGTCGAATGACCGCCCCGCCGGACCTGCGCGAGTTCGACGACCGCATCGCCGCTGCCCGCAAGGACAAGGAGTCGGCGATCGATGCGCAGGACTTCGAGAAGGCTGCCGCACTTCGCGACACCGAGAAGCAGCTGCTCGCCGAGAAGGCGCAGCGCGAGCGCGAATGGAAGGCCGGCGACCTCGATGTCGTGGCCGAGGTCGATGCTCGCCTCATTGGCGAGGTGCTGGCGCTCATGACCGGCATCCCCGTCACCGACCTCACCGAGGATGACATTGCGCGACTGCTGCGCATGGAAGACGAACTGCACCGCCGGGTCATCGGTCAGGAGCAGGCGGTCAAGGCGCTTTCCAAGTCCATCCGGCGTACCCGTGCCGGGCTGAAGGACCCCAAGCGTCCGTCCGGATCCTTCATCTTCGCCGGACCCTCCGGCGTCGGAAAGACCGAGCTGAGCAAGACCCTTGCCGAGTTCCTCTTTGGCGACGAGAACGCGCTCATCGCACTCGATATGAGTGAGTACTCAGAGCGCCACACCGCTTCGCGTCTGTTCGGCTCGCCCCCCGGTTATGTTGGCTATGAGGAGGGCGGCCAGCTCACCGAGAAGGTGCGCCGCAAGCCGTTCTCCGTGGTGTTGTTCGATGAGGTCGAGAAGGCGCACCCCGATATCTTCAACTCGCTGCTCCAGGTGCTTGAAGAGGGTCGCCTCACCGACGCCCAAGGCCGGGTCGTCGATTTCAAGAACACCGTCATCATCATGACGACGAACCTGGGCAGCCGTGACGTCTCGAAGGGCGTCATGCTCGGCTTCGCACCAGAGAACGACGGTGAGACCGCATACGAGCAGATGAAGGCCAAGGTGCAGCAAGAACTCAAGCAGCACTTCCGGCCCGAGTTCTTGAACCGTATCGACGATGTCATCGTCTTCCACCAGTTGAGTCAGGCCGAAATCTTCCAGATCGTCGATCTGATGATCGCCGGCCTCGAGAAGCGGCTCGAGGAGAGGGATATGGCCCTTGAACTCACCGCATCGGCGAAGACGCTCCTCGCTGAGCGCGGGTACGACCCCTCGCTAGGTGCTCGGCCACTGCGTCGCGTCATCCAGCGCGACATCGAGGACTCGCTGAGCGAGAAGATGTTGTTCGGAGATCTGCATCCGGGCAGTATTGTGGTGATAGACGTTACAGGCGAGGGGGCTGAGCGCGAGTTCAGCTTCACCGCGACACCGAAGGTGACCCTGCCTGACATGCCGCCGGTCGAGACTGTGATCTGAAAAGCCGACACGACAAGGGGCCTCACTGTGGTCAACGGACCGCTGATACCCGGACTCCGGGAGTTCGACGGTCCCAAGCGCCAGATTCCACAGGCGGTGTGGTGGGTGGGCGGCATCATCGTTCTCGCAGGGGTCGGGATGTTCGTCGCTGGGGTGTTTGCGAGTGCGGGCCCGCTACGTGGGCTTGGGCTGGTCTCCGAGGGCATGCAGCCGGTGGCCTTTCGCCCGACGACCTCCGAGCAGGTGGTTCAGGTGGCACTCGCACTGCCCCCCGGCGGACTGTGCCGTCAGGACACCGTCGACGTCTCGACCGTCGAGGACGAGTCCTACGTGCGGATTTCAGCGATGAGGACCTCGGCCCGCAGCGGCGCCTGCGCTGAGACCGGGTCGTCGGGTGATCGCGTGTGGGTCGACGTGCAACTAGCGTCGCCGCTCGGGGAGCGCAGTGTTGTCGCATCGAATGACAGTGAGGCTCTTCCGCGCGATACCAGCGCCGGCCTCGGCTAGGTGCCTCGCCGGGGAGTACGAGCGGCTGCTCGTCACCTTGAGCCCCTCAACCGGTAGTCCCCCAGGGCCGTTTGCTCGATGAGTGCATCCTTCAACAGTCCGACGAGCGCACGCGCAACCTGATCGTTGTCATGCCAGGCCGACTCGATCGCACTCGTGGCGACCGGATCCTGCGCTGATCGCAGGATCGACATAATCCGTCCGCGCGCCTGTCGGTCGCTCCCTGCGAAGGCGGCCTGCCGTCGAGCCTGGAATGTCGGGGGAGGGAATCCTGCGGCCCGCCATCGGCAGATGTCGGCGACCGGGCATTCGTCACAGCGTGGTTGTGTGGCCTTGCAGACGAGCGCCCCGAACTCCATGACTGCCGCCGACCATTCGGCGGGGCGGCCGTGCTCGAGGAGGGTGGCCGCCTGCGCACGTTCGGCATTCGTGACATGGGCGCGAGGCTGGGCCTCGCCATTGAGCGTTCGGGCGATGACCCGTCGAACATTCGTATCGAGGACCACTGCGGGCATCCCGAATGCGAAGGCCTGTACGGCCGCTGCAGTGTATTCGCCGACCCCGGGAAGTGCACGGAGTTGCTCAGTTGACCTCGGGACCCTGCCTTGGTGCTCATCTCGGATGATGACTGCTGATGCATGGAGCCACATGGCGCGACGCGGGTAGCCGAGTCTCTCCCACATTCGAATGGCATCGGCGACATCAGCTTGGGCGAGATCCGAGGGGGAGGGCCATCGGCCCAGCCACAATTGCCAACGTGGGATGACTCGTTCCACCTGGGTCTGTTGGCACATGAACTCGCTCACGAGGACCCCCCAGGCGGTCGTATTTTCGCTCCGCCAGGGCAGCGGGCGGCGAGCCCTGTCAAACCAGTTGAGCACCAACTCGGTGAGGTTGGAGCGGTTGTCAGGAAAAGCGGGGCGCATGAGGGGTCCAGCGTTGCACGTTTGTGAGCCTTCGCACAGTAACGTGGGATCGTGAGTGCTCTGTTTGTCCCCGTTGGACCCGAGCCGTCCTACGTCTATTGGATCAGGCGTATCACGCTGCTCCTTGCCTTGGGGACACTGATCTTCGGGATCTGGTGGGTGTTCACCGCACAGGGCTCCGCTGATCAGTCGAGTCAGACACTGGCGTCAAGCCCGTCGGCCGACCCGTCGGCCGTGCTGTCCGCCGACCCGTCTGCCGGTCCGTCCACCGAGGCATCCCTTGATCCGACGGTTGAGGCATCGCCCGGAGCCGAAACTGCAACGGCAACGGCAACGGCTGCGGTTCCGGTGGACTGCCAGGATTCCGCCATCAAGGTGAGAGCCCGAACCGACAAGTCGACCTACGTGGTTGGCGAGACCCCCGAACTGAAGCTAACGATCACGAACATCGGAGATCTTGCTTGCAAGCGCGACGTGGGACCGAGGGCCAATGAACTTGAGGTCACGTCGGGCGGCTACCACGTCTGGTCCAGTGATGACTGCAGCGCGAGCGATGCATCCAAGATCATCGTGATGAAGCCGGGCGAGAAGGTGAGCTCAAGCATCACCTGGAACGGTCGCCTCAGCCAGAAGGGCTGCCCAAGTGAGGGTGCCGAGGCCAAGCCGGGCCGTTACGACGTCGTCGGGCGCAATGGTGCTGTCGACAGCGACGGTGATCCTTTCTCGCTCATTGCATCCGAGTAAGGCACGGCGAGGAACGAACGGCCGATGATGGAACGCGGCCATCGCAGTCCCGCCGAGCGGGGGTTGGATGAAATGACCAACCGGATGCCCAACTGACCAGATTTGTGGTCATGTGAGCCGGATACTGGATGAAATGACTGGGGGGGGTGGGGTTGGCCGTTAGGTGTGTTTGGTGGCGAGGCGGCGGGCGACTGCTAGGGCCTCGCTGACCGACGAGACTTCGTGGACCCGGATTGACTCTGCCTGATGCGCCTGCGCACCATCGGCGCGCACCGGAACGATGGCGTCGGTGAACCCTAGGCGCGCCGCCTCGCTCAGTCGCCTGCTGAGCGCTGTCACCCGGCGGACGTCGCCGGACAGGCTTATTTCGCCGACAGCGACGAGGCCGGCAGGGAGTGCCTGCTCGGTCACGCTGCCGGCGACAGCGAGGGCGATCGCTAGGTCTGTTGCCGGCTCGGCGAGGCGAACACCACCGACGGTCGCGACGAAGCAGTCATTTGAGGCGAGCTTGAGTCCGGCTCGGCGTTCGAGGACCCCGAGCATCATGGCTATCCGGGCGGAATCGAGGCCACTGGTGACCCGGCGCGGCTGTGGCGCGTTTGTCGGGGCGATGAGTGCCTGAACCTCGGCTACGAGCGGCCGCCGGCCCTCGACGGTGACGGTGACGCAGGTACCGGGGGCCGGGGACTGACGATCGCCGAGGAACAGACCGCTCGGGTCCGCGAGGCCGATGATGCCGTCATCGACGAGTTCGAAGCAGCCGATCTCGTCGGCGGGTCCGTAGCGGTTCTTCACGGCGCGGACGAGCCGAAGGGAGGCGTGGCGGTCGCCTTCAAAATGGAGAACAACATCGACGAGGTGCTCGAGGGCGCGCGGGCCGGCCACCGTGCCATCCTTCGTGACATGGCCGACGATGACGGTCGCCATGCCGAGCTCCTTGGATCGGGCAATGAGCGAGGCGGCGACCTCGCGCACCTGGGTGACCCCGCCCGCGGATCCATCGATCTCGCTGCTGCTGATGGTCTGGACTGAATCTAGGACGAGCAGGGTCGGTGAAACCGCATCGATGTGCCCGAGCACGGCCCCGAGGTCGGTCTCGGCGGCGAGGTAGAGGTCGGCAGCAAGGGCGCCGATGCGTTCGGCCCGCAGTCGCACCTGCGCGGCAGACTCCTCGCCAGTGATGTAGAGGGTTCGGTGGCCTGATTCGGCCCAGCGTGACGCCACATCGAGGAGGAGGGTCGATTTTCCGACTCCGGGCTCCCCGGCGAGGAGCAGCACGGCCCCGGGCACGATGCCGCCACCAAGGACCCGGTCGAACTCGCTCACCCCGGTGGGCCGCGACTGGGCTGCTGAGAGGTCGACATCGCCGATCGGTACCGCCGCCGTTGTGACGCGGCCGGATGCGGTGCCCCGTAAGCGCGTTGCCCCCGCTTCGTTGACCGTGCCCCATGCCTGGCACTCACCGCAACGTCCGGCCCACTTTGCTGACGTCCAGCCGCAATCGCTGCAGCGATAAGGCGCCTGCTTTGGCGCAACCCGGGCCATCGACTGCCCTACGCCGGGTCTGCGGGGTGGGGGGAGAGCGCGGACCGGTCGACGACGGTGAGGAGCAACTGGGAGCGGGCATCGCAGATCCGGGCGAGTTCGGCGTACGCGGGCTCCCCGATCAGCGCGATGATCTCGTCCTTGGATGACCGGTAAACGGGTTCGGTGCCGACATGCGCCTCGGTGTTGCCGCTGCAGTACCAGTCGAGGTCGTGGCCGCCCTCGCCCCAGCCGCGGCGGTCGTACTCACCGAGGACGACGACGAGGCGATCGGTGCCGTCCTCATGGGTGACGTTGTCGTAGCTGCGCCGCACGGGCAGTTGCCAGCAGACCTCGGGCTTGGTCTCGACGAAGGAGACGCCCTCGCGGGCCGCGAGGTGATGGAGGGCGCAGCCGTAGCCCCCGGCGAAATCTCGATCATTATGGAAAATGCAGGCATCGCCCACGACGCGGGTCTTACGCGCGTTGTCCTCCTTTTCGACCCAGCCCTTCTTGCGCCCGGTGTCGATGCGCTGCCACAGGCTCGCATCGAGCTTGTCGACCCATCCGCGCACGCGCTTCTCATCGGCCTTCTCGGAGAAGTGGGCGCCGAGCGCGCAGCAGCCGACCTCGGACCGATCAGCGTAGATGCCCTTGCAGCCATTGCCGAAGATGCAGGTCCAGCGTGAGGTGAGCCAGGTGAGGTCAGCGCGAATGAGCTGGTTTTCGTCGGCAGGATCGACGAATTCAACCCACTGACGGGGAAAGTCGAGCGGCACTTCAGGCATGAAGGCAGCCTAGGGGCAGCGGCTGACATACCTCGGCGGTAACGTCGGCACGTGCGCATGGGAGTTCTCGACATCGGTTCCAACACGGTCCATCTACTGCTCGTCGATGCTCACTACGGAGCAGCCCCGACCCCCGCCTCCAAGATGAAGATTCCACTGCGACTCTCTGAGCACCTCACACCTTCGGGCGATGTCGACGATGAGGCGGTGGACACCCTCATCACGTTCATCAGGGACGGCCAGCGGCTGTCGGAGGACATGGGTGCAACCGAGATGATGGCGTTCGCGACCTCGGCGATTCGAGAGGCGGGCAATGGCGACCAGGTCCTCCGCCGACTGCGTGAGGAGACCGGCATCGCCGTCGACGTGATGTCTGGGGAGGACGAGGCGCGCATGACCTTCCTCGCCGTTCGACGATGGTTCGGCTGGTCGACCGGTCGACTGCTCGTCATCGACATTGGCGGCGGCTCGCTCGAGCTCGCGTCAGGCATTGATGAGGAGCCGGACATCGCGGTCTCCCTCCCACTTGGGGCAGGGCGACTGACCCGGTCGCACCTCGACGGTGACCCTCCCTCGGCCGAGGCGCTGCGTGAGCTCAGACGCTACGCGCGGACGCAGGTCGCTGAGGCGGCCCGCCGTATCCGCCGGGTCGGTGAACCGCGGATTGCCGCAGGATCGTCCAAGACCCTCAAGCAACTCGCGCGTATTTCTGGCGCGGCTCCCTCGAGTGACGGCATCTACGTCCGTCGTGCGCTCACTCTTCCGGGGCTTCAGGAGACCGTAGGCAAGCTTGCCGGGATGCCTGCCGAGGAGCGAGCACAGATCCCGGGAGTGAGTGAGGGTCGGGCTGAGCAGCTCATCGCCGGTGCGGTCGTGGCTGAGGCCGTCATGGAACTCCTCGAGGTTTCCGAGCTCGTCATCTGCCCGTGGGCCCTGCGTGAGGGCGTCATCCTTCATCGCATGGACGGACTGCCGTCGTGATCGACCTCAAGCAGGGTCTCACGGTGGCCGAGGTCGCCGAGCGGGTGGCAGCGGGGCAGGTCAACCACGCGCCGGATGCCCGCAGCCGCAGCCTGTCCGACATTATTCGCGCAAATACCCTCACCTGGTTCAACCTTGTCATCGGGATCATGTGGGCGATCATGATCATGGTCGCGCCATTCCAGGATTCGCTCTTCGGCTTCGTCATCGTCGCGAACACGCTCATCGGCATCATCCAGGAGTACCGGGCCTCGCGAGCTCTCGCCAAGCTCGCGGTCATAGGTGAGGCGAAGCCGACGGTTCGTCGTGACGGAACCGACGTGCAGGTGAGCGCCGACGAGGTCGTGCTCGACGACATCGTGGTCCTCGCACCTGGTGACCAACTCGTTGTCGATGGCACCATCCTCGCGTCGGAGGGCCTGGAGATTGACGAGAGCCTTCTCACCGGAGAGGCTGATCCGGTCGACAAGGCGCCTGGCGATCCTGGAATGTCCGGGTCCTTCGTCGTGGCAGGCTCTGGCCTCTACCAGGCGACAAGGATCGGCCGCGACTCATTCGCAGCCGGCCTGACCGAGCAGGCGAAGAAGTTCCACCTCACCAATTCCGAGCTGCGCGACTCCATCGCCAAGTTCATCAAGGCGATCTCCTTCCTGCTCCTGCCGGTGGGGGCATTGCTGCTCTACTCGCAGGTCGTCCGGGCCGGTCTTCCGCTCGATGAGGCGATCAGGGGCACGATCGCCGGGATGGTGACGATGGTGCCTGAGGGTCTGGTCCTCCTCACGAGCATCGCGATGGCGGTTGCCGTCCTGCGCCTCGCGAACAAGAAGGTGCTCGTCCAAGATCTGCCGGCCGTCGAGGTGCTCGCTCGAGTCGACACCATCTGCGTCGACAAGACCGGCACCCTGACCGAGCCGGGCATGCACGTGCGCGGGCTCGTCGAGCTTGATTCCAGTGGCCCGACTGCCGCAGCGGCACTTGGCGCCCTCGCCGTCATGGAGTCGACCCCGAACCCAACCCTCCAAGCCGTGGCTGACGAGTTTCCTAGCCCGGGCTGGAAGGCCGTTGCTGCAGTGCCATTCTCCAGTGCCCGCAAGTGGTCCTCTGGCACCTTCGAGGGCCACGGCTCCTGGGTCATCGGGGCACCCGAGATGCTCATTCCTGACGGTGACCCGATTCGAGTGCAGGCTGATGAGCAGGCCGCTGATGGTGCCCGTGTCCTCGTCGTCGGCACCTGCGCCGAGCCGCCGAGCGCTGATACGGGGGTTGGCCTGCTCACGCCCGTCGCCCTCGTCCTCATTGATCAGCGATTGCGCGCCGACGCCGCCGAGACCGTCCGCTACTTCCTTGAGCAGGGGGTGAGCGTGAAGGTGATCTCCGGCGACAACGCCACCACCGTGGGAGCGATCGCGACCCTCGCGGGGGTGCCCGGGGCCGATCGCCCGATCGATGCACGCACGCTGCCCGAGGATCCGGTGGCGCTCGGCGAAATCCTTGCGACCTCGTCGGTGTTCGGACGAGTCACGCCCACGCAGAAGCAGGCGATGGTCGACGCGCTCCACCTGCGCGAGTCGACCGTGGCCATGACCGGCGATGGCGTGAACGACGTCCTCGCGCTCAAGAATGCCGATCTCGGCATCGCCATGGGCTCGGGGTCTGGTGCCACGCGTGCGGTCGCGCAACTCGTCCTGCTCGATGATCGTTGGTCGGTCATGCCGAGCGTCGTGGCGGAGGGGCGCAGGGTGCTCGGCAACATCGAGCGTGTCTCGGATGTCTTCCTCACGAAGAGCTTCTATGCGATCATCACATCGGTCACGACGGGCGTGTTCGCAGTGGCGTTCCCATTCTTGCCTCGGCACCTATCGCTCATCGGTGCCCTCACCATCGGCATTCCGGGATTCTTCCTCGCCCTCATGCCCAACACTGAGCGATTCCGGCCAGGATTCTTCAGGCGGGTACTGCTGTTCGCGGCGCCCGCGGGTGCCATCGCGGCAGCCTGCGCATTCACGAGTTACGGCATCGCCCTGCGTGTCGGTGAACCCATCTCGAGCGCGATGTCATCCGCAACCGTCACGCTCTTCATCGTCACCACCGCTGTGCTCCTCCAAAGCGCCAGGCCGCTCAACGCAATCAGGATCGGCATCGTGGCCCTCATGATTGCCATGTTCCTGTGTGTCCTCTACATCCCCTTCCTTTCGAACTGGTTCGCCCTGTCCCTCGGCGCCGAGCGCTACAGCCTGGTGGCGGTAGGGGTCGGGCTCGTGGGAGCTCTGCTCGTCTGGGTCGCGGTCATCGTCACGGATCGATGGCGTCGGGCATGACGGCTCGCGTTGCCCTGTCGACATCATCGGTCTACCCGGAGGGCACGGCCGCCGCCTTCGAGATGTCGGCGCGGCTCGGCTACGACGGCGTCGAGGTCATGGTCGGCACCGACTCGGTGAGCCAGGATCCCCAGGCCCTGAGCGCACTTGTCGATCACTATCACACCCCAATCCTGTCCATCCACGCTCCTTGCCTGCTTGTCACCCAGCGGGTCTGGGGTACTGATCCGTGGGGCAAGCTCGTTCGAGCGAAGGAGGTGGCCGAGAGGCTCGGGGCATCGACCGTGGTTGTCCACCCGCCGTTTCGGTGGCAGCGCTCCTACGCCAAGGGATTCGTCGCAGGACTCGCAGCAATGGCAAACGAGACTGCGGTCGAATTCGCGGTCGAGAACATGTTCCCGTGGCGCGCGGGGAGTCAGGAGATCCCTGCCTACGCGCCCGGCTGGGACGTCCGAGATGAGGACTATCCATTCGTAACCCTCGACCTTTCGCATACGTCGGTCTCCCGGAGCGATGCCATGCAAATGGCTGCTGACCTCGCAGGTCGACTCCGCCACGTGCACCTCGCCGATGGCACCGGCTCGGCGCGCGATGAGCACCTCATCCCCGGGCGGGGGGAGCAGCCGGCTGCTGAGCTTCTGCAGCATCTCGCGCGCACTGGGTTCGACCAGACCGTGGTTGTCGAAGTGAGCACCCGCGGGGCGCTTACGCGCGATGACCGTGAAATCGACCTTGTGGAGGCACTCGAGTTCGCGCGCCTTCACCTCGCGTCCGGGCATTAGGGTCGATGCATGAGCAGTGTCCGAAGCGTTGTCTCCGGAATCGCGAGCAACGACCGGGTCGGCCCCCTCCTCGCGAGCACAGGTATCGGACGAGGCCTGGTGCAGCGTGTTGCCGGGGGCGAGGCGCCGGGGGATGTCATGGCATCGGTCCACGATCTCGCAGACTCGGGCCGCTTCGTCAGCCTCGAGCGGCACTGGGGTGCCGAGTCATCGGCCGATATTGACGGTGTTATCGCAGACTACGAAACGCTGATTGGGCTGCTGGGATCATCGGGGCTCGGCTCCATCGCCGAGGTACTCGTGCCAGCCCAACTCCTCTTGGTGGCGAGGGGCCCCGAGGCCCTGAACGAGGTGTGCGCGGTTGCGCGTGACTCCGGTGTGTCGGTCGTCGTGGCATCAAGTGCCCCGGGCGAAATTGATGCCGTGATCGCATTGGTTCAGCGCCAGCGGGCAATTGGCCGCGAGGTGGGTATCGGCCTGCAATCGTTGCTGCGGCGCACCGAGCGAGACTGTGCCGTCGTGGTCGGGCGCGTGCGACTGGCAAAGACCGGCTCTGGCCCGGTGCTCACTGACGCCGGACGCTTTGAGCACGACATTGAGGTGGACAAGTCCTATGTGCGCTGCGCGAAGGCACTCCTTGCTCGCGGCGACGAGGTGTGGCCCTCGTTCGCGACCCATGACCCGCGCCTGGTCGAGATCATCCAGGCACTCGCGGTCCGGTACGGCCGTGGAACCGGGCAGTACGAGTTCGCCATGTACCTCGGCCGCGCCGAGCATCTCCAGCAACGACTCGTCGACTCGGGTGAGAGCGTGCGCGTGTGCGTGCCCTTTGGTCCCGAGTGGTTCGGTCGACTCGTGGGAGGCTTTGCAGAACGACCCAGCGCTTTGACGTCAGTGGTTCGGGCGCTCCTGCCCGGCGCGTGAGACTTGGAGGTGCTCGGATGACCCGGATTGCAGTGCTCGGTGGTGGCGTCATGGGTGAGGCCCTCATCGATGGATTCCAGCGGCGACTGACTCCTAGGCCCGTCATCGTCGTGGCAGAGAAGCGAGCGGATCGCGCCGCGGAACTCGCAGATCGGTTCGGCGTGCTCATCGAAGATGTCGTCGAGGCGTGTGCGGGCGCCGAGGTGATCATTCTTGTGGTGAAGCCGCAGGACGTCAGGGGCCTGGTCGCTGACATCGCACCGAGCGTTGAGCCGGGTGCCCTCGTCATCTCGATCGCAGCAGGCATCACGACGGGACTACTCGAGACCTCTATGCCCCTCGCAAACATCGTCAGGGCGATGCCAAATACGCCAGCGAGGATCGAGAGTGGAGTCACCGGGATCAGTGCAGGCGCCCATTGCGGCGCCGAGGCGCTCGAACGCGCCAGATTGCTGCTGTCGTCTGTAGGAGTCGTCGTTGAGGTCCCCGAGAGCCTGCAGGACGCTGTCACGGCAGTCTCCGGCAGTGGCCCCGCGTACCTGTTCTACCTCGCGGAGGCGATGATGGCAGGGGCCATCGAACTCGGGATGCCCGCCGACACGGCCCGCACCTCGGTCGTCCACACGTTGCTCGGGGCCGCCCGACTACTCGAGGCGAGCGATGAGGAGCCAGCCGCACTGCGCGCGAAGGTCACCTCGCCGGGGGGTACCACGGCGGCGGCGATCGCAGTGCTCGACTCAAGCGGGGTTCAGACGATCGTGCGGGGGGCTCTTGAGGCTGCCCGTGACCGCAGCCGCGAACTCGCCGGGGGCTGACCCGTGAGCGAGCGGGTAGGAATCGTGTGGGACGAGCGGCTCCGGGCGTACGACTTCGGTCCCGGGCATCCACTCGCGCCTATCCGGGTGGAGCTTGCGATGCGTCTCGCGACCGAATTCGGATTGCTCGAGCATGCCAACGTCGACATGCTCACCCCGGTTCCGTTCGCCGAACTCGGCGATATCCTGCGCGTTCACGAGCCCGGCTATGTCGAGGCGGTCCAGCGGGCATCCGATGACCCCCGTCAGGCTGATCGGAGCCGGGGGCTCGGAACCGCTGATACCCCGGCGTTCGTCGGCATGCACGAGGCCGCACTCCGGGTCGCTGGAGCCACGCTCACCGGTGCCCGTGGGGTCTTCGAGGGCCGGGTTGAGCATGCGGTGAACCTCGCAGGAGGACTGCACCACGCGATGCCGGCTTCAGCGTCCGGATTTTGCGTGTACAACGACATCGGAGTAGCGATCGCCTGGCTGCTCGAGCAGGGCGTCGAGCGGGTCGCCTATGTCGACGTTGACGTCCATCATGGTGATGGTGTGCAGGCCATCTTCTGGGACGACCCGCGGGTGATGACCATCTCCATCCACGAGAGCCCGGCCACCTTGTTCCCCGGCACCGGGTGGCCCACCGAGGTGGGCGGACGGGGGGCCATCGGGACGGCCGTAAACGTGGCGCTCCCTGCTGGCACCGGTGATCAGGGCTTCCTTCGCGCCCTGCATAGCGTCGTGCCCGACCTGCTCGGAGCCTTCGAGCCGCAGGTGCTCGTCACCCAGCAGGGCGTCGATTCCCATGTCGACGACCCGCTGGCCAACCTCACGATGACCATCGATGGGCAGCGAATGAGCTACGAGGCGCTCCACCGATGGGCCCACCGTTACGCAGGGGGTCAATGGCTCGCGGTCGGCGGCGGCGGGTACGAGTGGGTTGACGTCGTCCCGCGTGCGTGGTCGCACCTCATCGCCGAGGCAACAGGACATGCGATCAATCCAGAAACCCCGATCCCGCAGGCCTTCACCGACTACGTAGCGTCGGTGCTGGGCCGCTCCGCACCGGAGCACATGACTGATGGGCGGCACCCATGGCCCAAGCCGTTCGACGACGGGTTCGACCCTCGGGATCCGGTCGATGCCGCGATCCTTGCCACACGTGAGGCGTGCTTTCCGTCGTGGGGCCTTCTCGCTGAGCCGGCAGGCTGGAGATAGTTCTTTGCCGGCAGGCTGGAGATAGTTCCTCAAGGGTGGCCCGCAATATGGCAAACCAACTTCCCCAGCGGCCCCGTTCGCCACTATTGTGCAGTTCGTTCGACAACTGTTGGTCACCGGAGGGGAAGCCGGTGCGGTCGTTGAGCAGGAAGTTCGGTGTGAGATGTCAACGACCCCTGATCGGGCTTTCTCCGAGGTACGGTTCCTGACGGTTGCCGAGGTGGCCGCCGTGATGCGCGTATCGAAGATGACGGTGTATCGCCTCGTCCACGCCGGCGAATTGCCTGCCGTACGAGTTGGACGATCCTTTCGAGTGCCCGAGCAGGCTGTGCACGACTACCTGCGTGACTCCTTCGTCGAGACCGCCTGACGGCGGCTCCGATCCCGATGCGCGGGAGGGTCACGACACCGGGTCAACGGCCTAACGTCGGACGGCGGTAGGCTTTCCTCGCATCGTGCACTATTTGTCGTGCTCAGCGGTGATGCCGCTGCCGCCAACCAACGCGAGGATTCATTAATGGGCTCAGTCATCAAGAAGCGGCGCAAGCGGATGGCTAAGAAGAAGCACCGCAAGCTGCTTCGACGCACGCGAGTCCAGCGCCGCAATAAGAAGTAGCTGACAACCCTTCGCGCCGAAGGGGCTGCTGTGAGGGAGCAATATGGGTCGCATCGTCTTGGTGACGGGAGTCTCTCGATCCCTCGGCAGCCGGATCGCGGAGAACCTGGCTGGTGACAAGGGTGTTGATCGGGTGATCGGTGTTGATGTCGTTCCTCCGATAGTGCCGATACCGGGCATTGACTTTATCCGGGCTGACATCCGTAACCCGGTGATCGCCAAGGTCATGGGCGAGGCGAAGGTTGACACCGTCGTGCACATGGGGGTCATCGCGACCCCGAAGCAGGCCGGTGGCCGGAGTACGATGAAGGAAATCAACGTCATCGGCACCATGCAACTGCTCGCGGCCTGCCAGCGGACACCTTCACTCGAAGGCCTCGTTGTGAAATCCACGTCCGGGGTTTACGGATGCGGGGCGAAGGATCCGGCGATGTTCACCGAGGACATGGAGCCCAAGCACGCGCCGACGGCCGGCTGGCCGAAGGACTGCTCCGAGGTCGAGGGCTACGTGCGCGGTTTCGCCAGGCGCCGACCCGATGTCACCGTTTCGACCTTTCGCTTCGCGAATTTCATTGGGTCGGCCATCGATACTGCGATGACTGCGTATTTCTCCCTTCCCGTGATCCCTACGGTTCTCGGGTTCGATGCTCGACTGCAGTTCGTCCACGTTGACGACGGACTCGAGATCCTGCGCCGAGCCGTGCACGATCGTCAGGTTGGAATCTTCAACGTGGCCGGCGCCGGTGCCCTCACGCTGTCGCAGGCGATCAGGCTCACTGGTCGTCCCCGGCTGGCACTACCCGAGTTCCTGCTGACCCCGGTTGGTCGAAGCCTTTCGAGAGCTGGCCTGCTGGACTTCTCCTACGAGCAGGTTCGGTTCATCACCTACGGGAGGGTTCTTGACACCTCGCTCGTCGAGCGAACCTTCACGTTCACTCCGGCCTACACCACTCACGCCGCCTTTGAGGAGTTTCTCGCGCGTGATGAGGAGCTGGCCGACGTTGCCTGATGCTCAGGTCATCCACATGGGCGACAGCGGCAGGCTGTCTCCTTCCAAGGCCGCGCGACTCGTGGGCAACACCGGGCCCCAGCCGGTGCCTGCGGTAGTCCGGCCCCCCGAACAGCGGCTCGAGGGAGAACTCGCTTCGTTACCGGAAAGCCTTCGCGCCTTCGCGGAGGAGGCGTGGGAATTCGTTCAACGACGTCGAAGCGGTGACTACGCAATCGATGAGTTCGGATTCGACCCCGATCTCACCGAGCACGTCTTCATGGCCCTTGTTCGTCCGCTTTATCGGTCATGGTTCCGGGTCGAGGCCTCTGGCTTGGAGAACATCCCGGCCGAGTCGGGTGCCTTGGTCGTCGCGAACCACTCTGGCACCGTGGCCTTTGACTCGGTGATGACCCAGGTGGCGTTGCTCGATGACCATCCGGCGCACCGGCACCTACGCATGCTCGGGGCGAATATGGTCTTCCAGACGCCGTTCCTCGGCGAGATCGCACGCAAGGCCGGTCACACCCTCGCCTGTACCCCCGACGCCGAGCGACTCCTCGAGCGGGGTGAGATCGTCGGCGTCTGGCCGGAGGGCTTCAAGGGCATCGGCAAGCCGTTCAGTGAGCGGTACAAACTCCAGCGTTTCGGACGGGGCGGCTTCGTTGCCGCGGCTCTTCGGACGAAAACCCCGATCGTGCCAACAGCGATCGTTGGTGCAGAGGAGATCTACCCAATGATCTCAAACGCCAAGACCCTGGCCCGCCTACTTGGGCTGCCGTACTTCCCGATCACCCCGACGTTTCCGCTGATGGGACCCCTTGGGATGGTGCCGCTGCCGAGTAAGTGGTACATCGAGTTCGGCGACCCGATCCACACCGAGGACTATCCTGAGGGCGCTGCCGACGACCCAATGCTCGTGTTCAATCTCACAGATCAGGTGCGAGAGCAGATCCAGCAGGCGCTGTACCGCCTCCTCATGAAGCGTCCATCCGTATTCGGATGACGTCGGCTCAACTCCTTCGAGCGCGTCCGATCGCATAGCCGACAGCGAGGCCCGCGGCTATTCCGGAGGCCCCGGAAAGGGCTGGTACCGCAAGGCGCTTCACCTGTTCCCTACGCCGGAAGTCTCGGATCCTCCAGTCGTTGTCTCGGGCATGCGCGCGCAGGGTGGCATCTGGGTTCACTGCCACGGGATGGCCAACTGCTGACAGCATCGGAATGTCATTTGCCGAGTCAGAGTAAGCCCAACACTGGCTGAGGTCGAGGCCCTCCCGGGCTGCGAGGGCGTGCACCGCCTCCGCCTTGGCCAGGCCGTGGAGCGGCGGACCAACGAGTCGACCCGTGTACTTGCCATCCTCAATTTCCGAGACGGTCCCGAGTGCTCCCGTAAGTCCGAGTCGACGCGCAAGGAGTCGGGCGACCTCGACCGGTGTGGCGGTGACGAGCCAGACCTCCTGCCCGGCATCAAGGTGCCCTTGTGCGAGCGCGAGGGATCCGGGGATGAGCTTGTCGACCATGCTGTCGTCGAAGATCTCCTCGCCGAGCGCGAGCAATTCATCGACGCGTCGCCCTTCAACGAAGGAGAGCGCAGCCGTCGTGGCCGATGCCATGTCCTCCAGGTTTTCGGCACCACTGAGGACGAATCGCAACTGCTTGACGCCGAAGCCCCAGACCTCGTGGCCACTGAAGTAGTGACGACGGGCCAGCCCGACGGCGAGGTGGAAGATGCTCGCACCTCGCATGATCGTGTTGTCCACGTCGAAGAAGGCGGCGGTGGCTCCCGCGATGTGTCCGCTGATCGCCTCGCCCGCGGCGTCGGCTGACGCTTGGCCCGCCTTGCGATAGGACGTGAGCAGGTCAGGTGCATTCGGAACCCGCCTGCTCGCCACGGATGGAGCGTACCGAGGTCTTGGCATCGGTATGCCAGAGTAGGGAGCATGAGCGAGCAGACGAACCTAGCGTCGTTGCTGCGCGGCCCGGCAGGGATAACTCCAGATCGTCCGGCCCTCATCGACGGCGCACGCCGGCTCACCTGGTCGGAGCTCGATGAAGCGGTCGATCATGTCGCTGGCGGCCTGCGCGAGCAGGGGCTGCATCCGGGGGATCGAGTGGCCCTGCTGCTCGGGAATTCGATCGAATTCGTCATCGGGTACTTCGCGATCCTTCGCGCCGGGCTCGTCGTGGTCGCGCTAAATCCGGCCTATACCGTGGCAGAGGTAGCGGTGCTCCTCACCGACTCTGGTGCTCGTCTGGTCGTCGTCGACGAGACCACTGTGGCGGTGGGATCGGGCGCCGTCGAGGCGATCGCCTCCTGTGAGGTGGTCGATGTGTCGTCCGCTTTGTGGAGCAGGCTTCTTGCAGCACAGCCCATTGCGCCGGCTGAGGAAACGGTGGCTCCAAATGGGCTCGCCCTCCTACTGTTCACGGCCGGAACGAGCGGTCGGCCAAAGGGCGCGATGCTCTCTCACGCAGCGCTGCTCGCGAACATTGACATGCTCAGGTCGCTCAACGAGCCTCCCGCTGTGCTGGAGTCCGACACCGTCCTGCTCGTCCTTCCGCTGTTTCACGTGTACGGCCTCAACACGGCGCTCGGCCTGGCAGTTTCAGTCGGCGCCACCTGTGTAATCGTCGACCGTTTTGATCCGCTGGAGTCACTTCGACTGATCGCCGACGAGGGAGTCACGACGGTGGCTGGGGCGCCGGCGATGTATCAGGCCTGGTCCCGGGTGCCGGCGGCCCGCGAGGCCTGTCAGTCCATTCGGCTGCTCTCCAGTGGCGGCTCACCGCTGCCTGTCGCCGTCTTCGATGCCTTCGCTGCACTCACCGGAAAGACCATATTCGAGGGCTATGGCATGACCGAGACGGCTCCTGTGGTCTCGACGACCCTGGTGACCGGTGTCGCCAAGTCCGGTTCGGTCGGACGGCCGCTGCCGGGGTTGCAGGTCCGGCTCGTCGATGACAGCGGGCAGGAAGTCGATGACGGTGACCCTGGTGAGGTCTGGGTCCGGGGCGCCTCGGTGTTCACGGGCTACTGGCCGGCCGGCCTCGGCGGGCCGGATGCCGATGGTTGGTTCCGTTCGGGCGACGTCGCCTACGCCGACGCGGAAGGTGACCTTTATCTCGTCGACCGGCGACGTGAGGTCATCTTGGTGAGCGGATTCAATGTCTACCCGCGCGAGATCGAGCTCGCGATCGAGTCGATGGCGGGGGTCATCGAGGTGGCGGTGGTCGGGGTGCCGGACGATGCCACTGGCGAGGCGGTCTCGGCGATCGTCGTGACGCGTGAGGGGGCTGGGCCCTCGCGTGAGGAGATCGCGGCCCACTGTGCCACGCGTTTAGCCCGATTCAAGTGCCCGTCGAGCATCCGCCTCGTTGACACACTCCCGCACTCGGCCACCGGAAAGATTGCCAAGGGCCGCCTGCGCGAGGTCTACGGAGACCAGTGACGACCCGGGTAACTCTTGTGGGGAAACCGGACTGCCATCTATGCCATGAGGCCCGCGAACAGGTCGCCAAGGTGTGCGACGAACTCGGCATCGGGTGGCAGGAACTGTCAATTCTCGAGGACCCGGGGCTTTATGACGAGTACTGGGAGAAGATCCCGGTTGTTCTCATTGACGGTCGGATTCATGACTTCTGGCGGGTGGATCCCCAGCGGTTGCGGAGGTCGTTGTCCGATAATCGGAGTGTATCGTCCGATTAAGTTTGTGCCTTCGCGATCAAGTGCCTAATCTTTACCTCGCGGCCAACCACAGTTTGGTCGTTCCCAGCCTCATGCAACGCCGGTTCCGGCAGGCGAAGTGTGCGGGCCAGAACTTCCCTGGAGCACCGTGTCGCTGTCCCGCCGAACCTTCGGCAAGACCCAAACCCATGATGTGGGTCGGGGTAACCCCGACGCCACGGTGATCCGGTTGCCCCTTTTCGGCAAACTCTTGACGGTTACGACTGCTTTCCAACACTCCACCGTATCGCCGCACCGGCTCGCCACATCATCCGGTGTCGGCAACCGTGGCCTCGCCGATACCCAGGCCCAGGCGATGGCAGAGGTGAGCACCGAATGACCTTCGAGAGCACGGCCAATGAGACTCACCCCGCAGCACCTAGTTCAGGAGAGGCAACCGTGACCACAGGCACCACCCCAGGGAACCCGAAGGCGCGTCGCAAGGTAACCCTTGGTCCGGTCTCGCTGGTCGCGGCGGGCCCGGGTGATCCGGACCTGCTCACCCTCCGGGCGGTCGCTCTTCTCGGCGAAGCCGACGTCATCGTTGCCGACGCCGACGTTGTAGCAATCGCCGAGACCTACCGGCGTGCAGATGCGCAGATCATCCCCGCGGTCAGCCCGGACGGTATTCCGCTGGACCACGCTGATCGCGTGAAACTCGTCGTTGAAGCGGCCCGCGAGGGCAAGGAGGTCGTGCGCCTCATCGCTGGCGACCCGGTCGTCGATGGCACCCTGCTGCACGAGGCGGCAGCACTGCGCAAGGCAAAGGTGCCCTTCGAGGTTGCGCCCGGCGTGAGCGATGTGACCGGAATTCCGGCATACGCGGGCTTCGGTCTCACCGGTGGTCGCACTCGGCAGTTCCGCGTCGTCGATGCTCACGACACCGAGCTCGTCTGGGAAGACCTCATTCACCCACGGGTCACGGTTGTCTTCCTCAATGGGGCAGATCGCGCAGCCGAGATTGCCAGTCGCCTCATCGCAGTCGGAGCGGAGGCCAAGACTCCTATCGCCATCACCCGCCGCGGGACGACTGTCGACCAGCGCACTCTTGCCGGGACCCTCGGCGATATCGGCGCGATCACGAAGGGCTCCAAGCAGGCCGGCCACGGAATAGTCGTCGTCGGCGACGTCGTAAGCCAGCGCGAGAAACTTGACTGGTTCGAGGTGAAGGCCCTGTTCGGCTGGCGCGTCCTCATCCCACGAACCCAGGATCAGGCCGGTCCGATACTGTCGCTCCTTCGCCGTCATGGAGCCGTGCCTACGGAGGTCGCGACGATCTCCGTCGAACCCCCGCGCACCCCGCAGCAGATCGACCGCGCCATTCACGGCCTCGTCTCAGGACGCTACGAGTGGATCGGCTTCACCTCGGTGAACGCGGTGCGCGCAATCCGCGAGAAGCTCAGTGAGTACGGTCTTGACGCCCGTTCATTCGCCGGGCTGAAGGTCGCGGCTGTCGGGGAGAGCACGATCGCGTCGCTCATCGAGTTCGGCGTGCGCCCTGATCTCATGCCAAAGGGCGACCAGACAACGTCCGCGCTCCTTGAGGACTGGCCGGTCTACGACTCCCTCACCGACCCAATCAACCGAGTGTTCCTCCCCCGTGCCGATATTGCCACCGACACACTCGCTGCCGGGCTCGCCGAACTTGGCTGGGAGGTAGAGGACGTCACCGCCTACCGCACCGTTCGGGCAGCGCCACCGGCCGCGGAGACTCGGGAGGCCATCAAGACGGGTGGCTTTGATGCCGTCATGTTCACGTCGAGCAGCACGGTCCGCAATCTCGTCGGTATTGCAGGCAAGCCGCACCACTCGACGATTGTCGCGTGCATCGGCCCGCAGACCGCCAAGACCGCGGAGGAGCACGGCCTTCGCGTTGATGTCCTTGCCGAGAACAGCACGCTCCCCGCTCTCGTCGAGGCGCTTGCGCTGCACGGTGAATCACTACGCATGGCAGCTCTTGAGGCTGGCGAGGGCAGCTGGCGCCCGAGCCGGCGCCGCACGGCAGCCCGCCGGAAGGTAACATGAATGCTATGTCTGAGCCGTTGCGCACGGTCGTCCACCTCCTGCGACACGGTGAGGTGTACAACCCGGAGGGCGTTCTGTATGGGCGCCTGCCCGGGTATGTGCTGTCAGATCTGGGCCATGAAATGGCGCAGCGGGCGGCCGATGCACTGCGAGACCATGACGTCACGCACGTCATCGCGTCGCCGATGGAGCGTGCCCAGCAGACGGCGAACCCGATCGCAGGGGTGCATGGGCTTGCGATTGACACTGAACCGCTCATCATCGAGGCCGATAACATCTTCGAGGGCCAGAAGGTGAGCGTCGGTGATGGCGTCCTGAAGCAGCCGCGCACGTGGCGCCACCTCTGGAATCCGTTTCGTCCCTCCTGGGGTGAGCCGTATGAGGAGGTGGCTGCCCGAATGGGAGCCGCTATCGAGAGTGCTCGTGGGCTCGCTCGTGGCCACGAGGCTGTTCTCGTAAGCCACCAACTGCCAATTTGGACTGCCCGTCTCGCCGCCGAGAAGCGGCGGCTCTGGCATGACCCGCGTAGCCGGCAGTGCTCCCTCTCATCGCTCACGTCCCTGACCTTTGACGACGACGCGCTCGTTGCGATTACCTACACCGAGCCCTCTCGCGACCTGCTGGGCAGGGCCAGCAAGGTTGCGGGAGCTTGAACGGCCTCTGATGCGTGCTCGCATCCTGCCGGCGCTCCTCGGAGTGTGCGCACTCCTCCTTGTCAGCGGCTGCGGAGCCGGGTCGCCGAGCGGTGAATCCGGCACCTCGTTCGTCGCAGGCGACGGTTCGATTGTCCTGCTCGATCCCGCCGAGCGCGTGCCTGCGCCGATCCTCACCGGTGTGACCCTGGCGGGAGAGGATCTGTCGAGTGAGGACTTCGCCGGCGACGTTGTTGTCGTGAATGTCTGGGCATCATGGTGCGCGCCATGCAGGTCGGAGGCTCCGACCCTGGAGCGACTCTCGCAGGAGTTTTCTGATCAGGGGGTCGTGTTCATCGGGCTGAACACGCGTGATTCGGATACCTCGGCGCGCAGTTTCGTCGAGCGATTCGGTCTCGGGTATCCGAACGTCATCGACCGTGATGGGCTCCTGCAACTTGGCTTTCGCGATTCACTTCCGCCACGCGCGATCCCCTCAACCCTCGTCATCGATCGATCCGGCAGGGTAGCCGCCCGGGTCCTCGGCGCGGCCTCCGAATCATCCTTGCGCGGGGTCATCGAAGCAGTTGTCGAAGAGCGCGCCGGATGATCGTTGAAACGGTGACGAGTGGTTCGCTCGCCGTGGCCCTCGCGATCGCTTTCGCGGCCGGCATCGTTGCCTTCCTCTCGCCCTGCGTGCTGCCGCTCGCGCCCGGCTACGTCTCCTATGTCACCGGGCTCACGGGGGCTGAACTCGCCGATCCCACCGGCCGGCGCGGGCGGGTCTTGGTGGGCAGCCTGCTATTCGTCCTGGGTTTCAGCATCGTTTTCGTCTCATACGGTTTGGCCTTTGGCAGCGTCGGCTCCCTCCTCCTGCAGTATCAGGAGCCGATCAATCGAGTGCTCGGCGTCGTCGTCATCATCATGGGCCTCGTGTTTTTGGGTGTGATGCCGGGTATGCAGCGCGAGTGGCGCCTGCACCGCGCGCCGACCTGGGGGGTCGCCGGGGCGCCGCTGCTCGGCATCCTCTTCGGCCTCGGCTGGTCTCCCTGCATCGGCCCCACGCTCACCGCCGTGCAGTCATTGGCCTTTACGGAGGCGAGCGCCGCCCGTGGTGCAGCGCTCTCAATGGCCTACTGCCTCGGGCTGGGGCTCCCGTTCGTGGCACTCGCGGTGGCGTTCAGCCGAACTGCGGGTGCGCTCGGCTGGGTGAAGCGCCATTATGAGTGGGTGATGCGAATCGGAGGTGCCATGCTCATCATCGTTGGTCTCCTGCTCGTCACGGGTGCCTGGACCTCGTTCACCATCTGGCTTCGGGTCACCCTGCCCGGATTCGAGACGGCCCTGTGAGCGCGGGACAAGAGCGTGTGGCACCGCTGCCCCCTCTCGGCGGCCTCGGATTCGCTCGTTGGGCTTGGCGGCAACTCACGAGCATGAAGACGGCACTCATCCTGCTGTTCCTGCTCGCGATCGCGAGCATCCCCGGTTCGATCCTGCCGCAGCAGGGCAATGACCCGCTCAAGGTGAAGGAGTGGATCGCCGGCTCCCCTTCGGTCGGAAGGCTTCTGCAGTCGCTCGGCTTCTTCGACGTCTTCGCCGCGCCCTGGTTTGCCGCGGTCTACCTGCTGTTGTTCATCTCGCTCATCGGATGCGTCATCCCCCGGGCACGCCAGCACTGGCGGGCGATGCTGGCGCCGCCGCCATCAGCCCCCCGCAACCTCGATCGCCTCGGGGGAACCGTCACGCTCGACGTGAACGTGGCTCCCGCCGAAGTACTTGCCGGTGCGGCCGAGTACCTGCGCCGTCATCGCTGGCGAGTGGTGTCCGGCCCGGCGGTCACCACTGATGGGGCGCAATGGGTCTCAGCGGAGAAGGGCTACCTCCGCGAGACCGGCAACCTCGTGTTCCACGTTGCACTCCTCCTCATCTTGGCGTCCGTCGCTGTCGGGGGACTGTTCGGCTGGAAGGGCAACGTCATCGTGAAGGAGGGCGGGGGGTTCGCGAACACGGTGACCCAATACGACGCGTGGGGCGGCGGCCGCTTCGTCGATTCGGACAGTCTCACCCCCTTCTCGTTCAGCCTTGACTCCTTCGACGTTGACTTCGAGCGTGAGGGCTCGCAGCGTGGAGCCCCGAAGTACTTTGAGGCGAAGGTCACCTATCGCGATGACCCTGCGGCCCCGCAACAGGAGTCCGTCATTGAGGTGAACGCCCCCCTCGAAGTCGACCGCGCGAAGGTATTTCTTGTTGGGCACGGCTACGCGCCGCACTTCGTCGTGAAGGACGCCCGTGGCACGGTGGTGTTCAATGACGCAGTCGTCTTCCTCCCTCAGGATGGCAACTTCACCTCGACGGGGGTCGTGAAGATCCCGGATTCTGAGCCGCAATTGGGCCTACGGGGACTCTTCCTGCCGACGGCGTTGATCGACAAAATCAAGGGCGGGCAGTCGGTGTTCCCGGGCCCCGATAACCCGGCAGTGTTCCTCTCCGCGTGGACCGGTGACTTGGGACTCGACACTGGGATGCCGCAGAGTGTCTATCGACTCGACTCCGAATCCATGACCCAAATTGGACTCGGAACCCTGCGTCCCGGCCAGATCTGGGACTGGCAGGAAGGATCCGGCTCGGTCATGTTCACTGGCTTCGACCGCTGGGCCTCTTTCCAGATCGCGTACGACCCGGGGAAAGAGGGTGCGCTCATCTCGTCCGCCCTTGCGATCACCGGCCTCATGTTGTCGCTGTTCGTCCGAAGGCGACGAATCTGGGTCAAGGTGCTCGACCCGGCTGGGGCGACTACCGTTGTGCAAGTGGCCGGACTCACCCGGTCTTCCAGCCTTGACGATATTGATCTCGGAGCACTGACCGACGACATCGACGCCCTCGTTCGCGAGATCTCGCGCGCTGAGGCGACACCGAAGGAGCACCTGTGACGACATCGGCACTCGCGCAGGCGAGCAACGCGGCCATCTATGCAACGATGGTGTCCCTGACGTTCGCCATGGTCGCCTTCGCGGTGTCGTTCGCTGCCGGACGACGTCGGGTACCGGCGGTGGCAGCCAGCGTCGGCGTGAGGGAGGGCGGGGGCTCTGTCGCCGTACTCACGCGCCCGTCTGATGCCGATGAGCAGCCAGAGGCGGGCCGCAGGTCTGCGAACATTGCGATGTCGCTCACCTGGCTTTCGTTCGTGCTGCTCCTCGCAGGCGTTGTCATGCGTGGTCTGTGGGCTGGCCGGGTGCCGTGGGGCAATATGTACGAGTTCTCGATTTCCGCTGCCCTCGCTACCCTCGCGGCGTTCTTGTTCCTGTCGCTTCGATCCGATATTCGCTGGCTCGGGCTGTTCGTCGTCATTCCGGTGCTCCTCACCCTCGGCATGGCGGTCACCGTCCTGTACACGGAGGCAGCGCAACTCGTTCCGGCCCTAAAGTCGTACTGGCTCGTCATTCACGTGTCGGCGGCGGTTGTCTGCTCCGGGGCCTTCACCATCGCTGCTGCGACTGCGGGAGTGGGCCTGCTCAAGGGCGGGCTCGAGAGGCGTGCGGTGGCGCGCACCGGGAGCTCCGATGGAGTGCTCGCCCGGGTGCCGAGCGTTGAGCGGCTTGAGTCGTTCACGAATCGGGTGGTTGCCTTTAGCTTTCCGTTGTGGACATTCGCTGTCGTGGCGGGCGCAATCTGGGCCGAAAATGCGTGGGGTCGCTACTGGGGCTGGGATCCGAAGGAGACCTGGGCATTCATCACGTGGGTGATCTTCGCTGCGTACCTGCATGCGCGCTCGACCGCCGGGTGGCGGGGGACCAAAGCCTCCTGGATCGCGATCGTCGGCTGGCTGGCGTTCCTTATCAACTACTTCGGCGTGAACTTCTTCGTCAACAGCCTCCACTCGTACGCCGGAGTCTCCTAACCCCCCAGTCATTTCATCCAGATTCCGGCTCAAATGACGAGAACTCCGGTCATTTGACGATGATTTTGGTCACTTCATCCCGCTTAGCGAGCCCGAGGTCAGGCTGAACGACGTGCCGCGCTTCGGATCTGCTCGGCGACCCAATCCATGCGCAGCTTCGTGTCCTCCCAGCCCCAACGGACGAAGCGCAGCCCTTTCGCCCGGATCCGATCTTCGCGGATTTTCTCCTGGTAGAGCACCTGTCGGTCGTCGTACTTCACCGCACCGTCGGCCTCGCCAACAACGCCGAGGTTCCCACCACATGTCGACGATGCCGATGAGACCTTGGGCGTCGTACATCGGCACCTGCAATTGCGGCTCGGGCAGCCCTGCTCTGCACAGCCGAACGCGCGACAACGATTCAAGGATCGTCTGTGCGCCAGGACGGGCGAGAGCAAGGGCTCGGCGCACGCTACCGGATCCGCGCATCAACGGCCAGTCATCAAGCGTCTCACGAAGTGACCCAACGGCGCCCGGCTCACCCCAGAGCACTGAATCGAGGACGCCCACGGCCCAATCGAGTGGCAGTTGCGCCGCCGTTGATATGGCGGCCAAATGGCACCCGACCACCGGAATACCGTCCGCAGTCCCGGTGGTGGCACGGTCGAGTGAGTGGGTGGTGACGATTAGGTTCGGGAGGATGAGGCGATGGGTGCTCGGACGTCGCAGGGCCCGTAGGTCGCTGCGCAATGGCCTGATGAGCGAAAGGTTCTCCGGCACCCGATGGGGTAACGGGAGACCGAGGAGAACGGCGGCCGACTGCCCGAATGCATACGCGGGGTAATCGAGGCTGAGAACCGCCGCCGAAAGATTGAGAAGGTGCATCCGGGTCTCGTCGGCATAAGCCGCGTCGAACAGCGAGACATCGGTGTAAATCCCGTGGCGGAGCCGGACAGCTAGGCGACGACGGATGAGGGCTCGCAACGTGGCATCGTCGATGCCCCAGGCAGCCAGATCGGGGCGACGGAAGGCGCCTCCTTGAGGTGCCGCCCGCGAATGAAGTTCCTCACGTGCTGCGTGCAAGGAGTCGGAGAGGTTGATTGTCATATCGGCAGGTTGCCTGAAAACCCCAGGAATGCCAAACAGTTATCCACAGGCCCAGCGTGGATGAAATGACCACGATCACCATCAACTGACCAGTTTTGTGGTCAGGCCAGCCGGATTCCGGATGAAATGACTGGGGTGGGGTGGGGTGGGGTTAGGCTTCGCCGCGGCGTTCGCGCATTCGCCGGCGCCAAGCGTCCTCGTCCAACTGCTTGAGGAACCGGGGGTCATCGTCCGGGGCTACGGGACCCTTCCGCCGCCCCCAGCGTGACCCGGGCGCCGGCCTGGTTCGGCCGAAGAAGAACCACAGGATCCCCCCGAGGATCGGGAGCACGATCACAATGACGAGCCAGAGTAGTTTCGGCAGCGCCCGGGCGCTCGCACGGGGCGTGCGCACCACATCGACAATGAACGAGACGTACAGTGCGATGAGCACCAGAATCCCGAGCACGCGCAGCATCAGCCACCTCCAAGGTGACAAGAGTAACGCGACCCCGCCAGCCCGCGCGTCCGAGCACCCGGCCGGTACCTTGGGGGGATGACAACGGATAAGCCTCGATGGATAGCGTTCCTCGCCTACACGGCGCTGCGGATCCTCATCTTCGCGGGGGTCTGGCTGCTGCTGTCGCTCCTGACCCCTCTGCGAGGACTCTGGTCCCTGTCATTGGCGATCCTCGTGTCCGGGGCCATCAGCATCTTCGCCCTCAACCGACAGCGCGACGCCGTGAGCGTCGGCGTCAGCGGATTCTTCACACGGTTGAACGACCGAATCGATGCGTCGACGAGGGCTGAGGACGGCGACCCGCTAGACCAGACAAAGCCCGGCGGCGAGCGCTAGGCCGTACCCGAGCACGAGAAGCCCGGTCCCTTTCAACGCAGGTACGAGCGCAGGGCCGGTGGCGCCCCCGCGCACCAGTGTCACCGGACCGATCGCGAGGCCGAGGGCGAGGAGCACGATGAGCAGCCACCAAGAGATGAGCGACGCCACGGCTATTGTGCTGGCGGCGGCGCCGACGATCAGCGCAAGGTAGAGACCCCTCGTTCGAGCGTCGCCGAGGCGTACCGCCAAGGTTCGCTTGCCGGAGGCCAGATCAGTCGGAATGTCGCGGAGGTTGTTCGTGACGAGAACGGCGCAGGCGAGCAGGCCGACCCCGACCGATGCCACGACCGAGGCAGCCGTCACGGTTTGCGACTGTACGTAGAGGGTGCCAACGACGGGAACAATGCCGAAGAACACGAGCACGAAGACCTCGCCGAGGCCGTGATAGCCGTAGGGCCTCGGGCCTCCGGTGTAGAGCCAGGCAGCAGCTACGCAGGCCACCCCAATGAGCAGCAGCCACCATTGGCCGACGAGGGCGACAAGAATGGTCCCGAGTACGGCGGCCACGGTGAACGAGCAAAGCGCGGCAAGGCGGACGGACGCAGGGGACGCCAGCCGCTGGCCGACGAGTCGAACCGGGCCGACCCGGGCCTCGTCGGTGCCCTTGATGCCGTCGCTGTAGTCGTTCGCGTAGTTGACACCGATTTGCAGGGCGACCGCGACGAGCAGGGCGAGCAGCGCGCGAAGGGGGATGAACGCCCCAGCATTGACGGCGAGCCCTGTGCCGACGGCCACTGCCGAGAGTGCTGTTGGGAGGGTGCGCGGGCGCGCACCGCCGACCCATTGGCTCAGGGAAGCCACGTTAACCGCCCAGGCTCGGTGGCGAGGGCGCGTAGTGACGCCCGGTCGATCTTGCGATTGGGCAGTTGCGGGAAGTCGGGCACGATGGCGACCCTACGTGGCACGGCCGGCCGGCCGAGCGCCCCCTGCACCGACTCGTTGATTCGTTGCCGAAGCCCGGCAGTGGCCCCATTCGCGATCACGATGGCCACGATCTCTATCTCGTCCACACCGAGGGGTAGGGCGAGCGCAATGCCTGACTCGACGTCGGGGCAGGCATCGATCACCTTTTCGATTGCGCCGAGAGCGACGTTCACCCCGTTCACGATGACGACGTCGTCGATGCGACCGTGGAGGGTGAGCCTTCCTGAGTCGATGCTCCCGAGGTCACCGGTGCGATAGCCCGACTCGGTGAACCGCGCCTCGGTGAGCGCGCGATCCAAGCGATAGCCGAGGGCCAGCATCGGCCCGCTCATGACGACCTCGCCGTTGGGGAGGGTGTCGAGGCTGACCCCGGGCAGTGGTTCACCGTCGTACACGCATCCGCCAGCTGTCTCGGTCGCCCCGTAGGTGCGCGTGAGGCGAATGCCGTGGGACTGTGCGGTTTCCTCGAGGCTGGACGGGAGAGGGCCAGCCCCGACGAGAATCTGGCTGCAGCCCTTGAGTGCCTCGATCCCAGCCTCGTCCAAGAGCAGCCGACGTACCTGCGCGGCGACGAGTGAGACCCGGATATCCGAGGAGAGAGCGGCAGCGGCTTGTACCGCCTCCGCGAAGTCGAGGGGGGTGAACGGCGCGGCGCCACCGAGGCTGGAGATCGGGATTGGCGCCCGGCCCGCCGCTAGGCCACGGAGGAGGACATTAAAGCCGCCCATCGACGAGAGGGGGAGGGCGGCGATCCACTGTGGTGCGAGCCCGGCTCCGTTCACCGAGTCGGTGAGCGCTTCAAGGGCCTTGGCGGTGAGGAGGACGCCGCGAGGGGCGCCCGTTGACCCTGACGTGGCAAGGACGACCGCAACCTCGTCAGACTCAAGTGGTGCGTCGGGATCATCAGGTCGCAGCGCTCGCAAAATGCCTGCGACGTAGTCGCTTGAGACCGTGACGGATGTTGTGGGCACCGGTGCGACCGCGGGGCCGCTACCGTCAAGCGCTGAGGCGACCGCGTCGATGAGTGCACTGACTCCAAGGGGTCCGGGGGGCACGGGCGTACGACGAAGTGGGCGCATCGCGTCGAGCGTACTCGCGGTAGCGTTCATCGCATGGATACTCGGACCCGCTACCCCCTGCCGCCCGTCGTTCCGGAGGGCTCGCCGGCGATCAAGAACCCCGCGCACTCATCGATGACGCCGGGATGCGAATGGGAAAGTATGGGTGAATTCCGCGATATTCGATATGAGCGTTCGACGGGCGCTGATGCGGGCATCGCAAAGATCACGATCGACCGTCCCGAGAAGCGCAACGCTTTCCGGCCGCAGACCCTCTTCGAATTGCAGGACGCCCTCAATCGGGCTCGCGACGACGACAGTGTCGGCGTCATCATTCTCACCGGGCAGGGCGACTGGGCGTTTTGCTCGGGCGGCGATCAGATGATCCGGGGGAATGATGGCTACATCGGCGATGATGCGATCGCCGAGCGCGGCATCGGCCGACTCAACGTCTTGGACCTGCAGATTCAGATCCGGCGCACGCCCAAGCCGATTATCGCGATGGTCGCGGGCTATGCGATGGGCGGCGGGCACGTCCTGCACGTCGTCTGTGACCTGTCGATTGCTGCCGATAATGCACGATTTGGCCAGACGGGCCCAAGGGTCGGCTCATTCGATGGGGGCTACGGCTCCGGCCTACTCGCTCGCACCGTGGGCCAGAAGCGGTCGCGCGAGGTCTGGTACCTGTGCCGGCAGTACGGCGCGGAGCAGGCATTCGACTGGGGCCTGGTGAATGCCGTCGTACCGATTGAAGATCTCGAGGTCGAGACAGTGAACTGGGCGCGCGACATGCTCGCCCTGTCCCCGATGGCCCTTCGGATGCTCAAGGCCTCCCATAACGCTGCCGACGATGGCCTCGCTGGGATCCAGCAGCTTGCCGGAGACGCCACGCTCTTGTTCTATATGTCTGAGGAGGCGCAGGAGGGGCGCGATGCCTACAAGGAGAAGCGCCAGCCGGACTTCGGCCAGTTCCCCAAGCGACCGTAGCGAACATACGTGAGTGATCCCGCACTGCGACGGGTGCTCGACGCTGCAGTGCCCTTCGCCGTGCATCTCCGGCGCACCTTTCGAGGTGTCGACGTCCGCGAGGGCCTGCTCATCAAGGGTCCATCCGGGTGGGGGGAGTTCGCACCATTTGACGATTACGGCGACCAGGCCGCGGCCAGGTGGCTCGATTGCTCACTTGAGGCTGCATTTGGATCCTGGCCGGTCAGTCGCAGGTCAGCGGTCCGCGTCAATGCCATCGTGCCCGCGGTGTCTCCAAGTGTCGCCGCGCTCCTCACGAGACAGGCGATCAACGATCATGGGTGCAGCACGATCAAAGTGAAGGTCGGCGGCGCACTCGCTGACGATGAGGCGCGGGTTGCGAGCGTCCGAGATGCCTTGGACACCAGTCTCGGCCGCGGGTTCGGGCGAATCCGGATTGACGCGAATGGTGCGTGGGACGTCTCGACGGCGAAGACGTCACTGCGTCGTTTGGCAGAGTACGGGCTGGAATACGTCGAGCAGCCATGCCGCGAGGTTGAGCAGATCATCGAGGTACGTGGGTCGTGTGCGGTGCCGATCGCGGTTGATGAAACGCTGCGTACGAGCGACGACGCCCAGGCACTAGTGAGGCAGGCTGACCTCATCAGCCGAATGGCCGATGTCGTGATCGTGAAACCGGCCCCGCTCGGTGGGATTGAAGCCTGCCTGCGGATCGTTGATGCGCTCCCGGTCCCCGTGGTCGTGAGCAGTTCACTCGACACATCGGTCGGACTGGCGGTGGCCGTCAACCTCGCCGGGATCCTAGGTCTGGAGATCGCCTGCGGGCTCGGGACCGGCGCCCTCTTCGAGGAGGATCTGGTGAGCTCTCCTGAGCCACCGGTCGACGGCATGCTCACCGTTCGCAGAGTGGCCCCCGACCTTGCGGCACTCCTGAAAGCCCGTGACCAGGTGTCGGATGAGCGCGCCATGTGGTGGCGACAGCGCCTGACCGCGGCGTGGTACGCGGGATCCGAGCAGCGATGGACCGAGATCATCGGGGCTTCAGCGTGACCGGTGTGAAAGGGTGAGGGTGTGAATACATCGACCGCGCAGGCCAAGGTGATGGTTGATGAGCTCATTCGCTGCGGGGTCTCCGACGTTGTCGTGGCCCCAGGATCCCGTTCGGCGGCCCTCGCGATCGCTTTCGCGGAGGCCGAGGCGAGAGGCGAGATCGTCCTGCACGTGCGACTCGACGAGCGAACAGCCGGATTCCTTGCGCTCGGGCTCGGCAAGGTGAGCGGGATCCCCGCTGTCGTCCTCACGACGTCAGGGACGGCGGCCGTGAACCTTCACCCGGCGATCATCGAGGCCGACCTGTCGAATGTGCCGCTCATCGCGCTCACCGCAGATAGGCCGCCGGCCCTGCGCGATATCGGAGCGAACCAGGCGATCGATCAGTTGAAGATCTTCGGCCCTTCCGTTCGTGCCTTCCACGAGATGGCCATCCTCGATCCTGCGCGCGATCCGGTGGCGGCCAATCGCTACTGGCGCTCAACGATCGCCCGGGCAGTAGCGTCGGCAACCGACGGGATGCGACCGGGGCCCGTCCATCTGAACGTCCCTTTCTCCGAGCCGCTTGTGCCTGAGAACGTCGCGGCCCTTGGTCCGACGGGAAGCGATCATGTGCTTGAGGGCCGTAGCGACGGCCGACCCTGGACAGCTGACTCGCGCATGGTGGCTGGGATGAGTACCCCACTCGACCATCTCCTCGAGACCCTGCTCGGAGATCCAGTTGTTCCGGCGCGCGGGGTCATCGTCGTCGGTGATCACGATGATGCTGAAGCCATTGGGATGATCGACGAGCTCGCCGACGCGATTGGGTGGCCTGTCATCGGGGAGCCGAGTGGCAACGTCGCTGGATGCGACACCGTGCTCTCGCACGGGGGGCTGCTCTTGGCTGACGAGGAATTTTCGACCGGTCATCTGCCCGATGTGGTGATGACGGTCGGACGTGTCGGCCTGAGCCGTGCTGTCATGCGCATGGTAACCGGCGCCGGGCTGCACATTGCGGTCGATGCTGGCCCCCAGTGGGCGGATCCGGGCCGCTCGGCTGATGTCGTCGTGGCGTCCGTGCCGCTCCCACCAGAGGAGGCCGAGGTCGACGAGGAGTGGCTGGCGTCGTGGCAGCGCGCCGACCTGCTGGCGGCGGCGGCCGTCGAGACCGCGTTGGCCGCCGAGGGCGCGGTGCTCACCGGTATGCATGTTGCCAGGGCCACCGCTGCTGCCGTTCTCGAGGGTGGCATGTTCTATGTCGGCCCGTCCTGGCCCGTCCGCCATGTTTTTAATTTTGCGAGCACCACCGTGAGCGACGGCTACGTCCTCGGAAATAGGGGTACCTCAGGCATTGACGGTTGTCTCTCGACGGCGTGGGGGGCTGCATCGGCGTTCCAGCGACAGGAGGGCGTGGGGGCGCTTGCGCTTGTTGGTGACCTGACCTTCCTGTACGACAGCAACGCCTTGCTCGTCCCCGATAGCGAGGATGCACCTGATCTCGTTATCGTCGTCGCCGACAACAATGGTGGAGGTATTTTCTCGCAGCTCGAGCAGGGCGAGCCTCGCTTTGCCGACGTCTTCGATCGAGTGTTTGGGGTTCCGCTCTCCGTCGACATCGTGGGTCTCGCGCAGACAATGGCGGTCCCGGCTGTCCTCGCTGAGACTCTCGCGGAGCTCGAGGCCGCGATCTCCGAAGCCCTCCTTGGGGGCGGGGTGCGGGTCGTCGTCGCGAAGACCTGTGAGCGAGCACGGGAGGCGGCTATTCTCGCCTCTGTTCAACGGGCTGTGCACGAGGCGCTCGGGTCGGCGTAGCCACGATGAAGCGGGGACAGAAGGACCGAATAATTGCAGCTGCTGGAGAACTCCTTGCCTCGCGAGGCATTGCCCGCATTGGTCGCCGCGAGGTAGCGAGAGCTGCAGACCTTCCGGTCCGAGTGGTGTCTGAGGTTGGACGCAGTCGTTCGGCACTTCTTCGCTCTGTGGTCGAGTCGCTGCCGTTTCCGCCGATCTCGGAGTCCCTGCAGCAGCAGGCGCAACAGCCGATCGTTCCGGCGATGCAAGCGCTCCTTACGGCCGCGCGAGCGGTGCTCGGATCCCCCGCCGCGGCCTGGGACACCCGCGAGATTCAGGCGCTGGCACTTGCTCGCTACGACCCGGAGCTCGGCGCAATCGTGCAGCATCGACTCGATCAACGAAGGGCCGCACTCACGACCGTCGTGCGCCAACTGCGCGGATCCGGCGCCGTCGATTCATCGATCGACGACGAAGCCGCTGCACTTCACCTCCTCGCTGTCGGGCTGGGGCTGTCGGTCATTGCCGGGGCATCGACCGATTGGGATGCTCCATCGGGCTGGACGAGCCTGTCGGCGCGGCTGCTTGAGTCCCTCGCGGCGGTGGACTTACCGACCGCGGTTCCGGCGGAGGATGTGAGTACGTGGCGCGCCCGCGCGACCATATCGGCGAGCCCGACGGCGCTGGCTCGGCTGCTGCGAATCCTTGCACTCATGCAGGTGACCGTCGTGACGGTGCTCGGCGCGCAGCACGATAGCGGGGAGCAACTCGTCGACCTCATCCTTCACGCGCCGCGGGATCTTGATCGCGAGAGTATTGCTCAGGCTCTGGGCTCGGTTGGCGCCCATGTCATCGTGGCGCGGGGGATGGCATCGGATGCCGATGACATCGCCACGCGGGTCCTCCAGCGGTGTGCGGCACTCGTTGCTGACCCTGATGCGGCACCGCAGGCTGCGGCTGATCTCGTCCTCGCTGACTCATGGGCGGTGACGGCTGCAGTGCAGGGGGACGACACATCAGCGGCGGTCCTTCGGATGCAGTGGACGCTTGACCAGCACGTGGTGCTGCGCCGCGCCCACGCGCCATTCACTGGCACTGAGCACGACCGTGCGTCGGCGCTGCTGGGCCTCGTTGCGGCGCTGGCACAGTCACGTGGAGTTGAGGAGGGCTATGGCTGGTCGACCCAGGTGCGTGACGGGTCCCGGCTGTGGATCCGGCTGGCGCGTCCAGCTGATGCTCAGGGAATTGCCGACATGCATGAGCGCTGCTCGGAGCGCTCGCGTTACCACCGCTACTTCACGCCGATGAACTCATGGCGCGACGAGAATTTGCGGCGCATCTCCGGAGGTCATCGGGGCGCGACCCTCGTCGCAACGAATGATGAGGGGGAGATCGTTGCCCTCAGCAATGTTTTTCCTGAGGGGCCGAGTGATGAAAGCGGGGCGGAGATCGCCGTCATCGTCGATGACCGATGGCATCGGCGTGGCCTGGGTCGCGAGATGCTTATGCGCCTCGTCGACGTTGCCCGCAGGGTGTCCTTCGACTCGCTCACGGCCTATGTGCTAGCCGACAACCAAGGAATGGTTGCGTTACTTCAGGCGCTTCCGCTCGATTGGGAGATCGGACGAGATGGCGACCTCGGTGCCTCGGTGCTGTGCATGCGAACCTCCCTCGGCCAGGTGGTTGGCACGCCTTCGAGGGCGTCGCGGATCGGCACCAGCTTGGCCGTCGATTCGGCGAGCTCGAGGTCAGGACTTGACCCGGCGACGATGCCGCATCCGGCGAATGAACGGACAATGCCGGCTTCTTCGTCGATCTCCGCGCAGCGAAGGGCGATGCCGAACTCGCCGTCGCCATTGGCGTCGAACCAGCCCACCGGGCCGGCGTAGCGTCCGCGATCCATTCCCTCGATTTCTCGAATGAGGGCGAGGGCGCGCTCCGTTGGTGTACCGCAGACCGCTGCTGTCGGGTGAAGTGAGGCCGCAAGGGCGAGTACCGATGCTCCATCGGCGAGCTGGCCGGTGACGTCGGTGGCGAGATGCTGGACGTTTGCGAGCGCTAGTACGCGGGGACCTTCGGGGACGTCAAGGTCGGTGCAGTGGGCGGCGAGGGCGCGGGCGACTGAGCGCACCGCGTACCGATGCTCCTCAAGGTCCTTCCCGCTGTCGAGGAGGGCGAGTGCGAGGCCTGCGTCAGCAGCGTCGTCGCCCTGACGTCGAACTGTGCCGGCGAGCACGCGGCTTGTGACGAGATCGCCGGTCCGGCGGACGAGTAATTCTGGCGTCGCACCGATGAGGCCCGCGACCGAGAATGTCCAGCAGGTTGGGTAACGCTCTGCGAGGTTGAGGAGGAGGTGACGGGGGTCGAGGACGCCGTCGACTTGAGCGAGCACATCACGTGCGAGGACCACCTTGTCGAGCTCGCCGGCCGTAATGCGACCGATGGCCTCGGCGACCGCACCCTGCCATTCGATTGGACTGCGCGAGCCCTGCGACCACCGCACTGCTGATGGTTGGTCGGGGACGGAGACTGGAGGAAGGGATTTGCGCGGGTCGTCGAACGGGTCGATGGCGGTGATCCATGCCTGCCCACCCCGCCTGCCGACGATGACTTTGGGGATGATGATGACCGAGGTACCGGGATCTGGGTCGAACGCGAACGATGCAAATGCAACAGGACCGGAGCCGGGAATCGCCACCGTGTCATCGATGGTGGCTGCCGCACACCACTTGGACCACCAGCGCTGCGCGCGACTGAAGCGCTCGGGACCACGCACCTCAAGTTGCGCTGCGATGCCCCAGCCAATGAGGCCCTCGCCGCCCCGCACCCAGGCAAGAGGCCCCCGCGAAGGAAGCCGGGCGAGGAGGTCCTCAGGATCGGCGATGGGTCGGCTGCGAACGGCGGTGGCTGGCGATCCATGTGGACTGAGAGCAGCATGAACGTTCGGCACGTTGTCAAGCGTAGGGCGTTCGGTGGGTGGCGGCATGTTGGACGGTGGCCGGGGTTCTCGCCGTGGGCGGACGAAGCAGAGGGATGCAAGGATGCACGTATGACGCGCGCTGACCTGTCAAAGGCCCCCGCCGAGGTGGCGGCAATGTTCGATGACGTCGCTGAACGCTACGACATAACGAATGATGTCCTAGCGCTCGGGCGCACGCGCGTCTGGCGCCGTGCGGTCGTGGAAGCGGTCGATCCGAAGCCGGGTCAGTTCATCTTGGACCTCGCCGCGGGAACGGGAACCTCAAGTGTGCCGTTCGCTCAGGCGGGCGCGACCGTGGTGCCGACCGACTTCTCGCTCGGGATGCTTCAGGTCGGACGCCGCCGCCAACCGCGTCTACCATTCGTCGCTGGAGATGGCATGCACCTGCCATTCAAGACGGGTGCATTCGATGCGGCCACGATCTCGTTTGGCTTACGAAACATCCATGATCGAGCAGTGGGGCTGGCTGAACTGCGTCGGGTGGTGCGACCAGGTGGCAGGCTCGTCGTGTGCGAGTTCTCGCAGCCAACGCTGCCGGCCTTTCGAACGGTGTACACCGAATACCTGATGAAGGCGCTGCCTGCGGTGGCACGAAAGGTGGCGACAAACCCGGATGCGTATGTATATCTCGCTGAATCCATCAGGGCATGGCCCGATCAGGAGCATCTCGCTGCAGATATCGCGTCGGCGGGCTGGGGCAAGGTCCAGTGGCGCAATCTCACCGCTGGCATCGTGGCACTGCACCGGGCAACGAACCCGGTCGTCAAACGATCGAGTGGCCCGCCGTAACCGTCGGGATGACATCACCAATTTCATGATCATCTGACCAGATTTTTGGCCAGTTCGACCGGATGCTGGATGAAACGACGGGGGTGGGGAGGGTGCCCTACTTAATCGTTGGGGGTGGTGGGCCGGGTGCCTACGGGCCAGCGGGCGGACTATGCTTTGCACGGTCGTGAAGCCATTCACAACGGCACAATCCGGCACCTCAGTAATCGTGTCCACGTGGTCATCGCACACCAGCACGCCCGTCCTAGACAGCACGAACATCTGACCGAAGGAGACCAGGAGCGGTGAACGTCTACGCGCCCATCCTGATTCTTGGCCTACTGGCCTTCGGATTCGCGGCATTCTCCGTGGTCACGGCCTCGATCACCGGGCCCAAGCGCTACAACCGGGCCAGGGTTGACTCGTATGAGTGCGGCATTGAGCCGACTCCGCAGCCGGTCGGCGGTGGTCGCTTCCCGGTGAAGTACTACCTCACCGCAATGCTGTACATCATCTTCGACATTGAGATCGTGTTCCTGTACCCGTGGGCTGTCGCCTTTGACCGACTCGCGCTCTTCGGACTCATTGAAATGGTTCTTTTCATCGTGACGGTTCTGGTCGTCTACGCCTATGTATGGCGTCGCCGCGGCCTCGAGTGGGATTGAGGTATCACAACATGGGACTTGAAGAGAGTCTGCCATCCGGTGTCCTGCTCACCACGGTGGAAAAGTTTGCCGGATATGCGCGCAAGGGCTCGCTGTGGCCCGCGACCTTTGGGCTGGCCTGCTGCGCAATCGAGATGATGACCACCGGCGGCGCGCGCTACGACCTCGCGCGCTTTGGGATGGAGGTCTTTCGGGCTTCGCCGCGTCAGGCCGATCTCATGATTGTCGCTGGCAGGGTGAGCCAGAAGATGGCGCCGGTGCTCCGTCAGATCTACGACCAGATGCCCGGCCCCAAATGGGTTCTTGCCATGGGGGTGTGCGCCTCCAGCGGCGGAATGTTCAACAACTACGCGATCGTTCAGGGTGTCGACCACGTCGTTCCCGTCGACATTTACCTGCCGGGTTGCCCGCCGAGGCCCGAGATGCTCATCGATGCCATCTTGAAACTGCACGATCAGATTCAAGACACGAAACTCGGACCGCACCGCAAGCAAGAGATCATTGCGCTTGAAGCTGAGGCATTGACAGCAGCGCCAACCATCGAGATGCGTGGCCTACTCTTATGACCGACGTGAACGCGCCGCTTCCGGTCATTCCACGGGGAGTGACGAACCTCGAACTTCTCGATGCCCGCGACGGCGCCTTCGGAGTGAAGGGCTCTGGCGACACGAGCGGTTTCGGCGGGCTCGTCGATCCCCGCGTCATGCCGGGAGCCTCGCAGGCTCCGTTCGGCGGCTGGTTTGACGAGGTGGCCGAGGAGATCGAGCTCTCGCTCGCCGATCAGGGCCTGCCATTCGCGTCGGCCACCGAGAAGATAGTCGTCGACCGGGGAGAGATCACCTTCTTCGTCCGGCGCGAGCACCTCGTGGCCTTCGTCCGGGTTCTGCGCGACGAGCCGGGGCTGCGCTTCGAGATGTGCAGCGGCGTGAGTGGCGTCCATTACCCGAGTGATGCTGGGCGCGAGCTCCATGCCGTATACCACTTCCTCTCGATCACCCACAACCGACGCATCAGGGTCGAGGTGACCGCTTCAGACGCCGACCCCCATATCCCGTCAATCGTCGGCGTCTACCCGACCTGCGACTGGCATGAGCGTGAGACTTGGGATTTCTTCGGGATCGTGTTCGACGGCCACCCGGCGCTTACCCGCATTGCCATGCCCGATGACTGGCCCGGGCATCCGCAGCGCAAGGACTACCCCCTCGGCGGAATCCCTGTCGAGTACAAGGGCGCCACGATTCCCCCACCGGATCAGCGGAGGTCGTACAACTGATGCCCACCGACAACGTGACCTACGCAAGCTCAGTCCCTGGATCAACTGACCCAGGAGCAGAAGATGCGTTTGCACCCGGATACGACACGACCGAGGGACGTATCTTCAACGTCTCAGGCGGCGACTGGGACACCATCACCGCTGCACCTGACGGCGAGAAGGAACGCATCGTCGTAAACATGGGTCCGCAGCATCCGTCGACGCACGGCGTGCTCCGGCTCATCCTCGAACTTGACGGCGAGACCGTGACAGAGGCCCGATGTGGCATCGGATACCTCCACACGGGCATCGAGAAGAACATGGAGTTCCGATCCTGGGTGCAGGGCGTCACCTTCGTCACCCGCATGGACTACCTCGCCCCCTTGTTCAACGAGGCCGCATATTGTCTCGCTGTCGAAAAACTCCTGGGCATCACTGACGACATCCCGGAGCGGGCGAGCACTATCCGGGTCATGATGATGGAACTCAATCGGGTCTCATCGCACCTCGTCGCCCTCGCGACGGGCGGCATGGAGCTTGGCGCCCTGTCGGCCATGATCTACGGCTTCCGCGACCGCGAACTCATCCTCGATATCTTCGAGATGGTCACCGGGCTCCGCATGAACAACGCATACATCAGGCCCGGGGGAGTGGCCCAGGACCTTCCGGACGGTGCGGAGGAGAAGATCCGCGACACCGTCAAGCTCCTGCGTAAGCGGCTCAAGGACACCACGAACCTGCTCGTAGATAACAGCATCTGGATGGGTCGCACGGTTGGCATTGGCTATCTTGACCTCACTGGCTGCATGGCTCTGGGTATCACCGGCCCGGTGCTGCGCTCGACTGGCCTGCCCCACGATTTGCGCAAGTCGCAGCCGTACTGCGGGTATGAGAATTACGACTTCGAGGTCGTGACCGAGACAACATGTGACGTCTACGGTCGCTTCCTCATCCGCGTGAACGAGATGGAGCAGTCACTGCGCATCGTCGAGCAGGCACTCGACCGGCTCAAGCCTGGTCCGGTCATGGTCGCCGACAAGAAGATCGCTTGGCCTTCGAAGCTCTCCGTCGGCAGTGACGGCCAGGGCAACTCTGCGGAGCACATCAAGGAGATCATGTCGGAGTCGATGGAGGCGCTTATCCACCACTTCAAGCTCGTCACAGAGGGGTTCAAGGTCGAACCTGGGCAGGCGCATGTTGCGATCGAGTCCCCTCGGGGTGAGCTCGGCTGCCACGTCGTGAGCTCAGGTGGCACCCGTCCGTATCGCGTGCACTTCCGCGATCCGTCATTCACCAACCTGCAGGCGGTCGCGGCGATGGGTGAGGGCGGCCAGGTCGCCGACATCATCGGAGCCGTTGCCAGCATCGATCCCGTGATGGGCGGTGTTGACCGCTAGCCGGTCAGCACAGACGAGAGGAAACCGAGAGAACATGACCATCAGTGAAGTGGTGCGCGGTGAGATGCGGCAATTGGCCGCGCTGTATCCGCAGTCGCGTTCCGCCCTCCTCCCGATGTTGCACTTGGTGCAGAGCGAGGAAGGCGACGTCACGATCGACGGCATCAACGCCTGTGCCGAGGTGCTCAGCATCACGTCGGCCGAGGTGACCGCCGTGTCAACCTTCTACACGATGTACAAGCGTCAGAAAGTCGGCCAGCATCACATCGGGGTGTGCATCAACACGCTGTGCGGGCTGCTCGGCGGGGATGCCGTCTATGCCGCGCTAGCAGAGCGCCTCGGCACCACCCATGACTCGCCGAGCGAGGACTCCAACTTCTGGCTCGAGCGCATCGAATGCCAAGCGGCCTGCACGCATGCGCCCGTCATGACTGTCGACTGGGAGTTTATGGATGACGTAACCCCGGACTCGGCAATCGATGTCATCGACCGACTGGCGCGCGGCGAGGTCGTCCAATCCACTCGAGGTCCCGCGATCCGCGACTTCGCTGCGACCGAGCGCACCTTGGCCTTCCCGAACGACGGACGTGCAGACGAGGGCGTGAGCGTCGACGAAAAGATGCTCGCCGGTCTGCGCATCGCCAAGGAGCGCGGCATGACTGCGCCGCTTGTTCCTACGACCACTGCTGCAGCAAGCACGACGGAGGGCTGATCCCATGACACTGACCCCGGTCATCACTGAGCACTGGGATTCCCCTGACCTCTACACCCTTGAGGGATATCGCCGATTCGGCGGCTATGGCGCCCTCGCGTCGGCGCTGAAGCAGGATCCTGACGCGATCATCCAGGTGGTTAAGGACTCCGGGTTGCGTGGACGAGGCGGCGCCGGCTTCCCGACCGGGATGAAGTGGGGTTTCGTTCCTCAGAATGATGGCAAGCCGCACTACCTCGTCGTGAACGCCGATGAGTCCGAGCCGGGCGCCTGCAAGGACATCCCCATCATGATGGCCAATCCGCACGCGCTCGTCGAGGGCGTCATCATCGCCAGCTACGCGATTCGAGCGAGCCACGCGTTCATCTATATTCGCGGTGAGGTCCCGAACGCCGTTCGTAAGGTTGCGAATGCAGTTGAGCAGGCGCGCGCGGCTGGGTTCATTGGCAACAACATTCTCGGCACCGATTTTTCGCTCGACATCGTCGTCCATGCTGGGGCTGGCGCCTACATTTGCGGCGAGGAGACAGCGCTCCTCGACTCGCTCGAGGGCTACCGCGGTCAGCCGCGACTGAAGCCGCCATTCCCCGCAGTTGCCGGGCTTTATGCGTCGCCGACCGTCATCAACAACGTCGAGACGATCGCGAATATCCCGTACATCATCGAGCGAGGGGCGGCTTGGCTGCGCCAGTTCGGCACGGAGAAGTCACCTGGTTTCAAGGTGTTCGCGGTCTCTGGACACGTGAATCGCCCCGGGATCTTCGAGGCACCGCTCGGCATCACCATGCGTGAGTTGCTCGACTACGCGGGCGGCATGCGTGATGGCCGCAAGCTGAAGTTCTGGGTCCCTGGGGGCTCGTCCGTCCCGATGCTCGTTGAGGAGCACCTCGACCTCCCACTCACCTACGAGGACATGGCGGGCGCCGGCACGATGCTCGGAACAGGCACGCCGATGGTCTTCGACGAGACGGTGAGCGTGGTGAAGGCGGTGACCCGCTGGCTGGAGTTCTACAAGCACGAGTCATGCGGCAAGTGCACTCCGTGCCGCGAGGGTACCTACTGGATCACCGGGATGCTCGAGCGCTTTGAGCACGGTCATGGGCACGAGGCCGATGTCGAGAAGATCGCCCATGTCTGCACGCAGATCGCCGGACGATCGTTCTGTGCCCTCGGCGATGCTGCCGCCACTCCGTACCCCGCGGCTCTGAAGTATTTCCGCGATGAATTCATCGCCGCGACCCATACCTCGGCTGACGAGCAATTCGATCCGGTCGCGTCATATCTCTTCGCAGGGGCAACTCGATGACGATGACGAGCAATGCTGGATCCGACCTCGCTGCAGTCGAAATGGTGGGCGTGACCGTCGATGGTGTGACCATCGAGGTGCCCAAGGGCACCTTGGCCATCCGGGCGGCAGAACTCCTCGGCGTTGAGATCCCCAGGTTCTGTGACCACCCCCTCCTTGACCCCGTTGCGGCCTGCCGTGCTTGCCTCATCGAGGTTGAGGGCATGCCGAAGCCGCAACCAGCATGTGCTCAGGTCGTCAGCGATGGAATGCACATTCGAACTCAAATGTCCTCGCCTGTGTCGCGGGAGGCTCAGGAGGGCGTGCTTGAATTCCTCCTCCTCAACCATCCCCTTGACTGTCCGGTCTGCGACAAGGGTGGCGAGTGCCCCCTGCAGAACCAGGCGATGTCGGTCGGCCGTCCTGAGACCCGTTTCGATGGTGAGAAGCGGGTGTTTGACAAGCCGATCAACGTGAGCGCCGAGATTCTCCTCGACCGGGAGCGCTGTGTATCGTGTGCCCGCTGCACGCGTTTCGCTGACCAGATTGCTGGCGATCCGATGCTGGAGCTGCTGGAGCGTGGAGCCAAGCAGCAGGTCGGCACCGCCGCTGATCAGCCCTTCGACTCGTATTTTTCCGGCAACACTGTGCAGATATGCCCGGTCGGGGCCCTCACGAGCGCCGCGTACCGCTTCCGAGCCAGGCCATTCGACCTCGTTTCAGTCCCCACCACCTGCGAGCATTGCGCGTCCGGCTGCTCCCTTCGCACCGACTACCGCAGGGGCACGGTCACCCGCCGGCTGGCTTGGGATGACCCTGAGGTCAACGAGGAGTGGAACTGCGACAAGGGAAGGTTCGCGTTCCCGTACCTTCGAGAGGGCCGCATCACCTCCCCAATGATTCGCGAGGACGGCGAACTCCGGACGGCATCCTGGCCCGAGGCGCTCGATGCTGCTGCGCGAGGCCTTGCCGCGGCGGGCGCATCCACCGGCGTGCTCGTCGGCGGCCGGTCGACCGTCGAGGATGCCTATGCCTACGCACGTTTTGCTCGAGTGGCGCTCGGAAGTGACAACATCGACTTCAGGGTCCGTGAGAGTTCGAGCGAGGAGGCGGCCTTCCTTGCGGCCGTCATCGCAGGCACCCCGGTGACGACCACCTATGCGGCACTTGAGCAGGCGCCCATCGTCATGACCGTCGCGCTTGAGCCCGAGGACGAGTCCCCGATCGTGTTCCTGCGACTTCGCAAGGCCGCCCGAATCGGGCGAACGAGGATCGTGAACGTCGGGGCCGTGGCGACCAAGGGGCTCGCCAAGGTCCGGGGCGAGCTCGTCGCGGCCCTGCCCGGCGCAGAGGCGCAGGCGCTTTCGACACTTCCCGCTGATGTCAAGAACGACCTTGGACAGCCGGGGGCCGTCATCCTCGTAGGGGAACGCATCGCGGCAGTTGTCGGCGGTCCCTCCGCGGTGGCCGCGTTGGCAGCCGAGACCGGAGCATCGCTCGCCTGGGTGCCGCGCCGGGCAGGGGAGCGGGGCGCGCTTGATGCAGGAGCCCTTGCCGGCTTGCTCCCTGGCGGACGCCAGCTCCTTGATCCGACCGCCCGCGAGCAGGTCGCGTCAACGTGGGGGATGGACGCAAGTGAGCTCCCCACCAGTGTCGGGCTTGCCGGTGAGCACTTGCTCTCGGCTGCACGTGACGATGTCCTGGGAGCCCTGATAGCAGGCGGGGTCGAGCTTGGCGACTACCCCGACCATGGACTCGCCGCAGCAGCATTCGCTGGTGTCGGCTTCCTCGTGTCCCTCGAGCACCACCACTCGGCTGTCACCGCGCAGGCCGATGTCGTGCTCCCAGTCGCCGTCGTCACCGAGAAGTCCGGAACCTTCGTGGACTGGGAGGGCAGGCCCCGCCCCTTCGGCCAGGTCTTCCGGGATTCACTGGCCCAAAGTGATGCGATGGTGCTCGGGATGATCGCGACGACGATGGAACGGCGCCTCGGGCCGCATGATGTCGCAAGCATCCGACGTGAGCGGGCCGGCCTGGGCCCTTGGGCAGGAACCCGGGGGCCTGTTCCCGATCGCGCTCCGGGCGTCTCCATGATGGGGGATCACCAGTTCGCACTCGGGTCGTGGCGAGCGCTTATTGACGCCGGTGTCATGCAGGAGGGCGAGCCCTTCCTTGCGGCCACGGCTCGGCAGGTGGGCGCGTCGGTGTCGGCGCGGACAGCAGCATCGCTGGGCCATCCCTCGCAGGTGCGCGTCATTGGCCCGGGCGGATCGGTCGTGCTTCCCGTGCAGGTGGCCGAGGTGATGGACAAGGTCGTGGTGCTCCCGATGAACTCGCTCGGCTGCTCGATCTATCGGGATCTCGGGGCCCGGATAGGCGATGCTGTGGGGCTCATCAGCGTCCAACAGCACGAAGGAGAGACGTCATGACCGATCCGACCTTCGGCCCCTTCGGTGTTGACCCCTGGTGGCTCGTCATCTTGAAGGTGGTCGGCATCTTCGTCATGCTCGTTCTCCTCACCCTCTTCACCATCTGGTGGGAGCGACGCGTGGTGGCCCGCATGCAGCATCGAGTGGGACCCAACCGTGTCGGGCCCTTTGGATTGCTCCAGTCACTCATGGATGGCATCAAACTTGCGCTCAAGGAGGAAATCATCCCGAAGGGGGCGCATCTCGCCGTCTACTGGATTGCCCCGGTTATCTCTGCGACCACCGCGTTCATCGCGTTCGCCGTCATCCCCTTCGGTCCTACGGTGTCGATCTTCGGTGTCGAGACCCCGCTGCAGCTCACCGACTTCCCTGTGTCGGTGCTCTATGTGCTCGCCATCGCCTCAATTGGCATCTACGGAATCGTCCTTGCGGGGTGGGCCTCAGGCTCCACTTACCCACTACTCGGCGGGCTGCGCTCGAGCGCCCAAATGATCTCCTACGAGATCGCCATGGGGCTCTCCTTTGTCGCGGTGTTCCTCTACGCGGGGTCGATGTCAACGTCGGCGATCGTCATCGCCCAGGAGCCGATTTGGTACGCGGTGATTCTGCTGCCGTCCTTCCTCATTTACGTGACCGCGATGGTCGGTGAGACGAACCGCGCGCCCTTCGACCTGCCCGAGGCGGAGGGCGAATTGGTCGGTGGATTCCATACCGAGTACTCGAGCCTTAAGTTCGCCCTGTTCTTCCTTGCCGAGTACATCAACATGGTGACGGTCTCCGCGTTGGCGACGACGTTGTTCCTGGGTGGCTACATCGCGCCATGGCCACTGTCCCTCTGGGAAGGGGCTATGACCGGTTGGTGGCCGATGCTGTGGTGGCTCATCAAGGTGCAGGTCTTCATCTTCATGTTTATCTGGCTGCGGGCGACCCTGCCGCGCATGCGCTATGACCAGTTCATGAAATTCGGCTGGAAGGTCCTCATTCCAGTCTCGATCGTGTGGATCCTCATCGTCGCAACCGCCCGGGTGCTGCGTGACGAAGTCGTCCTCACGACGCGTGAATTGCTCATTGGTGGCGCAGTGACCATCGCGATCTTGCTCATCGTCTCGTGGGTATTCCAGTCGCGCTCCGACCGCCGTGCGGCGGTCAGGGCCGCTCGGGAGGAGGCCGAGGCAAACCTCACCTTTGACCCGATGGCCGGGGGCTACCCGGTTCCACCAATGCCAGGGCAGCAGGCGGTGGGCACGTCGCGCCGTGCCCGGACCGGCGTCACCATCGTGCAGGACCGAAGCGACGTCACCCAGGAGGCCATTGATGGCTGAACTACCTCAGGCCGCCCGCGGTTTCGGGGTCACCTTCTTCACAATGTTCAAGAAGGTGGTCACCGAGCAGTACCCCGAGGACCGCGACAAGTACCCGCCGAAGCCGCGCTTCCATGGGCGTCACCAACTCAATCGTTGGGCCGACGGCCTCGAGAAGTGCATCGGCTGCGAACTGTGTGCATGGGCCTGCCCCGCCGACGCAATTTTCGTTGAAGGTGCCTCGAACAGCGAAGAGGAACGATTCTCTCCGGGCGAGCGCTACGGGCGCGTGTACCAAATCAATTACTTGCGCTGCATCTTCTGCGGGCTGTGCATCGAGGCGTGTCCGACCCGCGCCCTCACGATGACCAACGACTACGAACTTGCCGATTCGAGCCGTGCATCGCTGATCTACGAGAAGGTCGATCTCCTCGGGCCGATGCTGCCGGGCATGCTTCCGGCACCGCACCCGATGGTGCCCGGCCTTACCGACAGCGACTACTACGCGGGCAAGGTCAAGGGCTCGGTTCCCGATCAAAAGACTGGCCACGCGACGCCTTCGGGGCAACCCCATGAGCGGTGAGAACTGGGTCTTTTGGATCAGTGGCGGCTTCGCCGTCATCGGCGCACTGGGTCTGGTGCTCTCCCGCAAGGCCGTGCATAGCGCGCTGTGGGTTGCGTTCACGATGATCAATATTGCTGTTCTCTACATCGCGAATTCGGCCCCATTCCTCGGCATGGTGCAGATCATCGTGTACACGGGCGCGGTGATGATGCTCTTCCTGTTCGTTCTCATGGTGGTGGGGGTCGATTCATCTGACTCCCTCATCGAGACCCTGCGGGGTCAGCGGATCCCGGCGATCGTGCTTGGCCTTGGTCTCGCCGTTCTTCTCGTCGTTGGCGTGGGCAATGGCCTCGTGAACTCCGGCACGGTGGGCCTCGTCGAGGCCAACAGTATTGACGGCGGCAACGTCGAAGGCATTGCACGACTCATCTTCACCGACTATCTCATTGCATTCGAGGCAACCTCGGCCCTGCTCATCACCGCGGCGCTCGGAGCCATGGTGCTCGCCCACCGTGAGCGCTGGCTCCCGCGGGCCACGCAGCAGGAACTGTCGAAGGCTCGCTTTCGCTCCGGATTGCATCCCGGTAACCTGCCAACGCCTGGGGTTTACGCCCGTCACAATGCGGTTGATACCCCGGCCCTGCTGCCCGATGGATCGATCAGCGAGGGGAGCATCCCCCGGCCACTTCAAGCGCGCGGTGACGCTCGAGCGGTCGATCATCACGAGGTCAATGAGATCAAGGCGGTCGACTCACAGTGAACCCGTCGAACGTCGTCATCCTGTCGGCGATCCTCTTCTCAATCGGCGCGGTCGGTGTGCTCGTCCGTCGCAACGGCATCATTGTCTTCATGTGCGTCGAGCTCATGCTCAATGCCGCGAACCTTGCCTTTGTTGCGTGCGCTCGCACGAACGGAAACCTTGACGGCCAGGTCGTTGCGTTCTTCGTCATGGTCGTGGCCGCGGCCGAGGTCGTGGTCGGACTCGCGATTATCGTCACCATCTTCCGAACCCGACGATCGGCTTCGATTGACGAGCCCAACCTCCTCAAGTACTAACGAATACAGCACGGGAACGAACGACGACCCGGGAGCATCCGGGTCATTCGACAACCGATAGGACATGAACGTGACGAACGAGGAGGCGCGGTGATCAACGCCAGCGCTGTCGTCTGGGCAGAAGGCGCACCCGCGCTTCAGGAGATCATGCCCGCCGAGGGCGTGTTCTCGCTGATCTGGCTTCTTATTGCGTTTCCTCTGGTCGGTGCGGCCGTGCTGCTGCTCGGTGGGCGACGGACGAACACCTGGGGCCCGTACCTAGCGGTTCTTGCCGTGGCGGCATCGGGAGTTCTCGGCATTCTCATGGTTGTCGGGCTCATGGCCCGTGGTGCGGAAGAGCGCTCTATCGGTCAGAGCCTGTTCACGTGGGTCTTCGCCGGCCAGTTTGAGGCCGACATGGCCTTCCAGCTCGATCAGCTTTCGATGGTGTTCGTTCTCCTCATCACCGTTGTCGGAACCCTGATCCATGTCTACTCGCTCGGCTACATGCAGCACGACCCAAACCGGCGCAAGTTCTTCGGGTACCTCAATCTCTTCGTCGCGGCGATGCTGCTCCTCGTGCTCGCGAACAACTATCTCCTCCTGTACGTCGGCTGGGAGGGCGTTGGACTGGCCAGCTACCTGCTCATTGGGTTCTGGCAGCACAAGCCCAGCGCGGCCGCTGCAGCGAAGAAGGCATTCATCATCAACAGGGTGGGTGATGTTGGCCTAAGCGTCGCGATCATGGTCATCTTCGTCACCTTCGGATCAGTGACGTTCAATGACGTCTTCGGGCAGGCAAGCGAGGTGAACGAGGGAACCCTCACCGCGATCGGCCTGCTGCTGCTGCTCGCAGCCGCGGGTAAGTCGGCGCAGTTCCCGCTGCAGGCGTGGCTCCTTGATGCGATGGAGGGCCCCACTCCGGTCTCGGCCCTGATCCACGCGGCGACCATGGTGACCGCTGGGGTCTACCTCATCGCCCGGAGCAACGCGATCTACGACCGGGCAGTCTGGGCGGCGACTGCCGTCGTGGTCGTGGGCCTCATCACTATCTTCATGGGCGCGATCATCGGTTCGGCCAAGGACGACATCAAGAAGTCGCTCGCAGGTTCGACGATGAGCCAGATCGGCTACATGGTCATGGCGGCCGGCCTCGGTCCCATCGGTTACGTGTTCGCGATCTTCCACCTGCTGACCCACGGAGTATTCAAGGCTGGGCTCTTCCTCGGGGCAGGCTCGGTCATGCACGGGATGAACGACAACGTGAACATGCGTCGATACGGTGCACTTCGGACGGCGATGGTCGTTACCTTCATCACGTTCATGGCGGGCTATCTCGCCATCATCGGGATCCCGCCGTTCTCGGGATTCTGGTCCAAGGACGAGATCATTCACGCGGCCTTCGAAAGGAGCCCCATTATCGGGAGCCTTGCGATTCTCGCGGCTGGCATCACCGGTTTCTACATGACCCGAATGGTCGCGATGACCTTCTTCGGCAAGGCGCGATGGGAAGACGATGCCCACCCGCATGAATCCCCGAAGGTCATGACCATCCCGCTCATCATTTTGGCCCTTGGTTCGATCTTCCTCGGCATGGCGCTGTTGTTCTGGGGCAACATCGAAAGTTGGTTGGAACCGGTCGTCGGGTTCTCGACGTCGACCTCGCCACTTTCGACCGGAGCGGTCATCGCCATCTCGCTTACCTTTGTCATCATCGGTTCCTTCATCGGCTGGATTAGCTACGCCCGTCGGGAGGTGCCGATCGCCCCGCCGCGCGGCTCCCTGCTGACCCGGGCGGCCCGCGCGGATCTCTACGGTGACGCGGTGAACGAGGGGCTCATCGTACGGCCGAGTTATTGGCTCTCAAGGTTGCTCATCTGGTTCGACGGCCGGGTGGTCGACGGAATAGTGAACGGCAGCGCCGCGCTCGTCGGCGGCGCCTCGGGGCGCATGCGCAGGTATCAGTCCGGATTCGCCCGCTCCTACGCACTTTCCATGGTCGGCGGCACTGTCCTTGTCCTGCTCGCTCTGGTCCTGGTAAGGCTCTCGTGAATACGTTCCCCTGGCTGACCGCACTCGGCGCGCTCCCGCTCATCGGCAGCGTCGTGGTGGCCCTGCTCCCCAGATCACGGCCCAGACTTGCGAAGCAGATCGCGCTCGTCATCGCCCTGGCCACGCTGGTGATGACCATCGCCATGGCACTCTCATTCAACGGCGCCTCAACCGAGCAGTTCCAGTTCGTTGAGACCTACCCGTGGATCCCTACTTTCGGAATCTCATACTCCCTCGGCATTGACGGCATCGGGCTGGTGCTCGTTGCACTCGCCACCACCCTTGTGCCAGTCGTGATCCTTGCGGGATGGCACGACGTCGACGACGCAGCGTCGCGCACCACCGGCAGCGTCAAGGGATACTTCGCCCTCATCCTCGTACTTGAGACCCTGATGATCGGCGTGTTCTCGTCGATCGACCTCTTCTTGTTCTACGTCTTCTTCGAGGCGATGCTCATTCCCGTCTACTTCATGATCGGACGATACGGCGGCCCGCAGCGCTCGTACGCCGCGGTGAAGTTCCTGCTGTATAGCCTCGTTGGGGGCTTGCTCATGCTTGCGGCCCTGATCGGGCTGTACGTCGTTTCAGCCAACCTCACCGGCACGGGCACCTTCGACTACCTCACCCTCGTGGGACTCGACATCGATCCAGGCATGCAAAAGGTGCTGTTCCTTGGGTTCTTCCTCGCATTCGCGATCAAGGCACCCCTGTGGCCCTTCCACACCTGGCTTCCCGATGCCGCCGCGCAGTCCAAGCCTGGCACATCGGTGCTCCTTATCGGGGTGCTCGACAAGGTGGGCACGTTCGGCATGATCCGCTACTGCCTGCCAATCTTCCCGGCCGCAAGTGAGTTCTACGCCCCGGTCGTCATCAGCATGGCGCTTATCGGCATCTTCTACGGAGCCTTCGTCGCCCTCGACCAACACGACATGAAGCGCCTGTTCGCGTATTCGTCAATGTCGCACTTCGGGTTCATCGCACTCGGAATCTTCGTGTTCACCACGATTGGCGAGAGTGGGTCAGTCGTCTACATGGTTGCGCACGGCCTCTCCACCGCAGCACTATTCCTTACGGCCGGCTTCCTCATGGAGCGCCGTGGTGGATCGAGCCTCATATCCGACTACTCAGGTGTGAACAAGGCGGCGCCGGTGCTCGCCGGGTTCTTCCTCTTCGCGGCGCTCTCGTCACTCGCCCTGCCTGGCCTCGTGTCATTCGTCGGAGAGTTCATGGTCCTTCTCGGTGCATTCCAGAAGTACATGTTCGTCGGCGCCCTCGCGACCTTCGGCATCGTCATCACCGCCGCCTACGTTCTTCGGCTGTACCAGAAGTCCATGACGGGTCCGTTGCTCCCGGCTCTCGAGGGCATGAAAGACCTGCGAGGCCGTGAGATCGCCGCCCTCATGCCGATTGCCGTTATCACACTCGTCCTCGGGCTCTTCCCCGCGCCGATCCTCAATGTCATCAACCCGGCCGTCGACACGCTCATGACGACTATCGGCGTCACCGATCCACCAACGACGCTGAACCCAAGCACCACCGCTGAAGGGACCCAGGAGTGAACGCGGCCAGTACCAGCGTGCCGGCCCTTGTCGCACGCTTCGCCAGCGAGACACCGTTCGAGTTGCCGGTTATCGACTACCGGCTGATTCTTCCGATCCTCATCATCCTTGGGGCAGGGGTCGTGTCGGTGCTCATCGAGGCCTTTGCTCCGCGCCGCGCCCGCCGACCATTGCAACTCGTGCTCGTATTCGTGAGCCTCATCGCGGCATTCATCGCTGTGATTGACCTCGACAAGACGCAGGCGGTGACGGCCGCGGGATCGATTGCCGTTGATGGCCCCGCGCTCGTCATGCAGGGGACCCTTCTCATCTTGTCGCTCCTCGGTGCCATGCTCATGGCTGAACGCACCCTCGATCCAAGTGGAGATGCCTTCGCTCCTCGCGCCTCAGCCCTCCCGGGTTCGGAGGATGAGAAGCAGTTCGCGGCACGTGGGTACCTTCAGACGGAGGTCTGGTCGCTCTTCCTCTTCGCGGTGGGCGGCATGCTGCTGCTCACCGTCGCGAACGACCTGCTCATCATGTTCATCGCGCTCGAGGTGATGTCACTCCCGCTCTACCTGCTCGCCGGGCTCGCGCGTCGTCGGCGCCTGCTCTCGCAAGAGGCCGCGATGAAGTACTTCATCCTCGGCGCCTTCTCATCCGCGTTCTTTCTGTACGGCTCGGCCCTCATCTACGGCTACGCCGGCTCAATAGATCTCCCTGCCATCGCCGATGCGCTGAGTGCCAAGCCGAGCGAGAGCAGTCTCATGCTCATCGGTCTCGGCATGCTGCTTGTCGGACTGCTCTTCAAGATCGGTGCGGTCCCGTTCCATCAGTGGACCCCGGACGTCTATCAGGGCGCGCCGACCCCGGTGACAGGGTTCATGGCAGCAACGGTGAAGATCGCCGCCTTCATCGCATTGTTCCGCGTCCTCTACGTTGGTTTCGGCGGGGTGCGCTGGGACTGGGAGCCGATGCTGTGGATCGTCGCGATCCTCACGATGCTCGTTGGGTCGATCATTGCGGTGACCCAGACCGACATCAAGCGAATGCTGGCCTACTCCTCGATCGCGCAGGCCGGCTTCATTCTGGTCGGCGTCGTCGCGGCGAGCCCCGAGGGGCTGGCCGGGGCAATGTTCTACCTCGTGACCTATGGCTTTACGACGATCGGCGCGTTCGCCGTCATCATGCTCGTTCGTGATGGCAATGGAGAGGCGACCCACCTGTCGAGTTGGGCGGGGCTCGCGAAGAGGTCCCCGTTGGTGGCGACCCTCTTCGCGATTTTCATGCTGTCCCTGGCAGGTATTCCGCTTACCGGAGGCTTTATCGGTAAGTTCAGCGTGTTCACCGCTGCCATCGCCGCAGGCGACATCTGGCTCGTCCTTGTCGCGGTCGTCGCATCACTCATCACGGCCTTCTTCTACGTGCGCGTGATCGTGTTGATGTTCTTCTCCGAGCCCAATGACCAGACGGCGGTCGTGGTGATCCCGAGCGTGTTCACGACCGTTGCATTGGCTGCGGCAGCCACGGTCACCGTGGTGCTCGGGGTGGTGCCGCAACCGCTTCTTGAGTTGGTCGCGCATGCCGATGTGTTTGTGCGGTAGTACCGTTGGAGCATGAACCGCCAGTCGCTGGATCTGCTCTCGCCGGATCCTGCCCTCGAGGCGTCACTCGCGGCTGGTCTTGCACGGGTAGAGCAGGAACTACGCGAGTCGGTCCGGAGTTCGTCGCCGTTCATCAATGAGGCGGCAGGGTATCTCGTCGAAGCGGGGGGCAAGAGGTTCCGTCCGCTGCTCGTGCTGCTTGCCGCGCAGTTCGGTGACCCGACTAGGCCCGAGGTGATCAGGTCAGCGGCAGCGGTCGAACTCACACACCTCGCGACCCTATACCACGACGATGTAATGGACGAGGCGCCGATGCGCCGTGGTGCCTCGAGCGCGAATGCCCGTTGGGGTAACTCCGTCGCAATTCTCACCGGAGACTTTCTCTTTGCGCGAACCTCGGCGATCCTTGCTGACCTCGGACCGGAGGCGGTACGCATTCAGGCTCGAACCTTCGAGCGGCTATGCATCGGCCAGATCCTTGAGACGGTTGGCCCCGGGGATGGCGCCGATCCCGTGAAGCATCATCTTGAGGTGCTGGCAGACAAGACCGGCTCCCTCATCGCTGCCTCGGGCCGCTACGGCGCCCTCATGTCGGGGGCCGACCCAGCAACGATCGAGGTGCTCGCCAGATTCGGCGAGTGCATCGGGGTCGCCTTCCAACTCGCCGATGATCTCGTCGACATCATGAGCGAGTCCGCACAGTCGGGCAAGACCCCGGGAACGGATCTGCGTGAGGGTGTCCCGACCCTTGCTGCGCTCATTTCCCTCGGCGGCCAATCAGTCCAGGATGCTCGACTTCGCGACCTCCTCTCGCGACCGCTCGGCGACGATGATGAGCACGCAGAGGCACTCCGCCTCCTTCGTTCCCACCCCGCACTCGCGGAGGCCCGACAGGAGGCCTGCCGGTGGGCAGATGAAGCTCGTGCGGCCCTCGCTCCACTGCCGTCCGGTGGGGCGAAGCAGACCCTCGAGCTCCTGTGCGATTACGTCGTCTCTCGATCCGGGTAATGTAAGCTTCGATGGGTGATGTGGGCTTCGATGGGTGATCCCACCATATTGCTCATCGAGCGCCCGACTCCTCAGATCGTGATCGCGCAACTCAACCGGCCGGATCGCCTCAACGCCATCACGTTTGAAATGTTTGACGAATTCATCACCCTGCAAGAACAGGTCGATAGCGACCCACTGGCGCGTGTCCTGATTCTCACTGGCTCGGGTCGCGCCTTCTGCGCAGGCCTCGATCTCGATCTTGCGGGCGAATTACCAACCATGAACCCTGCGGAGTTGCTCGTCCGCCAGGAGTCGTGGGCGCGATCAATCGCTGGCTTTCGGCAGATGGACAAGCCGGTGATCGCTGCGGTGAATGGAGTGGCTGCCGGTGCGGGTATGGCGCTTGCTCTTGCGGCGGATATCCGCATCGCGGCGCCGACAGGTCGGTTCAATGCGGCGTTCATCCGGATCGGGCTGACCGGTGGTGATGTTGGCACCTCGTGGCTGCTCCCTCGGATCGTCGGGTTCGGTCGCGCGATGGAGATTCTCCTGACCGGGTGTTTCATCGAGGCCGAGGAAGCGTTGCGGATCGGCATGGTCACTGAGATCGTGCCTGCAGACGTCCTTCTCGATCGGGCAATCGAGATCGCCAACATGATCTGCAGCAACAGCCCCTTCGGTGTGCGCATGACGAAGCAGGTGGTCCAGACGAACGTTGATGCACCCTCGCTCGACGCGGCAATCAACCTAGAAAACCGCAATCAGGTCCTCGCCTTCCAGACTGACGACATGCGCGAGGCATTCAATGCATTCCGTGAGAAGCGCGAACCTCGGTTCACTGGAAGGTAGGTCAGTCGGGCTCGACGACCTCGAGGGTATCGATGCGCGACGGGGACACGCCATCTCGCTTCATGGCTCTTGAATGCCTGATGAGGTCGAAACCAAAGAGGCCGAGGGCGAGCCACACGATGATGAAACCAAGCCAACGGCCGGAGGTCATCGTCTCGTGGAAGATGGTGATACCCATGATGAACTGAAGGGTGGGTGTGAGGAACTGCAGGAGCCCGAGGCTCGAGAGTGGGATGCGAGTTGCAGCCGCACCGAAGGCAATGAGTGGAACTGCGGTGACCGGTCCCAGCATCACAAGAAGCGCCGTGGTGCCCGGCCCGTCCTGAATCAAGCCCGCGTGACCTCCTCGGAGCGCGATCAGGATGATCATCAGCGCTACCGGTGTGAGGACAACGGTCTCGATGGTCAGGCTCGGCACCGAGCCAACATCGACCACCTTCTTCAGCAGGCCGTAGATGCCGAAGGAGGTAGCGAGGACGAGGCTGATCCACGGCGGATGCCCCATGGCGACCGCAAACACGATGACGGCCACGATTGCAAGGCCCACTGCGGCCCATTGCAGGTGCCGAAGCCGTTCCCGAAGGATCACCACGCCGAGGCCCACGGAGACGAGCGGATTGATGAAGTAGCCAAGTGAGGCCTCGACTACGAGGTTGCTCTGGACGGCCCAGACGTAGACTCCCCAGTTGATGCTGAGAAACACCGCAGCGAGGGCGAGCAGCCCAAAGGTGCGCCGAGAGCGCATCGTCCGAAAAAGATTGCGCCAGCCCCGAATGACGAACAGCGCAATCGCAAGGAAGACGAGCGACCACACGACTCGATGGGCCACGACTTCAAGGGGTGACACCGAGTCAAGCAGTGCGAAGTACAGCGGGAAAAGCCCCCATAGCCCGTAGGCGATTGCGCCGTACAGGAGGCCGGTGGCCGCCTGTGATCGGCCTGTCGGTGGAGTGTTGGCTATGAGACGTTCCAGGTGTCATTGCCGTTCAGCAGTGACTGGAGGTCTCCCTTGCCCTTCTTTTCGGTGACGCTGGCGACCTGCTCGCGCAGGAGGCGGTCGTAGCTCGGTCGCTCGACGTCGCGGAAAACACCGATCGGCGTGTTCTGCAGGGTGCGGGGATTGGCGAGACGGGACAGCGCGAAGGCCAATCCGGGATCCTTGGCATGCGCGTCGTGACGGAGGATTGCCTCTTCGCCGACCGACGACACTTCGACGACCTCGATGTGACCGTCTGCCGCTCGGGTAACGCCCAACTGCAGGTCTTTCCCGAAACGGATCGGTGCGCCATGCACAAGCCGCATCATGGCATCGTCACGGGTGTCGCTGTCCTTGAGCGGCTCCCAGGCCCCGTCATTGAAGATGTTGCAGTTCTGGTAGATCTCGATGAGCGCCGTGCCCTCATGTGCTGCGGCGGCTGTGAGCACCTCGGTCAGGTGCTTGCGGTCGGAGTCGATGGTCCGCGCAACAAAGGTGGCCTCCGCACCGAGTGCGAGCGAGACCGGGTTGAACGAATAGTCCAATGAGCCCTCGGGTGTCGACTTGGTGATCTTGCCCTGCTCGGACGTGGGGGAGTACTGCCCCTTGGTGAGCCCGTAGATGCGGTTGTTGAAGAGGAGGATCTTCAGGTTGACGTTGCGACGCAGGGCATGGATGAGGTGATTGCCACCGATGCTCAGCGCGTCTCCGTCGCCGGTAATGACCCAGACCGACAGGTCGGGACGCGAGGAGGCGAGTCCCGTGGCAATCGCGGGTGCTCGTCCGTGAATTGAATGAAGCCCGAAGGTGTCAAGGTAGTACGGGAACCGAGAGGAGCAACCGATCCCGGAAACGAAGACGATGTTCTCGCGCGCTACACCCAGATCCGGGAGAAAGCTCTGGACAGCAGAAAGAATCGCGTAGTCGCCGCATCCCGGGCACCAGCGAACCTCTTGGTCTGACTTGAAGTCCTTCGCGCTCTGCGGCCCATCTGCTTTCGGAACGAGGCTCAGAGCCGGGAACGTATTGGTGGTCATGTGATCCTCACAGGCTCTCGAGGACGTCGGTGATAACACCGGCGAGCTCATCGGACTTGAACGGCATGCCTCGAACTTGGTTGTAGCTGAAGATGTCGACGAGGTACTTCGCGCGCAGGAGCAGGGCAAGCTGACCGAGGTTCATCTCCGGCACGATGACCTTGTCGAACGCCTTGAGAATCTCGCCGAGATTGGATGGGAAGGGATTGAGGTGACGAATGTGCGCCTGCGCGACGTTCCCGCCTGCCGTGCGGACGAGCCGGCAGCCTGCACCAATGGGCCCGAACGTCGACCCCCAGCCCAAGATGAGCACCCTGGCCTCGCCGCTCGGGTCGTCGACCTGGATGTCCGGGATCGTCCGAGCGATGGCGTCAATTTTCGCCTGCCGTAGGCGAACCATCTTGTCGTGGTTGTCGGGATCGTAGGAGATCGTGCCGATTCCATCGGCCTTCTCGATGCCGCCGATCCGGTGCTCGAGACCTTTGGTTCCTGGGATCGCCCATGGACGAGCGAGTGTTTCTGGGTCTCGCAGGTACGGCCAGAACTCCTGCGTCCCATCGGTCGCGGTGTGATTTGGTTCGGTGGCGAAATTCGGCTCGAAGGTCGGGAGCGATGAAGCATCCGGAACCAGCCAAGGCTCAGAGCCATTCGCAAGGTAGCCGTCGGAGAGGATGAAGACGGGCGTGCGGTACTCCACTGCGATTCGTGCAGCCTCGATGGCCGCAAAGAAACAATCGGAGGGTGATTGCGGGGCCACGATCGCGACTGGAGCCTCGCCATTGCGCCCAAACATCGCCTGGAGCAGATCGGACTGCTCGGTCTTGGTGGGAAGACCGGTGGAGGGACCACCGCGTTGAACGTCGACGATGAGCAGTGGGAGTTCGAGCGACACAGCGAGCCCGATTGCCTCGGACTTGAGTGCGACGCCTGGGCCCGATGTTGTCGTGACGGCGAGCGCGCCGCCGTAGGCCGCTCCGAGCGCTGCTCCGATGCCGGCGATCTCGTCCTCGGCCTGGAAGGTCATGACGCCGAAGTTCTTGTGCTTGCTCAGTTCATGGAGGATGTCAGATGCTGGCGTGATCGGGTAGGAGCCGAGGAACAAGGGCAGACCCGAGATTTCCGACGCTGCGATGAGCCCGAGAGACAGGGCCGGATTGCCGGAGATGTTGCGGTAAAGGCCAGCCGGCATGCTCGCGGGAGCAATCTCGTAGTGCACGGAGAATGCCTCGGTGGTCTCCCCGAAGGACCACCCCGCCTCATAGGCGGCGATGTTCGCGTTCATGATGTCCGGATTCTTTGCGAACTTCGACCGTAAAAAGTCGAGGGTTCCCTGCGACGGCCGGCTATACAGCCAGCACAGCAGGCCGAGTGCATACATATTCTTGGCCCGCTCAGCGTCCTTCTTAGAGATCGCGAACCCCTTGAGGGCCTCGACGGTCATCGACGTGAGTGCGACGGCGTGCAGGTTGTAGGCATCGAGGGAGCCGTCGTCGATCGGATTCGACGGATAACCAACCTTTTCCAGATTTCGCTTCGTGAATTCGTCCGTATTCACGATGAGATCTGCGCCGCGCGGGAGATCCTTGAGGTTCGCCTTGAGGGCGGCTGGGTTCATAGCCACGAGGACGTTCGGTGAATCGCCGGGGGTCATGATGTCGTGATCGGCGAAATGCAACTGGAACGCCGAGACGCCGGGCAGGGTTCCGGCAGGTGCCCGAATCTCGGCGGGGAAGTCTGGCAGGGTGGACAGGTCATTGCCGAGACCCGCAGTCTCGGAGGTGAAGCGATCCCCGGTGAGTTGCATGCCATCGCCGGAGTCACCGGCGAAACGAATAACGACCCTGCTGAGTTTCACGACCTGCTTGGTCACGACCACACCTTCTCTGGCGGAGCGGGGGCTCCATTGACGCGGCGACCACCGTGCCGCCTGATACTAAGGCGTCCACATTCTGCCCCTCGTCCACCCGGGATTGACGCGGGGGTGCCATGTGTAGCGAATCGTGAGGGTCGATCAATAGCCTTGGCTCGTGACCCTCCACTCGCCCCCTTCACTCGAGCGCAGGTACCTGGTAGCAGACCAACCCCAACTACGGGTGACAATCCTCGACGTGGGCCTCGCGTGCTGCGCCCTTGAGGTCGGTGCTGCGATCACTGCCGGACTCCTTGTACCGCAGGTGTCGATCGATACAGATTTCCACGACTCCGTCGTGAGCGTCCTGCTCATCTCGGGAACCGTGACAGATGCTCTGGCCCCCGGAGTCATCCGGGCTTGGGCGGCGCTCGAGGAGCCGCGGCTGGCCGTGTCGTTCGGAGCCTGCGCGAACACGGGAGGTCCCTACTGGGATGCGCCCACTGTGACGAAGGGGATCGATCAACTCATTCCCATCTCGGTCTACATCCCCGGTTGCCCACCGCGACCGGAGGCCCTGGTCGCCGGCCTCGTCCGGCTCGCTCAGCCCTGCGTCCTCACGCTTTCGGACCCGCGCGTGGAATCCAGATGACCTCGCAGGGGCGGCTTGACGTTGCACCGGCCGACTGGGCGCAGGTGGTGTCGGGATTGCAAGGCGGCGGGTTCGTCCTGTTTGACTTCATCACCGCGGTCGATCGTGGTGCCACAATCGAGGTGGTGGCCCGGGTGGTCAATCCTGAGACCCGGGTACCGGCGATGGTCTGGACGACCCTGCCGGCTGATGAAGCCGAGCTGGCATCCCTGAGCGGCATCTACCTCGGGGCTTCCTGGTGTGAGCGTGAGGCCGCAGAGATGTTTGGGGTGCGGTTCATCGGGCTCGGTGATGCGCGGCCGCTTCTGCTGCGCGCCAGCCTCGGCGAGCCCCCACTGCGCAAGTCATCGGCGCTCGTTGCCCGCGCCATCCGCGACTGGCCCGGGGCCGCTGGCTCGACCGACGACGGTCGTCAGGGCGGGAATCCTTCACGGCGACGCCAGCTACCCCCCGGCGTCCCCGAGGACTTCCTTCGAGATGGGCCGCAGGTATCTCGTGCACGTGGAGACGAGCAATGATCCCCGCTGAAGCGCACGGGACCATTGCCCTGCGCGCTTCGGCATGTACCTCGTGCATGATCTGCGTACGGGAGTGCCCCACGTGGTGCATCGATCTCGAAAGTCACACCGAGCAGGTGAGCGAGGCCGGGGCTCGCCGCCCGAGAACCGTGAACGTGCTCGACGCCTTTCGGATCGACTTCGGGCTGTGCATGTACTGCGGCATCTGCGTCGATCTGTGCCCGTTCGATGCGCTCGCCTGGTCACCGGAGCACGATCACGACGCCACGACGGCCGCCGGCCTCGTTCAGGGAATCGAGGAACTCCAACGGGCGTGGCCCCCGGCGGGACCACCTACCGGTAATTGACGAACTGAACCGCGAAATCAAGGTCAGCGTCCTTGACGAGTGACTGAACCTCCTGAAGGTCATCGCGACTCTTGCTCGTCACGCGGAGTTCCTCACCCATGACCTGGGACTTGATGCTTTTGGGCCCCTCATCGCGGATGAGCTTGCCGATCTTCTTCGCCTGCTCCTGGCTGATGCCTGCCTTGAAGGTCCCGGCGATCTTGTAGCCCTTGCCGGATGAGCGAGGTTCCTCGGCCTCGAAGCATTTCAGGCTCATTCCGCGCTTGATGATCTTCTCCTTGAACACGTCGAGCGCCGCCTTGGCTCGCTCCTCCGTGCCGGAGGAGATCTCCACCCCGAGCTCGCCCTTCCATTCAATAGTGGTGTCGGTGTTCTTGAAGTCGAAGCGCTGGGCGAGTTCCTTGGCCGTTTGGTTGAGGGCATTGTCGGCCTCCTGACGGTCGACCTTGGAGACGATGTCGAAGCTGCTGTCAGCCATTGATCCTCCTTCGTGGGAACACCATTGTGCTCCTCGGGAACGATCTCATTGTGGCGCTCCATGAGTGCCGACCCTGATTCGGGTGCTCGTCTACGGGCGGCCCGCCCCGGGGTGAATGGCCTGACCACGGGGTTCGGTTTCGAGCAGCGGCTGCGAGCGCATATGATTTGGCCGCGCGACAGCAAGGCGAGGCAGGTTGCCCGAGCGGCCAATGGGAGCGGGCTGTAAACCCGTCGGTGAAAGCCTCCGAAGGTTCGAATCCTTCACCTGCCACGCGCACGAACGGCCCCTGAGCGGGGAACCCGCCCGGGGGCCGTTTTCGCTCTCGTGCACGATGGTGGCATGAACGCCGACTCAGATGCCGACGACGATTACCGGCAGGCGCTTCGCGATGGCCGGACGATCTACCCGGGGCTGCGCATCGGTCGGCCCGGCCGGGCGACCACCTATTGGGTGACGATCGCGCTGCTTCGGGTCCTGCGACTGAGATGGAAGGTCACCATCTGCGGGACGGAGCATATCGCTCCGGGGGCTGCAATCCTCGTGGGAAATCACGTGTCCGCGCTCGATCCAGTTGTGATGGTAATGAGCACCTGGATGCGCGTGACCGCGTTCACGAAGGTCGAGGTCTTTGCCAAACGCGGAGCAATTTTCTTCCGGCTCATGGGGCAGATCCCGCTGCGTCGGGGCGACGAGACTTCAACGCTCTGGGCGATGGACATGGCATCCCGCTGTCTCGCGAACGGGAGCAAGCTTGGCCTATATCCCGAGGGCACTCGCTCACCGGATTGTACGAAACTCCACCGTCTCCACCGTCGCATTCTTATCCCGGTTCTCCTCGCGCACCCCGAGGTACCCGTCCACGCAGTGGCGACCAAGTACGACCGTCGCCAGTGGCGTCGAATCCGGGTGACGGTGAACATCTCAACAGCCCTCGACCTGCAGTTGGACCAAGCAGGCCATGATGAGCTCACGGACATCGTGCGAGATGAGTTACTCAGGCTCGGTGGGCAGGCGTATGTCCACGTTTTCGCCAGGGATGCCAAGTCCAAGGGGAGTTCGTAGCGTTCCATCATTCTGGGATTCTTACGTTTCCCGAACGCGATGCCCATGACCTGATC
>JBBATH010000001.1:252901-476221 GCA_040398845.1 Candidatus Nanopelagicales bacterium | reverse complement strand
CGCTGTTGAGTTCTCAAGGTACGGGCACACACCACCACCCAGCCTTCCAGCCGAACATTGGGGCAATTCGAACGTTTATCTTCTCTCGCTCATCCGCCTGACATGCCACTTTCAGCGCAAGCTCGGAATCTTCTCACTTCGTTGCCCGCGGGAACCGGCCTAGCTTGGCGCACTCAGTGCGACTTAGTGTCCGTTCCTCCCCTGCGGGAGTGCAAACATTACGTTGTCATGTCGCCAAGGTCAAATCGCGATGTCGCGCATGTGTTGTTTTGAGTCTGTGAACCTGCGTTCTTCATGCGCTGCAATGTATTATTGCTCCACCCTGATTCCACCAACAGTACGTTTCCCTCGACGGAGCACAAGCCACTCACCGTGTAGGAGATCTCCCAACTTCGGGACATGACCCTCGTTCGAGACCCGTTCGTTGTTGAGGTAGGCACCTCCTTCGCTCACGGTTCGACGCGCTTGACTTCTGCTCGAAGCTAGTCCGCAACGCACGAGGAGATCCTCAACAGCCGGGAGGGCTCCGCCTTGAATTTCCCCAGCCGCTACCACCGCGTTCGGTGCCTCGGTGAGCGCTGCCGCCAGGGCTGAGGCTGGTAACGCCTCGAGATCCCCTTGGCCGAATAGGGCAAGGCCGGCCGATTCGGCCGCTCGTTGCTCCACCTCCCCGTGCACGAGCGCGGTCAATTCCTGCGCCAGCGCTCGTTGCGCGGCCCGCTCATGTGGTCGCTCAGCCGTCGCGGTCAGGAGCTCCTCGATTCGTGGTCGTGCTGAGAAACTGAACGTTCGCAACAGAGTGGGAACGTCACGGTCATCTGCGTTCAACCAGAACTGGAAGAACGCGTAAGGACTCGTCAGTCCAGGATCTAACCAGATGGTTCCTGACTCAGTCTTACCAAACTTCGTGCCATCAGCCTTGGTCAGGAGCGGGGTTGTCAAGGCATGGACGCTCGCTTGCTCCACCCGTCGAATCAAGTCGACGCCTGCCGTGATGTTGCCCCACTGATCAGAGCCGCCAGTCTGTAGCGAGCATCCATATTTCCTAAACAGCTGCAGATAGTCGAAGGATTGCAGCAACTGGTAGCTGAATTCGGTGTAGGAGATGCCCTCCTTGGCCAGACGCGTCGCCACAGCTTCGCGGTCCAGCATGCGGTTCACGCTGAAATGCTTGCCGATGTCGCGGAGGAACTCCAGAACTGACACACCTTCGGTCCAGTCATAGTTGTTCACCATGACGGCTGCATTCGTGCCGGTGAAGTCGTAGAAGGTCTCCAACTGGCCACGGATGCGACTGACCCAGTCCTCCACGATGTCGCGCGGGTTCAGCTGCCGTTCGCCGGTCATCTTCGGGTCGCCGATAAGCCCCGTGGCACCTCCGACGAGCGCAAGCGGTCGGTGGCCAACCTGCTGGAATCGTCGAACAGTAAGGATCTGCGCCAGATTTCCAAGATGCAGACTCGGGGCAGTTGGGTCGAACCCGCAGTACAGGGTCATCGGACCAGCGTCGGCTGCGGCCTGAAGCGCCCCAAGATCCGTGCTCTGCGCGATGAGCTCGCGCCAGAGGAGTTCGTCGAGGATTGTTGAGTTCGTCACCTGCGCATCCTTTCGCACTCCGGCGATTCACGGACGTCAGGGCCCGTCCGTCTGGTCCCCGCCCTGAGATCGGCAAAGGACCGGTCATCACAAAGGCCGCACGGGCCTCCTGCGAGTCAAGGCTGCACGGTATGGGCTGACTGTCGGCTCATCCGGGAGGAAAAACCGCCACGGGGTAAGCGCTCCTTCCCCAGCGACCCCCGTCCGCGCGGAAGTGCGGACGTGCGAGGGGGGCCTGGAAGCGAGTTCTAGCTCGAGGATCCCTCCGCTCGTCAAAAGGTCGAGTCCATCAAATCTCCCGTCAATCCCCAGTGCTGCCGCGAGCCTGGCGGGTCCGCGGCCAAGGTCGCGATCCACGGCGCAAGCGGGGCGGCGAGCGCTCGCGACGTCGAGTCCATCGACCAATTGCCCCGCTCGAATGAGGACTGCACCGGCAGTGCCCTCGGGCTGCGTCACCAGATTCAGCATCCAATGCATGCCATAGGTGAAGTAGGCGTAAGCATGTCCTGGCGGGCCAAACATCGTTGCATTGCGCGCAGTTCGGCTGCGGTAGGCGTGGGAACCCGGGTCCTCTCCTAGGCCACCGTAGGCCTCAACCTCCGTCACCCGGATCGTCACCACCGCGCCTTCGATCCGCGATGTGATGAGAGCCCCGAGAACTCGAGGCGCCACCCGCACTGCATGCAGTGACGTCAATCTCCGCGGATCCATGGGGTCAGGCTACGGCGGCACGGACGCGGCCATGCGAACCCCTCACTCATGGAGCAGGCCACAGTAGGCAGTCATCAATCACTCCGTGACGAGGCTCATCTCGACGGAAGGCTCAGCCCATCGCCTCTTCTCGAATGCGACCGCTTGGCGTAGGGCGTCGATCTGCTCCCTCACACGTTCGGGGGCAGTTCCACCGAATGCCGACCGCGAATCCAACGAGCCCCTCACTGAGAGTACCGAGCGCACCGCAGGGGTCAACACCGTTGAAATCCCTTCCAATTCCTCATCCGTGAGATCCCAAAGCTCGATTCCTCGAGACTCCGCACGCCGAACGCACGCTCCAGCGATCTCATGTGCCTCCCGGAATGGAACCCCCGTGCGGACCAGCCATTCTGCGATGTCTGTCGCAAGAGCGAACCCTTCCGGAGCCGAGCGCGCCATTCGCCCAGTGTCAAAGCGGAGGGTGGAGATCATCCCCGTCATCGCGGGCAAAACGAGGAGGAGTTGTTCGACGGTGTCGAAGACCGGCTCCTTGTCTTCCTGAAGGTCACGGTTGTAGGCAAACGGGAGTCCCTTGAGCGTCGCGAGGAGTCCGGTGAGGTTGCCGATAAGACGGCCGGACTTGCCGCGCGCAAGCTCAGCGACGTCGGGGTTCTTCTTCTGCGGCATGATTGACGAGCCCGTCGACCATGCATCATCAAGCGAGGCCCAGCCGAACTCGCGTGAGGTCATCAAGATGACCTCCTCCCCGATCCGCGAGAGGTGAACACCCAGCATCGCGCCGACGAAGAGGAATTCAGCGACCCAGTCTCGGTCACTCACCGCGTCGATCGAGTTTCCAAGCGCTGAAGTGAAACCGAGGTCCCTCGCCACGGCCTCAGGGTCTAGCCCCAGACTGGAGCCCGCCAGCGCTCCAGCCCCGAGGGGCGATCTCGCGCATCGGGCATCCCAATCGGCGAAGCGTTCTAGGTCACGGCCAAGTGCATGGACATGCTTGGCAAGCTCATGTCCGAAGGACACCGGCTGCGCATGCTGAAGGTGGGTAAAGCCCGGTGATGCCGTTCCGATGTGCTGCGACGCCTGTTCGATGAAGGCCTCTTCAAGTGCTATCACTTCACGTGCGATGACTCTGACCTGGGCTCGCAAGTACATTCGGAAATCAGTCGCCACCTGGTCATTTCGGCTTCGGCCCGCCCGCAGTTTCCCGCCGAGATCGCCGAGCCTCGCGATCAGGTGTCGCTCAATCGCAGTGTGAACATCCTCATCCTGCGACTCCGGCACAAGCTCGCCACTGCTCACCCCGTTCGCTACATCGGCAAGCGCTCCCTCGACGAGCACGAGTTCGGCGTCGGAGAGCAGGCCCGCACGAGCGAGCACCCGCGCGTGGGCGCGGGTCTGCTCAATGTCATAGGGGGCGAGGCGCCAGTCGAAGTGCACGGAGGCGCTGAGTGCAGACATCGCGTTAGCAGGTCCGCGGGAGAACCGACCGCCCCATAGTCTCGTGACGTCGGGCTGTCCACTGATCACGATGATCTCCTCCTGCTGGTGCCCGCGACAGAGCGAGCGCCCAGCGAACGGTACGGAGTCGCCGGCGCGGCTCCGGTGCCTGATGCCAGATCGAGTATCCGGGCGCAGAGTTCAGCCGCTTCGCTTGCCCCGGGTGTCACGACGATAACGGTGTCGTCTCCCGCAACGGTTCCGACAATCTCCGGCGAATCTGCCCGGTCCAGACTTCCGGCGAGGTACATCGCAGCACCAGGCGGCGTGCGCAGCACCGCGAGGTTCTCCGCTGCGACCGCGCTGACGAGAACCTCGCTGATGACACGGGCAATCGAATCAAGCCCTGCTGCTGGCCCGAGCCTCGCCGCCAAGGAGTCTTCAGCAACGACGTAGCGAACGCATCCATCAGCGGAAATCCCTTTGTCTGCACCTATCGCCTCAAGATCCCGGGACAACGTTGCCTGGGTGACATCGACGCCAAGCTCGCGCAGGAGGGTGCGAAGCTGATCCTGCGAGGTGACGATCGTGTCGAGAAGTAGCGAACGAATCTGGGCGCGTCGCGCGGTCATGGTCTGCGGTGCGCTCATTCAACACCCGACGTCGACTCGGCATGTGACGAGGCAGCCCGGAGCGAGCGCTCCCATCTGAGCAGCGTCTCGTCAACATCAGCATCGGTGATCGTGAGCGCTGGAGCAAGTCTCACGATTCGTGACCCGATCGCGTTAACGAGCAGGCCATGAGCCCGCGCCGACCGTTCGACCAGTTGGGCGTGGTTGCCTGCGAGGACGGCTCCAAGGAGGAGCCCTCGGCCCCTCACGTGGTCGACGAGGCCCTCGGATGAGCCGGCAAGTTCGACCCTTAATCGTTCATGAAGGGTGCTCGCTCGCTCGAGGAGGCCCTCGTCCTCGATGATGTCCAGCACCGCGAGGGCAGCTGCTGCCACGACGGGATTCCCGCCGAACGTCGAGCCATGCGATCCCGGTTTCAGCAGACTTGCCGCCGGTCCGCGAGCAAGAACGGCACCGATCGGCAGGCCTCCCCCCAAGCCTTTCGCAAGGGTCACGATGTCGGGGACGATGTCGTCACGCTGGTGGGCGAACCACCAGCCGGTTCTGCCAATACCTGTCTGAACCTCGTCAAGGGCGAGCAGAGCCCCTGACGTATCGCAAATGTCACGCGCGGCCGCAAGGTACCCGTCCGGGGGGACGATCACTCCACCCTCCCCCTGGATCGGCTCAAGAAATACGGCCGCCGTGCGATTCGAGACCGCTTCGCGCAGCGCTGCCTCATCGCCGTATGCCACCACCGTGACCTCTCCCGGCAGCGGACGGAACGGGTCCTGCTTCGCGGGCTGGGCAGTAAGTGCGAGGGCGCCCATCGTCCGCCCGTGAAAGCTTCCGGACGCGACAACAACCTCTGTTCGGCCTGTGAGTCGAGTAATCTTGAATGCGGCCTCGTTGGCCTCGGCACCGGAGTTACAGAAGAACACCCGAGCATCGGGCGGAGCACCTGCTAGCCCGTTAAGTCGCTCGGCGAGGGCCATGGTTGGTTCAGTCGCATAGAGGTTGCTCGTATGGCCGAGCGTGGCGAGCTGGGCTGAGACCGCTTCGATGTATTTCGGGTGCGCGTGCCCAACTGCGTTCACCGCTATTCCAGCGATGAGGTCGATGTACTCGATGCCTGTGTCGTCCCACACTCGGGATCCAGCGCCCCGAACAAGCTTGATGGGCGGGGTCCCATAGTTGTCCATGAGTGCTGCCTGCCAGCGCTCCTGCCAACCGCTCATGTCTCCTCCCAACTTCTGGGTGCCGCATCATCCGGCACCACCATCGTGCCGACACCGCTGTTGGTGAACACCTCGAGGAGAAGCGAGTGCGGAATACGTCCGTCGACGACGTGCGCTCCGCCGACTCCACCCTCAACGGCGCGCGCACATGCCTCCATCTTGGGGACCATTCCAGACTCGAGCCCTGGCAGGAGATCGCGGAGGCCGCTCACCTCGATGACGTCAATCACCTCGGTACTGCTCGGCCAGTCAGCGAACAGGCCCTCAACGTCGGTGAGGACGATGAACTTCTCGGCGCCGAGCGCCACCGCGAGAGCCGATGCTGCAGTATCGGCATTCACATTGTGGGTAACCCCATAAACATCCCGCGCAACCGTCGAGACAACCGGAATAAACCCCTCCGCGAGGAGTCGCTCGACGAATGCCGGCTGAACCTCAACAACGTCGCCGACAAGACCTATGTCGATGCTCTCGCCGTCGACCGTTGCGGACCTTCGTTCGGCAAGGAACAACCGGGCATCCTCGCCCGAGAGGCCAACAGCGAATGGCCCGTGGGCGTTGATCAACCCGACGAGCTCTCGCTGCACCTGCCCGACGAGCACCATTCCGACGACGTCCATCACCTCGGGAGTCGTGCGACGGAGCCCGCCCACGAACTCGCTCGCGATGCCGAGCCTGCTGAGCATCGCGCTGATCTGTGGTCCTCCGCCATGGACGACGACCGGATGCAGGCCTGCGAGTCGCAAGAAGACGATGTCCTCGGCGAAGCTCGCCTGAAGGACCGGGTCGGTCATAGCGTTACCGCCGTATTTCACGACAATCGTCGCGCCGCTGAACCGCTTAAGCCATGGAAGCGCCCCCGCGAGCACGGCAGCCTTCTGTGCAGCCTCAGCGACGACAGGCCGCAGGAGAGGATCGTTCATGCGTCACTCCTAGGTCGCATACGCGGAGTTCTCGTGGACATACTCGGCAGTGAGATCGTTAGTCCAGACGGTGGCGCCTTCGAAACCTGCACCTAGCGACACACGAATCTCGATCTCGCGCGCGCTCAAGCTCACGAGCGTGCGCGGCTCGCCGATCGAGCCACCCCGGCAAATCCACACGCCGTTCATCGCCACGTCTACTCGATCGGGGTCAAACTGCGCATTCGTGGTACCCACTGCAGCGAGAACACGGCCCCAGTTCGGATCCTCGCCGTGGAGTGCGCACTTCAGCAGATTGCTCCGAGCGATCGCGCGGGCAACCTCCAGCGCATCGTCGACCGACGCAGCCGACTCTACGATGATCGCAATCTCCTTCGACGCTCCCTCTGCATCGGCGATGAGCTGCCGAGCGAGGTTCGCGCAGATGTCGGTCAGAGCAGCGATGAACTCCGCGGGATCCGGTCGCACACCGCTGGCACCACTTGCGAGCAGCAAAACGGTGTCGTTGGTGGACATGCAGCCATCGGAGTCGATGCGGTCAAATGAGTGTGCTGCGGCATAACGCAGCGCTTCCTCGGCCTGTGCCTCCGTGACCAGGGCATCGGTGGTGACGACAACGAGCATCGTCGCGAGGGCTGGGGCGAGCATGCCAGCGCCCTTCGCCATTCCTCCGATTCGATAGTCGCCGCTGTCGAACACCGCCAGCTTCGGGACCGTATCGGTTGTCATGATCGCTGTTGCTGCATGAAGGCCACCATCGGCGCTCAGCTGCCCGAATGCGTACACAACCCCCGCCTCGAGTCGATCCATCGGAAGCCTCTCGCCGATGAGGCCAGTTGAGCACACCGCGATCTCGCCCGCGCCAGTTTCAAGCCCGGCCGCGCAGAGCAGCGATGCCACGAGCTCCGCGGTGCGGTGGGTGTCCTGAAACCCCCCTGTGCCGGTACAGGCATTGGCTCCGCCCGAGTTGAGGACGACGCCCCGCAGGGCGAGGGCCCGGAGTACCTGCTGGGACCACACCACCGGGGCTGCCTTGAATCGGTTGCCGGTGAAGACGCCGGCGGCCACCTGTGAAGGGCCGTCATTGACAACGATCGCGACATCCGGTGCACCGGAGGCCTTGAGCCCCGCTGACACTCCGGCTGCACGGAATCCTCGCGCAGCAGTGACACTCATGGCGCTTCCCCATCGGTTGGCAGACCTGACCATTCATTGAGGCCCAGCATGAGATTGGCATTCTGAATCGCCTGTCCTGCCGCGCCCTTGCCGAGATTGTCGATGGCGCTCACAATGATGGCTCGGCCCGAGTGCTCGTCGAGTTCGACCTGCAGGAGTGCAGTATTCGTACCACTCACCGAAGACGTACGGGGCCAGTAGCCCGGCGCGAGCAGTCGGACGAAACGCTCATCCGCATAAGCCTCGGCGAGGCAGTCGATGAGATCCTTGCGTGCCGTTCCAGGACGAACGGCAGCGGTCGACGTGCTCATGATTCCCCGCGGCATCGGTGCAAGGAGGGTCGTGAACGACAGCGTTGTTCGCCGGCCGGATACCCGACTGATCGACTGCTCGATCTCCGGAATGTGCTGGTGAACACCGCCCACCTTGTAGGCGGACATCGAGCCCATGACCTCGCTGGCCAACAGCGACTCACTCGGTGTTCGACCTGCGCCTGTGGTGCCTGACGCCGCGACAACAACAAGATCAGTCGTGTCAATGAGGTCAGCCGCCGCCAGCGGCGCTATCGCCAAGGTGACGGCAGTCGCGTAGCACCCCGGATTCGCCACGCGAAGGGCTCCGGCTATTCGCTCCCGAGACCCTGCGAGCTCTGGCAGTCCGTATATCCAACTACCCGCGTGCGGCAGGCCGCCGTAATAGGCGGACCATTGCTCGGGATCCACAAGCCGGTGATCGGCCCCTAGGTCAACGATGGGGATGTGCGCCGGAAGCTCGGACGCTATCGCCGCCGACTCCCCGTGCGGCAGGGCGAGAAAGACGAGATCGGCATCGCCCAAGACGGCAGCAGTTGTCGGTTCGAGCACGCAGCCAGCGAGCGACAGCAACTGCGGATGCACGTCACCGACCCGTTGGCCCACCTTGCTCGCCGCACACACTGCGCCGATATCGATCATCGGGTGGCTCGCGAGAAATCGCAGGAGTTCACCGCCTGCGTAGCCTGAAGCCCCCGCGACACTCGCCCTGATCATGTGAATAATATAGACGCTCACACATATATGCAGGATCGTGGGTTGAGTGGGCCTCCATGACCCGGTCAGCGCAGGGTGGCACCGCACGTGCGGGCAGCCGAGTCAATAGCGGCCTGCCTCACTCGTTGAATCTCGCCCGCATCGAGCGTGCGGTCAGCAGCACGGAACTTCAGGGCGAAGGCAAGAGAGCGATGACCGCCGGGGACCTGCGACCCGCGATACACGTCGAAGAGCCTGATCGACTCAAGTAGGTCACCTGCCCCGTCGCGGAGCGCCGTCATCACCGCGCTCGCCGGGACGCCATCGGCGACCACCAGCGCGAGGTCCTCCTTTGCGACCGGGTGGGTACTCACCGCGGGTGCTCGCCGCACAGCGTTGGCCGCACCGAGACAAGCGTCGAGGTTCAGTTCCATCGCACACGCACGCGCCGGCAGTTCCGTCGCCTCAATGACCCTCGGGTGCAATTCGCCGGCAACCCCCACCTGGACATCGCCGATCATGAGGGCAGCACAGCGGCCCGGGTGAAACGTCGAATCCGAGCCGAGGGCCACTGTCAACTCGACGCCTAGGACCTCGGCGATGACTTGTGCCGATTCGACGGCGTCGGACCAATCGAAGGGGCGAGCAATCCCCCACCAACCGGCCGGAGTGCGCTCCCCCGTCAGCACGCAACCCACGAGTATCGGCTGCTCTGGCAACAGGTCGTTCAGCCTGCTCCATTCATCATCAGTCGGGCGATGATCGACGCTCGGACGGACGAGTGTCTCCCCGGCAACCCCGCGAAACACTGACCCGATTTCGAACATGTTGAGGTCGATGTTGCCCCGCCCGATGTTGCGCCGGGCTGCGGCGCAGAGCCCGGGGAGCAACGACGCGCGCAAGATCGGCTGCTCATCCGAGAGCGGATTTGCTAGGCGCACCTTGGCCCTGCGTGGGTCATCCTCAGCCAGGCGCAGGGCGTCGTGTTCATGATCGCCAACAAACGGATAGGTGAGAACCTCGATTGCTCCACGTGCAGCAAGTGCCATGCCAACCCGTCGACGAACCCGCTGAGCCCAGGACAGACCGTGGCCGAGCGCCGACGTCGGCAACGTCGATGGCAGCATGTCGTAGCCCACCAGCCTCACCACCTCCTCAACGAGATCTGCGGGGTCGGTGAGGTCCGGGCGCCACGAGGGGGCCTCGACGGTGAGCCTCCCCTCACTCTCGATGACCTCGCAGCCCACCGACTGCAGCAACCGGACCACCGTGGCATCGTCAATGGGCATCCCGGCGACGTCGGATGGCTCGGTTACCGGCATCGAGATTCGAGAGGGTCGGTACTCTGCTTCGACCGCGGTCATGCCCATGTAGGTTCCACCACCGAACCTGATGAGGAGTTCAGCTGCACGCGCCGATGCATAGGGTGCGAGGACTCGGTCGACCCCCCGCTCAAATCGGCGTGACGCCTCAGTCGACAGTCGATGTCTCCGTGAGGCCCGAGCCACCACACCGGACGAGAAGTGTGCAGCTTCGAGCGCGATATTCGTGGTGGCATCATCGATCTCCGACGTGAGGCCACCCATGGTGCCAGCAAGTCCGATGATCCCGGAGTCGTCCAAGATGACGAGGTCGTCCGGACCGAGGTCGCGGACAACGTGATCAAGGGTCTCGAGCCGCGAACCAGCCTGAGCCCAGCCAGCTCGAACCGGACCGGAGAGCTTGTCGAGGTCAAAAGCGTGGAGCGGCTGCCCGAGTTCGAGCATCACGTAGTTCGTGACATCGACGGCGAGGGACACCGGACGCATGCCGCACAAGACCAGCCGCCGCTGCATCCACAGTGGTGATGGCGCCGACGGGTTGAACCCCGTGACAGTACGGATCGTGAACAGCCCGCAGGCTCCGAAATCCTCACTGCCACATTCAGCCGGAACGGCTCCCGAAGCTGGCGCCGGGAGCTCGACAACGCGAACGCCTGGGTCATCGAAATCAATGTCATACGAAAACGCCAGCTCGCGCGCAATCCCACGCATCGACAGGGCGTAGCCACGATCAGGGGTCACCGCGATGTCTAGGACCTCATCGCCCACTCCGACGATCGGTGCCGCATCAGCACCAATGGCACCGGCTGCCTCCGGAAGCACCATGATGCCGTCGTGGTTGTCGCCAAGCCCGAGCTCGCGTTCGGAGCAGATCATGCCGTCAGATGTGTGACCGTACGTCTCGCGCGCAGCGATCGTGAAGCCACCGGGAAGCACCGTTCCGGGTAGTGCCACCACGACCCTGTCGCCGGCAGCGAAGTTTCGGGCCCCGCAGATGATCCCGCGGACGCCTCCGTGGTCAAGACCGACATCGACCTGGCACCACCGGATGGGCTTCTTGAACTCCGTCAGCTCTTCAATCACAACGACATGCCCGACGACGAGGGTTCCGATCATCCCCTCGCCGATCACCTCGACCGTCTCAACTTCGAGTCCGGCTCGAACGAGGCGTTCGGCGATGTCGCGTCCGCCCTCATTCGACGGGATGTCGACCATCTCTCTGAGCCAGGAAACTGGGGCGCGCACTACGACTCCAAACCAAATGCTCGAGTGAACCGGATATCGCCCTCGACCATGTCGCGCATGTCGGTGACTCCGTTGCGGAACATGAGGGTGCGCTCAATGCCCATTCCGAACGCGAAGCCTCGGTAGCGCATCGGGTCGATCCCCACTGCGCGAAGCACCCTCGGGTTCACCATGCCGCAGCCTCCCCACTCAATCCAACCTTCGCTCCCGCAGGTGCGACAGGGCTGGTCAGGATTCCCGACGGAAGTTCCTCTGCACACAAAGCATTGAACGTCGAGCTCGGCACTGGGCTCGGTGAAGGGGAAGTACGAGGGGCGCAGTCGCGTCACAATGCCCTCGCCGAACATCGCCTGCGCGAAGTGATCAAGCGTCCCCTTCAGGTCTGCCATCGTGATGTTCTCGTCGACGGCAAGTCCTTCAACCTGATGGAACACCGGCGTATGCGTGGCATCGAGCTCATCGGTCCGGAACACCCGGCCCGGCGCCACTACGTAGATCGGCAGGGGCCGCTCCAGCATCGCGCGAATCTGAATCGGTGACGTCTGGGTGCGAAGGACGACGCCGCTATCAGCCGAAGTAACGTAAAAGGTGTCCTGCATTGTTCGTGCTGGGTGGTCCGGTGGAACGTTGAGCGCGTCAAAGTTCACCCACTCCGCCTCGACCTCAGGACCTTCGGCAATGTCGTAGCCCATGGCCACGAATACGTCGCACACCCGCTCGATGAGGGTGGTGAGCGGGTGACGTCCGCCGACAGCCTCTCGAACCACAGGCAGCGTCACATCGACGCATTCCTCAGCGAGGACCCGCTCGTCACGCTCGACCTCAAGGGTCACTTGCCGGTCATCGAGCGCCAACTTCACCACATTTCGTGCCTCGCCGACCCGCTTGCCAACCTCGGCTTTAGCGGCCGGAGGCAGCGCCCCGATCTCTCGGTTTGCGAGGGCGAGGGGCGATCGATCGCCCGCATGAGCGATCCGAACCTCCTTGAACGCTGCGAGGGTTGCGGCCGCACTGATGGCCTCACATGCCTCGCGCGCCATGCCATCGATGGCGTCTGCGCTCAGGACGGATACCTGCTTCGGGTCAAAACTCGTGTTTGGTCCAGACATAAGACCCCGAGTATTTCACCCCCGGAGAAAACTGACGTCGGTGCCTACTTGCCGAGGATCGCAATCGTCAGTGCGGTGACGGATGCTTCAATATCGCCGACGCCGTGGAGGACAAGATCTGGCCGCTCCGGGACCTCATAGGCCTGCCCCATGCCGGTCATGTTTGGGAGCGAACCCGCCGCCGCCTTCGCGTAAAGGCCTTTCGGATCGCGCTCAGCGCACACCTCCACCGAGGTATCGACGTGCACCTCGAGGAACTCCCCTGGACCGAAGAGCGCCTTCGCCGACAGTCGGTCGGACCGGTACGGAGACACGAGAGCGACGAACACAACGAGCCCTGAATCCATCATGAGCTTGCTCACCTCGGCCACCCGCCGAACATTTTCAGCGCGATCCTCTGGAGTGAACCCGAGATCCTTGTTGAGACCAGTCCGGACATTGTCGCCATCGAGGACGTAGGTGTGGACGCCGAGTGCATGCAACCTGCGTACGGCAGCATCGGCAATGCTCGACTTTCCGGAACCCGGCAACCCGGTAAGCCACACCACCTTGCCCTCATGTCCCATCAGCCGCACCCGGGCCTCGTGATCAACGTCGTATGAATGAGGAACGACGTTGAAGGACCGGCGCATTGCATGACGGGTCAGCCCCGCGGCCACTGTGTCAGCCGTCACCCGATCCACGAGGAGGAAGCCCCCGGTGTCACGGCTCGTCGTGTACGGATCCATTGGGATCGGACGGTCCGTCGCGATCTCGACACGTCCGACATCGTTCATGTCGAGGAGTCGCGCCGAATGCTCGTGTCCCGAGACGACATCGAGGCGATAGCGCACATTCGTTACCGTCGCTGGGACAGAACGTGATCCTGACACGAGCAGGTACGAACGGCCGTGGGCCAACGGCTCCTCGCCCAGCCAGACTAGGTCAGCTGAGAAGCGGTCGGCGGGCTGAACAGCAGTGGCACCCAATCCGGCAATCAGGTCGCCGCGAGTGACATCGACCTCGTGGTCGAGCGTCAAGGTCACAGCCTGTCCGCTCACTGCCTGCTCGAGATCTCCATCGAAAGTGACGATGCGATCGATCAGCGCCGTTCGGCCGGAGTCGGCAACGACGATCTCGTCTCCCCTCGACACCTCACCCGAGACCACAGTTCCGGCATATCCCCGAAAGTTGCCCTCGGCACGCACGATGAACTGCACGGGGAACCGGAAGGGCTTCCTCGCCGTGTCCTCGACCGGCTCCCAGCCGCACAGCGCCTCAAGGAGACTCGGACCCTCGAACCATGGCATCTCATTCGTCGATGACGTGACGTTGTCCCCTGCTGCCGCGCTCATCGGGATCGCCCGAACATCGGGCACCCCGAGGCGAGACGCAGTTGCCTCGACCACCTCGACGATCTCATCGAATGGCGGGCGGCTGTAGCCCACGAGATCCATCTTGTTCACGGCAATCATGACGGTCTTCACGCCCATAAGCGCACACACGGTCAGGTGACGATGGGTCTGCGGGCGCACCCCGCGTGCGGCATCGACGAGCAGTACCGCGACATCACCATTCGAGGCAGCAACCGCCATGTTGCGCGTGTACTGCTCATGACCCGGCGCATCAGCGATGAGTACGCGCCGGCCATTCGGCAGGTTCATGTGCCGGTAGGCGACATCGATGGTGATCCCCTGCTCACGCTCGGCCTCGAGGCCGTCGGTGAGGAGTGAGAAGTCAACCTCGCCCACCGGGATCGTTGAACCCCCGCGTCGGGTCTGCCGAGCGTATTCAAGCTGATCGAGTGGGACGCTGTTGGTTTCTGCCAGTAGTCGCCCGATGAGCGTGGACTTGCCGTCATCGACGGAGCCGCAGGTAACAAGGTGGAGCACCGGGGTTTGGCGTGTGGTCGTCATTAGAAGTAGCCCTCTGCTTTCTTGGCCTCCATGGACCCGCCGCCCTCACCGTCGATCAACCGGCCGGCACGCTCGGACATGGTCGAACTCTCCATCTCCGCGATGAGATCCACCAAGTTGTCCGCTGTCGATTCGACGGCCCCGGTGAGCGGGTAGCAGCCAAGGGTTCGGAACCGAACTGACCGCATCTGAACGACCTCACCGTCGCGCAAGGGAAAACGGTCATCGTCAACCATGATGAGCGCCCCATCTCGCTCGACAACCGGACGCTCCTTGGCAAAGTAAAGGGTCGGGATGTCAATCGCCTCTCTCTGGATGTAGCGCCACACGTCAAGTTCGGTCCAATTCGAGAGCGGAAACACTCTCATCGACTGTCCCTTGGAAAGGGTCGTGTTGGCGGTCCGCCAGAACTCCGGCCTCTGCTTGCGTGGATCCCAGCGGTGGCCCGGCTCACGCAGACTGAAGATGCGCTCCTTCGCGCGGCTTCGCTCCTCATCTCGTCTGGCGCCGCCGATGGCTGCATCGAAGCCATAGCGATCAATGCCGGCGCGCAGCGCAACAGTCTTCATGATCCGGGTGTACTCATGCGTGCCGTGGGAGAAGGGCGAAACTCCCTCCGCTCTCGCCTCTTCATTCGTCGAGATTCGCAGGTCAAGCCCGAGCTCGGCTACGCGTTTGTCTCGAAATGCAATCATCTCCTGGAACTTCCAGGTGGTGTCGACATGCATGACGGGGAATGGGAGCCCAGCCGGCGCGAACGCCTTGAGGGCGAGGTGAAGGAGCACGGAGGAGTCCTTGCCGATGCTGTAAAGCAGCACCGGATCTCGAAACGCAGCGGCAGTCTCCCGGTAGATGTGGATGGCCTCAGCTTCGAGCTCGTCGAGTACAGCCTCGTAGGGAACGGTGGTCTCGCTCATGCCTCGCTCAAAACCTCCATACCGGCATCCCCTGCGTCCTCGGCCATAGCCATGCTTCCATCTCCGAACCTCGGGTCCTTACCCTGGGCTGCGATGGCTGCCGCTCGCGCCGCCCTCTTCACCTCTACAGCCGCGTAAGCCTCCTGCGCCATCACCGGATCAATCGCCGGCGACTCGATCCTTGAGACCGGGTTTCGGGTGCCGATCCAGCTGTCCAGCTCGGGGCCGGATTCAAGGGAAGTGATCAGGCAGTACCGCGGCTCGGGGCCTGGGTGCCAAACCGCGTGATAAAGACGCTGCGTATCGATGACGACCTGTGCGCCGGCAGGCAGCGGCACCCGCATCTCGGTCGCCGGATCGTCTTTATCTCCACGCAGAATCATCATCGAGTCGGGATTATCAGTGAGGTTGAAGAAGGCGCGGACGATCCAGCCGGTGCCCTCAACATTGAGCCGGTTGTTGTCATCACGGTGCAGGTTGTAGATCGCATCGGCGTACGTATTCGGCTGCAACTCGATCACCCGGCAACGTCCGACATTCGCGCCTGACTCCATGGCCCGCTCAGTCAGCCGCGGGGCTCGCTCGACATTCTCCGGTACCCACACACCGTCCTTATCGGTCTTCGCTGGCGTGTGATTCCAGAATCCGTCGCATTCGATGGCACCGTATGCACTCGCAATCGGAGAGAATCTCGTATCTCCTGAGGACTTCCAGTCCACGTAAATGAGGTCATTCCACTCATTCGGGTCCTGATCTTGATCATATGAGTCGACGACGACGTAGCCGGTCTCGTCGAAGATGGGGAGCGTGACGTACGACATTGCGGCCTCCATTCAGCGGTTCGGGTCATTGTTGGATGACTTCAGTCTTCCATGCCGACGAGCAACATCGGCAAACAGGCACACGGCGACGGCCGCCCCCACATTGAGCGACTCTGCCCGGCCCACGATCGGGATTCGCACCCGTACATCGGCCACCGCCCTCATCTCATCGCTCACTCCGTGGGCCTCCGTGCCGAATACCCAACAGATCGAGTGAGGAGCCTCTTCCAGCCACTCAAAGACGTCGCTCTCGCCGTCACCAGTCGCCACGGCGAGGGTCATGCCGGTGGCGCATACTCGTGCGACCAGCGACTGCACGTCAACGTCGTCAACGACGGGCAGGTGGAAGATCGACCCTGCGGTTGCCCTGACAACCTTGCCCCCGAAGGGATCGGCCGAACCCTTCGTGAGGACAACGCCGCTGGCGCCTGCGGCGTCAGCAGTTCTGATAATGGTTCCGATATTGCCCGGATCGGACGCGGACTCCAAGACCACTGCGCTGTTGATGTCGAATCGAACGACGTCATCAAGCGACTGGTCAACGAAATCGCATACCGCCATGATCCCCTGCGGGGCGCGTGTCTCGGTCATGGCTTCGATCACGTCATCCGTGACAAGAACAACTTCGACGCCATTCGCTCGCGCGCCCACGATGATTTCGGCGAATCGCTCACAGGCATCGGTAGTCGCGTAAACCGTCCGCAGTCGTCGGGCATGCAACACCGCCTCCCGAACGGCCTGAGGTCCTTCGACAGCGAAAGCTCCTGCTTCACGTCGCCCGGACCTAGTCCGTAAATGCCGCATCGCGGCGACCCTCGGGGATCGCCGCGATGCGAGCAGCTGAGTCAATGGGTGATTCAGGCGGACGCTGCGGGAACGGATGCCTTGGCCACGGCCACGAGCGCCGAAAATGCCGCCGGGTCGTTCACGGCCAGCTCTGCGAGCATTCGACGATCGACCTCGACGCCGGCAACCTTGAGTCCCTGAATGAACCGGTTGTAGGTCATGTCGTTTGCCCGCGCCCCGGCATTGATTCGCTGAATCCACAGGCGACGGAAGTCACCCTTACGCGTGCGCCTGTCGGCGTACGCGTAGACCATCGAGTGAGTGACCTGCTCCTTGGCCTTGCGGTAGAGCCGCGAACGCTGGCCGCGGTAACCGCTGGCGCGCTCGAGGATCTCGCGACGCTTCTTCTGTGCATTGACTGCTCTTTTAACGCGTGCCATGTCGATCTCCTGAAAAAAGTGGGCGGAATGCCACGGGTAACGGCGGGGTCGGCTAGCGGCCGAGGAGCTTCTTGACCTTCTTCATGTCAGCCGGGGCCACCATGGCATCCGACTCAAGTCTGCGGGTGCGCTTGCTCGACTTCGACTCCATGAGATGACGACGATTCGCCTGCTCGTGGGTGATCTTGCCCGAGCCGGTCACCTTGAATCGCTTCTTGGCACCGCTGTGGGTCTTCTGCTTCGGCATGACATTCCTCGCTAGGTTGGGTGGGGCGGGTAGGACGATCAGGATTCGACGACGATCTCGGCTTCGGCCTCGGCCACGACTTCTCCGAACTCGGCAGTCGCGGCATCCTCACGGGCCTTCCCCGACTCCGCCTTACGGCGATGCGGGGCGAGAACCATAATCATGTTGCGTCCGTCCTGCTTCGGCGTGGCTTCAACGGAGCCAAGCGGCTCGACATCCTCCGCCAACTTGCCGAGAAGTCGAAGGCCGAGCTCCGGTCGGCTCTGCTCGCGACCTCGAAACATGATCGTGATCTTCACCTTGTCGCCGGCCTTGAGAAACCGCTCGACGTGACCCTTCTTCGTCTCGTAGTCGTGCGGATCGATCTTCGGCCGGAGCTTCATCTCCTTGATGATCGTGTGGGTTTGGTTGCGCCGGGACTCACGCTCCTTCATGGCAGCTTCGTACTTGAATTTCCCGAAGTCCATGAGCTTGCAAACCGGAGGCTTCGCCATCGGAGCCACCTCGACGAGGTCTAGGTCCGCTTCTACGGCAAGGCGGAGCGCATCCTCGATGCGGACGATCCCCACCTGCTCGCCATTTGGTCCGACGAGTCGGACCTCAGGCACGCGGATCCGGTCATTGATCCTTGGCTCGACGCTGATGGCGGCTCCTTGCTCGAGGTGATGGGACGCGATCTACCCGAGGAATCACGAAGACCCCTGTCGCAGCGCGCACAGAGGTCTCGGCATCGCGTCGCAAACGTCCCAAAAGGACGCTCGCCACACTCGCGACCCAACGAACCTCATGCAACAACCAGGTTGTTGCTCCTGCATCAGGGCGATTCGTGGGTGGGAGCCGAGGCTCCGCTTGCGCGACCCGACCACGAAGGCCGAGTCAATCAGTGTGGAGAGTACCAGAACATATGGCGACACGGGAATCCGACTTCTTTGTCGGGATCACCTCAATGACGTCTCGACTGTGCGCTCGGTGGACGGCCTGGATGAGGTCGCAGCCAGGTTGGCGAGGTCTGCCCCCATGACAACCACGCGGGCCGGACCGAGGACATCGATGACGAGCGCCTGCGCGCCATCGTCCAACGCAGCCTGCGCCGCAGCCTCGCCCGTCACCGGAACCGGCCTTGCCGCAGGATCCCAGCGAGCCATCGAGTCCAGTCCAGTGAACGCGAGGAGACCCTTGTGTCCCGCAGCGCTAATCATGGACACCACCGCCATGTGGCTCCCCTTGTCGGCCCCGGCGTCGTCGACCTCATCGACGACTGCCACGACCGCCACGAGCAGGCGGCATGGGCGTAGCAGCTCGATTGCCGCAGGCTCGATGGCCGAAGGTGGCTGCAGTGCAAGCAACTCACGGAGTCTGTGATCAGCACTTCCGTCATCGTTCGGGAAGGCCGGGCCTGCAAGTGTGCGTCCACCTCCGGGAGATTCGCCACCCCCTACGTCCATTGCTTGAGCCTACGCCGCAACAATTGCGCCGTGACGGCCACCTCAATGCGGCGCGAGCAAATTCTGCTGCTCTCCGCCATCGCGCTCGTTGCCTTCAATCTGCGGACTGCACTCACAAGTGTTCCGACCGTCGTGGTCGACATTCAGCGGGCGACCGGCATGAACGACATCGCGGTCGGAGCACTTACCACCCTGCCCGTCATAGCCATGGGGGCGTTCGCCCTCGCAGTGCCGGCGATCTCGCGCCGACTCGGCCGCTCGCAGACCGTATGGCTCGCCATGGCACTTCTCGTCATCGCAATGGGCACCCGTCTCGCGGGGGGCACACCTGGTGTGCTGCCAGTGTCCGCCCTCCTCGCCGGAATCGGCATCGCCCTTGCCGCGGGCTTAGTGCCCGGGATCATCAGGGAAGAGGTTCCTGACTCACTTGGGATGGCCACCGGTCTTTGGACAGCCTCTATGTTCACGGGCGCAACCGTCGGTGCGGCGCTCACCGTCCCGATCGCAGAGCTCACCGGCTCATGGACGATCGCCCTCGCCGTGTGGGCCATTCCAGCCGCCTTGGCATGGCTCCTGTGGACGATCGTCGAGAAGCCCTACCTGCCCAGCCATGGCCCCCGCAACGAACAGAGCTCGGTGAGCCTGCGAGCCCTACCGTGGCGTGATGCGAACGCTTGGGCCCTCACCGCCTACCTGACATTGAACTCCGTCGTCTTCTACAGTGCCATCGCCTGGCTCGCGCCTTCATATGACGATCGCGGTTGGACTCCGATCGAGGGCGGCGTTCTCTTCGGCCTGTTCTCGGTTGCCCAGATCGTGGCGGCGCTCCTCCTGCCGCCGATTGCCCAGCGCATCTCCGCACGTCGCACCCTGTTCGCCTCGACTGTTGTTGTGTCGACTGCAGCACTCCTTCTCATTGGTGTCGCGCCGAACGCGCTCCCCATCGTCGTTCTCATGGCCTTCGGGCTCTCGCATAGTGGCGGGTTCACGATCGCCCTCGCAATGCTGAGCGAGTATTCGCGCGACGCCGCATCCTCAGCCCGCCTGACTGCCATGGCATTCTCCGTCACCTTTCTCGTCGCAGCACTCGGTCCCCTGCTGACTGGCATCGTTCTCCAGTGGTCGGGTTCATGGGCCGTCGTCTATGTCCTGCTCGCGATTGTCTGTGCTGGACAACTTCCCCCGATCATGCGACTTCGCCGCGGAATCATCATCGACTGACTCAGTCGCCGGCCCACTGAGATACTCATGACTCAAGCCGATGGCGCCGCTGCGGGCTCGGCGAACAGAAGGGGCATTGGCATCATGGTTCATTCAGTTCAAGGCGTGATAGCACGGAGCGCTGGCGCACCGGTCGAACTCGCGACCATCATTGTCCCAAACCCGGGCCCAGGCGAGGCTGTCGTTCGGATTCAAGCCTGTGGCGTCTGCCATACCGACCTGCATTATCGAGAGGGCGGCATCAACCAAGACTTCCCGTTCCTCCTCGGCCACGAGGCAGCCGGAATCGTCGAGGAGGTCGGAGCAGGTGTCACTGACATTCAGCCCGGCGACTACGTCGTGCTCAACTGGCGGGCCGTGTGCGGGCAATGCCGCGCCTGCCTCCGTGGCAAGCCGCACCTGTGCTTCGCGACCCACAACGCGACACAAAAGATGCGTCTGGAGGACGGTACGCCCCTCTCGCCAGCGCTCGGCATCGGCGCCTTCGTTGAGAAGACCCTCGTTCACGCCGGCCAGTGCACCAAGGTGAGTCCCCTTGCTCCGCCGGCGGTGGCGGGCCTGCTCGGCTGCGGTGTCATGGCCGGGCTCGGAGCCGCCATCAACACCGGGGGCGTCACTCGCGGTGACTCAGTCGCCGTTATCGGATGCGGCGGAGTCGGGGCGGCAGCAATTGCAGGCGCAACCCTCGCCGGCGCAACCCGCATCGTCGCCGTCGATATCGACGACCGCAAATTGCACATCGCCCGAGAGTTTGGGGCCACCCACACCGTAAACGCGAAGGAATGCGACGTGGTCGAGGCCATCCGTGAGGTCACCAATGGATTCGGAGCCGACGTCGTCATCGACGCAGTCGGGACGCCCCAAACCTGGACCCAGGCGTTCTACGCACGTGACCTCGCCGGAACCGTCGTACTCGTCGGAGTACCGATGCCCGATCAACGAATCGACCTGCCACTCATTGACGTGTTCGGCCGTGGCGGGTCACTTAAGTCCAGTTGGTACGGGGATTGCCTACCCAGTCGAGACTTCCCGATGCTCATCGACCTTTATCTTCAAGGCCGGCTCCCCCTCGACCGGTTCGTGACCGAAGAGATCGCCCTCGACTCAATCGAGAACGCGTTCTCGAAGATGCATGATGGCGATGTGCTGCGCTCGGTGGTGCTCCTCCCATGACCATCCGCATCGACCACGCGGTTACGTCCGGCACCTTCTCCTTGGACGGCGTGACATTTAACGTCGACAACAACGTATGGGTCATCGGCGATGATCTCGAATGTCTGGTGATAGATGCACCACATGACCTGGACACGATCCTGTCGGTCATCGCAGGTCGGCGAGTCATTGCCATCGCCTGCACTCACGCGCATGACGATCACGTGCGGTTTGCCCCCGAGTTGGCCGACGCTACCGGGGCCCCGATCCTCCTTCACCCGGCGGATGAGCCCATCTGGGTTCTCACCCACCCCACTCGGCGTTTCACCGGAACCCTCACCGACGGTCAGGTCATCACCGTCGCCGGCACGGAGATCCGGGTAGTTCATACGCCCGGCCATGCCCCGGGCGCCTGCTGCTTCTACTCACCGCAACTCGGTGTGCTGTTCAGCGGAGACACCCTGTTCGCCGGCGGGCCGGGTGCGACGGGCAGGTCATTCAGCGACTTCGCAACCCTCATAGATTCGATTCGGGACCAGCTTCTCGTCCTGCCACGCGACACGGTCGTCCACACCGGCCACGGCGATTCGACCACGCTCGCCGAGGCCGCCGACAACATCGACGCCTGGATAGCTCGCGGTTCGTAGCGGCGGACTGCTGAGCAGTGTCCGGGACAATCAACGGAGCTTACGGAGTGGTCCTGGACGAAATGACCAAGATGACCCTCAAATGACCAATTTTTCGGCCATTTGAGCCGGATTCTGGTTCAAATGACGCTGGGGTTGGTTGTCGTGACGTTGAGGGTGCTGGGCGCTGCTGGCGTTAGTTTACTGCTACTACCGGGTTCGTTAGGGTGCCGATTCTTTCAATCGTGCACGCCACAACATCGCCCGGCTGGAGGAAGGTCGGCGGGTCCATTGCCGCTCCGACACCCTGGGGTGACCCGGTTGCAATGACATCCCCAGGCTCTAGGGTGACCCCGGAGGTAATGTCAGCAATGAGGGTCGGGATCTTGAAGAGCATGTTGCGCGAGTTGCCGTCCTGCCGCTGGTCGCCGTTCACCGTCAAGGTGAGCCGAAGGGTATGCGGGTCAGTGATCTCATCCGTCGTGACGATCATCGGCCCAAAAGGCGCGTAGCTGTCCTGGCCCTTGGAGAAGAACCACTGGCCCGAACGTCGTTGATCGCGGGCGCTGATGTCGTTGATAATGCTGTATCCAAACACGTAGTCGAGGGCCTCGGACTCCGGGACCTTGCGGGCCGGCCGCCCGATGACCACGGCAAGCTCGCACTCCCAGTCCAGCTGCTCGGTCATCGTCGCGTTGTGCTGGATCGGCTCCCCCGGGCCCACCACCGCAGTGCCCGGCTTACTGAAGAGCACCGGACGGGTCGGGAGCTCCTTGGCAGTGTCCAGGGTCCGACTCGACTCCTCGACATGCTCGACGTAGTTGAGCCCGACTCCGACGACCTTTCCGGGGCGAAGTGGCGCCCGCAGGGTGACGCCGGCAAGTGAAAAGGTGACGCCGTCGGGCCATGTCCCCTTCTTCGCTACCGCAGACGCCACCTGCGCATGTAACTCGGGTCCTGCAGCCACGTAGTCGATGAGGCGAACCGGAACGTCAACAAGGCCCTCAAGGCCCGCCCGGAGATCGACGACATCCTCCCCGGTCACGAGCCCGAGGATTGACGGGCCATCTGGTGCCGTGCTGAAGGTGACGAATCGCATGTCGCTCCTTGGTGATCGGGTTGGGATTGGGACGGGTTCGTCACAGGTTCCTTTGGCGCAGTCGACTACGGCTCGGTGAGTGCTGGCGCACTTGGTGATGTGTTCAGGGGTCGCTCAATGGTCTCGGTGAACACCACCCGCGACTGGGGGGTCCGGTTGACGTGCAACTGGAACACGTCGAACCGGTTGTAGTGGCCGATGATGTCGTGCATCTGCTTGGGTTGGATGCACTTGTTGAGGTCAATATCGGCGTAGACGATGCCCTCAACATCGATGAGCGGCTGAGTTATCAGCCGGCCGTCTGGGCCGAATACTCCACTGAATGCCGAGTTCCTCCGTTCGAGCATGGCCTTGGACTCATCATCGTGAGCGACGAGATCGACCATCTCCGGACTGATCGATGAGCAGGCGACGACCGTGAAAACCTTGCCTTCGAAGGAGTGCGCCGCGGCTCGAACCTTGATCGCCTCGACCATGTCGTAGTCAGGTGGCGCGGTCGGCAGGGAGATGTACGTCGCACAGTGCACGTTCTCACCTTGAGCGAGGAGCGTGAAACGTGCGAGGGTGTTGGTGTTCTCCCCGCAAGCGAGGCCCCCGATCCGTCCCGTCGCGGTGTCGTAGACCCGCAGTGAGCTTCCGTCGCCACCGGCCCAGGTGAGCTTCTCCGCCCACGTGGGCACGAGTTTGCGATGTACCCCCAGCAGCTCTCCGTCACCCCCGATAAACAGGAGCGAGTTGTAGAGGGTCCCCATCGAGAACGGGTCGCGCTCGTTCACTCCGATGACGACCTGCGCTCCCGCACCCCGAGCGGCAGCACGGAGCGCATCGACCTCGGGGCCCGGAATATCGATGGCGGACCGAAACAGGCGCTCGAACCACGGACTGCCCTTGCCCGGGGTCATCGTCCAATTCCAGTAGGGATATCCCGGGACAAACACCTCGGGGAAGACGATGAGTCGCGCGCCGCTCTCGGCTGCCTCGGCAATGAGCCCGCAGGCCTTTTCGACGGTCGCCGCAGTATCGAGGTAAACGGGCGCCGCCTGAACTGCAGCAGCGGTGAACCGCGCGTAATGGATCACGTGACGTCACCTCAATTCTTCGGGTTCACAGTCGCCCTCCGTCGGCCCGAACACTAGCATTCGATCAATATTCCCCGTGCTGGAGAAACTGCAGTCCTTGGGGGCTCGTGGGAGGTCCAGCGGAAGGCGATGATGGAGGACATCACATGATCGAGGACGTCATCGGCCGCTCCAAGGTGCAGTCGACCCCGGAACTCGAGGAGTACTACGCGCGTCTTTCGAAGCATGGCTCCGGCGCCCTTTGGACCGTCGCGAATGAGATCGAGCCCTGGTTTCCCCAGCCCCGCTCCATCCCGATGCACTGGCGCTACGAGGAACTCCGCCCGCTTGTCATCGAGTCAGCGACCCTCGTCACCGGAGATGACGCAGGGCGGCGGGTGGTCTACCTCGTCAATGATGAGCGCCGTGATGTCTCCGCTGCCGTCGGACTGCTCTACAGCGGCCTGCAGATCATGAACCCCGGTGAATCGATGACCGCGCACCGCCATGCCGCCGCGGCCCTTCGCTTCGTCATCGAGGGTGAGGGTGCCTGGACCATCGTGAATGGAGACCGCCTGAAGGTGGGCCCGAATGACTTCGCCATCACTCCGAAGGGCACTTGGCACGAGCACGGCAATGAGTCATCGTCCACGCAGGTCATCTGGCAGGACGGCCTGGATATTCCGCTCGTCAATGCCCTCGATTCGAACTTCTACGAGGTGCACCCGGACCTTCACCAGATCCCCGGCAAGGTCGTGAACACCTCGCTTCTCGAGCACGGCAGCGGCATCCTCAAGCCTGACGGCCGACCGTGGACCAAGCGCTACTCTCCCCTGCTCGCCTACCCATGGGATCGCACCTATGACGCCCTCGTCAACCTCGCGAGAGTGAGCGAGGGCACCCCGTACGACGGCGTGATCATGGAATACGTGAACCCGCACACGGGTGGATCAGTCATGCCGACCATGGGCGCCCATATGCAGTTGCTCCAGCCATCTCAAGCGACCCTTGCACATCGACATACCGGATCAGTTATCTACCACGTCGCGAAAGGACGTGGCCACTCCATCATCGCCGGCCGCAGATTTGATTGGAAGGAGCACGACATCTTCTGCGTACCGTCCTGGGCTTGGCATGAGCACGCCAACGACGATCCCGAGGGAGATGCCTGCCTGTTCTCCTTCAATGACTTCCCGATGATCGCCGCCCTCGATCTGCACGCGGAGGAGGCAATGGACGCACACGGCGGCCACCAGGACATCGGCCAAGGTGGACCCGCCCATGGCTGACCGTACGCTCACGATCGCCGCAATCCCTGGCGACGGCATTGGCAACGAGGTGCTGCCTGCGGCAACACAGGTCCTCGAGCGAGCAGGTGCCATGTCTGGGATCCGTATTGACTGGACGTGGCTCGACTGGGGCTGCGGCCACCTCGTCCAGGCGGGCACCATGATGCCTGTCGACGGCATCGAGCGCCTTCGCCAGCATGACGCGGTCTTCCTCGGGGCCGTCGGTCGCATCGACGTTCCCGACCACGAGTCCCTCTGGGGACTCCTCATCCCCATCAGGCGAGCATTCGACCAGTACGTGAACCTTCGGCCGGTACGTCAGTTCGAAGGAGTTGAGCCGCGGGTCAGACTTCCTGAAGGCGCAATCGTCGATATGGTCATCGTTCGGGAAAACACCGAGGGCGAGTACTCGGAGATCGGTGGCCGATACGGACGCGGCACCGAGCGTGAATTCGCACTCCAGGAAAACATCTTCACGAGAGTCGGTATCGAGCGGGTGGCGCGATTCGCCTTCGACCAGGCGGCCAAACGCCGCCGCCACGTCACGTCGGCTACGAAGTCCAACGGGATCATCCACACAATGCCGTTCTGGGATGAAGTTGTCGCGGAGGTTTCCACCGACTATCCGGGAACCACTCTGCGCAAGGTCCTTATCGACGCCCTCGCTGCCGAGATGGTGCAGCGTCCGCATGAATTCGACGTCGTCGTGGCCTCAAATCTCTTCGGCGACATCCTGTCCGACCTCGCGGCTGCCACGGTGGGCAGTCTCGGCGTCGCGGCCTCGGCAAATCTGAATCCGGAGCGACTGTTCCCCTCCATGTTCGAACCCGTGCACGGATCCGCACCTGATATCGCTGGGCGCGGGATCGCAAATCCCGTCGCGGCCATCTGGTCAGGTGCGCTGATGCTCGAGCACCTCGGCCATCCGGAGCCCGCGGCAGCCATCATGCGCTCAATTGAGGCCTCACTTCTGCTCCCAGCAACACGTACCGCCGACCTCCAGGGCACCGCAGACACCGCCGAAGTGACGCGCACCATCCTCGCTGGGCTTGATGAGCGGTGACGGAACCCACACAGCAAGCACCTTGTCTCACCCGGAAGTAGGGATGATGATCGTCACCACCCTTCGCACGAACATCGACGCACGAACTGTGAGAGGCAGGCATCATGGCTGAGCGTTCATTCGCCACCGAGGTCCAAGAGCTCCGGCTTCGGGATGGTGAGGAGTTCCGCGGGGAGGGAATCCTCGCCGTCACCAAGGGCCTCCTCCAGTCCGGGGTTTCGTACGTCGGTGGATATCAGGGGGCCCCGATCTCGCACCTCATGGACGTTCTCGGCGATGCCCAGGACATCCTCGATGAACTCGGGGTCTATTTCGAGAACAGCGCATCCGAGGCGACCGCCGCCGCATCACTCGCCGCGTCGGTCCACTATCCCCTTCGTGGAGCGATCACCTTCAAGTCGACTGTCGGCTTCAACGTCGCGTCAGACGCGCTCGCCAATCTCTCATCGGGCGGAGTCCTCGGCGGCGCCCTCATCATCATCGGTGAGGACTATGGCGAGGGCGCGAGCATCATGCAGGAGCGCACCCACGCATTCGCTATGAAGTCGCAGATGTGGCTCCTTGATCCCCGCCCGAATCTCACGGCCATCGTCGACATGGTGGAAAAGGGGTTCGAGTTGTCGGAGGTAAGCAACACACCCGTGATCCTCGAATTGCGCCTGCGTTCCTGTCACCTGCACGGCTCTTTCATCGCGAAGGACAACAGGAAGCCAGCGTTCACGATCGCCGACGCTCTTGAGCATCCCAAGCGCGATCTCAGCCGGGTCGTGCTCCCGCCTGCCAGTTTCCTGCACGAACAGGAGAAGGTAAACAAGCGATGGCCAGCAGCGGTTCAATTCATCAAGGACAACAAGCTCAACGAGCATGTCGCCCCGGGCACTCGGGATTTTGGCATCATTCTGCAGGGGGGCCTCTACAACAATGTCAACCGGGCTCTTGAGCTCCTCGGGCTGTCGGATCCGTTCGGCAACAGCTCAGTCCCGCTCTACGTCATGAACGTCACCTACCCGGTCATCGACGACGAGGTCACCGGTTTCTGCGCGGGCAAGCGGGCTGTCCTGCTCGTAGAAGAGGGGCAGCCGGACTTCATTGAGCAGAATATCCAGACGATCCTGCGCCGCGCCGATGCCACCGCGAAGCTGCATGGCAAGGACCTCCTGCCGGTCGCCGGCGAGTACACCCCCGCAGCCGTGACGAAGGGGGTGCTCGCCTTCGTCCAGAAGTATGCCCCCGAACTCCTCGACCAGGATCGACTCCCAACTTCGACCCTCCCCGCAACCGACCCTCGTAGTCCGTACGCGGAGCGCATTGCACCCGATCTTGTTCAGGGACGTCCTCCCGGATTCTGCACCGGCTGCCCGGAGCGGCCAATCTTTGCGGCCCTCACTCTCGCGCAACGGGAGGTTGGCGAGCATCATGTGAGCGCCGACATCGGCTGCCATCTGTTCTCGATCAATGCCCCGTTCAATATCGGGGCAACGACCATGGGCTACGGCCTCGGCTCCGCAGGCGCCGCAGCCCTCAACGGTAAAGACACGAGTAGTCGTCCCATTGCGATCATGGGTGACGGCGGCTTCTGGCACAACGGGCTGACGAGCGGAGTCGGGAACGCCGTATTCAATGAAAACGACCAACTCCTCGTCATTGTTGACAATGCGTACAGTGCGGCCACCGGCGGCCAGGACGTGCTTTCTTCACAAGCGGACAATCCCCTGAGATCAACGAAGCACTCGATCGAGAAGGCGGTGCGGGGTGTCGGGGTCCGCTGGTCACGGACAATGACGAACACCTTCAAGGTCGACGAGATGCGGGATCTCTTTAAGGAGGCACTCACCTCGACAGAGCCGGGCCCGAAGGTGATCATCGCCCAGAGCGAGTGCACACTCAATAAAACGAGGCGTGAGAAGCCGATCATCGCTCGGCAGATCAAGGAGGGTAAGCGGGTCGTCCGCGAGCGCTTCGGCGTCGATCCAGAAACTTGTACCGGAGATCACTCCTGCATCCGAATCTCGGGCTGCCCGTCGCTCACCATCGGACCTAACCCCGATCCGATGCGGCAAGACCCAATCGCCACGGTGCTCGACAGTTGCGTTGGCTGCGGGCTCTGCGGCGAGAACGCACATGCCGCGGCCCTGTGCCCGTCGTTCTACCGAACAGAGATCATCACGAACCCGAGTCGCTGGGACCGGATGAAAACGACGCTCCGCCATCGCTACATCGGATTCTTGCAGCGAGGGATCGAACGCCGGCTCGCCGGCATCGACGCAGACCTATGATCCGCAACCATCTCACCTGAGGGCAGCCCTAGATGACCGCAACGACGACGAGCCTCCCAAGCACCACGGTGCGCTTACGACCGATCACCATGGCAATCTTGGCCATGGGCGGTGAAGGCGGCGGCGTCCTTTCCGACTGGCTTGTCGCCGTCGCCGAGGCGAGCGGATACTACGCGCAGAGCACGTCCGTACCCGGGGTGGCGCAGCGCACCGGGGCGACCGTGTACTACGTCGAACTCTTCCCAAAGTTCTCCGGGTCAGAGTGCCATTCGGAGCCAGTTCTCAGCACCATGCCGACCCCCGGCGAGGTCGACATCGTCGTTGCCTCGGAACTCATGGAAGCTGGCCGCTCAATCCAGCGAGGATTTTCAACTCCCGATCGCACGACCCTTATCGCTTCAACGAGCCGCACTTACGCCATGCCCGAACGCACGGCGATGGGTGACGGTCGCATCGATTCAAGCCGACTCATCGAAGCAGCCCTCGCCTCGTCGAAGCGATTCATCCGCGGGGACTTCGCGAGGATCGCCCAGGACACCGGCAGCGTCATCAGCGCCGTGCTCCTCGGCGCCATCGCGGGCGCGGGGGTCCTGCCGTTCACCCGAGAGCAGTTCGAGGAGGCCATCCGCGCCAGCGGTAAGGGAGTCGAGCCCAGCCTTCTCGCCTTCTCCGAGGGCTTCACGGTTGCGGCGAAGCCGGCAGGTCAGTCGATCGACATCATGATCGGGGCGCGCCCAGCTGACGTCCCCGGAGAGGGCCCGGATCCGGCCGAGGTGCAGCGAGCCATCGAAAACCCCGGATCGCTCGTTGGATCTCGCCTGCAAGTCCAAGCATCTCGCATCGGCGCTGAATTTCCGGCAGAGGCGCGGTTCATGCTCGTCAATGGCGTCAAGCGCACCGCCGAGTACCAGGACATCGACTACGCGAACGAGTATCTCGATCGCATCGCCTCCGTTACCGCTCTCGAGGTACACGGCGACGGCAGCAACATCCTCACCTCCGAGGCTGCCCGATATGCGGCCCTGTGGATGACCTACGAGGACACCATCCGAGTCGCTTTCCACAAGACCCGTCGGCGTCGCTTTGACCGCGTGGGCAAGGAGGCTCGGGTCGCAGATTCGCAAGTCATGCAGGTGCGAGAGTTCCTCCACCCGCAGGTCGAGGAGATCAGCGACACCCTCCCGACCGCCCTCGGCCGCTGGCTCCTTCGCTCCAAGGTGATGAACGTCATCATCTACAAGGTCACCCATAAGGGACTCAAGATCCAGACCACGTCAGTGTGGGGATTCACGACCCTATACATCCTCGCTCGCCTGCGGCCAATCCGGCGTCGCTCACTGCGCTTCGGCGAGGAGCAGGAGCAAATAGACACTTGGCTTGGGTTGGCGCGGGCACACGCATCTTCCGACTACGCTCTGGCAGCCGAGATTATCGTGTGCCAGCAGGTGGTGAAGGGCTACGGTTCAACGCATGCGAACGGACTGAAGAACTTCAACTCCCTCATGGGGGCCGTGCCCATCCTCGCTGGTGATCCGCGCTCCGCCGAGCGCCTCCGTAACCTTCGTCGCGCTGCGCTCGCCGATGAGACGGGCCAGCAGCTCGAGGCAGCGCTCAACGCAACGAGCATGCGCTCGAACTGAATTGGCGACCATGCCACACTCTGGCATGACCAAGGCCGAAACAGCGTTCACCGGGTTTCCTGTTGAGACCTTTGAGTTCTACGAACTACTGAGCGCCAACAACACGAAGGCCTGGTGGTCACAGCACAAGGCTGAATACGAGCGAGTCGTTCGTACCCCCATGCTCGCTCTCCTCAACGAACTGTCCGATGAGTTCGGCGATGCACACCTCTACCGGCCCTACCGGGACGCCCGATTCAGCAAGGACAAGACTCCGCTGAAGGATCATCAGGGTGCGGTCGTTCAGATCGAGGACGCCATCGCATACTACGTGCAGGTCTCCGCGAGCGGGCTCATCGTCGGCGCGGGGTGGTACTCCCCGCAGGGGGAGCAACTGCGCAGGTACCGGGAGTCGGTCGATGGGCCTACCGGCGCCGTCCTCGAACGCATCCTTGAGGTCCTACCCTCGCGGTTCGAACTTGACGGCCGCCCCCTCGTCACGAGGCCGCGCGGGTACGACGCGAACAACCCGCGCATCGACTTGCTCCGAAACCGAATGCTCGTCGCATCAAGCAACTATCCCGCCGCCCCATGGATGGGATCCCGCAAAGCCATCGAGACCGTGCGAGACGACTGGCAGGCCTTGCAGCCGCTCGCCGAATGGCTCGCCGATCATGTCGGGCCCGCGGAGGATCCGGCCGCCGATCCTTCACACCCCGCACACGGACGGTCGTGACCACCCACTCAGGACTCGTTCGTCGGCGGCATCCCGGGAAGCGGGCGTTCGCGTCGCAACGGCCAGACAAATTCGCGTCCGCCGGTGATTCCTGATGGACGGAACAAGAGCATGCCGACAAGAATCAGCCCGAGGATGATCGCCCTCGCACCCTGCGGCACGCTCACGACATACGCGCCGATCTCAACGCCATTTTGCAATCGAACGAGCAGGACGTCGACGAGGCTGAACACCAGCGTGCCAATGACCGCACCGCTGAGCGAGAGCATGCCTCCGAGCACGAGCATCGCCAAGGTCACGAAGGTCAACTCGATGTTCAGTTGACTTGACTGCACCACGCGGTTCGTCAACGCGAACAATCCGCCTGCGACCCCGGCAACGATGCCGGACACCGCAAACACGATGATTCGCTGGCTCACGACGTTGATACCTGAGGATGCCGCTGCGATTCCGTCTTCACGGGCTGCCCGCAGGAGCCTCGAGGGCCTCGTCCGCTGGAACAGCCAGGCTGCAACGATTGCGGCCATCGCAAAGAGCATGGTCGTCTGTAGGTTCAGGACATCAGGGATGCCGACCATCGATTGACCGCTCCGTGGACCGACGCTTGACCAGTAGGTGAGGACCTGATTCACAACACCGAGGAGGGCGAAGGTTGCGATGCCCGCCTGCAAACCGTTCAATCGCATAAGGACGGGTGAGACGACGAGTGCGAGCAGTCCACCGACGACACCACCGATGACCACGGCGACAAGCCATGGAGCGTTCAGGTCGAAGAGGAAGGGGAAGAGGTCCGGGAGCAGGTTGCGCTTGAGTTCCGGATCGATGGTGAGCAGCCCTACGGTCCACGCCCCAACGGCTACGAAGGCCACATGGCCAAAGCTGAGCACCCCGGACGTTCCGATGAAGATCTGGAGTGCGACGACGATGATGAGGTTCACGAGCGCGTACTGCAACTGCACCTGAACGCTGTCGCCGAGGAAGCTGTTCATGAGCGTAACGACGTAGACGATGGCGAGCAGGCTCACCAACGACCACAGTGGGCCGAGCCGACACCACAGACCACGCGGGGAACTCGTCACCGAGGCGTTCACCACTCCGACTGGTTCACTCATGTGCGTGCCACCCCACGTCCCTTGATGAGCAAGCCAGACGGCCTGAACAGGAGCACCCCGATAACAAGCACGAACACGTACGCATCCTTGAAGTTGCTCATCTCCTGAGGGAGCCACGTCGCGAGCATCGACGTCACAAATCCAACGAGAAACCCACCTGCCAGCGAACCTGAGATCTTGTCGATTCCCCCGATCACGGCACCGACGAGAGCCAGAATCGTGATCTGGACCCCGAAGGTCGGCCCAACAGCGCCACTTTGAACGGTCAGGACGAACGCTACGGCCGCGGCGAGAATGCCGCTGAGGGCGAAGGACAGGGCGATCACGCGTCCTGCTGGGATACCGATCAATCTGGCGGTCCTGAAGTCCGCGGCGGCGGCCTTGAGCTGTAGACCCATGCTGGTGCGAGTAAGAAACAGATGCAGGCCGAGGAGCAGGAGCCCCGCTATGACAATCGTCGCCACCGACAGCAACTGAATTCTCACTCCCGCAAACTCAACCGTCTGTGCAAGTCCACTGGCGACCGGAGCAGTTCGAACATTGTTGGAGAACATGAGTTCATACACACGCTGAAGCAGGAAACTGAGCCCAAACGATGCGATGAGCAAGGTTGCGGGGTTTGCAGATCGCATCCGAGAGAAGACCGTAAACTCCATGAGCAGTGACATTGCGACGGCAACGAGGATTGACAGTGGAACGGCGATGAACCAGCCGAGTTCCCACGTGAAGATGAGGCAGTAGGCCGACGCAGTGATGATCTCCGCCTGCGCAAAGTTTGCGAGACGGATGACTCCAAAGACTAGGCCGATTGACAACGCAGCGAGACCGAGCGTCGCGCCTGCCGAGAGCGCGTCGACAAGCGACTGGATTAACTGCCCCGTCATCCGAAGTACGCCTTCGTCAGCACGTCGACTTTCTCAGCATCCTGAGGCTTCAAGGTCAACGTGATCTCTCCATCATGCAGGACAAACGTTCGATCGCAGAAGGCAATGGTGAACTCGGCGCGCTGCTCGACCACGAGCACCGCCTTGCCTGCGGCACGAATCACATCAAGGGCTTCGAAGACGGTGTCGACTGCCGTCGGCGACAGGCCCAGACTCGGCTCGTCGAGCAAGAGGATGTCGGGGTCACTCATGAGCGCACGGCCGATGGCCAATTGCTGCTGTTGACCTCCGGAAAGCAGCCCGGCCTGCCGATGTCCGAAGTCTCGAAGCATCGGAAATAGCGTGAGCACATGTTCCATAGCCTCGGAGTAGCCGGTGCGATCTCGACGGGCCACGGCACCGAGGCGCAGGTTGTCAGCGACGCTCAATTCGGCGAACACGTGTCGCCCCTCGGGTACAAGTGCCACCCCCCTGCGCACGACCTTCTCCGGCGGTAGCCCCGCAAGGTCCTGACCATCAACGAGCACGCGGCCGCTGCGTGCAATTGCCCCCATGATGCCCAAGAGGGTGGAGGACTTGCCAGCGCCGTTCGGACCGATGAGCCCGACAGCCTCCCCCGCCTTCACCTCAAGGTCGATGCCTCGCACTGCCGGTACGCCGCCGTAGGCCACCTGAAGGCCTTCGACTCGAAGACCGCGCCCCGGTTGCCTTGACCCGAAGCGGGCATCGTCAGCGATGGACACTGCCACTCCTTCCGAGGTAGGCCTCGACAAGTTCTTCGCTGCCGCGTACTGCATCCGGGGTCCCCTCGAGCAACGTCCTGCCCTCGACCAATACATGGATGCGGTCACAGACGTCAAGGATGAGACGCACGTTATGGTCGATGAGAATGACGCCGAGACCGGCGTCGCGCAGCGCCCGGATGTTGTCTGCGAAGTCGCCGATCTCACCCTCATTGAGACCCGCTGCAGGCTCGTCGAGCAGGACGTAGGCAGGGGATCCGGCCAACGCCCTCGCCACCCCGACGCGGCGCTCCACTCCATGCGGCAACGAACTGGCAGCGTGCGCGGCGAGCGCGCGTAATCCAAATGAATCGAGCAATGAGTCCGCGGTGAGTCCGGCGGCCTTGCGATGCTGCCCCGTACCGATCGCGGTCACGACGAGGTTCTCTCGAACCGTCAGACCGCTGAAGAGATGCCCGTGCTGAAACGTGCGAGCTAGGCCATGCCTCGCTCGCATATGCGGTTTGGCCCGGGTGATGTCGTGGCCATCAAGGTGCACACTCCCAGCATCGGGCAGGTCGTAGCCGCTGATGATGTTGACGAGCGTCGATTTTCCGGCGCCATTCGGGCCGATGAGGCCAAGTACCTCGCCCGGGGAAACCGCCAGGCTGACGTCAGTCAGGGCATGAACACCGGCGAATGAACGGGTCACCCCGGTCACGCTCAAGGAGCGCGACCGGGGTGACTGCACGTCGATCATTACGGGAAGACGACCTTCTCCGGGGCAATCGCCTCGATGAACTTCAGCTTGCCGTCCTTGACCTCGAGGATCGCCATCGGGCGGCCCACGTTGATGTGCAGCTCAGGTGAGAACGAGGTCGGGCCGGCCAGGGTCGGCACGTCCTTGAACGTCTCTAGGGCTGCGGTCAACTTGTCGCCGTCCCAACTTCCAGCCTGCTTGTACGCCTCAAGGATGACCTGGAGGGTTGTCGGACCGGTGACAAAACCACCGACATCCGGCTTGGCGCCGTACTTCGCCTCGTACGCCGCTGCGTAATCGTTGACGGCTGCGTTTGCATCGTCACCGTTCTTCGCGTTGTACGTCACGACGTAGTAATCGGACAGATTCGGGATGGCGCCAACCCAGAAGTCGCCGTCCATGCCGAAGCCGGAGACGATCGGGGTCGCAAGGCCGCCATCGCGGATCTCCTTGGCCACCGTGCCACCACCGGGGTTGTAACCGCAGTTGATGATGACGTCAGGAGCACCTGCCGCAGAGATTTTCGAGACGGTCTCCTTGACGGAGTCACCTTGGACATAGTCATAGGACTTCACGACGGTGCCGCCGAGCTCAGTGAAGCGCTTCTCGAATACCGCGCACTGGTTTTGCGTGTACTTGATGGATGTGTCCTTGAGCAGGACCGCATTCTTCCAGCCCTTGCTGTTCGCGAACTCAGCCATGACCGAAGCCTCACCGGGGACGCCATCGCCCATGGAGAAGCCGAGCTTGAGGCCGCCCGCAGGTCCGTAGATCGGGTCACCGATGCATGGCGCGACGTTGAGGATGTTCTTGCCTTCCGCGACGAGCGCGGCCGGCGAGGAAACGTCGTAGTCGCAGGTGACGATGAGGACATTGGCCCCCTTGCCAATAACTTCCTCGGCCGCAGGTGCGTACTTCTCGAACTTGGTCTCGGTGTCGATGAACTCAACCGTGATCGGCTGGCCATTGACGCCACCGGCGGCGTTCACCGCGTCGACCTCCATGAGAAGGGCGTTGCGCGCGGGCGTATCGATCGGACCCATGAAGCCGGAACCGGCCTGGACGATGCCGAGAACGAGCGGTTCACCGGTCGGTGCCGCCGCGGATGCAGCATCCGAAGCCGCCGCCGATGCCTCTGCCGGAGCTGAGCTCGCATCGGAACTGCTTGTTCCCGACGAGACACACCCGGACAATACAAGCGAGCCAGCGCCTACCGCTGCCGCCACTGCCATGAGACGAATCCTCATGCCACCTCCTGATTGAGAGCGAACCCAAAGGTCCTGCCATGCGAAAAATACGTCCGCGATTGCGGCGTTGACGGATTGTGGCATTTGATCACAACCCGGTTCAAGCAAACGAGCGAGTCGTTACAAGATGTTTACCTGACGAGCGTCACATTAACGCGATAAGGATATCGCGGACGGTTCGACAGTCACGTCGACCCTCGAAAAAATCTCGGCGTCAGTCTGGAGCACCTCGGACTAGGCGGAAAGGTCGGTGGTCACTTCAGTCGGCGCAGTCAGGCTTTCACGAATCCTTTCCGGCCACGGCATTGCCCCAGACGCAGTTCCTGAGGCGTGGACGATGACGTAACTGCCACCGATGGCCCGTCCACCGTCTGCCTTGCTCACGTCAAAACCGAAGTGGCACGAGGATGTGCCAACCTTGGTCACGCCGACGCGAACCTCGATCAACTCATCGAAGTACAGTCGATCGAAGTAGTCGACCTCGAAGTGGACCCGTGGAATGCGGGGGATCATCGTCGCTTCCACTCCAATTGACCGGAAGAGCACATGCTCGGCCTCTTCGATCCAGCGGAACACAGCGGTGAAGTGGTTATGACCCGCCGCGTCGGTCTCGTTCCACGCAACGCGGCGCCACACGATGATCGACGCACCGGTGACACCAGCTCCGGGCGTCACAGCCGGCATGCGTGAATGTCGGTGACAAGGATCCCCCGTGCGCCCATGTCGTAGAGCTCGTCCATGACGTGATGGACATCCGCCGCCGGCACCATGGCGCGCACCGCCGACCACGCTGGATCATGGAGGGACGACACTGTTGGAGACTCGAGGCCCGGGGTCACGAGGCAGGCTTCCTCGAGGAGGCTGGTCGGAATGTCGTAATCGACGAGCACGTACGACCGTGCCACCATGACACCGTGCAGCCGGCGAACGAAGGTGTCGACCGCAACGTCGCTGGGTGCACCCTCTCGCCGCACAACGAGGGCCTCAGAGACGAGCAGGGCCTCCCCGACGAGTTCAAGGCCAGCGCGCTTGAGTGTCGTTCCCGTCGCCACCACATCAGCGACTGCATCTGCAACGCCGAGGGCCACCGCATTCTCAACGGCGCCGTCGAGCCGGACGACTCGTGCCTCAATGCCCTGCGCAGTCAGCCAAGAGTTCAACAGTCCCGCATAGGAGGTAGCAATTCGCTTGCCAGCCAACTCCAGCGGCGAACTCACCATGCCAATCGGCGCCGCCAGCCGAAAACTCGACGGAGCAAAACCCAAGGGCAGAAGTTCGCTCGCCCGGGCACCTGAGTCCAAGAGCATGTCGCGGCCGGTGATGCCGGCGTCAAGCGTGCCCTCTCCCACGTAGATCGCGATGTCCTTGGGACGCAGGAAGAAGAACTCCACATCGTTGATCGGGTCATGGACGACGAGATCTCGAACCCCCGCATCCCGGAGGTACCCGGCCTCGAGCAGCATGCTTCGCGCAGGCTCGGCAAGTTGGCCCTTGTTCGGGACCGCAACCCTCAGCATGCCGTTCAGAGCCGACGGTAGACGTCGTCGAGGCTCACGTTTGACGCAAGCATGAGCACCTGAACGTGGTACAGCAACTGCGAGATCTCCGCGGCGGTCCGCTCAGGTCCCTCATGCTCCGCAGCCATCCATGACTCCGCAGCCTCTTCAACAACCTTCTTGCCGACTGCGTGTACACCCTGGGCGAGCAGCCGCACCGTCCCGGAATCCTCATCACCATGCGCGACCTTCCGAACAAGTTCGGCATACAGCTCATCGAAGGTTTTCACGTGCTGAGCCTAGGCGCAGACGCTGCCCCGGAGTTCACGCAGGGCTGCGAGGCTCGTCAATGCCGCCCAAGTGGCTTCAGCGCCTTTGTCCTCGCGTGATCCATCAAGGCCGGCCCGTGCTACTGCCTGCTCCTCGTTATCGCAGGTGAGTAGGCCGAAGCCGATAGGAATCATGGTGTCAAGGGCGACGTCGCTGAGTGCCGAAGTCGCTGCCGCACACACGTATTCGAAGTGGGGAGTGTCGCCCCTGATGATGACGCCGAGCGCGACCACGGCGTCGAATCGGCCCGAGAGTGCGCATGCTTTTGCCAGGATGGGCAGTTCAAAAGACCCCGAGGCGCGGATCAGGGACGCCGTAGCCTGCGACTGTGCACAAGCGCGTTCTGCACCCGAGATGAGTCCGTCCATGATGACCGTGTGCCACATCGATGCGATAAGGGCGATCCGTGCACCCACAACTGGCGCCCCGGCGATTGGCGCCCCGGCGCCGCTCATCGGGCCGACTCAACGACAGCGGCCGGCTGAGTTGGTGCCATCGTGTGGCCCATCCGTTCGACCTTCGTACGCAAGTAGTCGACATTGTGTTCGTTTGCGAGCACCTCGATTGGAATCCGTTCGACGATCGATAGCCCGTATCCCTCAAGCCCTGCCCGCTTCGCCGGGTTGTTCGTGAGCAGCCGCATGCTCACGATTCCGAGATCGGCAAGTATTTGAGCGCCTGTACCATAATCGCGGGCATCCGAGGGTAGTCCGAGTTCGAGGTTGGCATCGACAGTGTCGCGCCCGCGATCCTGCAGCTCATAGGCGCGCAACTTATGGAGCAGACCGATACCGCGGCCCTCATGCCCGCGCACATAGAGCACCACCCCCCTGCCCTCCTCCGCGATGCGGCGCAGCGCCGCCTGGAGCTGCGGGCCACAGTCACATCTCAGTGACCCGAGGACATCTCCGGTCAGGCACTCGGAGTGCACTCGAACAAGGACATCGTGCCCGTCACCGATATCACCGCGAACGAGCGCGATGTGCTCGATACCATCGATATCGCTTCGAAAGCCGACCGCGGTGAAGTCTCCGAACTCCGTCGGAAGCCTCGCGGAAGCGACACGCTGGACGTGGTTCTCGTGCCGCCGGCGATAGCGGATGAGGTCGGCGATCGAGATGAGCAGAAGCCCGTGCTCGTCAGCAAAGGACCGACAGTCCGCCGCATTCATCATGGTGCCGACGTCGTTCACCATTTCGCACAGGGCCCCTGCGGGAGTGAGCCCGGCAAGACGGGTGAGGTCGACAGCAGCCTCAGTGTGACCAGCACGCCTCAGCACGCCACCTGGCACGGAACGCAGCGGCATCACGTGACCCGGCCTCGTGAGGTCGCCCGGCTCCGTCGCCGAATCAGCGAGCACGTTGATCGTATGGGCACGGTCCTCAGCGGATATCCCGGTGCTGATGACATCCCGGGCGTCGACGGACACCGCGTATGCGGTGCCCTTGCGATCCTCGTTCACGGCGGTCATCGGCGGTAGTCCAAGATGATCAAGAAGCTCGCCATCCATGCCGACACAGATGTACCCCGAGGTGTACCTGATCATGAAAGCGGTGAGTGCCGGTGTCGCCGCCGACGCAGCGAAGATGAGGTCGCCCTCGTTTTCTCGATCCTCATCATCGACGACGATGATGGCTTTCCCGACGCGAATTGCCTCAATCGCCTCCTCGATGGAGTCCAGTCGCACCGTCCCTTCGACGGTGGGCTGAACATGGTCGAGCACAACGGCGAGCGGCGACGGAAGCTCAGGGCGGGGATCCTCGAGGTACATCTCGTCTGCGGGTATCACAAAAGCCTTCCCTGCATCAGGCGCTCCACATACTTTGCTATGGCGTCTACCTCGAGATTGACCGTGTCTCCCACACAACGCGAGCCCAGCGTCGTCTCCGCCAGCGTTGTCGGGATGAGCGACACACTGAAACCGTCGTCATCAGCAGTGACGACGGTAAGCGACACTCCGTCGACGGTGATGGATCCCTTCTCAACGACGTAGCGCCCCAAACCTGCAGGAAGCGAGATCCGCATGAGGGTCCAGTGGGGATCAGGCTCGATCGCCAGCACCTCCCCAGTGCCGTCGACATGGCCTTGAACGAGATGACCGCCGAGCCGAGAATCCAACCGAGCCGCGCGTTCGAGGTTGACTTCCGATCCGACGCCAGCGCTCCCCAGCGAGCTGCGCTTGAGGGTCTCCTGCATGACGTCGGCCGTAAAGAAATCTGGCCCGATATCGACAACCGTGAGGCAGACCCCATTAACGGCGATTGAATCCCCGGGGCGAACATCATCGAGCACCACGGACCCGCGAATGGCGATGCGTTCAGCGTTCGTGAGTGGTTCCACAGACGCGACAGTTCCCCGCTCCTCGACGATCCCGGTGAACATGAGGCGATCCTTTGGTCAGGGTTCTAGGGTGCAAGGTGCGCCCCTTACGAGTACATCATCCCCGATTCGGCCGAACTCCCGCACATCGACCACGAGCGGCCCAGTCATCGGACCGAGCGCAACCGGACCGACCCCGAACAGTCGAGGGGCAAGCAGCCACACGACCTCATCGACGAGGCCCGCATCGAGAAACGCAGCAGCGAGGCTCGGCCCACCCTCAAGGAGCACCTGCTGGACTCCACGGCCCGCCAAATCGGCCATCACCTCGGTCGGCACCCGGGTTCGCAGGTGAACCGTCGGCGCCTCATCACTGAATATCCGTAGGGACCTCGGCAGGTCGCGCTCGCCGATGACCACCCGCAGCGGCTGGCGGGCAGCGATCCGTCCATCTGACTCACGGACCGTCAGGCGCGGGTTGTCGATGATGGCAGTGCCAGTGCCGACGAGGACAGCATCCACGTCACCTCGCAATGCGTGCACGAAGCGCGCTGACTCCGGGCCACTGATTGGGGTCGGGCCACCTCCGTCATCGGCAACCCGGCCGTCCAGCGTCGCAGCGATCTTCAGCGTGACGAAGGGCCGACCAGTTCGCTGCACATGGGTCCAGCCTCGATTGACGAGCGATGCCAACTCCTCCAGCACGCCCCCGATCACCTCGATGCCACCGGCCCGGAGTTCATCTGCACCGCCCCCCGCCAAATCAGTTGGGTCGGGTTGGGCGAACACGACCCGGCGCACGCCCGCCGCCACCAGTGCCTGGACGCACGGACCCGTTCGGCCGACGTGTCGGCACGGCTCGAGGGTGACAACCGCAGTGGCGCCCCTCGCCGCGACTCCGGCCTCCTCGATTGCCCGGACTTCGGCATGCGCCGTTCCTGCACCACGGTGATAGCCCTCCCCCAGCACTTCGCCGGAGTCGTCGATGATGACGCAGCCGACACGTGGGTTCACACCGCGCGGAGCATCGGGGGCCACCGATAACTCGATTGCCCGGGCCATCGCGGCGTCCCACTCGGTCATGATCGGACCGCGCCCTCTGCGAGGTGTCGCAATCGGGTGACCATGGCCGCAGGATCGGGGTCACGAAACACCGCAGACCCCGCGACGAACACATTTGCTCCGGCGTTCGCGCATTGCTCAATATTCGAGGCATCAATGCCACCGTCGACCTGAACCCACACATCGGTTCCGGCAGACTCTGCTAACCGCCTCGCTCTCATGATCTTCGGCAGCATGTCGGCCATGAACGACTGCCCACCGAATCCCGGCTCCACCGTCATAATGAGGATCATGTCCAGGTCCGGCATGAGTCTCGCCAGCGAATCGATATCGGTAACGGGCTTGACTGCCACGCCAGCGCGCGCGCCCGCGGTTCGGATATCCCGGCATACCCTTTCAGGGCTCCGAGCCGCCTCGATGTGGAAGGTTACGCTCGCTGCCCCAGCCTCGGCATAGGCCGGGGCCCAACGGTCCGGATCATCGATCATGAGGTGGCAGTCGGCCGGAACCGGGCAGTTTCGCAAAAGTGACTCGATGACCGGTAGACCGAAGGTGAGATTCGGGACGAAGTGGTTGTCCATGACGTCGAGGTGTACGAAATCTGCTGCACTCGCAATCCGGCCCACCTCGTCAGTGAGCCGAGACAGGTCGCTGTTCAACACGCTCGGGGAAATCAGTACGCCCACGGGGTCAGGCTAGTCGGCCCCATCGGATAAGCATCGTGAGCGCTTACGAACACGGTCAGCGCTTACGCATGATCGCAAGAAACATGCCGTCGGTCCCATGCCGATGCGGCCACAGCCGAACGAAGGGACCGTCCTCGAGGTCCTCGACGCCGGGTAGCAGCGTCCGAGCATCCTCAATGACGAGGTCAGCGCGCCTGTCAACGACATCGCCTACGACGAACTCGGTCTCTGCAAGATGCGGGGAACAGGTGACGTAGGCGATGACCCCGCCCGGCAGCGCGGCGTCGGCAGCGGCATTGAGCAGGGCCCGCTGCAACGGGCCGAGCGAGGCTAGGTCCATCGGCGACTTGCGCCAGCGTGCCTCCGGCCGCCGCCTCAACGCTCCTAGACCCGTGCACGGTGCATCGACAAGTACCCGATCAAACTTTCGTTTGCCCCATGGCGAAGCCGTTGCATCGCCAACGATGACCTCCACGTTCGCCGCGCCATCGACCGCCTGATCAACGAGCACCGCCCGGTGATGATGCTGCTCAACCGCCACGAGTTCGATCCCGCGCTCGGCACCGAGGCCAGCAAGCAGTGCCGCCTTGCCACCCGGCCCAGCGCACATATCGAGCCAAGCGTGCTCCTCATGGTCGACCACCGCGGCGGCAAGGGCCAGAGCCATGAGCTGGCTGCCTTCGTCCTGAACTCCAACAAGACCGGAGTGAACGACATTCAGGGACTCGGGGGTGCCGTCAACGAGCACAGCACCGATGGGCGACCAGCGGGTCGGCTGCACCTGCGGCAGCGCCCACAGCTCTTCTGCGCTGAGTCGGCCGGGCCGGGCCACGAGGGTGGGTCGTGCTGGCTCATTGTCGGCCTCAAGGAGGAATTCCACCTCATCGCGTCGGTCACCCAGCGCATCCTGAAACGCGCGGATGATCCAGGCCGGATGGGAAAGGCGGGTCGACAGGCTCTCGACATCATCACCCGCAACTCCGAGTTGCTCGACCCATTCCTCGGGGCTGCGTGCGGCCACCTTTCGCAGGACCGCGTTCACGAATCCGGCCCGGCCTGTCGCGGAACCCGGGTTGCCGTTGCGCCGGGCCAGTTCGCAGGAGGAGTCGACGGCTGCATGACTTGGAACCCGCATCGCGAGGAGTTGATGGCAGCCGAGTCGCAGTACGTCCTTCAATCCGGGTTCGACGCTCGCCCAGTTCCTCGTGATGCACGACTGCAGGACTGCGTCGTACCAGCCCAGCCACCGCAGAGTTCCGTATCCGAGTTCGGTGGCGAAGCCCGCGTCACGTCCGGTGAGCTTGCGGGCACGAAGGAGGAGTGGCATGGCGAGGTTCGCGTATGCCTCGTCCTCGCGAACAGCGCGCAGGAGCGCGAACGCAGTTTCGCGGGAGGGATCGACTCTGGTCATCCCAGCCTGCCGATCTCGCCGCGGAGGCCGCGCACCCAGTCGGCGGCAAGCATGTCTCGTTTCCCGGCCGGACGCACCTGACCAAGCAGGGCGGCACGACTCCCGGTGCCGACCCACACCTGCGACTTCGTGGCAACGACCTGCCCCGGATCGAGGCCCTCGGGTGCGCCGTCTGGTGATGTGGATACCGGCCCCACGCCGAGTCGCTCGGCTCCTAGCAGGGTCCAGGCACCGGGCGCCGGAGTTACAGCGCGGATGCGGCGATCAACCCCGACGAGCGGTTCGTCCCAGCGAATTCGTGCGTCGTCAACGCCGATTTTTGGCGCCAAACTCACACCTTCCACGGGTTGGGGCATCGCCTCGATTACTTGGTCCTCAAGCGCGTCGAGGGTCGCGATGAGGAGTCTCGCTCCCGAATTCGCGAGTCGGTCGAGAAGTTCACCGGACGTATCTGCCTCGCGTATCTCCTCGGTGACGGTGCCAAGCACCGGGCCGTCGTCGAGACCCGGGCCAATGACGAAGGTCGTTGCACCCGTGATGTCGTCGCCGTGGAGGACAGCACGCTGCACGGGCGCCGCGCCTCGCCATGCCGGAAGGAGCGAAAAGTGAAGGTTCACCCAGCCGAGACGCGGGATCGACAGGAGGCTGGCTGGCAGCAGCGCGCCGTAGGCAACCACCGGGCAGCAGTCGGGTCGGAGGGCACGAAGGTCATCTGCGAAACCCAGTTCGCTGGGGCTCATCGGGCTCAGCACGGGTATGCCCCGGACTCCTGCGAGCTCCGCTATCGCGCTGCGCTCCACCATGCGGCCACGCCCGCGTGCGGAGTCTGGCCTTGTGACGACAGCGACCACTTCATGTCGGGAATCCAGCAAAGCCTCAAGGGATGGCAGGGCGACCCATGGCGTTCCAGCGAAAACACAGCGCACCCGTGGCCCTACAGCCAGCGGGATGAGATGGTGTGCGGGCTGGCATGGAAGGCCGGGGCTGGCTCACCGAACCACTCAGACTCGCGGATGAGGCGCATCGCCTCGCGCCGGGCCTCCGAATCGAGCCTGTCGATGAACAGGATTCCATCGAGGTGATCGGTCTCATGCTGGACGCAACGCGCCAGGAGATCACTGCCCGCAATTTCGATGGGTTCTCCGTGCATATTCATGCCCTTCGCCACGACGCTCATGGCACGCTTCGTGTCGAAGGCGAGCCCAGGAAGTGAGAGGCACCCTTCCTCGCCGTCTTGAATATCAGTTGACAGGTCAAGGTCGGGGTTGATGAGGTGCCCGATCTCATCATCGACCCAGTAGGTGAAGACCCGCAGTGACACGCCGATCTGGGGAGCCGCGAGACCAGCGCCCGGCGCATCTTGCATCGTTTCGGTCAGGTCCTTCACGAGCTTGCGCAACTCTTTGTCGAAAGTCTCGACTATGGCCGCCGGAGTGCGAAGGACGGGATCGCCCATAAGTCGGATCGGTTGAATCGCCACAACCAAAGAGTATCGTCACCCGCCATCGTTCCCATCGCGCCCGCAATCCCATCTCGCCCGGATTCTGGGTGAGACGAACGAAAATCAGGCAAATCGCCCGCGATTCGTTCATCTCGCCCGGATTCTGGGCGAGATGGTGGCTCGATTCTTAGGTGTCGATGTCTCTTGGATCCATGATTACTGTGACGGGCTTACCGGACCCTGACTTCGCCGACCGGACGACGCTGATGGCGCGCAGCTCTCTGCCCAGTACCGCCCCATCCTCACGCCGCACGGTCACGATCGCCCTACCTGCCACCGGGCCGAGGAGCCGGTGAGTCACCCGCAAGGCACGTCCGACCTCCTCGATGTCCTGTGAAGCCCCGCGCAGCACCGCGACGCGGGTCGCGGGAGGCATACCGGCGGAGGCCCGCTCGCCCAACTCGCGCGCAGCCAGCCATGACGGGTCCCACCGAACAAGTGCCTGCACGGCCGGCGCGCCAGTATCGGCGGTGACGATGATGTGCGCGCGAGGTCTCGCGAGGAGCGCAGCCGAGAACCACCGATGAGCAGACTCCTCCATCGCCCGAAGTGACTGACGCATCATCGAGGTGCGTGCGTCGAGGATCACGACTGCGGTATATCCGCCTGAGGCCACCGGCTCGGCGCCAGCTGTCGCGATGACCAGTGCAGGGGTTTCGCCCACCGCACGCTTCACCTGGTCGCCGGACGACCACACGATCCGTTCCCCTTGGAACGCCCGTCCGAACTCCTCGGCGGTGCGTTCGATTCCAATCGCCACCGCGCGAAACTGACCGGAGCCACACCCCCGGCACGACCACGAGCCCGAAAACTTGCCACACCAGCCACACATGGCAACCTGCCGCCCAGCTGCCAGTGACAACGGCCCGGTGCACGAGCAACGGGCCGCCTCTCGGCAGCCCAAGCATGAAAGCGATGGTAGGTAGCCGCGCCGCGCCACCTGGATGAGTACCGGCCCGCTGCGCAGGCCCTCCTTAGCGACCAGCCATGCGGTGTGTGGAATCCTCGCTGACGCGGCAGCCTCATCACGGGCCTCGTCTTGGATCTCCAGAGCGCGAACCACCGGCGCGTCCGCTCGTAGCGTCTGCCGATTCGGGGAGATCGACTGTGCCCAACCACTTGCGCACCACTGTTCAGTCTCGACGCTTCGGGCCGGTGACCCGACTAGAAGGCCGCAGCCGGTGAGATGGGATCGTAGTGCTGCAACGTCGCGAGCATTCCAATATGGCGCGTGCGGCTCCCATAGAGCCTCATCTCCGTCATTCCACACGATAGTGAGTGCCAAATCACGGACGGGCGCGAACACCGCGGCCCTGGTCCCGACAACGACGCGAACGGCCCCCCGCAGCACCCGCAGGAATTCCCGGTATCGGCGCTCTGGCCCGAGATCTGCCGTGAGTACGGCCATCGTCTCGGAGCAATCCTCAAGGGATGCTGTCATCTGCGCAACATCCCAGGCGTCTGGGACGACGACGAGGACTCCCCCCGTCGGCCGCGAGAGCACCGCACGGACGATCGCCGCAACGTCTTCTGTCCACGGATGGGCTGGCGCCGCAGACCATACGCCGCGCACTCCTGCGATACCACCAGCGAGCGCACGTCCGTAGAGCACCCTGCCACGCTGGTACCGCGCCCATGCCTCCGCGTCACCCTCGCGGGGGTGGACCAACGAGGCGACGTCAGTCATGGTGACTGCAGCCTCCGCGCGAGCGTGCCGAGGGGGAACTGCGGCCCTTAAGACGTCCCAGAAGGAACCCGCATATCGCTCCGCTACCCCTGAGATAAGTGCCAAGACCTCATCTGTGAGTACCGGCTCGGGCGACAGCACCCGTTCGATGGGCCGTAGGTTCGATTCCACCGAGCTCTCTTGGCTCCGCCCGACGATAAGGCCGTTGAGGAGCCGTCCCGCGAAGCGAACACGCACCCGAACTCCGGGCTGAGCAGCCTCGTCGTGGGATTCGGGTACTCCGTAGTCGAATACCCGGTCGAGGTGGGGCAGCGGCGAATCCACGCGCACTTGGGCAACCGGCGACTCCTTGGCCAACGGCACCGTCGAACCCACCCGCGGTCGGCGGCCAGCCGGTATACCTGTATCCAGTGCCAGTTGGTCGTCGATCATTGCCCCCGGTCGAGCTACTAAACGCCAGCGACGTCGCGCAGCGCCTCTGCCCGGTCGACACCCTCCCAGGTGAACGTCGGCCCGACCTGAGTACGACTCATCACATCATCCGCATCAAGCAACTCGTTCGTTCCCTGCGGACGGCCAAAGTGCCCATAGGCGCTCGTCGTTCGATAGATCGGGCGAAGCAGGTCAAGATCGCGGATGATCGCCGCTGGACGTAGGTCGAAGACACGAAGCACGGCCTCCTGAATCGTCTCATCGCTGATGATGCCGGAACCAAAGGTCTCGACAAACACACCAACCGGGTGAGCCTTGCCGATCGCGTAGGCGACCTGAACCTCACACCGTGTCGCCAGACCAGCAGCCACAACATTCTTGGCGACCCAGCGCATCGCGTACGCGGCAGACCTGTCAACCTTTGACGGGTCCTTGCCGGAGAAGGCACCGCCACCGTGGCGGGCCATCCCGCCGTAGGTGTCGACAATGATCTTTCGTCCGGTGAGTCCGGCATCGCCCATCGGCCCGCCGACCACGAACTTGCCCGTGGGATTGACGAGTAGGCGGTAGTCCTTCGAATCCAGATCAATCGTCTCGAGAATCGGCCCAACCACCATTCGACGAATGTCCGGGCCGAGATCCTTATCGAGGTCGATGTGCTCGGCGTGCTGGCTCGACACCACGATGGTGTCGATTCGGATTGGGCGGTCGTTCTCGTCGTACTCGATGGTGACCTGAGTCTTCCCATCAGCGCGCAGGTAGCCGAGCGTGCCGTCCTTACGAACGAGGGTGAGCCGCTCGGCGAGGCGGTGCGCCAGCGAGATCGGCAGTGGCATCAACTCGACAGTGTCGGTGCAGGCGTAACCGAACATCAGACCTTGATCCCCGGCGCCCTGTCGGTCGAGCGGATCTCCGCTCTTGCCCTCTCGCTCTTCGATGGCGTCGTCGACACCCTGCGCAATGTCCGGTGACTGCTTGCCGATCGACACCTGGATGCCGCAAGACGATCCGTCGAAGCCCTTCTCCGAGGAGTCGTAGCCGATGTGCAGGACGGTGTCGCGCACGAGTTTCATCACATCCGCAAAGCCATCGGTCGTGACCTCACCGGCAACGTGCACCTGTCCGGTCGTAAGCATCGTCTCGACGGCAACTCGGCTGCGCGGATCCTGACGCAGGAGGTCATCCAAGATGGCATCGCTGATCTGGTCAGCCATCTTGTCGGGGTGACCCTCGGTGACGGACTCGGACGTGAACAAGCGCTTCGACACGAACTCTTCTCCCGATAGTGACGGCAACCATGACGGTCATTGCCAATGAACCGTCGCATTCTAGCGTTGAGCTCTAGGCGTCGACTGCCAATCGATCGGTGAACAGGCGTGCGACGGCATCCCAGACCCCGTCAGCCACGGCTGCCTTCGAGCGACGTGACAACTTTGTCATCGAACCATTGCACCCCAACACCAGTACCTCATTGTCCGCGGCGCCGAAAACCTCGACCCGCCCCACATCATTGACGATGAGGAGGTCGCACCCCTTGCGTGCGAGCTTCCCTCGTGCCACTGACAGCAACTCGTCATCATCAGACGCAGTCTCCGCAGCAAAGCCAACGATAATCGGTCGCGCGCCCACTCGCATTCGAACAATATCAGCGAGGACATCGACGGTCTGGACCAGATCAATTCGCAGCGTCGCCTCCGCCGACTCCTTCTTGATCTTGGATCCGGCCCGGGTATCGGGCCGGAAATCTGCGACAGCCGCCGCCATCACAAGGACATCAGCATCGTTTGCCCGCGCGACCATCGCCGCGTGCAGTTCGGCGGCGGTGCTCACCCGCACGAGCGTGACCCCCGCTGGGGGATCGGCATCAAGGTTGGCCGCCACGAGGGTAACCGAGGCGCCGCGCGACACAGCCGTCCGGGCAAGTTCGATCCCTTGACGCCCACTGCTGTTGTTCCCGATGAACCGAACCGGATCCAGCGGCTCCCGAGTGCCGCCGGCACTCACGACGATCGATCGACCGGCTAGGTCATTGGACGGGCTCCGCCGCAGAAGATCGCCGATAGCGTCCAGAATCTGGCGCGGCTCAGGCAGTCGCCCTGGGCCGGAGTCGGCGCCGGTAAGCCGGCCAGCGGCAGGCTCTAGCACGATGACTCCCCTGCGACGGAGATCCGAGACATTTCGTTGTGTAGCCGCGTGGACCCACATTTCGGTGTGCATTGCGGGCGCGAGGAGGATCGGGCAGCGGGCAGTGAGGAGGACGTTGGTGAGGAGGTCTTCCGCTACGCCGTGGGTTGCGCGGGCGACCAGGTCGGCTGTCGTGGGCACGACGACGACGAGGTCCGCCTGTTGTCCGAGTCTCACGTGAGCAACGACGTGCGCCTGATCCCAGACAGTGTGGTGCACCGCGTTGCCGGACAACGCCTCCCAGGTCGCCGAGCCGACGAATCTCAACGCAGCAGCCGTCGGGACGACGGTGACGTCGTGCCCTGCCTCTGTGAGACCGCGGACAACCTCAACAGCCTTGTAGGCCGCTATGCCCCCTGCTACCCCAACAACGACGCGAGACCGTCGCCCCTGGGCGGGGGCGCCGGTATCGACAGGGGTCGTGGTCAGACCGGCTCCTCGACCGCCTCGGAGATAAGGAGTCCCGCATCGATCTCACGCAGGGCGATGGAGAGCGACTTCTCTTGAACGTGGGTCTCGACAAGAGGACCGACATACTCAAGTAAGCCTTCGCCGAGTTGGGAGTAGTAGGCATTGATCTGTCGCGCACGCTTGGAGGCGTAAATGACGAGCGAGTACTTAGAGTCAGTCTTTTCGAGGAGCGCATCAATGGACGGGTGGGTAATGCCCTCAGGGCGCGCTGAACTCATGCAAGGAAGCCTACCAACGTTTCGACGGTGTCCGGCACCTTGGTGTTCACAACGACCTGATCGAACTCATCCCGCGCAGCCAACTCCTGCTCCGCGACGGCGAGTCGACGAGCGATCTCCTCCGGCGATTCTGTACCACGGCCGAGGAGCCTCGCACGTAGGATCTCCCAGGATGGCGGGGCGAGAAACACGAGCAGGGCGTCATGAGCAGCCTGCCGAACCTGCCGGGCCCCAGAAACCTCAATCTCCAAGATGACCGGTCGCCCCGCCGCACGTTGCTCGCCGACAGGCCCACGCGGAGTCCCGTACCGGTTGCCGGCGAACTCTGCCCACTCCAGAAGATCGCCAGCGGCGATCATGGCGTCAAACCCCATTGAATCGACGAAGAAGTAGTCGACCCCATCGACCTCGCCCGGCCGCGCCGGACGGGTCGTTGCCGAGACCGAGAGCCATGCATGCGGTATCCGCTCAAGGAGCGCTCGCACAACCGTGCTCTTGCCCACACCAGATGGTCCAGACACCACCATCAGCGGCCCCCTCACGCCGCTCATGCTTCGATCGCCTCGATCAACTCATGGCGCTGACGATCCGTGAGGCCCCCAAGCCGACGCGTCTCTGCGACGGCCAGCCTCCTCATGATCGAATCGGCACGCGCCGGGCCAATTCTCGGGAGAGATTCCAGCAGCCACCGGACACGAACGCCATGCCACTCCCCCGACATTCCAGTACTTGTGATGATGTCAGCGCCAGAGATTTGACCGGCCTTCAGCGCCCGACGAAGCTCTGCCCGCCCCTGGCGTACCTCCATTGCCCGCAGCAATGCCGAAGCCCGCTGGTCTTCAGTCCGGACGGGAACGGTCATGGAGCGACCTGAGCCCCATGACCGACGCGAACAGTTCGGGCGTCGAGGGCAACCCGGCAGGTGGACGCCAGTGCTGCCGCAGCCGCCCCCACGTCGGCGGCTCCGGTGATCGGGCGGCCGATGACGAGCAGGTCGGCCCCATCGGCGAGCGCCTGCTCGGGGGTCGCGGTCCGCCGCTGGTCGTCGTCCGAGGCGCCAGCCGGACGCACACCTGGCGTGATGAGCACGATGTCGGAGGAAACCGCGGCCCGGATCGCCGCCACCTCGCGCGGGGAGCAGACGATGGCACCGGCCCCCGCACGAGTTGCGAGAACCGCGAGCCGCACGGCCACATCGAGCGCTGGGCCAGCCATGCCGATCGACTCAAGCGACTCTTCGTCGAGGGAGGTCAACACGGTGACCGCAGTGATGCGCGTTTCCGGGAGCGCCTCTACTGCCGCAGTGATCATCTGCGAGCCCCCGGACGCATGAACAGTGAGGAATGTGGGAGCAAGGTGAGCTACGGCTCTCGCTGCGCCCGCGACCGTCGCCGGGATGTCGTGAAGTTTGAGGTCGAGGAAAATGTCTGGCGATTGGCCTGTGACGGCAAACGCCGCTGCGCGCGCCGCCTCGACAGATGCCGCGCCGTCGCGGCAGAACACCTCCAACCCCACCTTGAGTGTCGACACGTACGGCGTCACGGCCCTGGTCCAAGCGGCCAGAACGGTGAGGTTCGGTGCATCGAGTGCGACTGCGATGGGGCCGGCAGTAATCCCGGTCATGTGAGAAAGGTCGTTGCCCGCGACGCCACGCGGCGCTTCACTGCGGCTCCGGCGCAAGATCGGAGCGATTTTCGTCAGCCGCCTTCGCCTCGGCGAAATCCTTGTACTGGTCAAAGGGCTCGCTCGCGGTATCGCGTCGAATCTGCACCACTTCGGCCACAGGCCTGCGGTCATCGAGCCCATCGTGGGCATCCTGGGCACCGTGGACATCGTGGGCATCGTGGGCGCCGTGGGCACCGCGGGCACCGCGGGCACCGTGGGCACCATGGGCATCGTTGACATGGACCTCCGAGCCCTGAATGATCCTCGTAACCTCGATGGCCTGCTCGTCCCCCACCTCGGAGTTTTCGGCTGACTCGGCCGCCGCGATTTCGGCCATGAGTGGCTCAGGAACGTCATGCTCTCGATGGGCGTAGGAGATTGCCTGCGCTAGGGAGGTGAATCCTCGCTCGTGCAGCGCTTGAGCCAACTCGCGTTGCACCCGGATCGGGGCGGACGGATCATTGAAGGTGGCCGTACCGACCGAGACAGCATTCGCGCCAGCCAAGATGAACTGCAGTGCATCGAGTCCAGTGCGGATGCCGCCCATGCCGAGGATGGGGATCTTGGGCATGGCCTGGCGAATCTGCCAGACACAGCGCACGGCGATCGGTCGGATTGCCGGACCGCTGAGCCCGCCGGTTACACCCGCGAGGGCCGGGCGCATGCGATCAACGTCGATGACCATGCCCAAGGCGGTATTGATGACGGACAACCCACTGGCACCAGCGCGCACGACTGCGTGCGCGATGTCAGTGATGTCGGTGACGTCAGGCGAAAGTTTCGCGAGGACAGGGGTATGCGGATCGACATGACGGCGGACAGCCTGGATGACCTGCGACGCCGCCTCAGGGTTGCAGGCGAAGACCTGCCCGCGGTCCTCGACGTTTGGGCATGAGATATTCACCTCAATGGCGTCAATTCCCGATACGTACCTGAGCTTCTGGGCGATCTTCACGTACTCCTCGACCGAGCCGCCAGCAATCGACACGATGACCCTGCCGCCGCGCTGCTCAAGCCAAGCGAGGTCGGTCTCGATGAACGCTTCAAGGCCAGGGCCTTGGAGGCCGATGGAGTTGAGCATGCCGCTCGGCGTCTCTGCCATCCGCGGAGTGGGACGTCCGGCACGGGGATGGAGCATGATGCTCTTCGTCACGATCGCACCGAGGTGAGTGATGTCGAAGTACTCGTCAAGCTCCCGGCCGGACGCAGCGCAACCCGAGGCGGTGAGGACAGGTGCATCGAGGTGCATGGAGCCGAGTGAGGTCGACATGTCCATGCGAGGAGTCTCCGAGGTGGAGCCCACCGGCCCGCGTCCGATGACGGCCGGGCTCATGGCTCTTCCGTGACCGGTGCGCCGAAGGCGTCAGCGGGGATAGTGCCCACATCGCTCCAGCGGACCCGATCTCCGCGGAAGACCGGACCCTCCACGCATGACCGCACCATGCGCGTCACGCCGTCGGGGCCGATGACCGGGAGCACGCACGTCATGCACACCCCGATGCCACAGGCCATCGCCTCCTCAACCGAGCACTGGCTGTAGGCCCGGTGCTCGGCAGCGATCCCAGCGACCGCCGACAGCATTCCCATGGGGCCACAGGCGTACACGACCGCTGCCTCTGACTTGTCGATGACTGAGCCGAGCACATCGGTGACGCGGCCCCGCTCACCCGATGAACCATCTTCGGTTGTGATGATGAGCTTGGACGAGGCTCGCTTCATCTCCAGAACGCCGAAGAGTTTTGACTCGGAGGAGGCTCCCATGACGACATCGACACGGCATCCCCGATCACGCAGCTGTTCAGCGAGCATGAACATTCCGGCGGCACCGTAGCCACCGGCGACGAGCACACAGGGGACCCGCTCCTTGGGCAGGATGAACGGCCGGCCAAGTGGACCGACGATGTCGAGGATGTCATGCCGACGGCGTTCGCTCAGCCACTTTGTTCCCTGACCCTCAACCCCAACCACGAGCTCAAGGGTGCCTCCGTAGACGCCGCGAGACTTCACCTGATAAATCGCGAAGGCACGCCGGAGCAGCATGCTGCTCTCCTCGCCCCCCATGGACACCGTGACGAAGTGTCCGGGGCGGGCCATCTCCGGCATCCCGGCTGCCGTCAGCGAGAGCACCGAGTACGCGCCCGACTTGCGGACGTCAAGAACCTCGGCGCGCAACTGGATAGGCACGGTTCAGCACTCCTTTGCACTCGGCGGGAGCATTGCTGCCCCCGACTGGTGCCCTGATCGTTTCGAAGCGGCCTGTGCCGACCTCAGTTGGTTGAGGGTACTCCCATGCTCCTGGAGTGAACGCACGGTTGGCTCGACACTTCGCAGCGACTCGATGCCCTGCACCGCCGCCGCGAGTCCCTGAACCGTGGTGATGCTCGGCACCCCTTTGATGACCGCGGCGGTGCGGATCTCATAACCGTCAACCCGTGGGCCGACTCCGTAGGGGGTGTTCACGATGAGGTCAATGTTGCCCGCCATGATCGCGTCGACCGTCGTGGGTTCTCCTCCTGGTCCGCGCCCCTCGTGGTGCTTGCGCAGAATCTCAGCTCCAACGCCGTTGCTCTCGAGTGCCCGCGCCGTGCCCGCGGTCGCGAGGAGCCGAAAACCTAGATCGGCCAAGCGTCTGAGCGGTTCAATCGCCGCCGACTTGTCACGATCGGCGAGTGAGACAAACGCCGTACCTGTGGTCGGTAACCCGCCGGAGAAGGCCGCCTCCTGCGACTTGGCAAAGGCAACGCCGAATGAGGCATCAATCCCCATCACCTCACCGGTCGATCGCATCTCCGGTCCTAGGAGGGTGTCGACCCCGTGGAAGCGACCGAAGGGCAGGACCGCCTCCTCCACCGCGATGGCGGCCCCATCAGGCAGGGTGCCTCCGTCTCCGTGGGCGGGGAGGATCCCCTCGGCCCGCAAGCCAGCGATGGTCTGGCCGACCATGACCCGAGCGGCGGCCTTCGCGACCGGTACCGCCGTTGCCTTCGACACGAAGGGCACGGTGCGCGACGCACGTGGGTTCGCCTCAAGCACGAACAGGACACCGTCGAGAAGGGCGTATTGGACGTTCAATAGCCCGAGGACCCCCACGCCCGTTGCGATGGCGCGAGTCGACTCCCGAATGCGGTCGATCTCCTCCGTAGTGAGCGTCATCGGCGGCAGTACGCAGGCTGAGTCACCAGAGTGAATGCCAGCCTCCTCAATATGCTCCATGACCCCGGCGATGAAGAGTTCCTGTCCGTCGTAGATGGCATCAACGTCGATCTCAATCGCGTTATCAAGAAATCGGTCGACGAGCACCGGGTGCTTCGCATTGATCTCCGTGGAACGGACGAGGTAATCGGCAAGCATCTCGTCGTCGTAGACGATCTCCCTGCCGCGACCGCCGAGGACGTAGCTCGGTCGCACGAGCACTGGGTATCCGACTTCCTTGGCAATCGCCTGTGCCTCGGAAAAGGAGGATGCTGTTCCGTGCTCTGGCGCGGGCAGGCCCGCTGCCGCCAGGACCCTGCCGAAGGCGCCCCGCTCCTCTGCAAGGTGAATCGCCTCAGGGCTCGTTCCGAGGATGGGCACCCCTGCATCCTTGAGCGCCTGAGCCAGACCGAGTGGAGTTTGGCCCCCGAACTGAACGATGACCCCGACGAGCGTGCCCGCCTGACGCTCCAAATGGACCACCTCGAGCACATCCTCCAAGGTGAGCGGCTCAAAGTAGAGACGATCGGCGGTGTCGTAGTCGGTCGACACCGTCTCCGGATTGCAGTTGATCATGATGGTCTCGTAGCCGGCGTCGCGAAGGGTCAGCGCCGCATGGACGCACGAGTAGTCAAACTCGATGCCCTGCCCGATCCGGTTCGGCCCCGAGCCAAGGATCACCACCTTGCGACGATCGGACGGCACCGCCTCGTTTTCATCATCGTAGGAGGAGTAGTGGTAAGGGGTGGTCGCCTCGAATTCAGCCGCGCACGTATCGACCGTCTTGAACACCGGACGAATCTGGAGACCGTGTCTGAGTTCGCGGACCTCCTGCTCCGCCAGATCACGCAACTGACCGATCTGCCGATCGGAGAAGCCTTGGCGCTTGGCATCCCGGATGATGTCGGCGGTGAGCCCCTCAGCCGATCGCAGGTCATCGGCGGTCTCGTTGATGAGGCAGATCTGGTCGAGGAACCATGGGTCGATTGCGGTGGATGCATGCACCTGCGCGATAGTCGCTCCGGCCCACAGCGCTCGCTGAACTAAGGAGAGTCGGCAGTCGTGCGGCTTGGACATCTCCGTAAGGAGCGTTGCGAGGTCAACGTCGGATCGGCTCTCGGGCCAAAAGAACACGGCTTCAGGTCGCTCAAGTGAGCGAAGCGCCTTTTGAAGCGCCTCGGTGAAGTTCCGGCCAATCGCCATGGCCTCGCCGACGCTCTTCATCGTCGTGGTGAGGATTGCGTCGGCCTGCGGGAACTTCTCGAAGGCGAACCGCGGCACCTTCACGACCACGTAGTCCAAGGTGGGCTCGAAGGACGCCGGAGTCTTCCTCGTGATGTCGTTGGGAATCTCATCGAGCGTGTAGCCGATTGCGAGGCGTGCGGCGATCTTGGCAATCGGGAATCCGGTCGCCTTCGAGGCCAGTGCCGATGAACGCGACACCCGCGGGTTCATCTCGATGACGATCATTCGGCCATCGCTCGGGTCGATCGCGAACTGGATATTGCAGCCACCGGTGTCGACTCCAACCGCCCGGATGATCTGGATTCCGACGTCGCGCATGTGCTGGAACTCGCGATCGGTCAGGGTCATGGCTGGTGCCACGGTGATCGAGTCACCGGTGTGCACTCCCATCGGGTCGAGGTTCTCGATCGAGCAAACGACGACGACGTTATCGCGGTTGTCCCGCATTAACTCCAGTTCGTATTCCTTCCATCCGAGGATCGACTCCTCGAGGAGCACCTCGGTGGTCGGGCTTGCCTGGAGTCCCACCCCAGCGATGCGGCGCAGGTCGGTCTCGTCATAAGCAATGCCAGAGCCGGCCCCGCCCATCGTGAACGAGGGGCGCACGACAACTGGATATCCGAGGACCTCAACGCCATCGAGGCAGTCTTCGAGCGAGTGGCACACCGCTGACCGAGCACTCTCTGCACCGATCTGGGCAACAATCGTCCGGAAGAGCTCGCGATTCTCGCCCCGTGCGATGGCATCGACGTCGGCCCCGATCAGTTCGACGTCGTAGCGCGCCAGCGCCCCGCTCTTGTGCAGTGCGATTGCGGTGTTGAGAGCCGTTTGTCCGCCGAGCGTTGCGAGGATGGCGTCGGGACGCTCCTTGGCGATGATCCGCTCGACGAACTCCGGGGTGATCGGCTCGATGTAGGTGGCGTCGGCGAACTCCGGGTCGGTCATGATGGTCGCCGGGTTCGAGTTGACGAGGACAACCCGAATTCCCTCAGCACGCAGTACTCGGCACGCCTGCGTGCCCGAGTAGTCAAACTCGCACGCCTGGCCGATGACAATCGGCCCGGATCCAATCACCATGATCGTGCGGAGGTCAGCGCGTCGTGGCATCAGTTGCTCCGCTGCATGAGGTCAACGAACTCGTCAAAGAGCGATGACGCATCATGGGGACCCGCCGCCGCTTCCGGATGGTACTGGACACTAAAAGCCGGGACATCAAGGCATTCAAGGCCCTCGACGACATCGTCGTTGCGACACACATGACTCACTCGCGCCGACCCGAACGGAGTCTGGAAGATCCCTTCCCGCGGAGCATCAACAGCAAATCCGTGATTGTGCGCGGTGATCTCGATCTTGCCGGTACGAAGGTCCTGCACCGGCTGGTTAATGCCACGGTGCCCGTACCTGAGCTTGTACGTTCCTAGCCCCAGCGCTCGCCCGAGGATCTGGTTACCGAAGCAGATCCCGAAGACTGGCACGCTCGCTCCAAGGGCCGCTTCCATGACGCTAACTGCGTGATCCGCGGTAGCGGGATCCCCTGGACCATTGGAGAAGAAGACACCGTCGGCGCCAAGGCCAAGGACATCGCGAGCCGATGTGGCGGCGGGCAGCACGTGCACGTCGATACCGCGCTTGGCCATGAGTCGCGGGGTCATGGTCTTGATGCCTAGGTCAATCGCCGCAACAGTGAGGCGTCGCTCGCCGACCGCAGGGACGAGATAGGGAGCGGTGGTGCTCACTTCGCCAGCGAGATCGGCTCCTGTCATGACGGGACTGGCCAGCACCTGTTCCAGAAGGTCGTCGACGGGCGCGTGAGCCTGGCCCCCCGAGAAGATGCCTATGCGCATCGCACCCCGCTCACGCAGCCTGCGGGTGAGGGCCCTCGTGTCGACATCGCAGAGCCCCACCACGCCCTTATCTCGCAGCTCGTCCTCTAGTCCCCTCGTCGCTCGCCAGTTGGACGTGATTCGGGAGGGATCACGGACGATGTACCCGCTCACCCAGATGCGCGTGGACTCCGGATCCTCATCATTCAGTCCGGTGTTGCCAATGTGCGGGGCGGTCATCACAACGATCTGCCGATGGTACGACGGATCTGTGAGGGTCTCCTGATAGCCGGTCATGCCGGTCGAGAAGACCGCCTCTCCGAAGGTCGATCCGATGGCCCCGTACGCGGCCCCCCGCATCGTGGTTCCGTCCTCGAGCACGAGCACCGCCCGTTCGCGGCGCCTCACGCGAGCGCTCCATCAATGACGGTGGGGATGCCACCGAAGATGACATGGCGGACGGATCCGGGAAGTCCCATCGAGGTAAATGGGGTGTTGCGGCTCTTGGACGCCACGACATCCGGATCAACGACCCAGCGAGCGGAGGCGTCGAGAACGCAAACGTGGGCTGGCGCACCTGGCTCAAGCCTCTGCCCTTGCGCCAACACTCCACCGATGCGTGCCGGCCGGACGGACATTCGGTCGGCAAGGCCTCGCCAGTCGAGGAGTCCCGACTCGACCAGCGTGTGCTGTGCGACGCTGAGCGCCGTCTGAAGCCCGAGCATTCCAAAAGCCGCCGCCGCCCACTCACAGTCTTTGTCCTCGTTCGGATGCGGTGCGTGGTCGGTGGCGATCGCATCGATGGTGCCGTCGGCTACGGCCATTCGAAGGGCCGCCACATCATCGTGGGTGCGCAGGGGCGGATTCACCTTGTAGATCGGGTCATAGCTCGCGACGAGATCCTCGGTGAGGATGAGATGGTGGGGGGTCACCTCAGCGGTCACATCGATACCGCGGGCCTTCGCCCAGCGGATGACCTCGACCGAGCCGGCAGTCGAGACGTGGCAGATGTGCAGCCGAGACCCCACATGCTCAGCAAGGAGCACGTCACGGGCAATGATCGCCTCCTCCGCTACTGACGGCCAGCCGGTGAGTCCGAGCACCCCTGACAAGATTCCCTCGTTCATCTGAGCGTTCTCGGTGAGTCGCGGTTCTTGCGCATGCTGGGCGATCACGCCCCCGAAGGCTTTCACATACTCCAGTGCCCGCCGCATGAGCACTGCATCGTGGACACATTTCCCGTCATCGCTGAAGACGCGAACTCGCGCCGTTGAGTGCGCCATCGCCCCGAGTTCGGCCATCTGCTCGCCGAGGAGCCCAGTCGTGACGGCTCCGACGGGGCGCACATCGACAAGGCCGGCCCGCTGTCCTAGCCGCCACACCTGTTCAACGACACCGGCGGTGTCGGCCACGGGATCGGTGTTTGCCATGGCGTGGACGCACGTGAACCCGCCGAGCGCGGCCGCACGCGAGCCCGTCTCGATCGTCTCGGCATCCTCGCGGCCTGGCTCGCGCAGGTGCGTATGCAGATCGACGAGCCCCGGCAGGGCGACGAGGCCATCCGCCTCGACGATTCGGCCCGACGCCGAACCAGCCCGGCTGATCTCCGCGATCACGCCGCCTTCAATGACGAGATCGACGGGATCCTCACCGTAGGGACGAACCCCTCGCAGTACCAGCGCGGTCATCAGCCTTGCCCCTTCATATCGCCACCGAGCAACAGGTACAGCACGGCCATTCGCACGCTCACGCCGTTCGCGACCTGCTCGAGGATGACCGAGCGGTCACTATCGGCTACGTCGGCCGAGATCTCCATCCCGCGGTTCATCGGACCAGGGTGCATGACGATCGAATCCGGTCGCATTGCACGCAGCCGTTGGGCATCGAGCCCGTAGGCCCGACTGTACTCATTGGCTGAGGGAAAGTAGGCGGCTCGCATTCGCTCACCTTGAACCCGCAGCATCATCACTGCATCGGCTTCGGGCAGTGCCGAGTCCATGTCGTACGTGACGTCGCACGGCCAGTCACCGATTCCAAGGGGGAGGAGCGTGGGCGGCGCGACAACGGTGACGTGCGCCCCAAGCGTACGAAGGAGAAGCACATTCGAACGCGCAACGCGACTGTGCAAGATGTCGCCGACGATCGTCACACGGACCCCCGTGAGATCGCCCTGGCCTCCACGTAGGTGACGACGAAGAGTGAAAGCATCGAGCAGTGCCTGCGTTGGGTGCTCATGCGTCCCATCACCTGCATTGATCACACTTCCGCCGATCCAGCCCGCCCTCGCGAGTCGGTGGGGCGCACCTGAGGAGCCGTGGCGGATGACGACAGCATCGGCCCCGATCGCCTCGAGGGTAAGGGCGGTGTCCTTCAGGCTCTCGCCCTTCGACACCGATGAACCCTTGGCGGCGAAGTTGATGACGTCGGCGGATAGGCGCTTCGCTGCGACCTCAAAGGAGATGCGAGTTCGGGTCGAGTCCTCAAAGAAAAGATTGACCACCGTGCGGCCGCGGAGCGTCGGAAGTTTCTTCACTGATCGGTCGGTGACGGTTGCGAGTTCAGCCGCCGTGTCAAGGATGAGAACGGCATCATCACGCGTGAGGTCCCCGGCAGACAGCAGATGCTTCACCGCTGATCCCCCCGATCCCCCGGGTCGTCCAATGCACCGAGGATCGTCACCCGATCCACGCCATCGATCTCGGCCACCTCGACTCTCACGGCTTCAGCTATCGACGTCGGGATGTTCTTCCCGACGAAATCAGGGCGGATCGGGAGCTCTCGATGCCCCCGGTCGATGAGGACGGCCAAGCGCACTGCGGCGGGCCGACCTAGGTCATTGAGCGCATCAAGGGCAGCTCGGACCGTTCGGCCCGAAAACAGAACATCGTCGACGAGGATGACGGTCTTCGCATCGATGCCCTCAGGCGGAATCGACGTGTACTCCAGAGGTCGAGCTGGCCGCAGCCTCAAGTCATCGCGGTACAGGGTGATGTCGAGCGACCCAACTGGGACAGACCTGCCTTCGGTAAGGGCGATCGCTTCAGCGATCCGGTATGCAAGCGGGACGCCTCGAGTCGGAACCCCAAGAAGGACGAGGTCCTCGGAACCGCGGGCTCGTTCGACTATTTCATGGGCGATCCGGCGAATGGCGCGACCAACGTCAGCATCATCAAGGACGACGTGCGAACGCGAAACATCCACGAGGGACCTCCTTCCCCGTCTCTCCGGACGGGCTTAAAGGATGTCGGCACCGCGCCGAACCGGCGTGTCACCATATAGCGTGTTGAGCCTACCCGATCAGACTCCGGCACCCGGTCCGGCACGGCCGAGCAGATGTACCCGCATACCGTTCGTCGTTCCGGGCACTCCCGGTGGCACACCGGCCACGATGACCACGCGCTCGCCGACGGAGGCACGTCCGATCTCAAGGAGGGATCGGTCCACCTGCTCGACCATGTCGTCGGTGTGCGTCACCTGTGGTACGAGGAAGGTCTCGACACCCCACACGAGCGAGAGCTGGCTGCGCACTCGCGGGTTCGGGGTGAAGGCAAGGAGATTCGTGACACTGCGCCAGCGAGAGATGAGTCGTGCCGAGAGGCCGGTCTCGGTGAAGGCGATGAGGTAGGACGCGTCGACATCATCCGCCACGGTGACGGCAGCGTGCGTGAGAGCCCGCGCCGTCGAGCCTTCGCGTTCATCCACGAGTGCTGGGAGGCTCGCGAGCGCCTCCTGCTCGACATGCTCGACGATGCGCGCCATGGTCTGGACCACGAGGGACGGGTGTTCACCAACGCTCGTCTCGCCGGAGAGCATGAGCGCATCGGCGCCGTCGAGCACGGCATTTGCGACGTCGCTCACCTCCGCCCGTGTCGGACGGTTTGCCGTGATCATGGAGTCAAGCATCTGGGTGGCGACAATGACCGGCTTGCCGGCCTCGCGGCACATCTGTATCGCCCGTTTCTGGACGAGTGGAACCATCTCGAGCGGGAGTTCGACGCCGAGGTCACCGCGGGCCACCATCACGCCGTCGAAGGCCTCGACGATCTCCTCAAGGTTGTTGACGGCCTGTGGTTTTTCGACCTTTGCGAGCACCGGCAGGCGGACACCCTCCTCGTCCATGATGGCGTGTACACCAGCGATGTCTGCGGCCGTTCTCACGAAGGACAGCGCGATCATGTCGGCGCCGATGCGTAGTGCCCAGCGCAGGTCTTCGACGTCCTTTTCAGACATTGCTGGAACGCTCACCGCGACCCCGGGCAGGTTGAACCCCTTGTTGTCGGAGACACGCCCACCTTCGATCACCTTGGTGATTACCCGCGGACCGTCGACCCGCACCACCTCAAGAGCGATTCGGCCATCATCGACGAGCACCGAGTCTCCGGGGGTAACATCGCCGGGGAGACCCTTGTAGGTGGTGGAGACCATGTTCTTGTCACCGGGGACATCGTCGGTCGTGACGATGAACTCGTCACCCTGCTCAAGGAGTACCGGTCCAGCTGCGAATCGCCCGAGGCGAATCTTCGGCCCCTGGAGGTCAACAAGGATCCCGACCCCCCGTCCGGACTCGTCCGAGGCCTGACGAACCGCGGCGTAAGCGCTCGCATGATCAGCGTGGTCACCGTGCGAGAGGTTGAGTCGGGCGACGTCCATGCCTGCAGTCACGAGGCCGCGAATCGCCTCGAGAGAACTCGTCGCCGGACCCAACGTTGCCACAATCTTCGCTCTCCGCATAGCTACGAGCCTATCCCAGCATCCATGCAAACGATGTCATGGCACGGGCCCGACATCGCCCCTGAAAATGCCGGCGCCCGAGGCCCCGCTCAACGATCAGCGAACCGTGAGCGGTCGCGCGGTCGGCAGAATTGGCGCCGGAAGCTGGGTACTCCCGCTCAGGAACCGGTCGACAGCCGCAGCCGCTGCACGACCCTCAGCTATCGCCCAGACAATGAGCGACTGGCCCCGGCCAGCATCGCCGGCGACGAAGACACCATCGACGTTCGTCGAGTAGTCGTTGCCGCGATCGAAGGTCCCCTTAGTGTCGAGATCGACTCCAAGCTGTCCCGCGATCGAGCCGACCTCGGGGCCGCTGAAGCCCATCGCCAGCAGCACGACATCGGCCGGGATCTCACGCTCAGAGCCTTCGACCGGACGGAATCCGCCCTCATGGGCCGCCACCTCGATCAGGCGCAGCGCTCGCACCGAACCCGTGCCGTCGTCGACGAACTCCTTCGTCGAGACCGAGAACACTCGGTCTCCGCCCTCTTCATGGGCGCTCGTTGTGCGGTAAACCATCGGATAGGTCGGCCAAGGCTGGCCGCCGGACCTGACTGGTGGTGGAGTCGGGAGGATCTCCAACTGGGTCACCGATGCGGCGCCCTGTCGATGGGCGGTTCCGAGGCAGTCAGCGCCCGTATCGCCGCCGCCGATGATGACGACATGCTTTCCGGCGACATCCAGCGGCGACACCGACGTGTCGCCCTCGACGACCCGGTTCGCAAGGGGCAGGAACTCCATCGCCTGGTAGATCCCGCGTAACTCACGTCCGGGAACCTCAAGCTCCCGCCCTACCGTCGAGCCGACCGCGATGACCACCGCGTCATAGCGGCGTCGCAGGTCGTCAGCGGTGATGTCAACCCCGATGTCAGTGCCGGGCCGAAACTTCACCCCCTCGGCCTCCATCTGGGCCAATCGCCGGTCGAGGTGGCGCTTCTCCATTTTGAACTCGGGGATTCCATAGCGCAGGAGGCCGCCAATGCGGTCCGCCCGCTCAAAGCAGGCGACGGTATGCCCCGCCCGAGCGAGCTGCTGCGCCGCAGCAAGACCCGCAGGGCCAGATCCAATGACAGCGACGGTCTTGCCGGAAAGCCGCTCCGGACGCTGAGCCGTGACCCAGCCCTCCGCCCAGGCCCGATCGATGATGGACACCTCGACCTGCTTGATTGTCACCGCATCCGCGTTGATCCCAAGTACGCATGCGGACTCACAGGGCGCAGGGCAAAGTCGGCCGGTGAACTCCGGGAAATTGTTCGTCGCGTGAAGCCGCTCGCTCGCAGCCTGCCAATCGTGGCGATGGACAAGATCGTTCCATTCGGGGATGAGGTTGCCCAGCGGGCAGCCGTTATGGCAGAACGGGATGCCACAATCCATGCAGCGTCCGGCCTGCTTCTCAACCCTCGCCTCGCCGAACTCCTGGTAGACCTCTCGCCAGTCTTGGAGCCTGATGTCGACAGGTCGCCTGGCTGGCAGTTCACGTTCCGTCGTCAAGAAGCCCTTCGGGTCAGCCACGGCCGCCTCCCATCACGAGAACCATCGGATCGAGTCCTTGCTCGACCGCCTGTGCTGTCAACTGCATCACGCGCTTGTAATCCTTGGGCATCACCTTCGTGAACCGGCCTCGCGTCGCGGGCCAATCCCCGAGGAGTACCCCAGCGAGCACCGACTCGGTCTCCTGCTCATGCCGCCGAAGCATCGCGTGTAGTTCGTCGGCGTCGAGTTCATCGAGCGGATCAAGGTCGACCATTTCGGGGTTCACGCTTCCCGGCGAGAGGTCAAGGACGAAGGCAATCCCACCGGACATGCCCGCACCGAGATTGCGACCCGTCTCGCCAAGGATGACAACTCGCCCCCCGGTCATGTACTCGCAGGCATGGTCTCCCACGCCCTCCACCACCGCGGTAGCGCCCGAGTTGCGAACGCAGAAGCGCTCCCCCGCCCGGCCACGCAGGAAGATCTCCCCCGCTGTGGCGCCGTATCCGATGACATTGCCGGCGATGATGTTGTCGTGGGCATCGAACACCGCCGCACGGGACGGCCTGATGATGATGCGCCCGCCCGACAGTCCCTTACCCACGTAGTCATTGGCATCGCCCTCGAGGCGCAGGGTCACCCCCCGGGGAATGAAGGCCCCGAATGACTGCCCGGCCGAACCGATGAATGTCAGGTCGATGGTTCCGTCAGGCAGACCCAGCCCGCCATACCTGCGCGTCACCTCCGAGCCAAGCATGGTGCCCACCGTGCGATTGACATTGCGCACCGGCAACTGGGCCCGAACCGGCTCCGCCCGGTCAAGTGTCGGCTCGCACAGCGCGAGCAGTTCGACGTCCAGCGCACGATCGAGCCCATGGTCCTGTGCGACCATGCGACGTCGAGGAGCCCCAACCACGGCCGGCGCATGGAGAATCGGTTCGAGATCAAGCCCCTGCGACTTCCAATGCCGAACTGCTGCCAGCGTGTCGAGTGATTCAACCTGGCCGACTGCTTCCTCCAATGAGCGGAAGCCGAGTGCTGCGAGGTACTCGCGCACCTCCTGAGCGATGTACTCGAAGAAGGTCTCCACGAACTCCGGCTTGCCGGTGAAGCGTTCCCGCAGCACTGGATTCTGGGTGGCTACGCCAACCGGACAGGTATCAAGGTGGCACACCCGCATCATGATGCAGCCGCTCACGACGAGCGGCGCGGTCGCGAAGCCGAACTCCTCCGCACCGAGTAGTGCGGCGATGATGACGTCGCGACCGGTCTTGAGTTGGCCGTCTGCCTGAACCACGACCCGGTCGCGCAGGCCATTGATCATGAGGGTCTGCTGAGTTTCGGCTAGCCCAAGTTCCCACGGGGTGCCGGCGTGCTTCAGTGAGGTGAGGGGCGACGCCCCGGTGCCTCCGTCATGGCCGGATATAAGGATGACATCAGCATGTGCCTTCGCCACGCCAGCGGCTACCGTGCCAACCCCGACCTCAGATACGAGCTTGACGTGAATCCGGGCCTGTGGATTCGCATTCTTAAGGTCATGGATGAGCTGGGCGAGATCCTCGATCGAATAGATGTCGTGGTGCGGCGGGGGCGAGATGAGCCCCACGCCCGGGGTCGAGTGCCGGGTCTTCGCAATCCATGGGTACACCTTGTGGCCCGGCAGTTGCCCACCCTCGCCTGGCTTCGCCCCCTGGGCCATCTTGATCTGGATGTCATCAGCGTTGACCAAGTACTCGCTCGTCACTCCGAAGCGTCCAGACGCCACCTGCTTGATCGCCGATCGCTTCGAGTCACCACCTGCCATCGGAACGAAGCGCTCCGGATCCTCGCCACCTTCTCCCGTGTTCGACTTCGCGCCGAGACGGTTCATTGCGATCGCCAAGGTTTCATGAGCCTCGGCCGAGATGGAGCCGTAGGACATCGCGCCGGTCGAGAAACGCCGAATGATCTCAGCAGCGGGCTCCACCTCCTCGATCGGGACGGGTGGACGCAGCCCCTCACGAAAGCCGAACAGTCCGCGCAGGGTCATGAGACGGGTCGCCTGATCGTCGACGCCGGCACTGTACTCGCGGAAGATATCGAACCGCTTGTTACGCGTCGAGTGCTGCAGCCGAAACACCGTCTCGGGGTCGAACAGGTGTGCCTCACCCTCCCGTCGCCACTGATACTCGCCGCCCACGTTCAGGGTGCGATGCGCTGGCGCGATACCGGACGGTGGGTAGGCCACCGCGTGACGCGCCGCAACCTCTGCTGCGAGGACATCGAGTCCGACACCGCCGAGCTTCGATGATGTTCCGGTGAAGTGATCCGCGACAAGCGACTTCGACAGCCCCACCGCCTCGAAGATCTGGGCACCGCGGTAGGAGGCGACCGTCGAGACACCCATTTTTGACATGACCTTGAGCAGGCCTTTTCCGAGAGACTTAACGAGGTTGCGCATCGCGCGCTCGGGACTGGTGTCCGGGATGATCCCTCGACGGGCGAGGTCTTCGACGGTCTCGAGTGCGAGATAAGGGTTGACCGCCGCCGCCCCGTAGCCGATGAGGAGCGCCACATGATGCACCTCCCGCACATCGCCAGCCTCAACGAGCATCGAGACCATGGTGCGCGCCTTGGTCCGAACGAGGTGATGGTGAACGGCAGCGCAGAGGAGCAGCGACGGAATCGGGGCCTTTTCAACGTTGCTGTCGCGGTCCGAGAGAACGATGAACCGCTTGCCCTGCCGGATGACCGCATCGACCTCGTTGAAGATCTCTGCCAACCGCCGCTCGAGTGCTTCTCCGCCGCCCGCGACCGGGTAGAGACCGGAAATACGAACCCCCGCGAACCGCGGCTGGGTGCCGTCGGCGTTGATGTGCAGGACCTTCGACAACTCATCGTTGTCGATGACGGGGAACGGGAGTACCACCTGAGCGGCATGTGCGGCCGTTGCTTCGAGGAGATTGCCCTCCGGCCCGACATGGCTCGACAGGGAGGTGACGATTTCCTCTCGAATCGAGTCCAGTGGTGGATTTGTCACCTGGGCAAACAACTGCTGGAAGTAGTCGAACACTAGGCGGGGCCGGGCCGAGAGCACGGCGACCGGTGTATCCGTGCCCATCGATCCGATCGCCTCAGCCCCCGTGCGCGCCATCGGTTCGAGAATGATCCTCAAATCCTCCTCCGTGTATCCGAAGGTCTGCTGCCGCCGCGCAACCGACTCCGGGGTGTGGACAATGTGCTCGCGCTCGGGAAGTTCCTCGAGGTGCACGAGGCCGGACTCCAGCCAGTTACCGTAGGGAGCAGTGGCCGCGAGTTCGGCTTTTACCTCATCGTCCTCGATGATGCGTCCGGCGACCGTATCGACGAGGAACATCCGGCCCGGCTGGAGCCGACCCTTTCGCACGATTGTCGCGGGATCGAGTTCAAGGACCCCGGCCTCGGACGCAAGCACGACCAGACCATCATCGGTCACCCAGAATCTGCCCGGACGAAGCCCGTTGCGATCAAGGACCGCGCCAATGATGCTTCCGTCGCTGAAGCAGACATTCGCCGGTCCGTCCCACGGCTCCATCAGGGTCGAGTGGAATTCGTAGAACGCCCGACGGGCCGGGTTCATCGTCGGGTTGTTCTCCCACGCCTCCGGGATCATCATCAGCACTGCGTGCGGAAGCGACCGTCCGCCTAAGTGAATGAACTCCAGCACCTCGTCGAACGAACCTGAGTCGCTACTCCCCGGGGAGCAGACCGGGAACAGTCTGGTCAGATCACCGGGGAGGATGTCGGAGGTGAGCATCGACTCGCGTGCCTGCATCCAGTTGCGGTTGCCCTGAACGGTGTTGATCTCACCGTTGTGCGAAATGAACCGGTAGGGGTGGGCCAAGGGCCACGAGGGAAAGGTATTCGTCGAGAAGCGCGAGTGTACGAGCGCGAGCGCGGACGCAACGCGACTGTCCGAGAGATCGGGGTAGAAGGGCTCAAGCTGCCCGGTCGTGAGCATCCCCTTGTAGACGAGGGTTCGAGCCGAGAGGGAAGGGAAATAGACACCGGTCTCGTGTTCGGCACGCTTGCGCAGGGCAAACACCACCCGGTCAAGTTCAAGGCCACCGAGCGAGCCGGCGGAGACGAAGAGTTGCTCGAACCAGGGCATCACACTGCGGGCAGTCGCACCGACCAGGCTCGGGTCGATCGGAACAACCCGCCAGCCGAGCACCGCGACTCCCTCATCGGCGGCGATCGCCTCGATCGCTTGCTTTACCGCCTCACGTGCCGGTGCATCGACCGGAAGGAATCCGACGCCGACCGCGTACTTTCCGGGGCCGGGGAGTTCGAATTCGACCTCGGCCCGGAGGAATTCATCTGGAACCTGGAGCAGGATGCCGGCGCCATCGCCACTATCCGGCTCGCTGCCCGATGCGCCCCGGTGCTCGAGATTGCGCAGGGCGGTCAGGGCGTCTGCAACAATTCGGTGCGACGGGACACCGGTGAGGGTTGCCAGGAACGCCACGCCGCAGGCATCGTGCTCACGCGCCGGGTCATACAGGCCCTGTGCCGCTGGGAGGTCGGGGTTGAGGAGTTCCATCATTCATCCAATCGTCGTCACAGCGCATGCCACAGTTCGCTCCGAAGAGCCGAACCGTGAGTGAACTGACGGGACGACGTTGGCCCATCGAGTGGAACAATACCAAATCGGGACGAACCAACCAACATCACCCCCAAATGACCACTTCCCCCGTCATTTCGACCGGAATCCGGCTCAAATGACGGGGGGAGTGGTCAGGTGGCGGTGTTTTTGGCTATTTCATCCGGTTCCGTTGCCGGTTCGTCTAGATCCTCCGGCGCTGGCTCGAGGTTTTCCCTACCCGGCCGTAGCCTGGACGAGATCACGAGATACGCGAGCGCACCGAGTCCAACGAGGATTGAGGTCCAGATGTTGAGCCTGAGTCCGAGGATGGTGTTCGCCGAGTCGATGCGAAGTGACTCGATCCATAGGCGACCGACACAGTAGAGCAGCACGTATAACGCGAAAACTCGACCATGACCCATGGTGAAGCGCCGGTCAGCCCAGATGAGGACGATTGCTAGGCCCACCATCCACAGGGATTCGTACAGGAAGGTCGGGTGGAAGGTCTCGTACGCCTCGTATCCGCCGGGACGGTGTACAACGTCGATTTCCAGGCCCCATGGCAGAGTCGTTGGTGCCCCGAAGAGTTCCTGATTGAACCAGTTACCCCAACGACCAATCGCCTGGGCCAATGCAATCGCCGGTGCAATCGCATCGCCGACAGGAGGGAGCGCCACATGGGCGCGACGGGCCCCAATCCAGGCGCCTACCGCCCCCAAGCTCACCGCCCCCCAGATCCCGAGGCCTCCATCCCAAATGCGCAGGGCAGCGACGAACCCGGCCCCGTTCTCGCCGAAATACAGCTGCGAATCGCTGAGGACGTGGTACAGCCGGCCTCCGATGATTCCGAAGGGCACCGCCCAGATAGCGATATCGGTGATCGTTCCGGGCGCCCCACCGCGCTCCACGTACCTACGATTACCCAGCCAGACCGCAACGATGATCCCGACGACGATGATGATGGCATACGCCCTCAGCGGTATCGGTCCGAGGAGCCATACCCCTTGCGACGGGCTGGGCAGTGACGCCGGGATCATCGCCGTACTACTTAGCGGCGAGTGCGTCGGCGATAACCTGGTCGAGCGACGCCTTGTCCGCGAGCTTCTCGGTGGGAACCTCTACGCCGTCGAGCTTGGCGAGCGGGGTTCCGGGAATACCCGAGTCATAGAACACCTGAGTGCTATTCGCAGCCCAACCCAGGTAGGTGCCATCCTGAACGCACGTGGCGAAGGTAGTCGCCGCGTCGCCCGTGATTCCGGCCTCGGCGCCAAAGGCGATGAGTTGGTCCTCGGGATACCCACTGCCTTCGGTTGCAGGCTGGTTGGCATAAACAGTGTCGTGGTACTCGCGCGCCTTTCCGGCATCCACTGCGCAACCCCAAGCCGCGACGGCTCGAAGGGACGAGTCGTTGCCGAGGTTCTTATCCAGGAAGGTGGTCGGCCGCCAGACCAAGGTCACCTTGCCGTCCTCGGCCAATTGCGCGATCCCGTCGCCATTCGCCGCTTCGACAGCGCCGCAGGATGGGCACTGGAAGTCCTCCCACACCTCAAGTACCGGCGAACCGGCGGGCGCCGTGCCGTAGACCACGCCGAATTCATGCGGGTCTCCCGCAGGGAGCGCGCCCTTGGGCAGCGGTGCTGACGGGTCAGCACTTGCGGTCACAACCTCAGGTCCGGTGTCCGTCGAGCGTGCAAACACGGCGAGACCGATGATCCCGACGACAACCACAAGGACTGTCGCCCCGCCAACGATACGAACCGTACGCTCGCGCCGCTTCTCTCCTGCGTTCGATGCATCCCGGGCCGCCGCCGCCTTCTGCCTGCGATTCATTCCATTGTCAGACATGCTGCTGCTCTCCTTGATTTGAAATGGTTTCGAAAACGTCCAACGGTTCTATCATCGCATCTTCATCTGCGGGCACCACGCGCCTCGTCAGATCGACGGGTGTTCGTTCGAGCCCCAGTGCGGTGACCGGCCACGCGACAAGCCAGACGCCCATGCCGGTGAAGAGGAGATCACGCAAGATCTCACTCAAGTATCGCCACGTCTTGCCCTCGCCGGTGATGTCGCCTCCGCCGCCGAAGCAGCCGCAGTCAATGTTGTAGCCGCGCATCCAGACACTCACTATCCCGATCATGAATCCGGTCATGAGAAGCGCCGTGGCGAGACCCGCCCACCGCACGAAAAGCCCGACGAGGAGCAGGAGGCCAATGATGATTTCACCGATCGGCAGCGCCCAACCGAGTACAGAGGCGATGTCGGCGTCAAAGATTCGGTAGGCCAGAATGGAGTTTCGAGCACCATCCGGTTCGAATACCTTCGCAACACCCGCATAAATGAGGACAGCGGCGAGGATCAGGCGAAAAACCAGACCGATCCACACGTTCCCCGCGAAGGATCTCGCGAGGTTCACGCGCGGACCCCTTCCGCCATCTCCCGCGCCAGTGCGGCGACCGACTCCCGCGCCGCCTTCCAATCCGTGGCCTCGAGAACTCGCCTGATGAACGCAGAGCCAACGATTACCCCGTCTGCGTACGCTGCGACCTCCGCCGCCTGCTCACCTGTCGAGACTCCAAGGCCGACGGCTATCGGAAGGGCCGTCTGCCGTCGGGTGCGGGCAACGAGATCGCCTGCGCCGGTACTCACCGAGGTTCGGGCCCCCGTCACTCCCATGGTTGACGCGGCGTAGACGAAACCTGAGGTCGACGACACGACCGTAGCGATCCGCGCATCGGTAGACGACGGCGCAACAAGGAAGATCCGATCGACGCCGTGCTCGTCGGTCGCGTCGATCCAGGGTCCAGCCTCCTCAGGAGTGAGGTCCGGCGTTATCACACCGACTCCTCCCGCCTGCGCCAGGTTGGCTGCGAACCGTTGGACGCCATAGCGCTCGATCGGGTTCCAGTAGGACATGACAACGGCCACGGCGCCAGCCTCCGCCACACGGCGCACGGTGTCGAGCACGACATCGGTCGTCGTCCCGCCGAGGAGCGCCCGCTCGACAGCCTCTTGGATGACGGCGCCATCCATGAGCGGGTCGGAGTAGGGAAGCCCCACCTCGATGGCATCGACACCGCTGTCCACCATCGTCGAGATGAGATCTACACAGGTATCGCGATCAGGGAAGCCAGCGGGAAGGTACCCGATGAGCGCAGCCCGATTCTCGGACTTCGCTGCGGCGAAGACGTCAGCGAGTCGACGGCTCAACGTCCCTCCGCCATCTCGACTGACAGTGCATCGGAGGCAGCTCCTCCCAGATCGATGCCGAACCACCGGGCGGCCGTTGCGACGTCCTTGTCGCCCCTCCCCGAAAGGTTGACGATGATGATCGAATCCGGACCGAGTTCGCGTCCAAGTCGCATCGCCCCGGCCAGCGCATGCGCGGTCTCGATTGCCGGGATGATGCCCTCAGTCCGGCAGAGCACCCGGAATGCCTCCATGGCCTCTTCATCGTTGATCGCCGTATAGGTGGCGCGCCCCGTGTCGTGCAGCCAGGCATGCTCAGGGCCGACCCCCGGGTAGTCGAGGCCGGCGCTAATGGAGTGGGACGGAACAGTCTGGCCCCACTCGTCCTGCATCACGTAGGTGCGGGCACCGTGGAGCACACCGGGTGTACCGGCGGCGAATCGGGCGGCGTGCTTGCCGGTCTCGACCCCGGATCCGCCGGCCTCGTACCCACGCAACTGCACCGCGGGATCGTCGATGAAACCGCTGAAAAGCCCCATGGCGTTCGATCCTCCGCCGACGCAGGCGACGATTGCATCCGGGAGTCGGCCCTGCGCCTCGAGGATCTGGGCTCGTGCCTCCCGACCGATGACCTGGTGGAAGGTTCGAACCACCTCGGGAAACGGTGCAGGTCCGGTCACCGTGCCGAGCACGTAGTGTGTCTGGTCGACAGTGGTGACCCAGTCGCGCATGGCCTCATTGATGGCGTCCTTGAGGGTCTTGCTGCCCGTCGTGACCGGGATGACCTCGGCGCCTAGGAGTTTCATTCGCGCGACATTGAGCGCCTGACGCCTCGTATCCTCCTCGCCCATGTACACGACGCATTCGAGGCCGAGCAGTGCGGCGGCGGTAGCCGTGGCGACGCCGTGCTGGCCGGCCCCCGTCTCGGCGATGAGCCTTCGCTTGCCCATTCGCTCAGCGAGCAGGGCTTGACCGAGCACGTTGTTAATCTTGTGTGATCCGGTGTGATTGAGGTCTTCGCGCTTGAAATAGACGGTGGCGCCCCCGCAGTGCTCACTGAACCGGCGCGCAAGGGTGAGCGGATTGGGTCGCCCGGTGTAGGTGCGCTCAAGCTCGCTCAGCCGATGGGTGAAGGACTCGTCGGCGATCGCCGACCGAAACTCACGATCAAGCTGGTCCAGCGCCGCGGTGAGCGCCTCGGGGACGAACCGACCACCGTAGGGTCCGTAGTGGCCTGGGGCATTCGTTGTTTCGAGCATGACCGCCATCGGTCAACTCCGTCCATGTCGTAGGGCTGGATGAGCACCGGCGGTGACCAGTTCGTGGACTGCGGTCCGAGGGTTCTTTGTCGTGACGAGGCTCTCTCCGACGAGCACCGCATCCGCACCGAACTCGGCGTAGGCGATGAGGTCGCAGGCATCTCGCACGCCGGACTCGGCGATCTTCACACAAGTGTCGGGGATGAGAGGAGCGACCCGGTTGAACTGAGTTCGATCCACCTCAAGGGTGCGAAGGTCTCGCGCATTGACGCCGATGATGGTCGCGCCGGCGTCTACCGCGCGACCGACCTCGTCTGCGTCATGCACCTCGACCAAAGGGGTGAGTCCCAAGCTGCGGGTGCGCTCGATCAGACTCACAAGGGCCTGCTGATCCAGCGCCGCGACGATGAGGAGCACCATGTCTGCACCCGATGCCTTAGCCTCCCACAGCTGGTAGCTCGTGACGATGAAATCCTTCCGCAACAACGGTATTTCGACCGAAGCTCGCACCGCTTCGAGATCGGCGAGGCTGCCGCCGAACCTGCGCTGCTCGGTAAGAACACTGATGCACGCAGCGCCACCAGCCTCATAGTCAATCGCCAACGAGGCAGGACTGCTGATTTCGGCGAGCGCACCACGACTCGGGCTTGATCGCTTGACCTCCGCGATGACCGAGACACCCGGACCTTTAAGGATTGGATACGGGTCGACGGCCGGCTTCGCCTGCTGGGCACGCGCCTTCAGCTGATCAATTGACACCGCAGCCATGCGCTCTTCAAGATCCTCGCGCACGCCAGCAAGGATGTCGTCCAGTACCGTCACGGCTCAACATTAGCCACGTCTCGCGATTGGTGCGAGCAGTGGCCCGGCGGCGCAGAGTCGGCGCATCAACCGAAAACCGAACCCGAGTCGAGGTACGGAACGAAGTTTCGGATGATGCCGAAGGCGAGCAGCACCATAAGGCCCATGACAAGGAGTCGGTTGCGCCTGCGGAACCTCGCGCGCGTCACCGCAGGCCGGATTCCGGTGTTGGCACGCTTGAGCCATCCCAGCCAGAAAAGGAGCACGAGCGGCACGAGCACCGGAATGAGGAGATTGTGATCCACTGCCCCAGCGAGGTTCCCGTGAAGAAGGTCGTGGGTACCCCGCATGAGCCCACAGCCCGGGCAGTCGATGCCGAGGAGCGCGCGGGTGGGGCAGACCGGGTAGTGGCCGGGCTCATTTGGGTCGACGACGAAAACGATCACGCAGCCAGTGAGAGCTACCACGCCTGCAATGAGGGGAGCAAGGAGACGCCGTCGTCGTGGTCGCACATCAATGGCCATCGCTTCGACAATGTCGTCATCGCTGGTGTGACGACTTGAATAATCTCGCGACTTGATCGGGTTCACGTGGAGAGACTACGTCGCCGGGGACTCGTCGGGCGGCAGTCGAACGGTGAAACATGCGCCACCCTCAGGTGCAGTACCAACTGCCGCGAATCCGCCGAGACCGGTTGCAAGGCGACCGACCATGGCCAGACCCAAACCCGTACCCACCGGCCGAACACCCCGATACCGCTCGTGGAGCACTCCAGGCTCGAAGGCCACCGTGAGGTCATCCGAGGTGAGACCCGGCCCTGAGTCGCGCACCTCAACAACCGCCCAGCCCGGCTCGCGCCGCACCGCAAGCACGATGACAGATCCGGCAGGCGACACCCTGAGGGCATTTTCAATGAGGTTATCGATGATCTGTCGAACCCGCATCGAATCTGTCGTGAGCGGCAAGGCGGAGTTCTGCAACTCCGGTACGAACCTGACGTGCTCGCGAGCACATCGATGAGCCCAGACAGCCGACGCTTCGGTGCCAATCTCCACGAGGTCACTTGGACTCGGGTTCAGCCGAAAGGTGACCGCGCCGAGTCTGGCGAGGTCAAGGAGGTCCTTGACCAGTCGATCGAGTCGTTCGGCTTCGGCACCCATCGTCGCCCCGGTCCGTGCGACATCCTCCGGGGCTACGACACCGTCGGCGAGGGCCTCGGCATATCCCTTCACCGCCGTCAGGGGGGTGCGCAATTCGTGTGAGACGGACATGAGGAACTCCCGCTGGCGCCCCTCCGAGATCGCGAGCGCGGAACTGAGATGGTTGAGCGACACGGCAATGTCAGCAATCTCGCTCGGGCCTTCCGGCGCAAGCCGCACATCGCGGGACCCCCCTGCCATCTCGTTGGCAGCATCGCGCGCTGCTCGGAGAGGTCGTGTCATGCGCCGAGCCACGATGTAGCCGATTGGCATCGCGATGAGCAATCCGATGACAAGCGCCGCCGCGAATCTCAGCAATACCGCCAACGCGGAGCCTCCGACAACGGATACCGGCTGCTCGAGGACGACTGACGAGCCACTCTTGAGTGGGCGCCCCTCAATGAGGACCGCACCCTGCGGGGTATCACCACTTGTGGAAATCGACACCCCCTCGTTCAGGGCTTTCGTCTCTGCTGCCGTCATCCCCGGCGCCGACGGCCCGCCAGGTACGACGTAGTAGCCAAGCACCTGCTCGGCGAGAAGTGCCGCGGAGAGGTCCCTAGGGAGCAGTTTGTCGCGGCTACCGTCCTGCGGACCACGGTCGAGCGCCGCGGCTGTGAGATCTGCCAGCCGGCCAAGGGTGCCCTGGGCCTGCTGTCGTGCCGACGAGGAGACCATCGGATACGAGACGATGCCTGCGACGACCACCACAATCGCAGCCACAATGCTCGTCATGAGGACCGTGCGGGTCACGATGCTCACGCGAGCCTTGCGACGAGGTGACTCGTCCGCCAGTGCGAAATCAGCCACCGCGCTGCTCGTCAACGCCCAGACCCCTTCACCCTGAAGCCCCGGTCACCGGGGTGGCTCGGCCGCATAGCCAACGCCGCGTACCGTTCGGATAACGTCGGACTCCGCGAGCTTGGCCCTCACCTGAGCGACATGCACATCGACTGTCCTCGTTCCGACGACCGCTGCATACCCCCACACCTCGGAGAGCAGTTGTTCCCGGCTGAAGACCCGGCCCGGGTACGACATGAGATGCGCGAGCAGGTCGAACTCGGTGGCGGTGAGCGCGATGGCGACCTCGTTTGCTGTGACCCGACGGGTGACGGGATCGAGCACAATCGCGCCCATGGTCAGTGGCCCCTCGCTCGAATTCGCACGCGATGCTCGGCGGACGACTGACTTCACCCTCGCGACGACCTCACGGGGGCTGAATGGCTTGGTGATGTAGTCATCTGCACCGAGCTCAAGGCCGAGCACCCGATCGACTTCATCATCCCTCGCCGTACAGAAGAGGATGGGCGTCCAGTCTCCATCGGCCCGCAGCTGGCGGCAGACCGCGGTGCCGTCAATGCCCGGCAGACCCACGTCGAGGATGATCGCGACGGGGTGGAGGGTGCGGGCGAACGACAGGCCGCTTAAACCATCGGAGGCCACATGGACTCCGAAGCCCTCCCGGGTGAGGTACATCCGGAGCAGATCTGAGATGGCGCGCTCATCCTCGACCACGAGGACCAGACCTTTGCCCTGATCGGATCTAGACGGCTCGGCTGATGGGCTCGGATTCATCACGTGCACAGCGTGTCATGAACGGGCGCGTCTGGGGTCAGGAGCCGTCCGGATTGTGTCAATTTCGTGTAAGGAAGCACGCGCCCACTCAAGACGGCTAGCGACGGGCGATAGTCCCCAGACCGAGCATCTGCATGACCTTGCCCACGATGCCCGCCACCACAAGCAGACCGACCGCGCCGAAGAACACCGGCCAGTTGGCGAACATGATTGCGAGGGTGCCAATTGTGAAGGCGAGCGTGACGAGCACGACCGTGGTCCAGGCTGCCGGCGTGTTGCCGTGGTGAATTTGCTTGGACTGGGCATTCGCTTTTACGTCCGACATGACCCCATCTAAGCAGATTGGTCATCCAACGTCGGGTCCTGACCGTGGTCAATGGCATCCCACGGTGTCACCTGGCGCGACGGGGTCGCTCTCGACCCTGCTGGAGCCTCGTATCTGCGGCCAAGGCCCGGCCACCGGCGACCCTGCCCAACGATCGACCCACCTGCGCATCCGATGGCGACGCCCCCAGCCACTGCGAGCACCCACCAGAGGTTCGAGTTCGAGTCGAGGCCCCCCGAGACGCTCGAGAAGATGACGAGCACGCCAGCCGCGAGCACGACCACTCCAACGGCAACTCGTCCCCACGACCGGGTCGCGAGAACGGCAAGCACAGCGGCGAGCGCTACCCACGCGGCCGCAGCCGCGAGTGGGGCGAGGGTCGAGCCGGCGAGCGACTCGCTGCGCACCGGACCGTCAGCATCGTCGAGCATCGGAACCGTGACCACCGACCAGGTCATCGAGCAGGCGATGAGAACCAGTATCGCCCCGGCGGTAAGCGCCACGAGACTGGCTTTCATATCTCTGCCAATGTGTCTGCGACGGCAACAGCGCGCAGCACGGCGGCGGCCTTATTCCGGCATTCAACGGCCTCGTTCAACGGCAAGGAGTCGGCAACAATGCCCGCGCCAGCCTGCACATGCGCGAGGCCGTCTTTGATGACGGCGGTTCGGATCGCGATTGCGGTATCGATGTTTCCGGCGAAGTCCAGGTAGCCGACGCACCCGCCGTACAGCCCGCGCCTCGAGCCTTCGAGCTCATCGATGATCGCCATGGCCCTCGGCTTCGGTGCACCGCTCAGGGTGCCAGCCGGGAATGTCGCGGCCAGTGCATCGAATCCTGCTGCCCCGCCGGCGAGATCACCGGTCACCGTCGAAACGAGGTGCATCACGTGGGAATAGCGCTCAACCTGCATGAACTCCACGACGTTGACCGAGCCCGGCACGCATACCCGGCCGAGGTCATTGCGCGCAAGGTCGACAAGCATGAGGTGCTCGGCTCGCTCCTTCTCGTCGGCAAGCAGTTCCTCAGCGAGGGCGGCATCGCTCTCTGGCGTGGTCCCGCGAGGTCTCGTGCCGGCGATGGGGTGCACGACGCAGCGGCCGTTCGTCACGGTCACGAGGGCTTCTGGCGATGATCCGACGATTTCGAAGGAAGTGACGTCCGACAGCGTGCCATGCACATCATTGGGGTTGCGACCGTCATCGACCGGAATGCGCAGCAGGTACATGTACGGGCTCGGGTTCGTCGTGCGGAGGATCCGGTAAACGTCGAGGCCCGATGCGGTGCATGGGGTCGTGAAGCGCTGGGACAGGACGACCTGGAAGGCATCGCCGCGGCGGATGTACTCCTGCGCGGTCGCCACAGCAGACAGGTACTCCGACTGCGTCGTCCACTCCGTGATGTCTGGGACGGCACTGAGATCGTATGAGCTCGCAGGGTGCGCGGGGCCTGCGGCGAGATCCTCCTGCATTCGATCCAGCCGGTCGACAGCGTCTTGCCAGGCCTCATCGACGTGGGCATCAGTGTCGTCGTAGTTGATCGCGTTTGCGATGAGGGTCACCGAACCGTCGGCATGATCGAGCACTGCGAGGTCGGTCGCGAGGAGGAACGCCGTCTCTGGCACGTTCGTGACATCAGGATTCTCGTCCGGGACCCGTTCCCAATGGCGCACCGCGTCATAGGACACGTACCCAACCATGCCCCCGGTGAGCGGCGGCAGCCCGGCTATCGGATCGGTGTGGAGGGCGACCACGGTATCGCGCACAACGTCGAGGACCGACCCGTCCATCGGCACGTTTCTCGGGGCCCGACCCAACCAGGCCGCGACACCGTCGCGACCAGTGATCATCGCCGCACAGCGCACCCCGATGAACGAGTACCGCGACCAGGTACGACCCTGTTCGGCCGATTCCAGGAGAAAGGTTCCGGCCCGATCGCCGCACAGTGCGCGAAAAAGGCCGACGGCGGTATCGCCATCAACGAGTAACCGCCGCACCACCGGGATCACCCGGCGGTCCTTCGCGAGTACCCGAAAGTCCACGAGAGTCGGAGTGACCTCCCCCACCGGGATCGAGCTCACCGGTCGCCTTCAAGGTCGACGGTGATCGCGTCAAAGCAGGTGCGGTCCCCCGTGTGACAGGCGGAGCCAAGCTGGTCGACGAGGATGAGGAGCGTGTCACCGTCGCAGTCGGCCATAACGGTCCGCACCTGCTGCCGGTGCCCGGAAGTTGCGCCCTTTACCCACTGCTGGCCTCGGCTGCGCGAGAAGTAGGTGGCCTCACCCGTCGCAAGCGTGCGCTCAAGAGCGGGGAGGTCCATCCAGGCCATCATGAGCACCTCGCGGGAGTCCCACTGCTGGGCGATGACCGGGACGAGTCCGTCGTCATTGAACCGGACGCTCTCGAGGAGCTCAGCGAGCGTAGACATGCGCCTATTCTGCCCCTCGTCGAGGAGTATCCGAACCCGAAGGCTTCCGGCCGTGCATGTGGGCCCGGACGGACAGGCCTGCCGCGGCGAGCGAGGACTTCACTTCGTCGACGGTCAGCTCACCAAAGTGGAAGACACTCGCTGCCAGCACCGCATCGGCACCGGCGAGGACCGCGGGCACGAAGTCTGCGATGCTGCCGGCGCCGCCGCTCGCGATGAGCGGCACCGTCACCCTCTCCCTCACCACCTGAATGAGTGGCAGGTCGTAGCCAGCCTTGGTGCCGTCTGCGTCCATTGAGTTGAGCAGGATTTCCCCGGCCCCGCGCCTCGTGCCCTCGGCCGCCCACTCGACTACGTCAACGCCCGTCCCCTTACGTCCGCCGTGAGTCGTCACCTCGAATCCGCTGGCAGTTCGGACGCCCTTTGGACACCGACGTGCGTCGATCGACAGCACGATGCACTGCGAGCCGAACCGCTGGGCCGCCGAGTTCAGTAGGTCAGGGTTGGCCAGGGCAGCAGTGTTGAGGCTCACCTTGTCTGCTCCGGCGCGCAGCAGCAGGTCGAAATCCTCGACCGCGCGCACTCCCCCTCCGACGGTGAGCGGAATGAAGACTGACTCCGCGGTCCGCCGAACGACATCAAGCATCGTCGAGCGATCTGAACTCGAAGCGGTGATATCAAGGAAGACAAGCTCGTCGGCTCCCTCTCGGTCGTACCGGGCAGCGAGTTCGACAGGGTCACCTGCGTCCCTAAGGTCGGTGAAGTTTACCCCCTTGACGACGCGACCGTCATCGACATCGAGACATGGGATCACGCGGATGGCGACCGTCACGGTCGGGGCGGACCCGACTCGTCGGGATCAATCCGCGGACTGACCGCTGTGATCGCCTCGGACAGGGTGAAGGCACCGTCATACAGTGCCCGGCCGACGATCGCGCCCTCGACACCGAGGTGGACCATCCCGGCGAGCCTGTGCAGATCATCGAGTCGAGCGATACCGCCGGACGCAATGACCGGCCGGCTCGTGGCAGCGCAGACCTCGCTGAGGAGTTCTAAGTTCGGTCCGCGCATCGTCCCATCCTTGGCAACGTCGGTGACGACGTAGCGGGAGCAGCCAGCCGCATCGAGCCGAGCGAGGGTCTCCCAAAGGTCACCGCCCTCCTGAGTCCATCCTCGGGCCGCCAACGTATGACCCCGCACATCGAGACCGACGGCGATCTGCTCGCCATGGGCTCGGATGACCTGCTCGGTCCAGTCGGGGTTCTCTAGTGCGGCAGTACCGAGGTTGACGCGCGTGCAGCCGGTCTCAAGCGCTGACGCCAACGAAGCATCGTCGCGGATCCCGCCGGAGAGCTCGACCTTCACTTGTCCCTTGATCTCCGTGACCACCTGGGCCAGGAGCTCAGCATTGCTCCCACGCCCGAACGCAGCATCGAGGTCTACCAGATGGATCCATTCAGCACCCTGGTCCACCCATGCCCGAGCCGCCTCAATCGGTGATCCATACTCGGTCTCACTCCCAGCCCGGCCCTGTACGAGGCGGACGGCTTGGCCAGCTGCGACGTCTACAGCTGGCAGGAGGATGAGTCTCTCGGCGGTGGACACAGCCGAAACCCTACGTTACGGCGAACCGCTACCCAAGGGTGCCGAGCCAGGCCTCGAGAAGCGACAGCCCGGCATCGCCTGATTTCTCCGGGTGGAACTGGGTGGCCACGAGCGGCCCGTTCTCGACCGCGGCGACAAAGTCGACCCCGTGGTTGGCCCAGCTCACCATGGGCGCCCTGCGACTGGGATCGTTGTCGGTGAGTTCCCATCTCGTCACTGCGTAGGAGTGCACGAAGTAGAAGCGCTCCCCCTCCAGCCCCGCGAGGATGCGTGACCCGCTCGGTACCGAGATGGTGTTCCAGCCCATGTGCGGCAGGATCGGGGCGTCGAGTGGCTCGACCACTCCCGGCCATTCACCCAAGCCCTCGCATTCGGTCCCATGCTCCACCCCCCGTTCGAATAGCACCTGCATACCAACGCAGATGCCGAGGACAGGGAGCCCACCGGCGAGCCGGCGATCAATGATGACGTCGCCCCGGATGCTCCTGATGCCAGCCATGCAAGCCTCGAAGGCACCGACCCCAGGAAGAACGAGCGCCTGGGCCTTCATCGCCTCATCGAAGTCGCTCGACACCGAGACGATCGCCCCCACCTGCTCGAGCGCGCGCTGTGCCGATCGCAAGTTGCCTGATCCATAGTCGAGGATCAGGACCTCCACTCTGCTCACGCGCCGGTGAGGGTCCCCTTTGTCGACGGCACTCCGACGACGCGGGGATCGCGGGTCACGGCATCACGGAGCGATCGCGCGACCGACTTGAACTGCGCCTCAACGACGTGGTGGGCGTTGCGACCGGAGATGACGCGAACGTGCAGGGTGATGTGGGCTGTTGCCACGATCGACTCCCAGATGTGACGCGTGAGCGTCGTGTCGTAGGAGCCGATGAGCTCGACGATCTGTGGTTCCTCGTGGACGAGGTACGGCCGCCCCGACAAGTCAACGGCCGACTGCACGAGGCACTCGTCAAGGGGCACGAGGGCATCGCCGAACCGGCGCAGCCCTGATCGATCACCGAGCGCCTCGTTGATCGCCTGCCCAAGCGCTAGCGAGGTGTCCTCGACCGTATGGTGCGCATCGACGGCGAGATCACCGATCGTCCGAACAATGAGGTCGAGGCCACCGTGCTTCGCTAGTTGGGCCAGCATGTGGTCAAAGAACGGCACGCCGGTCTCGATTTCGCTGGTTCCAGATCCGTCAAGATCGACCTCGACGAGGACCTGACTCTCCTTCGTCGATCGCTCGACGCGGGCGGTGCGGTTCATGGGGTGCCTTCCTGATTCGCCGTGTTCTGTTCGGTAGCGGACTTCCCGTGGGTAGCAACGAGGAGCGCGCGTCTGAAAAGGTCGTTCTCGTCCGGCGTGCCGATGCTCACTCGCAGCCAGCCGGCCGGCTCCGGCACCCGGATGAGGACGCCCTGATCAAGAAGTGCCCGCCATACGTTGTCGCGATCATCGAACCCACTGAACATGATGAAGTTGGCATCGCTCTGCGCAACAACGAAGCCGTGGTCCACCAGCCAGCCCAGTAGTTGGTCGCGCTCATCGCGAAGAATGGCCACTTGCGACAGGAGTGCCGCGGAGTGCTCAAGGGCCGCGAGTGCCACCGCCTGAGTAACCGCGGAAAGATGGTACGGCAGTCGGACAACGCTCAGCACGTCAATGACCGACGGGTCGGCCGCGACCGCATAGCCGAGCCTGGCTCCCGCAAGTCCGAAGGCCTTGCTCATGGTTCGGGTCACGACGACGTTCGGATAGCGCCCAAGGAGTTCAAGGGCCGACGCCGTGCCATGACGCCGGAACTCGGAATAGGCCTCGTCGACGATGACCATCGCACCCTGCTCGAGGGCGACCTCAGCGATCACGCGGAGATCCTCCTGAGGGAGCGCAGTCCCTGAGGGGTTGTTCGGTGACGAGAGGAGCACGAGGCTGGGCCGCAGTTCACGGATGGCGGGCAGCGCCGTCTCTAGATCGACGCCGAACGCGGCATTCCTAGGAATGGCGGTGAATCCGGTGAAGGTGTCACGCGCATACTCGGGGTACATGGAGTAAGTCGGAGTGAAGGTGAGCGCCGAGCGACCCGGGCCCCCAAAGGCGAGGAACAGGTGGTGCATCACCTCGTTCGAACCGTTCGCGGCCCATATCTGGTCGACCCCTACGTGGGCCGAGGATTGAGTGCCGACATAGTCGGCCAGAGCTTGCCTGAGCGCTGTGGCGTCGCGGTCCGGATAGCGGTTCAGTCCTGACACCACTCCTCGCACTGAAGCGGTGATGGCATCAACAAGATCACTGGGCAGCGGGAACGGGTTCTCATTGACGTTGAGCCGCGCCGCCACATCGAGTTGAGGCGCACCGTAGGACCGAACGCCCACGAGATCAGGTCGGATCGGGAGGACGAATGACCTCTGATCTAAGGGTTCGCCGATCACGCGTCGAGGCCGCTGCGAGCACGGACCTTGATGGCATCACCGTGACCGGGGAGGTCCTCCGCCTCGGCGAGCGCGACCACGTGCGTCGCAACCTCGGCGAGCGCCTGCTCGTCATAGTCTATGAGGTGAAGTCCGCGGAGGAAGGACTGGACCGACAGCCCAGACGAGTACCGGGCCGAACCGGCGGTGGGCAAGACATGGTTGGAGCCGGCGCAGTAATCGCCGAGCGACACCGGAGACCACGTACCAACGAAGATCGCCCCAGCATTACGTACGCGCATCGCCACATCGCGGGCATTCACGGTGTGAATCTCAAGGTGCTCAGCCGCATAGGCATCAATGACGCGCAACCCTGCCTCCAGATCATCGACCAGCACCACTGCGCTCTGCGCCCCGCCCAGCGCCTCGGTGATGCGTTCACGGTGTCGTGTCCGGGCGACCTGCAAGGTCACCTCGGCATCGACGGCATCGGCGAGTGCCACCGAGTCAGTGACGAGCAGCGCCGCTGCGAGAACATCATGCTCCGCTTGGCTGATGAGATCTGCCGCAACGTGACTGGCGATGGCGTGCTCATCAGCGAGGACGGCGATCTCGGTCGGGCCTGCCTCACTGTCAATGCCGATGACACCCTGAAGGGCACGCTTGGCTGCGGTGACGTAGATGTTCCCCGGACCGGTCACGAGGTCGACCGCCCGACATTCGCTTCCATCAGGCAGGTCAACGCCGTAGGCGAGCATCGCCACCGCCTGAGCCCCGCCCACCGCGTACACCTCTTCGACCCCAAGCAGCGAACAGGCCGCGAGGACGGTGGGATGGGGCCAGCCATCGAAATCCTTCTGGGGCGGTGACACCACCGCCAATGACCCGACGCCCGCAACCTGAGCCGGCACAACGTTCATCACGACACTGCTCGGGTACACCGCACGCCCGCCGGGCACGTAAAGCCCGACCCGCTCGACCGGGATCCATCGCTCAGTCACCGTGCCCCCGGTCGCCACGACGGTTGTCACGTCGAAGCGCCGCTGATCAAGGTGGACGAGGCGCGCGCGCCTGATGGCCTCAAGGAGAGCCGCCCGCACCGCCGGATCGAGATCCCGTTCCGCTCGCTCGAGACGCTCGGCCGGGACTCGCAGGGAGGGTGGCGCAATCCCGTCGAGCGCAATACTCCAACGCTTGATCGCTGCGGCACCCTCGACGCGTACGTCGGCGATAATCGGCTTCACGTGCTCCGCGGCATCTGCGACATCCATGACGGAACGTGGGAGTACGGAGCGAGGGTCGATTGCCGACCCCCGAAGGTCGATGCGCCGGATCACGCTCAGCAGTTTACGCTGCACCCGTGCCCTCGTCGCTTCCCCTGTTCCCGCTCAACGCGGCCCTCGTTCCGGGGCTCGTCCTGCCGCTGCACATCTTCGAGCCCCGCTACCGCCGGATGATCGAGGAACTCCTCGCTCGACCAGAGGAATCCGACCGTGAGTTCGGAATCATCGCGATACGCGATGGCCAACAGATTGAGACCGGCGGCTTATCCGCACTTGTCGAGATTGGCACGACCGCCATCCTGCGAGGAGCCCAGGAGTACGAGGACGGCCGATTCGACATCGTGACGACGGGACACCGGCGATTTCGCCTGCGATCGATCAGTCTTCCGTCCGGCGACCCGACCGCCACGTTCATGGAAGGCGAGGTTGACTTCCTCGACGAGCCGGAATGCGACCTGGCACCCGCGCTGGTGGCGCAGGTTCGCCGGCTCTTCTCGCAGTACCGGGCCCTGCTCGGCCAGCAAATGTTTGGCGAGGAGATCCTTCACCCGGCGGCGCCGGATGATCAGGCGGATCTCGCCTATCTCGTCACCGCCTCGATGGTCCTGCCGGTCGCCGAACGCCAGCGACTCCTCGCGGCCCTCGACAGTCGTGCGCGCCTCATCGAGGCCCGGAACCTGCTTGTCAGGGAGACCGGCCTTATCACCATGCTGTCGTGCCTGCCAGCCCTCGAAGTCGCGAGCCCCGGCTTTTGCCCCAATTAGTCGATAACGGTGACCGGATCGGCGGCAACTCCCGCAACACGTGAGCTCACCCGGCTCGGGATCGCGTTCACGATGCACCCGTACGACCATGACCCGGACGAGCGATCATTTGGCGATGAGGCGGCTCGTAGGCTGGGACTCAGCACCGATGTGGTGTTCAAGACCCTCGTGGTTATCGTCGATGATGCGCCGGCGGTCGCGGTGCTTCCGGTCAGCGGACTTCTCGACATGAAGGCCTTTGCCACGGCCTGTGGTGGCCGACGAACCGACCTCGCCGATCCCGCCAGGGCCCAGCGAATGACGGGCTACGTTGTCGGGGGTATCAGCCCAATCGGCCAAAAGCGTCCACTCCGCACCATCATTGACGAGCAGGCGTGGCTCCACGACGTCATTTACGTCTCCGGCGGCCGACGCGGACTCGACATCGGTCTGGCGCCCAGTGACCTTGTCCAGGTGACACAGGCGCAGATCGCGGCTATCGCTCGCGCTGACTTCGCCTGAACTCAGCCCACCAGTCGGCGAACGCCACGACGGTCACCACTAGGGCGGCAGTGGCCGGCCAGACAAGCAAGATCGCCGGCATCATGAGGGTGAGCGGTGCGTCGACGACAACCTTGTCGTCGATCGTCGCGCTCAACCCGGCGATGTCGACTGATCCAAGCCTGCTCCCCACAGCCCACATGAGGGCCGATCCGATGGCGCCTGAAATCAGTGCCGCCCACAAAGACGACAGCAGATGCTCCCGCCGCATGTTCATCAAGCCGATCGTGACCGCCACACCTGCGAGACAGGCGAGTGCAGCAAAGGAAACATCTGCCGCGATGTACCCGTCCGGCTGGTAATTTTCGGGGAAAGCGGTGTCCGGTCGAACGACCATGGATACCCGTGGCGCGAGCTGCCACCACACCACCCCCAGTGCTGCCCCGGCCACCAGACCAATGACGATCCCGGCCGTGAGTACCGAGGTCGTACGTCGCAGGAAAGTCACGTTCTTATGTCCGACACGTCAGCATTCGCCTTTCATCAGCTCAGGCACATCGGTCCGAGCAGGGCCTTGAGATCGCCGTACAACGATGGGGAGGGTGTGACACGCAACCTGTCGTCAAGCCGCAGCACGGTGGTATTCGCGCCCCCGGTGAGGTGGAGATGAACCTCCGTGGTCCCCGGATAGCCGGCCAACACCAGCGCCAGGCGGTCGACGAGCGGTGGGATGCAGCGGGTGGACTGAAGGGAGATCCGTACCGGCCCGGACGTGGCCTCGCTGAGGTCGGGAGCCGTGATCTCCATCGCAATCACGCGCAGGGCCTCGTCATCGCCTCGGTCCACGCGCGCGCGGACGATGACGACTGAATCCTCGATGAGGCTCGTGCTGACCTGCGTATACATTTGCGGGAACACCATGATTTCGACCGAGCCCTCGAGGTCCTCGAGGGTGATGATGGCCCAAGCCGATCCCTGCTTCGTCGTCTTGCGCTGAACCGTCGTGATGAGACCGCCGATGGTCACGATTGCTCCGTCGATCTTCTCGTCGAGAAACAGCGAAGCAATGGTGCGCTCGGTCAACTGGGCGAGGATGTGCTCCGCCCCTTGAAGAGGGTGATCTGACACGTACAGGCCGAGCATGTCGCGCTCATGTGCGAGGAGCACGGACTTCTCCCACTCCCCAAGGGACACCTCAAGGGGTGCGAGCAGTCCGCTTTCTGTGCCGCCTTCGAGTCCACCGAACAGGTCGAACTGACCGATCGCCTCCGAGCGCTTGATTTCAACCGCGGTGTCAACGACATGCTCATGGACCTGGACGAGGCCCTTGCGAGTGTGCCCGAGGGAGTCGAAGGCACCCGCCTTGATGAGCGACTCGACAACACGCTTATTGCAGACCGAGGCATCGACCTTCGCGATGAAGTCTTGGAAGTCTTGGAATCGTCCGATTCGGCGGCGGGTCGCAATGATCGAATCGACGACGTTCGCCCCGACATTCCTGATGGCGGACAGTCCGAACCGGACATCGGTGCCGCGCGGAGTGAAGTCAAAATCGGAGTCGTTCACGTCAGGGGGCAGCACCTTGATCCCCATCCGCCGACTCTCGTTGAGGTAGACGGCGGACTTGTCCTTGTCGTCCTTCACCGAGGTGAGGAGTCCCGCCATGTACTCGGCCGGGTAGTTCGCCTTGAGGTAGGCGGTCCAAAAGGAAACGAGTCCATAGCCGGCCGTATGGGCCTTGTTGAATGCGTAGTCGGAAAAGGGAACGAGAATCTCCCACAGGGTCGTAATCGACCCCTCGCTGTACCCATTGGCACGCATTCCCTCGCTGAAGGGGACGAACTCCTTCTCGAGGATCTCCTTCTTCTTCTTGCCCATGGCCCGGCGCAGCAGGTCGGCGTTGCCGAGCGAGTAGCCCGCCAACTTTTGGGCGATGGCCATGACCTGCTCCTGATACACGATAAGGCCGTAGGTGTCGCCGAGGATCTCGGCTAGTGGCTCCTCTAGCTCAGGGTGGATCGGAACGACCGGCTTTCGACCATTCTTGCGATCCGCGTAATCGTTGTGCGCGTTCGCGCCCATCGGCCCGGGGCGGTAGAGGGCGAGGACCGCCGAGATGTCCTCGAAGTTATCGGGCTGCATTGATCGAAGGAGGGCGCGCATCGGGCCGCCATCGAGTTGGAACACGCCGAGGGTGTCACCTGAGGTGAGAAGCGCATAGGTTGCTGGGTCCTCCAGCGGGAGCTCCTCCAGCACGATGACCTCACCCCGGTTGGCAGAGATATTGCGCAGGCAGTCGTCGAGGACCGTGAGGTTGCGCAGTCCGAGGAAGTCCATTTTGAGCAGGCCGAGCGCCTCGCACGCCCCCATGTCAAACTGGGTGATGACCGCACCATCCTGCTCGCGCCGCCAGACTGGGATGACATCGATGAGCGGCTCCCGGCACAGGATGACGCCGGCCGCATGGACGCCGGGCTGCCGCTTCAGTCCCTCGAGGCCGCGGGCGGTGTCGACGATCTTGCGGGTGTCCGGATCGGCCTCGTAGAGGTTACGAAACTCGGCAGCCTCGGAGTACCGGCTGTCCTTCGAGTCGAAGACGCCAGCGAGCGAAATGTCCTTGCCCATGACCGACGGCGGCATCGCCTTGGTGATGCGGTCTCCGAGGGCGTAAGGGTAGCCAAGGACCCGGGCACTGTCCTTGATCGCCGCCTTCGCCTTGATCGATCCGTAGGTGATGATCTGTGCAACCCGCTCCTCGCCGTAGGTTGCAGTTGCGTAGCGGATCATGTCCGAGCGCCGACGCTCGTCGAAGTCGATATCAATGTCGGGCATCGAGATGCGCTCGGGGTTCAGGAATCGCTCGAAGAGCAGCCCGTGCTTGATCGGATCGAGCTCGGTTATTCCCAGGGCATAGGCGATCATCGCCCCCGCCGCAGAACCTCGGCCCGGTCCAACCCGGATGCCGGTCTCCTTTGCGTAGCGCACGAGGTCTGCAACGACGAGGAAGTAGCCCGGGAACCCCATCTGCATGACGACGCCGACCTCGTACTCAGCCTGTCTGCGGACATCGTCGGGAATCTGGCCCTGATAGCGTCGATGGAGACCGATCTCCACTTCCTTCACCAGCCAGGACTCCTCGCTCTCGCCCTCCGGCACCGGGAAAACCGGCATAAGGCTCGCGCCCTCGTTGAATTCGACGTGGCAGCGTTCAGCAATGCGCAGGGTATTGCTCAATGCCTCGGGCAGCTCCGACCAGACGCTCCGCATCTCGGCGGCTGTCTTGAGGTAGAAGTCGCGTGCATCGAATCTGAAGCGCTTCGGATCGTCCATGGTCGTGCGCGTGCCAATGCACAGTAGGACATCGTGGGCCGCGGCATCATCTGCATGGACGTAGTGGAGGTCATTCGTTGCGACGAGCGGCAGATCCAAGGTTCGAGCGATCCGCAGCAGATCCTCGCGGAAACGTCGCTCGATACCGAGCCCATGGTCCATGAGCTCGCAGAAGTAGTTGTCCGAGCCGAGAATGTCGCGGAAGTCCGCAGCCGCCGCAAGCGCCCGGTCATACTTGCCGGCCTGTAGCCAACGGTTCACCTCACCGCTCGGGCATCCGGTGGTGCCAATGAGACCCTTGCCATAACGCTCGAGCAGCTCCCGATCGAAGCGCGGCTTGTGGTAGTACCCCTCGAGGCTCGCAAGGGATGAGAGCCGAAAAAGGTTGTGCATGCCCGGGGTGGTCTCGGCCCAGAGGGTCATGTGGGTGTACCCGTGCTTGCCCCGACCAGCGGTCGGGTCCTCAGGGGTTCCTTCATCGAACCCGCCACCGAAGTCGAAGGGACGCCGCTCGAAGCGCCCCTGTGGCGCGTAATAGCCCTCAAGACCGATGATCGGGTTGATCCCGAGCGAGGTCGCCTTCTTGTAGAACTCGTAGGCGCCATAAAGATTGCCGTGGTCGGTCATTGCGATCGCCGGCATACTGAGCCGTTCGACCTGGGCCAGCAGGTCGGGGACCCGCGCTGCCCCGTCGAGCATTGAGTACTCGGTATGGACATGCAGGTGGACGAACTGATCCTCCACCGTCATAGCCCTACCCTAACTTTCTGAATCAGGCGCCCTCTCGCAGGCGCTCCAGAGCAATCGCCAAATCCTGCGGATATTCACTCGTCACTATCACGCGCTCGCCCGTCGCCGGATGATCGAAGCCGAGCCGCAGTGCATGGAGCCACTGTCGCTCAAGACCGAGTTTCTTCGAGAGGGTCGGATCGGCTCCGTACGTGATGTCGCCAACGCACGGGTGCCGCATCGCGGAGACGTGCACACGAATTTGGTGGGTCCGGCCGGTCTCTAGGTGTACCTCGACAAGCGAGCCATGGGCAAAGGCCTCGAGAGTCTCGTAGTGGGTGACGCTGTCCTTGCCCCCAGCCACCACAGCAAAGCGGTAATCACGCGAAGGGTGCCGGTCGATCGGCGCATCAATAGTGCCCCGCAGCGGATCAAGAAGTCCTTGGACCACCGCGTGGTAGTCCTTGTCGACCGTGCGCTCCTTGAACTGACGCTTGAGCGAGGTGTAGGCCCGCTCGCTTTTCGCTACCGCCATCACTCCCGTCGTTCCGACATCGAGGCGGTGCACGATGCCCTGCCGCTCCTCGGCACCCGAGGACGAGATCCGGTATCCGGCGGCAGCCAGCCCGCCGACCACGGTCGGGCCCTCAAACCCCTCGCTCGGATGCGCCGCTACGCCGACAGGCTTGTCGACAACGACAACATCATCATCATCAAACAGGATCGCCATCCCGGGGATCGGCTGGGCGACGAGCACAGCCGTCGATGGCCGGTCGAGCGCTGACATATTCACCGTGATGAGTTGGCCGGCGACGAGGCGCTGGCCCTTATTGACAACCCGGCCATCGACGAGAACGCCGCCGCCATCAAGGAACTCGGCCGTTTTCGTCCTCGACAGGCCGAGCATCCGGGTGAGTGCGATGTCGATGCGCTCGCCCTCGAGGCCTTCAGGGACCGGCAGGAGTCGCTCGGTCATGCAGTCGCCGCGCGACCCTTGATCTCGATTCCGCGGATGCTGAGGAAGACCATGAGCGCTGCCGAGCCGACGATGGCCATGTCTGCGACGTTGAAGACCGGGAAATTCGGGAAGGCGATGAAATCGACGACGGATCCCATGCCCGGGCTCGGTGGACGGGTGATGCGATCGAGGAGATTACCGAGGAGCCCGCCGAGGAGCCCGCCGAAGGCGACCGCCCAGCCGATTGACCCGAGTTGCCGGGCGGTGCGAATGATGACGAAGGCCACCACGATCGCGATGATCGAGAAGATCCACGTGTAGCCGGTTCCGAGGCTGAAGGCCGCACCGGTGTTCTCGGTATAGGTAAATCGCACGAAGGTTCCAATGACGTTGATGGGGCCTTCACCGCCAGCCTGGACCCTCGGCATCATGACCTCAACGGCCCACGCTTTCGTCAATCGGTCCAAGATGACGACGCATGCGGCCACCGCAGCGAGCACGATGATGCAGGTACGTCTAGAGGTCACAGCCCTAGCCTAACGCCGCGAAGAGTTCCGCCTCGCCTATCGAGATCAGCGCTCCTCAGCCTGCTTGCACGACAGGCACAGTGTGGCCCGTGGAAAGGCCTGGAGCCTGCCCTTGCCAATGGGTGTAGCGCATGTCTCGCAGGCGCCATAGGTGCCGTTGGCAAGGCGCCCAAGTGCGTGCTCGACCTGTTGCAGCATGTCTCGGGCATTGTTCGCGAGGGACATCTCGTGCTCGCGCTCGAATGTTTTGCTCCCCGCATCGGCCTGATCGTCGCCCGCGCCGTCGCCCGAATCCCTGATGAGGTCCGCGAGACCCGCCTCCGCCGCGACGAGTTCGCCAGCAAGTCGACTGGCATCCTCCCGCAACTCACGTTCGATCTCGCGCAGTTCCGACGCAGTCCACGCCGACTCGTCAGGGCGGACCGTCGGCCGACTCTTCTTTTCAGGCGCAACCTTCTTGACCGGCACAGCCTTCTTCGCCGGCGAAACCTTCTTGACCGCCATGAAACCCCCAGACGTCACACCTTAGTTGCAGGATGTTAGACGAGGAAGGGCCCAAACGCACGCTGACGCGCCGATCAAGTCTTCTGCCTCCTTGGCAGTATCCTTCGAGTCTCGCGGGATCCTTCATATCTCGCGGGCCCTGGCATGCCTGCTCTCGAAGGGAGTCCCATGTATCGCGCTGTGCCTGCGCAGATCGACCTACCGGCGATGGAGCACGAGGTCCTCGCGATGTGGGATTCGGAAGGCGTCTTCGAGGCGTCCGTCGAGCAGAGCAAGGGCCGGCCATCGTGGGTGTTCTACGAGGGTCCGCCCACCGCGAACGGCATGCCTGGGACCCACCACGTCGAAGCTCGCGTCTTCAAGGACGTATTCCCCCGCTATCGGACGATGAAGGGGTTTCACGTACCTCGGCAGGCCGGCTGGGACTGCCATGGCCTACCGGTGGAACTCGCGGTAGAGAAAGAACTCGGATTCTCGGGTAAACAGGACATCGAGCGGTACGGCGTTGCCGCATTCAATGATCGTTGCCGCGAGTCAGTACTCCGCCACGTTCACGAGTTCACTGACATGAGTCGTCGAATGGGCTACTGGGTCGACTTCGACCGCGCCTACTGGACCATGGACGCCGACTACATCCAGAGCGTGTGGTGGTCGCTCAAGCAGATCTACAACAAGGGCCTCCTCGTTCAGGACCACCGCGTCGCTCCGTACTGCCCACGCTGTGGCACCGGCCTTTCAGACCATGAGCTGGCCCAGGGGTACGAGAACGTCGTCGATCCTTCCGTCTATGTCCGGTTCCCCGTCACCGACGCCGCTTTGCTCGAGCGATTCCCCGATTCGATGCTCCTCGTATGGACCACCACCCCGTGGACCCTCGTCTCGAACACCGCGATCGCCGTCAATCCAGCCGCTGACTACTCAATTGTTCGCACTGGGGACGGGCAGACCCTCGTTGTCGCATCGTCGCTTGTCGGTCAACTCCTCGGCGAGGATGTTGAGGAGCTCGGCAGGGAACTCGGCTCCGCACTCGAGCGCGTGTCCTACGAGCGCCCCTTTGATCTCATCGACATCCCCGATTCCCACTACGTGATCCTCGCTGACTACGTCACCACCGACGATGGCACCGGGCTTGTCCATCAAGCCCCTGCGTTTGGGGCCGATGACCTCGCCTCTTGCCGAAGCTACGGACTGCCGGTAGTCAATCCAGTGCTCCCGAACGGAACCTTCGCCGATGACATCCCGATCGTGGGTGGCATGTTCTTCAAGAAGGCCGACGACACTCTCGTCGCCCTGCTCCGCGAGAGCGGTCGCCTGTTCAAGCATGTCGAGTACGAGCACTCCTACCCGCACTGCTGGCGCTGTCATACACCGCTCATCTACTACGCACAGCCCTCGTGGTACATCAGGACGACCGCGATCAAGGATCAGTTGATCGAGCAGAACGAGCTCACGAACTGGTTTCCCGGGACCATAAAGTCCGGACGCTTCGGTGACTGGCTGAACAACAACGTCGACTGGGCGCTCTCCCGAAACCGATTCTGGGGAACGCCATTGCCGATTTGGCGCTGCCCTGACAACCACCTCACCGTGGTCGAATCACTGGCCGAGCTCAGCACTCTCGGGGGCGTCGACGTCACGGGTACCGATCCCCATCGGCCGTATGTCGACGACATCACCATCCCCTGCCAGACCTGCGGAGCAACCGCCACCCGAGTGCCTGAGGTCATCGACTGCTGGTACGACTCCGGCGCCATGCCATTCGCGGCCGTCGGCTACCCCCATGTCGATGCCGGCACGTTCGCGGACCAATACCCAGCAGACTTCATCTGCGAGGCCATCGACCAGACCCGAGGCTGGTTCTACACGCTGATGGCCATTGGAACACTCGTCTTCGACCGCACCTCATACCGAAATGTGCTGTGCCTCGGGCATATCCTCGATGAGGATGGGCGCAAGATGAGCAAGCACATCGGGAATGTGCTCGAACCGATCGGCCTCATGAACGATCATGGCGCGGACGCCGTCCGCTGGTTCATGCTGGCCAGCGGCTCCCCATGGCAGGCAAGACGGGTCGGCCATGCGGCGATCGGGGACGTCGTCCGCAAAACCCTCCTCACCTACTGGAACACTGTCTCCTTCCAATCGATGTACGCGCGGCTCGCCGACTGGGAGCCCTCGCATCCCGCTCCGGCCATCGCCGACCGTCCGGTTATTGACCGCTGGCTCATCGCTCAGGCACGCGAACTTGCCCATGAGGTCGATATCGCCCTCGACGCCTTTGATACCCAGCGCGCCGGCCGCCTGCTGTCCACCTTCATCGACGACCTGTCGAACTGGTACGTCCGACGGTCCCGCCGACGTTTCTGGGATGGTGACCCGGCCGCACTCTCGACGTTGCATGAGGCCCTACGCATCACGACCCTGTGCATGGCGCCGTTCACCCCGTTCATCGCCGAGCGGGTCTGGCAGGACCTTTTCCGGGCCACCGACCCAGCAGCACCGACCTCTGTCCACCTCGCTGCCTGGCCGAAGTCTGCTGAGGCGCTACCACATCCGGCGCACGCCGAGAACGTAAGGGATTCGGCGCTAGCCGAGAACATGGCGCTCGTCCGCAGGGTCGTCGAGCTCGGTCGCGCGGCACGTGCCACGAGCGGCGTACGAACCAGGCAGCCCCTTGGTCGGGCACTCGTCTCTGCGAGCGGCTGGAGTCGCCTCTCCGATGAGCTGCGCGCTGAGGTCCGCGAGGAGCTGAATGTCGGCGTCATCGAGGCCCTCGCTGACGACACGGCCGCTTTCGTCGATACGGCCATAAAGGCGAATTTTCGGGCCCTGGGTCAACGCTTCGGCAAGCAGACTCCGCTCGTGGCGGAGGCCATCACCAGCGCAGATCCCGTCGGCCTGCTCTCGCACATCCGCCTCGAAGGTTCGGTCAGCCTGAATGTTGCTGGTGTCGGCGACGTCGAGATTTCCGAGGCCGACCTCGTCATCACCGAGACCCCTCGCGAGGGATGGGCGGTCGCCGCGGAGGGAGGCGATAGTTTTGCCCTCGACTTGCACATCACCGACGAGCTCCAGCGCGCTGGCACCGCCCGCGAAATTGTTCGCGCGATTCAGGAGGCCCGCAAGCAATCAGGCTTCGACGTGTCAGACCGGATCACCGTCTGGTGGGCAAGCGACGATGTCTCGATCGTTCTCACCCTCGAGGAGCACGCCGATCTCATCGCCAGCGAGGTCCTCGCTACCGCCTTCGACGAGGGTATCGAGCATGCCCGAGCAGGTGCGATCACCGTGAGCGTGCCGGAAACCGAGCTACTGCTCCTCATCTCGAGGAGCAGCGACCGCTGACGACTTGATTGCCGCCGCATACTCCGTTGCAGCCCTGACAAGTTCCGCCGCGGTCGCCTGTGCGGCACCGAGCAACTCGGCAGGTTCACCGACGGAGGTGGAAGATCGCTCGAGCATTTCGATTCGCTCCTGCAGGGCCTCACAGCGCGCCATCAGTGCCAGCTCCACCTCACGAGCACGCTCGACCTGCGCCTGTGCGCCTGCCGCCGCGAGCTCAACCGACGCTCGTTCGGCGGCCGTACGCTCAGCGGCCGCAGACAGTTCTAGGGTCCGGTTCGCGGTGGCCAACTGCTCCTCGAGCAGCAGCACGTGAGCCTGGAGCGCCTCACATCGGCCCGTCAGTGCTGACTCCACCTCACGGGATCGCTCAGACTGAGCGTGTGCACTGCTGGCCGCTTGGTCGATCGCGGCCTTCTGGCTCGCGGCAAGCTCCTCCACTGCCGCACGACGAGCCGCGTGATCCTGTGAGGCACGGTTCGCCGCTGCCAGCTCCGATTCCAGCAACGACAAGCGCGCCTGCAGAGCCTCGCAGCGAGCGGAGAGTGCTGACTCAACCTCGCCAGTGCGCGCCGAGAGGACCTGCGTGTTGCGCGAGGCGATATCGCTTGCAACAGCAAGCTGGTTTGCTGCCCGCGTCGCGGCCGCCAGTTCGCCCTCGAGGGAGTGCACGCGCGACGTCAGCGCCTCGCATCGAGCAGCGAGCGCTCCCTCCGTCTCCGACTGCCCTCGAAGCTGGGCTGCCGATTGTTCACCGCGATCCCGGGAATTGGAGCCACGATGCTGCTGCTCGAGGAAGGCAATGCGTGCTTGGAGTTGCTCGCAACGTACGAGCAGCACAGACTCCGCCTCGCGGTGTCGCGCAACGTCAACCTCGAGATGTCCTACCGTCTCCTGAACGGAGTCAAGGAACTCGTCGACCTCGTCCATGTCGTAGCCCGCCCGCAGGCGGGTGGCACGAAACGCGACGGCTCGAACATCGGCCGGTGTAAGGGTCACGGTTGGGAGCCAGCAACGGGCGAACTGCCTTGCATCAGAGATTCATCGCCACGCTGATGAGAATCTGGAGTCCGATGAGCACGATTAAGAATGCGAGGTCAAACTGCATCCCACCGATGCGTAATGGCGGAATAACGCGGCGCAGCAGGCGCAGCGGTGGGTCGGTGACCGTGTAGATCCCCTCCGCGATGAGCAGGAGGATTCCTGACGGCCGCCACGATCGGGCAAACACCTGGACGAAGTCGAAGATGAGACGTCCAATGAAGACCAGCCAGTAAAGCCACAGGATGGTAGCGAGAATCTCGCCTACGGCACTCATCAGCTTTGGTTGTAGAACGGATCTTGGGCGATCTGAGCGCGAGCCTCGTCACCAACATCGACATTCGGCGGGGATAGGAGGAACACCTTGTTCGTCACCCGCTCGATCGAACCACGCAAACCGAAGACCAGACCGGCGGCAAAATCGACGATTCGCTTGGCATCGGAGTCATCGAGTTCAGATAGGTTCATGATGACCGGCACGCCCTCGCGATATTCCTCGCCGATCCGTCGTGCATCATTGTAACTGCGCGGGTGAACGGTCTCAATACGGGTGATCTCGGCGCTGGCAACCGGCCGCCAGTCGGTGAGCGGCGCCCCGGTCTGACGTCGATCGGGGATTGCCTCTTGGCGGAATGTTCGTACCGCGCGGGTGTCGGAAAGGGTGCGAACCCCCCGACTCTCGTATCGCTCATCGAGTCGGTCATCGTCGCGATCCCCCGAACCCAATCGTTCCCCGGCCCGCGGATCACGGCCGCGAACATCGCGACGGATGTGCTCGTATTCCTCGTAATCCTCCTCGAAGACGTCATCCCCAACCAGGCCCAGATAGACGCCCATCTTGCGCATCGCGCCAGCCATGAACCGCCATCCTTCTTCGGGGGTGGGAATACTCTCCGTGAAAATCCCGGTGGTGCCTGAATCTACCTGACAATTGCGCGTTTCCCGAGTATCGCTCCGCCGATTCGTACGTGTGTCGCCCCGTGCCGGATGGCTGCCTCGAGATCACCGCTCATTCCCGCCGAAATCCTATCCGCTTCGGGAACCACGGTTCGCAAATGCCTGGCCACCGATTCAAGGAGGCCGAAGGCTACATCGGGGTCTCCAGGAAAGGGTGCGATTCCCATAATCCCTCGCAGCGCCAAGCCTGGAAGTGCCGCTGCCCTCGTGGCAAGATCTGGCACCTCCTTTGGGCGCACGCCACCCCTGCCGCCAGCATCATCAGGATCCAAGGAGACTTGAAGGAGGATCTCTATCGTTCGATTCGCCGCGACAGCACCTGCAGAGAGCGCCTCGGCGAGTGATAGCCGATCAACGGACTCGACAACATCGGCCCAGGTCGATACCGACCGCGCCTTATTGCGCTGAACCTGTCCGATCATGTGCCAGCACAAGGCGGGCGTGGCATCTGAGAGTTCGGCTACCTTCCCTCGGGCTTCCTGATCCTTGTTTTCGGCGACTTCTCCGCAACCCAGGCGCCGAAGAATACTCACGTCGGAAGCGGGAAAAGTCTTCGTCACAACGACGAGCTTGACGCTGTCTGGCGGCCGATCTGCAGCCAAACAAGCCTTGTCGATACGCGCCCTGACCTCGCTCAGACTCGCGGCGATCTCTGCAGCGCGTTCTGGGTTGGACCTTGCATCAACGGCCACCTCCCCACCTCTCGTTCTTCCTCCCAAACCCGCGCCCAATCAAGCGCACGGGTCGATACCTGTTTCTCATGCCCTGCCGATGATCATTCCCTGCCGGCCAGTCACGGTGTCACGCCGGTAGGAGAAGAGGTCGGTCGCCTCGTTCGTGCAGGCATTCACGTGGTTCACCTCGATATCGAGGAGCGCTAACTGCATCGACACCCCGGCACGAACGTCAATGAACGACCCTCCCGCATGATCGATGCACGCAACGTCACTCACGTCGGTGGACACGAGTTCTCGCAGACACTCCGTGCGTTCGGCGGGCACCGGGTAGCAGCCAGCGCAAATCGCCGGGCCGAGGACTGCCTCGATGCTCACCGCACCAAGATCGCGCATGGTCGCCACCGCCGCATACACGACTCCGGCGCCGACGCCACGCCACCCACAGTGCACTGCAGCGATAACCCCGGCTTGAGCATCAGCGAGGACGAGCGGCACGCAGTCAGCCGCCAGCGCGAGCAGGGCAATCCCCTTCGAGGTGCTCACGAGAGCATCCACCCCCGCTACGACCCCGCCGCACGACACGACACCTACGCTGGCGCCGTGAACCGCCCCCATGACAGCGAGGCCTTCCTCACCGACACCAACAAGTCCTACGGCCCGCCGCCGGTTCTCGGCAACCGAACCAGGATCGTCACCCACGTACTCTGCGAGATTCAGAGACTGGAAGTTACCGGTGCTCACCCCTCCAGCCCGCCCGGTAGCCGCCCACCGGCAGGTACCAGCGCCGGGCGCACTCGAGCCGAGGGCGCCGGACGCGAATGCGATCACCTCGTCGTCCCCTACTTCAGGAAGTCCGGGACATCGAGTTCATCGTCAGCGTCCTCAAAAACGATTCTGCGTGGCATCTGGATCGGCGGCTGCGAAGGCTGGGACGCCGGCTGACTGACCGGCTGACTGACCGGAGCGTCTGCAACCGGCCTGGACGGCTGCCGGATCTGCTGCACCGGGGCTGGCTCCTCGGCTGCACGCATGCCCGAAGTTGATCCACGCCGTGCTGGCAGTTCGCCACCGTCGAAGCCCGCGGCGATGACGGTGACGCGCACTTCATCGCCCAAGGTGTCGTCGATGACGGCACCGAAGATGATGTTCGCGTCAGGGTGCGCTGCATCGCTCACGCGCTGCGCGGCCGCATTGATCTCGAAAAGTCCGAGGTCACTTCCGCCGGAGATGGAAAGGAGTACGCCGTGAGCCCCGTCGATGCCCGCCTCGAGGAGTGGGCTGGAGATCGCCTTCTCAGCCGCCTCTATCGCACGATCCTCGCCGCGAGCTGTTCCAATGCCCATGAGGGCTGTCCCGGCACCGTGCATAACACTCCGGACGTCGGCGAAGTCGAGGTTGATGAGCCCCGGAGTGGTGATGAGGTCGGTGATGCCGGAGACGCCTTGGAGAAGCACATGATCTGCCTGCCGGAAGGCATCGATGACGCTGATATTGCGGTCCGACAGCGAGAGCAGGCGGTCATTCGGGATGACAATGAGCGTATCGACCTCAGCTCGAAGGTTCTCGATGCCTGACTCGGCTTGCGCCTGACGTCTTCGGCCCTCGAACCCGAACGGGCGGGTGACGACGCCAAGGGTAAGTGCGCCGAGGGATCGAGCGATCCGAGCAACAACCGGCGCTCCACCCGTGCCCGTGCCTCCGCCTTCCCCTGCGGTCACGAACACCATGTCGGCGCCCTTCAATACCTCTTCAATTTCATCAGCATGGTCCTCAGCCGCCCTCTTGCCGACCTCGGGATTCGCTCCAGCGCCTAGGCCGCGGGTGATCTCGCGGCCGATGTCGAGCTTGACGTCGGCGTCGCTCATGAGGAGTGCTTGGGCGTCCGTGTTCACCGCGATGAACTCGACCCCCTTGAGCCCGACCTCGATCATTCGGTTCACGGCATTCACGCCGCCGCCGCCGATGCCGACGACCTTGATTACTGCAAGATAATTCTGCGGACCCGCCACTGCTGCTCGTCCTTTCATCGTTGTTGGCCGACGCCGCCAGATCAGCGGCCTTCAGCCTCGTCTTCGCACTGGACGGCTCACCCTCAACCTCTAGTTCAGGGTGAGGAATTACCCGTCCATCAAGCCGCCGGAGGTTAGAGGTTGCGCGCTCATGACGCAAACGAGCATCCACTAACCCGTCGGTGCCAACGGCTGACCGATGGTCGTCGGCAGCTCTGGGGACGCGACATCGTAGACCCGGGCCCTCGTCTTCATGAGCGCTTTCAGGACACGCGCCTTGAGGAGCGGCCGCTCCTCGCTCCCCCACCTGATCACGATGCCGGAGTCGAGAATGAGTTCGACGTCATCGCGCGTTGTCGCCGAGACGAGCGCCACCCGCGAGAGGAGTTCCGGCGGAATTGTCCCGAGGACCCGCATAGCGGTCATGAGGCCCACCCCGTCGCCCCGCACGATCGGGAGCCCCGGCTCAAGGGGCTCAGGAGGGACGAACACCGCGCCGCTCGCATCCAATGCAGCCTGGGAGCCCTCGAGGAGGGCGGCCGCCTCCCGCGGCTCAACGACGAGAACCACACCTCTGGGCCAGGACCTGACAACCGCCGATGCCCGAACCCACGGCAGTGTCTCAATGCCCGCCCGCACCTGGGTTGTATCAAGTCGCGCCATCTGCAACCCAATTGGCACGTCGGCTGCGTCAACCACCCGATTGACGAGGATTCCCGACACTCCGGTGACCTCGACCTTGCGGATGACGAGAACCGATGAGAACCACACGACCCAGACGAGTGCGCCCGCGACGATGACTGCGATGATGAACACGAATCGAAACACCCGCCAGCGACGACTGCGGTCAGGGTCGCGGGGTGGATTTCGGTCCTCCTTGGTACGGCGAGGTCGATCGCCACTCGCCATTAGTCCGGTCGCATCGGCTGTCGCGCACCCTCGCGCAGGCGCAGGCGGTCAAGGACTTCGAGCCCGATCATGCCAATGTCCCCGGCACCAAGGGTCATGATGATGTCGCCACTGCTCGCCCGCTCGACGAGGTGCCCCGCAACAGCCGACCACGAGGGCTCGAACACCACGTGCGCGGCGTCCAACGGCACGTTCGCCGCCATTGTCTGTCCACTCGCGCCCGGAATGGCGGTCTCACCCGGGGCGAAGACCTCAAGCACCACCACCTCGTCGGCAAGGCCGAGGGCTGCGCCGAATTCGGTGATGAACATCGCCGTGCGGTAATAATGGTGGGCCTGAAAGGCCACGACAACGCGACCTTCACCTGCGACGTCGCGTGCCGCACGCAACGTCGCCTCTATCTCGGTCGGGTGATGGGCATAATCGTCGAACACCCGAACTCCACCGACTTCACCCTTGAAGTCGAACCTTCGACGAGTGCCGCTAAAGCCCGAGAGTCCCTCGATCATTGCTGTCGCCGGTAGACCGAGCCCCACGCCAGTGACGAATGCAGCGAGGGCATTGAGCGCGTTGTGGCGTCCGGGTACCTGAAGGGCGATCCTTCCAAGGGTTACACCGAAGGGATCCACCACTCCAAAGGTCCAGCCCCGTCCTGTCCACACGAGGTCAGTCATGGTGAAGTCAGCATCCGACGCGCTTCCGTAGGTGCGGACATCGACTCCTGCCGCACCTGCCCGATCAGCGACCCGGGCCGCGCCAGCGTCGTCGGCGCAAACGACGAGGAAGCCTGCCCTGTCGCGGATGCCGATGGCGAACTCCAAGAACGCTGCTTCAATCGCTTCATAGGTACCCCAGTGATTGAGGTGGTCGGCCTCGACATTCGTGACAATCCCGGCGAATGGCGCATAGTGCAGAAACGCCCCATCGCTCTCATCCGCCTCGACCACAAAGATGTCGCCACTTCCGAGGTGCGCGTTCGACCCGGATTCATTGAGTTCGCTCCCGATGGCGAAGGACGGGTCGACGCCGCAGTGCTGCAGCGCGATCGTGACCATCGACGTCGTCGTCGTCTTGCCGTGCGTTCCCGCGACGGCAACCGTCAGGTAACCGTCCATGATCATGGCCAGCGCATCGGCGCGACTCAGTTCCAAAAGCCCGAGTTCGACTCCCGCGCGGCGCTCAACATTGGATGCCGGAATTGCCGTAGAAACGACGATCGTCTGCGCACCCTCCACCTGTTCACGACTGTGGCCGACATGGACGTCAACACCAATTGTTCGAAGACCGTCAAGGCGCCGCGAGTCCTTCGCATCGCTGCCCGAGACCTCAACGCCGCGGGCGACAAGGATCCGTGCGATGCCAGACATGCCGGCGCCCCCGATGCCAATGATGTGAACGCGGCCCAGCCGCCCAAGTGCCTCACTCATTCACGTGCCCTTCGTTCCGATGCGATCCCCATGACCGTACGGGCGAGGTGTTCGTCGGCGTCGCGCACCCCGTGCGAAGCTGCCGCATCAGCCATGGCATGGAGCCGTACCGGGTCACCCAGAAGCGGCCCTACCGCCATGAGCAGCGTTGCGGGAGTGAGGTCTGCATCGTCGATGATGATGCCGCCGCCTGCCGTCACGACCGGAAGGGCGTTGAGTCGTTGCTCGCCGTTTCCTATCGGCAGCGGCACGTACACGGCGGGCAGCCCGACCGCCGCAAGCTCCGCACAGGTCATGGCTCCCGCCCTCGTCAGCGCGATATCGGCTGCCGCATATGCGAGGTCCATCCGGTCGAGGTAGGGCACGCTCACATAGCCGGCATGTGCTGGCGGCTGGGGATTACGGGCCCCATACGCATGAAGCACCTGCATGCCGTGAGCGGTGAGCTCCGCAATTGCGCCGCCCACCGCATCATTGAGGCGTGCCGCCCCCTGAGAGCCGCCGAAAACGAGGAGCACCGGCGCATCGGCGCTCAATCCGAGGGCCTCGCGGGCCTGCGCACGAACGGCCGGCCTATCGAGGTGCGAAATCGCCAGACGCAGAGGCAATCCGACTGCGCTGGCGCCCCGAATCGTCCCGGGTACCGATGAGAACACGTGCGTGGTAAGCCGGGCGCCGACCCGGTTGGCCAGGCCAGGCCGGGCATTCGCTTCGTGCACCACAAGCGGCACCCCACGGCGACGGGCAGCGAGGTAGGTCGGGAGGGCTGCATAACCGCCAAAGCCAATGACGATGTCGGCCCGGAACCCATCGAGCAACCTGGCGGACTCCTGGGTCGCGCGCCAGGCATGGGGGATCACGCGAACGAGGTCAAGGGATAGCCGCCGCGGCATCGGGGCCGACCGCACGGTCGCAAGGGCGTAGCCGCGTGCCGGCACGAGTGAGGTCTCTAGGCCCCTCTCGCCTCCGAAGACGATGATCGACGTGGCCGGGTCGATACGGAGCAGAGCATCGGCCAGATTGAGAGCGGGCTCGATGTGTCCGGCCGTCCCTCCAGCGGCGAGAACAACGCGCAGTGCGTCTGGCGCTGCGCCGCTCATCAGCGCCTGCGATTCGTCTGAGTGGTCGATTTACGCCGCAGTGCCATTCGGGCACCCGGCTCTTGACGGGCGAAGGCCAAAAGCATGCCGATCGCGGCGAGGGTTGGGAGCAGGGAAGAACCTCCGTAGGACACCAGTGGCAGTGGCACACCCGAGATCGGGAGAAGGCCGAGAACCGAACCGATGTTGAGGACCGCCTGGACCAGGATCCAGCATCCGACTCCTGCCGAGGCAAGCCGAACAAACGGATCCTTGGTCTTGCGCGTGAGCCGGAAGATCCCAAACGCCAAAACACCAAAGAGGATGAGGACGATGAACGTTCCGATCAGGCCGAGCTCCTCCCCGATGACCGGAAAGATGAAGTCGGTGTGCGCCTCAGGGAGCGCCCCCCACTTCTCGCGGCTGGCACCGAGCCCCACACCCCAAAGGCCGCCGGTCCCGAGTGCATACTGCCCCTGCATCAACTGCCAGCCAGCCCCGAGCCGGTCTGCGGCCGGGTCCATCCACGACATGACACGGGTCATACGGTAGGGCGCTGCGAGGCTGAGCAGGTAGATGCCCACCAGTCCCACTGCACCGAGCACCGCGAACAGTCGAAGCGGGGCGCCGGCTGCGAACAGGATGCCTGCGGTGATTGCGGCGATCATAAAGGCATTTCCGAAGTCACCCTCGAGGAGCACGAGCACAATCATGAGGAAGGACACCGGAAGCAGCGGCACGAGCAGGTGAGACCACGTGTGGATACGGAGATCCTTGCGGGTGAGGAGATCTGCGCCCCAGACGATGATTCCAAGCTTGGCGAACTCCGAAGGCTGAAGTCGGAAAGGCCCGAACAACTCGATCCAGTTCTGCTGCCCCCTCACCTCAACGCCGATGATGAGAACCGCCACCAGGAGCGCAAGGGAACCGAGGAGAAGGGTCCAGGCGAGGCCCCGCCAGAACTGAATTGCGGTCCGGGCGGCCAAGAACATGATAAAAATGCCGATGACGGCGAACATCGCCTGGCGTTGGGCGAGTGTGTAGGCGGAGCCGAACACCTTGAAGCTCTCGATACTCGATGCGGACGTGACCATCACCACGCCGATCACCAGGAGAAGGAGGGTTGAGACGGCAATGACGTAATAAGTGCTCAGGGGATTGTCGAACGCGAGCCTGATCCCGCTCGAGGGCGGACCATCAGCCTTCCGACTGCCATCGGTCATCGTCATGATGTCTCACCCGCTCGCGGAACAGCACCGAGCATTTCAACGGCCGCCGCGAACTCATCCCCACGATGACCGTAGTCGCGGAACATGTCCCAGGAAGCGCAGCCGGGCGCGAGAAGCACCGTGTCGCCAGGGAGCGCCAGGGTCATCGCAGCAGCCACGACCTCCACCATCGCGGTTGGGTCAACTGAACTGATGACTGTTGTCGGCACAGCCGGTGCGTGCCGCCCGAGCGCTTGAGCAATCAACTCCCTATCGACCCCGAGGAGCACGACTCCACGGAGCCGATCCCCCACCGTCTGGACCAACTCGTCGAAGTCCTGCCCCTTCGCCATTCCCCCTGCGATCCACACGACGTTCGGGAACGCCTTCATCGAGGTGAGTGCAGCGTGAGCGTTTGTCGCCTTCGAATCATCGACGAATGACACTCCGTCAATGGTCGCGACGTGGGCGATCCGATGAGCCGCAGGAACGAACGCCCGAAGCCCGTCGCGGATCGCAACCGCGCTCACGCCGTATGCACGTGCCAACGCTGCCGCTGCAAGTGCGTTCGCAACATTGTGGGGCGCTGGCGGGTTGACATCCTCGAAACTTGCGAGCTCCTGTGCCGAGGCGGCCCGGTCGGAAACGAAGGCCCGATCGACGAGCAGGTTCTCCACGATCCCGAGCATCGATAGGCCCGGCGCACCGAGCGTAAAGCCGATTGCGCGGCATCCTTCGATGACATCAGCACCCTCGACCATTGCTCGAGTGCGCTCGTCCTCGACGTTGTAGATGGCTGCGACCTGCGTCTGTTCATAGATTCGGGCCTTTGCCGCGACGTAGGCGTCAAGGCTCCCGAAGTGGTCAATGTGATCATCCGCAATGTTCAGGCACACCGACGCAAGTGGGCTCATCGAGGTGACGAACGGCAACTGCGGCGCGCCCACCTCGACGGCAATCACGTCAACCTCGTCATGCATGACGACACCGACGAGGGACATTCCGATGTTCCCTGCCGAGCACGTGCGCAGCCCAGCCGCGCGAAGCATGGATTCCAGCATGAGGGTGGTTGTGGTTTTGCCGTTCGTTCCGGTCACGACGAGCCATGGCGCGGGTGAGACAGCCGGACGCAGCCGCCAGGCAAGCTCGAGCTCACCCCAGACGGGCACCCCTTGGTCCCGTGCCTGTCCAATGATCGGGCTCGTCGGCGGCAGGCCCGGCGACACGATGAGGACGTCACACTCGGGGAGCCCGCCGGTGAAACCGAGGCGGACATCGACGCCGATCACGTCAAGGATTTCTGCGCGCTCACGCAACGCGGGCGAGTCCCCTGAGTCGATGAGGACCACTCGAGCGCCGAGTTGCGCGAGTGCGTCGGCGCAGGCAAACCCGGCAACCCCGATCCCCGCGACCACTGCCTTCACGGAGCTCCAGTCCGAGGTTCGATGGAGCGACTCGATCACGCGCGGACCCACTCCGCGTAGAACACCGTGAGCCCCGCCCCGATGCACAGGCCCTGGATGATCCAAAATCGCACGACAATCTGTACCTCAGCCCAGCCGAGCATCTCGAAATGGTGATGCAGCGGCGCCATTCGCAGGATTCGGCGGCCGGTGAGCTTAAATGAACCGACCTGGCCAATCACCGACAGGGAAGTGATGAGGAACAGGCCGGCGAGCATTGGGAGGAGAAGCTCGGTTCGGCTCAGGATGGCGAGGCCAGCAATGCCGCCGCCGAGGGCAAGTGACCCAGTGTCACCCATGAAGATCCTCGCCGGCGCGGTGTTCCACCACAGGAACCCAAAGCTCGCCCCGGCAGTTGCCGCCGCCACTACCGCGAGGTCCAGTGGATTCACCGTGGCGTAGCAGGTCGCTGGATCGACGTCGAGGAATGAGCAGTTCTGTCCATATTGCCAAATGCAGATGAGCACATATGACAGGAAGGTCATGATCGAGGCACCGATCGCAAGTCCGTCGAGTCCGTCGGTGAGGTTCACGCCATTCGTGGTCGCGGTCACGAGGAACCACACCCACAGGAGGAAGAGTGCAACGGGGAGAACGAGCGAGGTGTCGCGGACGAACGAGACCGCCATCGAGGCGGGTGTGGGACCCCCATCGGTGAAGTGGAGCGATAGCCAAGCGAAGCTCAATGCCACCACGGCCTGACCGATGAGCTTCGTGCGAGCCCGGAGTCCGGTGCTCCGCTGCTTGAAGATCTTCAGGTAGTCATCGGCGAAGCCGACGAGCCCGAGGCCCACCATGAGGAAAATGACGAGGAGACCCGAGGGGGTCATCGGTCGCCAGGCGAGGAGATGGGTGAAGGCGTAGCCGGTGATGACGGCCGCGATGATTGCCGCGCCGCCCATTGAGGGCGTCCCCCGCTTGCCCTCGTGAGCCGGGTAGAGCTCGCCCTCCACCGATACTCGAATCGCCTGTGCATAACCACGGCGAGCAAGCAGTTTGATGAGCAGCGGCGTCCCGACAAGGGACACGATGGTTGCGATGGCGGCAGCCATGACGATGAGTCTCACAACTGGCCCTTCGAAATGAGGGCCGCTGCCAGTCGTTCAAGTCCGATACTCCGCGAAGCCTTGACGAGCACCACATCACCTGGAGTGAGCTCGCTGCGAAGCAGGGTGATCGCCTCATCGGGGGTCGCGACCCACATCGCGTCCGTGTGCGCCGAGTCCTCGGCTCGACATGCCCGCTCGATGGGACGTGCGCCCTCGCCGATACCCACCAACCTCGTGATCCCCAGATCGCCGACCAACCGGCCGATTGCCTCGTGCTCCGCCTCTGCGGTCTCGCCTAGCTCCTTCATCTCGCCGAGAACCGCCCAGCTACGTCGATTCGCCGACATCGAGGCGAGAACCTCCAGTGCCGCGCGCATTGAGTCGGGGTTCGCGTTGTAGGCGTCATTCACGATGATCCAGCCCTCATCAGACTCACGCACCTCCATGCGCCACCTGCTCTGGGGCGTCGATGCGCCAAGTGCGAAGGCAATCTCCTCGATCGGCACCTGTTGGGTGACGCCCACCGCAGCCGCGGCGAGCGCATTGTGCACCGAGTGCTCACCATGGAGCAGCAATGCGACCGGAACAGCCCTGTCACCGTAGTGGAGGGTGAATGCTGGGCAGGCGCGATCATCGAGTCGAAGGTCTGTTGCGCGAATGTCGCAGGAGGTGCCAGTTCCAAACGTGCTGACGGTGGCCGAGGTGCGGCGCGCCTGATCCATCACGGCTGCGTCGTCCCCATTGACGATCGCAATCCCATCCCTTGGCAGCCCCTCAAGGATTTCTCCCTTGGCCTGTGCGATTGCCTCGACCGACCCGAGCATGCCCAGATGAGCCGAGCCTATATTGATGAGGACGCCCACGGATGGAGCGGCGATCTCGCAGAGGTATCGGACATGACCCTCCCCCCTCATCCCCATCTCGAGCACGAGGAACTCGGTCGTCTCGTCGGCTCGCAAGATCGTGAGCGGCACTCCGACCTCGGTATTAAAGGAGCCCGCTGCGGCAACGGTCCGGCCCCTGCGGTGGAGCACCTGGGCGACGAGATCCTTCGTGCTCGTCTTGCCGCTCGAGCCGGTAATGGCCACAACCGTGCACGTTAACCGGTGCGTGCGAACCCAGCGGGCCAGCCGACCAAGTGCGAGGACCGGATCGTCGACGACGATGCATGGGCCGTCAATGAGCCGACCCGAAAGCGTCACGCAGGCTCCGCGCTCGCACGCCTCCTCAGCGAAGGCATGTCCATCGGCCCGCTCACCAGCAATCGCGACGAACATCGTGCCCGGCACGGCTTCCCGCGAGTCGACGACGACATCGGTCACCCGAGTCGCGGCATCAACCTCATGACAGGCACCCCCAACGGCGTCAGCGATCTCCCCTACCGTCATGGGAATCATTCATCACCATCCGACGTCCCCAGAGCCTGTCGAACCTCGTCGCGGTCGTCGAACGGCAGCATCGTCCCAGCGATCTCTTGTCCTTGCTCATGTCCCTTGCCGAGCACGAGCACGATGTCGCCGGGTTGGGCGAGTGTGACGGCACGTCTAATCGCCAGCCTCCGGTCAGCGACCTCCTCCAGCGCTGCCTGGGAGCCGGCATCCAAGGCTCCTTGCATGACCGCGGCGCGAATCGCTGCCGGATCCTCGGAGCGTGGATTGTCGTCGGTGACGATGACCACGTCTGCGTAGCGTGCAGCGCGCTCACCCATGATCGGCCGTTTTGCCCGGTCGCGGTCGCCACCCGCCCCAATCACGGCAATGACTCGACCGGTCGTGTCCGGCCGCACACTGACGATCGCGGCCTCGATGGCGTCCGGAGAATGTGCGTAGTCGACGATCGCGGTCACCGGTCCGCCCCGCCTGATCCACTCCATCCTTCCCGGCACATGCACCTGTGAAATGCCAGCCGCGGCCACGGAACCCGCAATACCAAGTTGACGAAGCATGACGAACGCGCAGAGTGTGTTCGCCCGGTTGAATGCACCCGGGAGGGGCATGTCGAGGGGCGTCCGCTCCCCATTTGGTCCGTCAACGGTCCAGCCACCATCACGATTGGACAGGGTCCAGTCGGCGCGCCGATCGGCACCCTGCGTTTGCCAAGGCTCCGCACGCGCGGACCAGGTGACCACCGGCACGGTCGCCTGTTTGCTCAGGCGCTCGCCCCATACGTCATCAACGCCGATCACGGCCAATTCGCAGCGCGACGGGGTGAAGAGCGCGGCCTTCGCCGCGAAGTAGGCATCCATGGTCCCGTGATAGTCAAGATGGTCCTGACTGAGATTCGTGAATCCTGCGATCGCGAACCTCACACCGTCGACCCGGCCCTCCTCAAGGGCATGACTCGACACCTCAACCGCGACGGAGTCCACTCCCACCTCGCGCATGACTCCGATTATCGCGTGAAAGTGAGGGGCTTCGGGTGTGGTGCGCGTCGAGGTGAGGTGCGTGTCGCCAATTCGGATGCCGATCGTTCCGATCACGCCAGTCGTCCTTCCGGCAGCACGCAGTCCAGCCTCAAGCAGGTAAGACACCGTTGTCTTGCCGTTCGTGCCGGTGATGCCCAGGACCGTCATCGCCTCGGCTGGTCTTCTATAAACGGTCGACGAGAGTTCTGCGAGACACCCCCGCGGTGACATCACCTCGAGTACGGGCACTCGCCGCAGTAGATCAGCGGGGAGCAGGCCCAGTCCCGCACTGTCGGTGAGGATCGCCGCTGCCCCCCGATCGACAGCCTGTTCGGCGAAGACCGCCCCATGCAGCACATGACCCGGCAACGCCGCGTATAGGTCACCAGGCCGCACCTGCCTGGAATCAAGTTCGACACCTGTGACGATTCCACTGGCACTCCCGTGCACCCGGACAAGATCTGAGTCGATCACCAATACCAAGTCAGCTATCGACGTCTCCTGGATCGCCGGCCTCGGCAGTCGCTCCACGTGGACTACTGCTTGCCGGCGACGACGAGTGGCAAGTTCGGAGGTTTCGTGCCCGTCGGCGGAATCTGGCGCGCCTGAAGTGCATAGGTCATAACCCGCTTGAAGACCGGGCCGGCCAACTGGCCTCCGTAGCGTCCCTTCTTCGGGTTCACGAGGGAGACCGCGACGACAAGTTGGGGATCATCGATCGGTGCCATCCCGATGAATGATGCCACCACCCCTTTACCGTAGCCACCGTTCACGGGGTCGAACATCTGAGCCGTTCCCGTCTTGCCACCAACGCGGTAACCCCGGATCCCGGCATTTGGGGCCGTCCCACCTTCACCGACGACCGCCTCCAACATAAGGCGGATCTGGGCAGCCGTCCCCGGCGACACCACGCGGGTTGTTTTCGGTGCGGGAAGGGGAACCGCCGTGCCGTCCGGTTTCGTAACGGACGCGACGAGCGAGGGCTCGATGCGCACACCATCGTTGGCGATCGTCGTGAAAATGCTCGCCGCCTGAACGCTGTTGAGGCTCAGCCCTTGCCCGAAGGCGATGGTCGGGAAGGTTGTCGGAGACCAGTCCGAGTAGGAAGGGACGCTTCCGGGCCCCTCTCCCGGAAAGTTGAGTCCCGTCTTCTCGCCGATACCGAACTTCTTCAGGTAGCCGAGCAATACCTGCCCGCCGATCCGCTCGGAGGCCATGATCGCCCCGATGTTGCTGGACTTCGCCATGATCCCGGTGAGAGTGAGCACCTCCGCACCGTGTGCATCGTGATCTCGAAAGACTTTGCCACCACGCTCTAGGCTGCCGGGCACCTTGAAGGTGGCATTGATATTGGATGCGCCCTCGTTGATGACAGCGGCCAGGGTCATTACCTTGCTCGTCGAGCCAGGCTCGTATACGTCGCGGAGCGCGCGGTTACCCCGTTGGCTCGCCGGCGCCTTCGAGACCTCGTTCGGGTTGAAGGTCGGCTCGGTGGCAAGGGCGAGAATGTACCCGGTGCGTGGATCCATCACGACAACGGTTCCACTGTCTGAGCGCGAACTCTTCACCTTCTCCGCAAGGACCTGCTGGGCAATGTATTGAATATCGCGATCGATCGTCAGGGTGATATCGACGCCAGAGGTCGCCTCGACTCGGGTCTTCTCCGCGGTGGGGATGGCATTCCCACCCGGCCCCCGCTCATAGGTCGTCGTACCCTCAACCCCAGCGAGTTGCTCGTCAAACGCGAACTCAATGCCTTCGAGACCAGCCCCATCAGCCCCAACGAAACCCACGACGTTCGCCGCGAGATCATCCGCCGGGTAGATGCGTCGCGATGAAGACGAGCCAACGATCCCAGGAATCCGAAGCTCCTCGATACGTCGCCAGGTCTCCTGCGTTAGGCCCTTCTCGATGACGACGAAGCGTCGATCGCCGGTGAGCTTCAGGGCAAGTGCCTGAGGATCAACCCCGAGGATCGGTGCTAGTTCGCTTGCAGCGGAACGTGGGTCCACGATCATCGTCTGGTCGGCAGTGAGATCGCGGGACTCGACCGTCGCCGCCAGAATCTCCCCCTTTGCATCCATGATCGAGCCACGCAGCGCGGGGAGAATCACGGTTCGCAGCCGCTGGTCGAGTGCCTCGCCAGCGAGGGCCTGACCCTTCACTGCCTGAAGTTCGACAAGCCGCACTGCGAATCCACTGAGCACTAGAAGGGTTATGACCATGAGGGCAATGCCGCGTTTGCGTGGGTCGCCCAGAGTGAGGAAGTCCCGACTCACCGGGCGTCGATATCCGCGTGAATCGCGAAGCGGCTTGGCGCGAACTGGTGCCCGGGTCTGCGTCATCTCGTCGACTCCGTCGATCCCTCGTTGACTGGCGTCGAGTCCGTATCTGCAGACCCACTGTCGTTCGCCTTCTTGTTCTTCTTCTTTTCTGCTGCGGCCCCGGCGGGAGCGGGCTTACCGATGACCGTTCCCCCTGGGACGCTCAGGAAGACTGGTGAGTCGGTCGGGATCATGCCGAGGGCGCGCGCCTTGGCTTCCAAGGCGGTAGGCGCGGAGAGCGCACCCACCTGCTCGCGGAGCACGGCCTGCTCCTCACTCAGCTTTGTCGCGGCTTGCTGTAGGTCACCGATCTGGAATGCACCCTGAGCCATTGACGTGTTGATGAGGAGGTTCGCGAGGAACCCGCCGCCTAGCAGCACGATGACGATGAGGATGAACAGGCCCCGCCCTCCACGCTCTGAGCGAGGTGGTGCGACAACGCGCAGCGCAAGCCCCTGTCCCTTTCGAGCGTGAGCACCGCGAGTGGCGTACTCGGTTGACGTGGGCTTCGGCAATGGCCTGCGGTCATTGAGGCTGGTGATGCTCATGCCGCCACGGCCACACGCTCGGCCGCGCGGACCCGGACCGACGCGGATCTCGGGTTCTCGGTCAGTTCGGCGTCCGTCGGCTTCTCTGCCCCCCGGGTGAGGAGTTGAAGCCAGGGCTGCATTGACGCCGGGATGACAGGAAGGCCGTGCGGAGCCCTGACCCTTGAACCCTCCGCCAGTGCTCGCTTGACGATTCGGTCCTCAAGGGACTGATATGCCATCACAACGATGCGACCCCCGACGGCAAGGCTGTCGAGTGCGACGGGGATCGCTCGCTCGAGGACGGAAAGCTCCTCGTTGACCTCGATCCTCAGCGCCTGGAACGTACGTTTCGCCGGATTTCCACCTGTCCTGCGGGTAGCAGCGGGGATGGAATCCCTAACAAGGTCGACGAGTCGACCGGAGTTGGTGAACGGAGCGATCGCGCGCTCCCGGACGATCCTCGAAGCGATACGGGGTGCGAAACGCTCCTCACCAAAGTCACGCAGGATGCGAATGAGCGCCGCAGTGTCGTAGGTATTGACCACATCTGCCGCTGTGAGGCCTGAGCCCTGGTCCATGCGCATGTCGAGCGGGGCGTCGACGGAGTAGGCGAATCCACGCCCAGCCTCGTCCAGATGCATCGATGAGACCCCGAGGTCGAAGAGGATGCCGTGAACCGTCGCGATGCCCAGCGAAGCAAGCACCTCCGGCAACTCGTCATAAACGGCGTGAATGAGGGTTGCCCGGGGTCCGAAGGGTTCGAGTCGCTCCCGAGACAGGTCAAGTGCCACCCGATCACGATCGATCCCGATGAGGCGGAGGTCAGGAAATCGCTCGAGGGCGAATGCCGCATGGCCGCCAAGTCCAAGAGTGGCATCGACGAGGACGGCTCCCGGCTGCTGGATCGCGGGAGCCAGGATCGCGAGGACGCGTTGCCGCATGACCGGCACGTGACGTTCGATGGGAGCCATGGGTCAGTTCAGCTCCAGGTGCGGACCAGGATCGCGAGGGTCACCATGGTCCCACCGGTCAGGGCGAGCGAGGCGAGCAGAACGGCGAGGTCTCGTACCGCCTGCCTGGTTGCGCGTGAGGGCGCCGTAATGATGGCCATGGCCCATCTCCTGTTCGTTTCCGGTCGTGCGATCGCGGACGACGCCGAGTCGATTCATGAGGTGATCGTTGTGCCGATTCCGTGCTTATTCATGTCCTGCTGGGCTGGGGGTCGTGTCTGATGCCTTGGCGTTGCCTCGCCTATCGCGAGGTCAGGTCCCCGCCCGCTCCCGCATGTTCTGGTCCCTGGCGCCGGGGAAGTGCGTCAGGAACCGTGCATGGAGCGGGTGGAGACCTCACCTCGCAACGACGTCACAGGAGGCCGGGGATGACCTCCTCATTGATCGATGAATATGCGTCCTCATTGCTCACGAGGTACGCGGTCCATGCAGTTGCGTCCCAGATCTCCACGGTCTGCCCATTGCCGACGACGATGACGTCGCGGTCGAGCCCGGCATACTCGCGAAGTGCTGGCGGCAGCGTGACCCGTCCTTGCTTGTCGGGCTGCTCGTCGAAGGCGCTGGAGAAGAGCACTCGTAGATAGGCGCGGGCCCGTTCGTCGGACCGGGAAGCCTCGCCGAGCCGGGCCGCGTAGGCGGTGAACTCGGCGGCGGGCCACACGACGATTGACCGATCCTGTCCCTTGGTGAGGACGAGGCCGGGGGCCAAAGCATCGCGGAATTTCGCTGGTAGGACGAGCCGGCCCTTGTCGTCGAGGCGCGGGGCGTGGGTGCCAAGAAACACCAGCCTCACTCACCTCTCCTGCATCGATAACCACTCTGGTTGAGCCATGTCCCGCCACTGTACTCCACTTTGCTCCACCGTCAACCATTTTGGGTGGCATTTTGCAGACTTCCCTCCACTTCCCTTGAGCCTTCATGCCCCCGAATGCGTCTCGGATACTCGATCCGACGACGTACTGAAGGTCGTTTTGGCACCGTGGAACGTCGCGACACGAAGCTGACCCGGAACCGGCCCAATTCCGTCATCGCGCGCGGATGCCGGACCGGCTGGGTTAGGGTCGCGGAATGCGAGCGAGCCGAGTGTCCGTTGCGGCAGTGAGAAACTCCGTCATCATCGTCGCGCTGGTGATCGCGGTCCCGGCGATTGCCACGCTCGCCTCCTGCTCCGGACCAGCAAGCCCAACAGCCACCGAGTCATCGTTCGCCGGTCCAGCAACAACGCCATCCCCGGTCATCACGCCATCCCCAGCGAAGCTCCCTGCGTCACCGCTCACCGGACTGCCTGAAACATCACCTGCACCCGTTCTCGTCGTCAAACTCGACAACACGCGCAATGCCCAACCCCACGCGGGCCTCGCCTACGCCGACATCGTCTATATCGAAGAAGTCGAATACGGCATCACCCGGCTGGCTGCGGTGTTTTCAAGCACGATCCCCCAGCGCATCGGGCCTGTGAGGTCAGCACGCATCACTGATATCGACCTCCTCGCGCAGTACGGGAGCCCGGCGTTCGCCTACTCAGGCGCGCAGCACAAGCTCCTCCCAAAACTGGCCGACGCATCCTTCATCGACATCTCCCCCAACAAAGGAGCCTCGAGCTACACCCGGGACTTCGACCGGCGGGCACCGTACAACTACTTCCTCAACGGGGGAATCGGCCTCAAGCGCGCTACCGACGCCACCCATGACCATGACATGGGTTTCACCTTCTCTCAGGAACCCCCCATCGGCGGCCTTCCGGCAGAGAAGGTGCGCGTCGAATGGAGTTATGCCAGCGCAGGCTTCACCTACGACGAGGTATCAGGCCTCTATCGAGTGCAACTCAACGGCAAGCGCGCACGGGCCGAGGGGAATGATCGCGGACAGAACGCTGCCACGGTCGTGGTCCAATACGTCGACCAGAAACCCTCGGAATACTTCGACGAGGGCGGCGGCAACACGCCACACGCCCAAACAATCGGCCGCGGGAAAGCCATCATCCTGCGTGACGGACGGTCATGGGACGTCACTTGGGAGCGTCCGGATGCAGACTCCGGCACCACCTTTACCAGGGCGGACGGTTCCCCGATGCCCTTCAAGCCCGGGCAGCAGTGGATTGTCCTGCTCGATCGAGATCGGACGGCCAAAATCAGCACTCGTTCAACTGCGAGCGCTAGTCCTTCGGCGGAATCTCCTCCGGCACTGATGGGATCGACATCACCCAGTCGTAGATGACGCTCGTCCGCATGAAGGTGTCCTGAAACGAGCGATTGGACCGGCTCACCAGCACCCACATCAGGCCTATTGGGAAGGCCAGGCAGAACACGGCCCGCACCGCAGCTGTTGCCCAGCCCAGGGCATCGCCCGATCGACTCACCACGCGCAGTCCCATGATGTGGCCACCGAAGGTACGCCCGGTCAGAGCCCAGCCCCACGTCCAATTGCACCAGAGCAAACCGGCGCCAAGCACGATCGACCACTGGAGATGCGGGACGTCCAAGCCCGATGTCCGCACAACGAGGAAGCGAATAATCGCGGCGATGGCATTAAGGGCGATGACCGTCAGTGCAACAAGCCCCAAATCGATGAGCGCCGCAAGCGCCCGTGTCACGAGCCCTGCCCGATGACCTTGAAAGGGCCGAGCTTGCTTTGGAACCGAAGAGTCACCAACCTCAGTTCTCTGGCCAGAAGCGACGAACGCCTCATACTCACTGAACTTCATGAGGTTTCATCCTCCTGAATAGCGCCTGATTGGGCGGCCTCGCCCGGAGCAGTCGTCACCCGGGCCTTCCGTCTCAACAGCATTGCATCGGTGATTCGGGTGATCATCTGGTCGACCCCGATCGACTGAATACGCACCGCGTTGATCGCGTCGGTCGCGATGCCACCGGTCGACTCGCGAATAATCCGCGGCAGGTCGACTTCATCGACGATGTAGTTGGCCAGGTCAACGAGTGGTAGTCGATCGATGATCCGTTCGAGATCCGCCTTATCGACGATGCGGTCAACATCAACACGATCGAGAACCAGTTGCGTGAGATCCATCTGATCCAGCGTGGCCTGCACCACCCGGCTGAGATCAACCCGCTCGATCACCAACCGAGTGAGGTCAAGTCGATCAAGAACGGCGGCCAGAACCGGGGGCACAACTCGGTCAAGTGTCTCATTCACCGTCCCAGACACCACCCGGTCCACGCCCAGCGCCACTGTCGACGCGGCTCCGCTCACCACCGACCGAAGCATCTCAAGCGGGCTTGGAGCCCGACGAGGCTGCTGCCTTACTACGACGACGAGTTCCGTGCTCCCTGACATGACCCCATCATGGGCCACCGGGAGTCGGGGGGCTACCGTCGCCACCATGCGAGCCCTGAAGTGGATCCTTCTCGTCATGGCAGTGCTCGCCGCTTCCGTCGTCATCGGCACCTTCATATTCGTCGATGAATCTGAGGACTCGACGGCCACGCGACAAAGCGCCCTCGCCGAGTTCTACCAACCACCATCGCCAATGCCGCAAGAACTCGGCACCGTCGTCCGTATCGAACCACTGGGGGTCGATGTCCAAGGTGGCATCGGCTATCGCATGCTCTACGTCTCGCAGCGACCCGACGGTGAAAGGGCCGTCTCAGGTGGCATGCTTTTCATTCCCTCGAGACCTGCGCCCGCTGAGAGCCGACCCGTCGTCGCCTGGGCCCATGGCACCCTCGGCATGGGCGATGCCTGCACCCCCTCGCGCTCGACGAATCCCCTGCAGGACACGGACAACTGGCTGGGCGAGATGATGCACCTCGGCTGGGTCGTCGTGTCGACCGACTACGTGGGGATGGGCACTCCCGGACCTAACCTCTATCTCGTTGCTCAGGCCGAGGCCCGCGATGTCGTGAACTCGGTGCGGGCCGCACGAAACGTGCCCGAGGCACATGCCGGCAACCAGTTCATCGCTTGGGGTCACTCACAGGGCGGGCACTCGTCGCTGTGGACCGGGCATCTCGCGAAAACCTTGGCACCAGAGCTCGACCTGATCGCAGTGGCGGCCGCGGCTCCCGCCGCTGAACTCAACCGCATCATCGGGGCGAAGTGGAACACTCCGGTCGGATGGGTCATCGGACCGGAGGTCGAGCAGTCATGGTCGGTCGTCTATCCGGACCTGCCCCTCGAAGGTGTCGTCACTGCCCGCGGACTGGCGAACAGTGAGCGCCTCGCGAATGAGTGCATCAAGGTGGCCGGGCTTGAGGGACTCGCCCGAACAGACCTTGGTCAAAACTACTTCGTCGCCGACCCATTGACGAACAAGGCGTGGGCTGGGGCCGGTCAAGATCAGACGCCTTTGCCCCTTCCATCCGACATGCCGGTGATGATTGCTCAGAGCACCGCCGACCAGGTTGTGCTCGCCTGGCCCAATGCGATGCTTCAGCAATCGTGGTGCTCCGCTGGCTCAACCATTTCGATGCTGTGGCTCGGCGAGGTCACTCATCAGGCCACCGCAGTAGTCGCCGGCCCTACGGTTGTGGCATGGATCGCCGATAGATTCGCGGGCCGGCCCGCCGGACGCACCTGCGACGTGCCGCCGCCGGTGCGTGCTCCGTCCCAATAGAACTAGAGCCCGCCTTCTTCATTGCGCTTACGCCAGCGGTCCTCGAGACGGTCCATGAATCCACTGGACTTTGGATCTTGGTGCTGAGCGGCGGGGGCCTGAGCACCGGGCTCCTGGTCGACGCTAGCCGATGGAACGCGGAACGCGTAGTAGGCGATGACTGCGCCGATAAGCATGAGGGCGAAGCCGCCGACGCCGAGTGCGATCATGGTGCTGCTCACGCCCGCCAAGATGAGCCCGAGCCCGACAAGGACCCCTAGAACCCCGAGTGCAGCGCGGCCACGCGACGCACGTACCCCATTTGCCGATCGCAGGCTCGTCGCGAACTTCGGATCTTCCGCGTAGAGAGCGCGCTCCATTTGGTCGAGCAGGCGCTGCTCATGCTCAGACAGCGGCATGGCCAAACCCCTTCCGTGGTGGAACTGCATAAACATTGCGCCCCGTCAGTACGCTACCTAATCCAAGGATATGCCTGAGTGCCGTCGAGCGAAACCTGAGTAGTCGAATCTGGCCGGTCATGTCCGTCTCTCCCTCCGACTCATAAGCGCGTACTCCCCAATCCCAGCATGATTTCGACCGAATTGTGGGCAATTTGACCGATCGATCTCTGGTGCCTGCCGCGTCATCGCGGATGTTCCTCACCCGGCGGTAGTTCGACGAGTCGCGCGGGCCGCACCGATGACGACCCGAATCGGGCCCGAATGGAGTCCACTGCTATTTCAGCCTCGCGGCGACCTTGCTCAGGTGCTCCGAGCGTGAGTTGGCGCGCGGCACCTTGCGCCGACTGGAGGCCCTCAACACGGATACCGACGAGGCGGATCCTTGCCCGCTGGAGCCCGAGTGCATCGAAGAGGACTCGGGCCGTGTCATAGAGGTCCTGCGTCACATCGATCGGACCGGACATCGTCTTGGATCTCGTGATGGTCGTGAAGTCGGCGAATCGAATCTTCAGCTGGACCGTGCGACCCACCTGCTCTGTCGAGCGCAGTCGTGCTCCCACCTGGTCGGCGAGCTTCAGCAGATGTGCGTGAACGGCCACGGCGTCGTCAATATCCTCGTCGAAGGTCTCCTCGGCGCCAATGCTCTTCTCCGGCTCGCCAGGGCTCACCCGCCGGGAGTCCCTACCCCAGGACAGTTCATGAAGGTGACGGCCGGTCGCCTGACCCAGCGCTCGCTGAAGGGTTGTCACCGGGGTACTCGCGATGTCGCCCACCGTGCGCAGGCCGAGCCGTTCAAGTTGCTCCTCGGTCTTCTCTCCGACCCCCCATAGCGCCCCTACCGGAAGGGGATGCAGGAACTCGATAACCTGCTCGGCCGGAACGACGAGAATGCCGTCCGGCTTGCTGCGGGTCGAGGCCAATTTCGCGACAAACTTCGTCGATGCCACACCAACCGAGCAGGTGATGCGCTGCTCGTCAAAGACTCGGGAGCGAATGAGCTCGCCGATCGCGGTCGGTGAGCCGAGTCGGCGCAGGGCTCCTGCTATGTCAAGAAAAGCCTCATCAAGGCTCAGTGGCTCAACGAGCGGAGTGATGGAGTGGAAGAGCGACATGACGCCCCGACTGACCTCGGCGTAGGCCCGGTGGTCTGGGGGGATGATCACGGCGTCGGGCGCGAGTCGGCGAGCCCTTGACATGGGCATAGCCGAGTGCACGCCCATGGCCCGTGCCTCGTATGTGGCCGAAAGCACGACCCCGCGCCCACCAGCACCACCGACGATGACCGGCGTACCGTGCAGCTCCGGCCTGCTGCGTAGTTCGACGGATGCATAGAAGGCGTCCATGTCGACATGAAGAATCGTGCAGCCGCCATCGTCAACGCCGAGGCCCGTGGGCCCACTCGACCGCCGGACCTGGCTTCGACTCACGGTTGCCATCTTCCACCAGCTATTGCTCTTTTACCATCCACTGCTACTCCCGGGGCTGGCATGCCACAGTTTCTTGTCGGGAAGGCTGACCCCTCTCGCCGGAAGCGGGGAACTGCCAAGCTCTGGCCCGGCCGGCCGGACATCCGCGTACGGCGACTGGCGGAACCCGCTCGCATGGACGAGTACTGGCTTGCTCATCGGGCTGTCGTCAACGAAGCGGTCGGCATCGAGGATCCCAAGGAGTGCCTCGACGCCGTTCGAGAGCCATAGATCACGCACCCACCCCAATTCCCAGGCACCGGTCGCCCGGACCGACACACCTCGTGGACCGGTCCGGCGGACCTCGCCCCGCACGAGGAGCAGCCATGATCCGAATACCGTTCGCGCGTACGGGCCCTGGGCATCCTCGAAGAAGGTGGCGTCAATTGGCCCGGTGGAGTCGTCGAGAGTCAGGAATACGACACGCCGGCCCGAGCGGATCGGCGGGGTCTGCGTGGCAACCTTTACGCCAGCGATGAGCACCTCCTGGTGTGATCGGCAGGAGAGCATCCGGTTGGCCCGTGTCACACCGAGTTGTCGGAGGAGTTCCGAATGGAAGTCCATGACATGGTGGCTGACATCAAGCCCGAGAACATCGAGCTCAGCTCGGACGAGTTCAGAGGCGCTCATCTCTGGGAGCCCTGACGGCTTCAACTCATCATCACCGAGCGCGAATGACAACTGAGCAGTGCAGTCATTCGTGCTTCGACTACTCCGCGCTAGGTCTGAGATCTGCAAAAGCAGGTCACGCCGGGTGATACGGCCACGTTGGCGAACCTGTCGGTCCGAGTTGAAGCCGTAGACCGTATCGAATGCTCCAGCGATGACGAGCCGCTCGATGATCGGGCGGGCTAGGCCCGCCCGGTGCCAAGCATCGACGAGCGAAGAGTAGGGCTGACCGATCGCGATACTCGTCACCTCCTCATCGGAGATGCCCTTCACATCGGTGAACGGGAGTCGAATCCCCCAGGTAGCATCCGGCCCGGACTCGACCCGGTAGGCCTCGGATGACCGATTGATGTCCAGACCAAGAATCCGCACGCCGTGATTGCGGGCATCGTCAAGGATGAGCCGTTTTGGATACATGCCGGGATCGTGTGTGAGGATCCCGGCATAGAAGGGGGCCGGGTAATGAGCCTTCAACCATGCCGACTGATAGGTCGGCATGGCGAATGCTGCGGCATGCGCCTTGCAGAAGCCGAATGAGGCGAACGACCGAAGCACATCCCATACCTTCTCGACTACGCCGAGCGAATAGCCCCGGCGAATCGCGGCAGGGTAAAACCAGACCCGAACCTCGTCAATGCCTGCTGGCGAGTTCATTGAACGCCTGCTCTCATCGGCCTCTGCCAATGAGCACCCGGTCATGATCTCGACAATGCGCATGACCTGCTCATGGAAGACCACAACACCGTACGTCTCTTCGAGTACCTTCCGCAGGTCCTGATGGAGGTACTGCGGCGCGTTCCAGCCCTGGCGCGCTCGCAGGAACGGCGTGATCATGTCTGACTTCACCGGCCCGGGCCGGAACAGCGAGATGTCGATGATGAGATCTCCGAAGGTCTCAGGTGCGAACTTGCCGATGAGCTCACGCTGGCCTGGCGACTCGATCTGAAAACAGCCAAGCGTTCTGGTGGACCGGATGAGGTCGAAGGTCCGACTGTCGTCTAATGCCGATGTATCAAGTTCGATTCGCTCCCCCGTGGTCCTCTCGATCTCATCGATCGCGTGGGCCATCGACGATTGCATTCGTACGCCGAGCACATCAAGTTTGAGCAGGCCCATCTCCTCGACATCGACCTTGTCGAACTGGCTCATCGGATAGCCAGCGGCGCTCGGCTCGACCGGTGTCCGGTTGAGTAGCGAGGCATCCGAGAGCAGCACCCCGCACGGATGCAGAGCGACGTGTCGAGGCAGCCCATCAAGGGACTCGACGAGACTGAGGAATGAATCGAGGTCGCCCCGAGCAGCGAGCTTGCCGAAGCTGGAGTTGCGCAGTTCGGGCAGATCAGCGAGTGCCGCGCGGGCGTCGCGCGCACGAATATGCGGAAAAGCCTTTGCAAATGAACCAATATCACCAGGCGGCATACCTAAAGCTGCGCCAACATCGCGGACCGCATGCCGCACCCGATAGGTCTCCATCATCGACACACACGCCACACGTTCGGCCCCGAAGCGCTCGAAGATGAGGTCGTAGGCCTCCAGACGACGGGCCGCCTCCACGTCAATATCAATGTCGGGCAGCACTCGGCGCAAGGGCGACAAAAAGCGCTCCATAAGCAATCCGTGTCTGATCGGATCAACGCCAGAGATACCGAGGAGGTGATTGACGAGGCTTCCCGCTCCTGATCCGCGGGCCGCGACCCTGATCCCCCGAGCCTTGATCAGCCTGACGACCTCGGCGACGGTGAGGAAGTACCCGGCGAAACCCAGCTTCGTGATGGTCTGCAGTTCGTCGGTGAGCCTGACACGCGCAGCACTGCGGTCTGCAGCACTCGGGTAGGCCCCATCGATCGCATGGACACACTGCCGCTGCAGGATCCGGTCGGCTTCGCGGATCGACGAGACTGGATCACTCGACACCTGCCGATTGAGCAGGACATCGAGTTCGGGGACGAAGACCTCGCCGAGCCCAAGATCGCCAGCCGGGTCGATCGCGCACTCTTGCGCCAGATCGAGTGTGGTGCGGAGCAGATCGCTCGGATTGCACCCAGCAACCGCCGCGATCTCATCAGCCACCCCTGCGAGTTCAGCGGGCGACTTCAGGTGCGCCTCGCCATTGTTGGGTGAGAGTCGGCGTGAGCCGAGCGGCACGAGAAGTCGCGCCGAATCGAGTACATCGGCAACTCGTGCATCACTTCGGTCAAGGTGCCGGACAGCGTTCGTGAGCACGACCGGGATCCGCCATCCGTTCGCCCACTGCCACATGCGGGCGGCCGACACGGTCGATGCCGGGTGGCCGGATGCGGTTCGGTGACTGGTGATCGCAACCCGAAGATCAAGATCAGCGATCGAGCGCAGAGCCCGTAGCGAATCATCGGCGCGGTTCGCCCTGCCACCCGCGAGATGCACAGCGAACTCCGATGTCCACCCGAGGAGTACGACCAGGCCCTCCCCGTGCTCCTCGAGGGCTTTCCATGGCAGCCAGGGCATCCCCCGCTCGGTATGCGCGCCGCCGTGGGCGATCGACACGACTCGACACAGAGAGGCCCACCCGCGCCGGCCCTTTGCGAGAAGAACAACCCTCGGCCGATGCTCATCAATCCACTGCCCACCACGCGCCGGGGTACGGCGGCTGGTGCTCAGCTTGTGTTCCGAGACCAGTTTGGTGTCCGGGACCAGTTTGGTATCTGGAAGCAGCGACTCGACGGCGAGGTCGACACCAAGCACTGTCGCGATCGCCCCTCGCTCACACGCCCGAACCCATTGCACCGCGCCATACAACCCATCACGGTCCGCGAGGCCGATGATGTCGTGCCCATCGGCGACCGCCCTGTCGATGAGCCGCTGGGGCGCCGATGTTCCGTACTGCAGCGAGTAGCTCGATGCCACCTGCAGATGCGGCCATGCGTATGCCATGAGTGATCAGATCCTTCGTGCATCGCCTCGGCTGAACCACGAGACGTCATGGGAATTTGGGTGTGAAGGGGCAGCGGCCGCCAGTTCAACAAGACACGGGGGGTCGCCGAACTGGCGACCGCTGCGGACCGGCTGCCGGGGGAACCAGCCGGGTCACAGGCCGATCAGCCGGTATGTCGGAGGCCGGCGATCAGCATGGTCTGATGGGGCAGGCCGAGCGTCCCGGTGACACGGGCCAAGAATGCATCGGCATCCCGGACAAGGTCATCTGCCTCACGGGCGGTGACGCATGGCACGCCCGCCTCCGCCGCAGAACGCTTGCGTGCACTGACGGCAAAGAAGAGAGCCCACTCCGTGAACTCAATTGCCACCTCGGGCAGCACCACCCAAACACTGCGGACCTGCCGCCGACACTTGGCGTTTGGCTGGCTCCGAGCTGCGAGCACTGCCGCCGCCGCGCGCAGTGCAGCCAGATGCGCAGCCGCGTAACGCTCACAGGGCGTACTCGCGATCACGGCCTCTGTCAGGCTCCTGCGTGCAGAGGTCACGAGATCTCGGGCCGCTGCGGGCAGCGGCGTACGTGCCGGCGACCCGGGGCTGGCCGCACGCGGCAGGCAAACCGTCACTGTGGTGCTCGTCAGGGTGGTCATGTCGCTCTCCTTGTCAATGCTGGATGTTCGACCCGGCTAATCACTGATCCTGAGGAGTTGCCATCTACCGGCAACCACCGCCAGGTCATACACACCAGAGGTTCCGGTGCGCGATACCGCTTCGACCCGCCAGACATCGCGATGCGCTGCCCGACCATTCGACCCTGCTGAACCCAGTTCCCGCCACCACGATGTCGCCTCAACCCAGCATGAAAGCACTTCCTGCACCTCGTAGCGCCGACCCTTCCAGCGAAACCCCAACGGAGCCCCGCTGTCATGCACGGTCACCCGAATCGCCTGGGCGGTGGATGACCCGAAACGGCGACTCACCGGTGTCGGCCTTTCATGTCGACCCGTCTGCCGCGCTCGGGGTCGAGGCGAGCCCGGCAGACGGGTACGTGACCATTCGACCTCAGCCGCGAATCCGAGATCGAACCGTATTCGAACATTTGTTCGAATACGGGATACGCTAGCCCCCGCCCCTGACATCCGTCAATCCCTGTGTTGTTTGATTCGGTTTCGATGCGGGCGCCGGGCGATAGATACTAGGAACACAATCGAGAGCATTGAAGGAGTCGCCGTGAGTGAGAAGGACAACCAAGCCGACTGGCGAGGGGTCGGCGACTCGATCAAGGACCTCGGAAAGAAACTCAAAGAGCACGCTGACGACGCGCAGGATGCCATCAAGTCCAGCAGCGCTCCGCTCACCGGTGTCGCAGAGCAGGTCAGTGCAGTGTTCAAGACCGGGATCGCAAAACTTGATGAGGCAGCGACCGATCCTGCCGTTGGCGCAGCAGCGCGTGGCGCGACCGGCAAGTTCCTCGACGCGCTCAAGGCACAGCTCGGTACCGACAAACCCAGCGCAGACAAACCCAACGCAAACAAACCGGCGCCGGTAACCGGAGAGAACACGGCGAACGACACGGCCAAGCCGGCAACTGGGCAGCCCACCGACCCACAACCCGATCCCAAGGCACCGTCTGGGACGTGACCGTGTTCGGCTCGCCAAGGACCTCGATCACCGTCGGTCCCGCCGCTGGCGCGCTGCTGTCACGTCCCTGCAGGCAAAGCTGATGCATTCTCGAATGCTCTCGTCATCCCGGTTGATGCTCGCCGTTGCCATTGTCGCAACGGCTTTTCTCACCCTTCGGCTCTCCCTCGAAGACTCACAAGTGACAATACTCGTCGGCCTCCTGCAGCAGGCAACCCTCATCATCGGCTTGACCCTGTCCGTCATCTGCCTGGCCCTGTCCGTCATCGCAACGGTGAGTTTGATCGCCTCGTTTCCACTCTCAACTCTGTCCACCCCGGCGGACGACGACACGCCGTAGGGCGGAATTGTGTCTACTTCTGGACACTTTTAACTGTCTATGTATAGACTATTGACTTCGATATTCAGGAGGTCAACATGAACATCAGATTCTCCCCGAACGGCGCTCGGGGCCGGCAGCCTGCCAGGGTGAGCAGGCCCCTGTCGTCACACCAGGTGACGTCAGGATTCTCCTACGCCCTGTGCCGATTCACCCTCGACTGCAGCTGTGGTGCGCACACTGACACCCCTTACATCGACGAAGCCCTCGAGTGGCACGAGATGCATGAGCTTCTCGCCCCACTCGCCGACCAGTTGGGAACCTGAACATGTCCAAGCCAAACCACTCAAAGAATTCAAGCACCAAGGCCCTCGAGAAGACCACGAAGACCCTCGAGAAGGCCACGAAGGACTGGCGCTCGGCCAAGAAGCGTGAGCGGGCCGCTCGCAATGCACTCGCTGCGATCGTGAATGAGGCCGTGGGCAGTGGGGTCATGTCAGAGAACAAGGTTGCCTCCATCACCGCCATTCCTCGGATGACGATCCGCAAGATGCTCGGCAAGGACGATCTCCCAGCCGAGGCAGCGGCCACGGATGAACCGACCGTCGACGCACCATCCTTCGTTGCAGTATCGGTGGTCGAAGAAGCCCAAACGATCGAGCCTGATTCGGTAGTCACTGACGAGCCGACTGCTGACGACGCCGTCACTGACGAGACTGACGCCGACGCGACTGACGCTGACGAGACTGACGCTGACGACGCCGTCACTGACGAGACTGACGCAGGAAAGGCCGATGGATCCGATGCCGGCGTTCAGCCGCTAGCCTTCGCCCGCCCGGTCACACCGACATGGGCCAGCCCGCCTTCGTCGACCTTCACGACCTGAGCAGCAGGCCTCGGGTGGTCCGACGCGCAGGACGCATCACGTCAGATGACCTCGTCATCATTCACGGAAATCTGACATCGTCCTGCGCGTCATCGTGACCCGCGGCGCGAGGTGGCCAATGCGAGCATGTCCAGCGGACGGGCGAGCATAGGCAGATCCACGGCGACGGTCATGAGGGCGAGCGGGCATCTGGCGAACGCTCGCAGATAGGGCACGATGCCACCAACTGATAACGGCTCTGTCATGTGCCTGATTGACCCTTGGTTTGCAAGGCCATGAAGGATCGTAATGAGGACCAGATGAATATCCGCTTCCCGAGCAGAAGTGGAACGGCCTGTGGGGGGCGCTCTAGCGAGCGCGCAGCACGATCGCCTCGATGACCATCCAGCTCGCGAGCAACACGAGGAGAACTGCGAAGGCACGTTCGAGAAGTTGTTGCGAAATAGCGAGATTCGCCCGCGAAGCTATCACCGACCCGACGAGGCCCCCCACGATGACGATGAGCGGCAACTGCCATTGGATGTCGTGCCAAGTGTCAGCCCTAAACATGAGGGCGGTCAGGCTGTTCAGCGAGACGATGACAAGCGACGTGCCCGCTGCCACCCCAAATGGGAAGCCGAAAACAAGGACGAGGGCCGGCACGATGAGGAATCCACCACCGACGCCGAAGATGCCCGCGAGGAGTCCAATCCCGGTGGCCACAACGAGCGTCAGCCACAGGCTCGGGGACATACTGCCCACCGGTTCGGGGTGAGATCCCTTGCGCCACATCGCGATGGCTGCACCAACCATCACGAGCGCAAACCCCGTGATGAGCACAGGATCGGGGATAAGTGGCGCGATCCGAGTGCCTGCAAAGGTACCGGCCAGACCTAGGAGCCAGAAGAGGGTCGCCTGCCGCAGGCGCACCTGACCGAGCCGGAACCGCGGAACAGCCCCGAATGCGGCTGATGCGGCAACGACTGCCAAGGAGGCGGTTGTCGCCTGAAGGGCAGTGAAGTTGAAGAGGTAAAGGAACGCCGGCACCGCGAGCACCGCTCCACCTGCGCCGACGAGGCCGAGGATCGCCCCGACCGCGAGGCCGACAATGAGTGCTTCGATGATGACCAAGCGGTCATCCTCCCTTGAGCTGGAGAACAGGCGGACGACGTGCTGCAGGGCTCAGTCCGCGTAGACAGTACCGAGTCGATGCCCGACGGTGGGCCGCACAATCGTCAGGCCAGCAGCCTGCGCGTTCGCGAAGTCATCGTCTACGTGGACGACTGCAACGCCGATGCCATCAAGGAGCGACGCCCCGATCGAGGCGCGAAAACCGCTCCCGCAGTAGATCCACGCGGGGCCGTGCTCGGCATTCTCGTTGGCCCACGTCTGGACCTCGTCGATTCGCGAGCGCAGCTCGTGTAGAGGTATGTGCTTGGCTCCCGCGACATATCCCTCATCAAATTCGTTGTTGCGGCGCAGGTCAATGATGGGCAGGTCAGGGTCATCTGCGACGGCCCGTGCGAGGTCGCCATGGTTTGCCCGCCGGTACCCCGATACGGGTGCGGCAGCGCTCGACCAGTCCGCGGCGGTTCCCACTGCATGACCCATCGGTCGGTCGATACCGATGCGGACAAGTTCGCGCTGCATCGTCTGCACTTCGGCAACGTCAGCGCCAAGCAGGGTGATGGGTGTCCCCCAGTCGATCATCCAGCCGAGATACGTCACGGCATTCCCGTGGACATCGAAGGAGAGTGAACCCAACACGTGTTCGGTTGCGAACGCCTTTCGGTGTCGCAGGTCGACAACCCATTCGCCCGCAGCGATTCGGCGGGCAATGTCGTCAGCCGTTGCGACGCTCGGGAGTGAGAGGTCAATCGGACCAGCGCCACGCTGGTTCGCTGGACCCATGTGCGCGTAATACGCCGGGTAGGCGTCCAGGCCGGCTATGAGCTCCTTGACGAAGGTCTCCTCGTCAACCGAGAACGCTGGGTTGACGAGGACCTGCTCGGCGACTGTCGATTCATTGCCAACCGTAGCCGTGGCACTGCAGAAGGAGCCGAAGCCATGAGTCGGGTACACCTCCGCTGAGGGAGTGATCTCGGCGCCGATTCGGCGCATCGACCGCCACTGCGAGCGCGCGAGCGGCTCGGTCAGCTCGGGACCGAGCAGGTCGGGTCGGCCGACGCTACCGAAGAGGAGGGAGCCTCCGGTGAAGATCGCGACATCTACCCCGTCGATGTTCAGTGCGAACGAGACATGGTTCGGGGTGTGCCCGGGCGTGTGGATGACGCGCAGACGTCCGAGATCAGATGCCAGCTCCGCAACATCGCCCACCTGACGGGCACTGAAGTCGATCTCCATGCCCTGTGGCACGACGTACTCGGCCTGGGTTCGGCGAGCGAGCTCAAGTCCGCCGCTGACGTAGTCATTGTGGAAGTGGGTCTCAAGGACGTGTGAAGCGCTCCACCCGCGCTGGGCAAGGATCTCCTCGACGCGGTCAATGTCGCGCTGCGGATCAATGACAATCGCGGACGATCCGCTGCCGACGACGTAACTGCGATCCCCGAGGTTCGGCGTGTCAATGGCGATGACCTCAAGGCCGGTCATTGGGTCACGACAGATGCACCTGAGTCGGCGAGGTCGTCAAGGCCGCCGTTGAGGTTGATGAGGCTCGTGAAGCCAGCCGCAGCCATCGCGTCGGTTGCGATCGCAGATCGGCGTCCGCTCCTGCAGTAAACCGCGTAGGTTGCCGCCTCGTCGAGTGCTTCGATCTGGGTGGTGAACGCGGGGTCCTCGACGTTGATGTTCACCGCATTCTGCAGATGCCCCGCCGCGAACTCTTCAGGTGTGCGGACGTCGATGACCACGACACCATCATGGCCCGTGGTTTCGAGGAAGGCCGGTGGATCAACAGTGTGCACCGCACTCGCGCTCGATGCACACCCGGTGAGGGCCAGCGCTGCGAGGATGCCCGCAAGAACAATGAGTCGTTTCACCATGCTCCTTCTCGAGGATCGTTCTGGGTTCGCCGCGGCCCGCCGGTAACCACGGTTATGCACGCACGTGTCTGGTCATAGAGAAATCATATACCCCCATGGGTATATGTCAATCTGTGAACCACCCTTGATTCTCATCTCAAACGAACGTAGGACCGATCGAGTTGGTCAACCGAGGTCACGCCGAGCAACTGCATCGTCGTCCTGATCTCCTTCTTCAGGATGTTCACCACCCGCCTCACGCCGTCCTCCCCTCCGGCCATGAGCCCATAGAGGTACCCCCGGCCGATGAGAGCTCCGGTTGCCCCAAAGGCAAGAGCCGCAACGATGTCAGCGCCGCACGTGATGCCTCCATCCACGTACACCTCGATCTGACCCCCCACCGAATCAACGACGCTCGGGAGAATCTCGAGTGGTACATTGCCGCGGTCGATTTGCCGGCCACCGTGGTTCGACAAAATGACGGCGTCAACCCCCAAGGAGACGGCGATGACGGCATCCTCGACCGACTGCACCCCCTTGAGTACGAGCTTGCCGGTCCAAATGCTGCGGAGCCAGGCGATGTCGGCCCCGGTGATACTCGGGTCGAACACGCTCGTGAGGAGGTCGCCAACCGAGCCACCCGTCGACGTCAGCGACGCGAACTCGAGTGGCCTGGTCGTGAGCAGGTTGCCCCACCACCGCGGATACATGGCCATACCGACCAAGGTGCCGAGGGTGAGTTGCGGAGGGATCGTCAGGCCGTTGCGCACATCACGCAACCGAATGCCGCCGACAACCGTGTCGACCGTGAGGATGAGCGTGTCGTGCCCGGCGACCTCGGCGCGTTGGACGAGCGCCTCACTCGCCGCCCGGTCGCGCCACACGTAGAGCTGAAACCACCGCCGCGTATCTGGGGCGGCTTGAGCAAGGGCCTCGGGCGAGGTCGTGCCAAGGGTTGAAAGTGCATAAGGAATACCGACCTCCCCCGCCACCTTCGCGACCGCGGGCTCCCCAACATGGTGCATCATCCGCGTGAACCCCGTGGGCCCGAGGGCGAATGGCAGTGCGGAACGTTGTCCGAGCATCCGGGTCGAGAGGTCGACCGATGAGACGTCGCGCAGCACTCGCGGCGTGAACTCGACTCGGGCGTAGGCGTCCACCGAACGACGAAGCGTGAGTTCTGACCCAGCGGCGCCATCGGTGTAGTCGAATACCGATCTCGGCACCCGACGCTTGGCGAGGTCTCGGATGTCACCAATGCTCGCGCATCGCTCAAGACGAGCCTGGAGCCGAGTGAGAGAGCGATCTCGTCGCCCGATGAGCGGCAGGATTTCGCTCGGCCTCGGCAATCGTCGTTCGACCATGGTGTGCCCTCCTCGAATTCTTCTAGCCGGTAATGCGATGTGCGAAGTCCAGCCACGGCTGACGCGAACCCGCCGGATGATACTCCCTGATTTCGGGCATCGCCGCGATGAGCGACCGGGCCTCACCGAGTGATGCAACAGCACCTGTCGAAATCCATTGCACGACGGCGTTGCCCATTGCCGTCGCCTCGACCGGCCCCGCCACCACCCGCTTGCCTGTCGCATCAGTAAGCCACTGCATGAGAATCTCGATCCGACTGGCGCCCCCGACCACTTGAATAACGCTCCGGGGTTCGGTGCTGAGCCCATCAAGCTCCTTCGCACGTTGGGCGAGCCTGACGACGAGCGATTCCAGAATCGTCCGAATCACTGACCCTCTCGATCCCTCCCACTCCCCCACGAGCACGTGTCTGATCGTCTCAGCTGACTGCCCCGGCGCAACCAAGGAGACTTCATCGACATCGAATCCCGCCGCGAATGGTGCGCACTCCGCCGCCGCCGAGAGCAGCGAAGGAACATCAGGATCAACGCCGTCCGCAACAGACCACGCCCGCCTGCATTCATCGATGAGCCACATACCCGAAACGTTGCAAAGCACTCGGATCGTGCCATCGATCCCGAGCTCGTGTGTCACGTTCAGGGCCATCGACTCCGGTCCCGGCACCACCGTCTGCGACTCGAAGCCAATGAGCGCCCAGGTGCCGAGCGACAGTATGAGTGCGCGATCGCGGTCGTCAACGGGTGTCCCTGCGAAAGCACTCGCGGTGTCATGGGTTGCAACGCCAACAAGCGGAAGGCCACCCAACCGGTCGTCGATGCATGGGCCACGCACCAACCCGGGCTCGTCAAGCGGCAGGAAAGCACCCGCCGGAAGTGCCAGAGTCGAAAGGATTTCCGGTGACCAAGTGCGCGTCCGAGGTTCGACGAGGGCGGTGGTCGATGCATTCGTAACGTCGCAGGCACGCACTCTGGTGAGCCAAAACGTCAGCAGATCCGGTACGAGGAGGAGCGCCGTGTCGTCGCGCAGTCGATCATCAACGGCAAGTTGATAGGCCGTATTGAACGGCAGATGCTGGATACCGGTTACGTCGTAATGCCGTTCCCACGAAAGCACCGCCCGTGCCCGGTCAACCCCGAGTGCATGGCGGTCATCGCGATAGGCGATCACCGGGCCGATGAGCCCGCCCAGATCATCCACGACGCCGTAATCGATAGCCCACGTGTCGATTCCGCAGGACCGTGCGCCCAACGCCACTGCCTCGGCTAGGCCGTCAACCACCGATTGATTGAGCGTCGCGACATCCCACGTCCAACAACCTTCAACACGAATCGGGCCATTTCGAAAGCGCGAAACCTCGGTGAGCGACGGAATGCCATCGACGAGGTCGCACAGGACGACTCGTCCACTTCCCGCGCCGATATCGACCGCAGCGACCCGGTGCATGACCGCTACCGCACGAAGGCGGCAGCCACTCCCGAGTCGACCGGGATGATCATGCCCGTCGTGCGCGAGAACTCGTCCGACACGATCGCTGCCACCGCGAGTCCGATGTGCTCTGGAAGCACCTCGCGTTTGAGAATGGTCCGCTGCGCATAAAACGCACCGAGGTCTTTCTCCTCTACTCCGTATACGGCGGCGCGGTTAGCGCCCCAGCCGCCCGCGAAGATCCCGGAGCCTTGAACCACACCGTCGGGGTTGATACCGTTCACTCGAATCCCGTGCTCGCCAAGTTCGACCGCAAGTAGTCGCACCTGGTGTGCTTGATCGGCCTTCGCCGAGCTGTAGGCGATGTTGGACGGGCCGGCAAAGACGGCGTTCTTGCTGGCAATGTGGATGATGTCGCCGCCCATGCGCTGAGCGATCATCACCCGGGCAGACTCGCGGCTTACGAGGAACGATCCGCGTGCCATAACGTTGTGCTGGAGGTCCCAGTCGTCGATCGTGGTCGACAGGAGATCTCTGCTGAGTGAGAGTCCAGCGTTGTTCACGATGAGGTCCACCCCGCCGAAGGCGAGGCAGGCGTTGGCGATCATGTCCTTGATGTCTTCCTCGCTCGTCACATCGACCTCGACCGCGATGGCAAAATCGGGCCCGCCCATGGCGCGTGCAAGCTCTTGCGCCGCAATGAAATTTCGATCGGCGATCACGACGGCGGCACCGTCGCGCACGAGTGCCTCGACGGTCGCCCTGCCGATGCCACTGCCGCCACCAGTGACGAGTGCCACGCGCGATGCCAGTCGCTTCGGCTTCGGGAGCCGACGGAGCTTCGCCTCCTCGAGGTCCCAGTACTCGATGCGGAACTTCTCGATCTCGTCGATCGGCTGGTAGGACGAGATTGACTCAGCCCCGCGCATGACGTTGATGGCGTTGACGTAGAACTCCCCTGCCACCCGCGCCGTCTGCTTATTGAGTCCGAACGAGAACATGCCGATGCCGGGAACGAGAACGATTGCCGGGTCGGCACCCCGCATCGCGGGGCTGTCTGCAGTGGCGTGGCGCTCGTAGTAGGCGGCGTAGTCGAGTCGGTACTGCTCATGGAGTTTGTGAAGCCGCGCAACGACGTCATCAATCGGCGCGTTAGGCGGCAGGTCGAGCACCATCGGGCGCACCTTCGTACGCAGGAAGTGGTCCGGGCACGATGTACCGAGGGCCACCAATGCCGGGTGTCGCTCGCTTGCGAGGAAATCAAGGACGGCATCGGTGTCGTTGAAGTGACCGACCATCGGGCGATCCGCTGAGGCGATCCCGCGGATGACGGGTGCGAGTGCAGCGGCGCGAGCCCGGCGCTCCTCAAGTGGAAGGGCTTCGTATTCGGTGAGCACTGCGCCGAAGGGGTCGACCCGACCCCGGCTCGCGATGAACGCCTCGGCCGTCCGGATGATCTCCAACGAGTTCGCTTCGCACTCCTGCGAGGTCATGCCCCACGCGGTGATGCCGTGGCCGCCGAGGATGCATCCGATCGCCTGCGGATTCGTGTCCTTCAGCGCCGCCATGTCGAGGCCCAGCGCAAAGCCCGGACGACGCCACGGCACCCACGCCACTCGATCGCCGAAGCACTCGCGGGTCAGTGCTTCACCATCGGCCGAGGTGGCCAGTGCGATGCCCGAGTCTGGGTGGAGGTGGTCGACGTGCGGCGAATCGACGAGAGCATGCATTGCAGTGTCGATGGAAGGGGCAGCGCCCCCCGTGCCATGCAGGCAGTAACTGAACGCGGCGACCATCTCGTCCTCGCGCTCGACGCCCGGAAAGACATCGACGAGAGCCCGCACCCGGTCGAGTCGGAGCACGGCAAGACCCGCCTCGGTCAACGTCCCGAGATCCCCGCCTGATCCCTTGACCCAGATGACATCAACCGACGCCTGGGTCACCGGGTCGACAGCCTCACCCTTCGCCGAGGTGTTTCCGCCGGCGAAGTTCGTATTGCACGGGTCCGATCCGAGTCTGTTGGATCGGGCGATGAGGTCAAGGACTGCAGGAATGCTGAGCATGTCACCTTCCTTGAAGTCTGACGTCGTGTTCGCTCGACGCTGCCTCCGCTCAGCGTATCCGCAGGATGTCGACGCCTGCCTCCGATAACCTGACCCGGTGGGCGAAGCGATGGAGCAGCAGTCAGTCATCAGGGTCCGAGACAGGCTCGCACTCCTCGGCGCACGAGGAGAAGTCCGGCGACTCGACGATAGCGCCCGCACCGCTAAGGAGGCCGCCGACGCCCTCGGTATCGAGGTCGGGCAAATCGCCAGTTCGCTCATCTTCCTCGCCGACGGCGAGCCTGTCCTCGTCATCGCATCCGGCGGGCACCGCGTCGACACCCAGATGCTCGCCGCAATCCTCGACGTCGCGGTCATCAGCAAGGCGAGCGCCGATGATGTGCGTGCCGCTACGAGTTTCGCGATCGGGGGCGTTGCGCCCGTGGGTCACCCGGAGCCGCTTCGCACCATCGTCGACATCGCCCTGTCTCGGTATGACGAGGTGTGGGCCGCCGGCGGCCACCCGCACTACGTCTTCCCGACCAGCTACGACGAACTGCTGCGGATCACCGGCGGTGAGGCTGCCGAAGTCGGCGCCTGATTGAATCGACTCAGCTGGATCTGTCGCTCGCCCCGAGGGCCATGACATCGGTTAGCTTGAGCATGTTTCTCGCCCAGTCACCTTGCTTTCGCACCAGAACCAATGCAGCAGCCGTGATAGGCGAGACATCGCTACCAGTCGCCATCAGTTGCGCAAGAGCGGCGACGTCGCCCACCGCGAATTCGCTCCCCGTCTCTCCCTCCATGATCCACCACCTGTTACCGGCATTGGCCGAGGCTGCAATCGGTGTTCCGCAGGCCATCGCCTGCAACAACGTCACCGATGATCCGTCGGTCTCCGATGCCGTGACGTACAGGTCAGCGCCGCGGAGAAGTGCTGGAAGTGCGTCTTCACCGACCCGCCCGATGAAGCGCACGCGATTCTCGAGACCAAGTTCGGCAACCCTGAGCACATGATTGGGCGTGAGTGGCCCATCAGCACCCATGATGAGTACGACGTCTGGGTCGATGCGAGCTGCTGCCGCAAACGCCTCGATGACATCGCCCGTTCGATAAAGATGATCATGCGTGCGAAGTGAGAGCACCACTCGGCTGCCGTCGGCGAAGCCATGGTCCGGTGCAGTGACCCGGGGTCCGTCCGGGGTGAACACCTCGAGGTCGACGCCCCAGGGAATGAGAGCAATCCGCTCCCCCGGCAGTCCGAGCGACACCGCCAGGTCAAGGGTGACCGGGCTATCCACCACTAGGCCGTCCAGATCCTTGATCCACCCAAGCTCGGCGAGTGACGTCGCCTTCGAATGCCCCTGCTGCAGGTCGTAGCCCCATGAGAGGCCAATAATCGGACGAGGCAGCCCGACAAGCCTGCGCGCGACGGCATCGAGCGGACCGGCGAGTACCGGGGCATCAGCTGGCCGAGCACTCTCGACTGCCTCGACGAGGGATTTTCCTTCGGTTCGTACCGCCACCGCGAACCCGCACGCCTCGAGGGCTGCGATCCACCGCCGATCGTGGACCCCCAGACCGGTCGAGGCGTAGACGAAATGCCGGCCACTCATGCTGACGGAGCCAAGTCCTCCCAGACGAGGTGCTCGCCGGCAACGAGGTCGCGCGTGAGCGTCCGCCCGACGGCGAGGGCAACAGACTGCGGCGGCATCGCTTCCGCCGGAGCCGGGCGCAGGACTTCAAGGTCGGACCGATCGATGACGCTGCCAGCGATGAGGTCGCGCGCCGCACGGACGCAACGGCGCTGCAGCACCACGGTCTGCTGCTCGTTGGCCTCGATCGCCTTGATGCCGTTGCCCAGTGCCGTCTCGAGTCGGCGGGTGTCGTCGACCATCGCCCGCCAGGTGACGGGGTCGAGAGAGAATCCGTGGTCGGGGCCCTCGCGGGTGGTGTCGTCGGTGAAGTGCTTCTCGATCACCCTGGCTCCGAGTGCGACAGCCCCGAGGGTCGTGACATGGCCGGGGGTGTGATCGGAGAGCCCGAGGACAACACCAGGAAACTCCCTGGCGAACTGCTCGAGAACAAGGAGGTTCACGAAGCTGAGATTGTCCGCGGAGCCGGTGTAGTTCGTGTTGCACTGCATGAGCACGATCGGGACGCCCGCCTCGGTAAGGAGCGTCATTGCGCGACAAACATCGTCCAACGTGGACGCGCCGGTCGCAATGATGACGGGCTTGCCCATCGAGGCAATGAACTCGAGTTCCTCAAGCCAGTTCACGTCGCCAGAGCCGACCTTGTAGGCGTTGACGTAGGGGTCGAGGTGAGTGACGGCCTCGACGTCGTAGGGCGACGACATGAACTCGATGCCGATCTCAGTGCAATGCTTGGCCAAGATCGGGGTCCACTCCCATGGCAGTGACGCGTCTTGGTACACCTCGAAGACCGACTTTGACCACGAGGCCTGATGATCGAGTTGGCCACCGAGGCTGCGGAATCCGTAGTCGCTCACGATGTGGGCGGCGCGGAAATGCTGGAACTTCGCGGCATCGGCCCCCGCCTGCGCAGCAAGGGTGATGAGCTCGAGTGCGCGATCAAGGTCGCCGTCATGGTTGGCTGCGATGTCGGCGATGAAATAGGTCGGTTGATCCCTGCCGATGAGTCGGTCACCGATTCGGACTGTCGTCATGGGGCTGCCTCCGCCGTTTGCCTGAACGTCACGCGCATCCGGTCATCCTAGGAGGTGAATGCGGCGAGAACGGCGCAAGCAATCAGCGGCCACCCCCTTTTCATCTCACCCAGAATCCGGGGCGGATGAACGAATACCTGTCCGAGACTGCCATATTCATTCATCTCGCCCAGAATCCGGGTGAAACGGCGAGGGGGTGCGCTGGACCTTAGACTCGGGGTCATGAGCGTGCGCGTCTATACGGGCCCGCACTCCGACAGGGGCGGCCCACCTTCAGCCTGGCTCGTCTACGTGCCCTGGGGTCTGGCGGCCGTCACCATCATTGGCCAGATCACTTGGATTCTCACCACGGGCGAATCACGCGCCGTCCTCACATCCATCATTGTCGTTGGATTCTTCCTCACGAGCATCACCCATGCATTTGCGACTCGCGGCCTGGCCTGGACCTCCGGTTTCCTCGGGATCTCGCTCACGCTCGGTTGGGCCATCGAGGCGCTCGGGGTAGCAACGCAGTTCCCATTCGGCGACTACGCCTACTCCGATGCTCTCGGACCCGCCCTCCTCGGCGTGCCGCTCGTCATTCCGATGGCCTGGGCGATGATGGCCTATCCCTGCCTGCTGGCAACCCAACGTATGGTTGGCCAGGGCTTGGCCGCCGCCTTGATCGGCGGCTTTCTTTTCGCGTCCTGGGACCTGTTCCTCGACCCGCAGATGGTCGGCGAGGGCTACTGGGTCTGGAACACAGTCAATTGGACCCTGCCGGGCATCGAGGGAATCCCCCTGCAAAACTTCCTCGGCTGGCTCCTCACCGCATGCGTCCTCATGTACCTGCTGGACCGTCTCCCCAGGAAGGCCGCCAAGGACGGCGTGCCCACCCTCATGCTCTCTTGGGTCTATGCGTCAAATGTGTTTGCAGCCCTCGTATTCTTCGGCGAGCCTGCCGTGGCGCTCTGGGGCGGCCTCTGCATGGGCGCGGTCGTCATTCCCTGGTGGTGGCGCGCCTGGAGCCAACCTCAGTGGTGACCCGGGCCCTGACAGCGGTCGGGGCTGGGATCGCACTAGCGATCACCGGCCACACCGTGGCGAACTTGCGGTCGCTGCGCACACCTCGCGGCGACGCCACGCCGAGCTCGGAGCGAGTGAGCCTGCTGATCCCGGCGCGAAATGAGCAGGCGCATATCGAGCAGACGGTGAGAAGTGCGCTCGCTCAAGAGGACGTAAACGCGTTTGAGGTCATCGTTCTCGACGACGGCTCCACCGACCGGACCGGTGAAATCCTCGCGTCAATCACCGACCACCGACTCAGGGTGTTGACCGGAGGTCAAGAGCCACTACCCCCCGGATGGCTGGGCAAGCCATGGGCATGCGCCAGGCTCGCCCGCCGCGCCGACGGGTCGGTCCTCGTCTTTGTCGACGCCGACGTCCACCTCGAGCCGTGGGCCGTGCGAGCAGCACTCGCCGAGATGCGAGCCGGTTCCTTCAACTTCATCGCTCCCTATCCCCGACAGGTCGCGACGTCTTGGCTTGAGCGGCTCGTCCAGCCGCTCGTAACCTGGTCGTGGGCGGCAACGCTTCCCCTCGGCTGGGCTGAGCGATCCCATCGCCCTTCGCTCTCCGCTGCGAATGGGCAATTTATTGTTGTCGATGCCCGCGCCTACCGGTCAGTCGGCGGCCATGCCTGTGTCCGCGGCGAGATCGTAGAGGACGTCGCGCTCATGCGGGCCTTGAAGACCGCGGGGCACCGCACTGCAACTGTCGACGGTTCTTCACTCGCACAGTGCCGCATGTACGAGGGGGCGGGAGCGGTCGCCAATGGGTACGCCAAGAGCCTGTGGTCTGCGTTCGGCGGGCCCGCTGGTTCCGTCGCCGTGAACGTACTGCTCCTCACCGCCTATGTTGTGCCGCCCGCTGCGATGATTGCCTCACGGGACCGTCGCACACGCGCCCTTGGTTTTGCGGGCTACGCGGCAGGCGTTGCCAGCCGCGCTTTGGTCGCATGCCGCACCGGCGAGCGCGTCTGGCCCGACGCGGCGACGCATCCGGCCTCCATTGTGGCGTTCAGCGTGCTGAACGCGGTGTCGTGGCGTCGTCACCTGCGCGGGACCAACTCCTGGAAGGGGCGGCCCGTCTAGTGGGCTGTGTCGCCCATGGAGTGATGGTCAGCGGCATCGACGATCGCATCAATGCGATCGGCGAGGAGGAGGTCGAGGTCGGTCAGCCCCCCTGACGAGTGCGTGCTGAGCCGTAACGTGAGCGTGCACCAACGGATGTCGATGTCCGGGTGGTGGTTGAATTCCTCGGCTGCCTCAGCGATCTGGTTCACCCAAGCAATGGCGGCGGTAAAACTCACCGCAGTGGCAATACCGACGAGATCATCACCATGACGCTCCCAGCGGCTGCCTGCGCTGCAGAAATCATCGATCTCCCGCTTACCAAGTAGGTCGCGCATCCATGCCTCCTTGTGTCAGATCCTAGGCTGGCCCCATGGGCACAGTGGTGGTGATCGGAGCAGGCGTCGGAGGGCTAGCGGCCGCGGCACGACTCTCAGTGAAGGGTCACACCGTCACAGTCATCGAGCAGGGCGATCAGGTCGGCGGCAAGCTGCGCACCTACCGCCGTGACGGATTCGCATTCGACACTGGTCCATCGCTCTTCACCCTCCCTGCCGTCTACCGCGATCTGTTCCTTAAGACCGGCGGTGCGTTCGAAGACGCCGTCGACCTGCAGCCACTCGAGCCCGCCTTCCGCTACCGCTTCGCCGACGGCTCATCGGTGGTCATGCCGGGGGTCGACCCGGCACGGTGCGCGGCAGCACTGGGTGCCGCCTTCGGCGGAACGGCAGAGGCTGACTGGCGGGCACTCATGCAGCGTGGCGGGGCCATGTGGCAGATCACCCGCGAGCCATTCCTCCAGTCGCCGCTCAGCGGGATCAAGAGCATCCTGTCGCTCGCAAAGAACCCTCAGGACATCCGCACCGTCGCACCGTTCACGTCACTTCGAGCGCTCGGCGGGCAGTACCTGCACGATGCCAGACTCGTCACGCTCCTCGACCGATATGCGACGTATACCGGCTCCGACCCTCGCCACGCTCCCGCTGTCCTCGCCACGGTTCCCTACGTTGAGCAGACCTTCGGCGCATGGCACCTCGGGGGCGGACTCGGCACCCTCGCCGACGCCCTCGTGGCCCGGTGCACCGAGCGAGGTGTCACCGTTCGACTCGGCACCTCCGTGGCATCGATCAACCTGTCAGACGGCAGGGCTTGCGGGATCACCCTCGATGACGGCACTCGCATTGCAGCGGACATCGTCGTCGCGAACGCCGATGCCGGGCAGGTGTACGGAACGCTGCTCGCCGGTGATCCGCGGGCGGCCCGACTGGCGAAGGATCTCGCCAAGTCGCCGGCATCGCTCGCCGGCTTCGTCCTGCTCCTCGCCGTGAAGGGCCGAACCCGGGGAATCGAGCATCACAATGTATGGTTTCCTGCGCATTATGACGACGAGTTCGACGATATCTTCGGCTCCCGACCGCGCCCGGTCCAAGACCCGACGGTCTACGCGTGTGTACCGAATGACCCCCTCATGCGACCCGACTCAGACCACGAGTCGTGGTTCGTGCTCGTGAATGCTCCACGTCACGGTGACGGACGGGATCGCACCGTCAACTGGTCACAACCCGGTGTCGCAGAGGCTTACGCGAATCATGTGCTCACGGTGCTCGCCAATCGCGGCACCGACCTGCGCGACCGGATCCTGTGGCGCGAGATTCGCACCCCGCAAGACTATGAGCGCGACGTCCGGGCCCCCGGAGGCTCGATCTACGGCACCTCAAGCAACGGGTCCCGCGCCGCGTTCCAGCGTCCAGCGAACGCATCGCCGATCCCCGGGCTCTTCCTCGTCGGGGGATCGGCGCATCCGGGGGGCGGTCTGCCACTGGTCGGGATGAGCGCCGAGATCGTTGCCACGCTCGTCGGCCGAGCCTCATCTAAGTTCGAGTCGCCGAGCAGCAACCGGACAGGATGAACGAATACGCCCCCAGACCCTGGTTAATCGTTCATCCTGCCCGGATTCCGGGTGAGATGCGTAGTGGTTGGGCGCCTGATGGTTTTGGGATCGAGCGGTCTCGGACTGCGCCACGAAGCGAGGCGGCCATCGCGCCCGACTGCCCGCAAGCGTTCCTCGGTCGCATCGCGGCCCTCCTGCGTCGCGACGATCACGAGCTGGTCGCCAGCCCGGATCCGCGAGTGCTCGTCGACCGCCTGCGCCTCCCGGCCACGGACGATCAACGACACCACCGACCCACGGGGTAGCCCCAGCTCGCTCACGAAGGTACCGACGAGTCCAGACCCCTTCGGAACATCGACGCCGAGCACGAGGGCGCTCATGCCATCGAGCGGCGCGCTCTCCAACTCAAGCTCCCTAACGCCGGTCGCGGTGTCCGGGCCCAGGCGCCGTGCCAGTAGCGGAAGGAGGGGCGTCTGGACGAGGAGCAGGACCAGCACGATGATGAGCGTCGCGTCGAATACCAGCTCAGACCCAGTCAAACCCAGCCCGAGCGGGATGGTCGCAAACACGATCGGAACCGCACCTCGAAGACCGGCCGAGCCGGCGAAGGCGATCTCCTGCCATGCCCACCTGAAGGGCGCCAATGACACCAGCGCCGCGAGGGGTCGGGCAAGGACCACGAGGGTCACGCCGGCAATCGCTGCGACACCCAGCGCCTGCGGCAACCTCGAAACATCCGCGAACAGCCCGAGCATGACGAACAGGCCGATCTCGGCTACCCACGCCAGGCCGTCGGCGAACCCCATGATGGAACGGCGGTGCGGCAGCCTCTGCGCCGAGCCGATAAGCACGCCTGACAGGTACACCGCCATGAAGCCGGACACGTGCAACACGTCCGCCAGGGCGTAGGCACCGATGAGCAGCGCCAAGGCCGCAATCGGGTAGAGGCCGACCGCCGGCAGTGCCAGCCGAGGCAGCAGCCATCTAGCCATGAACCCCACGGTGACGCCGACGACCACACCACCGACGATTTCGGCTGCGATCAGCCCGGCCACCTGCCACCACGGAGCGGTGCCGAACTGGCCGCTCGCCACGATGCTCACGAGCACGACCACCGGTGCGTCGTTGAATCCCGCCTCCGCCTCGAGCAGGGATCGCAACCTGGGCGAGACCTGCAAACCGCGCATGACGGTGAAGACAGCGGCCGCATCCGTTGCCGCGAGCACGGCGCCGAGGAGCACTGCAAGCTGGAATTCAAGCCCGGCAATCAAGGCGAGCGGGAGGGCAACGACCGCGATGCTCACGATGACGCCAATGGAGGCGAGCACGATCGCCGGCCCGAGCACCGGGCGCAACTGGGATGCCCGTGTCGTGAGGCCGCCGTGGGCGAGGATGAGTGCGAGGGCCGAGTAGCCGAGAACGGTCGCCAGTCCGGCGTCACTCACCCGGATATCGGGGAAGGCGACGCCAAGGCCGAGGAGGAGGTACAGCAGGAGTCCGGGCACGCCGAGCCGCCCGGCGAGCCGGACCCCGAGGATCGACACGAGGACGATCGTCGAGCCGATGAGGAGCGCCGGTGTGAGGCTTTCCAGCGACATGCGCCGTTAGCCCGAGCCGAGGCCGAGGGCCTCGTACACCTCACGCGTCGAGGTCGAACGATTGAGCGTATAGAAGTGCAAGCCGGGAGCCCCGAGGTCAAGGAGCTCCTGCGCGAGCTCCGCCGCGACCTCCACGCCGAGGGCCTGGACAGCGTCCGGATCGTCCTTGACAAGGGCGAACCGGGCGGCAAGCTCCGAGGGGAAGGCTGCACCTGACAGCGCGGCGAAGCGCTCGATCTGTGCGACATTCGTCACGGGCAACAGGCCGGGGAGGATCGGCATCGAACAGCCGTGGCGACGCGCATCGCTCACGAGCCGCTCATAGTCGCGAGCCTCGAAGAAGAACTGGGTGATCGCGAAGTCTGCTCCGGCATCCTGTTTACGGGCCAGCACCAATGCGTCCGCGTCAAGATCGGGTGATTCGGGATGACCCTCGGGGAATGCGGCGACGCCCACGCTGAACCCGCCCACCGATGCGATGAATTCGACGAGCTCATCGGCATGCGCGAGCCCGTCGGGATGCTGGGACCAAGGCGTGCCCGGACCACCCGGCGGATCCCCGCGCAGCGCAAGGATGGCACGAACCCCCGCGGCTGCGAACTCATCGATGACCGAACGCACCTCATCTCGGCTCGCGCCCACGCACGTCAGGTGCGCGAGCGCCGTGAGCGCCGGCTCTGCAGCAATGCCCGCGGCGATACGAACGGTTCGATCGCGCGTGGATCCTCCGGCCCCGTAGGTGACCGAAATGAGGGTGGGGTTGAGAACCTCGAGATCCCGGATGGTCTGCCAGAGCGCACGCTCGCCGTCATCGGTCTTCGGCGGAAACAGCTCGAAGGAGAAGGATCGTTCGCCGCGTGCGAGCACCTCGCCCAGCGAAGGGCCGGTAGCAGCACTCGCGTGGCCGCCGACGAATGTCCCCGGTTTCCGCATGACTGAATCGTAGTCGTGCAAGGACGGGAGGCCAGCAGGCTCGAATACGCGTAGGCTCTGTGGCGTGTCAGAATCGGGCCTCGACTCAGCGGAGTTTCGTTCCCGGGTCCAGTCTGTCATCGCCGCCGTCCTCATGGCGGAGGAACGTCTCCTCACCTGCATCAGCGTGGATCTCGTCCCGCTCAGCGAAGCCCTCGACGAGTTCCTATCCGGGGGCAAGCGACTGCGTCCAGCCTTCTGCTACTGGGGCTGGCGGGGTGCAGGCGGCGATGCCAACGACCCTGCGCTCGACGAGGCCGCGATTCGCGCGGCGTCGTCCCTAGAGTTTCTCCAAGCCTGCGCCCTCATCCACGACGACGTCATGGATGGCTCCGCTACTCGGCGCGGGCGCCCCGCAGTTCATCATCGTTTTGCCAGCCTGCATCGTGAATCCGAGTGGCTCGGGACCCCCGATACCTTCGGTGTCGGTGCCGCAATTCTTCTAGGGGACCTGTGCCTGTCGTGGGCCGATCAGGCCCTTCTTACCTCGGGGATGCCGGCCGATGCGCTCCGCCGGGCGAAGGTTGTCTACGACGAGATGCGAACCGAACTCATGGCTGGGCAGTACCTCGACCTTCTCGAGCAGGCACGGGGCGGTGGATCGATCGATCGGGCCCTGCGCGTCGTCCAGTACAAGTCAGCGAAGTACACGATCGAGCGTCCGCTGCACATCGGCGCGGCGCTCGCAGGTGCGAGCCCGGAACTCACCGACGCCTACACCGCCTATGGGCTCCCTCTCGGTGAGGCATTCCAGATGCGTGACGATGTCCTGGGCGTTTTCGGAGACCCGAAGGAGACCGGCAAGCCCGCAGGCGACGACCTTCGCGAGGGCAAACGCACCGTCCTCATCGCGACTGCCCTAGATCGGGCGACCAAGACCCAGGCCACCGTCGTCCGAACCCAGCTCGGCGACCCCTACCTTGACGCCGCCGGCCTCGAGGCACTGAGGAGCGTCATCTGCGACACCGGCGCGCTTGCGTTCGTCGAGCAGCAGATCCAGACTCGACTCAACGATGCTCTCGCCGCGGCCGCCAGCCCCCTCATCGAGTCGGTCGCGCAGCGATTTCTCACCGACCTCGCTCACGCAGCGACGAGTCGAAGCGTCTGATCGGCTCTGCCTCGCCTTATGTCACTCACCCGAAATTTCGTCACCAATAAAGGAGTACGCATGAGCCTGCGCGCGACCGACATCACCAGATGGCTACCGGGCAGCCGGATGAGGACCGTCACCGGACCGACCGAGCACGTCGTGGTCGTCGGCGCCGGCCTCGCTGGACTCTCAGCCGCAATGCGTCTCGCGGGAGCAGGCCGAACGGTCACGGTCCTTGAGCGTGAGTCGATCCCGGGCGGACGCGCCGGGCGACTGAACATCCCGTCGGCTGACGGCACCTACCAATTCGACACCGGCCCGAGCGTTCTCACCATGCCCGATCTCATCGCCGATTGCTTCGACGCGCTCGGTGAGACCATGGAGGACTGGCTGACCCTCGAGCCGGTTGCGCCTCTCTACCGTGCGTTCTACCCCGACGGCTCGGTCCTGAATGTTCACGCCGACGTCAATGAAATGACCGAGGAGATTCGCGAGGTCATCGGCCCGGACGAGGCCGCCGGCTACCGCCGCTACGTCGACTTCGTCTCCGAGTTGTACCGCTACGAGATGAAGGACTTCATCGACCGCAATATCGACTCACCGTTCAATCTCGTGACCCCTGATCTCGCGAAGCTGATCTCGATTGGCGGGTTCCGAAAGCTCGCACCGAAGGTTCGCGAGTACATGACCGACCCTCGCACCGAGCGGATCTATTCATTCCAGGCAATGTACGCGGGGCTGTCGCCGTACGACGCCCTCGCGATCTACGCGGTCATCGCCTACATGGACTCGGTTGCCGGCGTCTTCTTCCCCAAGGGTGGGATGCATGCCCTGCCCACCGCGATGGCCGCTGCCGCGCAGAAGCACGGTGTTACCTTCCGCTACGACACCACCGTCACGAAGGTCGAGACGGTCGGGTCACGGGCCGTCGCCGTCATCACCTCGACTGGTGAGCGCATCGCATGCGACACCGTTGTGCTCAATCCCGATTTGCCCGTCGCCTACCGAGATCTCCTCGGGCGCGAGCCCCTCTCACTCAAGCGGCTGAACTACTCGCCTTCCTGCTTCGTGCTCCTCGCAGGGTCATCGGCGTCCTACTCAAAGATCGCCCATCACAACATCCATTTCGGACGAAGCTGGCGGGGCGTTTTCGAGGATCTCATTGACAAGCGCCAACTCATGAGCGATCCCAGCCTGCTCGTCACGAACCCATCGCAGTCGGATCCCAGCCTTGCCCCCGATGGCAAGGAGATCTACTACGTCCTGTTTCCCACGCCGAATCTCGACGCCGACATCGACTGGCGAACGGAGGGTCCTCGATATCGCGACGAGGTCGTGCGAGTCCTCGAGGAGCGCGGCTATATCGGGTTCGGAGATGCAATCGAGGTCGAGGACGTCACAACGCCCCTCGACTGGCAGGAGCGAGGGATGGAACGCGGGGCCCCGTTCGCGTCCGCACATTCATTCATGCAGACCGGCCCATTTCGACCAGGGAACATGTGGGGCGAGAACGTCGTCTTCGCCGGTTCCGGCACCCAGCCCGGAGTTGGAGTGCCGATGGTCCTCATCTCCGGACGCCTCGCTGCGGAGCGGATTCTCGGCAAGGACCCGCGGTACGCCTCACGCGCTCGCAGGTGACCACACCGGGGGGATCAGGTCGCAACGCGATCATGCGCCATGGCCTGCCGGGGTTTGCGGGAACCAGCTTGCTTGCCATCGGCGCCCTCGGCGTTGGCTGGCTGCCGCTTGAGACCAATCTCCTCGCCAATCCGCTCGTCGATGTGCTGCGCGGCTCGGCCGGCGGCTCGCTCGTCGCTCGCGGGTTCGTCTTCCTCGGCCTCGCGGTATTGCTCCAGGCATGGCTGGTACTCGGGGCCGACCTCCTAGAGGAGCGACGACCATCGCTGCGCTCGCTCACTTGGATCATGGGCATCTGGTCCGTGCCCCTCCTCCTCGCGCCGCCGATGTTCAGCCGCGACGTCTACTCCTACTACGTGCAGGGCAGGCTCCTCGACGCCGGATCAGATCCGACAACCATGGGGGTGGGGAGCATCCCGGGCTGGTTCCAGGACGGCGCGGACCCGATGTGGGCCGAGTCGCCTACCCCCTACGGTCCGGCCTTTCTTGCGATCGAGCGCGCGGTGGCGTCCTTCGCCCATCCGAACGCTTACTTCGCTGCATTGCTCCTGCGGGTCGCGTCACTCGCGGGCGTTGTCCTCCTTGTGGTGTTTGTCCCGAAACTCGCCGCTGTCCACGGCGTCGATCCGGTGCGCGCCACCTGGCTCGCTGTCCTCAACCCGCTGGTGATCATGCACTTCGTTTCCGGTGCCCATAACGACTCCATCATGGTCGGGCTGATCGTGGCTGCGTTCTGGCTCGCAGCCAGTTGCCGATGCGTCTGGGGCGCAGCCTTCGTCAGCATCGCCTTCGCCGTGAAGCCCATCGCCGTCGTCGCACTGCCATTCATCGGGCTGCTTTGGGCGGGGTCAGGGGCCTCGTGGCCAAATCGGATTCGGGCGTGGCTCCTCGCAGCACTCGTCTTTGTTCTCACCACGGCATCCTTGTTTCTCGCGGTCGATTCCGGATACGGAGTGCTGTCTGCGACGTTTGGCACACCCTCGGGCGTGCTCACCTGGCTCTCCCCGACGACTGCCATCGGTCAGATCATCGGTTACCTCACCACCGCCATCGGAGTCACGGCCGACGGCGCACCGGCCGTCTTCATTGTCCGGGTGATCGGCAGTGCCGCGGCCCTCGTCATCATCGCCATACTCATCCTGCGGCCATCCGGGCGCAGCCCCGTGCGCGGCGCCGCACTCGCAATCGGCGCCCTCGTCGTCCTCGGTCCGGTCATCCAGCCGTGGTACCTGCTCTGGGCACTACCGCTCTTTGCCGTGAGTGGCCTGGCCCATCGGGGAATGCAGGTGGCCGTCCTCATCACGGCCGCCTTCACCGTGCATGGCATGGTGGAAAGCAGTACCACCTCTGACAACTTCCTCGACATCACAGACGGGATAACCTTCATGATCGCCGTTGCGATCGTGGCGCTCGTCGCGCTCGCAAGCCCACGCGAACGACGCCTTCTCCTCGGTGCGCCGACCAACGACATGGCAGATGGGAGGATGCGCCAGTGAGCTCACGAGACCTCGACGCAGCCGATATCCATGATCCCCTCCTGAGAGCGTCCTACGAGCGATGCAGGCAGCTCAATGCCGCGCACGGCAAGACCTATTACCTCGCCACGTTGCTCCTGCCTTCAGGAAAGCGACCATACGTCCATGCTCTGTACGGCTTCGCGCGCTACGCCGACGAGATCGTCGATGACCTGAGTTCAACACTTACCGATGCCGAAAAGAGTGAGTGGCTTGTCGGGTGGGGCCAGCAGTTCCTCGACGACCTAGCCCGCGGCCATTCCGAGGACGATGTCTGCAGGGCCGTCGTTGACACGGTCATGCGGTGGGACATTCCGGTCGACTACTTCACCGCATTCCTCCACTCGATGCGGATGGACCTCACGGTCACCGAGTACGCCAACTATCCGGCGCTGTACGAGTACGTCTACGGATCGGCTGCCGTCATCGGCCTACAGATGATCCCGATCCTTGAGCCGACGGCCCCGGAGGCATTCGAGCGCGCAAAGGACCTCGGCGTCGCGTTTCAGCTCGCGAATTTCGTGCGCGACGTCGGCGAGGATCTCGATCGCGGACGGGTTTACCTCCCGCTCGACGAGTTGGCGGCATTCGGCGTCACGCGCGCGGATCTCGAAACTCGGGTGGCCACACCAGCGGTAAAGGACGCCCTTCGCTTTCAAATAGCCCGCGTACGGGAGCTCGAGGAACAGTCACAAGGAGGCATCGAGCTTCTCCACCCTTCATCACGTGACTGCATCGAGGCCGCACGGGTCCTCTACTGTGGCATCGTCGACGAGGTTGAACGCATCGACTACGAGGTATTCACGAAGCGGGCCAGCGTGCCGATCCGGCGCCGCCTGCAGGTTGCACTGCCGGCGTGGGCGCGAGCGAGGCGGGCTAGGCGCCGCTATGGACCAGGGCAGGTCAAGGGCCTTCATCCCGTTGGGTAGCCCAACCAGACACCGCTGCGGCCACCCCGTCCTCCCCCGTCATTTCATCCGTATTCTGGGACCAACGGTCAAATATTGTTGGAATCCGGCGGAATTTTGCCGTTTGTCCCATCAAATGGGGCAAACGGCGAGGGGGGTGGTGTTGTTCTGCGCCAGATTGGTGGGCCTGCGAGCGGGGTGCGCTGGAGGCCGCGGCACCCGAGCCAGATCCAGCAGCAGAGCGAGAGCAGGACGAGGGCGAACCCGAACAGCAGGTCCTCGACGGGTGCGAAGGCGAGCCGGCCATCACCGATGAATGCCGGGGGGCCGGCCGCGGGTGAGGACTCGCCGATGATGGCATCCCCTGAATACCGCACGATGCCGAAGCCGGTGAACATCCCATTCGTGATGAGCTGGAAGAACACGATGATCGCGTACGCCACCCAGAACAGCCGACGGGTGACGAGCCTGGTCCGGGCCGCCCACAGGTCGAACATGACGACGAGGATTACCGCAAGAACACCGAGCTGCGTGTAGGTCACGGCTCGTCACCCGCCTTCCATCCACGCACCGATCGAACCGCCTCGAGCGTGAGGATCGATGCGAGCGGGATCACGAGGAAGAACAGCACCTCGTCGATTGGAACCGCTCCTGGAAGATGGATGCCCAGGATCCGTCCCGGGTCGAAGGTCCAGTGGCCCGAGGCCACGGCATAAACGTCCCAGGAGTAGAAGACGAGGACGGGGATGACCATGCTCGCAAGCAGTCGTCGTGTCCGCACCAGAACGCGCGTTCGCAGAGCGAACTCCAACCAGAGGCAGCCGATGAGCACGAACCCGAGGACTGCAACGTACGACCAGCGTCCGAGATCCATCTCGATATCCTCTCGTATGCACTCGCTGGCCACCCCCACGCTGGGAGCGATACGGATCGGTCTCATCGGCGGGGAATGCACCGGCAAGTCAACGATGGCAGCAATGTTGGCTGGGCGCCTGTCGGGGTCGGTCGCAAGGGAGGTGCTCCGCGAGTTCGTTGCGACTCAGGGACGGGCGCCACGGCGCGAAGAACAACGGCAGGTCATGCTTGATCAGATCGCCCGCGAGGAGTCGGTCATGGGTGCGATGATCGTCGAGTCAGGGAGCCGCTTGCACGTTGTCATTGGCGATCCTGCACCCGCCATGACCGCCCTCTACTCACACGTCTACTACGACGACGACTCACTCCTCACACACGCCGTGAAGCATACGAGCAGCTATGACCTGCTCCTGTGGTGTCGTCCCGACATTCCGTGGGTCCCCGATCCGGGCCAGCGCGACGGGCCCGAGTACCGGGCCCTCGTCGATGAGCGTATTGGGCTCTTCGTTCACGACTCCCTCGTTCCCGCTGGCATCGGGGTCATCGAGCTCTGCGGTGACGACGATGCCAGGCTTGCCACGGCGCTCTCGGCCTACGACGAACGCTGGGCAGCAGTCTCCCGCGCGTGGCAGCCGCCCGCAAGCACGCCTGCGACCTAAGATCACGTGAGTGGTGACGTCTGCACAGGAGGCACTCGTCGGTCAGACGATCGACGGGCGCTATCAGGTGCTCGCACTCCTTGCTCGGGGCGGCATGGCGACCGTGTACCAAGCCCTTGACCTTCGCCTCGACCGAACGGTCGCTCTCAAGGTCATGCATCGCCACCTCGCCGAGGATCCAGACTTCGTCGCGCGGTTCCATCGGGAGGCGAAGTCCGCGGCACGCCTCACTCACCCCCACGTGGTTGCCGTCTACGACCAAGGCACCGCCGCGGGGCTCATCTATCTCGCCATGGAGTACGTCCCCGGCCGGAACCTCCGCGATGTGATCCACCAGTTCGGGCCGCTCTCCGGCGAGCAGGCGCTCGTCATGCTCGAACCAGTTCTTGAGGGCCTTGCAGCAGCACATGCCGCGGGATTCGTCCACCGCGACATCAAACCGGAGAACGTCCTCATCTCGGATGATGGCCGGGTAAAGGTCGCCGACTTCGGCCTCGCGCGAGGACTCTCGTCGAATAACACGAGCGCAACCTCCGGACTCATCATCGGGACTGTCGCCTACCTCTCGCCGGAGCAGGTCGAGCACGGCGATGCCGATGGCCGATCCGATGTCTACGCGGCCGGCATCCTCCTGTACGAGATGGTCACCGGCGAGGTCCCGCATGACGGCGACAGCCCCCTTGCGGTGGCCTACCAGCACGTGAACAGTGACGTGCCCGCCCCATCACGAAGTCGGTCCGGGATTCCTCCTGAAATCGATGCCCTCGTCGTCACCGCAACCCGGCGCGATCCGAAACTGCGGTACCAGCGCGCAATCGACTTCCTCGCAGATGTTCGCCGAGTCCGGACGTTACTGCCACCGGCACGGCCCTTCACCGACTCGCGCGCCACCCTCGTCGTCGATTCGACGGCTGCTGCCGGTGGTGCAGCCCGCCGTCGCAAGAGTCCCCCCGCAGCACGCGGCCGCAACCAGCCCCCCGTGCCGGCAAGTCGGGCCTCCGGACCTCTACCCAAGGATCGCCCCCTCCGTCGCAAGCGGATGACGGTCGTCGGCCTCGTTGCTCTCACGGTTGCGGTTGCCGCATTCGCCGGCTGGTACCTCGCCGTTGGGCGAGCCGCCTCCATCCCGACCCCGAGCATCATCGGGTTAACCCAGGCTGAGGCCGAGCAGGTCCTCGGGGCAGCTGGGCTCAGCCTCGCGGTCACTGAAACGGCCTTCAGTGAGGAGGTATCAGCGGATCTGATCATCATGAGTGACCCCGCCGCCGGCTTTGACGTTCGCGAGCAGGGAACGGTCGGTGTCGTCATCTCTCGAGGCCCTGAGCGATTCACGATTCCCGACGTGCGCGGTCTGTCTGCCGCAGATGCCGCGGCTGAAATCACCGGCGCGGGTCTTGCGGTGGGCTCATCCAAGGAGACGTTCGACGACACCGTGGCCGCTGGCAAGGTGACCCAAACCGATCCCAAGATCGGCGCCGACGCCAAGCCTGACACCGTCGTCAACATCATCGTCTCAAAGGGCGCCAAGCCAGTGCCGCTCCCTAATGTCGTCGGGCGAAAGGCAGCCGGGGCGAAGAAGACCCTGTCAGGCCTCGGGCTCGCCGTCGCCACGGATGCCAGATTCTCCGAAACGATCGCCAAGGGTGTTGTCATCACGATGTCCCCGAAAGCTGGCACCGTCGTCAACTCGGGGAGCCGGGTATCACTCGTGACCTCGAAGGGCCCGCCGCCGGTGACCGTTCCCAACCTCATCGACTCGCCGAAGAGCAAGGCCATCGCGGAGCTCAAGCGCCTCGGGCTCAAGGCGAGGGTTGTCGAAGCCGAGGCGACTCCACTCAATCGCGTGTACTCACAGGAACCGGTGGCGGGTACACAGATTCCCAAGGGCAGCGCGGTCACGATCCGCATCATCTAGAACGACCGTAGGGGACTTCGCACCCCCGGACCGCGGACCCGGCAGACTTGCCGCATGCGATCCAACGAAGACCTCGACACCATCGCCCACCGAGCCCTCGCCTCCTGCCGGACGCAGATTTCGACTGGCGATGGTTTGATCGCCCGCTCCCCCATCACCGGTGAGGAGCTCTTCGGCCTCACGACGGCGAGCGCGACCGATGTCGACGCCGTGATTGACCGCGCGCATGCGGCCTTCATCCTGTGGCGATCGGTTCCCGCACCGCAGCGCGGCGCCCTCGTCAAGGCTCTCGGCCGCCTCCTCGAGGACCATAAAGAGGATCTTGCTGATCTCGTGACCGTCGAGGTCGGAAAAATTCGGTCAGAGGCTCTCGGGGAGATCCAGGAGATGATCGATGTCTGCGACTTCGCCGTCGGGCTTTCCCGCCAGTTGGACGGCCGCACGATGCCGTCGGAGCGGCCCGGCCACCGGCTCATGGAGACGTGGCATCCACGCGGTGTCGTGACCGTGATCTCAGCGTTCAACTTTCCCGCCGCGGTCTGGTCCTGGAACACAGCGATCGCCCTCGTGTGCGGCGACAGCGTCATCTGGAAGCCCTCCGAATTGACACCCCTCACCTCGCTCGCATGCTCGGCGCTCCTTGATCGGGCAATTGCTCAGACGGGGGCTCCAGCCCACGTGCATCAGGTGGTCATCACTGACCGCTCAACCGCCGCGCCCCTCATCGACGACCCGCGTGTCGCCCTGGTGAGCGCGACAGGTTCGGAGCGGATGGGTGCCGAGATCGCGCCGCGCGTTGCTGCTCGCTTTGGCAGCACCCTGCTGGAGCTGGGCGGCAACAATGCGGCGATCGTCACCCCTTCGGCCGATCTCGACCTTGCCGTTCGAGGCATCGTCTTCGCCGCAGCCGGCACAGCAGGCCAGCGGTGCACGACGATGCGGCGCGTCATCGTCCATGAGTCCCTCGCTGACGAACTTATTGGCCGTATTGAAACCGCCTACCGCGGCCTCACCGTCGGCGACCCGTTCGAACCGGGCACGCTCGTCGGACCCCTCATCAACCCTGCCTCCTATGCCCGTATGGAGGAGTCGATCTCAAGGGCGCTCGCCGATGGCGGAACACTCATCGTCGGCGGCGATCGCATCGATTCAGGTTCGAACGGCGTCTACGTTCGGCCTGCCCTCATGCGGATGCCTCGGCAGACTGCAGTCGTCCGCGAGGAGACCTTCGCGCCGCTGCTATATGTCATGACCTACTCCACGATGGACGAGGCCATCGTCATGCACAACGACGTCACGCAGGGCCTGTCATCAAGCATCTTCACGCTCAACCAGCGGGAGGCAGAAGAATTCATGTCTGCCTCGGGATCTGATTGCGGCATCGTCAACGTGAACATCGGCACATCGGGTGCCGAGATCGGCGGAGCCTTCGGCGGGGAGAAATCAACCGGCGGCGGTCGCGAATCTGGATCAGACGCTTGGCGCGCCTACATGCGTCGGGCCACGAACACCATCAACTACTCGACGAGCCTGCCACTCGCACAGGGAGTGAACTTCGGATGACCACCGCATCCGGCTCGCCATTGCCCGCGAGCGCCAGCGTCGTCGTGATCGGTGGTGGAATCATGGGGACGAGCACCGCATTTCACCTCGCCGAGGCCGGCGTGCGTGATGTGCTTCTGCTCGAGCGTGGCGGGCTGGCAAGCGGCTCGACCTCGAAGGCAGCCGGTGGGATTAGGGCCCAGTTCTCAGATCCGGTGAACATCGCGCTCGGTGCCCGCGGTCTCGCGGCATTCGAGCAGTTCCACGAGCGTCCGGGCTGGGCGATTGACCTCCACCAAGTCGGCTACCTGTTCGTCATCACGGATCCAGATGATCTCGCTGCATACGAGGAATCGGTCAGCCTTCAGCAAGCGATGGGCATCGATAGCCGCATCCTCACCTCGCGCGAGGCCAGCGAACTCGCTCCCGGCATCGTCGTCGACGATGTGCTGGCAGCAACCTTCCACTCGCGCGACGGCTACTGCAGCCCCGAATCGGTCGTACATGGCTACGCGGCCGGCGCCCGTCGACACGGTGCGCTCCTGCGAACCGGGGTTTCGGTCGAGGGCATCGACATCGAGGGCACCGATATTGTCGCGGTCCACACGAGCGCAGGCCCGGTTCGTACCGGCGCGGTCGTGTGCACTGCGGGCGCTTGGTCGAAGGAGGTCGGGGCCATGGCTGGCGTCACCCTCCCCGTCGAGCCGCTCCGCCGGCAGATTCTCATCACCGAGCCACTCAGCAACTCGCTCACCTCGCTCCTCCCGTCGAGCATGCCGATGACCATCGATGCCGCAACGACCTTCTACCTCCACCGTGAAGGCCCCGGCGTGCTCCTGGGGATGTCGTATGCCAAGGAGATGCACGGGTTTGCCCATGAGTTCAGCGAGGACTGGATGCCCGATCTCGTCGAGGCTATGGAACGACGTTGCCCAAGCCTGCTCGAAGTCGGCATCGCGCACCGCTGGTCTGGCCTGTACGAGGTCACGCCCGACAACAATGCCCTGATTGGCGAGGACACGAGCATCGATCGATTCCTGTACGCGACAGGGTTCTCCGGGCATGGCTTCCTCCAAGGGCCCGCGGTGGGTGAAGTGCTCCGCGATCTTTACTTGCGCCGCGAGCCCATCGTTGACGTGAGTCCGTTCACTGCGGGCAGGTTCGCAGGCGGCGCCCTGCGGGCCGAGCGAAACATCGTCTGATCACTATCGAGGGAGATGCGTCATGGCACCCATGGATGAGGGGACGAGGAACGCGCTCGATATCCCGAGCGACATCCTTGCAATCGACCCCGAGACGATGCGTCGTCTCGGCTACTGGATCGTCGATCGAGTGATTGACCACACCGTCTCCATCGGCGATGAACGCGCGATCACCGAGACCGATCCGGCCAGCCTGTTCGCCCTTCTCGGTGGATCTGCACCGATCGCTCCGTCCGCACTCGACGACGATCTCGAACTCCTTGCCGAGGTCGCTCTGAAGAACCAGCAGCATGGCGACCACCCCCGATACTTCGCCCGGGTGCCGGGTCCATCCTCCTACCCTGCTGTCCTCGGGGAGTGGCTCGCGACCGGAATGCAGTCGGTCGCGTCGTCGTGGGGCGGCGGGTCGGGACCTACCGCGGTCGAGATCATCGCCTGCGAGTGGCTGCGTGACTCGATCGGACTCGCACCATCGTGTGAGGGAGTGCTCCTCTCCGGCGGGTCCATGGCGAATATCACCGGCGCCCTCACCGCTCGGCACCTGCGGGGCGAGGGCGTGATCTACCTGACCGACCAGACCCACGCATCAATCAAGCGCGGCCTACTCGGCATGGGCCAGCCCGCTGACGCCATTCGCGTCCTTGAGTCTGATGCGCGATTCCGGCTCTCCCCCGAAGCCCTGCAAGCATCGATCACCACTGACCTTACCCGCGGATTGCGGCCGCTTATGGTCGTAGCAACGGTCGGCACCACGAACACCGGCGCCGTCGACGACCTCCCTGCCATCGCAGATATCTGCACCGAGCATGGGATCTGGCTCCATGTCGATGGCGCGTACGGAGGGCCCGCAGCACTGTGCGAGCGGGGTCGGGCCGTCATGCCCGGATTGGACCGCGCCGATTCCTTCGTCGTCGATCCGCACAAGTGGTTGTTCCAGCCCTATGACATCGCCTGCCTGTTCGTCCGCGAGCCGGGCGCACTCGAGCAGACCTTCGCGATGTACCCCGAGTACCTTGCCGACGTCACGGGCAGCGCGGTCGACATGCACAACCGCAGCCTTGAGCTCACCCGCCGTGGCCGCGGAATCAAGCTCTGGCTCACCTTGCGCGCCTACGGTTTCGACACCCTAGGGAGGGCGATCGATCGAGGTATCGGCCTCGCCGAATACGCACAGCAGGTGATCGAGGCCGATCATCGCCTTGAGATCATCACCCCTGCCCAACTGGGCATCATCACCTTCGCGAGCCTGAGCTCCTCCGATGCCGAGCACGCCCGTGCGGCCGCGCGCCTGACCGCCGACGGATTCGCTGCAGTGACGAGTACCGTGCTCGCCGGGCGCACGGTGCTGCGCCTGTGCATCATCAATCCGAGAACCACGACTGCCGACATCGACGGCACGATTGAGCGGCTCGCCGGCTACCTCGGCTGATCTGGGTCGGCGTCCTCGTGGACAAGCAGCGCCCGCTTCACGTCAAGACCGTACCCATAGCCACCGATGCCGTTCGCTGCGACCACCCGGTGGCAGGGGACAAAGAGTGCGACGAAGTTCGATGAGCACGCGGTACCGACAGCACGCGCCGCACGTGGCCGGCCCGCTCGTCGAGCGAGTCCGCCGTAAGAGTCGATGCTGCCCGGGCTGATGGTGCGCATAGCATTCCAGGTTTCCTGCTGAAACGGCCCGCCCCGTTGACATACCGACACCGAATCCAAGGCGGTGAGGTCCTGGTCAAGATACCTCGCGATGGCCCCGGCCACCGGCCCAAGGTCAGCACGGCTGGGCTGCTCGGAAAGATCGAGCCGGCTCATCACATCACCGAGGCCGCGGTAGGTAGCGGCGACGACCGCTCCGTACTCTTTCTCGCCGCGATCACCGGTCTGCTTCGGATCGCAGACAACGGTGAGTTCCCCGCCGGGGACGCAGAAGACCGAGTACAGCAGGGCCGGTACCTACCGCTTGATGAGCATGTCGGCGACGAGGAAGGCGAGCTCGAGGCTCTGCTCGCGGTTCAGGCGTGGATCGCAGGCGGTCTCGTAGCGGTCACCGAGGTTTCCCTCAAGGACTCCCCCGGTGCCTCCGACGCACTCGGTGACATCGTCGCCGGTGAGCTCGATATGGATTCCGCCCGGGAAGGTACCAAGGTTGCGGTGCACCTCGAAGAAGCCAAGCACCTCGTCGATAACGTCGTCGAACAGTCGGGTCTTGTGACCGGTTGTCGCCTCGCGGGTATTGCCGTGCATCGGGTCGCAGACCCACACGACCGGAACTCCGCAGGCATCCACTTTCTGGACGATGCCAGGAAGAACGTCGCGCACAGCGCCCGCACCCATGCGAGTGATGAGGGTGAGTCGGCCCGGTACTCGCTCGGGATTGAGGAGCTCAGCGAGTTCGACGATTTCATCGGGCGCGGCAGTGGGACCAACCTTGACACCGACGGGGTTGCGGATCTGGGATGCGAAGTGCACATGCGCCGAGTCAAGTTGCCGAGTGCGCTCGCCGATCCAGAGGAAGTGGCCAGAGACGTCGTAGGGCAGCCCCGTGCGAGAGTCGATGCGGGTGAGCGCACGCTCGTAATCGATCGAGAGCGCCTCGTGAGCGGCGTAGAACTCGACGCGTTGGAACTCATCGGGGTTTGCCCCGCAGGCCTGCATGAACGACAGGGCTCGGTCAATATCTCCGGCCATGGCCTCGTAGCGCTGGCCGGCGATGGAGTCGCGCACGAAATCCTGATTCCAGGCGTGGACCTGGCGAAGGTCGGCGTAGCCGCCCTGGGTGAAGGCGCGAACGAGGTTCAATGCGGAGGCGGAGGCGTGGTACGCGCGAACGAGTCGCTGGGCGTCTGGCCGGCGCAGCTCCGCGTCGAACGCGATGGCGTTTACCGCATCGCCGAGGTACGAGGTCATCTCAACTCCGTCGCGCACCTCAATGGGCTTGCTTCGGGGCTTGAAGTACTGGCCGGCGAGCCGTCCGACCTTCACGACCGGTAGCGACGCAGCGTAGGTGAGGATGACCGACATCTGGAGAACGGTCTGGAGACGCGCCCGAATCGAGTCGGCGGTATTGGCCTCGAAGGTCTCCGCGCAATCACCGCCCATGAGGACGAACGCCTGACCGACTGACGCAGCCGCCAGCCGCTGCATGAGCTGATCGCACTCTCCGGCAAACACAAGTGGCGGAAGGACCCGCAATTCCTTCACAGCGCGCTCAAGCTCTTGGGCGTCCGGCCATGGAGGCTGTTGGAGGGCGGGGAGATCCGGCCAGGTGATGGCGGGTGCGGCAACGGGAAGCACGGTCATGGTCCTAAGGGTAGATGACTCAGCCGAAGAAGCTCGACGCCTCTTCATAGCGAGCAAGGGGCACGGTCTTGAGTACGCCGGTAGCTGCCTCGAGCGGCACGCGAACAATGTCGGTTCCTTGCAGGGCCACCATGGTGCCCCACGCCTCGTCCTTCACAGCGGTGATCGCGTTCAAACCGAACCTCGTCGCAAGGACCCGGTCAAAAGCGGTGGGCGACCCACCCCGTTGGATGTGACCGAGCACGGTTGTGCGAGCCTCGTGGCCGGTGCGCCCCTCGATCTCGGTGGCGAGCCACTCGCCAATGCCGGAGAGCTTGACGTGGCCGAAGGCATCGAGGGTCTCGTCCTTCGTGATGAGACTGCCTTCCTTCGGAAGCGCGCCTTCTGCGACGCACAGGATCGGGGCGTAGCTCGCCTTGAACCGCGAATCAACCCAGCCAATAACCTCCTCAAGGTCGAATGGGACCTCGGGGATGAGGATTCCGTTCGCTCCGCCGGCCATGCCGGAGTGCAGGGCAATCCAGCCGGCATGGCGGCCCATGACCTCGCAGATGAGGATGCGGTGATGCGACTCAGCTGTGGTGTGCAGCCGGTCGATGGCCTCGCTCGCAACCGTCACCGCGGTATCGAAGCCGAACGTGTAATCGGTGGCCGAGAGGTCGTTGTCGATCGTCTTCGGGACGCCAATGACGTGGAAGCCGTGCTCAGTTAGCTTCGTCGCGACCCCGAGGGTGTCCTCACCACCGATGGCGATGAGCGCGTCAATGCCCAAGTCCTCGAGGTTACGCTCGATCTGCTCGATGCCACCCTCGACCTTGATCGGGTTCGTCCGCGACGAACCCAGGATGGTCCCGCCGCGCGGCAGAATGCCCCGAACCGCAGGGATGCCGAGCGGAACGGTGAGACCCTCGAGCGGACCCTTCCAGCCATCACGGAAGCCAACGAAGTCATAGCCGTACTCCGCGACACCCCTGCGAACCACTGCGCGAATGACCGCATTCAGTCCAGGGCAGTCTCCACCTCCGGTGAGCACTCCAACGCGCATGACTCGTTCTCCTTCGACGTCTGGCCCTCGGTCGGGGCACCTGCCATGTTCGATTGCGGCTGTAACCGCTGTCATCCCAAAACCTACCGGATGACCTGGGTGCCACAACAGTCCACCGGTTCGCGAGTTGCTCGGATCAAGGCCACGTTCTCGTGTGCTGACTCAAACTACAGTTCAGCCATGCCCAGATTCGTCCTCGCCGTCGATGCCGGCACCACCGGAGTGACAGCGCTCATCGTCGACGAGCAGGGCGCAGTGACGTCCTCGGGCTACCTCGAGTTCGAGCAGCACTTCCCCGGCGACGGGTGGGTCGAGCACGACCTGAACGACATCTGGTCAGCCACCCTCGAAGCGGCGAGCACTGCCCTTGCCTACCATGAGGCCGCAGGCGGCCTGCGAGCGGACATTGCGGCCATTGGCATAGCAAATCAGCGCGAAACCGTCTGCTTCTGGGACCGGGAGACCCTGGGGGCGGCGCGCCGAGCCATCGTTTGGCAAGACCGGCGAACCACTTCGATGTGCGAAGAGTGGCGCGCAGCGGGCCGTGAGCCCCGCATCGTCGAGCTCACCGGCCTACGACTGGACCCCTACTTCTCCGCCACGAAGATCTCCTGGGTCCGTGAACACGATCCATCCACCTGGGCGCAAGTCGAGTCCGGCCGCGTGGCGATCGGCACAGTCGACTCCTACCTGATCGCCCGGATGACCCGTGGTCTGTTCCACATCACCGACGCCTCCAATGCCTCCCGCACGCTGCTCTACGACCTCGATTCCGGCCAATGGAGCCCCGAACTGTGCGCCCTCTTCGGGGTCCCACTCGAGGCACTCCCCGAAATTGTTGCTTCCTACGGCATCGTTGCCCGCACTGATCCCGCCACCTTCCTGGGCCTCAATGTCCCGATCTCAGGCATCGCCGGCGACCAGCAGGCAGCGCTCGTTGGTCAAGCCGGCACCTCAAAAGGCAGCGCGAAGTGCACATACGGCACCGGTTCCTTCCTCCTCGTCCATACCGGGAGCGAGGCCATCACCTCCGGGAATGGTCTCCTCACCACCGTGGCACTCCAGCACCCAGGCGGCGGGCGCGACTTCGCACTCGAGGGCGCGGTCTTCATCACGGGAGCAGCGGTCCAGTGGCTTCGTGACGGTCTTGGCATCATCACGACTGCAGCCGAGATCGAGATCCTCGCCGCTAGCGTGCCAGATTCTGGAGGCGTCATCTTTGTCCCAGCACTTACCGGACTCGGCGCGCCCGACTGGGACCCGAACGCCCGCGGTCTCATCATCGGAATCACCCGCGCGACGAGTACCGCGCATCTGGCTCGAGCCACCCTCGAGGCCATCGCCCATCAGGTCGCTGACCTCGTCACCTTGATGTCTGAAGAGGGGGGCGTGCACCTGCCCTCGCTCGCGGTCGACGGCGGCGGGGCGGGCAACAACCTCCTGTGCCAGATGCAGGCTGATGTGCTCGGAGTACCGGTCGATCGATCCGAGCAGCTGCAGACCACCGGCCTCGGCGCCGCGCTTCTTGCGGGCGTCGGAATTGGGATGTGGCCCTCGCTTCACGACCTCGCCGGGATTCGCAGGAGTTCGGGGGTGTTCCGCCCCCAGGGTCAGCGCGCACTGGACCGCCAAGTGTGGCGCACCGCGGTCAACCTGTGTCGGGGCTGGGCCTCAGCTCGGTGATTCAACCATTGAGGAGGCGTCAGCCTTGCCGCCACCCGCGATGAGTTCCTTTGCCCGCGTCGCATACATGTCGACGTACTCCTGACCTGACATCGTCATGAGCTCGTACATCACCTCGTCGGTGACCGAGCGCAGAATGAACCGGTCGCCCTCGAGCCCCTCGTATCTCGAAAAGTCCAGCGCCGGCCCGAACCGCATGCCGACCCGCTGCAGGCTCGGCAGGAGCCGGCCGGGGGGCTGAATCTCGAAGGTGTTGATCATCGCCACTGGGATGACCGGGCACATCGATTCAAGGGCCATCCTTGCCATTCCGGTACGACCCCGGTACATCGTGCCGTTCGGCGATCTGGTGCCCTCGGGGTAGATCCCCAACAGGCTGCCCGAATCCAGGATGCGGGTACCCGTGTGAATCGCTGCCTCGGAAGCACGTCCGCCGGAGCGGTCGATCGGAACCTGGCCAACCCCGCGAAAGAACCAGGCAGTTAACCGGCCTTTGACGCCCCTGCCGGTGAAATAGTCGCTCTTCGCAAGGAAGGTAATGGGCCGACGGAGCATGAGGGCGAGGAAGAACGAGTCGGAGAACGACAGGTGGTTGCTCGCAACCATGGCGGGACCCTTGTCGGGCACGTTCTCGACCCCCTCGAGCCACGGCCGGAATAGGACGCGCAGCCATGGGCCGATGAGGATGTACTTCAGGATCCAGTAGAGCAAGGCCCCTCCTGAGGCGATGGCTTCTGCGATGAAGCCCTCGGTGGCAGACTAGTGGCTATGAGCGTTCTTCCACACGCACAAGCCTGGTCAACCGCCGGTGATGAAGTCGGGATTCTCCTCCTGCATGGCTTCACCGGTTCACCGAAATCGGTGACACCGTGGGGTCAATCCCTCAAGCAGAATGGCTGGACGATTCAGGTCCCTCGACTGCCAGGCCACGGAACTCGATGGCAGGACATGAACAAGACCACGTGGCAGGACTGGTACGGCGAAGCCGAACGATCCTTCGATGAACTCGCCGGGTCATGCTCGACCGTGTTCGTCATGGGCCTGTCAATGGGTGGATCCCTCACCCTTCGACTGGCGCAAAAGCGTGGCAGTGACATCGCCGGCATTGTGTTGGTGAATCCCGCTGTTCACTCCGAGCGGCGAGACCGATTTCTCCTCCCAAGTCTCCAAGCGATCCTGCCCTCATTCCCCGGGATCTCGAACGACATCGCCAAGCCCGGGCAAGACGAGGGCGCATACGACCGAATTCCGCTCAAGGCAGCCCATTCGCTCAGCAAGCTGTGGTCGATCGTCAAGCGGGATATCAGCATGGTCGCCCAACCCCTGCTCCTGTTTCGGTCGGCGCAGGACCACGTGGTCGAACCGTCGAACGCCGCGTGGATCCTCGCGAACGTTTCCTCCGACGACCTGACCGAGGTGGTCCTCCCGAACTCGTACCACGTCGCGACCCTCGATCACGATGCGGAGCAGATCTTTGAAGCCAGCGCCGCCTTCGTTAAGCGCATTGACACCAGATGAGCGATTCCGGCCGAATCAGCGAACCTAGCGGCGAGCCGTCCCCCGAGGAGCAGGCACGCGCCTGGGATCAGATCGTCGCCGATCTCTCAGGGCAGATTGACTTCGACGCCGCGACGAGCAGCCTGCAGATCAACGATCCGAAGCCACCCGATGCCTTCATCGATGAGCTCCTCGAACCAAGTGGCCTCGAATCGGATCGTTATCACCCGCCCGAGCCGCCGCCGATCCCCCGGCCCTCCGATGTCATCAGCCGGTTCGCGTGGGCCGGAGCGCTCGGCGGACCAATGCTCCTCGTTATCGCGACTCTCCTCTCACTGGGCACCTTCATCGCTGGGCTCGGAGTGATCGCCTTCGTCTCAGGGTTCATCACCCTCGTCGCACGAATGGAGGATCGCGGCTCGGCAGACGACCGTCCGGACGGCGGCGCAGTCGTGTGACCATGCCTGGCGGTCAAGGCCTCGGTCGTGCCAGTTCTGCGGCCCCGATAAGCCCGGCGTTGTTCCCGAGCGTTGCCAAACGCACCTCTGGGGCCGGACGCTGATGATTACCGCTGAGCTTGTCCAAGAGCGTCTGACGAGCGCTTGCCAGAAGCAGGTCGCCCGCCTCGGACACTCCGCCGCCGATGACGAACGTGCCCGGATCGAGGATTGCGCACAGATCGGCAAGCCCGCGGCCGAGCCAAGTTCCGATCACCCGGAAGGCCTCCATGGCCACCGGGTCGCCGGCGCGAGCCGCCTCGGTCACGTGAAGTCCCTGCACCCCTTCGGGCGTCCCATCCCCCAGCCCGAGGAGCAAGGTTGCCTCTCCCCGACGGTCAGCCGCGAGGGAGCGGGCCTCACGGACGAGTGCATTACCGCTCGCGTACTGCTCCCAGCAGCCGCCACGGCCGCACCCGCAGGCCCGACCGTTGACGACCACATTTATGTGTCCGATCTCTCCGGCGGCGCCATGCGCGCCACGCAGGAGATCCCCGTTGATGATGATGCCACCGCCGATGCCGGTGCCGACCGTGACAACGGTCAACTCATCTACATCGGCACCTGCACCGAAACGAAACTCACCCCACGCCGCTGCATTGCCGTCGTTTTCGACGACGACCGGCATCCCGACCTTAGACTCGAGAATCGCGCGAACCGGCACCTGGGACCATCCGAGGTTTGGCGCGAAGAACACGGTTGCGCGGGATGCGTCGACCGGTCCTGCCACACCGAGCCCGACCCCCACGACGGAGCCCTCATGCGGGGCAACGAGCTCGCGTACGACCTCTGACACCACGTTCAGCACCTCGGACGCGTTATTACGGGGCGTGGGCCGACGAGCCGTGGTGACGACGGCACCAGAGTTATCAACAAGTCCAGCGAGGATCTTTGTGCCGCCAACGTCGACCCCGATGCTCAACGTCACTGCCACAGCCTACGGTCGGCCAACGACCCGCTGGCAGCCGGTCGTGCCGCGTCTAGGTGGATCCACTCGACCGTCGACTCCAATGTCGCCTCTGTTGCGACATCATCGTCGAAGGCATCCGGCCGGCGGCGAACTTCACCAAGCACGAGTTGGCCACGGCAGATAATGCAGTCACCGTGCTGCTCCGGATCGTCATGATCGGCGTGCGGGACGACGATCACCAGCTTCGCCATATCAACGAGTTGCTGCGCGCCTGACGCGAGGAATGAAAGTGAGAATCCCCCACCCGGCGAACGGTTACGGGCCCCCGCCGATTCATGGTCAGGCAGGGTTCCCGTGAACCACCAAGGGTCGCCTTCCATCACCATGCCTCCGGCCAAAGCGCCTGATTGCGTCCAAATCGGACGATGAGCCAGTCACCGTCCATGCCTGCCCCCTGAATCGCGCAGCGGGTGAGAACGGGTGCCAACGACGTCTGGCGTCGGAGCCCCGCAACCTCGGTCACGAGCGAGTCGCCGAGCCTGCCTGCCTTCACGAGATCAGGACGTACCCCTGGCAAGTGCATATGGAGGTCGAACCCACCGTCGTTACGCTCCGTGATGCTGTCAGGCAGCGGACGCCGCATTCTCGTGACGTCCAACACCGAACCGGCCTGCGCCCAGAAAGCGGTCTTTCCGGGAGCATCATTGGTGAGATGCGCAATATCCACGACCGGCAGTCCGCGGCCGCGCAGTCGTTCAACCCGCTGGCGCCTAGGCTCCGCCCAGGATTCCGGCCAGCCGTCGCCGTTCCGCGGCACTCTGTTCACGAGAATCCCATCGCAGGCGGTGCGCATGAGCGAGAGTTGGCCGATCCGGTACGCGAGGAACTCCTCCAAGCCATCATCCGGAACAGCGACGAGGAGCACTCGGGTGCCATCGTCATCGAGCATGGCGCGAACGGAGCCGAGCGCGGTGAGCATCCCCTGCCACGCGGCACGATCAACCGTGCTGAGGGATCGCGTCGCCCGCATGGCGATAGATAGCGGCAGGATGCTGGCCAACTCACGGCGGCCTGAATCGAGCAGGGCGAGCACCCGGAGCAGCCCGCCGGTCTCCCCTGCATCCCAGACGATGGACTCGCCACGTTCGGCCGCCTCGTGTACGGCGAGGACACCCGCAATCCCAGCGAGGCCCGCGAGGACCCTCGACAGCGCCTGCGCAATTGTGTCGAGGCCTGCCGCTGCGATCGTTCGATCGACGAGACCCTCGATCTCGCGCACATGCCCACGACCGTCAACAACGGATGCTGAAACCTCGCTGCCGCCGAGGCTCTCGCTCAGCCCGAGGGCCGCCGATGACGTGCCCGCTCCCGCCTGCCCGCTAAGAATCAGGAGTCGAGGTCGCTTCAACACGCTTCTTGAGTCCCTTGAGGGCCGTGTCGATGATGACCTTCTCAGCCTTGCGCTTGAGCATCCCGATCATCGGCATTTTCACGTCGACGGCGAGCTGGTACGCCACGCTGGTTGACCCGTCGCCGTTGTCGGAGAGCCGGTACGAGCCGTCAAGGGCTGTGAGCATCTCGCCCTTGGTGAGCGTCCAGGACACTGACGCATCGCCCTCCCAGTCGTACTCGAGTTCGTAGGTGTCCTTGATCATCCCGGAGTCGACGGTAAAGCGGGCATCCGCGGGCCGATCATCCTCCTCGTATCTGCTCAGCACCTCCACTGCAGTGATCCCGTCACTCCACTCCGGGTATGCAGCGAGGTTCGCGATGACCGCCATCGTGGCGGCGGGCGAGGCATCGATGACGATGCTGGATTCAGTCTTCTCAGCCATTGATGCTCCAAGGTCGGGTGTCTCAGGGTACCCCGAGGCAGACCTAGGCAGTAGGTGAGCAGGAAAGATCAGACATTGAGGACGAAAGGTCGGCCGGTAGCGTGAAAATGGCCAACGTTGATGCACTCCGTGCGACCGATGCGCATCCGTCTTCGCAGCGGCTGATGGACATGCCCGAACAGATGAAACGCCGGCTGAACGTCCCTGATGTACTCCAGGAGGGTGGCATTCCCAAACTCAAACCTGCGGGCAACCGTGTCATAGGTGAGTTCCGGGACGCGAGGTGGGATGTGGGTGAAGAGCACATCAACCGGGCCAAGCGCCGCGACCTTCTCCGCATACTGCTCACCCGTCAGCTCGTACGGCGTCCGCATGGGCGAAACCATCCCACCACCCACAAATCCCATGCGAACTCCCCCCTCGGTCACTGCTGCTCCATCAATGACGCGATGTCCGGGCTTGACGTACTCAGGCCAAAAATCGGGAACGTCGACGTTTCCGAAGGTCATAAGTGCTGGAGTCGGCATCGCCTCAAAAAGTCGCTCGTACTGTCGTCGCACCTGACCACTGAGGATGCCCCACCGCTCATTCGGATCGAGAATCCCCCGACGTGCCCAGGCCTCTGTGCTCAATACCTTGGCATCGTCGAACCTGCCGGCCGTCCGGGCTTCGATGTAGGCGCGAGTGTGAGCCTCACCGAACAACTCGGTGTAAATGCCCTGACTCGGGTCGTCATAGTCTAGAAACAAGATGAGATCACCGAGGCAGACGAAAAGATCGGAACCGTCAGCCGCCCGGCGTAGGGCGCCGTCAGCCCCATGGACGTCCGACACGACGTTGATCCTCATCATGATGAAGCCTAAAAGGTTCCCAATGCCCTCGCCAGCGCAGGTCTCATCGCGTAGCCTCGAGGCGTCAACCTTTCGTCCAAGGTGCCCATAGGCGCATCATCAATTCATCACAAGGGAGCCCCACAGTGTTGACCGAATTCGACCTGCCGGCCGTCGTCCCCGCGCACGAGACCGGGAACATGACCGACCATGTCCTGAAGAATGCCGCCGAGGTGCCTGACCAGGTCGTCATGTCAGTCGAGCGCGATGGTGCATGGGTCGGCGTCACCGCCGCTGAGTTCCTCGCCGACGTCGTCGCAGTCGCCAAGGGGATCGTCGGCAATGGGGTTCAGCCTGGTGAGCGGATCGCGATCATGTCCCGCAACCGCTACGAGTGGACCCTCGTCGACTACGCGATCTGGTACGCAGGAGCCGTAAGCGTCCCGGTATACGAGACCTCCTCAGCAGAGCAGGTCGAGTGGATCCTCACTGATTCGAACGCGGTTGCAGTGTTCCTCGAGAGCCACAAGAACAAGCAGGTATTCGACGAGGTGTCCGTCAACGTGCCCGAGTGCACGCGCGTCTGGGTATTCGACGATTCGGTCATCGACGCTATCAAGGCCGATGGCGTCGATGTTACCGATGCTGCAATCGAGGAGCGCCGAGCGACCGTCACCCCTGACTCCCTTGCAACGATCATTTACACATCTGGCACGACCGGCCGACCCAAGGGCTGCGTCCTCACCCAACGGGCATTCATGTTCGAGGTCGACAACGTCGTCGAGGGTCTCGGTGATGTCTTCCTTGCTCCAGGTTCATCAACGCTTCTCTTCCTGCCGGTAGCCCACGTCTTCGGCCGGATGGTCCAACTCGGCTGTGTGCGCGCCCGCGCCCGACTCGGGCACGCTGCCGACATCAAGGACCTGCTCCCAATGCTCGCCACCTTCCAGCCCACCTTCGTCCTCGCCGTCCCCCGCGTCTTTGAGAAGATCTACAACTCGTCGCAGCAGAAGGCGGTCGCGGCCGGCAAGGGACACATCTTCGACACGGCCGCGAACGTGGCCATTGAGTACAGCACCGCCCTCGAGGATGGTGGACCCGGTCTCGTCCTACGGCTCAAGCACGCAGTCTTCGATCGCCTCGTTTACGGCAAGCTCCGTGCGGCCCTCGGCGGACAGGTCCGCTGGGCGGTCTCCGGCGGCGCACCGCTCGGCGCGCGTCTTGGCCACTTCTTCCGCGGCTCCGGCCTCACCATTCTTGAGGGCTACGGTCTCACCGAGACGAGCGCCGCCACCACGGTCAATCGCCCCTCCGCCATCAGAATTGGCACGGTGGGTCAGCCCATTCCAGGTGCGCGGGTCAAGGTGGCTCCTGACGGCGAGCTTCTCCTCGGCGGTGCGCAGCTCTTCTCCGGCTACTGGAATAACGCGACCGCCACTGCTGAGGCCATCGAGCCTGATGGCTGGTTCCACTCCGGCGATATCGGCGAGATCGATGATCGCGGATTCGTCCGGATCACCGGACGCAAGAAGGAACTCATCGTCACTGCCGCCGGTAAGAATGTCGCCCCGGCCGTGCTCGAGGACCGCATTCGGGCAAACTGGCTCGTATCGCAGTGCCTCGTGGTCGGTGACGCCCGACCGTTCATCGGCGCCCTCGTCACCATCGACGTCGATGCCTTCCCGGCTTGGCTGAAGCAGGCGGGCAAGCCGTCAAACGCCACGATTGCCGAATTGGCCACTGATCCGGATCTGATGGCCACAATTCAGTCCGCCATTGACGAGGGCAACAAGGCCGTCTCGCACGCAGAGGCAATAAAGAAGTTCGCCATCATGAAGACAGATTGGACTGAGGAGGGCGGCCAGATGACGCCGTCTCTCAAGCTCAAGCGCGGCGTCGTCATGTCGGAGTGCCAGGCCGAGATCGACGCGCTGTACACATAGGGCGGGGTCGCTAGTGTCGTGCTCGTGAGCATGCTGCGCGACCACACGACTCAACGTTCGATCGCGCTCCTGCTTCTTGCGTGGGCTGCGAGCCGAGCGTTGCTCGCCGGGGCGACCTTCAGCCTTGCCGAGTACTTCCTCCCGGATGTGTACCTCTACTCAACGTGGACGATTCTGCTCAATGAGCGCCAGTTCCCGGTGGGCGATGCCTATTGGCAATACCCACCGGGGGCTGGCGTGCTGTTCGCGCTTTCCGGTGTGGTGGGACCCGACCCGGTCATCGGGTTCGTTGTCCTCGCAGTCTTGGCCGACGCCGCAATCCTCGGGCTACTCATCGCCTCATCGATACGAGTGCACCGCGACCGCTACAGCCCCGCATCAATGTGGGGGCCTTGGGCATGGGTCATCGGCGGCGTCGCCATCGGGCCAATCATGCTCGCCCGCTTCGATCTATTCCCCACCCTCTTCGCCGTGGCTGCTCTGGTTCTGCTTTCCAAACCCTGGCTCAGCGGTATTGCTGCTGGCATAGGCGGGCTCCTGAAGGTGTGGCCGGTCCTCATCCTCCTCGCCCTGCCCAGACGCAACCTCTGGAGCGGCCTCGCTGCGGCACTGGCGACAGTCGTGATTGGCACGCTCATCATCGCTGCTTGGGCAAATGGGGGCGTTGCCTTCCTCGGGGAGCAGGGCGAACGCGGACTGCAAATCGAGTCAGTCGGTGCGCTGCCATTTGTCGTGGCTGGCGCCCTTGGCCTGCCCCAGCAAGTGGTGCTGCGCTATGGCGCTTTCGAGATCGTCATGCCCGGATCTACGACCATCGGCCTCGTCATCACGGCGGTGGGCATTGGACTCATGTGCGTCATCGCCCTGCAACGCCTGCGCGAAAGGCTCGAGGCGGTGGCCCCTGGTGACGTCGCACTCGCGCTCGTCCTCGTATCGATTGCAACGAGCCGAGTCTTCTCTCCGCAATACTCCGTGTGGATCGTCGGCGTGGCAGCCGCCGCAAGTATCGATAAGCGTTCACGCCTGAGAACAGTGACCGTCCTGCTCGTCTTCATGTCTGTGCTGACCTCGGCACTCTTTCCGTGGCTTTACGGTTCACTTATTGACACGGCCTGGTACGCCGCAGGCGTCCAGGCGGCACGGATTGGCCTGCTGCTCGCCTGCACAATCACGGCGGTCGCGGTCGTGCTCGCACCGCATGCCGTCGATCGCGTGCCCATTATCCGAGAACTCGTCCGACCCCGGTGAAGTAACGGTTGTACCAGGGACCGAGGACGTCGGTGATCACAACGCCTTCATCAGGGTTGGCCGCATGGACCATTTTGCCGTTGCCAATGTACATACCGACGTGGTGCACGCTGCCGCCAAAGTAGAAGATGAGGTCACCTGGCTGCGCTTGGCTCAGCGGAATCTTTCTGCTCTTGCTGTATTGGCTGTAGCTGTAGTGGGGCAGAGATATTCCGGCCTGCCGCCAGGCGGTCATGGTCAGGCCCGAGCAGTCGAACGTATTCGGGCCGGCCGTGGCGGCGACGTACCGGTCGCCAACCTGTGCAAGCGCGTAACGCACGGCCGTTGCCGCGCGTCCGCCACCGGAGAAGCCCCCGCCGCCGGCGCTCGGACCCCTCTGCTGGCCCTGATTCTGATCGATCTGGCGCGCGGCGGCCGCTGCAGCAGCTTGGGCGGCCTCCCGCTCCTTGGCAGCGAGTTGGGCGATGCGCTCACGCTCCTTCGCTTCGAGACCTGCGAGGACCCCCTCTGCCTCCCGGACCTTTCGATCAGCCGACTCCTTCGCGTCCTTCATCTCGCTACGGACCGACTGCGCTGAGTCCTGCTTCTGCTGCAGTTCAGCCTCGGCCTGCGCGAGCCGAAGCCGTGCAGTCTGGGTCTTGCGCAACGATGCCGACTGGGACAGTGCAACCTGATCAAGCGCCGCAGCCTGCGCGAGGAACTCATTGGGGTCATCGGCGAGGAGTACCTGCAGGGACGCGTCGACCCCACCACTGGTGTATGCGGACCGGGCGAGGCTATCGACCGAGGCCGAGATCTTGGTCAGGTCCCGCTTTTGACGGACCACCTTGCGTTCAAGGGATGAGAGCTCGGATTCAATATCGCGCAGGCGCACCTGAGCCTCGTTATAACGCTCCGTCGCACTCTCAGCTTGGGCATGAAGGTCTCGCATCTGAATGCGTACCTGCTGGAGGTCCCGAGGTGTAGCTTGGGCGGCTGGCGCAGCGACCGATAGAACGAGCGCACCCGCACCAATAGCGAGGACTGCATGGCGGATTGATGATCGGAACGTCAAGACTGCTTCTCCTTCGTCCACGGCGTGGTGCCTGGTTCGACGGAGCTGACCGGGAGGAGGTTCCCACATCAGCGATGAAATTCTCCATAAAGGTAACAGAAGCATCTCGACGGTCCCTAATGTTGCGAGACCTTTGACCCAGAGCGAGGGGCCAAAGGTCCCCGCCTTGCCGCAAAACCGAGCAACCTTGCCCAATTAATGTGACGCAAGACACATTCTTATTGCTCTGACTGCTCGGGCAGCGGGAACAAACGTGGCTCAACTCGCCCGATGTCGCCCGGCCCTCAGCTCTCCGACGGGAGCCGATACCAATCGAAGGGGCGGGACTAACCCGGAGCCTGCTAACGCCTCGACGGCGGCATAGTGCTCATCGGCAATTTCGGGATGCAGGGCCCCGCCGATCGGACCGAGAAGAACGGAGACGACGCAATCACTGCACGCATCGCCGGCAACCACGCAGGTACCACAGTCAATAACCATGATCCGGACGCTAGAAGAGGGGTCTGACAATCCTCCTCGGTCACCAATCTTCAGGGCCCGCCGTCACCCGCTTCCTCCTGAATGGGGCCGCCGAATTCAGGCCTCGGCACGACTTCAACGTGGTCGGTCGCCGAGCACCACCGGCACCGCACCTGCTCGACCGTCTCCTCGAGGACGATCGACTCCTCGATGGCCGGCTCGCCGGCGATCGCCAGATGCCAGAACTCACTCACCCGAGTGGTGCGAATCACATCGAACCGGGTGAGGTTGCCGCAGTGGGCACATCGAAAGCGCGAAGTCTCGTCGGGAAGGGAATTAGCCACGGCCGCGAGGATACCGGCCCTCGCCAAGAGGTCTGCCGCAATGCCCACGAGTCAACTCCGGGCCGCCGCGCCTGAACGTCGATGTCAGGCGCCTGCCCTAGCGTTCAGCCATGCACGAGCAACTGTCCACCGACGCGCTCGGCATGCCGCTGTCGCAGGCCACTTTCGTCGTCGTCGATCTCGAGACCACGGGCGGCAGTCCCGCCGAGGCGGGCATCACCGAGATCGGCGCGGTTCGGATCTGCGGCGGTGAGGTCATCGGCGAATACTCGACCCTCGTCAACCCCGGTATTCCAGTGCCTGCGTTCGTCGCGGCACTCACAGGTATCACCGATGCACTCCTCGTGACAGCACCACGACTCGAAGCCGTCCTTCCGTCCTTTCTGGAGTTCATGCGCGGGAGCATTCTCATCGCTCATAACGCTCCATACGACGTCGGCTTCCTCAAAGGTGCCTGCCAAAAGCTCGGGTACCCCTGGCCGGGCCCGCAGGTGCTCGATACCGCCCGCATCGCTCGCGTGACCCTGCAGCCGGGCGAGGTTCGTAACTGCAAGCTCGGCACGCTCGCCGCCTTCTTCCACGCCGCCGTCACCCCAACCCACCGGGCATTCGATGACGCGCGCGCTACCGCCGATGTCTTCCACGCTCTCGTCGCTCGGCTAGGCAATCTCGGTGTCCAGACCGTCGAGGACCTGCAGGCCTTCTCGTCAAAGGTTTCACCCACGCAACGGAGCAAGCGACATCTCGCCAACGGCCTGCCGGATGCCCCTGGCGTGTACGTGTTCAAAGATCAGACGGGCACTGCCCTGTACATCGGGACCTCGAAGAGCATTCGCACCCGGGTTCGGGGCTACTTCACTGCTTCTGAGACCCGTCGCCGCATGGCCGAGATGGTGGGCATCGCCCACGAGGTGACACCAATCGTCTGCGCAAGCATCCTCGAGGCACGTGTGCGCGAGTTGCGGCTCATCGCCGAGCATCAGCCGCGATACAACCATCGCTCGAAGCGGCCAGAGAAGCAGGTCTGGCTCAAACTCACCGCTGAGCACGCACCCCGGCTCTCTGTTGTCCGCACGGTCCTCGACGACTTCGCGGAGGGCGCTCGCTATCTTGGTCCCTTCCCGAGCGCAGGCGCGGCCACCTTCGCCGCCGAGGCGATGGCTCTCGCTTTCCCGCTGCGCACGTGCACCGGCAAGCTCTCCCGCCGGCCACGCACCGAAACTCCTGGCTGTGTTCGCGCCGAGCTCGGCACCTGCTCGGCCCCTTGCATCACCTCAGGCGACATGACGCGCTACGACGCACTCGTCGCCGGGGTTCAGTCGGCGATGGTTGGCGATACGCGCGCCGTGGTGGCAGCGTGCTCGGCACGCATGGCCGAACTCTCGGAGGCCGGCCGATTCGAGGACGCCGCCGGCTGGCGTGACCGTCTCTCCGCGTTCCTGCACGCCAGTGTCCGTACCCAGCGGCTGGCGATGCTTGCAGCGAATCCCGAAATCATCGCCGCTCAGCAAACATCCGATGGTGGCTGGGAAATCCACTGCATCCGTTTCGGCTCCCTTGCCGGAGCAATCACCATCGGACGCGGGGTCGATCCCGGGCCGGCACTTGACGCACTGCGATGTTCCGCCGAGCACATCACTTCGACCCGGACCCTCGCCACCTCGGGACTTGCCGAAGAGGCCGACGCAATCAACACGTGGCTTGACGGCGCCAGACTCGTCGAGGCGGCGGTGCCGCTCTCACTGCCGGTGTCCTGCGGGGGCGAACTCGCAGTCCGACTTTCACGGGTTCAGCACGTCATGCGCGATTCCACACCTGCCGCTGGCGACTATCAGTGGCACTCTCGACATGTGCGCGCTGGGGAACAGCGACCAATTGGGGCACGCGGGCTCCCGGTGACACGAATCCGCACCACCTGAATTTGCGGCGCAACACTTCATCAAGCATCTCTGCCGCCGGGGACGAGCCTTCGTTTCAATACACCGGTGGTCGAAGTCCCGCTGCACATCCCAGCCGCCTTAGGCTATCCGGATGTCCAAACTCGATCGTCGCGCGTTTATCTCAACAGCCGTGGCTGCTTCGGTCGGGATCGGCTCCGGGCTCGTTGCCGGCCGCCAGTGGGGCCGGGGTGCCAGAGTCGACCTCGAGGCCGTCGACCTCGGGCTCGCCGCAGCTACGGTGGGCGCCGTAGGTATCGGCACCGGGCTGCTCGTTGGACGTCGAACTAAGGGACCAGTCGAAGGCCAATCGATCGACATCGTCATCATCGGGGCTGGCGTAGCCGGCACCCTCGCCGCCCACCGACTGGCCGCGCGTTATCCAACCAAATCGATCGCGGTTTTCGAATCGCGATCCCGCGTCGGAGGCAGGCTCTGGTCGGTTCCCGTACCTCCAGTTGAGAACGAAGTGGCCGAACTTGGCGGGATGCGTACCCCTTTCCAGCATCGAGCCACCCTCGAGCTCATCGAGGAACTGGGGTTGTCGACCCACCCAGCCCCTGCGTCGGCGCCGAGCAACTTCGTCAAGCTACGGGGCACCCGAATGCGCCGATGCGAGGTGACCCACGCTGGGCAGTTTCCCTACCTAATGCGTCCAGACCTCGCAGCACTCCCACCGGACTCATTTTTTACGCGCCTCGCCGAGTCGGTGGGCCTTCACGACCTCTCCACGGTCGGGGGTGATGAGACCGGTGACTGGCTCGACGGCCTGCGTCATCACGGCACGAAACTGTCCTTCATCACCGCTGGTGAGCTCCTTGAGGCTGAGTTCGGTGCGGAAGGCGCCGCCTTCGTCCAAGATTGGATCGGTTACGAACTCGCCGATCTGTCCGCGAGCAAGTGGCTCGGCACAGTTCTCGCGGTGTCCGATGCCGATTACATGGGACTCGATGGCGGCATGCAGCGAATACCCCTCACGCTGGCGGAACGCGCCAGCGAGGCCGGTGTGGATATTCACCTCGGGTGGCAGGCGATCTCCATCACGGATGACCCAGAATCGGCCGGCGGGCTCACCGTTCACTATGGCATGAAAACGGAATCCGGCACTCGCACTGTTCGCGCTGGCACCGTCATCCTCGCTCAGTCAGGCTCGTCTATGCGACGGCTCTGGTTCAACAGCCCGATTCTTCAGCAGTCAGCCGTGCTCAGTCGCGCCTTGAGTCACCTGATCGAAAACGACTCCATCAAGGTGTATCTGGCCTACGACCGCCCGTGGTGGAGGGATCTCGGGCTTGAACCCGGGAGGTCGGTGAGCGATGGACCACTTCGGCAGACCATCTACCTGCAGGAGGATCCAAGTGGCGCTTCGCTCATCATGGCGAGCTACTCCTTTGGGCGCCACGCATTTCATACGTTTCCCTCACTGGAATCTTCGCCGACGGAGCAGGCGGCCGGGCAACTCGACGACGCCGTCATTCGTGAGGTCACCGATGCACTGAGTGAACTGCATGGCATCACCGTTCCCCTCCCCCTCGACGGCCGGGGGGTTCGATGGGGAGACACCACCATCGGCAGTGACATTCCATTGTGGGGGCCTGGCGTCGAACCGTGGAAGATGACCACGGAACTCATCGCGCCCCTTGATCGGCGACGACTCTTCGTGTGTGGTGACGCATTGTCGCTCAACCAGGGCTGGGTATTGGGCGCGCTGCAAACCACTGCACACGTCCTCGACCTCGTCTGACGTGAGTAAGGAGTGGGCTGCACATCGCGGGGCGGGTCTTGGGACCGGACGAAATGACCAAAAACCGGCTTACATGACCAACTCTTTGGTCATTTAAGCCGGAATCTGGATGAAATGACTGGGGGGGGTTAGGTGGTGAGGTTGTTGCAGAGTTGGACCCAGCGGTTGAGTACGTCCATCGCGGCCCCGGTCTCGATGATCTGCCGGGTGCGAGGCATCTGGGCGCCGATCCGATCTGCGACCGTCCCTTCGGCGTGCCTGCCCATGGCTGACTCGTAGGCGACCAGCGCGGCCGCGGCATTCACGGCTACGACATCGCGGATCGCGGCGACACGCCCTTGGTCATCCCCAAGTCCTTGGCTGGCGCCCGACAGCGACTTGCGCAGCAGGTCGGCATTGCGAACACGATCACCGCCGACGAGCAGATGCGGATCCACCGATTCGACGCCGAGGTCGCGCGGGTCGAAGGTCACCCGCTGAATCTGGGGCCCTGTTGCATCCCAGACTGTCGTCGTCGTAACGGTCGAGATCTCGTCGAGGCCGTCGTCGCCACGGACAACAAGGGCCTTGACGCCTCGGCGATGGAGCACGTCCGCCATGACTGAGGCACGGGCTTCATCCGCGCATCCCACCAGAGCGGCCTCGGCGAGCCCTGGATTCGCAAGGGGCCCGAGGATGTTGAAAAGTGTCGGGACTCCGAGGTCGCGCCTCGCCTGAGCGGCGTATTTCATGGCCGGGTGGTGCAGGGGTGCGAAACAGAATCCAATGCCCGCCTCGCGCGCACACGCCGCGACCTGCGCCGGTTCGAGCCCAATCTGGACGCCGAGTTCCTCGAGAACATCAGCCGTTCCGGTGGACGATGACGCGGCCCGATTTCCATGCTTGATGATCGGTGCGCCAGCGGCGGCGGCGACGAGGGCCGACATCGTTGAGATATTCACCGAGTGGGAGGAGTCACCGCCGGTACCAACGACATCCAGTGCGATGAAGTCATGATCGACACGTTTGGCATGATCAAGCATGACGGCAACGAACGACTCGACCTCGGACGCAGATTCGCCCTTCGCACGCAGCGCCATCGCGAACCCACCGATCTGCGCCTCGGTGGCGGTGCCCTCAAGGATCGAATTCATGGCCCAGGCCGCCTCGTCAGGATGAAGATCCTCACCCTTCGTGAGTGCACGCAGGACCTGCGGCCAACTTGCCACGATCACCGTTCGCTGACTAGGAGGTCACGGCCACGCGCTGCCGGAGCAGGCTTGCGACCGTCTGGGCGAGGGACATTGGGTTCACCGGACGCGACGCCACTGCATCGGCGCGTGACCAGGTTGCCAGCCAGGCATCCTGGGGGCGAGCGATGAGGAGCAGGACCGGCGGGCAGTGGAAGATCTCATCCTTGACCTGCCGGGCGATAGCCATCCCACCTGCGGGGGAAGCCTCTGCATCCAAGATAAGCAGGTCGAGTTTGCCGCGGTCCACTTCGACGATGACGGCAGGTTCGGTGGCGCACTGGACATACGTGACATCGCCAAGCTCCGGTGCCGGCCGTCTACCCAGGGCGAGGAGCACTGAGTCACGTACGGACCTGTCGTCGCTGTACACGAGTACTCGAAGTGATCGGCTTGGGCCATCCTGCGAGGCATGCGAATCATTCACGGACGAAACTCTAGCCAGCCGCTAGCGCGGCGCTCGGCCGCTGCCACGTTTCAGGCGGCTCGTGCAGGGGGTCAAAGCGCGTCAACCTCGCTGATCTGCCAGACTCACCTTGTGGCAACCGTGACAACAGCGCCCCCGGCGTACAACCATGCACCCGCAAACCGTCCGAACATGGTGGCCGTCGGCACCATCGTGTGGCTCTCGAGCGAACTCATGTTCTTCGCGGGACTCTTCGCGATGTACTTCACCCTTAGGGCGGTGAATCCCGGCCTGTGGGCCGAGGAGACCAGCCTGCTGAACGTCACCTTCTCGAGCATCAACACCACCATCCTCGTCCTGTCCTCCGTCACCTGCCAGCTTGGCGTGTTCGCCGCGGAGCGTGGCGACGTCAAGGGGTTGCGACGCTGGTTCATCATCACCTTTCTCATGGGCTCGTTCTTCATCGGTGGCCAGGTCATGGAGTACACCGAGCTCGTGCGAGAGGGGCTCACGCTGTCCTCGAACGCCTACGGCTCGGTCTTCTACCTCACCACCGGGTTCCACGGCATGCACGTCACCGGTGGTCTCATCGCCTTCCTCTTCGTCCTCGCGACCACCTACGTGGCCAAGCGTTTCACGCACGATCAGGCCACCCGGGCAATCGTGGTGTCGTACTACTGGCACTTCGTCGACGTCGTGTGGATTGCCCTGTTCTTCATGATCTACATCCTCAAGTAACCACCACCGCTCATCCGACGACTCCCCAGTAGGAAGGTTCGATCGAAGGTGAAGTTCCTCGCCGCACACCGAAGAAGCCCGTTGTTCGCCCCCTCGCTTCTCACCATCGCCTTGGTGTCGGTCGGAGGTGCATACGCGGTCGTATCAAGCTCCCAGACCGCGCAAGCTGCCGATGCCGGTCAGGTAGCGATCGATGAGGGAAACAAGCTCTACCTCACTGGTTGCACTTCCTGCCACGGAATGCAGGCGCAAGGGTCGGTCAATGGACCCACGCTCATTGGCGTGGGGGCAGCATCGGTTCATTTCCAGGTCGCCACTGGGCGAATGCCCCTCGCCGCACCGGGCGCTCAAGCCATGGCGAAGGAGCCGCAGTACAGCGCGGATGAGACGGCTCAACTCGCCGCATATGTGGCCTCACTCGCGCCGGGCCCGGCGATTCCGACCGCCGAGCAATTGGACTACGAGGACGCCGACATCGCCGAGGGTGGCGTGCTCTTTCGGGTGAACTGCGCCCAGTGCCACCAGGCCGCAGGACAAGGAGGCGCGCTGACCCAAGGGAAGTACGCCCCTAGCCTCATGGATGCCACCCCGCAGGAGTTGTACGAGGCTATGGTCTCCGGCCCGCAGAGCATGCCGGTCTTCTCGAACGGCACGCTTCCGGTGGAGGAGAAGAAGGCGATCATCGCCTACGTGAGCGAGTTGCAGGACGCCCCCAACCCGGGCGGACTGTCCCTTGGTCGACTCGGACCCGTCACCGAGGGTCTGTTCCTGTGGACCGCCGTCTTCGCCGCTCTCATCGGTGCGGCCGTCTGGATCGGAATCAAGGCACGATGAGCGATCTCACTCCCCACGATGCGCACGTCAACGCTCCGGAGCGCCTCGGCTACTCCCCCGTTGCCGATGTTCCCCATGCCCTGCGCATGGCCGATACTGACCCGAGGGCGGCACGTCGCGCCGAGCGTCAGGTCGCTGCCATGTTCATGCTCTCGATGCTCCTCACCGTCGCCTTCGTCATCGCGTACATGACGATTGACAAGACCTCCATCATCTACATTCCGGTGTTCGGTGATGTCGGCACCAGCACGTTCGTGCTGGGGCTGACCCTCGGTGCTGCCATCTTCCTCATCGGAGCAGGGGCGATCCAGTGGGCGAAAAAACTCATGCCCGACGTTGAGGTCGTCCAGGATCGTCACGAACTCGCTTCACCAGCATCGGCTGACCAAGAGGCACTCGCCAACTACGATCGCGGGAAGGCTGAGTCAGGCTTTGCGCGGTTCAAACTCATCAGGCGGACGCTTATCGGGGCCTTGGCGCTCTTTCCGATTGCGCTCCTCATCCCGCTGCGCGATTTGTGGACGGCACCGGCGGGCAGCCCGAGCCCAGCAGATCTCCTGTCTGTCACCCTCTGGCATGACGGGCTGCGCATCGTTACCGACCCCAGCCTTACGCCGATCAAACCCGAGGACCTGCCTATCGGCGGCCTGGTCTCCGCCATTCCTGAGGATCTCGAAGAGGTTCAGGAAATCGAGGGCAACATGAATGCGCGCACGAAGGCCGCAATCATCCTCGTCCGGATGGATCCGGCTGACATCAGGGCGCAACAGGGTGACGGTTGGGATTACCAAGGCATCGTTGCCTTCTCGAAAATCTGCACCCACGTCGGGTGCCCGATCGCCCTGTATGAGCAGCGCACCCACCACCTCCTATGCCCCTGCCACCAATCGACATTCGACCTCGCAGACGCAGGCAATGTCGTGTTCGGTCCGGCTGCGCGGCGCATGCCGCAGTTGCCGATTGGCGTGGATGAGGAAGGATTCCTTGTAGCAAGGTCGGATTTCGCTGAGCCCGTAGGGCCGAGTTTCTGGGAGCGTGGATGAGCGAGGCAAGCACGATAGAGAAGGCCGGCGGCGGGGTCGCCACCTATGTCGACCAGCGCACGGGCAGTAACAAGTTCCTTGCACGAAACCTCGGCAAGGTATTCCCTGACCATTGGTCATTCATGCTCGGGGAAATCGCCCTCTACAGCTTCATCGTAGTCCTCATCACCGGCACCTTCCTCACGTTCTTCTACAAGCCCTCGATGATCGAGGTTGTTTACGACGGTTCTTACGTACCACTCAAGGGCATCCTCATGTCCGAGGCGTATGCATCGTCGCTCGACATCTCCTTCGATGTCCGCGGTGGTCTGCTTATCCGACAGATGCACCATTGGGCCGCACTCATCTTCATCGCTGCAATGGCAGTCCATATGTTCCGCGTGTTCTTCACCGGTGCGTTCCGCAAGCCCCGTGAGTTCAACTGGCTCATCGGAGTTGTGCTCGTCACACTCGGCCTTGTCGCAGGCTTCTCGGGCTACTCACTGCCGGACGATCTACTTTCCGGAACCGGGCTGCAGATCACGCGCGGCATCGCCCAAGCAATTCCCGTGATCGGCACCTGGGCGACATTCCTCCTCTTCGACGGGCAGTTCCCCGGCAACGACTTCATTTCCCGGCTCTACTCAGTGCACATTCTGCTCATCCCGGGCTTGATCCTCGCGCTCGTGACGGTGCACCTCATGCTCGTTTGGACACAGAAGCACACTCAGTTCCCCGGCCCGGGGCGCACGAACGAGAACGTCGTTGGATACCCCCTCATGCCCGTCTACATGGCCAAGGCGGGCGGCTTCTTCTTCATCGTCTTTGGCATCATCGCCCTCATCGGCGGTCTTGTGACAATCAACCCAATCTGGATATTCGGACCGTTCATGCCCGACCAAGTGAGCGCCGGATCACAACCTGACTGGTACATGGGGTTCCTCGACGGTGCTCTGCGCATGATGCCCAACTGGGAAACCAATCTCTTCGACTGGTGGACCATCTCCTGGAACATCCTCATTCCAGCGGTCATCGTTCCAGGCATCCTCTTCACTGGACTCGCCCTCTACCCCTTCATCGAGGCGTGGGTGACGGGCGACAAGAAGGAGCACCATCTTCTTGATCGACCGCGGAACAACCCGACGAGAACCGGCTTCGGCGTCATGGCGATCACCTTCTACGGTCTGCTGTGGATCGGTGGTGGCAACGACATCATCGCGACAAGCTTTGACCTCACCATCAACTCCATCACGTGGTTCCTCCGCATCGCGATCTTCATCATCCCGCCGATCATGTTCGTGGTGACGCGCCGAATTTGCCTTGGTCTCCAACGCCGCGACCGAGACAAGCTCCTCCATGGCTACGAGTCGGGGCGCGTCCTGCGGCTGCCACACGGCGAGTTCATCGAGGTGCACGAGCCCATCTCCATCAAGGAGAAGGCGGTGATCATGAGCAAGACCGACATCACCCCACTGCCCGCACCGGAGCGTCGTGACGCGGCCGGCGTTCGCAATAAGCGTTTCCATCTTCAAAACGTCCAGCACAAGCTCAGCGCGTTCTTCTACGCCGAGAACATCGCCAAGCCGAGCGCCGCTGAAATCGAAGCAGCTGAGCATCATGTGGCCCACGAGGCGGCGCTTGAGGCTCCGCTGCACAACTACGAGGATGCTGACCAGATCAGCGCCTTCCACGGTGGCGTCTTACACCACCCGGGAATGCCGCAGACGAACGCGGAACAACTGGCTGAGCGCACTCAAGCCTGAGGAAAGAACAGCGAGTGAGGGTCGGAGCCACCAGGTTCCGGCCCTCACTCTTTGGGGCCTCGCCTCCGCGACCGGTGCCCCGGCCTCGCCTTTCGCTCCTTGCTTTCATCGAAGAAGATAAGCTAGCTCGATGGAGTCGGCGCCCCTGATGGCGCCACAGAGGCGCTTGGAACGACGAGCCCTGGCACTCCTGGCACGACGGACCCCTGGAGCCCCTGCGATGGGCTAGGACGATGTGGGGGCACGATGACACTGTCGGTGACGCCCCCCGGCGGCACTTCTCTGCGGGCACCGGTAGCGACCGTGCTCACGCTCCCCGTGGCGGATCGCTCGAGCCAACTCGGCCACGTCTCATTCCAAACGGTAATGCCATTGCCGAGATTCTGAACACTGCCTGTGCCTGATACCTCAACGACATCGCCGACCAGCGTCTGGTCATAGAGCCATTGGCCATTCGATGTGCTCATTCCAATGCAACCGTGACTCACGTTTGCCCGGCCTTGCGACCCCACAGACCACGGGGCGGCATGCACGAACTCGCCTGAATAGGTCACGCGCATCGCGTATTCAACCTTAAGCCGGTAGTACTCCGGATCACTTCGATCGGTACCTCCGGACGCGGCATCCATGATCCTCGTGCGCTCCTTGCTCACGATGACCTTGGTGCCGGACCGTGTCTCAAACCCCAACTTCCCAGTGGTGATCGGAATCGTCCGGATCACCGCTCCGTCGCGGAAGACCTGCGCCTCATGGGTGAGGGCATCCACTTTCGTCACCATTGATGGACCGATCGAGAATGTTGACGCCAGCCCGCCTCTTCCGAACACCCCGTCCCTCGATTCAACACCCTGGAAGTTCGCGTCAACCTCAACAGTGATGTTCCCCGGCCAGTACGTCTTTGGGCGAAATTCGACAGTCGTTCCATCACGCCACGCCCACGCGCCCTCGATGGGGGTGGGTGTCCGGATGGTGAACGTTTGCTCGACCTCAGCTCGATTCTTGATTGGTCGATCAAAATTCACGACAACCGGCATACCAACGCCCACTCGCTCCCCCGCAGCGGGACTCACGATCTCGCCGGTAAAGAATGCCGTCGGAGCAATAGTGCTGAATTCGCTCTTCGTGGTCGTAGCGACTCCGCGAGCATCGATGGCCGTGGCCTCAACTCGATAGGTGCTGTCGTAGCGAAGTGACCGGACAACGGCCTGCCAACGGGTACCGTCGTCCGACAACGTGCCGGGCAGCGGTCCCTTTGGACCGATCACATCAACACTGGACAGGTGGCCATCAATCGCCGTCACGATCAGCGGCTCACCCGGCTTTACCCGCGAAGGACCACTTGGTCGCGAAGTGATCGAAGCCGCCGAAACAGCATCACCGATCGACGTATCCAGCGAAACGCTCGGCATCTGGAGCGATGTTCCGCAGGAACTGAGGAGAACCGGGGACACGACCATCGACATCCGTCGTTGAAGATTCGTCGCCGGGCGCCTCACCCTTCTCCCTCCATCACCACGCTTCTCGACATGAGTAACGTCACTCGGCGCGTTTGCTGTAAGGATACCCAACGAGTGAGTTGCTGCCCCAATTACCGTCTAATGCGCAAATGCTCCGCGGTAGTACTCAAACATCCACCCGATCAGGGCGATAAACAAGATGAACAAACCGAGCACGATGAGCCACACCGCAAAAATCAACCCGAACACGATCACCATCGTGCTAAACCCCAGCACGAGCGGCCACCACGAGTTCGGACTGAAGAACCCGTACTCGGAGTCAGCCTCATCAACCTCCGCGTCGAGACGATCCTCGGGCCGGGGGTACACCCGCTTCGACGTATACAGGGAGTAGAAGGCGACAAGGAACGCCAATGCTCCAGTCAGGGCAAGTGCTGTGGTGCCGATGACGTCACGGCTGAAATACCAGTAGACACCGGCAATGAAGGCGTAGAACACCGCACCCATTGCGAAGAGAGCACCCTCGATTCTCACTGCGGGGCACCTTGAATGGCCGGGCTGTGAGCGGCTGCGGCGAGTTCGGGATGATGCAAGTCAAACGCCGGACGCTCAGACCGAATCCGAGGCAGCGTGACGAAATTGTGCCGTGGCGGCGGGCAGGAGGTTGCCCATTCGAGCGATCCGCCCCAACCCCAGGGATCATCGACCGTCACCTTCGGCGCCGTGCGTTGGGTCTTGATGACGTTCCAGATGAAGAACAGGGTCGAGATTCCCAGAATCGCAGCACCTACAGTTGAGATGATGTTGAAAAGTTGGAAGTTGTCGGCCGGAAGGTAGTCGCCGTAGCGCCGTGGCATCCCCTGTACGCCAAGCCAATGCTGGATGAGGAAGGTCACTTGGAACCCGACAAATAGCAACCAGAAGTGGATCTTCCCAAGTCGTTCGTCCAGCATCTTGCCGGTCATTTTCGGCCACCAGAAATAAAGGCCCGCAAAGAAGAGGAAGACGACGGTGCCAAACACCGTGTAATGGAAGTGAGCGACAACGAAGTAACTGTCTGAGACGTGGAAGTCGAGCGGCGGAGCCGCGAGGATGATGCCGGTGAGGCCGCCGAAGAGGAACGTGATGAGGAAGCCCATTGTCCAGAGCATCGGCGTGTCAAAACTCACCGAACCTCGCCACATTGTGCCGATCCAATTGAAGAATTTCACTCCGGTCGGCACGGCAATGAGCATGGTCATGAGCGCGAAGAACGGCAGGTATACCGATCCGGTGACATACATGTGGTGGGCCCACACGGCTACGGAAAGGGCACCAATACTCATCGTCGCAAAGACGACCCCCTTGTAGCCAAATATTGGTTTGCGCGAGAACACCGGGATGATCTCGCTCGCAATGCCGAAGAACGGCAGCGCGAGAATGTAGACCTCCGGATGGCCGAAGAACCAGAAGAGGTGTTGCCACAGGAGGGCTCCCCCATTCTCCGAGGCGAAGACGACCGCCCCGTAGTGCCGGTCTACAAAGGCAACAATGAGTGCGGCTGCCAGGATCGGGAAGGCGATGAGCACGAGGAGCGCCGTGATGAAAATCGTCCATGTGAAAACCGGCATGCGGAACATGGTCATGCCCGGTGCCCGCATGCAGAAGATCGTCGTGATGAAGTTGACCGAGCCGAGGATGGTCCCGAGGCCACCGATCGCGAGGCCCAGCAGCCATAGATCGCCACCAACCCCCGGCGAGTTCACTGCGTTGCTGAGCGGCGCGTATGCAAACCAGCCGAAGGACGCAGCACCTCCGGGCGTGAAGATACCTGCCGCGACAGTGATCCCGCCGAAGAAGAACAGCCAGAAGCCCAGCATGTTCAATCGAGGGAACGCGACGTCAGGGGCACCGATCTGCAGGGGCATGATGACGTTCGCGTAACCGACGTAGAGCGGGGTCGCGAAGAGGAACAGCATGATGGTTCCGTGCATAGTAAACAGTTGGTTGTACTGCTCAAGGGAGACGAATTGTAGGCCAGGGACCGCGAGTTCCGCGCGAATCGCCAACGCCATCGCACCCGCAATGAAGAACCACAAGGTCGCGAGTATGAGGTACATGTAACCGATGACCTTGTGATCCGTGGAGGTGATCCACGAGACGACCATTGCTCCCGGACTCTTCTTGCGAACGACCGGCCTCAGGGGGCCGTCAGTCACGGGCGCCGTGACTCTGTCTTCCAGGATCGTCATATCGTCCTCTCATCCGGTGCTTGGCCGGCATCCGTTGTACGGCCGGTGTCGAGTGTTCCTATTTGACCCTTGGCCTTGAGGTCAGCGATGTAGGCGTCAAACTCCGGACGCTCAACGACCTTCACTGCGAAGAGCATCCGAGCATGGTCGACTCCGCACAGCTCCGCACACTTGCCAGAGTAAGTACCGACCTTGTCGGGCGTGAGTTCAAAAACATTCGTCTTGCCCGGAATAACGTCCATCTTGAACAGAAAGGCCGGGACCCAAAAGGAGTGGATAACGTCGGGTGAGGTGAGTTCGAAGCGAACCTTCTCATTGACTGGGAGGACGAGCGTGGCCGGTTCATTCGTAGTTCCGGCGCCCACCGGCAGGCCGATTGTGTACACGCCCTCGTCGAGGTAGTTGAAGCCCCATGCCCACCGGAACCCAACCACGTTCACCGTGTGCTGCTGATCGTTCTCCAAGGTGAGCAATTCGCTCTGGTCCTTCGCAGTAAACCAGAACAGGCCAAGGATCATCACCAGCGGGACGATCGTGTAGAGCATCTCAATCGGCAGGTTGTACTTCGTCTGCTCAGGCACCTCATCGCGGTGACGGCGCCGGTACGCAACGGCGGCCCAGAGTATGAGTGCCCAGGTGAACGCACCCACGGCCCATGCCGCAATCCACGACCCCTGCCAGAGGTTCTGGGTGATGGTGGCTTCCTTTGATGCAGGCGACGGAAGGTCGAAGAAGAGCGACTCATTCACGGTGCAACCGGTCAGGAAGACCGCGGCCGCTACGACACCCACAGCGAGGAACACACACCGCCTTCGGCGACGCCGGACACTCGACTGCACAAACTTAGTGGAACCCACGTTTCGCCCTTCTCATGGCTCGATCGGTCGCGCCGGTGCTGCTGAATCGTTGACCCTCTCGGGTAATCACGTGCTCATGAGACTAGCGCACGTGACGCATAGTGGCATGGCGACCCCGATGTGATTTCGCCCTCGCGCGAGGGCGCTCACCGATCTCGGCTATCTTGGTCAGCGTGCACGATTTTCCGCCAAGCCCGGCAGGGTACCTTGATGCAGTTGGCGGCCAGCCTGTGCTTGAGGCAGGCCGATCTGCCGGTGCCATTACTCAGGCTGAGGCCTGGGCCGACCCAACGCGTTTGCACCACCTCGGGCGTAAGGCGGGCATCCTGCTCGATGCCGCGCGATCCAGCGTCGCAGCGAGCCTGTCCTCCATAGCGGATGAGCCGATTGCGGCCGAGGATGTCCACTTCACTCCATCAACCGCCGCTGCCGCCCGAGCAGCCGTGCACGGGCACCGCGGGCGACTCGTTGTCGGTCGCGTCGAAACCTCCATGCTCCTCGACATCGCTGATCAGCACCCCGGTTCCGAGTTCATCGACGTCGACGAGTTCGGCCGCGTCAACGCCGAGGCGTTTGCGGCAGCCCACATCGGATCAAGCGGCGTACTCGGCTGCTTGCAGGCAGCCAATGCCGAGGTTGGTACCACACAGCCCGTGTCGTTGGTCGCAGACCGCACGGCACCAAGCAACCGAGCAGGACTCCTCGTCGATGCCGGCCAACTCATCGGTCATGGCCCGCTCCCCCGCGGATGGACCGCGCTCTTCGCCTCGGCCCGCGACTGGGCTGGGCCCGCGGGGGTTGCGATGCTCGTTGTCCGCCGCGGGGTTCGATGGCAGGCGCCAGATGACGGCCGACGCGGCTGGATCGACGGATTCCCCAACATCCCGGCAGCCGTGGGCTGCGCAGCAGCCCTCGAGTTCGTCCTCCCACGGGCTGACGTCGAGGCCGAACGCGCGCGCGGTTTCATCGATCGCATTCGCGAAGCCGCCACCGGGATCCCAGATGTCGAGGTTCTTGGCGACCCGGACGAACGGCTACCCCACATCCTCACGTTCTCAGTTCTCTATACGTCCGGCGAGGCGATCGTGACCGAGTTCGATCGGCGCGGCTTTGCCGTTGCGAGCGGCTCTGCGTGCGTTGCGGAGAGCCAGCGGCCCAGTCACGTCCTCGCAGCCATGGGTGCCTACACCGGGGGAAACGTCCGAGTCTCCCTCCCATTCGGATGCACCGAGGCGACCATCGATGCCTTCATCCGGGAGCTCCCCCTTGTGGTCGCCCACGTGCGCGGGGATACCTGATGTCGCCTGTGGCCGTGGATGTCTGGCTCGACGAGCGAGGCAAACGCTGCCCGATTCCGGTCATCGCCCTCAGCGAAGCGTCCCTGGCCTCCGCTCCCGGCTGCGTCATCGCAGTGCTCTCAGACGATCCAGCCGCCGCCTATGACATCCCTGCTTGGTGCCGGCTCAAGGGGTTCACCTTCATCGGGGCCCAGCCGCCTGCGGACGACGGCTCCGGCCACGCGTACATCGTTGAGTTGACGCCCGCCGTCTAGCTCGACAAACAGGGTTCTTCACCGATCACGCCAGCGAGTACATCGAGGTATTCGTCCCGGGGGATCTCCACTGCACCGAGTGAGGTGAGGTGCTCTGTCGCCCACTGAACATCAAGCAGACGGCGCCCGCCACCCTCGCGCAACCGTCCAACAAGCGCCATGAGGGCGACCTTCGAGGCATCGCGCTCGCGATGGAACATCGATTCGCCGGCGAACAGCCCACCCGACTCAACTCCGTATAGACCTCCAACGAGAACACCCGCCCTGCGCACCTCGACCGAGTGCGCCCAGCCGAGTTCATGGAGTCGGATGAAGGCGACTCGGATGTCGTCATTGATCCACCGCTCCCCCTCAGGACGGTCGCCGCACGCCGCAATGACCTCGTCGAACGCTCCATCGAATGTCACCTGGAAACGTCGAGACGACTGCCGCATCGAACTCGTCACCCGCAGGCGATCAAGCGGAAGGATGCCGCGCGGGTCTGGAGACCACCAGCCAATCACCCCATCATCAAGGTGCATCGGGAATAGGCCGCATCGATACGCAGCGAGCAGAGTGCCAGGCTCGAGATCGGCACCGGCCCCCACCACATTCGCTCCGGGCTCACAATGGCGCGGGTCCGGCAGTAGCCAGGTATTCGGTGGCGGCTCGACCGGCATCACTCAGTTCTCGAACGGCATGTCGCAGGCTACGGCCGCGGGCAGGAGACGTGCGGCTCAACCTCGGCGGCGGCATCGTCGCCGTAGGCCTTGGCCATGCGCTCCAGGAAGTGCACCTGGGCCAGTTCGTACTCCTGGGTGCCGATCGTCTCAATGACGTAGGTCGCCAGCAGTGCGCCAACCTGGGCGGAGCGCTCATCGGTGAGTCCCCAAGCCTGCCCGGACAGGAAGCCAGCTCGGAAGGCGTCGCCTACCCCGGTCGGGTCCGCCCGGCGATCCTCCTCTGCGACGAGAACCGAGACCACCGGTTCGCCACGCCGCTCGATTCGCGCGCCCTGCGGGCCCAGCGTTGTTACGCGAGTCTCGACGATCGATGCGATATCGCGCTCATTCCAGCCAGTCTTTTGATGGATGAGCGCGAACTCGTACTCGTTGGTGAACAGGAAGCTCGCGCCCTCAACGAGCGGCTTGATGTCGGGGCCTTCCATGCGCGCGAGCTGTTGCGAAGGGTCGGCGGCAAAGGGGTAGCCGCGGAACCTGCACTCTTCGGTGTGCCGGAGCATCGCCTCCGGATCATTCGCACCGATGAGGACGACCTCGACGTCGCCAACGAGGTCGACGACCGGCTTGAGCTCGATATTCCGCGCCTCCGACATCGCCCCCGGGTAAAACGAGGCGATCTGGTTTTGCTCCTCATCCGTGGTGCAGATGAACCGAGCGGTGTGGCGGGAGTCGGAGATATGAACCCCCCGGGTATCGACGCCATGGCGCTGCAGCCACGACTCATAGTCGGCGAAGTCGGGGCCGACCGCACCGACGAGTACCGGCTTTAAGCCGAGGCAACCCATGCCGAACGCAATATTCGGAGCCACCCCACCACGGCGGATCTCGAGTTCGTCAACGAGGAACGACAACGAGATCTTGTCAAGTTTCCCGGCGACGAAGGAATCTGCGAACCGGCCAGGGAAGGTCATGAGATGGTCCGTTGCAATGGAACCAGTGATGAGGACAGCCACGACCGCAGACCCTACCGGCTTACCCCCGGGCAGGCAGCGGGGCCCGGAGCGAATCGCTCCGGGCCCCGCGAATCTGAGGTGCCAAGAACTAGCTGAAGGAGTCCCCGCAGGCGCATGAACTGCCGGCATTGGGGTTGTCGATTGTGAAACCCTGCTTCTCGATCGTGTCAACGAAATCGATCGTCGCACCACTCAGGTAAGGAGAGCTCATCCGATCCGTAACGACGCCAACGCCGCCAAATTCACGGACGACATCACCGTCTAGGCTCCGATCATCAAAGAAAAGCTGGTAGCGAAGCCCTGAGCAGCCGCCAGGCTGAACAGCGACTCGAAGCGCAAGGTCGTCGCGCCCCTCGGCCTCAAGCAGGGTTTTGACCTTGATCGCGGCGGTATCGGTGAGCACGATGCCATCGGTCGTGATGACCTCGGTCTCGGTGGTTGTGTCAGCCGTCATTGGGATGTCCCTTTCCGGTGGAAGTCTTTCAAGGGAGTCTACGTGGATTCCAACCAATCGCCCAGTTTGGGCATTCCCCGCCGCCGTTCGCGTCGGTCAGACCTCCGGTGGACAATGTGCATATGTCAGATCTGCTGCACGATCCAACCCCCACCCCCCTTGCCCTCCTGCTCATGGGAAAGGGTGCTGATCCAGCGAGTGAGCGCGGCGTCGAGTGTCCCGGCAATCTGCCCGCGGCCTCCGATCCGGGCCTCGTCGAACGTGCGCGAGCGGCGAGGTCGGCACTTGGAGAACGTGTGTTCATTCTGGGCCACCACTACCAGCGCGATGAAGTGATCGAGTTCGCCGACGTCACGGGCGACTCCTTCAAGTTGGCCCAGCAGGCCGCAGCCCACCCCGAAGCCGAGTTCATCGTCTTCTGCGGCGTCCACTTCATGGCCGAGAGTGCCGACATCCTCACCTCTCCCGACCAGCAGGTCATCCTCCCGGACCTCGCAGCGGGTTGCTCGATGGCCGACATGGCAGACATCGCCCAGGTCGAGGACTGCTGGGATGTCCTCACCGAAGCAGGCATCGCCGACGTCACGATCCCGATCACCTACATGAACTCAACAGCTGCCATCAAGGCATTTACTGGTCGCCATGGTGGCTCGGTCTGTACGTCGAGTAACGCGCAGCGCAGCTTGGAATGGGCCTTCGCCCGGGGTGAGAAGGTGCTGTTCCTGCCGGATCAGCACCTCGGGCGCAACACGGCCGTCTTGGACCTCGGGCTCTCACTTGACGACTGCGTGGTCTTCAATCCGCTTAAGCCGGGCGGGGGGCTGTCCGTCGATGAACTTCGCGCCGCGAAGGTGATTCTGTGGCGCGGGCATTGCTCGGTACACGGTCGATTCACCGCCGATGAGGTCGACGAGGTGCGGGTTCGCGTGCCTGGGGTCAACGTCATCGTCCATCCGGAATGCACGAATGAGGTTGTCGTCAAAGCCGACTTCGTGGGATCGACGGAGGCAATCATCACGACGATCGCAGCGGCCGAACCCGGCACCGCGTGGGCCGTCGGTACCGAACTGAACCTCGTGAAGCGACTAGCGAAGGCCAACCCGGACAAGACCGTCGTCTACCTCGATCGCACAGTGTGCTTCTGCTCAACGATGAACCGAATCGACCTTCCCCACCTTGTCTGGGTGCTCGAATCGCTCGTCGCAGGCAAGGTCGTCAATCGCATCGAGGTCGACGCCGACACCAAGCACTGGGCCAAGGTCGCCCTCGATCGCATGCTGGCATTGCCCGGGGCATCGGCGTCGAAGGACTAGTTGATGGTGCTGTCGATCGCCATGACCGCCCTGCTCGTCGCCGACTATGACGAGGCCATCGACTACTTCGTCGGTCGGGTCGGCATGGACCTCGTTGAGGACACGGACCTTGGCGCTAGCAAGCGGTGGATCCGGGTGGGCAATGCCGATCGAACGGTGCTGCTCGCCAAAGCGTCGAGCCCAGTTCAACGTGCCCTCATCGGGCGTCAACATGGAGGCCGCGTCGGATTCTTCGTCGACACCGATGACTTCGAGACCGACTATGCACGGATGAGCGCTGCGGGCATCGGGTTCACGGAAACTCCCCGGTTTGAGGAGTATCGATCCGTTGTCGTCTTCGCAGACTTGTACGGAAACCTCTGGGACCTCATCGGAGTGCCTCGTTAGGGACCAACCCGGCACTGGGTCCCCTACAGTCCGGGCGCTCCCCACACCGCGAACCAGCGCGAGACCTCCGGTTCGACCGGGAGCTCGCGCGCGAGCATGTCGCGCACCCGGAGTTCCAGGATGTTGTCGCGTCGCTCCCCTGCCCCGCTCTCAGGGGCGAACGGATAAAACGTTCCACGCTTGTAGAGGTAGACGAGTGCGAGCGGGCGATCCCGTGGGTCATGGAACGAGACGAGCGAGCAGAGGAGTTGCGGACCAAACCCCGCCGCTACGAGCGACGAATTCACGGCGTGCAGGTCGGTCACGACGGATGATAGGTCGGCAGGCTCGGTCTTCACGAGAATCCAGGTGAAGCCGAACTCATCGCCTGCAATCTCGACGGGCGGTCCCGCATCAGCGTCGAGCAGTAGCTGAATTTCATCTTGTAGGTCGGCAAAAGCCCGGCCCTCCGGGGCCCTGAACGCGACGGACCCCCGCCCAGTCGGGGTCATGTCGAGATCTACCTGCAGCGTGATAGCCGCCGAGGGAAGGGCGAACAGCGAATCGAGGTTCGGCTGAGCCGGCTTGCGTCGACCGCGGACGGTGTCCATGAATCCCATGCCGGCTCAGCGATCGCCGAGCTCGGCGGAGATTTTCGCGAGTTGTGCGAGCCGCTTGTCGAGTGGCGGATGGGTGGCGAGGAGTCCTTCGAGGCTGAATCCGCGTCCCCCGCCGAGAGCCGGGAAGAAGGCAAATGCGCTCACCGGCTCCATGGCTCGCAGGTCCCGCGTCGGGATCTGCGCCATGTCGCCCGAAATCTTCTGGAGGGCGCGCGCAAGGGCCGACGGTTTCCCAGTGATGAGCGCTCCACCGCGGTCGGCTCCCAGCTCGCGATATCGGGAGAGTGCGCGGATGAGGACGAAGGACACGGCATAGACAAGGAGGCTGACGAGGGTCACGACGATGAACACCACCGCCGCATTCTGGTCACGCCGGTCACGGCCCATCGATCCCCACATGGCCGTCCGCGCGATGAATCCGGCAAGGATCGCCGTGAAGGATGCCACGGTCATGACAGTGACGTCGCGATGCGCGACATGGGAGAGCTCATGCGCGAGCACGCCCTCGAGCTCCTCCTGATCGAGCCGGCGCAGGAGTCCGGTCGTCACGACGACGACCGACCTGTTGGCGCTGCGCCCGGTCGCGAAGGCATTCGGGACATCGGTATCGGCTATGCCGACCCTCGGCTTCTCCATGTCAGCAAGCGCGCAGAGACGGTCGACGACGGCGTGCAGCTGGGGCGCCTGCTCCGGTGTCACAATCACCGCACGGCTGGCAGCCAGCGCCATGGAGTCCGAGAACCACCATTGGCCCAGCAGCATCGCCGTGCAGATCCCGAGGACGAACACCGCGTTCATGCCGACCGCGTAGAGAACCCCGGCGAGCACGACATACAGCACACCAAGCCCAATCATGGTCCCGGCCATGCGAGCGCTGAGACCCTTGTCAAAGCCGTACCTCGTTCGCGCCATCCGCGATCAGCTCCCGATGGCCTCGGGGGTGCCGCCTGCGCCGAGCTCTCGCTTCATTGCTGCGAGCTGGGCGTTGACGTCCTGCTCACTCGCCATCTGCTCGAGCTCCGCGGTGATCCTGTCCTTGCCAAGTCCGGTGGTGTCCTCGAGGGCGCCCGATGCCACGAGTTCATCGATCGCACTGGCCCGGGCCTGCATCTGAGCCGTCTTATCCTCTGCGCGGGATATCGCCAGCCCAACATCGCCGAGCTCGGATGAGATGCCGGCGTAGGCCTCGTTGATTTTCGTCTGGGCCTCGGCCGCGGAGTAGGTCGCTTTGATCGTCTCCTTCTTGGTGCGAAAGGCCTCGACCTTGGCCTGTAACTGCTGCGAGGCAGTGATGAGCTTCTCTTCTTGTGCCTGGAGGGCTGCGAGCTGGGTCTGGAGGTCGGAGACCTGCTGGTGAAGGCCACTGCTTCGGGTCAACGCCTCACGTGCGAGGTCCTCGCGTCCGCCTGCGAGCGCAGCACGAGCCTGCTGCTCAAGTTTGGCCCCCTGCTGATCAAGGCTCTGGATTTGAAGTTCGATGCGCTTGCGACTCGTCGCGACATCAGCGACCCCCCGGCGCACCTGCTGAAGCAATTCGAGCTGCTTTTCGTACGAATAGTCGAGGGTCTCCCGAGGATCCTCAGCCTTATCTAGGGCCTTGCTTGCCTTCGACTTGAAGATCATGCTCGCCCGTTGCCACAGTCCCATTACCGCTCTCCCTCATCCGAAACGTGATTCACCACAATAGGACGTTGCATGAGGCTCGCGCGAGCCGCCGTGACGGACGGTAGGCTCGGCCCGTGTTCGGACGCCGCGATCAGCCCCCTGCCCCAGATCCTTCCACCCTTTCGCCCGCTGACGGCGAGGCTGGCAAGGGTCGCCCGACTCCGTCTCGACGTGATGCCGAGGCCGCTCGCAAGCAGCAGATCAAGATACCCAAGGATCCGAAGGCAGCGAAGAAGGCCGCCCGTGAGCGCGATCGAGACGCTAGGGCCCGCCAACGCCAAGGGATGATGGCGGGCGACGAGCGCTACATGCCGATTCGCGATCAGGGTGCGGCCCGTTCGTTCACCCGCGATTTCATTGATGCGCGATTCACCCTCGCCGAGGTCTTCATCTTCGTCGCTGTGGGCGTGCTGCTCCTCGGGTTCATCAAGCAGCAGACCGTGCAAACCTGGGTCTCGATCGGCTTCTTCGCGTTCACCGCCATGATCGCAGTCGACATGATCGTCCTGCTGGTGCAGCTGAGTACCCGGGCGAAGAAGCAGTTCCCCGATCCCAAGGACCGCAAGGGCATCCTTCTCTATGGAGCGCTACGGACGCTGCAGTTGCGCAGGCTTCGGCTGCCACCGCCGCGGGTGAAGCGCGGCGGCGCCCCAAAAACCTGACCCCCATACCGTTTGTCCCATGAACTGGGAGATCTGGAGGAATTTCGGCGGATTCAGCCCGAATTCTGCTCGATGTCCCGGATGATGGATGAAATGGCTCGGGGGTGGCTCTCCGAGGTGGCTACGGCTCTTGCAGGCTCATCGGACCGTAGACGACGCGGTCGCCCTCGAGCAGGGTCACCTGACCAATGCCCGCGTCGAGCAAATCGCGCCACGACTCGCCGATCCACGACTCGGCCTCCGACTGCGACGGAAAACCACCCGACACCACGGTGTCCGGAAGTTCTACGACGACCGTGCCGTCCGCCTTCTCGTAACGCCAGTTCCACTGCATGTCATCTCCTTGTCGGGTGGGTCGCAAGTGCGGATAAGCCTAGGGCCGGGTGAGTCCGAAATATCGGTCCTCTTCGAGAAGACTAGGCGGTACGGGGCGACGCCCAAGGATTGGTCACTCACGGATCCAACCTTTGACATCGCGTGCCAAACGTGATCTGATCTCGTCACAACTTCATCCACGCGATCGAATCAGGGGAAGCCGGTGCAAATCCGGCGCTGTCCCGCAACCGTGAGCCCGTAAGGGCAAGTCGGATTACCTGACGAACGCGAGCGGCTCCATCCGTCGAGGTAACGGTGCGGAGCCCGGGTCACCCCCGGTCTCCCCTTGCATGCGGTCATAGGCGTCTTCGCCTAGCCACGGGCGAGGGGCGTTCTTTCGGAGGCGGCGCGGGTATTTGTCCCGGCTGCTCTCCCAAGAAAGGGAACGTCATGACCAAGCACAACGCCATCAGATTCGTCGCCGCCGGGGCAGCCGCCTCGTTCTCCCTCATGTCGCTAGGGCAGGCGACCGCCCAAGCCGCTCCATCGTCAACCACCGGCCTCTACGGCGCATCCGACCCAACCTACGACGGAGTCTTTCGCCAGTCCCTCGCCATTCTCGGGCTAACGTCCGTCGGCGTGAAGCCGAGCGCGCCCGCCATCGACTGGCTGCTGAACCAGCAGTGCGCCGACGGCTCCTTCCAGGCCTACCGATCCGACCTCGCCGCACCGTGCGCGCCCAGCGACCCGGCAACCTCGACCGGCCCCGACACCAACTCGACCGCCGCCGCGATCTCCGCGTTCACGGTAATCAACGAATCAGGCGCGGCGCCGGCGGCCACGATCATCAAGGTGACCAACGCTGCGGCGCGAGCCGGGCTATGGCTCGGCAAGCAGCAATTAAAGGATGGTGGCTGGCCCTACTTTCCGGGCGGGGCCTCAGACGCGAACTCGACCGGACTCGCGCTTGCCGCAGTGATGACCTCGGCCCCGAACTTCAAGGTGCCCGCCTACGTTGCGGCGAATAAGTTCCTAGCAACGCTCGTCGCCCCGTGCGGATCCGCCGACGGCGGCGGCCTCAGCTACCAGAAGGACGCCAAGCCGGACGGATCGGCGAGCTCGCAAGGCCTCCTCGGCCTCACCGCCGCAATTCCGGTGACAGGCCCGCAGAAGTTGGCCGGCTCGCCTGCCTGCTCGGGCACCACGGGCCGCAAGGTCGCCAGCTACCTCAGCTCGCGCATCCTGGCCAAGGGTGCGCTCGACTCGTCATTCGGCAGCGGACCCGACTACACCTCGACAGCCTCAACCGTGATGGCGTTCGTCGCAGCCGGGTACGGCAAGCCTGCGGTAGCCAAGGCAACGTCGACCCTCGCTGCCAACGCGCGCGCCTTCGCCGAGAAGGACGGCGTCGCCGTCCCGGCCGCACTCGGCCTCCTGCTCATGGTGAGCGAGGCCACGGGTAAGAATCCGAAGTCATTCGGCGGGATCAACCTCGTCACGGCACTTCAGGGCAGCCAGCGCTGATGCGGTATTCCACCCGGGCGGCAGTCATAAAGAGCACCGTGCTCGCGATCGTGTTGGCAATCGCCAGCGCCACCGCGATGCTGGCGCTTGCCCCTGCCGCCCGGGCGGATACCGCCTACCGCTACTGGACCTACTGGTCGGTTACCGAAGGCGCCTGGCGATTCGCGACCCTAGGACCAGCCTCAGCTGTGCCGGTCGACGGCTCGGTCGAGGGCTGGCGCTTCGCCATCACCTCTGCCGCGGGCTCCGCTGGCGATGCCCCCGAGACCAACCCAGCCACCGCCTTCGATTCGATCTGCGGCGGCACGGCGCCTCAGCCCGGGGTGAAGCGGGTGGCGCTTGCGATCGACTTCGGAAGTCCGCAGGACGCACCTGATGGCGATCGTTACCCGGTCGACATCAGCACGTGCGTCGTCGGGGAGCAGGGGGCCACCGGCTACGAACTTCTTCGGTCGATCACCGACGTGCGGGTCGGCGACGGGCTCATCTGCGGGATTGCGGGGTACCCGCTGGCCGAGTGCGCAGAACTCGTCGAGGATCGCCCCGTGGCGAGCACCGGAATGTCGACGGAGGGCGCTTTGTCGAACGTCCTGCCGGAGCCCGGGTCCCTCGTCATGGCGCCCGAGTCAGCGCCATCGGCCGGACCCATCATCACCGGGCTCGCCGTGCTCGTTGCGGCGGTCCTCGGCTTCCTCGCCTGGCGGGGGCGCGGACGACCATGACCGGCGCGCGCTGGCAGGTGGGTGCCGGCGCCCTGCCGCGCTGGCTGCACCCCGGTGCCTGGTGGGCGTGGGCCCTTGGCCTTGCCACCGCCGCCAGTCGCACGACGAACCCGCTGCTCCTCCTCCTCATCATTGCCGTCGCGGCATTCGTGGTCTCCGCGCGCAAGCCCGAGGCCCCCTGGGCCCGGTCATTCGGGTTCTTCCTGCGGCTCGGCATCATCGTCGTGACCGTGCGGGTCCTCATCCAGGTGATGTTCGGCGCGGCGCTGGGTACGACCGTCCTGCTCCCCCTGCCCGGGATCGCGCTGCCCCCGTGGCTCGCCGGCGTGCGGCTCGGCGGCGATGTCATGCTCGAGAGCATCCTCATGGCCTTCTACGACGGTCTGAGGCTCGCGACGATCCTCGTATGCATCGGCGCCGCCAACTCCCTCGCCTCGCCGAGCCGGCTGCTGAAGTCGGTCCCAGCGGCCTTGTACGAGGTCGGCGTGAGCGTCGTCGTCGCCCTCACCTTCACCCCGCAACTCGTTATCGACGTGACGCGGGTGCGGTCCGCCCGCCATCTTCGCGGGCGCCCCACCAAAGGTGTGCGCGCGATCGCTGGCGCCGCAATGCCGGTATTCGAGGGGGCGCTCGATCGCTCAGTGACGTTGGCCGCGGCGATGGACTCGCGCGGCTACGGTCGCCGAGGATCCCAGAGTGCATCGCAGCGCAAGGGCTCGGCAGCCCTCCTGCTCATCGGCCTCGTTGCCGCCTGCATCGGCAGTTACGGTCTCGTCGCTGCCGGCTCTCCCCTCCTCATGGACGCTCCGATGCTCGCATTCGGGGTCATTGCCTGCGTCACGGCGATCACGTGGTCGGCCCGCGGCTCGGTTCGCACCCGCTACCGTCCTGACCCATGGTGGACGCCGGAGTGGCTTGTCGCGGGAGCCGGAATCCTCGCCGCGGCATGCTTCCTTGCCGCCCGGTGGTGGATGCCCACGTCACTTGACACTGCCTTCGACCCGCCGGCGTGGCCGGCCCTGCCGGTCCTTGGACTCATCGGGATCGTCGCGGCAATCACCCCCGCGTTCACCGCCCCACCGATCCCGGTAGCGGTCGTCCTTGCGAGAACCGAGGAACCCGAGTGGCAGGTGGCCCGATGATCCGCTTCGAGGACGTCACCATCACCTACTCCGGCGCGACGCGGCCGGCTCTCAGCAACGTCAACCTCCGCCTGGACGAAGGCGAGCTTGTCCTCGTTGTCGGCCGGACAGGCAGCGGTAAGACGACGCTTTTGCGGGCAATGAACGGCCTCGTTCCGCACTTCACCGGTGGCACCCTTAGCGGCCGCATCCTCGTCGATGGACGCGATACCGCCACCCATCCGCCACGCGAGCTTGCCGACCTCGTCGGCGTGGTGCCGCAGGACCCGTCGAGCGGGTTCGTCGCCGACACCGTCGAGGAGGAACTCGCCTATGGGATGGAGTGCCTCGGCCTCGCGCCCGACGTCATGCGCCGCCGGGTCGAGGAGACCCTCGACCTCCTCGGGCTCAATGACCTGCGCAGCCGGCCCCTCCTGTCGCTGTCCGCGGGGCAGCAGCAGCGTGTGTCGATCGGCGCTGTCCTCACCTCCCATCCCAAGGTCCTCGTGCTCGACGAGCCGACCTCCGCGCTCGACCCCGGCGCGGCCGAGGAGGTACTCGCCGCGCTCCAGCGGCTCGTGCACGATCTCGGCGTCACCGTCGTCCTTGCCGAGCACCGCCTCGAGCGCGTCGTGCAGTTCGCTGACCGAGTGATCGTCGTCCCGGGGGATGCCCAGCCGCTCGTCATCGGGACCCCCGCCGAGGTGATGCGCTTGGCACCCATTGCTCCTCCCGTCGTCGAGCTCGGCCGGCTCGCTGGCTGGAGCCCGCTTCCGCTAACCGTGCGCGATGCCCGTCGAGCGGCCGGGCCGCTGCGCAATCTCCTTGTTGGCCACACCCCTCCCCTGCGAGCAATCGACGGTGAACTGGGGAGCGAGGCACTCGTCGAAGCCACCGACCTCACCGTCCGATACGGGCAGCGGCCAGCCCTCCGGTCGGTGTCACTCACGATCCGGGGCGGCGAGGTGGTGGCGCTCATGGGCCGCAACGGCGCCGGAAAGTCAACCCTCCTGAGCGCGATCGTCGGCTTGCGGGCGAGCGCCGGGGGGTCCATCCTCACCGGTGGCAAGGACCCCCGAACCCTGCGCGGCGCCGAACTCGTCCATGCCGTCGGGCTCGTCCCCCAGGAGCCCGGCGACCTCCTCGAGGCGACCACTGTCGCCGACGAGTGCCGGGCGGCCGACCGGGATGCAGGCGCCGACCACGGCACGACCCGGGCGCTGCTCGCCCTCCTCGCCCCCGACGTCGTTTACACGACGCACCCGCGCGACCTCTCCGAGGGTCAGCGGCTGCTCCTCGCGCTGGCCGTCATCCTCGCCGCCCGCCCGCCGCTGCTGCTGCTCGACGAGCCAACCCGCGGCCTCGATTACCCCACGAAGGCCCGCCTCGTCGAGGTGCTGCGCGATCTCGCGAGGGCCGGCCACGGCATCATGCTCGCGACCCACGACGTCGAGCTCGCGGCAGAGGTCGCCACGCGCGTCGTCGTGCTCGCCGAGGGGGAGATCGTCGCGGACGGATCCACCGCCGATGTCGTCATCTCCTCCCCCATGTTCGCGCCGCAGGTCGCGAAGGTGCTGGCGCCTGAACCCTGGCTCACCGTCTCAGACGTCGTCGCTGCCATCGGCCCACTCCTCCTGCGCTCACACGCCCCGACAAGCGGGGATGCCGTCGGATGACCATGAGCATTCCGACTCCGGCGGTTCGCCTCGGCATCCGTTCGATGATCGCGATCATCGCGACCTCGCTCGTCGGGGTCGTAGCGTTCGGATGGCCCCTCATCGCCGCGCCTGATTCCACCGCGATCGCCCATGCGGGCGATGCCCCCTGGATCTTCGCCATCGTCATCCCCCTCCTGCTCGCCGTCGTGCTCGCCCAGTTCACCGACAAGGGCATGGATGCAAAGGCGATCGCGCTGCTCGGGGTGCTAGCTGCTGTCGTGTCGGCCCTGCGGCCGCTCGGCGGGGGGACAGCGGGGCTTGAACCGATCTGGTTCATCCTGGTTCTCGGCGGCCGCGCTCTCGGCCCCGGATTCGGTTTTGCGCTCGGAGCCGTCTCGCTTTTTTCCTCGGCTCTGCTCACCGGCGGAGTCGGGCCTTGGCTACCGTTCCAGATGCTCGGCGCGGCCTGGGTTGGACTCGGCGCTGGCCTCCTTCCGCAGGTGCGGGGAAAGCGCGAGTTCGGCCTCCTCGCTGCCTACGGCGCAGCCGCGAGCTTCGCCTACGGCCTTCTCCTCAACCTGTGGTTCTGGCCCTTCACCGCCGGCCTGTCCGAAGCCATCGCCTTCACACCAGGAGCGCCAATCGCCGAGAACCTTATGGCGTGGCTGCGCTTCACGGTCCTCACCTCCCTGGGGTATGACATCCCGCGGGCGGCGATCACCGTCACCCTCATTCTCATCGCGGGTCCCGCCGTGCTCACCGCGCTTCGGCGGGTCTCGCGCAAGGCGTCGTTCGATGCAGCGCCAGTATTCGAGCCTGCGAGTCGTCAGGACACACGCTCATGAGGATCCATCTACTTGGCACCGGCTCTGCTGACGGCTGGCCGAACCCCTTCTGTCACTGCGCATCCTGCGAGGCCGAGCGGGCCGCTGGCCGAACCCGAACCTCGAGCGCCGCCCTCGTCGATGGCGTCCTCCTCATCGACGCCGGCCCGACCGCGACGAATGCCGCGACCCGCGCTGGAATCGGGCTTGCCACAGTCGCGCACGTCCTCATTACGCACGGCCACCCAGACCACCTCGCACCCGAGTTCCTGTTGTGGCGAGAGTGGATCCCCGGCCTCCCCTTTCTCCACGTGCACGGTCCCGCAGAGGCAATCGAGCGATGTCGCCACTGGGTAGGCCCCGCGTCACCCGTCGAATTCCATGTCATCCAAGCGGGCGACACCATCGATGCGAAAACCCCGTCAGGCGACTACGTGATCCGGGTACTGCAGGCGGCGCATGGCCACGGCAACGGGGACAGCCTTGCCGACGAAGCAGTGCTCTACGACATCACCGATCCCGAGGGCACGTCACTGCTCTACGCCACCGACACCGGGCCGTTCAACGCCGAGCAGGCTGCGCAGGTCTCCGGACGGGCGTTCGACACCATGCTGGTCGATGAGAGCTTCGGGTTCAAGGAGGATCACGGCACCGGCCACCTTGACCTCACCACACTGCCGGCAATGCTCGCGGGCCTTCGATGCGAGGGGGCGATAACCGACGCGACCGATGTCATCGCGATCCACCTCAGTCACCACAATCCGCCCGAGCGGGAACTCAGGGCAGCGCTCCACCCCCTCGGCGTCCGCATCGTCGACGATCTGACCATCATCGACACCAAGGTGGCTCGACAGCCGGTCCACCACCTCATCATTGGGGGTGTTCGTTCCGGCAAGTCGACCTACGCAGAATCCCTTGCTCGACTTCAACCGTCCGTCACCTACGTGGCGACCGGCGAGAGCCGCAAGGATGATGCCGAGTGGGCGGCGCGGGTCGCAGAGCACCAGGCTCGCCGGCCCCCGGAATGGACGACGGTCGAGACCGCCGATGTCCAGTCGCTTCTCTACGCCGCGGGGCCCGGCGATGCGCTCCTCATTGACTGCGTCGGCATGTGGCTCACACGGCAACTCGACGAGGCCGGCGCGTGGTCGGCTAACGAGGTGGTCGCGGCAGCGGCCCGCATCGACGTCCTCGACCGCATCGATGCCCTCGCGGAGTCGACTCGCGCCTCAAGGGCCCATGTGTTCATGGTGACGAACGAGGTAGGCCAGGGTGTGGTTCCAGCGACCTCGTCCGGGAGGCACTTTCGCGACCTCATGGGCATCGCGAACAGCCGACTGTCGCAGGCATCAACCGAGGTGACCTTCATGGTCGCCGGCAGGCCTCTCCCGCTCGGAACCCTCCCGACCACGCAGACAGGATGACCGTGATGAGCGACAGCGAAGTGACTGCCGATGCCGCCTCGACACCCCAGGGAGTCGAGCGCCCACGAGTCGAGTTGCCGAGCGAGGATGCTGCGCAGGAGGCGCGCGACCGGCAGGCCATCCTCACGAAACCCGCGGGTGCGCTCGGCCGACTCGAGGAGCTGAGCATCTGGGCCTCATCGGTGCAAGGCACCTGCCCACCACACCGGTTTATCCGCCCCCGGGTCGTCATCTTCGTCGGCGACCACGGGGTCGCGCAGACGGCAAGCACATCTGCATACCCACCCGAGGTCACCGCCCAGATGGTCCTCAACTTCGTCGCCGGTGGCGCGGCCGTCAACGTCCTCGCCCGCGAGGCCGGCGCCACAGTGCGGGTCATCGACATAAGCGTCGACTGCGACCCTGCCTACGTCGAGGCGATCGCTCCCGAGGTGGTTGCCCACCGGATCCGGCGAGGAAGCGGGTCGATCGATCGCGAGGACGCGATGACGCTGGAAGAGTCGCGCGCCTCCTTCGACCTTGGGCGCACCATCGCCGATGACGAGATCGATCGAGGGACGGACCTGCTCATCCCCGGCGACATGGGCATCGGCAACACGACTCCGGCGGCCGCACTCATCGGACTCCTGTCGAATCTCGACGCCTCGAAGGTGACGGGCCTCGGCACCGGGATCGACGATGCCGGCTGGATGCGCAAGTGCGCTGCGATCCGAGATGCGATGCGCCGCGGCCGGCCACACCTCGGCGATCCGATCCGGCTGCTCGCAACCGTGGGCAGCCCGGACTTCGCCGCGATGACCGGGTTCCTGCTGCAGGCATCGATCAGACGCACGCCTGTCATCCTCGACGGCACGATCTCAAGTGCATGCGCGCTCGTCGCCGACCGGATGGACTTCCGGGCCAAGTCCTGGTGGCTCGCCGGGCACCGCTCGACCGAGCCCGCACATGCCGCAGCGCTCTCGCGCATGGACCTCGAACCCGTCGTCGACTACGGCCTACGGCTCGGCGAGGGAACCGGGGCTCTGCTCGCGCTGCCGATCGTGCAGGCCGCCATCGCGACCCTCGCCGAGATGGCGACATTCGGAGAGGCCGGGGTGAGCGAGCGCGATGCCTGACTGGCTCCGGCTCAGCATCGGGACCCTCACCCGACTGCCCGTGCCTGCGCCGCGCGATACCGGCCGCCGCACCGCGGGTCTCGCCATCTCAGCCGCACCGATCATCGGCGCCCTGCTCGCCCTCGTCTGCGGGCTGCCGCTCCTCCTGCCCACCGACGGGACGGCAGGCTTTGTCGCAGCGGTCCTCGTCGTCACCCTTCTGGCCTGGGCCACGCGGGCCCTGCATCTCGATGGCCTCGCCGACACAGCCGATGCGCTCGGCAGCGGACGGCCCGCGCCACAGGCCCTGGAGATCGCACGTAAGTCCGATATCGGACCCTTCGGCGTCATAACGCTCGTCCTCGCCCTGCTCCTGCAGGCGGGTTCGCTCGCAGCCTGCGCGAGCCGCGGCGACGGCTATGCAGCGATACTCGTGGCCGTCGTCACGTCTCGCGTGGCGCTCACCTGGGCCTGCGCGCGGGGGGTCACAGCCGCTCGCTCCGATGGCCTCGGGGCGACAGTCGCCGAGACGGTGCCGCGTATCGTCTGCGCAGCCTGGGCGGTCATCGCGACTGCGGCCGCCTACATCATGCTCGGGTCAGCGGGCGCGTCCAGCGTCATCGTCGCAATTGTCGCGGCAGTCATCGTGATCGTCGTCGCCCGGCGACGGCTTGGCGGGGTGACCGGCGACGTTCTCGGGGCGGCCATCGAAGTCTCAACGACATGCGCCCTCGTCGTCCTCGCCCTGTGGTCGTAGTTCATGGCATATGCCGTCTTGACAGGAGCGCAAAAATTCGCCCCGAGCGGACGTGTCCGTGGGCGCCGACCGCACCCTAGAAATCACCCTCGACGGGCCCACGCGCGATATCACCTGCACCGGTCCCTGCGCTCTCCCCGGCTGGCGGAGGTCTCAGCCGTTGACGTCCCGTCCCTACTCCAAGTCCCCCACGTCTCCACCCGGGTCGCAGACGGCTCTGGCCAAGCTAGCAGGCGTCACACAGGCCCGAGTGTCGACCATCGTGCGCGATCTGGCACGAGCCGGGCTGGTAAGCACCGAACGTGGCCAACCCTGGTCACTCACCGCGACCGTCTGGTGCACGAGTGGCTGAAGCGACGGCGTTTCGACCCGATAGTGACGTACTGGTCAACAACCAGCGACCTGGCATCCGCCCTCGACACGGCCCTCAAGCGTCTCCCTGGTCCCGTCATTGTGTCCGTCAACGTGGCCGCGGACGCGGAAGGACCACACCGCCGCCCCGTGCAACTCCTCGTCCTCGCTCAAGGGGGTTCGCTGGCTGGACCCGGCATGCTGCCGGTTCTCTCTGCGGACGAGGCGCACGAGGCCGAGTGGCGGGGCCGCACTTTTCTGGCGGGCGATCCACTCCAGGTGCTGTGGAACCTGGAGTCAGCGGCAGGCGCGGACGCCGCCGTTTGGGCACTGGCCGACCTTGCCACTGCGGTGACCGTGCGTCGGTCGGCTACCGGGTCGACGGCGGCACGAATGGCGGCTTCACGACGGTGAACCGTGACTCTCGTCCGCGCACATCGACCGCGACCTCGTCGCCGACGGCGACCGAGGAGTCAAGGAGCGCCAGCGCGATGCCCTTCTTCAGGGTCGGCGAGAGGGTGCCACTCGTGATCTCGCCCACAATTTCGCCGGCGAGGACACCCTCCGCAACATCATGTACCGGCATGTGCGGGCGTGGAATACCGCGGTCAAGGCTGAGCAGCCCGTGCAGCCGACGTCGCGGACCTGCCGCCCGCTGCGCGAGGAGCGCCTCTCGGCCGGTGAACTCCGGCTTATCCCAGCCGATGGCCCACCCGAGCCCGGCCTCGACCGGGGTGATCACAGGGCTGATGTCCTGACCGTGCAGCGGATAACCCATTTCGGTGCGGAGGGTGTCACGCGCTCCGAGACCGGCGGGCAGGCCCCCGACGGAAATGACCGCCGGGAGCAGTGCGTCCCATAGGCCTCCGAGGACTGCGGACGGGGCGACGAGCTCGTAGCCGTGCTCTCCGGTATAGCCCGTGCGGCACACGATGACCGGCGAGTCAGCGAAATCGGAACGGGCCATGCTCATGTAGTCGTGATCGACCGGGAGCCCAAGGCTGCCGAGAACCTCCGTACTGCGCGGACCCTGGACCGCGATGATCCCGTGCGTCAGGTGCTGGTCGTCAATCGTGATGCCCTCCGATGCCACGCCCCGCAGGACTGACGCGACGAAGGCCGCATTCGATGCGTTCGGGATCACGTATGCACCGTCATCCGACCAGCGGTAGACGATGAGGTCATCGATGACGCCGCCGTCGTCGTTGCACAGCATCGAGTACTGCGCCTGACCCGCGGATATTCGTCCGAGATCGTTGGCCAGCAAAGAGTTGAGGAATGCCACTGCGCCGTCGCCGTAAACGGCGAGCTTGCCCATGTGTGAGACGTCAGAGATACCGGCGGCGTTTCGAACCGCGGTGTGCTCCGCGACCACGCCGGTGTACTCGATGGGCATATCCCATCCGCCAAAGTCTGCGGTCTTGGCACCCGCTGCTTGGTGCCGCTCGAACAGGGGCGTCCGCCTGAGCTCCGAGTTGGTCACGCCTGACGGTAGCGCGTCGCCAGGCGGCAGGCTACCCACCCGTCGCTACTCTGTATGCATGACCGTGACCGTGACCGCAACCACCCCCGCCACCACCATCTGCGACGCACTGCTCGTCGCGATCGCACCAGGAAAGGGCAAGGCCGTCACCCTTGTCTCGCAGGGGTTCAGCGCGGCCCAGAAGACGCGCATCGTTGAGGCGCTCGAGGCGGTAGGTGCGTCAGGCAAGTCCGGTGACATCACCAACATCCCCGGCGGCTCAGGAATCAAGGCCGCCCTCATCATCGCAGTCGGCCTCGGCGATGCGAGGAAGCAGGAGGATGACGAGGCAGTGCGCCGCGCATACGGCAATGCAATGCGCGCTCTCACCGGCCGAGCGAAGGTCGCCATCGTGGCTCCTAAGGACGACGTCAGTTTCCGTGCGATTGCCACCGGGTCTCGGCTGGCCACCTACGAATTCACCACCTTCAAATCCAAGAAGCCCAAGGGTGCCCAACCGGCAGCAAGCATCATGCTGCTCGTGCCCCGGTCAGTGAGCGCAACTGAGCGCCGGATCGCGAATGAGGTGAACGTCATCGCCGATGCCATGAACCTCACCCGCGATCTCGTGAACACCCCACCCAACGCCCTGCCCCCTGTGGCCCTTGCAAAGGCTGCGACCGATGCCGTCTCAGCGCTGCCGGTAAAGGTCACCATCTGGGACGTCCCGGCTCTCAAGCGAGCAGGCTGCGGCGGCATCCTCGGAGTTGGCCAGGGTTCCTCGAACCCGCCGAGGCTTGTGAAGCTCGTCTACACCCCACGCGGTGCGACACGCCACCTCGCCCTGGTCGGCAAGGGCATCACCTTCGACACCGGCGGCATCTCGATCAAACCCGCTGCGAACATGGATGAGATGAAGGGCGACATGGCCGGAGCCGCTGCAGTCATCGGCGCCATTCAGGCCATCGCAACCCTCGGCATCTTGGTCAAGGTCACCGGCTGGCTAGCGATCGCAGAGAACATGCCGAGCGGCACCGCCCAGCGCCCTGGCGACGTCATCACGATGTTCGACGGCACGACCGTCGAGGTGCTCAATACCGATGCGGAGGGTCGCCTCGTCCTCGCCGATGCTCTCGGTATGGCGGTCAAGGAGAAACCAGACCTCCTCATCGACGTGGCAACGCTCACCGGCGCCCAGAGCGTCGCGCTCGGGCGCCGCGTCTCCGGCGTCATGTCGAATAACGACGATGCCCGCGATCAGGTCTGCGCGGCGGCGGCGGCTGCCGGTGAATCAATGTGGCCAATGCCGCTCCCCGAGGATCTCCGGGCCTCCCTCGACTCCTCGACCGCCGACATCGCGAACATCGGTGACCGCATGGGCGGCATGCTCTCGGCCGGCGTCTTCCTGTCGACGTTCATCCCAGAGGGTCAGCCGTGGGTCCACCTCGACATCGCCGGGCCTGCCTTCAACGAGAAGGGTGCATACGGCTACCTCCCGAAAGGAGGCACCGGCGCTGCGGTGCGCACCTTCGTTCGGATCGCTCAGACAATTGAGGCAGGATAGGACCCAACACATCCTCGCGATCGCAAGAAGGAGCCGTCCGTGCCCAGTGCAGACCTCGTCATCCTCGGTGGCGGCAGCGGAGGTTACGCCTGCGCCCTACGGGCGAGTGAACTGGGGATGTCCGTCATCCTCATCGACAAGGACAAACTCGGTGGCACCTGCCTGCACCGCGGGTGCATTCCTACCAAGGCGCTCCTTCACGCCGCCGAGATCGCCGACAGCTCGCGTGAGAGTGCCCACTTCGGTGTGAACACCACGCTTCACGGCATTGACATGGTGAAGGTCAACGAGTACCGCGACGGCGTCGTCAGCCGGCTCTACAAGGGCCTCCAAGGCCTCGTCAAGAGCCGCAACGTCACCTACGTCGAAGGTGAGGGTCGCCTCGTCGCCCCGAACACCGTCGAGGTCAACGGCGAAAAGTACACCGGCACCAACATCGTTCTCGCGACCGGCTCCTACGCGCGGTCGCTGCCTGGTCTCGAGATCGACGGTCGGATCATGACCTCAGACCAGGCTCTCAACCTCGACTACGTCCCGAAAAGTGCGATCGTCCTTGGTGGCGGGGTCATCGGCGTCGAGTTCGCGAGCGTCTGGCGATCCTTCGGGGCGCAGGTCACCATCGTCGAGGCACTGCCCAACCTGGTGCCCAATGAAGACATCGCCTGCTCCAAGGCCCTTGAGCGCGCCTACCGAAAGCGCGGCATCAACCTGTCGCTCGGGGTGCGGTTCGCGTCGGCCACTCAGAGCGAGACCGGCGTGCAGGTCACCCTCGAGGACGGCAAGACCTTCGACGCCGACATCCTGCTCGTCGCCGTCGGCCGCGGGCCAAGTGCCAGCGGCATGGGATTCGAGGAACAAGGCATTGCCATGGAGCGCGGCTGGGTGCTTGTTGACGAGCGGCTGCGCACGAACGTGGCGAACGTGTTCGCGGTCGGCGACATCACCCCTGGCCTGCAACTCGCCCATCGCGGTTTCCAGCATGGAATCTTCGTCGCCGAGGAGATCGCCGGCCTGAACCCGGTCGTCATCCCCGACATCAACATTCCCAAGGTCACCTACTGTGAACCCGAGGTCGCGAGCGTCGGCCTGAACGAGGCCGAGGCCCGCGCGATGCACGGCGATGCAAACATCACGGCATACGAGTACAACCTCGGCGGCAATGGCAAGAGCCAGATCCTTGGGACGGCCGGGTTCATCAAACTCGTTCAGTTGAAGGACGGTCCAGTTATCGGGGTACATATGGTCGGCTCTCGTGTCGGAGAGCAGATTGGCGAGGCTCAGCTCATCGTGAACTGGGAGGCGCATCCAGGCGACGTCGCGACCCTCATCCACGCGCACCCCACCCAGAACGAGGCGATGGGCGAGGCTCATCTCGCGCTCGCCGGCAAGCCGCTCCACGCTCACGCGTAACCCGCACGCACAGCCCGCTGGCCCACAGGCCGGCATGCAAGGCTCGATACGGCCAACCGGCCGACCGGAACAGAAGGAGTGGACCAGAACATGTCGGTCTCCGTCACGATGCCCGCGCTGGGCGAGAGCGTCACCGAAGGCACGGTCACCCGCTGGCTCAAGCAGGTCGGCGACACCGTCGCCGCCGACGAGCCACTCGTCGAGATCTCGACCGACAAGGTCGACACCGAGATCCCCTCCCCCGCAGCCGGCGTGCTCCTCGCAATCCGGGTGAGCGAGGACGAAACCATCGCCGTCGGCGCCGAACTGGCCGTCATCGGTGAGGCGAGCGAGTCCGCCAACAGCCCAGCCGCCGCTCCAAAGGCCACCGAGCAGGTCGCGATCGCTGAACCCGCGCCCGCCACACCTCCACCCGCCCCTGCGGCCAGCAGCGCGACGATACCGATCACCCTTCCCGCGCTGGGCGAGAGCGTCACCGAGGGCACGGTCACCCGCTGGCTCAAGCAGGTCGGTGATGCCGTCGTAGCCGATGAGCCAATGTTGGAGATCTCGACCGACAAGGTCGACACCGAGATCCCTGCGCCAGCATCGGGCACCCTCGTCGCGATCAACGTCGCCGAGGACTCAACTGTCGCGGTTGGCACTGAACTCGGACTTATCGCCACCGGGGCTGCTGCCCCCGCAGCCACCCCGGCGCCCACAACTGCCCCCGCCGCACCTACGGCATCAATACCGGAACCGAAAGCAGACGACCCAGCCGCTGGCTCACCGGAGCCGGCCGACAATGCCGACGCCTACGTCACCCCCCTCGTACGCCGGCTTGCAGCCCAAGAGGGCATCGACCTGTCGACCGTCACCGGCACCGGTGTCGGCGGACGCGTCCGTAAGCAAGATGTCCTCGCGGCTGCCGCTGCCCGCACCGACCAGTCCGGCGCGACAACGTCGCCCGCCGCGACTTCAACCCCAGACCTGGCGCCAGCCACCGTTGCAGCAACCGCCACTTCGCCCCTGCGCGGCCGCACCGAGCAGATGCCGCGCCTGCGCAAGGTCATCGCCCAGCGCATGGTCGAATCACTCCAGACCTCGGCTCAGCTCACGACCGTCATCGAGGTCGACGTCACGGCGATCGCACGACTTCGGTCGAAGGTGAAGGTCGACTTCGAGGCCCGTGAGGGAGTCAAGCTCACCTTCCTGCCCTTCTTCTGCAAGGCGTCGGTCGAAGCCCTCAAGCAGTTCCCGCAGGTGAACGCCTCCATCGACATGGCAGCCGGCACTGTCACTTACCACGACACCGAGAACCTCGGCATCGCCGTCGAGACCGACCGCGGCCTGCTGGTGCCGGTTATTCGCGATGCCGGTGAGCTCAATATCGCCGGACTTGCCAAGCGAATTTCCGACGTCGCCGACCGCACGCGCACAAACAAGGTGTCGCCCGATGAACTGAGTGGCGGCACCTTCACCGTCACGAACACCGGCAGCCGCGGGGCCCTGTTTGACACCCCGATCATCAACCAGCCGCAGGTCGCAATCCTCGGCACTGGTGCCGTCGTCAAGCGTCCGATCGTCGTCACCGACGCCTCCGGCCAGGATGTCATCGCCATCAGGTCGATGGTGTACCTCGCCCTCTCCTACGACCACCGACTCGTCGATGGCGCTGACGCGGCTCGTTTCCTCGGGACTATGAAGGACCGGCTCGAGGCGGCCGCGTTCGAAGCCGAACTCGGACTCTGACAGCGCAGTAACCCTGCTGCTGTCCGCAGCCGCACCCGCGAACTCACTTCACCGGGATCGACTGCGCATGATGGAAGTATTCCTCGGGATCCCAGTGCGCCTTGACGCCAACGAGGTTGCGCCGGCCTTGCCGAAGGTTGCCGAGGAAGTACAGCCACAGAGCCTTTTCTGCATCGCCCTTACGGTGGGATCCCAGATCTAGGTCGGGGTAGTTGTAGTAGCAGCCATCGACCGTGCCGGTTGGATCCTGGGTTGGGTCAGGGGTGCCGCCGTAGGCGGAGTAGACGTCGCCATACATGCCCCGGATCCATTCGAGGTGCGCAGCGGACTGCTGACGGTAAGGGCCGGTTCGGCTCTGGCCCGGCTCGGCGTCGTTGTCCCAGTAGGTTTGGTACTGAAGCTTCATGATGGACGTTCGCTGCGGAACCGCTGTCGCTCCCTGCGAATGGTCATTGACTGCACCGCCATAGCTGTCGACCTGCAGGAGCGACTGCGCCATCTGCTCGGGCGCCAATCCGCTCGGCGTCACCTGCAGCCAGCGGTGGATCGCTGCGGCCTGGTCAGCGGGGAAGGCCCTCTTCATGTACGCAGACTTGTAGGCGCCGAACTGGTTCGGGCCGCTGCCGTTGAGGGTCTGCAGGGCCTCGAGGTAGGTCAGGCGCACCTCGTTCTCCCGCGCCGGTAGGGAGTTCATGAATCCGGGGTGACCGCCCATCGGGCGGCGCAGCGGAACCCCTTGCGCCAATGCACCAAATCGTGCGCGGACGCTCGTCGCCCGCTTTTCAGCACTCCTCTCATGCTCCCGTCTGGTCATCCCAGTCGGAGCAGCCATCTGCAGAATCATGCCGAGTTGCCCATTCGATACATGGTTGAGCTTGAGGAGCGTGAAGTCGGTGCGGGGTAGGTCGGTGACGAGATCGGCGTACTCGGCGAGCAGCACCGTAAACCGCTCGACGGTCATGTCCGCCCAGTCCCACGCCAGGGTGGCAATGGCTGCGTGCTGCGGGGCCGGTGGCGGGTCGGCGAAGTAGTAGCGCGCGATGATCCCGAAGTTCCCGCCGCCCGCTCCGCGCAGGGCCCAGAAGAGATCGCGTTCACGGGGATCTGTGCTCGCCTGGGACACATGGCGCATCGTGGCCCGGCTCAACCTCGCATTCCACGTGACGATGTCGACGGCCGAAAGGTGATCGATCGTCAGCCCATGCAGACGTGAGAGCAACCCGTATCCGCCGCCGGAGATGTGGCCGCCAGCGCCGACTGAATAGCAGGAGCCGGCGGGCAGGGTTCGGCCATAACCGTTGAGCAGTGTGCGATACACCGTCCAGTTTTCGCATCCCGCGTCAACAAAGAATGCCTTCTTCTCCTCGTCGTAGCCGACCTGATTGAGGGCCGACATATCGATGATCGCCTCGGTGTCATCGTTGTAGACGAAGTCCGCGTAACAGTGGCGACCGGAGGTGACCTTGACGTTCCTGCCGTGCTCGGTGAGCGCCTCCTCGACGATTCCTTCGACCTGATCGACCGCGGTCGGCACAAGGACACGCTGCAGGTTCGGGGCAAACCAGCGGCGGTTGAAGCCCTGCCGATCGCTCTCGATGAGGGTGCGCGCAGGTGCAACTACAGCACGCTTGGTCGCCAGCGTGGCCGCGCTCGCCGGAACCGGGAGGACGCCAGCAAGGCCCACGACTCCGGCACCTGCGGCGACCCCGGTGAGGAAGGTTCGGCGGGAATGATCCCTAGCAGCGGCCACAATGATGAGCGTAGGCGACATCGTCGTCCGTACCATCGTGGCATGACTGCAGAGCGCGCGATCAACCCGAACATCTTCGACGTTTACGCCGACTCCTCGATCATCCTGCCCATCGTCCTCGCGAACCTCATGTCCGACCTCCTGTGGGACCTGAGCGCGGCGATCATGCCTGACCCTGACCCCTCGCCAGGATTCCCTCCCGCCCTGCGCGGCGCCCAGCACACCATCGATCGCTACTTCACCCACCTGTCGCCGGGCAAGGTCGCCGAGATCAATGGCACCTTGGACCTCGAGGCCGAACGAGCACTTCACGGCGACGACGTCATCACCCGGGCCACCGGAGTGATCGTTCGCAATGTTCGATGGCGTATCGATCAGGGTCTGTTCTCCGCGGACGACCCCCTTCTCGATCTCATCGCTGGCGGACGCTTCCCCTCGTACGCCTACGCGAATATTGACGTCCTGCATGCCTGCCGAAGGCTCGCTGGCAGCTCATCGCGGCCAAAGGGCATCACGTCCTGCCTGGACGAGGTCGCCCTTTTGGCAGCACTACTCATGACGAAGCCGACCGAGGGCATCGACGGCATCTGCATCCTCGCCACCCCGACCCATTATTCGGTCCTTGGCTGGCAGGGCCTAGACGGTTGGTGGTTCTACGGCAAGCACGAACTGCTCGATCAGGCCGCCTACCGCGCCAGGGTCGAGGAGAGATTCGGAGGTGACCCCGATCTCGGAATCCACGACCGGATCGACGGACTCGACCGGATCATCAGCCGCCGCGGCACCCTTGACCTCGCCTCCGGGCGCAGCTCGATGCCGCGCGACGAGATCGCACTCACGGCTGAGGCGGTCGGACGCTTCATGGGCACGATCCCTCCAGCACTGCAGAAAGCGATCGACGACGGCATCGAGGTGCATGAGCCGTCAGCCTTTGACTCCCTCTTCGCCGAGTGCCTCGAATGCGACTCCGCCGAGAAGGTCCGCCAGCACATTCGAGCAGTTGCCCAGGCAGATGGCCCGGCTTCCTCGTCCGCCCAGGAGGTGCTTGCCTGCTATCGGATGTTGGACATCGCCGACCCGGGCGCCTACGTCGCTGCCGCCCGCCGGGGCACGGCCACTGCAGCCGCACGCTCAGGAGTTCGTGGTGTCACGGATGCCCTGACCATCGCCCGAGGGATCAGCCTTGGGCCGTCAGTCCTCGGCGACCGCGACCGAATTGCCATGCCCGACGAGACCCTTCACCTGCGCACCGGCACCGACCGCGATCGAGCCCTCCTCATTCACGTGCTGCTCGAGACCTCGCAATCGCCGATTCAGACCCTCATACTCGACGACGACAGCCTTGTCGTGAGCGACGACTGGTGCATCAGCGCCACGACCTTGGAGCAGGTGGAGGCACCCGCCAGTCATCTCGTGCGCTACCGGCTATCACGGCCCATGCGCGAGCCTGCTCCACGGTGAGGATCGCCACGGTTCCTGCGTGCTTGGCGAAGGTCATCCAACCACCGCTACTGGCAGCGCTCTCACGAACTGTGTTCACACCAGCTTGCTCTGTAGCGAGAGGCCAAGTGCCCGTCGCAAGTCCGGGAAGAGTCCTCTGAATCCGGATCTGATCCATCTCATCCCGCGTTGATAGCGCCACCGAGATAACCGGGTGCTCCCCGCCGGGCGCGCGATCGCCCTGCTCACCGCCGTGTTCATCGTGGCGTTCGCGGCGCCCATGCTCCTAGTGTTTGTCTCCCCACCGGACCTAACGGCCACAATTGGGTTCAACATCGCCGGCTGGCTCGGAGCTTCGACCGTGCTGTTCTCCGTTGCCGCAGCCTGGTTCGTCGCGTCGGTTTTCATCTTTGAACGATCGCGCCGGCTCACCGAGGCACAACTCATACAGGTCAACGAGCAGATTGAATTGTCGATCGCCCGTATGCGTCAGGAGATTTGGTTCACCCGCCGGAACCTCACCTGGGTGCTCCATGGCCCAGTTCAGTCAGCGCTCGTGGCAGCGAGTATCCGGCTCGAGTCAGGAACGGCCGCCGACCCTACAGATCGCGCTGCCATCCGGGCGAACATTGCCGAGGCGTACGCCCTGCTCACCACAGGAGGGCCGGCTGTACCTGACTTTGCCGCGTTCTCAACCGACCTCACGACGTTGTGGTGCGGGGTTTGCGATGTCTCATTCAATGATCCCGATTCCATGGTCGAGCGCGTGAGTGCTGATCCGTCTGCAACAGCTGCACTTATCGAGGTGGTCCGCGAGGCGGCAGGCAATGCGATCCGCCACGGCGATGCCACCTCCGTCGACCGCACGATCCGAGGCAGGGAGAGCGACCTCGTCAGGATCGTCGTCACCGACAACGGAACCGGGTTCGCGCCCGGCGCTGCTCCGGGCATTGGGAGTGACCTCTACACCGCACTCACATACGAATGGACGAGTCATAGCTCGTCGGCCGGGACGCGGATCACGGCCGGCCTTACCTGGTCTCCCGCGGTCATTCGTCCGTAATCGAGGTGCGTTTGGCATCGCGGGGGGCGGATGCGGGATGCTTGTGCCATGAAGATTGCCATCACCGGAGCTTCCGGACTCATCGGCTCCGCCCTTGTTCCCCATCTGCGCGCGCAGGACCACGAGGTATTGCGACTCGTTCGCCGCCCAGCCTCCGCGCCGGACGAGGTCACCTGGGACCCAAAGGCCGGCACGGTTGATCTCGCCGGGCTGGAGGGCACCGACGCGGTCGTGCATCTCGCCGGCGCCGGCGTAGGCGACCACCGCTGGACCGATGATTACAAGCGCCAAATCCTCGACAGCCGGGTCGATGGCACGCGCACGATCGTCGACGCCATCTCGCAGCTCAAGGTGAAGCCGAAGGTCCTCGTGTCAGGCTCCGCCATCGGTTGGTACGGCGAGACTGGCGATCGCCGCGTCGACGAAACTGACCCCGCCGGCACCGGCTTCCTCGCCGACGTCGTTCGCGCCTGGGAGGCCACCGCCGACCCGGCGGAACAGGTGGGCATCCGCGTCGTCCATGCCCGGACCGGGCTCGTCGTCGCGAAGGAGGGCGGCGCGTGGGCCCGCATGTTCCCGCTGTTCAAGCTCGGCCTTGGCGGCAAGCTCGGCTCGGGTCGCCAGTACTGGTCGTGGATCTCGCTTCGAGACGAGGTGCGTGCCCTTGATTACCTCCTCACGAACGAATCCATAAGTGGTCCCGTGAACCTCACCGCACCAAACCCCGCCACGAACGCGGAGGTCACGGCAGCGATGGGCCAAGTGCTTGGCCGACCCACCCTTCTCCCTGCTCCCGCATTCGCACTCAAGGCGGTGCTCGGTGAGTTCTCGACCGAGGTCCTCGGAAGTGCGCGAGTCATGCCCGCAGTGCTCGAACGCACCGGTTTCGTCTGGCATGACCCGACAATCGCCAATGCAATCCGTACCGCGATTGAGAGTGCGAACCACAACCAGATCGCCGGCCGATAGCCCGTGGCCGAATCCGTCGATGCCATCGTCGTAGGAGCCGGGCTCGCCGGCCTCTCGGCGGCGCGACAGCTGGCAATCCACGGTGTCGACGTCATCGTGCTTGAGTCCTCCGATGATGTCGGTGGACGGGTGCGCACCGACCGGTTCGACGGACTCCAGCTCGATCGGGGATTCCAGCTCTTTAATCCCTCCTATCCGGAGCCCGCCCGAGTGCTCGACTATGAAGCACTCGACCTCAAGCCCCTCGTCCCGGGGGTCATCGTCGCCCGTGCGGGTGGCCGCCGCACCCGGCTCGGTGATCCGCGCCGCAAGCCCGGCTGGGCGCTCGACGCCATCGGCCCGGCAACCGGTTCCCTGCTGAGCAAGGCTCGCTTCGCGAAGCTCGCCTGGCAGGCGTCACGTACGTCCGTGGGCACCATCACCGACTCCCCCGACACGACCACCGGCGAGAAGCTTCGCGCTGCTGGTATCGACGAGCGCTTCATAGAGCAGGTGCTGCGCCCGTTTCTCACCGGTGTGTTTCTCGAGCAAGATCTCGCCACCTCGCGCCGCTTCCTCGACCTCGTGCTTCGGTCGTTCGTGCAGGGCGTGCCCTCGGTGCCGGCCCGGGGAATGCAGGCCATCCCCGAGCAGCTGCGCGATGCGTTGCCCGACGGAACAGTCCGCCTGAACTCCCCCGTATCAGACGTATCCCCGACCTCAGTGACTGCAGCGGGCCTGAGCATCGAGGCGCGTGCCGTCATCGTCGCCACCGATCCACCGACCGCCGAAAGCCTCCTCACGGGGGTCGTCGCGCCAAGGGGCAACTCGGTCACGACGTGGTATCACCTCGCACCAGTCGACCCGCGGTCACTGACGGGCGGTGACGCCGTCCTGGTCGTCGACGGCGACCATCGCGGCCCGGTCGTAAACAGCGTCGTCATCTCCCATGCTGCACCCGCATACGCCGACGGCGGCCGCGTGCTCGTCTCGACCTCCACCCTCGGAACGCGCGACTCCGCCGACGATGAGGCGAGCGTGCGAACCCACCTCGAAGCGCTCTACGGAACCGAAACCAGCGACTGGACCCGCGTGGGCGCCTATGCGATCCCCTACGCACTCCCCGCGATGCTGCCCCCCCTCGATGTCCGCAAACCGGTCGATCTCGGCGACGGCCTGTTCGTGGCGGGTGATCATCGCGATACAGCGTCGATCCAGGGCGCGATGGTGAGCGGACGTCGCGCCGCCGACGCCGTGCTCGCGCATCTGGGCGTGCGGCAACACGGGGCTAGGCTCGGCGCATGACCGCTCCCGCGCGACTCGGCCTCGAGGTCAAAGAGGTCGGCTTCGGGAGCGACGCCGTCGAGTACCTCGCCGCCTGGGAAATGCAGCGCGAGGTCCACGCGCAGGTCGTCGCCGGCCAAATCCCCGACACCGTCCTACTCCTCGAGCACCCGTCGGTCTATACCGCTGGACGGCGCACCGAGCCGCATGAGCGGCCCTTCGACGAAACCCCCGTCGTCGATGTTGACCGCGGCGGCAAGATCACTTGGCACGGCCCGGGTCAGCTCGTCGGCTACCCGATTGTGAGGCTGCCCGACCCGATCGATGTCATCGCCCACGTTCGCCGGATCGAGGCAATGCTTATTGAGGTGTGCTCCCAGCTAGGGGTTGCCACCCAGCAGATAAGCGGACGCAGCGGCGTATGGGTTCCGGCCGATCATCGGGGCCCTGACCGCAAGATCGCTGCCATCGGCATCAGGGTGACCCAGGGCGTGACGATGCACGGGTTTGCCCTCAACTGCGACAACGACCTCGCATTCTTCGACCGCATCGTCCCGTGCGGCATCCGCGATGCCGAGGTCACGACCCTCACCAAGGAACTCGAGCGCGATGTCACCGTCGCCGAGGTGCTGCCGTTCGTCATCCAGCGCCTGACGCAACTCGTCCGCGGCATAGGCTGACACACGTGACCGACACCGTGTTCGCTGGCACGAACCCCGAGGGACGCCGCCTCCTTCGCATCGAGGCGCGCAACGCGCAGACCCCGATCGAGCGCAAGCCCGAGTGGATCCGCACCCGGCTCAAGACCGGCCCCGAGTACCTCCAGATCAGCGAACTCGTGAAACGCGAGGGCCTCCATACCGTCTGTCAGGAGGCTGGCTGCCCGAACATCTATGAGTGCTGGGAGGACCGCGAGGCCACCTTCCTCATCGGCGGCGAGCAGTGCACGCGCCGCTGCGACTTCTGCCAGATCGACACCGGCAAGCCGGCGCCCCTCGACACTGATGAGCCGCGCCGTGTCGCCGAGTCGATCAGGACCATGGACCTTCGCTACGCCACGATCACCGGGGTCGCGCGCGATGACCTGCCCGACCAAGGGGCATGGCTCTACGCAGAGACTGTCACCCAGATCAAGGAGCTCAACCCGAGCACTCGCGTCGAGGTGCTCATCCCCGACTTCTCGGGCGAACCTGCTCTGCTGCAACAGGTATTCGATGCCAAGCCGGCTGTGCTCGCCCACAACCTCGAGACCGTGCCGCGCATCTTCAAGAGCATCCGCCCGGCCTTTTCGTACGATCGCAGCCTCAATGTCCTCACCCAGGCCAAGACGGCCGGAATGATCACGAAGAGCAACCTCATCCTCGGCATGGGCGAGGAGATCAGCGAGGTCGAGCAGGCACTCGCCGACCTCCACGGCGCAGGCTGCGACCTCATCACGATCACCCAGTACCTCCGGCCATCGCCGAAGCATCATCCGGTGAACAGGTGGGTGCGGCCAGAGGAGTTCGTCGCGCTCGCCGACCTCGCCACCTCGATCGGCTTCGTCGGCGTCATGAGCGGGCCCCTCGTCCGCTCGAGCTACCGGGCCGGACGCCTCTTCGAGCAGGCCACGGCGGCCGCCCGATGAGCGCCCTCGTCGTCGCGACCCACGTATGGCCAGCCGAAGACAAGACGCCGCGCGCCTGCGACGTCCTCGAACTCGACTTCGGTGGCGCTATCGGCGACCGTCACCACGGGCTCACCATGAAATCCGACATCCGCCAGAAGGATGTCTTCCCCCGCGGCACCGAGATCCGCAACCATCGCCAGATCTCGATTGTCGATCTCGCGGAGCTCGCAATGATCGCGCAGTCCATGGGCATCGCTGCGATCGCACCTGGCCTCATCGCCGACAACATCTGCACCGAGGGCATCGATGGCCTGACGCAACTGCCGCGCATGACCCGGCTCATCTTTGAGGGTGGCGCGGTCATCATGCTCGGCGGTGAGAACTTCCCGTGCACGATCGCCGGGGCGATGATCGGCTCCGTTCACGGCACCCCGCCCGGGAAGTTCCCGAAGGCCGCCATGGGCCTGCGCGGGGTGACCGGCTGGGTCGAGCATCCGGGCGTGGCGCGGCCGGGCATGGCCATCGACGTCCGAATCCCCTAATTTCGAGGGCCCGAGGCCCAGTCCCCTCACGCGCCGGCCGCGTCCGGCCTATCCTTGGCACATGCTGAAGAAGATCCGCTCAACCCTTTCCTCCCTCGCCCAGAACTGGAAGATGACCCAGAAGGCCTACCCGGCCCTCGGGTTCGAGGTCGGCGGGTTCTTCCTCGCGGCGGGACTCATCGTCGCCATCCCAGTCTTCTTCTTCCTCAACACCATCACCGCGATCCTCGTCGCGCTCCCGGTTGGCCTGCTCGCGGCGACCTTCTGGTTCAGCCGCCGCGCGATGAAGGCGGCCTACCGCCAGATCGAGGGCCAGCCTGGCGCAGCCGCAGCGGTCATCCAGTCACTGCGCGGCGGCTGGCTGTGCACCCCGGCCGTGGCCGTGAACAAGAACCAGGACATGGTGAGCCGGGTCGTCGGCAAGCCAGGGGTCATCCTCGTCTCCGAGGGGCCATCGTCACGGGTCACCCAGATGCTCGCGAACGAGCGCAAGAAGACCGCCCGATGGGTGCCGGACATCCCGATCTACGAGATCCAGGTCGGCGATGAGCCCGGTCAGATAGGCCTCACCAAGCTCCAGAAGCAACTGACGAAACTGCCACGCAACCTGCGCGGCGGCGAGATCACGAATGTCAGGCGCCGCCTCGACGCCGTGAGCACCGCCGGCGGCGGCCTGCCGATCCCCAAGGGACCGATGCCGACAAGCTCGCGCTCGGTCCGCCGCCAACGTTGACCCGCGAATCCGCAATCAGATAGCGTGCGGACATGAAAACGAGCCAGCGAATGCGACTGCTGGCCATCGGCATGTCCACCCTCGTGGTAGCCATTTCATTGGCCGCACCCCCGACCTCGGCCGGTGAGTATCCGGTCGACCCCAGCCTTGGACCAAACCCGTGCGTGGGCGTGCGGTCTGCGGCAGCTCAGGCCCCCGGCCCGTCAGGGACAGAGCTCAAGCGCTTGACCTGGTGGTTGGGTACGCCGATCACCGACGGCCATGGGTACACGATCACCCCTCGCGATGCGGCCTACTTCCTCATCACACCGCAGCAGCTGGCCAACTGGCGCAACCGCACGGCCCCTCTCACGATGACGGCAGCCGAGTATGGGGAGTTCAGCAAAGAGATCTACGCAGCCATGGCCGCCGACGGGCTCGATGGTCGCGTCGACGTTCGCATGAGCGGGAGCGGCGCGAAGTTCTGGAGCAACCCCACCAAGGCGATGCCCTATGACGCCGAGACGGCTGCAGCGGTGTACACCTCCTATGCCGGCAAGTGGCCGAGTTCGCAATGGTGCCGGGTGATCGCAAAGCGCTTCGCCGAATGGCTCGGGCCGAAGAACGTCGGGAACCCCTCGGCCGTTCCAAGATTTCGGCCGTTCAACTCGCTTCGCGTCATGGGGATCACTCCAGAGCCCAGCGATGTCGACTTGACCATCGCCAGTGACCAGCTTGCGCGCAATAGCGCCGTCAAGTGCGTCGAATTGGCGCTGCCCTACTGCCAGCATCCGAGGTATGACTTCTACAACCGCCTAGCTGTCGCGGCGGCGATGCCGCATACCGAGGCGGTGATGAAGGCGTGGACAGACCGCAAGCAGATCCCCTTCACCTTCGCCGGCTTCGACCTGGCCGGGCCGCCGAACGCCATCTCGCACTACCGCGCAACAGACTGGGCGGTCATGACTCCGTGCGAGGGGAGTTTCTGCAGCGGGTGATCGCCAGATGCCGCGCTCAAGGGCGGAAGTCGTCGTGCAGCACGACCCGCGACAGTTCGATGCCGCTTGCCGACCTCCAGAAGTGCAGTCGACGGGGTGCCCGTCTGAAGCGAGACCCGCCAGCAGGTCGCTCCGTCCGACCGGACCTGCGGATCTTGGCCGCCGGCGCCCGATCTCAGGGCATGCATCCCACGGCTCGGGTTCGACTCGGCCAGGCCGGTGAGCACCTCGACGACCACGCCGGCGACCTTTTCCACAGCGATTCCCTCGACAGTGCCGAGCGATTTCAGGAAGGCAGGTCCGATCGAAAAGGCACCGAGGGGGCGGGTGGCCTTCTCTCCCGCGGGAATGCGATGCACCCACGCCGAGTAGACCTGCCAGCGGACCTCCTCCTCGGGGTCGGCGAACGCATTGGTGGCAGGCGGCGCGGCCACGCTGCGCTCGCGGATGAGCGTCGATCGATGACTGGTCTTCACCCGCGAGAGCTCGCGCTCCTGCCGCTCGATTCGACTTTGCAGTGCCGCTGCTTCCGCCTCCAGCCTGGCCAGCTCGGCAACCGAGCCTGATCCGCTCCTCGGCGACATTCGCTCGGCTCTCGTCGGCCGACCAGCTCACGCTCGGTCCTCCACCAAGGCTAACTTAACAGTGCCGCTCAAAGGAACACAATGTCGTGCGGTTGATATCCCCGGCGAGCGCATGAACTCCCGCATCCCCCCATATTGGGGAGCTGCTCTGAACCGTGGTTGTCCGGGTCAAACCGTCCGGGGGTCTTAGGTAGACTTTGACGGCCGAAAGAACGTTGCCGGTTGTGTCAGGGGTCATGATCACCTGTCCGGCCTCGCCGACCCCGTGAATAACGTGCCCTTTGTCCATGGCGAACAGGAGTCTGGACGGCTGACTCCAGCCACCGCCCGTGGCCTTGCCCGCAGCGCACGCAGCCTCGTGGTCGCCGCAATCGCGCCACTCCTCCCACGCGACCCCGGCCTGCCCCTTCGCCTTGCGAACGGTCACCCGGTACTGCCAGTCGACCTCCTGGCCCTCGTTGTACCCGCTCATCTCACCCAGCCAGACGCCCAGCACATCCTTGGCCTCGGTGATCGGGCCCGACACCGGCGCAGCGTTCGCCGGCACCCCGCCACCCACCGTCACTGCCACAGCGAACGCCCCCGCACCAACCGCGGCCAACACTCGATTGCTCAACCTGCTCATTGACACTCCCTGCGATCGTCGGACTCCGGTCGGCACGCACAATAGCGAAAAACAACGCTGGCTCCGCATGGTCACGGACGGAAATCGTCGTGCACGACCACGCGCGACAGTTCGATTCCCTCCGCTGAACGCCAGAAATGCAGGCGCCGGGCCGAAGGGGTGCCCGTCTGAAGCGCAACGCGCCAGCAGATCGCACCGCCCCGCCGGACTGTCGCATCCTCACCCCCCGGGCCTGATCTCAACGGGTGCATCCGCCGGCTCGGGTTGGCCTCCGCCAGACCAGTGCGCACCTCGACGGCGACACCGGCCACCTTGGCCATCGAGATGCCCGTGACGTTCGTGAGCGAGTCGAGGAAATCCGGTCCGATGGAGTAGGCCCCGAGGGGCCGGGCAAGCTTCTCTCCCGCGGGGATCCGGCGTACCCAGGCCGAGTAGACCTGCCAGCGAAACTCTTCATCAGGGTCAGTGAACGCCTCCGCCGCTGGCTGCGCGACTTCGCTGCGCTCCCGGATGAGCGTTGACCGATGACGGGTCTTCAGCCGAGTGAGTTCCTGCTCCTGTCGCTCGCTGCGCTGCCGCAGAGCAGCCACCTCCGCCTCAATCCTCAGCAGTACGACAGCCATGAGCCGAATCCGCTCCTCCGCGATATTCGCTCGCGTTTCATGGACCGCCGAGCTTGCCCTCGCGGCGTCGAGGCTGAGGCTCATGTTCTGAAGGGCGCCGGAGCCTGACCGGCGTGCCATCGCAGCGCCAGACGGCCGGCGCGCGCCGTGGCGCAGGTCGAGTGGAGTCGGTGGGCGGTCGAGCGGAGCAGGTGCCGGTGACGCGGCGAGGGACTCGAGGACCTGCTCTTTTGTGCCATTTTCGGACGGTGGCAAATCCTCAGCCAAATCAGATTCAGCGGACGGCCAAGCAAGCCATGCGGGACCCCCGGGCCAAACGGAGAGCGCAGGTCTGGTGGCGTCACCATCTGCGACGTCAAGCATCGACAGCATGAGCGTGCCTTCGGTCGTGAAGGTCACTCTGGCGAGCACGACCTCGTCGGCGGAAAGCAGGTCGCAGAGGTCATCCGCCTGACTCCCCGTCACTTGCTCACGCAAGATGGTCACGGGCCAGCCCGGGAGGAGTTCGACCGTGCAGGCCTCGAATGTCACGTCAGTCACGAAGACCGGGAGCACATCGTCGTCATCCAACTCCCCTAGACGTAGTCCCGTAATTGGCAGAAGACCGGACACATCGAAGAGACCAGCATCAGGGAAGTACCGTCCTTGGACGTTCATCCCCCTGACGAAGATGCGGGATGCAGCCACCCCCGGGAAGACCGTGGCCGACTTGATCGCGCCATAGCGACCATCGGCCAGACGAACAATCGCCTCGGTGTCGGTCGGGGTCCCCTGAACAAGGGCCCATGCGAACGCCGATTGCCCCGATTGCGAGACGGTGCCGTAGCCGGCGCGGGCAGCGGCCGAGTATGCGTCCTGAATCAATCGGGTGGTCGCGGTCACGGCCTCCTGGGCTGAGAAGGCGAAGCGCAGTGGCGATCGCCCGGGATCAGCCACCCAGTCAAGCCCCACCGGATACACGCGCCCAGCGCCGCCATAGACCTGCGTGCCGGGGGTCATTGACGCAGAGAACTCCCAGGATGGATCACCGGTCGGCATGACATAAACGTCGGCAAAATCCCCAACCTCTGCATGCACTCGCTCAACATCGATCAGGGGTACGCTCGCGCCGCTGGGGGCAGAGACGACGATAACCACGCGCTCGCGACTCGATTCGTTCAGACTCGCCGCCAGCGAACTGGCCTCTTCCACGGCCGTGACCCGGCGCCCCTCCACCTACTTCACCTCCCTCGTGCCTGCGAGCCTACCCCGATCTCCTGACAATCACGGGTTGAGTGACTTTCCCGCAAGCACGAGGCGCGCGAGCCCGTTGATCTGATTCAGCAGGGCGGCCGGCATCAGGGAGAGATCGAGCGCGTGCGCATGGACGCGGACGCCGCTCTCGCGAATCAGGTAGGACGACACAGGCTCGTTCCCGCGCGCGTAGACAAGGTGTGCATCGGGAAGCCCGAGCGCCGTGGCATACGCGAGGGCCTGATACACGTCAGCATTCGGGTAGCCGGAGATCCTTTCGGCCTTGTACTTGGCGTCAATAACGGCGAGCGGCCCATTGGCAGAACTGAGCCAGACGATGTCCGGCCTCATGGGCACCTGATCA
>JBBATH010000001.1:199319-252801 GCA_040398845.1 Candidatus Nanopelagicales bacterium | reverse complement strand
GGGTACCAGCGGGTTGCGCAGTAGGCGCTCCCCCGCGGCCAAGAGGATCTGGTTCTCGGCCGTGTCAATCGTGAAGTCGTCGTATGACACCTCGAGCGGCAACCACATGCCCGGCCTGCGCTTGAGTTGCTCGCCGATCCTGATGCGCCCGCGGACAACCGGCAGCGACTCCTCGGCGAGCCGGTAGCCCTGACAGAGTCCCGGCCGTAGTGCCCGGGAAACTGCCCTCAGGTAGGCCTCGGCGAGCACGTGCACGATGTCGGAGTCATGCTCGACGCCGACCGATTGCTCCTGCCAGGTCACTCCTCCCATGGCATGAGCGAGCATGAACACGATCCGGTTGATCGGCACCTTCGGTGCTACCCGCACCTCGAATTCGCCAACACTGACCGCTCCGACCTTGCCCTGTGGTCGCAGCAGCCATCGGCCCGGGGAAGCCTCGGGCACCACCTCGACAAGGCCGGTCCGCATGAGTGCCTCAGCTGTCGGTGCAGGCAGTTGCACCGATGCCGGGTCTCCATACTCGATGAGGTGGATGGCTTGACTCACCCCGATTCGACGTCCTCCGGGACCATAGGACTGACGGGAGCCAATGCGCGTCGCAAGACGGGAAGGCCATAGCGAGCTGCAACGTCAACGCCCTCCCCGACGTGATACTCCTCGAGCAGCGGCAGGATTGAGGTGCGCCAAACCCGGTCAAGCCCGGCGTCGGTCACCACCGTCGAGGTCATGAGATACGACGGCCCGATCTTGACGTCCTTGTCGGCGATGCGGCGGTTCAACTCGACCAGAACCCCGACGAGGAGGTCGATGCGATCGGCAGCAAACGAACGATCGACGAGCCATTGGCGGAGCACCTGATCCAGCCGCTCATCTTCTGGATGAAGCGAGATGAAGGCAAAGCGCCGGCGCATAGCCGAGTCGACCAGTGCGATCGAGCGATCGGCGGTGTTCATGGTGCCGATGAGGAAGACATTTGCTGGAAGGGTGAACGCCGGGCCCGTATCTCCTGAGGAATACAGCAGGTCGATCGAGCGGTCGCGGTACTCGAGGAGGAAGTAGAGCTCGCCGAACACCTTGGCGAGGTTGGCCCTGTTGATCTCGTCGACGATGAGAAAGTAGGGCTCGCCCGGATTCTCCCGAGCAGCATCGACAACCTTGCGAAGCGGCCCGGGCACCAACTGGAGTGCGATGCCACCGCCGACCGTGCCCGATGGCCGATATCCCTCGAAGAAGTCCTCGTAGGCGTACGAGGGGTGGAATTGCACGAGCGTCACCCGGCCCTTGCCTGCGAGCGCTTCGGCGATCTCCTGCGCCAGGTAGGTCTTACCTGTGCCCGGCGGCCCGTAGACGATCACCTGCCGCCGCTCGGCCAACAACTCGACGAACTCATCGAGCCACACCCGGCCGATAAGCAGCCGTTCAACCACTTCATCAGAGAGCAGCTCCAGCCGAGCCTCCGGCACTACGTCGCCATCGACGGTGTCGTCGTCCAAGGCCGGCATCCGCAGGGCCCCAACCGCATCGTAGATATCGGTGAGCTCGACGACATCGGCACTGGACCGGAGCCGGCCGGCCAGACGCGAGGGCAGGTCCGACACTGCGAGCGGACTATCGGCGTTGTCCCAGTCGACCAGACGCCGAAGGTTGCTGCGCTTTCCGGGGCTTTCGTGCTGCAGGGCCGTGCCGGAGATCTCGCCGATGAAGACATCGTCGCCGGCCGTGGTGACAACGAGGTGCCCCGGCTTCATGCGATGGATGAAGGCGAGGATCTCCTCGAACTTCGCCTCTCGTTGGCTATAGCCCAGGGTGCTGTACCCGGAATCGACGGCCCCCTTGATGTCTTCATCACTGGCATCGGGCGGCAGCATTGGAAGCATGCTTGCGGGCAGCGACATGAACCCTTCGTCGATCCATTCCGGGACGATGGAGGTGCCCTTGACCGACGTGCCCCGTACCAGCCAAGCCCGCTCACCTCCCTTGACCTCGGTCAGGATCCCCGCGAGTTCGCCGAGGGGCAGATGCCGGTCCTCGGGCAATGGCCCGTCGAGATCGAACCCGTCCTCGCGCAGGAGCCTGCGCTGCTCATCGGTGCGGTCTTCGTCACCGTAGCGCTCGGCGGAGAGCAGACCACCCTTGAGTGCGACGCGGTGCCAGCCCGGTGGGCACTCCTTCCAGAGGTGGACGCCAAGCGACTGGAATGAGCCCCCTACCGTGTCAGCAACGTCCGTGAAAGTAACCCAGCGACCGGCCGGAATCCGCGCGATGACGGAGTCTGCGAGTTCCCAGTTCTCGCGGCTCGCCTTCTCCGAGATGTCGCGAGCCTTCCATTCCTTATAGAGATGCCTCGCTGCATTACCGAAGTCCTGCGGATCGGGATACGAGGCCAAGGCGGCCCGTCCCACTTCAGTGAGAGTCCACACGCCACCGACCTTTCTCACCCACCCGGCCTTGACAAGATCAATCGACCAGAATCGCAGGTTGGTGACATACCGCACGATTCCGCTCGCGTTTAGCGTGTTCTCGGTCGCTGTCGGTGGCACGATCGCCTTGACCAGTTCAATCAGTTCGGTGCCGTTCATGCCGTCCGAGGTCTCAGCCAAGAGCGTGCAGATGGCCCGCAGCATGGCATTGATCCGATCCTTCGTTCGGTCCGGGCCATCAGTCGCGATCATGCGCTTGCCTCAATCCCTGCTGAACAAGCCCAAGAGATCCCGGGAGCCAGTTCGCGCTCACGCAAAGCCGCGAGTGCCGTGGACACGTGTTCCGGCGTGAACAATCGGCCCTTGCGTGGATTCCAGCCGTGGACTGCCTGGGCGACCGCGTGATCGTCAGCCCCGGCGCCGGTCTGACGCGTGACCACCCAGTGGACGCTGGAGAGGAATTCGAGCCCATACATGGACTCGAAACCGTTCACGAGGTCGAGCACCTGGCTGATGCGGTCTCGGCTCTCCGGGCGCTCCGCAAGAAGACCCTCGGCAGCATCATCGGCGCCGGGCAGCGGCGTGATGGGCTCGGACTCGAGGACCGGTGCGCTCCCATCGCCGAATCCAGTGAGGTAGTGGCCCTCGAGCTCGCGCAGTACCGAGCGGAGGTTGTCGGCATAGGGGCCGTAGTGCCCCTTTTGGAAGTCGAGCCGCAGCGGCTCACCGGCCATTTGCAGGAAATACATGAGCTTCTGGACCTCAATTTGTGACACCTCAAGTGCAACAGACTGGTACTGGGTCAACAGCCTCACCAGAGTCGCCCGCCCGGGCGTCATCGCGGGCTTGGCCTGGCGATTCGCCATCGCGGCCGCAGGTATCGGCGGACCGGGGGGGAACAATCGCACATCGACGCCGGCCAGTGTCGCAAGGGCATGAGTGATCAGGGGTTCGACCTGGGCCCAGTCGAGCCCGCCGTTGCCGCACCCCAAGGGCGGCACCGCGACCGAGCGAATGCCGAGCGCCCGAACCACGCGCACAAGGTCAGTCAGGCCCTGCTCGATGTCGTCAAGCCGAGAGCCTTGCCGCCAATGGCGCTTGGTCGGAAAGTTGATGATGTAGCGGGGGCCTTGCAGCTCGCCCGTCTCCCACACGTACATGCGACCGACTTCGAGTTCGCCGGATTGAGCGGCCCGCGCGTAGTCGCGGAACATCGCTGGATAGGCCCGCTTGAACTGCAGCGCCAGCCCCTTGCCCATGACCCCGACGGTGTTCACGGTGTTGACGAGGGCGTCGACGTCAGCATCGAGCAGGTTGCCGCGCTCCAGGGTGATCATCTGCATTCCGTCCACATCGTCAGAAGTACCACTGGGGCCTGACACTGATCGGTGTTCCAATACCCAGACTAGCCAGTATCTCCCGGTGCGCGAGGCACTCGGCCATCCGTCGTTTTCTGCGGTCGGGATCCTCAGGAGTGTCGTACCAGTACGCCTGCTCCATGAGGGCTCAGTCGGACAAGTGAGTCAATGCCGGTGCCAAGCTCGGCATAGGTGGGGACGTTGCCCCGGTGGATCGCATACATCATCGGGCTTCGCGGGGCGAAGTAGAACGGCACATAGTCCGACACCGCACCGCCTGGGCCAATCGGGACCATCCGGCCGCGGCGACGTTCCTTGATCCCGGCGTGACCGACCTCGACGATGAGTGCGCCGGTTCGAACGGCGTCCGTGTCAGAGAGAAGCCCGTCCTTCACGATCGATGCCAGATGCGACACGTGCGTGAAGTGGTAGAGCGGGGTCGGGACGGGTCGCTTCATTCGACGCCGGGCATCCACTCCGGACGAGTCGACTCGTCATGCCGGGGGCCGTCGCCAGGCATCGGGCTGATGGGTGTCACGTACCCCACCCCTGAGGCGATCGAGGAGGCCAGCAGGTCGTAGTACTCGAGGATCAGGCGCTTGGTGCGGTATTCGCCGTGGTCGCGTTCGTCATACTTGCGCATCACGGTGAAGGTGTCGAGGACGTAGTCGACCTCGTCACGGTCAAGGCCGTACACGTGGAACATCATCGCATCGAGTTCGGCGCGAATCTGCTCGCGCCGAGCCGGCAGCCAGCGAAAGGGCGGGCCGAAGTCGCCCATATCGCGGGCGAACGGCGCCATCCGCCACGAGGTGGCGGTGAGTTCACGGACGCGGTCGCGGATCTCATCACTGATCGACGACGACGCCAACCAAGGAGCGGCAACACTCAACTGCGACTCTGTTGGACAAGCGATCTGGCCGATGATCCAGTAATTAAGGTTGACCCCGCTCATCTTTTGTCGGACAACGTAGTCAAAGGCGAGTGACGAAAGTACACCGAGAAGCACGCATCTCGCCGCCGGATCAAGAACGAGTGCGAGGAGGTTCGAGTCACCTGCCCCGGCAGTCGGAAACGCCGTCGGTGTGATGGTCCTCCTGTTCGTCGCTGAAGACACCTTGGACCACGCGACTGACCAGCCTTCCACTGCGAACGTACCGAGCGACGCAAGGACTTCTTCGTTGAGCACCCAGTAAAGGCCGATCGCCTCGCGACTGGCGTCGGCCTTCTCCTCGTCCGTCAAATACCGCGGCTGGTTCTGACGATGCTGCGCAGTGGGACTCTTCACAACATCGGCCGCGCGATGGTCGAAGAAGGACAGCATCTTCGCTTCGTACAGCGGGGCATACACCTCGGTCATTGCTGCACCACACTCTCATGTCTGGGGCCGCGCCCGGGTGCCGGTTCGATTGTCGTCTCGTAGGGCTCGCCGGAATGGGACGCTGCCGCCATACGGTCGTAGTACCTCAGAACGAGTGACGTAGTCCGCAGGTCACCGTATTCGGCCATGTCGTACTTGTTCATCACGGTGAAGGTGCCGAGCACGTGCTCGACCTCGTCGCGGTCGAGGCCGAAGACATGGAACATGGCGGCATCGAGTTCGGCGCGGATCTGCTGGCGTCGCGGGGGCGCCCACCGGAAAGGAGCCCCGTCGTCACCAGATTCACGGGCGAGGCCTGCAAGAGAATGTGACGTGAAGGTAAGTTCGAGGACGCGCGAGGTCATCCATGTGGACAGCGGCTGGTCGAGCCAGTCGGGTGTAGCGTCAAAAGTGGTCGGTGGCGGGCAGGCGAACTGCTTGACGATGAAGTAGGCCATGTTCGAGCCGCTCAGCTTCTGCCGCGCAAGGAAATCAAGCATCAATGACGACCAGGCGGACTGAAGCGCAATCGCGGTGCCTGGCTCACTTCTCACAGCCACATAGGAGTTGCCCGTCGCTCCGTTCGTGAGGTATCCCGAAATAAACGTCCGTTCGTCTGTTGCCCGGGCGATCCATCTCCAGCCGTAGAGTCGATCGCTGTCCCACCCGTCGCCGAGGGCTGCGTCGACCTCCTCCTCCGCCACCCAGTAGCGCGGCAGCGGCTCGTACGAGGCGTCGTCGTGTTGGGCGTCAGTGACCGCGGGCAGGCTCATGCCGGTGGCACCCTCATAGGTGGCGAAGCGGTGGTCATACAGGTTCATCATCTTGGCCTCGTAGAGCGGGAGGTATCGGCTTGCTCTTCTGAGAGAGAGAGAGAGAGAGAGAGAGTCAGGACGCACGAACACGTTGCCCTGCAGCACGTATCCCTCGGCCTCGAGCTCCTCGCGGGTGCGGAACAGGTGCGAGTCATTCGACATGTGGAACATCGTCGAGAACTTGAGGCCCCACGGGTTGCCGTCGGGGTCGCCGTCCTTGATGAGCACCGGGAAGCGCCGGTAGATCTTCAGGGTGATCTCGGCGTCCTTGCGGGATGCGAAGACCGGCAGTGTGCCGGTGTTCGGGTTGAGGAGCAGGATCTCCTCGTTGCTCAGCTCGAATCGGGCCATGAGCGCCTGCGACGGGTCGTGGAGCATGAAGGCGAGCGGCACTCGCTCGGCGACGCGGTCGCGTCCGGTCATGCAGGTGACCGCGAAGCGAAAGCGCGAATCAACGCCCTCGAACAGCGGCTGACGATTCTCGAAGTCCGTGAAGCCGCCCAGCCGGCCGCTACGAAGGGTGTCGGAGAAGAAGTCCGCGGTCGTGGCATCGGTCGCCAGCCCGGTCGGCGTGATGATGCCGCACTGTCCCTCGGGGTCGATCGATCCTCGCAGTGTCTCGGCGAACACGCTGTAGGTGTTGATGTCACCTCGGCCGGTGAGGGGGTAGCGCCCGCAGGTCCGCAGGATGTGGCTCTCGCCATCGGCCCTGCGCAGGGCTCGATTGAACTCCGCTGACAGCGCCGGCTGCTCGGTCGTGAGCGCTTCGATGAGGCGCTTGCGGGCGGCGGCATTCGGTGCCTTGGCTATCGCCTCGTCGCGTGCGGCGAAGAACTCCTGCTCCTGCAGCTTGATTCGCTCCCATGGCGGATTGTGAAGCATCGCGGTGAAGCCCCCCGACCATCCGCTGGCCGGGTCGGCCTCGACCGCGCGGTCGACCCGGAATACCTGCGGGAACTCCAGGTGCCAATGGAAGAACCGGTAGTCGATCGCCTCGCGCTCGATGGTGGCGATCACAGCCGGATCGACGCTCCCTGGGTCGTCCTGTAGCGCCTGGAGGGTCGAGTGAGTGATGGCCGGATCGCCCTGCCGCTTGGGCTGCACGAACGCGGCGCACCACGCATCGGCGACCTGCCGTGCCCGGGCATAGTCGGGGTCCGTCTGCAGGTCGCGGAATCGCTGGGCCTGCTGGTGGGCATCGGCCAGGGAGGGCGCCGCCCCCGTGTCTACCTTCGCCACCTTCGTGGCGAGGTCGGTATTGCCCGCATGGAGGCCGCCAGTGATGAAGAGTTCGCCCTGGTCGGCCTGCTCTCGCTCGGCCTTGTTGCGCTTCTTCAGGCTCGAGGTCCATGCCTTGTCGTCGCCGGTGAGGGCGACGAACGCGGCATCCGGCAGGCCCTCTTCGAGCAACCTCGGCGTCACTCCGAGCAGGGCATTGCCCACCTTGATATGGGCGTCGAGGAACGACAGCGGCCGGCCCTCCTGCATGGCCTCGAGCCACAGGCTCACCTTCGCGAGCTCGGCTGCCATCGGGTTGAGGTCGATGCCGTAGATACACCGGGCGACGACATCGTGCAGTGCCTTATGCACGTCGGCAGGAGTCGGGTCGAGCTCGCCGGTCCGCACCGTTGCGAGCCGGCTCGCGATCCGCCGCGACGCCGCGACGAGAAAATGCCCGGAGCCGCAGGCCGGGTCGCAGATGGTCATGGCGAGCAGCGCCTGCTCGGGGTCCTTCACCTTCTCCGCCTCGTCGAGGAGCGGGTCGAGGGCCTGGTCGAGCACGAGGTTGATGAGGCTCGTGGGCGTGTAGTAGGAGCCGGAGGTCTTGCGGTCATTGCCGGCGAGGTTCTCGAGGGTGAAGATGCGGCCCAGGCGGTCGTGCCGGGGAACGAGCTCGAGCAGGCTCTCATAAATGCTGCCGAGCTCCTCGGCACCGAGGTTTCGGTAGTCGACGATGCGCGGCGGGGAGTTCTTCGGCCGAACCACGCTGAGCCGCCGGATCGCCGTGAGCAGCGCCTCATTCGGCAATCGCTGGCCGATCACTACGTCGATCGGCTCATGATTGAAGATCCCGCCGAGGCCGGGCAGGCCCAGCTCAGGCAGGCCGCGCTCGTCGCCGAGCCCGGAGATGACAAGCTGCAGGCCCTGCCACAGGTCGGTATGACGCGCACCGCGACGCTTGCGGGCGAGGGCGCGCAGACGGCCGGTCGAGAAGTAGTCGCGATAGCGATGGAGTGCGACCTGATCGGCCGCCGGATCCTGGAGCAGGCCCCGGTCCTCCGCAACGAACAGGAAGAGCAACCGGTAGACGAGGCGAAGGAGCGAGCGGTGATAGTCCTCGAGCCGCAGCTCACCCTCCGAGATGCGCACGCCGAGGTCATTGCCCGGGCTCTGCAAGAACCCGGTGCCCAGGGCCTCGATGGCGTCCTTCACGCCGTCTCGAAGCAGGCCCAGCGCGCGGGTTCCCGACTCGGCAGCACTCGTGCGCCACCGCTCAAGCCAGCAGTCCGACGGCACTCCGCCCTCGGGCACCTCGACCCGCGACTGATGAAGCATCACGAACATCAGGGCGAAGTCGCTGAACACCTCGCCGGCGAACATGCTCTCGAGATCGAACTCGACATATGACTGTCCGGCCAGGCTGGTGGAGTCGCGCAGGAGCCGCAGAGTGCGGCCGTTGCTGAGCATTGCCCAGAGGTAGTCATGGTTGCGGTTGAGCAGCTCCTGGAGCATCGCCTGCGGCGCGCGATCGGCCGCGCCGGGCACGCCCTTCGTCCGGCGGTCGAGCTCGACACCCCACCCGAGCAGGTGGAGCGGTGCTGCGCCCCACAGGTGGGAGACCGGAAACGCCTTGTCGTCAGCGTGAAGCCCGCCTGCAGGCGTCTGCTGCAACCTGCCATAGCCGAGCTCCTTGAACAGGACGGTCAGCCATCTCTCCCTCGTCACGCCCACTGCTGGATCGCCATCGGGCAGTTTCGCGAGAGCCTGCCGGTAGGCGGACCACGCTCCGAGGAGGTAGCCCCATGCCCGGTTCGCTGCCTCCTTGGGCGTCTCGCCAGAGGGCAGGTGGTAGTCGCTCGGCGTCAGCCCGCCCAGATCCTTATCGCCGCTGAGGATGCGCCCCAGCAGGTCAGGTGGCAGCAGCCCGCCGACGATGCGGATGCAGGTGAAGTCAGCCGAACTCAACGCGTCGCTTTCGTGTAGTACGCCCTCTTGAGTACCTTGTCCCAACCGGCCTTCTTCAGTTGGCTGGCTGGGAGATGACTGCTCAACGCGACCGTTTCCAGTGGCGTCAGGTAGAGGGGGTTGCCTAGCATCGGGACGCGGAACTTCTCACAATTAGTTAGTTGCGGGTCCGATCGTAGGTCCACCGACCTCAGTGGTGATGGCAGGATGTAACTGCCGAAGTCAACGGCATGGCCGGCGTGGGGAACATAAGTCTTGTCCAGTATGTAATCTGGATTCATACCGAAATTCTTGGACGCCTCACTCGTCAGTTGACCTATTTCGTAAACACCGGGCCAATAGTCGACACGAGGAATGTCCGTGAGCCACAGAATCACCAGGTCGTCGGGCTTCATGAGAGCGACTCGGTAGCTCGAGTGAAGCGTCCAACCATTGTCCCGGGTATCCCCGGGGCTGAGACCCTCATCCTTGCGCGCCGCGAAGTAATCCCACGTTCGCGGATTGCCCTGGACGATCCAGGCTCCGATGTCCGTCTCCGTGAGACGGGCAAGTTGCTGTCCAGTCATCGTTTAGTCCTTCCCCGTTGGCAGATACAGATATGCACCGAGAATGTCTGCTGGTTTCTGGGCGGTGACCTTCAGCCCCCGGCGGGCCGCCCCAGCCCCTGCCCTGGCGCGCCGGTGACTGTCAAGCACCTGCCCGGCGAGCTCGTCGGCAAGCTCTTCGAGCTTCGGTGCCAGAGCACTGAGGCCATCGAGCACCCGAGCCGCTGCCGCCACGGCCAGGTCGGCTGCAACATTGCCGTCGGGCCTCGCGACTGCAATCTGCTCGACCGCCTTGTCATCAAGCCAGACGGCACTATCGGGTGCCCCGGTGAATCCAAGGAGCCTGGCGTCCTCGACCACGAGGGGCCTCGTGCCGCCAGCAGCAAGCGGGAGCTCGGCATGGAATCGGAATCGGACGAGCAGGATCGTCGTGCGGGTGGTCACCGCGTTCGTGCGCATCACGCCGGCCCGGCGTGCCGGCCGCTGAACGTCAGGGACCGTCGGGTCCAGCGCTGCGTCGAGGACGTGCCTCGCGATTGCCTCGACCGCTGGATCGGTTCGGCTCAGCAGGGCGTGCGTGCGCTCGATCGGCAGGGCGCGGTGGAAGGGGTAGGGCTCCTTGTGACGGGCCGGGAGGGCATCCTTCACTCCGGCGGTAAGTGTCGCCGTGAATGCGGTGAAACCGTCAGCGGTCGTCGTGACCGACGCCCCGAGTGAGCGCAGTGCCTCGCTGGCAAACGCCTCAATGTCGGCATGGGTCCCAAGAGCCCTGCGAATATCGGCGACCTCGGCCGCGACTTCCTCCGGGTGAATGGAGCGCTGCGCGTACTTGGTGCGGCTGGCCTTCTCGCGCTCAGCCGCCGACTCCCACTCGCGATGCAGGGCCCCCGACTGCTCGGCCAGCCCCAGGTCGAGCACGAGCTGGTCAGGATCCTGCCCGCGAAGCAGGAGTCCCTCAAGAAGCGCTTCGACGACGGAGTCGGACGAATCGGGGACCGGAACCGAGACCCCTGTCGTTGCCGCGATCTGCCGGTGCTTGCGGATGAGGACCTCAAGGACGATGCCGTCGATGCGGGTATCGACGCCGTAGATCGTCACCGCCTTCACGATCTCGGCCTTCTGGCCGAAGCGGTCGACCCGGCCCTCGCGCTGCTCGTGCCGGGTCGGGTTCCAGGCGAGGTCGTAGTGGATGACTGCCTGAAAGCCCTCCTGCAGGTTCACTCCCTCGCTCAGGCAGTCGGTTGCCACGAGGACGCGGTGACCATCAGTCTCGGTGAGGTCTCTGATCCGCTGGGCGCGCTCCGATGGTGGAAGGGTACCGGTGACCGCCACGACGGTGACCGATTTCTTCAGCTCATCGGCGAGGTTGGCAGCCACATACTCGGCGGTGTCGATGAACCGGCAGAACACGATCGGGTCGAAACCGTCCTTCAGCAGGGCGTTCACCTCCTTGACCAGTGCTGCGAGCTTGGCATCCTTCTTCGGGCCGGTCAGGGCATCGGCCTCGCGTGCGAGCGCGAGCAAGCGAGTGCGATGCGGGGTTGGGCCGTCGTCGATCGCATCGTCCGCGCCTGGGATAGCGTCGATGGACTCCACGGCATCGTCGTCGGCACCGTCGAGCACTGCTGCCCGGCCAATGGCGTCGGCCTCGTCGACATCGCTCGCCCCCGCACCGGCAGCACGCGTCCGGAGGGTCGCTGCAGCGGCGACCGGCGAACTGGCCAGCGCGCGCAGCAACGCCAGCGCCGACCACCAGCGCACCCGCTGGCGGGTGGCCGAGCCCTCGCCCGACTGCACCTGCTCGCGGGCGTAGTCGAGGACCTTGTCGAACAGCGCCCGGTACTCGGGGGTCAGCGAGTAGGGGGACTCGAGGGTCTGGCGGTCCTTCGGGAACGCGGTCTCCTCGGCGAGGAAGGTGCGAATGTCAGCACGTCTGCGCTGGACGAAGTGCTGGGCAAGGAGGGTTCGCCCATCGGCGTCGTCGAGGTCGATGGTCGCCAGACGCGGATCGAGGAGCCCGAGCAGGTTGCGAAAGCCCTCCTCCTTGCCGGAGTGAGGCGTAGCGGTCACCAGGATCAGGTGTCGATCGGGGTTGCCGGCGAGCTTGCGCAGCAGCTCGTAGCGCTGGTGGGTTGATCTCCTGCCGACCTTCGCGTCGTCGGAGACTGAGGTGTGAGCCTCATCGACGATCACCAACTCGGGGCACTGGTTGAGGAACTCGCTGCGTCTCAGATCGCTCTTGATGAAGTCGGTGGACACCACGACGAAGGGGTATCGCTCGAACAGGGACTCGTTCATCATGAGTCCGCGTTCGAGCCTTCGAACCGTGCTCGTGAGGACGAGTTCGGCATCGATCCCGAACTTGTCACGCAATTCGGCTTGCCACTGCTCGGCCAGGGCCGGACTGCACAGCACCGCGAGCCGCTTCGCGTCGCCCTGCGCCAGTAGCTCGGCAGCGATGAGCCCCGCTTCCACGGTCTTGCCGATACCAACATCGTCGGAGATGAGGATGCGCACTCGCTCCTGGCGCAGGGCGAGCATGAGGGGCACATATTGGTAGGCGCGCGGTTCGACGGCAATGCCAGCCAGGCTCCTGAACGGCCCGGCGCTCGAGCGAAACCCGATTCGCAAGGCGGTGCGGAGCAGGCCCGCCGATGACGCATCGCCGAGATCGCCCGTGGTCGGAGGCGGGAAGGTCGCAGGCTCGACCTGCTCAAGAGAAGGGAAGACGCCGGCAACGTCGTCGGCGCCGCCTCCGAGCGGCCGAAGCACGAGGAACTCCGGCTCGCTGTCAGGGAGCACCACCCATTCACGCCCTCGTGCGCGTACGAGCGCCCCCGCCGCGTACTCAGTCACCTAAACCCCCTGCTCGCGGCTGGTTTCCACGTGTAGCGAGTCTCCTTCAACTCCCTGTCGTTCGGCTTCCACGGGTCGAAAACGAAGAGGTCCCCTTCGATGCCGCGCACGGACCCGTCGGGCTGGTATTCCAGCCGTATGTTGGAGACCGAGACGAGCAGATGCGAGGCACCATGCTCGCGAGACGCCTCGACCTCGTTTGCTGTCACCTCGAATGTGCTTCCCAAGGATGTGGTCCCCTTGACCTCGATGAAGCGCCTCTTGCCCAACGCGTCAGTTGCCTCGAAATCCCATGGATCCCTGAGGCTGGTGTTCTTGATGTCAGCCCAATCCTGATCCTTGCACCACTGCTCGGCCAGGTCCATGGCGCGCTGCTCGACTGCATCTCGCGCGGCGACGTCCAGCCTCCTTCCCTGGCCGCCCTTGCGAGGCTCACTCGGCGAGTCACCCTCACCCGGGTGATCCACGCCCACACCCCAACTCCGGACGACCTCCTCATCGAGGGCGGCCCAGCCATTACGAGTCACGTTGAATCCGTCGGGCATCGGGAGATCTATCCAGCTGACGGGATCCGGGCGCCACGCCATCACGAACAGCGGGCCCTCGAGGCCCCGCTTCTCAAACGTGTAGGGGTTCTTCTGGATCTCACGAACTCCGTCCCCAGTCCATCGCCCGAGCCGGCGGGTGGCTGTCTCCCAGTCCGCGACATCCCACTTTGCGACATCCCACGCCCGAACATCCCACAGGATGCGCCGTTCCATGCCGCCCTTGCCTGGCCACGAGGCGACCAGAAGGATCCGTTTTCCGTTCTCAATTGCGGCTCCCACAGCCCGCCGCTTCCAGATATTCCAGAAGGTCAGTGGCCGGAGATCCGACTTCGGCTGGTCCCATTCGAGGAGTGCGTCCTCGCGTGACCGATAGGCGTTGTTGTGCAGATAAACCTTCGACACCTTGCCTCCCGGGGTTGTCACGCACTTGCACCGAATACAGATGGATAGCTCCCGACCAATGTGACCCAGTCGTCGTCGTGCCGCACTCTGATGACGAGCCAGCCGAGATCTTCAAGCCGGGTCTGCGCCAGCTGATCGCGCTCGATCTGGTGGACCGCGTCATGATGCGGCCCATCGATGAACACCGCGACACGGGTGTCAGCTGACTCGTAGACCAGGTCAGGCCGCGCCCTCGCACCTTCGACGGTGATCTGTGCGTCGTCCGGAAGTCGGTAGCCCTGTTCATCGAGCCAAATGACGAAGTCTCGTTCGAGCCCCGAGTCCGCAAGCTTCTTCAGGACCTCTCGCTGATCATCGCGATTGCGGCCACCTGCACCTGCGGTTGTCGTCGATCTCGTCAACTCAAGCAGGAGGTCACGAATGTCATGCCGGTTGATGACGGAGTGCTCAAGTTGGTTTCGGTAGCTGAGCAGGCAGTCGTAGCAGGCTCGTTCGCAGCGCTCACTTGCACCCGGCGCGTGATCGAGGTCCTGGCCGGTCACGGGATCGAAGTGGGCGATCTCAAGTGCCTTGCCGGCCACGAGGGCCAATGCCCTTGGCTCAGCAACGAGCCTGCGCAATGCTCCGGCGCCCCCCTCGGCCGACTCAGTGAACAACGCCCTCCCCCGGTTGTCAGGATCTGGCAGCAACTGGCTGTCGAGTTCGGTGTCCTCCAATTGAAAGAGTGCCTCGGCGCCGCGCTCGAGGGCGTAGCGCAGCGTCACGGCAGCACCGGGGTCAATGCTGTCGGCCAGTCGGGTGACGAGGATGTTGCGCCGATCCTCGACATAGGGGATGACCTTGCGTCGCGCCTGAACATCGTCCGCCTCGTCGAGTCCATTTGCGTCGACGGTCGCGTCCGACGCTCCCTTCTCCGAGAGCCACTTGCCCTGGGCGAGATCCAGCCAGAAGCCTCGATCGGACGGATCCTTCCGACGCCTGCGCCCGATGTTCGCGATGCGAATCGTCGCGCTGTCGGCGTAGGTGAGGTGCAGCAGTGTCCGCCCTGATGTGCTGGCCTCCGCAGCGATGAAACCCGGCCGATCCCCATGCCCATGGAATCGATACGACACCTCGAGTTCGAACCCGGACTTGCGTCGCTCCTCCTCGTCGCTGGAGATGCGTTCACGCCTTCGGGTGAAGACGGTCTGGAGCCGAAGGAGCCCGTAGCTCTTCGCGCCGAGTTGCTCGCCGCAGACGTCGCACACATCCGTTCCGACAGCAACCGGATGGTGATAACCGCAGGCGTGGCAGCGGCGCGCCTCCTCGGTGTCAACGGCCCTCGGATCACCCCCCGCGGTGCGCGGCAGCTGAATGCGGTTGACCTCGTATCGGGAGCCTTCGTGGTAGATCAGGGCCCCGGGACCAAACTCGCTGATCGCGAGGAACCGCGGCCTCTGGATGTACTCGCCGCCATCCTTGGCCGTCGTTCGCGTGCCGGGAACATACGCCGCGAGCGGCAGCCTTGGGAAGGAGTAGCCGGGCAGGAATCCCTCCGACGCCAGGTACCGGTAGGAGTAGAAGTCGGTCTGGCCGAGTTCGCTCTCCTCGTTTTGCAGCAGGTTCAACTGGTTTCTTGAATCAGCCGCGCGACGGGCTGCGGACTTCCGTAGGCCCGCCGAGGCCTTCGCGTCAATTGCCAGCTTGGATTGCTCTTCGTATTCGGCGCGGGCCGCCCGATAGAGCATTCGCCAACGATCGAACGCGCGGTCAAGGGCCTGCGCAGCACCCGCAACCTGATCGTTGACCCAGTCGTCATACCACCACGTCACATCGTCACCCGATGACGTCCACGCCTGGCGGACGTCGGAGATGACGCGCTGGGCTCGGACGATCGCACGGTTCATTGGAAGAGGGTCATTCAGCGCGGCCCAGATGTCGGGGTAGATCGCCAGGCTCGGATGATCACCCGTGGCGTCCACCACGTCGGTGATGCGCGACTTCATCGACTGGTCTGTCTCGGCGAGCCAGATTGCGTGCACGTGAGATCGAACGAGATCCTCGTTGGCCAGGTCGAGCCTTGGTGCCACGACCGAGCCCGCCACCATGTCGCGGCTGTGGCGAAAGTAGTAGCTGTCGTGGGAGTTGCCGGTGGCGCAGTAGGTCACAACCAATGCCGGCTGCCCTGATCGACCTGCACGCCCGGACCGCTGGGCGTAGTTGGCGGGAGTCGGCGGGACATTGCGCAGGCCCACCGCGTTGAGGCTCGCGATGTCGACGCCGAGCTCCATCGTCGGAGAGCAATACAGGAGGGGAAGGATTCCTGCCCGAAACTCATCCTCGCGGGCAATGCGCTTCTCCTGCGGGACCTGAGCGGTGTGCTCCTTTGCGTGCATGCCTGCCAGGGACAGGGCGATGTCGCGGTAGAGGTCCCTGAAGAATGGGTTGACCCGGGCGACAGCCTCGGAGTCAAGGCTCTTGCGCAGAGGGTCTTCAGCACCCTTGGTTCCGTCTCCTGGGAGCCAGATGAGTGCCGAAGCCTTGATGCGGTACCCAGGCGTGCCATCCGCCTGCTGGGAAACCCTTGTCAGGAGGCCGCATTCGTCGAGGACGCGGAGCATGTCCTTGATGACTGCTTGGGAGTCATCGGCATTGAGGTGCGTACCGATGCCGCGGGCACCTCGCAGGTACCGGCCAAACGTGCCAAGCCCCGACATGAACACATCGCCCCGTGGCATGCCGGGCGAGCTCTTCGACGGGTAGAGGGTTCCGACCTGTGGGATGCGTTCGCTCTCCGGCAGCGCCCACGGCTCGATGAGGTGCTGACGAGAGTCGCGGGCCAACCGCTCAAAGCCCTCCTGGGTCAGGGCATCGACGTCAATACACAAAGATCGGCGCAACTCGTCCATGAGCAGCTTGAGCAGTTCAGCCCGCTGGGCATTCGGCAGAGCCGAGAGCTCCGGGTGGGCACCCACCCAGGACTCCGCGTCGGCAGCGATTTCCGGCAGATCCGCATAATCGATGCGGAGCAACCCGGTCTGCTCCAGATTGGGCATAGTGATTCGCCAGCCGCGCTCGAGATCGGTGTAGATCCGATACTCGACCACCTGCCGCAATGCTCGTTCGGCCTGATCCTTTGCTGCGAACTTGGCATGCGGGTTCGATGCGAAGTCGACCATCTGCAGGCCCATCGCCCGGCTCACGTGCTGGGCGACTGACTCGTGGGTGAGCATTCCCTCAGCGCTTGCCGCACGGTGGACGGCGCCGCGCAACTGCGCCACGAGCACGAAATCATTGAGATGACCGGCCTGTAGCGAGGCGTCCTGACGATTATCGACAAACGTGAGCAGTTTGCGGGCATCAAGCGGAAGTTCGTCAGCCCCTAGCGAGTTCAGCGCCCGGACGACACTGGAACTCACGATCGTCACCGCCGATGATCGGCCTTCCTTGTCAAGAGTGGCCAGCTTTCCAAAGTCATTGCCACGGACCTGCTCGTAGGAGACCCTGCACCGCAGGCAGAACGCAAAGGGGGTCGACATGAACCAGGCGCGCAGCCCTCCCTCGGAACTGCTCACCCTCGTGCCGTCCGGGGTCGTCCAAACCTCTTCGGGCAGGTACTTGCGCTTGGATGCGATGACCTCGTTCCCGCCCCGGTCGTCGGGCTGCAGCCAGTGGTCGGGAATCCGGCCAGCAGAAAGCGGATCATTGGGCCATGGAAGGTCCTCGGACACGTAGAGGTAGCCGGTGACGGCATCGCCGCCCGATGCGTCATTGTCCTGCCGTGGAACGAAGACCGTATCTCCGAACTTGTCGACCTTGGCGACAACGAGGTACTCCTGGCCGCATTCTCGGCAGAAGCCTAAGGGCAGCAATGCTTTCTCCGCATGGCCCGGAACTCGCAGTTGATAGGCATCGGTGATGTAGCGGGTACTCTCGGGCTCGAGTGACACATGCACCGTGTCGCCCTTTGACAGGAATTGATGCAGGCGAAACGCAAAGAGCGGCCGACCATTGGAGCCGTGCACGTTCGACCCGGCCAGCAGCACCGATTGAATGGCCGTTTCGCAGTCTTCGTCCGGGTTGCCCGTCGCTTCGGACAATCGGGCGGCCGCCTCTGGAACGGTCGTCGGCTTGCGCCTCACCAGGCGGCCGTCGCCCCCTTCTCGCTCAAGCCCGAACGTGGTTTCCACCCATGCTGCCAAGGGGTCTGCGGCCAGTTCTTCGAACGTTCGCCCCCGGTTGCCTGCCGCCCAGCCGGAAACGGAGGCAGCGAGGTCTGCTCGGGCAGCAGGAGCCTCCGGCGTAGCCCGTTGCAGGTGCTCCCCGATGACGTGATCCGGGGTCACTTCGGTGCCGAACAGCCTCGTCGCAACCTCCGCAACGGTCGCGCGCTGATCGTCGACCGAGCCACCTGACGACATAGTCGCCGATGTGCCGATCACCTGAAGGGTTGGCGAAGCGCAGGCGTCGCGCACTCGACGGATGAGCATGCTCACATCGGCGCCCTGGCGGCCGCGATAGGTGTGCAGTTCATCGAGGGCCAGGAAACGCAGGCCTTGCGCAGCCCGGATCAGGTGCTTTCGCTCATCTGGCCGAGTAAGAACGAGTTCGAGCATCACGTAGTTCGTGAGCAGGATGTCGGGGGGTTCAGCGAGAATCTTCGCTCGCTCATCCGATGATTCCTGCCCGGTGTATCGGGCAAAGGTCACCGGCTCACCGCCCGCGGGATATCCGTGCTTGAGGAACTTGCGCAGTTCCCCAAGTTGCGAGTTGGCCAGTGCATTCATGGGATACACGATGATCGCCTTGACGCCCGGCAGTCGCTTGCCGCCGTTCTCCGCTGTCTCCCGGAGGACGGCATCAACGATCGGAACGATGTAGGCAAGGGACTTGCCCGAACCGGTACCTGTGGTGAGCACGTACGACTTGCCAGACTGAGCGGCCCTGATGGCATCCGCCTGATGCCGGTGCAGGACCATGCCATTGCCAACGAGGGATTCGGGATCGGCCTTGAATCGGAAGATTCGCTCGTTCTCCGGATGCAGGACGCCGGCTTCGACGAGTTCACTGACGGAGCCGCCCGATTCGAAGTTCGGGTTGAGACTCAGCCATGGCTTCGGCCACTGAACGCCTCGTTCGAACTGACCCTGGACGAATTGCTTGATCCGCTCGTCGCGCACCTCAACGAACGCAGAGGTGAATGCGCGGTAGTCCGCAATCACCCGACCGTGAATATCGAATACGTCCACGCGATCCCCCAGCCCCTTGGTCAACCGAAGGCTACCGGCAACTCCGTGGATGCAGGCACGCATGTCGTGGTACTCGGTTCATAATTGGCGCATTGTCGCCGCATGCCTCATTGAGGAACTCTGTGCGATGGGGTGTTCAAGGTTGACGTGAGCCTTAACGTGACACTGTGTGTACCCCCGCGCTTGACGGACCAAAGGAACCCATGATGCCTGCACGGTCCTATCTGCGGGTCATTCATTCAGTCGGCGCTGCTGCTCTCGTTGCATTTGAGAGCCGAGGGCCACGATGAACTCCCCCGGTCAGGGGCGAGGTATCGGCATGACCTGGGTCACCATGGCGCTCCTCACGACAGCAGCCGTTGCAAGTATCCGCGTGCTGCCGGCGATGGCTCCTTACGGCTTGGCCTCCATCTTCATGTATGTGCTCCCGGCGATCGTCTTTCTCGTGCCGGTGGCCCTGGTGGCAGCCGAACTCGCCAGCGGCTGGAATGGTGGGGTATTCGGCTGGGTTCGAGCGGCGTACGGGGATCGGCTCGGATTCCTGGCAATCTGGCAGCAGTGGATGTCCGTGGTTGTCTGGTTTCCGGCGCAACTTGCCTATTTCGCCGGGGCCTTGGCCTATGTCTTTCAACCCTCGCTAGCAGCCAACGGACTTTTCGTCGGATCGACGATCCTGATCGTCTACTGGATTGCCACGATGATCTCCCTGCGGGGTATGAGTTACACGGCGTTCGTAGGAAGCAAGGGACTTGTCATCGGGACCCTGGTGCCAGCGGCGATGCTCGTCGTGATGGCGATCATCTACCTTGCTGACGGTGGGCAATCGCAGCTACAGACAGGGTCTGTCTCGGACTACCTGCCAGCCTTCACCGGTATCGCCAGCATCGTGCTCATCGTCAGCAACTTCCTCGCCTACGCGGGGATGGAGGTCAATGCGGTGCATGTGCCCGACATGATTAACCCTCGGAAGGGTTTCCCGAAGTCGATCGGCCTGGCGTCGATCCTCATCCTGCTCGTGTTCATTCCCCCTACCCTGGCGATTGCCGTGGGTGTGCCGGCAACGGGCATTGACCTCACCACTGGAGTGATGCAGGCATTTGACGCCTTCTTTGACCGCGTCGGCATACCCTGGGGCACCAGTGCCATGGGCCTGCTCATCGTGGTCGGGATCCTCGCCAGTGTTGTCACCTGGATACCCGGACCGAGCCGGGGCTTGCTCCTTGTCGCAAGGAGTGGCTACCTGCCAAGGGCCCTGCAGAAGACCAACGGCGCCGGCGTTCAGGTCAATATCCTCATCGTTCAGGGCATCCTCGTATCCATCCTCGCGATGTTCTTCGCGATCATTCCCGATGTCAATTCCGCCTTTTGGATCCTGACGGCGATTGCTGTCCAACTGGACATGATCATGTACATGATCCTGTTCATGACCGCACTGAAATTGCGGCGCACCCAGCCGGAGGTACCGCGCGGATTCAGGGCACCTGCAATGCGACTGGTGGGCTGGGTTGGTTTCTCGGCAAGCCTGCTGGCTTTCGTCATCGGGTTCTTCCATCTCCCAGGATCGCCCATGAACAACGTCGTCCATATCTCATTGCTGCTCCTCGGAATCGTGATCCTCGGTGGCGGGCCGCTTCTCTTCTACCGGTTCAGGAAGTCCTCGTGGGACCCCTCCAACGGGCGCACGCCCAATTCGGAGGGTTGATTTCCCATCGACCGCGCATTGCTGGACCCCATGCCTAAACTAGCGTCTTGCATTCAACTCCTCGACGATTCGTGTCAGCCCTCGTCTGCGCCACACTCGCCTGCGCAACCCTGACTCTCACCGCCGGTCCCGCGGGCGCAGCCATGACGGGCGGGGCGCCAAGTGACCTCTCGGTCTCACTGCTGTCGCCGCATGCCGGCAACACGACAGGCGCGAACATTACCTACACGAGCGATTCCGGCTGGTCGAGCACAAATGTTGTGTTAACGATGCCGGGCTGGACCGCCTTGAATCCGTTCGTGAGCACGGGTTCAGCGCCCTGCCCTACCTCGATCACAACAACTGCCAAGCCCGCTTCTGGCACCGCCAAGCCGGTATTCAGTGAGTGCACCTGGACCCAGTCGAGCAGCGGCGCGGTCTTCTCCGTCGTCGTCACCTCCTCAAGCGGCCTTGACGGTCCGGTGTCGATCGGCCTCTCCCAGGGCATGCTCAAGAATCCGGTGGCGCCAGCCGAGTACGCAGTTCGGCTCTCGGAGCAGTCCGATGCCGGCTGGGTGACCCTCTCCAACTGGACCTCAATCGACGTTCCGTCCTCCTTCACCCTGACTCCGAGCACCTTCATTGCCGGTGCTCTCACCGCAGCGACCGCGACGTACGTCAGTGCCTCAGGTTGGGCGAACACGAATGTGATCCTCACCCTGCCGGGATGGAGCGCGCAAAACACCTTCTCAAACACCGGCAGCGCGCCCTGCCCCTCATCGATCACGGTCTCGGCGCCTCCCAAGAACGCGACCGTCTCCCAGTGCAGTTGGACCCAGACGAGCGGGAGTGCAATCTTCTCCGCCATCGTGAGCGCTCCGAATGAGGGTCTCGCGGGACCGGTGACTATCCAGTTCGGCGAGGGCACGCTTCGAAACCCGATCGTCCCAGCCCAATACATGGCACGTGTTTCTGAGCAATCCTCAGCCGGATGGGTCTCGATGAACTGGTGGGTCCAGATCGGGGTGCCTGCAAACCTGAAGGCGGCCCTCCGGTCGTATGACCAGGGCGCAACAACCGGCGCGGATATCACCTACGACAGCGCCTCATCCTGGGCCGGTACCAACGTGACACTCGTGTTCCCGGGCTTCACCGCGCTCAAGACCTTCGAGAGCACCGGGAGCAAGCCATGCCCGTCGACAGTGCGGGTGGTCGCCACTCCATCAACCGCAACGACAGCGCAATGCTCGTGGACCGCAGGAGTCAACCCGCAGTTGAGCTTCGTCCTTAACTCCCCCGGCTACGGCCTCCAGGGCGCCGTGCGAGTCGTGCTCGGCAATGGGCTCCTCGGCAATCCCGACAACGCCGGGCCGGCAGCGATTCGGCTGGTCGAGCAGTCGGGAGCAGGGTGGGTCGGACTCGATACCACGGTCACGCTCAACCCCTAGTAACCCCAGCCAGGAAACCGGCGGCGCCAGGCGCTGCCGGTTTGGGCGGGTTGATGTCGCTCGAAGCGCACGTTCGTTGACGCGCAGCGACATCAACCCGCCCGAACTGCGTTCAGGTCTGCTGGACCCGGCGTTTTGACCGGATCGCGACGCTTCCGACCGCACGATCGTGCGGGCCGCGGCCCGTGTTGTCGTAGACGACCGCCGGGATGATGAGGAAGATGAGGAGCGTGCGCACGACGATGCGCCAAAGGGAGAGCCTTCCGCCGTCGAGTCGCACGACCGAGATCCCGAGCAGCCGCTGGCCGAACGACGCCGATGGCGGCTGCCCGGCGACCAATCTTTCCGCCAGTGTGAGCGCGCCAAGCGAAGGCCTCGCAGGGCCGTTGAGCATCCCGTCCGGCGAGGGCGCGCCGCGAAATCCGCTCGTTCCAGCCCAACACATGGCGCGCCTTTCTGAGCAGCCGTCAGCAGGATGGGCCTGCATGAATTGGTGGGTCAATATCGGGGTTCCCGCAAATCTCAAGGCAGCACTCCGGTCGAATGAGCAAGGTGCGACCACGGACGCAGACATCACCTACGACAGCACAGTGCTCCTCGGCCCAAGGCGCAAACCCGCAAATGAGCTTCGCTCTGAACTCCCCCGGCTACGGCCTTCAGGGTGCGGTGCGGGTCTTTCTCGCCAATGGACTCCTCGGCAATCCCGACCACGGTCACATCTAGTACCTTCGTTTTGCGAGGATGCGGACGATCTCGAGGGTCGCTCAGGGCGTATGTCGGCTCTACGCGATCTGGATGCGTTCGTCTCCATACTCGACCTCGATGTGCAACGTGCCGCCGAGCGCTTCGACATACCTTCGGAGGGTGTCGACTTGGGAATGTTCAATCTGTCCGTGCTCAATCCGAGAGACGCGGTTCTGACTGACATTGAGTAACGAGGCGAGTTCAACTTGGGTCACGTTCGATGCCTCGCGCAATTCGCGAAGCCGGTAGGCCCGGACCTCATTCAGCAAGCGCTTCTTGTGCGCATCAACCGCGCCACGATCGACAGGGCGTTCGCGCAGCAGATCCTCAAGGCTCTTAGCCATGATTCCCTTCCTAGTGTCGCCGACTCAGATGCTCTGTCAGTCGCTCGTCGGCGAGCGGGATGTTGACGCGGTACCACTTCTGCCAATTCCCAGCCTTGTCTCCAGCCACCAGCAGGATCTCACGGCTATCCGGATCGAATGCGAACAGCACCCTCAGTTCGGATCGACCGCTAAATCCCGGTCGACGCTCTTTCATGTTCTTATGTTGCGAGCCGACCAATGAGTCGACCAGAGGCCGGCCCAGTCCCGGTCCGCGCTCGGCCAGAAACTCCAGAGCAGCGATGACCTGCTCATAGGACTTCTGGTCTAGGCCGACGAGCCAGTCCACGACAGGGTCGACTTCCACTTCCCAACCACCGGCCACGTTATACCTTCCAGACTATATAGCACAAATGTTGTATTTGTCCGGAAGGCCCGCTGCGGGGCACATCACAACAAGTCGGGTTCTAGATGACCGTAGACCAGTCGATGTTGTAAGCAGCCTCCTTTGGACAAACATCCGCTCGGCCAACAGATTCTTTGTAGAACTGCCGACGGCAATACGGATTGACCTTCTTGATCCCCACCACCGAGGTGAGGAGAGGCTCGACCGGGCGAGGCTGCGTTGAAGGTGTAATCCACCGTGCTGACCTCGCGCAGCGCCTGACGACGCCGGTTTGGGCGGGTTGATGTCGCTTGGAGGGGCGGGTCGTTGCCGCGAAGCGACATCAACCCGCCCGAACTGGAATCAGGTCCGCTGGACCGGGCGTCTTGCCCGGATCGCGACACTGCCGACCGCCCGATCGTGCAGGCCGCGCCCAGTGTTGTCGTACACGACGGCGGGAATGATGAGGCAGATGAGCAGCGTGCGCACGAACACGCGCCAAAGTGCGAGCCTTCCTCCGTCCATCCGCACCACCGAGACTCCGAGCAGTCGCTGACCGAACGAGGCCGACATCAACCACGTGAAGATCACGACCTCCGCGATGAAGATCATGAGGATCGCGAATGACGATTCGGGCGAGCCATAGGTCAATTGCCCGAAGATGACGCGAGAGAGCAGGATGCTCGCGAACCAGTCAAGCGCGATGGCGGCGACCCGCCGACCGAGCCCCGCTACTTCGCCAGGGAGCGCAAGAGGGCCTAGCGGCGGAATCGTCACGTATCGAAGGCTACCCGCCCCCGATAAACGCTCAACCGTGTGAGCCAAGTGCTCGCGAAAATGCCGGAGGTTTTCGCGGGTGAGCGGCCTACGGATCGCTTGGCACACCCCCGACCTGTCTCAGCAGGGTTGACAAATTCCGTTCGCGTCGAGACCAGCACCATGCAACCGGATAGCACTACGCAGAAATGAATCCAGTCAGCAAAAGTGTCAGGTGCTGGCCGTAATGGAGTCAGATCACCGCGGCCATCGGAACTTGCCCAAGAGCGGCCAACGCCACATCCTGCAGACCTTCGGGGTGGGCCTGCGCGTAGGTGGTGAGGTCCTCGATCATTTGCGGGGTCCAGAACATCCTGAGATGGGTGGATACCGCCTCGATCGCCGCCAATTGGTGGAGGTGGGTACTGTTCGAGGTGATTTCATTTGCCATGCGCACCAAGGTTGCGGTTGCGTCCTCATGAACCTCCGTATGCAGTTCTTCGAGGCCGAGTTCGTGGGCGGATGCCACCCCACCGGCCTCGAGAGTTGGACGCACTTCGACAGCCGTCACCTTGTACTCCGGGCAGTTGGTCGCCCAATCGGAAAACTCGGTGGTGACAACGTTGGCTCCGCTGACCGGGAAGTGAAAAGTCGTGTAGACGACGCCGGGGGGCACTCGTTCAGAGATTCGCGCGCGCAATCTAGTCTTTCCGACGCGGCTGGCGAGTTCGACCCACGTGCCATCGACTACTCCCCGGAGCTCTGCGTCTGACTCATGAATATCCAAGAAGTCTTCGGATTGCCAGACCACATTTGCGGTCCGCCTCGTTTGTGCTCCGACGTTGTATTGGCTCACGGAGCGGCCCGTGGTGAGGAGCAGCGGGTATCGCCTTGTCGAGCGTTCAGGGGTTGGCACGTACGGGGTTTCAATGAACCGACCCTCTCCGCGGGTGAATGCACCAACATGCATTGTCGGTGTCCCTTCGGGGTGCGCGGCGTTGCAAGGCCATTGGATGCTGCCCAATTCATCTAGTTTCGCGAAGGAAACCCCGGCAAAGGTCGGGGTGATTTGGGCGATTTCATCCATGATCTCTGACGCATTGTTGTAGTGCATCGGGTAACCGAGGGCCTTTGCGAGATCGCAGGTGACTTCCCACTCTGACTTTCCGGTACGACTTGCCATGATTGGGCGCACTCTGTTTATGCGTCGCTCGGCATTGGTGAATGTGCCGTCCTTCTCCAGGAAAGAGGTACCTGGGAGGAAGACATGTGCGAAGGCAGCGGTCTCATTGATGAAGAGATCTTGCACGATTACCAGTTCCATGGCGGCAAGTGCAGCGGTGACATGTGTGGTGTTCGGATCAGACTGCGCGATATCTTCGCCTTGAATATAAATTCCGCGGAAACTTCCGACAACTGCGGCGTCGAGCATGTTGGGGATGCGCAGCCCAGGTGCGGATTGCAATTCGCGTCCCCAGAGGGTCTCGAATTGCTCGCGAACGGTGTCGTCAGAAACATGACGGTAGCCGGTAAACTCATGCGGGAACGAACCCATGTCGCAGGAGCCCTGCACGTTATTTTGCCCGCGTAGGGGATTTACGCCAACACCGACGCGTCCAACATTGCCAGTGAGCATGGCCAAATTAGCCATACCCATCACCATCGTTGAGCCCTGGCTGTGCTCGGTAACTCCAAGCCCGTAGTAGATCGCCGAGTTTGGGCCGGCGGCGTAAAGTCGGGCCGCACCCTTCATCTCCTCCGCTGGCACCCCAGATTGCTTAGCCACCGACTCCGGGCTGTTTTCAGGCAGGTTGATGAACTCCGCCCACGCTGCGAATGACTCGTCATTACAGCGACTAGCCACGAAGGCCTCGTCGAATAGTCCTTCAGTAAAGATGACGTGAGCTAAGGCATTGACGACAGCAACATTGGTACCGGGTTGCAGTTGCAGGTGATAGTCGGCTTCGATGTGAGGTGAGCGCACCAGATCGGTGCGCCTTGGGTCGATCACTATCAGTTTTGCACCGGCGCGCAGGCGGCGTTTCATGCGTGAACCAAATACAGGATGGGCCTCGGTCGGGTTGGCGCCGATCACCAAGATGACGTCAGCCTCGTCAACCGACTTGAAGTCTTGGGTGCCGGCCGAGGTACCGAAGGTTTGCTTGAGGCCATATCCGGTTGGTGAGTGGCAAACCCGGGCACAGGTATCAACGTTGTTGTTACCGAATGCGGCGCGCACAAGTTTTTGCACCACATACACATCTTCGTTCGTACATCTCGATGAGGTGATGCCACCGATACTGTCGACGCCGTGCTTCGCTTGAATTGCCTTGAGCTTTTTGGCGGCGTAGCCGATGGCCTCGTCCCAAGTCACCTCCAGCCAAGGGTCAGCGATGGATTCGCGAATCATCGGATTAAGCACGCGATCCGGGTGGGAGGCGTAGCCAAAAGCGAAGCGACCTTTGACGCACGAATGCCCTTCATTGGCCCCACCGTCCTTATAAGGCACCATGCGTACGAGTTCGTCACCGCGCATTTCAGCCTTAAAGGTGCATCCAACACCGCAATAGGCGCAGGTGGTCAGCACGGTGCGGGTAGGCATACCAAGTTGAATAACGGCCTTTTCCTGGAGGGTCGATGTTGGGCACGCCTGCACGCAGGCCCCGCATGACACACATTCACTCTCAAGGAAATTGAGGCCGCCTGGGCTGACCTTTGAATTGAAACCCCGGCCCTCAATGGTGAGCGCGAATGTGCCTTGAACTTCACTGCACGCACGCACGCAACGGCTACAAACGATGCACTTACTTTCGTCAAAGGAGAAATAAGGATTACTGTCGTCGGTCGGTGCATCTAAGTGGTTCTCACCGGCATACCCGTAGCGCACATCGCGCAACCCAACGACTCCCGCCATGTCCTGTAGTTCGCAGTCTCCGTTGGCCGGGCAGGTTAGGCAATCAAGTGGGTGGTCAGAGATGTAGAGCTCCATGACCCCACGGCGCAACCGATCAATTTTTGGCGAAGTGGTGTGAACCCGCATTCCGTCCTCACACGGGGTAGTGCAGGACGCGGGCGTGCCCTTCTTCCCGTCAATTTCGACTAGGCACAGGCGGCATGATCCGAATGGCTCGAGTGAATCGGTAGCGCAAAGTTTCGGGACGGGAATCCCAGCCTCGCTCGCAGCGCGCAGCACTGAGGTGCCGACGGGCACCGAGACCCGGTGACCGTCAATCTCGACAGCCACGGTGACATCAGCGGTCTTACTCGGGGTGCCGTAGTCCAGTTCGCGCATGATTGTCATTTTTGAAAATCCTCCGGAAACTCGCGAAGTGCACTGAGAACTGGCATCGGTGTCAACCCACCCATAGCACAGAGCGAGCCATAGGTCATAAGGTCGCACAGGTCAGTGAGGAGGTCAAGATTCGCGGTCCGATCAATGTTGTTCATGACTTTGTCGATCACCTCGACGCCACGCACTGACCCAACTCGGCACGATGTGCACTTGCCGCAGGACTCTTTCGCGCAAAACTCCATCGCGAAGCGCGCCTGCTGGGCCATATCTACTGAGTCGTCGAATACGACGATGCCCCCGTGCCCGAGCATGCCGCCAGCGGCGATGAGCGCTTCATAATCCATGGCGACGTCTAGCCCGCTGGCCGGGAAGTAAGCACCGAGTGGGCCACCGACTTGCACCGAGCGCACCGGTCGACCAGAGCTGGTGCCGCCGCCATAGGTATGCACGAGCGCGTGGAGGCTAATGCCGAAGGCGCGTTCGACGATCCCGCCGCGGGCAATGTTGCCGGCTAGTTGAAACACCTGGGTGCCGCGTGAGCGGTCGGAGCCCAAGGCTTGGTAGGCCGCCGCCCCCTGAGCCATGATCATAGGCACGGTGGCCAGCGTCAAAACATTGTTGACGATCGTGGGTGCACCGAATAAACCGTGCAGCGCCGGGATTGGTGGCTTGGCTCGCACCATCCCACGTTTGCCCTCAAGGCTTTCGAGCATCGCGGTTTCTTCACCGCACACGTATGAGCCAGCACCCACTCTTATCGAAATATCAAAGGTCTTACCGCCCCCAAGTACGTCTGCACCGAGCAACCCGTATTCGCGCGCGCTCAGTAAGGCGGCTTTCATTGTGGTGATTGCATCTGGATATTCAGATCTGATGTAGATCAGGCCCTTGGTAGCTCCACCTGCAATGCCGGCGATCGTCATGCCTTCGATAAGAGTGAACGGATCACCCTCCATCAACATCCGGTCGGCAAAGGTGCCGCTGTCACCTTCATCGGCGTTGCAACAGACATATTTTTGGTCTGAGCTGGCATCCATCACGGTGCGCCATTTGATGGCGGCGGGGAACCCAGCTCCCCCGCGACCGCGTAAGCCGGACGCAAGTACCTCGTCAACTATGGCGGACTGATCGAGTGCAATTGCTACGCGTAAGCCAACAAGGCCCCCGTGGGCTTCGTAGTCGCTGATGTCTAGTGGGTCAATAACTCCGACGCGCGAAAAAGTGACTCGCTGCTGATCGGCTAGCCATGGGATTTTGTCAACCAAGCCAACAGAAAAAATATTATCTGCCCCGGTTAAGAAATCCGAATCGAAAAGTGCAGCAACATCAGCCGCGGTTACCGGTCCGTAACCCACCCTGCCCTCGGCGGTTGCTACCTCAACAAGGGGCTCCAACCAGAGCAGTCCGCGGGAGCCATTGCGCACGAGTTTGATTTCCAGATTTCGTTGCGTGGACTCGGCCACAATTGCTTTGGCAACCGCATTTGCGCCGACCGACGTTGCGGCGCTGTCACTTGGCACATAGACGCTTACGGTCATCTGGTGGCTCGCGCATCATCGAGTACGTCGGCAAAAGTGGCGGGCGAAAGTCGTCCGACCAATCGCCCATTAATCAGTGCAGCGGGGCCGAGTGCGCAGTTCCCGAGGCAGAAAACCTCGACCAGGTCGACTTCACCATCGACCGATCGCTCACCCACTGCGGCGAGAGTGCGGTGCAGGTGGGAAACAAGTTCGCGGGCCCCGGTTGCCTGACAGGCCTCAGCGACACACACGGCAACGGTTACAGGCGCAGGAGGTGTGGTGCGCAGATCGTGGTAGTAGGTGAGGACACCGTGTACATCGGCGACGGAGACATTAAGTGCCGTCGCAACGAGAGCGACAGCATCCTTTGGTACAAAACCAAAACCGTGCTGGATTGACTGCAGGGCCGGGAGGATCAGCCTCTCTTCAGGGGACAACATCTCCAGCAAGTGTTGGCCGGCGCTAGGTGACCAAGGTGCTACCGCGTAAGCCATAAACACCATTCCTTCGCCCGGATCAGATGAGGCCCTCAAGTAGAAACATACCCCGCAGGAGAAATTGTTGATGCCAAAAAGTCGATTCCTCTTGACACAGCGCCATTGGGCGAGGACCTTACGGCGTAGGCGAATCGACGCGCACGCTGCCCGCTCTTGGGGGGTAGCAGCGTGCACATGAAAGGTGGCGCAAATGGGCGCAGTTGGGTTGCTATATGTCGGTGCAATTCTCTTCCTAAATGGGACGATGTTGCTCGGCTGGATAGACGGTAAATCTGCAGCACCGCTAAATATTTTCGTTGGGCTCCTGCAAGTTGTGGTACCCACGTATTTGATCATTAATGCTGACGGTGACATGACAAAAATCATTGGAGCATCGGGTCTTTATCTGTTCGGTTTCACGTACTTGTATGTCGCGTGCAACCTTATGTGGGGACTCGATGGCACCGGACTAGGGATGTTTTCGCTTTATGTGGTGATTGCAGCGGTTGTTTACTCGTTGATTTCATTCGACGCGGGAGACCCCGTCTTCGGGGTTATCTGGCTCTACTGGGCCTTCCTGTGGTTACTCTTCTTCCTCCTACTCGCACGTAAGCGCGACGGCGTAGGCAGATACACCGGTGCGGTTGCGGCTGTTGAGGGCATCGTCACTGGATTAATCCCGGCATTTTTAATCCTTACCGGACGTATTGCTGACATCAACGCCAACACCTTGGCCATTATTTTGGCAGTGTTTGGCGTTGTGGTGTTCGGCGGTCTGTATGTCAAGATGCGCGCGCCGGCAACGGCCTGATCACCGTGGCTCGCTTATTCATTACGCATTCCTCAATCAATATTTAGTGGAGTAATTATGCCTAAGAATCTTTTCCCGCTAGACAACAAAAAGTCATTCACGGACCAAAAGCACGTCGGACACAACCGCTGGCATCCAGATATCCCGCACAATGTCACGGTGCAGCCAGGTGACAGCTTCCACGCGGATTGCCGTGAGTGGTTCGACGGTGCCATCCGCAATAACGATTCGGCCGACGATGTGCGCGATGCGCCGCTAGCCGGTGTGCACGTTCTCTCGGGCCCATTTCGGGTTGAAGGCGCTAAGCCAGGAGACCTACTTGTCGTTGACATCCTCGATGGTGGTCCATGCGGTGACCCAGATGGTGATCGCCTCGTCGACAATCGTGACGGGATCTCCGGTGAAGGCTGGGGCTACACGGGTGTTTTCCCACTGGAAAATGGCGGCGGTTTCTTGGTTGATCAGTTCCCGGATGCCTACAAGGCGATCTGGGACTTCAGGGGTGGCAAGGCAACATCTCGCCACATCCCCGGTGTTTCCTACACCGGAATCTTCCATCCCGGTCTCATGGGCACGGCCCCATCTGCCGAACTGCTGGCTAAGTGGACCAAGCGTGAGACTGACCTCATCAAGACCAACCCAACCAGAGTGCCACCGCTTGCGCTGCCACCGAACCCGGACAGCGCAATCTTGGGCAAGTTGAAGGGCGCCGATTACGACCGCGTTGCTGGTGAAGCTGCACGTACCGCACCACCTCGCGAAAATGGCGGCAACCAGGACATCAAGAACTTCACAAAGGGCACCCGAGTTTTCTACCCCGTGTTTGTTGATGGAGCGAATTTGTCCTTTGGCGACCTCCACTTCTCACAGGGCGACGGTGAAATCACCTTCTGCGGAGCCATTGAGATGGGCGGTTTCTTGGATCTTGGTGTCGACATCATCAAGGGCGGCATGGAGAAGTACGGTGTCTCCGAAAATGCGATCTTCATGCCCGGCAATACCGATCCGCAGTACAGCGAATGGTTGGCTTTCTCGGGCACCTCGGTGACTTTGGATGGCGAGCAGAAGTATCTGGATTCATTCTTGGCCTACCAACGTGCGAACCTGCACGCGATTGACTACCTCGTTAAGTTCGGGTACACGCCGATTCAGGCCTACATGATCTTGGGCACGGCACCGGTCGAAGGTCGCCTCTCTGGCGTCGTTGACATCCCGAATGCTTGCTCGACGGTATACATCCCGAAGGCAATCTTCGATATGGATATCGCACCGAATGCAAGTGGCCCCTCGCAGGTCAAGGGCAGCGTTGCATCCGGTGGCATGGATGTGCCGATGTCACGTTGGGCAGACCACGTCGAAGGCAAGTGGGCTCCCTATCCCTGGTGAGCCTCCTCAATGACAAGGTGCGGGCCCCCTTCCGGGGAGCCCGCACCTTTCATGTTTAGGGTCTGGGGAGTTTTTGCAGGAGTGGATTGTTGGGAGCCATCGGCTGAGTCTTGCGCCGACCGTCATTGGGTATTGAAGTAACTACTTCAGGCCGGTCACTCGTCGCCTTGGTTGAGTCAATTAGTTTCATTCGCTTTTGATCAACCACGGATACCCGTGGAATTGAAAAAACTCGTTGCGCTTGCTGACGGCAAACCGGGCATTCGGTGGTCTGGGTTGCCTCACCCATTGGCCGGTCAATGTCGGTGGGACCATCGAGTTCACACTTGTACTGGTAGGTGACCATCGTACGTTCTCCTTATCGCCTCGCGAAATCTCCGGGCATCGAAAATTAACCTAGGAGCGTGTGCCGCTCATGCATCCGCCCAGAATCAATCCCTACCTAGGGCTCACAATCTGGGGTCAATGACACGACGAGACCCACCACTAGATCCAGAACGGTCTATCCACGGCAACATCCCACTACGAGCGACTCGGCGCAGCATTTCGGGCACACGCTCCTGAGTCAATTCTTGGGGTACGGAAGTCGCACGTCAATCGTTTTGAACGACTTGGTTGGTTGCAAGCCCAACAATGTCTAGCGCCGGACGGCCTTGACGGCCGCACCGACTACTTCGACGTCATGCATGGATCGAGCAAGGGCTCGGGTGCCTCGGGTTTTGGCTGGCGCTTTGCAGTCCCGAGCGCGTCACGACACTATTCGGGCTGCATGTTCTCGATGACCTCACGCAGGGGCAGGCGGGCATACTTGGACATTGCGAACGCTCCTGCCGGATGATCGTCCTATCGAAAGTAGCGTTCGCACAGTGACGACCCGACTCGACGGACTCACGCCATGTGTAGGGATCTGTCAAGAACGAGGGACTACGCCATCTGGATGCGCTCGTCCCCATACTCAACCTCGACGTGCAACGTGCAGCCAAGTGCTTCGACGTACTTTCGGAGGGTGTCGACTTGGGAGTGTTCGATCTGTCCGTGCTCAATACGATAGACGCGGTTCTGACTGACATGGAGTAGCGAGGCGAGTTCTACCTGGGTCAGGTTCGACGCCTCGCGCAAATCGCGCAGCCGGTAGGCCCGGACCGCATCCAGCAAGCGCTTCTTGTTCGCATCAACCGCGTCCCGATCGACAGGGCGTTCGCGCAGCAAATCCTCAAGGCTCCTGGTCATGATCCCCTTCCTTGTGTCGTCGACCAAGGTGCCCTGTCAAGCGTTCGTCAGCGAGCGGGATGTTGACTCGATACCACTTCTGCCAATTCCCAGCCTTGTCTCCAGCCACCAGCAGGATCGCACGGCGATCCGGATCGAATGCGAACCGCACCCTCAGTTCGGAACGACCACTCGATCCCGGTCGGACCGGTTCGCCTTCGGCCAGTAACGACAAGGTGAACTTCCACTTCCCAACGAGTCGCTCTCGGCACCGGACTCCTCTGCATTCCCGAAAACGCCGGGCCGGCAGCGATTCAACTGGTCGAGCAGTCGGGCGCCGGGTGGGTCGAGCTCGCGACCGTCGTAGACCAGCCGATGTTGGAAGCAGCCTCTTTTGGAAAAGCATCCGCTCAGCCCGCCGACATATTTTTCGTAGGGCTGCTGATGGCCATACGGATTGACCCTGATGATCTCCAGCACCTCGGTGAGGAGCGAGTAGAACTCGACCGGGCGAGGCCGCGGTGATGATGTGCTCCACGGGTGAAACGGTGCGGATGTGCGTACGCATTCGTGCGTGAGGACCTCCCGCAGCGCCAGGCGAAGACGGTTTGGGCGGGTTGATGTCGCTCTGAGGGCCAGTTCGTTGCCGCGCAGCGACATGAACCCGCCCGTACTGGAGTTCAGGTCCGCTGGTCCGGGCGTTTTGCCCGGATCGCAACACTGCCGACCGCCCGATCGTGGAAGCCGCGCCCAGTGTTGTCGTACACGACCGCGGGACTGATGAGGCAAATGAGGAGCGTGCGGACGAACACTTGCCACAGAGGCACCCTGCCACCGTCCACCCGCACCACCGAAATTCCGAGCAGTCGCTGACCGGACGAGGCCGACATCAACCAGGTGGAGATCACGCGAGAGAGCAGGATGCTCGCGGACCAGTCGAGCGCGATGGCGGCTACCCGCCGCCTAAAAACATTCAACCGTGTGAGCCAAGCGCGGTAACCCACAGATTTCATCGTCTAGCGGGGTGACACGGGACTGAAATGGGACACGTACCCGTCAGTGCTGATGCCTTTTGGACCGTCATAGATTCAAGAATCCGGCAAAGCGAGACCTTTCCGAATCCCTCACCAACCCCGCAATTTCCGATGGAGCCGCCTCTGGCGTCTGAACCCGGGCCAACTATGGGGAGCGCGACCCGCTGGATAACGTTGACGCAGCGATCGTTGCGCACAAATGGTTTCGGCGTACTTTCATTTGACGACTTCGAGTTCTGACGCCTCGCGGATGCGCCCTCTTCAGGGGCCGAGTCCCAGCGGTCGGCCTGAGCGCCTCGACTCGCCTTGACACCGAGCAACACAGTAGATCAAGCCGTTGCTAGCTAGCCGCCGCGCGCCGACTATCAACGAGATGCCTGTCAGCTAGGGGAATCCATCGTTAGGTCGTCAAGGCGAAGCCAGACGCGGCGAACTTCGTAACCCTCACCGGGCTGGTGGTCCCAAGTCCATTCAATGGAGCGGTCCGGGACTTGGAAATGCAGACCGCACCGGCAGAAAACTCGAACACCACTGCGAAATCAGTGCCGAACTCCCACTGCTCCTCCCCGTCAACGGTGCGCGTGATGCTCTCCCGCACGACGTGGATGGCCACTACCTTCTCTCCACGATACTGGTTGAAGACTCGGCCAGCCGTGCGACCGGCTTCCAGCCCTGACCGCCTGAAGAGACGTGTAGGTTGGGGTACTCCTCCGCTAAGCCCTCGAAGTTCGACCGAGACATCTGCGATGAGAAGGTCAATGCCCGAGTACCAATCTCGGCGGTTACGTCCACCCACGAAAACGTGGATATTCTGAACAAGGGGAACTCCGTGACCTAGCGTGAACCGTTTGATCTCCTCTGCGGGGCCACGGACGCCCCGACCAGTCAAGACCCCAACGCAGAGGACGACCCCGACGAAACATGGTCGTTAACACGGTCGAAACAACCGAGACACTCCCGCGTCACAGCCGCTTCATAGTCTTGCGATCGTTCGCACGAAGAACCCCCCGAAATTCCATCAGCGAGGCGAAGCCCCACAGGGCTAGACACAGCACCAACTCGGTGCAGGAGGAATCATGTTCAAGAATTCGCAAGAGGTCCTGAAGTACATCAAGGACGAGGACGTCCGGTTCGTCGACGTCCGATTCATCGACCTGCCCGGCGTCATGCAGCACTTCAACATGCCGGTCGAGTCATTCGATCAGGCGGTCTTCGATGATGGCCTCATGTTCGACGGGTCATCGATCCGCGGCTTCCAGGCCATCCATGAGTCCGATATGAAGCTCATCCCGGACCCGTCCACCGCCTTCATCGACCCGTTCCGGTCGGCGAAGACCCTTGTCATGAACTTCTCGATTCGCGACCCGTTCACCGATGAGAAGTACAGTCGCGATCCGCGCAACGTCGCCGCGAAGGCCGAGGCGTACCTCATCTCGACCGGCATCGCCGACACCGTCTACTTCGGCGCCGAGGCCGAGTTCTACGTCTTCGACGACGTCCGATTCGAGACGAACCAGCACGAGTCCTACTACCACATCGACTCCATCGAGGGCGCCTGGAACACCGGCCGTTCGGAGGAGGGCGGCAACCGCGGCTACAAGACCCGCTACAAGGGCGGCTACTTCCCCGTCCCGCCGGTCGACCACTTCGCAGATATCCGCGACGACATGGTCACCAAACTCCTCGCGGTGGGACTCCACGTCGAGCGTTCGCACCACGAGGTGGGCACGGCCGGACAGGGCGAGATCAACTACCGGTTCAACTCCCTCACCGCTGCCGCCGATGAGCTCATGCTCTTCAAGTACGTCATCAAGAATGTCGCGTGGGCGCATGGCAAGTCGGCGACGTTCATGCCCAAGCCGCTCTTCGGCGATAACGGCTCCGGCATGCACTGCCACCAGTCGCTCTGGAAGGACGGCAAGCCGCTCTTCTATGACGAGCGCGGCTACGGCGGGCTCTCCGACATCGCCCGCTGGTACATCGGCGGCCTCCTGCACCACGCGCCGTCGCTGCTCGCCTTCACGAACCCGACCGTCAACAGTTACCACCGTCTCGTGCCCGGCTACGAGGCCCCCGTCAACCTCGTCTACTCGGCACGCAACCGCTCGGCCTGCATCCGCATCCCGGTCACTGGCAACTCGCCGAAGGCCAAGCGGATCGAGTTCCGCGTGCCCGACCCGTCGAGCAACCCGTACCTGGCGTTCTCGGCACAGCTGATGGCCGGGCTCGACGGCATCAAGAACAAGATCGAGCCGATGGCCCCAGTCGACAAGGATCTCTACGAGCTGCCGCCAGACGAGTTGGCGAGCATCCCGCAGGTTCCGGGCTCACTCGATGCGGTCCTCACCGCCCTAGAGTCGGACAACGACTACCTGCAGGCCGGCGGGGTCTTCCCGGCCGACCTCATCGAGACATGGATAAGCTATAAGCGAACGTACGAAGTCGACCCAATTCGCCTGCGCCCGCATCCGCACGAGTTCGAGCTCTACTACGATATCTAATCGCCACCGACTCCCTCCGCGTCGATTCGCCTCGCGCGTCAGGGGAACAGGAGAGCCCCCGCAGACTCAGTCTTCGGGGGCTCTTCCTCGCGGGCCCTACTGGTCCAGCTCATGGCTTGATCGGCGGTGCTGGCCCTGACGGGCGAGTGCTAGCCGGCATACTGCCCTCAGGCTCGCGTGGTTACCGGGCGGCGAGTTCTGCTCGTCACGGAAACTGTTGACTCGGGCGCGTCGGCGATGAGTTGCGACACGCGCCCCCGAGACACGCCGAGCACGGTCGCGATGTCGGACACGGATAAGCCCACCGAACGCATGTCAGCGACCACTTGACGGCTGGCCGTGGCGGCGCGGCGCTGGAGGTCGCATGCTTGAGCGGTCATCTCGCGGACCTCTTGCACCCGCGAGCCTAGGTCGCCAACGTCGAGGGTCACTTCGATGTCATCCTCGGCGGGACGACTGTCGATCATCGTCTCGACGAGATCGCACACCTGACCCGTGGCGTGCTCCAAGACACGAGTCTGCGTCACGCCGACTCCATCCACGTGGAGCTCCCAACCATGCTCCCATCGTCGTGCATGCACGGTGTACTTCACTGCAACTACCCCTTCGGTAGGCACACAAGTCGCCGGATCGCTTCGCGAACTAGCCCCGGCGACACGATGCCCGGGCGGGTGACCACGGTCACGTGCTGGCCGCAGGGGCAGTACCACTTCTCGTGATCGCCCTTACCCGGCTTGCTCGTGCAGCCATTCGTCGACATCGCCCCCGCCATCTCGCGGTGCGTCATTGCCTTCACCATGACGTTACGTTAGCCGCCCTAGATGGTCAATGTATAGGGGGGATATACACTTGGTCGGTATTGTGCGGGTTAACGGAAAACCTATTGCCCGTCAGCGCCTCCCGCTCGCTCATCAGTCTTCCGCGGTCTCACCGTAGAGGAGCCGCTCGACCACCTGGCGCGCCCTGCGGGTCACTCGACGGTAGTCCTCGAGCAGCCGGCCCGACTCCCCAGCCGGATAGCCCAGCACGTGGGCAACCCCGGCGAGATCGCGCAAGTCGGTCGGGACCATGTCGGACGCCCTGCCGCGCACGAGCATCGTGGCGTCACGCACCCCGGTGGCCAGTCGCCAGGCGGCTCGCAGGGATGCGGCGTCCGAGGCCGAGACGAGTCCAACTGCCTCCATCGCAGCCAGCGCATCGAGGGTTCGAGTCGTTCGCAGAGCCGGGATCGCGTGGGCGTGCTGCATCTGGATGACCTGAACAACCCATTCGACATCGCTGAGCCCACCCCGACCGAGTTTCGTGTGGAGCGTGGGGTCAGCTCCCCTCGGGAGCCTTTCGGACTCCATGCGGGCCTTCAGCCGCCTGATCTCGCGCACCTGGTCATCACCGATCCCACCGGGCGGGTAGCGCAGCCCGTCGATGAGTTCGAGGAAGGCCGCGCCAAGTTCCCCGTCACCCGCCGCGACGTCGGCTCGAAGGAGGGCCTGGGCCTCCCACCCAGAAGACCATCGCTCGTAGTAGGCACGATAGGAGTCAAGGGAGCGAACGAGCGCGCCCTGCTTGCCCTCGGGTCGTAGGTCTGCATCGACGTCGACGGGCGGGTCCTGCGATGGCGTCATCAGCAGTCGCCTGAGCTCATTGGCGACCGAGAATGCCGCCGAATTCGCTGCCTGCTCATCTGCGCCCTTGATGGGCTCGTAGACGAACATGACGTCGACGTCGCTTCCGAAGCCCAGTTCATGGCCGCCGAAACGGCCCATGCCGATGATCGTGAACCGCATCGGAAGTGGCTCACCCGTCAATCCCTCGACCACGCTCATCGCGACCTGGAGAGCAGCCGACATCGTTGCGCTCGCAACATCGCTCAGCGACACCCCGGTCTGGTCGACCCCCGAGACATGAACGAGTTCCGCGACCGCCGTGCGGAACAATTCACGCCGCCGCAGCGACCGGACTGCGGCAACCGCAGCCTCCGGATCATCGTGACGAGCCAGGGCCGCATTCGCCTCCACAAGAAGCATCGCGAGCGATCTCGGAGCAAGCTCGGTGTCATCGGCGAGCAGCGCGACCGACTCCGGGGCTCGCAGGAGCAAGTCGGTTGCGTAACGACTGCTCGCGAGCACCTGCGCCATCCGCTCCGCCGCTGCGGACTCGTCGCGTAGGAGCCGGAGGTACCAGTGGGTCGAGCCGAGGGCATCACTCACTCGACGGAAGCCGAGGAGGCCGGCATCGGGGTCGGGCGCGTCTGCGAACCAGCCGAGGAGCACCGGCAGCAGCGTCCGCTGAATCGCCGCCCGGCGGCTCACCCCCGAGGTCAGCGACTGCAAATGCCGCAGCGCGCTTGCCGGATCGGCGTAGCCAAGCGCATGGAGTCGCTGTTCGGCAGCCTCAGGGGTCAGGCGCGCCTCCCCTGCATCGAGGCGGGCGACGGCCTGAAGCAGGGGCCGGTAGAACAACTTTTCGTGGATGCGCCGCACCTCGCGGGCGTGCCGGCGCCACTCGGCGACAAGCTCGGTGATGGGCTCTGAGCGATAGCCCAGCGACCGGCCAAGTCGTCGCAGGTCCGGATCGTTATCGGGCATCGTGTGGGTCCGGCGCAGCCGGTGCAGTTGGATTCGGTGCTCGAGGGTCCGCAGGAATCGGTACGCCGCAGCGAGGGTCGATGCATCGTCCCGGCCGACGTAACCCCAGGTGGCGAGAGCCTCGAGTGCGACAAGCGTCGTGGGACTGCGGAGCATGACGTCGCTGCGGCCATGGACGAGCTGAAGGAGTTGGACGGAGAACTCGACATCGCGCAGGCCTCCGGGACCAAGCTTCAACTCACGGTCGCCTAGGCGCGCAGGTACATGCTCCTCGACCCTGCGGCGCATGGCCTGCACGTCTTCGACGAATCCCGGATGATCGACCGCTCCCCAGACAAACGGCGCGACAGCATCGACATACCGGCCGCCGAGTTCAAGATCCCCAGCAGATGGCCTAGCCTTGAGCAACGCTTGGAACTCCCAGGTCTTCGCCCAACGCTCGTAATACCCGACATGCGACTCAATCGTCCGAACGAGCGCCCCCTGCTTGCCCTCCGGTCGCAGAGCGGGGTCGACCTCCCAGATCGTCCCCTCAGAGGTCACGGCCGTACAGGCCCGCATGAGGCCGCTCGCGAGCTGAGTCGCGGTTCGTAAGGCCCCAGCCTCGTCGCCATCGTGATGTGCCTCAGCCACGAAGATAACGTCGACATCGCTCACGTAATTGAGTTCGCGGCCTCCGCATTTGCCCATACCGATAACCGCCAGCCGGCATGGCACAGCCCCGGCGGGAAGCCCAGCCCGAGCAATGGCAAGGGCGGCCTCGAGAACAGCTTCAGCGAGGTCGGAGAGCCAGGTCCCCACGGCATCCATCGATGCCAGTCCAGAAATATCGCGCGCAGCGATGCCGAGCAGATGCGTGCGATAGGCAACGCGCAGCGCATCGAGTGCGGCGAGGAGTTCACCCGATGCGACCGGCTCGGCCGAGGAGGGCTCAGCTCCAACGGCCATCAGCATCTCCCGACGGGTGCGGGACGCCGATGGAGCAACGGCCAGCGCCTGTGCGTCGACGAGAATCTCCCAGTTGCCCGGATGGCGGACGAGGAATTCACCGAGCGCCTCCGACATCCCAAGAACATCGAAAAGCCGCCCGCGCAGGTCCTCGTCCGCGAGGAGCGCCGACCCCATTCGCCGGCGAGCCGGATGGTCGCAGGCCTCGAGGATCCGGCCGAACAGCAGCAGTGCCTGATCAGGATCTGCCGATGCACCCAGACCTTCGAGCACATGGGGTTGAGCCTCGCCATCGGCCATGATGAGAGAGAACGACTCCGCCGCAATAATCCGCTGGGCGCGATCGAGTTCGATGAACCCGAGCCGTGCGAGGGCCGCATCGCTCGTCATCGTCAACGCCGGTCGGTGGCGTAAGCCCAGATCAGCTCGGCCCAGCCCAGGATCATCGGCCGCCAGGTCGCGATGAGGGCTCCCTGCTCGGCTCGCACCTCGGCGGCGGCCTGGGCACCGGTGCGCCCCGAGCGCTCAAGGGCATCGTCATGCTCGGTCGACCATTCATCGAAGGCGTCGGCATCGACCTCCGGATGCATCTGCAGCCCGTAGGCGTGCTCGCCAACGCGGAATGCCTGCACTCGGCAGGCCGGATTGGTGAGGAGGACGACCGCTCCATCGGGGAGCTCGGTGATGTGGTCCTGATGCCACTGGGTCGCGGGGATGAGATCCCCCGGGGCCTGAAGTTGCGAGACGAGACGGTCAGTGAGCCCCGCCTCCGTCCGCTCCACGTAGACAAGGCCCACCTCGGTGATCGGGGAACGTTCAACCCGGCCGCCGAGGGCCGCTGCCAGCAACTGGCCGCCGAGGCACAGCCCAAGGACCGGGGTGTCGTTCGAGACTGCGTCGGCGAGCAGCGCCCGAACATCAGCGAGCCAGGGGGCTGCACGATCATCGTGGGCATTCGGGGCGCCTCCGAGGACTAGGATCCCGGAAATCCCTGACTCGACTCGCCGAGGCACGAGGTCACCCGCCCACGCGTCAAGGACGGTTAAACGAATCCCGGCCTCGCTCAGCCACTCCCCCGCAAGCAGCGGCGGATCGGTCGCGTCGTTCTGGATGACGAGAACGGTCGGATGGATGGTCGGGTCGAGGGTGCTCACAGCATTGGAAGGTAGCGGTCCAGCTCCCACTGCGTCACCTGACGCCGGTATTCCTCCCACTCTGCCTGCTTATTGCGCAGGAAGAAGTCGAAGACATGCTCACCGAGAGTCTCTGCAACGAGTTCGGACCGCTCCATCGCCGTGATGGCCTGGTTGAGGCTCGACGGAAGCGGCTTCATGCCCATCGCACGGCGCTCAGCGGGGGTAAGCGTCCAGACATCGTCCTCGGCTCCGGCGGGCAGTTCGTACCCCTCCTCGATGCCCTTGAGCCCGGCCGCGAGGAGTACGGCGAAGGCGAGGTACGGATTCGTCGCGCTGTCCAAGGAGCGCACCTCGATGCGCGTGCTGTTGCCCTTCGCCGGCTTGTACATCGGCACGCGGATCATGGCCGATCGGTTGTTGTGGCCCCAGCACACCCAGGCCGGCGCCTCGGCGCCACCTGCAAGACGCTTATAGGAGTTCACCCACTGATTCGTCACCGCCGTGATCTCGGGGGCGTGTGTGATGAGTCCGGCGATGAAGGAGCGAGCGACCTTGGAGAGCTGGTACTCAGCGCCAGCCTCAAAGAATGCGTTGCGATCTCCCTCGAAAAGTGAAAGGTGGGTATGCATGCCACTGCCAGGGTGGTCGCGGAGCGGCTTGGGCATGAACGATGCAAACAGACCCTGCTCGAGCGCGACCTCCTGGATGACGAGCTTGAAGGTCATAAGATTGTCGGCGGTCGTGAGCGCATCGGCATACCGCAGGTCGATCTCCTGCTGGCCGGGCCCACCCTCGTGGTGCGAGAACTCGACCGAGATGCCCATCTGCTCAAGCATCGTGATGGCCTGCCGCCTGAAGTCCTGCGCAACACCATGCGGGGTGTTGTCGAAATAGCCATAACTATCGGCAGGTAGCGGCTGACGTCCGGGAACGGGCGCCTCCTTGAACAGGTAGAACTCGACCTCGGGGTGGGTGTAAAAGGTGAAGCCGAGGTCAGCGGCCTTCGTCAAGGTCCGCTGGAGGACGAAGCGAGGATCGGCATACGACGGCGAGCCGTCGGGCATGAGGATGTCGCAGAAGAGCCGAGCGACCCCGGGGCCCTCGTTTCGCCACGGGAGCAGCGAGAAGGTCGACGGATCTGGCTTCGCGAGCATGTCGGACTCGTAGACCCGGGCGAAACCCTCGATCGCGGACCCGTCGAAGCCGATGCCCTCGGCGAATGCCCCCTCGAGTTCGGCCGGAGCGATTGCGACCGACTTCAAGGTGCCAATCACATCGGTGAACCAGAGTCGGACGAAGCGGATATCGCGCTCCTCGATAGTTCGAAGCACGAATTCAGACTGCTTGTCCATCGCCCACCCTCTCGCCGTACTTTGCTGCCACCCGCGGACATGCCGATCGTGCCCATCGCTGATACGCCAATACTGGACCCTCGCGTGTTACGGCGGAGTTAACCGCATGATGTGCGAAGGTCAGGCGGGTTTTGTCGGGATGAATGATCAGGAAGAGAGCAACTCGTGCGTCAGTCGGACGTCGTCGTCATTGGCGCAGGCATCAGTGGGTTGGCCGTCGCTGAGGCCGTGCACCGAAGTGGTCGCACGGTCACCGTGCTCGAAGCGCGGCCCCGAATCGGCGGACGACTTCTGTCCGATCCGCTGGATCTCGGCGCATCGTGGTTCTGGGATGGTGAACAACGAGTTCGCGCAATGACCGATCGCTTTGGCATCGCAACATTCCCTCAGCACATCGTTGGTGATGCGATGATCGATGAGCGGGACGAAGTGCACCGGTATCCGGGAAACCCGATTGATGGGCCAGCGCATCGTTTTGCCCACGGGGCCGCCTCATTGACTGGTGCTCTGGCCGGCCACCTGCCGGAGGGCACAGTGCTTGTGGGTCAGCCCGTCGTAGAGATCTCCGATGATCTGAGCGTGAACACTGCAGACGGTTCATGGCAGCCCCAGCATGTGGTGATCGCGGTGCCACCGGCAGTTGCAGTGATGACGATGCGGCTGCCTCATGCTCTCCCCAAGAGTCTCATGGCCGTTGCCCTGCGCACGCCAGTGTGGATGAGCGAAACGATCAAGGTCGTCGCGATGTATGACGAGCCCTTCTGGCGCACCGATGGACTCGCTGGCGCAGCGATCAGTCGAGTGGGGCCCCTGCATGAGATGCACGACCTCTCTGGGCCTGATGGATCGCCAGCCGCGATCTTCGGTTTTGCCCGCGCGAGTCAGCCCGGCGGTCTAGATGAAACTGATGTGCGCGCGCAACTGGCACGCATCTTCGGCTCTCGTGCGGGGGTTCCGCAGCAACTCCAGATCCAGGATTGGTCCCGTGAGCGGTGGACGAATCCTGCTGCATCTGCAGAGGACTACGTTCCGAGCGCGGCTGACCACTCACTGTTCGGCCACGCCGGTTACCAGGAACCACAATTGGGCAGCCGACTGCACTGGTCATCCACGGAGACCGCGACGCATTACGCGGGGCATATCGAAGGAGCGCTTGAGGCAGCCGAACGCACCGTGAGAGACATCAACACATCATGAACTGATGCGTTGATGTCCCCAGGGGAGGCTGGCCCTATGCGTACAACGCTCACGCTTGACGATGATGTGGCCATGCTGCTCAAGAAGTTCAGCCAGGAGGCAGGGCTCACCTTCCGAGATGCGGTCAATCAGTCGATCCGTCGCGTGAACGTTCCTGACGTCAACCTGCTCGTTCACGCGATGAATGTCGGTCCCTCAGCCCTTTGACGCCGCCATCAATGATGTGCGGTCCTGGATGGGTGCACCGATCAGCGTGATGCTGACCCCTGGCCCCGATCATCTGCACGTCATGGAGGCGCTGATGGCAGGTGCCGGCCGGGGTGGTGACCTCACGCCGGACGCGCATCTTGCCGCGCTCGCGCTGGAAAACGGTGGCACGATCTACTCACAGGATGCTGACTTCGCCCGTTTTCACGGGGTGCGTTGGATCAATCCCTGCACCTAGTCCACCTGCCCACAAACGGAGGTCAATTACATGGAGAACATGAGCGAGCAGCACCTCACATCCGTGGAGGGCACACTGACGTCGGCGTTGCTGGCCTGGTCGGCTGCGAGCGTGGCGCTGGGAGCCACACTCGCCGTGGCTGGTAAGGCGCACAAAAGCGATGAGGTGACAGCCTTTGGCCGGCAGACCGCCGCGTGGGGCGTCGTTGATGCGCTGATTGCCGGAGCCGGTGTGCTCAGCCGGCGTCGTCGTGGCCCATTGTTCGGCGACGAAGCCGACAAGAAGATCCGGTCACTGCGCACCTTGCTCCTCGTGAATGCGGCTGCAGATGTCGGATACATCGCCGGTGGAGCTCTCCTGATCGCGCGCGGGCGTGGGGGTCGCAAGACCCTGCGGATGAGCGCGGGTGACGGCGCAGCGATTGCGATTCAGGGAGCATTCCTGCTTGCCTTGGATCTATCGCAAGCCCGACGGTTGCCCTGATCAATAGTGCGTGGGCTCGCCAGTACTCCTGACGTTCCCGGCTTCGCTTTCAGGTTATCCCATTGATTCCGCGTGCTTCGCGTCGTCGATCGTGGAGTCCTAGTGGAGGCCAGCTGCCATGGGTTGAGCTCCGTTTTCAGTCAGAGGGTGAGCGCGGCCATGACGCCGGCCGCGGGAAGCGCGGACAGTCGCGAAGTCGAGAAGTCCGTGTTCGTCAGATCGACGGCAAACCACTGCGGGTTCGCGAAGACATTGACCAGGTAGCGATTCGCTGTCAGATCGCTGACGGAGGACCAGATCGTGAGTTCGGGCACGTCACCGTGCGGACCTGGCTCCGCTATGTCCCCCGCGACGATGTCGAAGCCGTGGAGAGTCCGGACCGTGCCCAGTTCCGCTGCGTCCCGATCGGCAGGTACGGAAGCGAAGCGCACCGCGGTCAGCGCCCGGATGAAGCGACTAGGTGACGTGCCGTCGCCAGGAAGTCCTCGGAAGCCCTGCCCCTGCGCGGATGCCGCGAATGTGGTGCCCCCAATGTCGATCGATGCCGGGTTCTCCGGTGACAGGCTGAGGTAGTTTGCGATGTTGGTCAGGTGCCAGTCTAGGTAGGGCGAGTTGGTGGCCACCTGCACCGGGTTGTCCGAGATGCGCATGCCGTCGGCATGGAACTCAGCGACGATGCACGAGTCCTTGTCATGGATGATGAAGTGGAGCGGCAGGGTGATCGGGATCTCCTGCGGCATCTTGTTGACCACGTTGAGTGTTCCGAGCGCTGCGCGGGCCTCGGCAGTTGAGGAGCAGGTGCCGAGCACGAATCCGATGACATCGAGAGCGCCAATATCGCTTCCGTCACCCTTCGGCCCGTAGTAGGTGCAGTGAGCGGGCATGTAGAGAGCGTGCGCTGATAAGCCCGCGGTGTTCATTCCGTCGGCGTACCACTGAGGATTGCCAAATCCGGAGAATCCCACGACGCCGTACTTCGCTTGCCAGGTCTTGCCGTTCGGGACGATCATCGACTGGCCTGCGTGGTTCGACGCCAGCACGCCCATCTGCCAAGGAATCTCGTTCGGGAACTCCATCGTGCGACCGACACAGACCGTTCCATCGACTGCCGTTGGGTACTTGAAGTTGGTGCACATGCCGCTACTCCTTGCTCGGATCGGATTGGGATGCGGGTGACTGCCCCTGATGCCAACTGCGTAACAGGATCAGTCTTCGCCGGACCTTCAGCGGACACGCAAGCCCTGCACAAGAGGAGGGCAGCCACGATTCCTGCCAGCAGCATGATGCTCGCGGCGAACTGCGTGGTCGACTCGTCGACCGTCTCCTCGTACTGCGCGATGGATGAGGTGACCGCCGTGAACATGTCGACGAGAACCGCACTGGGCCGCAGGAGCCCCCTTGATGATTTAGGCGCCTGCCGGCGGGACGGTCACAGTCACGGCCTTCATCACGCCGCTCGTCTTTTCGAGAACGGTGCCGTCGAGATCCTTGCCCGTGATCGAGAACGTGTCGCCGTTGCTCGCGATGATGACGGTGGTTCTCGGCGACTGGTCATCCCCCGGATTGGCGATCGAGGAGTTGATGACGATTTTTCCGCCGACCTGCTTCATGCTCCACTTCACGCCGAGGGCACTGGCTGCGGTCCAAGGGGTGTAGGGGTTGTAATCGTAAAACCGATCCACGTCGCTGACAGGGTTGACACCGGCGGCGAACGTATTCGTCTTCCACTTGGTGCTCGGCAGGTCGCGGAACCATTTTCGGGAAGCGTCGGCATTGGTGACCGTATGTGTGTCCGCATTACCGGGGATCTTCACGATGCAGTCCGACGCCTGGGAGGCATCAATCTTGCAGGTGACCGTGCTGCGCCCAACTTCCGTAGCGCGCGTCGTCATGGATTCCTTCGCTGCCAAATCAATCCAGGAGGCAACACTGGACTTGGTGGGCTCCACGGCGGTTGCTGCATGCGCTGTGGAAGCGGCTACGGCAGCGAACGCCACAGCGACGCTCGCACCTGCAATGAACACCTTCATCCAAACTCCTTCAAGATCTTTGACGCGGTTGTCAGGCGATGGAACCGTCAATGGGCAGTGGGATAAATCCCGGAGTTGAGTAGCGCGAGGACAATACCGCATCGCAACCACACGACATGTGATCTCAAACATCGGCGAAACCGTGGATGCTCGATCTGCCGTTGCTCCGTGATTCGGTAGCCTCGGTTACGTGCCCATCATGCGAATCGCCCTGGCCCAAGTCAACGCGAAGGTCGGCGACATTGACGGTAACGCAGGCGCCGTTCGCGCCCGCGTCGCGGAGGCTGCAGCCAAGGGCGTCCAACTCGCCGCCTTCCCGGAGATGATGCTCACCGGCTACCCGGTCGAAGATCTCGCGCTTCGACCCTCATTCCAGCGTGCATCCGCAACTGCCACCGATCAACTCGCGCGCGATATCGCCGCCGACGGGAACGGCGAGGTCATCTGCATCGTCGGCTACCTCGATTTCGACACGGCACCGGTGAACGCGGTGGCCGTTATGCATCGCGGTTCGGTCATCGCCACCTACGTCAAGCACCACCTTCCCAACTACGGGGTCTTCGATGAGGCTCGCTATTTCCGTAGCGGTTCCAAGCCGCTCTTGCTGCGCATCGGCGACGTCACCGTCTCCGTGGCGATCTGCGAGGACCTCTGGCAGGAGGGTGGGCCGGTTCAATGGACCCGCGAAGCCGAGGCCGGCCTCCTGATGGTTGTGAACGCATCCCCCTACGAGCGCGGCAAGGACGATTCACGCCTGGCGCTGTGCAGGCAGCGAGCACTCGAAGCCGGCTGCAGCCTCGCGTACGTGAACCTCGTCGGGGCACAGGATGAGTTGGTGTTCGACGGCGACTCGCTCATCGTCGACTCCGCCGGCGAGGTTATCGCGCGCGCACCTCAATTCACGCCCGTCCTCATGGTGGCCGACATCGAGGTGCCGACATCGCCCGAACCAGTCGAGTGCTTTGCCATGACCTCGCGCTTGTGGCCCGAGGAGATCGTCGAGTGCGCGGGCGTCGCGGCGCAGATGCCTGAGGCTGAGGAGGTTTACCGCGCCCTCGTCCTCGGCCTCGCCGACTACGTCGGCAAGAACGGTTTCACCAGCGTCATCCTCGGCCTCTCGGGTGGCATCGACTCTGCGCTCGTTGCCGCGATCGCCTGCGATGCCCTCGGACCCGACAAAGTTTTCGGGGTCTCAATGCCGAGCGTCTACTCCTCCGAGCATTCGAAGGATGACGCCTACGACCTCGCAGATCGCTGTGGCCTATCGATCCGCACCGTCGCGATCGCCCCGATGGTTGAGGCGTTTCACCAGTCGCTCACCCTGACGGGTCTTGCCGAGGAGAACCTTCAGGCACGCATTCGCGGCATCACGCTCATGGGCATCTCGAACCAGGAGGGCCAACTGGTCCTCACCACGGGGAACAAGAGCGAGCTCTCAGTGGGGTACTCGACCCTCTACGGCGACAGCGCCGGCGGGTTCGGGCCGATCAAGGATGTCTCAAAGACCTTGGTTTGGGAACTCTCCCGCTGGCGAAACGCCTCCGCCGAGGCCCAGGGCATGGTGCCCCCGATCCCACCCAACAGCATCGACAAGCCACCGAGTGCCGAGCTGCGGCCCGGGCAGGTCGACAGCGATTCACTCCCCGACTACGCAGTCCTCGACGCCATCCTCGAGGGCTACATATCCGGCGACCAAGGTGCGGCCGAACTCGTTGCCGCCGGCTTCAACCAGGAACTCGTCGAGCGGGTGCTGCGCATGACCGATGCCGCCGAGTACAAACGGCGCCAGTTCCCCCCTGGCACGAAAATCTCGCTGCGCGCCTTCGGACGCGACCGCCGGCTGCCGATCACCAATGGCTGGCGGGAGTCGGCCGGCTGACCGCCGCCCTACTCCTCCGTCAGCCTGCGCTTTTCTCTGTACTCGGTGGCCGCCTCATCCTCATATGACGCGGCCTCGCGCTGGACCAGTTCGTCGGCCGCATCGACGGGCTCGGGCGCCACGCCCCGCTCCATCGCCGCAGTGGGCGGGCTGATGTGGGGCAGGAAGAAGCCGACAATGATGGCCCCAATGGCGACGATCACGAGGGAAATGATGAACGTGACGTGGGTCGCGCCGAGAAATGCCTCGAACGCTCCCGCTTGCAATGTCGCGACGGTTGATGCCGCAAGGCCATCGGCCGACGCCTGCCCGAGCACCGACACGGTCGCGATGATCGACTCGCTCGCAGCCTCCTTAGCGGCGTCAGGGAATGCCGGCGGCAGGGCATCGAGGGCCGGCGCGATGTTGCTCGCGTACTGAGTAGCAAGGATCGTCCCGATGATGGCAACACCGAGCGCCCCGAACACTTGGCGCACCGTGTTCTGCACCGCTGATCCCGCCCCCGCCCGGGCCAGAGGCAGGACGTTCTGCATCACCGTCGAGCCGGGGGCGATCACATTGCCCATGCCGAATCCGAACACGAAGAACAGCACGAGCAGGAACCAGAGGGGGCTGTCGATACGCAACTGTGAAAGGCCCAGGAGTGAGATCGTGACGAGCACAAGCCCGGTGGTCATGACCTTGCGGTAGCCGAATCGCGACACCATCGCGGCGCTGCGGGGCGCTGCGAGAAGCTGCCCGACGGCGAACGGAACGAAGCACAGGCCAGCAGTGAGCGTGCTGTAGCCGCGAAGGATCTGAAGATAGAAGGGCAGGGAGAACGTCAACCCGGAGAGGGCGAAGAATGACAAGCTCACCGCGACGAGGCTCACGGCATAGCCGCGGTTGCGAAAGAGTGAAACGTCGAAGCTCGCGTGCTCGCTGCGCGCCTCGAGGAAGAGAAAGAGCGCGATGACGAGGATTCCCCCGACGATCGGGAGGACGACGGCGAGGGCGAGCCAGTCTTTCGTCTCGGACGCATGAATGATGCCGTAGATGAGCAGGACCAGACCGACCACTGAAATAGACAGCCCGGCAAAGTCGAGCCTGCGCGCATTCGGATTCCGGGTCTCAGGGACCACCCGGAAGATAGCAATGACCGCGATCATGACGATCGGTACGTTGATGAGGAAGACAGAGCCCCAGTCATTGCCCGTGAGCCAATTGGACCACTGCGGGTGCTCAAGCAAGACGCCGCCGAGCACTGGGCCAAGGGCGATGGCCGCGCCTACCGCACCGGCCCAAGTGCCGATCGCCTTCCCTCGCTCGTGCGGCGGAAACACCACGGTGATGATGGCAAGCGTGGTGGGCAGCACCGCAGCACCACCCACGCCCATGACCGCACGGAAGCCGATGAGCATCGGAGCCGAGTCCGAGAAGGCGCAGATCGCCGACGCCAATCCGAACAGTATGAGCCCGATGAGGAGTACTTTTTTTCGACCGATGCGATCCCCGAGGACTCCCCACGTGAACAGCAGCGAGGCGAAAACGAGGATGTAGGAGTCGACCGCCCAGACCAGCTGACCCTGCGATGCGTCGAGGTCACGCTGAATGGTCGGCAGGGCGATGTTCAGCACGGTGTTGTCGAGGACAACGATGAGCAGGCTCAGCACGAGCACCCCGAGAATGCTCCATCGTCGCGGGTGGCCCTCCCCCGATGTCATCCAGCGGTCAGCGTCCATGAAGTGCCTGCCCTCGTCGCCAAAAAAATCCCGAAACGCCTACCAATTGATGCGGCGACGTGGCAACATTACCTCTGTCCGGGGACTCCGCATGGGAGCCTCGAGAGTGGAGACTGAAATGTCTGACGACTTCAACGTGCGCGCGCCCCAAGAAACCTTCTACGGCGCTGCCGTTGGTCGCCGTGTCACGATGCGCGACCTCGCCCAGGCGACTGCCCGGGGAGAGCGCTGGCCCATGATCACCGCGTATGACGCCCTGACCGCTGCGATCTTCGACGAGGCTGGCATCCCTGCCCTGCTCGTCGGCGACTCAGCGGCGATGGTCGTCTACGGCCATGACAGCACCCTGCCGGTCACGGTTGATGAACTCGTCCCGCTCGTGCGAGCAGTCGTGCGTGGGTCCAAGCGCGCAGTTGTCATTGCAGACCTCCCCTTCGGTTCCTACCAGGAGTCGGTATCTCAAGCGTTGCGAACCGCGTCGATCTTCATGAAGGAGGGTGGAGCCCACGCTGTGAAACTCGAGGGCGGTGCATTCGTACTGCCACAGGTCGAGGCGCTCGCAGCGGCCGGAGTGCCGGTGATCGGCCACCTTGGGCTCACCCCGCAGTCGGTGAACCTCTTCGGCGGCTATCGCGTGCAGGGTCGTGGTGAGAGCGGTGACATGCTCCTGCGCGACGCCAAGGCGATGGAGTCTGCCGGCGCCGCGGCAATCGTTCTCGAGGTCGTTCCAGCCGAGTTGGCAGCGCGGGTGAGCGAAATCCTCACCATCCCGACCATTGGGATCGGCGCAGGACCCGACACCGACGCCCAGGTCATCGTCTGGCAGGACCTCTGCGGCCTCACCGCAGGCCCAGTGCCGAAATTCGTCAAGCGTTATGCCGACATCAGGTCAACTATGGCTGATGCCGTCGGCTCGTGGGCGGCCGACGTGGCGTCCGGCGCCTATCCGGCCACGGAGCACGCATACTCCTGATGTGGCAGCACCATCCTCGCTAGACGTCGGTGACGCGTACCCCCGCGTGGCACTTGTACCGGCGGTTGATTGAGATGAGGTTCGCTGTCATGGCCTCGACCTGACCGCAGTTGCGAAGGCGGCCGGCGAACACGCCTCGCATTCCGGGGATCCGATTGGCAAGCGCCTGAACGATGTCGGTTGCCTCACGGTCATCGCCGAGGACAAGAACATCTGTGTCGATGGAGTCCGTGGCCTCGTCGAGGAGGAGCACTGCAGAAATGTGATGGAAGGCTCCGACGACCTTGCTCTCGGTGAGAATCGATGCGGCCTGTTCGGCAGCGGATCCCTCGTCCACCTTCAGCGCGAATGCGCCCTGCTTGTCGAAGCCAAGGGGATTGACACAGTCCACGACGACCTTGCCTGCAAGCACACCACTGAGCGACCGCAGCAGGTCACCGTGACCATCCCACGGAACCGCGACGATGACGATGTCAGCGCCCGCAGCGCATGCCTCGTTGGTCGCACCATCGACCGCGCCCCCACCTGCGACACCGGCGCCAAGTTCATCGGCAGCCGCCTGTGCCCGCGACGCGTCGCGCGATCCCAGGGTGACCCGATGACCAGCCATCGCCAAGCGTCGCGCTAGGCCGCGTCCCTGCTCTCCGGTGCCACCGAGCACACCGACCTTCAGGCCAGACACATCAGGGAGGTCACGGGGGTCGACTGCCGGCGCAGTGGGTGTTGAGTTCATAACTCTGCATCCTGCCACACTGATGCGGTGACCCGCCTGCGCATGGACTTCACCCCACTGCGTCAGTCGCGCGATTACCGACTGCTCTTCTTCAGCGGCGTCATCACCTATCTCGGTTCGATGATCACCTACGTCGCGCTCCCCTTTCAGGTAGCTCACCTCACCGATTCATACCTCGCAGTCGGGCTCATCGGCCTCGTTGAGATTGCTCCACTCATCATCTTCGGCCTCTACGGCGGTTCACTCGCTGATTCGATCGACCGCCGCGTCATGGTTCTCGCCACAGAGTTCAGCGCCCTGATACTCGTTGCTGTCCTCCTGGTGAACGCCTTGCTGCCAGAGCCTCAACTCTGGGTGCTCTACGTGATCGCCGTCCTGCTCGCAGCCAACAACGGGCTCCAGCGTCCATCACTTGATGCGATGACACCGCGGCTTGTGCCACACGACCAACTCGCTGCTGCCGGGGCACTCAACACGATCAAATGGAATCTCGGCAGCATCGTCGGCCCGGCGATCGGCGGACTGCTTCTCAGCGCAGGTGGCGCGGCATCGGCATATGCATTCGATGTCGTCAGTTTCGCCGCGTCCTTTCTCCTGCTGTGGCGACTGCGCGCATTACGTCCACTCACGGGCACGACAGAGAAGCCGACGCTTCATCACATCGTCGAGGGCATGCGCTACGCAACGAGTCGAAGGGATCTGCTCGGCACCTATGCGGTCGACCTCATCGCGATGATTTTCGCCTTTCCGTATGCGCTCTTCCCATTCCTAGCTGTCGAACTCGGTGCTCCTTGGGCGCTTGGACTTCTCTACGCTGCGAGCGCAGCCGGCGGTCTCATCGTGACCTTCACGAGCGGTTGGGTGCCACGCATCAATCACCATGGACGCGCGGTCGTTTTTGGCGCACTGCTGTGGGGTGCTGGAATGGCGTTGGTTGGCGTGACCCAATCACTGTGGTTCGTGTTGTTCTTTCTCGCGATCGCGGGAGCAGGCGACATGGTGAGCGGCATCTTCCGTGGACTCATCTGGAATCAGACCATCCCCGACGAGATGCGCGGACGTATGGCCGGCATCGAGATGCTCAGCTACACAATCGGTCCACAACTCGGACAAGTCCGAAGCAGCGCAGCCGCATCGCTCTCGAATTTGCGGATGTCTTTTGTGAGCGGCGGAGTGATGTGCGTCGTGGGCGTCACCCTTGCAGCCTTTTCTATGCCGAGCCTTTGGAAATATGACACGCGGAAAAGTGTTGATTTGCAGAGAGAATCGATGATTCAAAAAATCAAGGTAGATGAATCCTCACCGCACATTGACAATCCTTGACGCAGCCGCACTTATCCATTGCCTGAGAACGACCGACACGGGCGCACTACTCAGCCTGTATTTGCAGCGATTATCTGACATGCTCTGTCAAAGTTCATCATGAGGCATCTGCACCGTGCAGATCCATCGACACGGGAGGCAATGTGGCGGTCGCTAAGAAAGCAACGGTTCGCAAGACGGTAGTGAAAAAAGCAGCAGTGAAAAAGGCACCCGCCAAGAAAGCAGCAGTGAAAAAGGCGGTAGTGAAAAAGGCGGTAGCGAAGAAGTCACCGGTCAAGAAGGCCGCAGTGAAAAAGGCACCAGCCAAGAAGGCTGTAGTGAAGAAGGCACCGGTCAAGAAGGCACCGGTCAAGAAGGCACCGGTCAAGAAGGCACCGGTCAAGAAGGCAC
>JBBATH010000001.1:0-199219 GCA_040398845.1 Candidatus Nanopelagicales bacterium | reverse complement strand
AAGAAGGCACCGGTCAAGAAGGCACCGGTCAAGAAGGCACCGGTCAAGAAGGCACCGGTCAAGAAGGCTGTAGTGAAGAAGGCACCCGCCAAAAAAGTTGCAGCAAAGAAGGCACCGGTCAAGAAGGCCGCAGTGAAAAAGGCACCCGCCAAGAAGGCGTAGTCGCAATCAGTCTCAACGACAAATGGCCCGCGCCAGTAGGTGCGGGCCATTTGTCATCATGTGACCAGCAGGCTCAGTCCTCGTCCGTGTCAAAGGCCTCATTTCGGTCATGCGCCTTCTCGAGTGCGGCGCCAGCCTCAGCCTCCGTGGCATACGGCCCCATCCGCTCCGCATTCGCACAGCCCGCTTCCGGTTCGACAGCCTTGTGTACCAGGCAGTAGTACCAACTCATCCCAACCTCCTCAAGATCATCCTGTTGTGCATGCTGACGTCTCCACGACTCTACCGACGTCAGCGGAGGATCTAGACTTCGGATCATGTCGACAGCGATTCGAACCGAGCCACTACGACCCGGGCAGGTGACAGGCACGCGACATGTGCCGGCTCCAATCGTCCGACCGGAATACGTCGGCCGACCCGCCCCTACCCCCTATGGGGGCTCTGAGGTCAAGGACCTCGAGACAATCGAGGCGATGCGCATCGCCGGACGAATTGCAGCCGATGCACTCGTCGAGGTCGGACGGAATGTGCGGCCAGGCGTCACGACCGATGAGCTCGACCGAGTTGGTCATGAATTTCTCTGCGACAACAACGCATATCCGTCGACCTTAGGCTACCGAGGCTTCCCGAAGTCACTGTGCTCCTCGCTAAACGAGGTCATCTGCCATGGGATTCCCGACTCCACCGAGTTGCTCGACGGCGATATCTGCAACATCGACATCACCGCATACATCGGCGGGGTACACGGTGACACGAACGCAACCTTCCTCGTCGGTGAGGTCGATGAGGAGTCACAACTCCTCGTCGAGCGCACCCGGGAGGCAACGCGACGAGGTATCGCCGCAGTCGCGCCGGGGCGCCCACTCAATGTGATCGGCCGGGTGATTGAGAGCTACGCCCGGCGCTTCAACTACGGGGTCGTCCGTGACTTCACCGGACACGGGATCGGCACCTCGTTCCACACCGGACTTGTGGTCCCCCACTATGACGACCCTCGCGCCAACGTCATCCTCGAGGTGGGCATGACATTTACGATCGAACCGATGCTCACGCTCGGTACACACGACTACGACATGTGGAGCGATGGCTGGACAGTCGTGACGAAGGACCTTCGCAGGACTGCCCAGTTCGAGCACACGCTCGTCGTCACCGAGACGGGTTCAGAGATCCTCACCCTGCCCACCGGGGTCACGATCTGGCCGGCACCCGCCGGCTCCTGACTCAACATCAACGATGATCCTGTCCCGCATGGGCACAGTGTGGCCCCATGAAGTACGTACCCTCGCAATAGACATCGGCGGGAGCGGGCTGAAGGCCTCAGTGCTTGATCAAGCGGGTCAGATGACCACCGAGCGGCGCAGGGTCGACACGCCCTATCCGTGTCCCCCGCACACCCTCATCTCGGCAGTGGCCGCGCTCGTCGATCCACTGCGCGGTGCCCACCGAGCCTCAGTCGGATTCCCCGGTCTCGTCCGTCGTGGTCGGGTCATCGAAGTTCCATCGCTGTCGCGGGCAGAGTGTGCCGGTGATCGCCATCTTGGACTCACACTCGCGTGGTCGGAGTTTGACCTCGGATCGGCACTCGCCGAACTGCTCGGTGTCCCGACAAAGGTGGTGAACGACGCCGACATGCAAGGGTGCGCAGTTGTCCAAGGCCAGGGCCTTGAATTCGTGATGACCCTTGGCACCGGCGTTGGCACTGCACTGTTCAACGAGGGAAGGCTGCTTCCACATCTTGAACTTTCCCACGGACCGTTTCGCCGCGGCGAGACTACCGACGTCGCCCTCGGCAATTCGGCGCGACAAACCGTCGGGAATGAGAAGTGGACGAAGCGAGTGCGAAAGTCCATCGATCATTTCCACGAGATGCTCTGGTTCGATCACCTCTACGTCGGCGGCGGTAACGCCAAGCACTTGAGCGCAGTCGACGTCGGCCCGAAGGGGCGACTCATTCCAAACTCCGCCGGAATTCTCGGCGGAGTGAGAATCTGGCCACTTCACACCGAGGATAGTTAGCAATTCAACCAACGCGAGTACCATCTCTCTATGATGAACTGGCTCACCCTCGAGCAGCAGCAGTCATGGCGCGCCTGGCTCAGCGCCTCACGCCTGCTCAGCGACCAACTCAACCGTGATCTGCAAGATCAGCAGGGCTTGACCTCCGCCGACTACGAGATTCTCGTGTGGCTTTCTGAGGCACCGGATCGCCGGCTGCGAATGAGTGAACTCGCAGAGCGCACCCTGTCGTCGCGCAGTCGCCTCTCACACCAGATTGATCGCATGGAGGGAGCTGGACTCGTCGCACGTGTCGTCTGCACCGAAGATCGGCGGGGGTCCTTTTCAGCGCTCACCGAGGAGGGCTGGACGACCCTGGTGCGGGCTGCTCCAGACCACGTGGCAAGCGTTCGCTCGCATCTCGTCGATGCTCTCACCCCCGAAGAGTTTCGTGCCCTCGGCTCGGCCTGCCAGAAGATCAGTGATCGGCTTCAGGCAACGCAGGTCTGCCCGGATCAATCGCGGGATTGAGTCGAAGATCCATCTCCAACGGCACCGGCGAGCAGCATGAACGCATGTTCAATCGACCGGTCACGCCGCCAATGACAATGACGACGAGAAATCCGAACGCCAGGATTCCGAGCACGAGGTGCATCGCGGCACTACCCCGCCGTCGTCATGTTCGCCGTCGTCTTGCGCATAATGGCGAATTCAGCAACTTGCCTGCCGATGGTCTCGAGTTGCGCCTTCGTCGCAGGGTCCTCACTGCCCTCGGTCAGTGACACGACCGCCGCATTCACCGATCCACCAAGCGGAGTCGGCCACGCCCGAAGCGCATGAGCAACCTGCCTCAACTGGTGCAGCGTCGACACGGTTGCCTGCCAGCCATAGGCAACAGCGATACAACCGACTGCTCGACCGTCGAGGTAGGCGTGCTCGTCCTTTGCGAGATCCTCCGCATAGTCGAGGGCGTTCTTGATCATTCCGCTGATCCCACCGTGGTAGCCCGGGCTGGCCACGATAACGCCGTCAGCCGCACGGAGCGCAGCTACGAATACGGAGGCAGCCTCGGTTCGATCACTGCTCTCAGTGTCGTAGATAGGGAGCATGAGATCTCGACCGGTGATGTACACCACGGTCGCCCCCGCTGACTGCGCGCCCTTGCCCGCCATGCGGACCGCGAGCTCACTTGACGATCCCGGCCGCGTACTGCCGCCGATCGCCACGATGTTCACCATGCTTCCCGCCATTTCTCAGTAACTCTTGGATTGAAGCCGCACTCATTCACGGCCGCTCTGTCTTCCTGCCACCTGCGCAAGCCGCAGACCCTGCAGTCTGCACGCCTCAAGGGAAGCAGCGTCAGGCGGTGCCCCACTTCGCGAGACCCATGACGCGCCGTAAGGGTTGCCAGTGACGCGAGCCACGTGCGGGTCGAGATAGCCGAGCGGCACGATGATCGAACCCCAATGGTAAAAATGATTGTTCAAGGCGAGAATCGTTGACTCGAGTCCGCCGTGGGGCGTAGATGCGGTGGTGAATGACGTGCATACCTTCGATGCAAGAGCGCCAACGAACCACAGTCCCCCGGTGGTGTCGAGGAACGCCTTCAGCTGGCTTGCCGGGCCTCCGAACCGGGTTGGGGTTCCGAAGGCGAGGCCGTCAGCCCATGCCAGGTCCTCGAGCGTTGCGATCTCATCTGCATTCGACTCCATGAACTGTTGCCACTTAGGATTTGCGGCGATCGCCTCGTGTGACGCAGTCTCCGCGACTCGCCGGACGATCACCTCGGCTCCCGACTCACGAGCACCTCGCGCGAGAGCATGCGCCATCGACGCAACATTGCCGGTGGCAGAGTAGTAGACGACGGCGATACGCGAGGCGCTCATGCAGATGGCCGCCTTGATCGAAGGCTCCGAGACGGGGTCTCACCGAACCGCCGGCGATAGGAGGCGCTGAACCTGCCAAGGTGGGCGAATCCGCATTCGTGTGCAACGTGTGCAACTGTCACGACCTCGGGGTCCGCGGCCCACAGAAGCTCGCGTGCACGGCCCAACCGCACCTCGCGAAGCAAGTCGAGTGGTGTGACGCCAAGGCCGTCACGGGTGATTGCCTGAAGTTGACGGATGCTCAGTCCGATTCCTCGAGCCATATCGGTGGCGGTCACCCCAGGCCCATGGTGGTCGGTGAGCCACTCGTGCAGTGCATCCAGATGACGTCGCCCACCACTTGCCTTCGGTCGGGAGGGGGCTCCTGAAGCCAAGACGAGTGCGGTGAGCAACTGATCCTCAACGGCGCCAAGGAATTGGTCGAGCAACGGTCCCGGAGCCTGACTTGCCAGAGAAGACGTCGCTGACCAGGCCCTTCGACAGGCATGGGTGAGCATCGGCGAATAGCCCTCAGCCGGAGTCGGCACGGATTCGTCACCGAACACCATGGTCCGATGATCGGCGATGCGCTCCGCATCTGCCGCGAACACTAGGGCGCCCGCCCATGGATCAGGTCTCATGAGCGTTCGATCCTGCGGTGACAGCAGGAACCCGTCGCTCTTCACCTCGCAGCTGGGGGCAGAGCCGAAGATCACGTGCATCGGTCCCAGCGGAACAGTCGCCACGACGCGACTTGCTGTCGGTGGCGACTCAACGATGACGTCGCCGCCATACCTGACGAAGACGAGCATCGAGGTCTCCAATCGCACCATGCCGACGGCTCCGTCAAGGCGTGATCCGAGGGCCGTCACTTCATGGGGGGTGACCGCCGCAACCTCATCTCGCAGGACCGAGGCCTGACTGCTGCGCACGAGACATTCCACGGGGTGCCGGACCGTTTCCGGTCGACCGGGAGCGCCCATCGTGCTTCTCCGTTCTGGAAACAGAGTCGAAGTAAGTGCCATGGGCATCTTAGGTTGTGCGGTCGGCCGATGCACCGCGTTAGCGGGGCAGTCGCACGCCCTTCGCCTCGAGCCGCGGGAGCACCTCCTGGGCGAAGTAGGGCAACTCTTCGGCATAGTCGAGGAACGCAACCGTCATGCCGGCGAAGCCGGCGGCGTGGTACCGAGCGATCTCATCGGCAACCTCGTCTGGCGTGCCGATGATAGGCACGGTTCCATGCCCGGCCGCGAATCGGTCACGGAACATGAGGAGCATCTCGGGCGTGAATGACTGGGCGTGCACGCCCTGGAGTGCCATGAGGTTGTCAACTGCATCCCAGTCGGCCATGTCCTCCGCGTAGTAGTTGCGGAAATCGACGGCTTCGGCGTGGGTTGGCCGAACGACGCAGTGGCCGAGCGTGAACACGCCCATCTTCCGGTCGTACTCACTTCGGGCCTGGTTCGTCACCTGCTTCACGATCTCAGCGCCATCCTCCGGGCCGCCCACGATCGTGAAGGCGAAGTCGGCGTTGCGTGCGGCGAACTCGCGACCCTGCTTCGAGGATCCGGCATTGAGCACCGGGAGGAGACCGTCATAGGGCTTGGGCATGCCCTCGACATGCTGGAGCTTGAAGAACTGACCGTCCCAGTCGAACTTGCCGGGGGTCGTCCAGATCTTGCGGACGATGTCCCACCACTCCTGCGCGAGCGCATATCGGGCATCGTGATCCTGCGGAAGGTCCATGCCGAAGGTGTCGTACTCGGGCTTGTTCCAGCCCGCGACGATGTTCATGCCGGCCCGGCCCTTGCCGATCTGGTCAACGGTCGACATCTGTTTCGCGGCGACGATCGGATGGTTGAAGGCCGTGTGAATCGTCGCGATGAGCGAGATTCGGGTGGTGTTCGCCAGGAGACCTGCAGCCCAGGTGACCGGATCGAGGACGCCCTCGTGGAAGTTCGTCTCACCTCCGTAGCCGATCCAGCGCGCGATGGGCAGCAGGAAGTCGATCCCCACCTCGTCGGCGATCTTGGCCATTCGCAGGTTGTCGTCCCAGCTGCCGCTCCAGCGATCTGGGGCCTTCGTCACAGCAAGGCCTGACGAGCAGTTGGCCGAGAAGAGACCGAGCTTGAAGTCCAAGCCATCGAGCAGTGCCTTGGTCATGGTTCCTCCGAACATTCGAGCCTGGGCGAACGGGACACGGCAAGGGTGCTCCGAAGCCGGCCAGTCGTCTATCCACATTGCGCGGGATCGTGTCCGAATAGCGCGGATGCCAACTCCTACTATTCTTCGGTTCATGGCTGGAAGCGACCACGACGCTGACGAGCCGCTAGCGCGCACTGCCAGGCCCCAGTCCCTCATCATCACGACCTACGGTGCCTACAGTCGCCCAATCGGTGGCTGGTTCTCTGTGTCATCGCTGCTCACCCTCCTCGGCGAGGTTGGCATCGACGACCCATCGGTCCGCAGCGCTCTCTCGCGATTCAAGCGGCGGGGGGTGCTCACCGGTGAGCGGCGTGACGGCGTGGCGGGATACGCACTCGGTGAATCGGCCCGGCGAACGTTCGACATCGGCGACTCTCGGGTCCTTGAGCGGCGCTTCCCACCACCGAACCGGGGCTGGGTTCTCGCCGCCTTCTCGATCCCGGAGAGCGCCCGCGATGTCCGCTACCGGCTCCGGTCACGGCTCGCGCGGATCGGCTTTGCACAGGTCGGTGGCGGCCTATGGATAGCACCCCGGCAACTTGAATCAGATGTCCAGTACATCGTCGAGCTCCTTGATATCCGGGACCATGTCGACCTGTTCCTTGGCGAGCATTCGGGGTTCCGGGCCACGCGGGAGGCAATAGGCCAATGGTGGAACCTCGAGGAGATCGGCGCCGCCTACGAGGAGTTCACCGCGGAGTACGCCCCGCTCGCCTCCTCATGGGCGAGGACGCGTGTGACGCCTGATCCGGTCCGCGCATTCTCCGACTACACGCGTGCACTCACCTCATGGCGGCCCCTGCCGTATATCGATCCGGGCCTGCCGCGCGAGTACCTGCCAAAGGCATGGGCGGGCGACAAGGCGACCGAGACCTTCTTCGCCCTCCACGACCGCCTTGCCCGACCGTCGATGCAGTTCGTCGAGGAAGTGGCGAGCCGGTAGACCTCATCCGACGGCAATACGCATTATCGTCGGCCGCAAATATCACGCAATAAGGATTGGTAGGATAACGAGCATGACTGCATCTGGATACACGATCACCGTGCGCCTGCGAGCCACCCCGGAGGTGCACGCTTCCGGAGCACTTGTGAGCGCTGTCAGCGGCACCGGGGCTGTCATCACCGGCCTCGACGTCGTCGACCCCGGACACGACAGTATTACCATCGATCTCACCTGCACGACCGGTGAACCTGATAACGGCGACGCGGTCAAGGCAGCCCTCGATGCCATCGTCGGCTGCACCGTCGATCAGGTGAGTGATGCGACCTTCCTCATTCACCTCGGCGGCAAGCTCGAAATCGCCGCTAAGGTGCCGCTGCGCAACCGAGCCGACCTTGCTCGGGCTTACACCCCCGGTGTCGCACGCATCTGCATGGCGATCTACGAGAACCCCGAGTCAGCCCGCAACCTCACCATCAAGCGCAACTCAGTGGCCGTTGTCACCGATGGCACCGCAGTCCTCGGCCTCGGCGACATCGGTCCCGAAGCCGCGATGCCGGTGATGGAAGGCAAGGCAGCTCTCTTCAAGCGCTTCGCCGACGTCGACGCATGGCCCATCGCCCTCGACACGAAAGATGTCGATGAGATCGTCCGCACCGTCGAGCTCATCGCCCCTGGCTTCGGCGGAATCAACCTCGAGGATATAGCCGCCCCACGCTGCTTCGAGGTAGAGCGGCGCCTGCGCGAGAAACTCAAAATCCCCGTCTTCCACGACGATCAGCACGGCACCGCGGTCGTCGTCCTCGCCGCGCTCTACAACGCCACGCGTCTGGTCGGCAAGGAGATCACCGACCTTCGCATCGTCATGACCGGCGCTGGGGCAGCTGGCGCAGCCGTCGCGCACTTGCTCCTCAATGCCGGCGCGACCGACATCATCCTCTTCGACTCCAAGGGCGCCATCTACGAGGGACGCCCGGACCTCGATGCCGACCGCACCGTCCTCTCAACTCGAACCAATCCGCGTCTTCACTCGGGGAGCCTCCCCGAGGCGATGGTCGACGCAGATGTCTTCATCGGCCTCTCGCAGCCGAACATGATCACCGCTGACGACATCTCCACCATGGCAGACCAGCCAATCGTGTTTGCACTCGCCAACCCCGACCCCGAGATCAACCCGGTCGAAGCGGCAAAGGTCGCGGCCGTCGTCGCGACGGGTCGAAGCGACTACCCGAACCAGATCAATAATGTGCTCGCATTCCCCGGGATTTTCCGCGGGCTGCTTGATGCTGGCGCATATCGCATCACCGACGACCTTCTCATGTCGGCCGCTCGGGCAATCGCCGACGCCGTCACTGATGAAGCCCGTTCGGCCGCCTACATCATTCCGAGCGTCTTCGATCCGTCAGTTGCGCCAGCGGTCGCTGCTGCAGTGATGGCAGCCTGCGAACGCGACTCTGCGTAGGAGGCATCACAACTGCCGACCTTCCGCGGACGGCCCGCCGGTCGGTCAGAACATGTTTGTCGGCTGCCAGCGGCCGTACACGGCGCGCAGCACATCGACCATTTCCCCGACGGTCGCGTACGCCGAAACCGCCGTGACGCACGCTGGCACCACGTTCTGGTCGGCACGTGCCGCAGCGTCGAGTTCAGCGAGCGCTGCTTGCACCGCCCCATCGTCTCGCGAGGCCCTCACCCCCTGCAGGTTCGCGACCTGCTCGGCCTCGCTCGCCGGGTCAAGAGCGAATACTTCGAAGGGTGCGGCGGGCGATGTGAACCGGTTGAGGCCGATCACCGCGCGTTCCCCGCTGTCGACCGATTTGGCGTACTCGTAGGCGCTGTCACCCAGGGCCGACTGGAAGTAGCCCGACTCAATGCAGGCGAGTGCCCCTCCCCGCCGTTCGATGACGGCCATCTCATCAAGGACCTGTCGCTCGATGTCATCGGTGAGGGCCTCAAGAACATAACTGCCACCAAGCGGGTCGACCATGGTCGTCACCCCCGTCTCGAAGGCGACGATCTGCTGAGTGCGAAGCGCGAGCGTTGCCGCGGTCTCAGTCGGCACACCGAGCGCCTCGTCATAGGCACAGACGTGCATCGTCTGAACGCCGCCCAAAGCCGCGGCCATGGCCTCGATCGACGTGCGCACCACGTTGTTGAGCGGCTGCTGAGCCGTGAGCGATGAGCCTGCAGTGAAGACGAAGATCCGCAGTTGCTCTGAGCGCGGATCCTTCGCGCCGTAGGTGTCGCGCATGAGCTTCGCCCACACCCTCCGCGCTGCCCGGAACTTCGCGATCTCGGGCATGAAGTCCATATTGCTCGACAGGAACGTGAACAGGGTCGGAGCCACCGAATCGATGCTGATGCCGCGACGTACGCACTCGTCAAGATACGCGCGAGCATTGGCGAATGTGAAGGCGATCTCCTGAATCGCATTGGAGCCGGATTCGCGGATGTGGTAGCCGCTCATGGCGAGCGAGACCCACTTCGGGATGTCGCGTGCGATGTGCTCCATCACGTCGACCGAAAGCTTCAGCCCCGTCGCAGGGGGGAAAATCTGGGTGCCCCGGGCGATGTACTCCTTCAGGACGTCGTTCTGGACAAAGATGCCGAACTCATTGGGATTGACACCCCGTTTGGCAGCGAGTGCCTGGAACATCGCCACCCAGATGTAGCTGATCGAGTTCGCCGTCGTGCGGACCTGACTGATGCGCTCGAGCGGGATCCCGTCCATAAGAATTTCGATGTCGGCGAGGCTGTCGATCGCGACCCCCACCTTGCCGACCTCGCCGCGCGAGAGCGCGTTGTCGGAGTCCAGGCCCATCTGGGTCGGCAGATCGAGGGCGACGCTGAATCCCGTGAGGCCCTGGTCGATGAGCGACCTGAACCGGAGATTCGTCTCCCGCGCCGTCCCGAACCCCGCATACTGACCCATCGTCCACACGCCCGGATCCGCACTGATGCCCCTGCTATAGGGGAATTCACCCGGCACTTCGGTCATGACGACACCTCCGCATTGAGTTCCTCTCGCAGCACCTTCTTGGCGATCTTCCCCGTTGAGTTCAGCGGGAACGACTCCACGATGCGTACATCCTTGGGCTTCTTGTACGACGCCATGCGCGACTTGCAGTGGGCGACAACGTCTTCGACAACGACACTTGACCCCGGTGCCACGGTGAACAAGGCCGTCACATGCTGACCCCACTCGGGGTCGGTCACTCCGATGACCGCCACCTCATGCACTCCCGGAACCTCGGCGATGACGTCCTCGATCTCCCGCGGGTAGATGTTGTAACCGCCAGAGATGATCATGTCGCCCTTCCGATCGACAAGGAAGAGGCGCTCATCGGCGTCGAGCCGGCCAAGGTCACCGGTGTGCAGCCAGCCGTCGCGTACAGCCTTCGTAACCGTGGCGTCATGCCCCGCTTGACCGTAGTAGCCGCGCATGACGTGGTCTCCCCGGGTGATCACCTCGCCGATCTCCCCCGCAGGGACATCGCGGCCATCCTCGTCGACGATGCGGATCTCGACACCATTGCACGCGATGCCCGCGCTCGTGAGGATCTCGAGATCTCCGTCGATCCCACGTTGGTGATCGGACGGGCCGAGGACGGTCACGGGCGGAATCGCCTCGACGAGTCCGTAGTACTGCGACATGTTCGGAGTGATGCGGTCGAAGCACTGTCGGATCTGCTCGGGGGGCATTGGCGCGCCCGCATACCCGAGAATCTCTAGGTGCCGCATGCGCTCGCGCGAGATATCGGGCATCGCAAGAAGGCGCGCCACCATGGTCGGCACGAGCGCCGTCGCCGTCGCGCCGCGATGCTCGAATGCATCCACAACGTCATCCGGGTCAAACTTGGCCTGGACAATCTGTCGCGCCCCGAAGGTGTAGTAGGACAGGACGAACAGTCCGCTCGTGTGCGTCACCGGGCCAGCGTGCAGCCAAGTGCTGTGCTCATCTGGCACCTTGCCAAGAAAGTCGGTGATGATGTTGTGCAGGCTCGCCATCCGGTTGCGGTGGGTTCGAATCGCACCCTTCGGGTTCCCGGTCGTTCCGCTCGAATAGTTCAATGACACCAGTGCATCTGGGTCAACGCTGAGGAGCAGCGGCTCGGTGGATTGAGCTGAGAGGAACCGCTCATAGGGGAGGGCGCCCTCTGCGTCACCATTGATAACGATCACCGTCTCGACGAGGTCGCGTACGCCAGCAGCGTCATCCCAGAACTTGGCATCAAGGATGAGGACCCGCGGCGTGCAGTCGGTCGCGATGCGAATCCAGTCGGTTGGGTGCAGCCGGTAGTTGAGTGCGACGCGACATAGGCCGGCCGTGCTGATCCCCAGATCGGTCTCAATGTAGGTGTTCTGATTCGACTGGAGGTCGAGCACCCGATCGCCGGTCTCGAGCCCCAGCGCCCGCAGGCCGCGCGCCAACTGCATGATGCGGGCACCCGACTGACCGAAGGTCATGGTGCCCTCGGGTCCGTCGAGCGCAACGCGATCTCGGTAGCGGCGCATCGAACGTGAAACGAGTCGGCCGACGTCCATCAGTGCTGTCCTCCATCATCCGTGCGGGCGGTGCTTCTGGCATAGGCAGCATCAAGGATCCAGCATCCGTCAGGAAGCACGGTGATGGGATTGAGATCGAGTTCGAACCCATCCGGCCACTCACGGGTCGCGTCGACGATCCCAAGCACTGCGCGAACGAGCGCCTCGGAGTCTGCTGCAGGGGCACCGCGCACGCCTGCAAGAAGTTGCGCGAGCTTGGTTTCGGCGATCATCGATCGCACATCATCAGCTCCGACAGGGAGCACTCGCACAGCCGCGTCAGCGATGACCTCTGTGAGGAGGCCCCCGACGCCAACGGTGAGCACGCGACCAAGTGAGCTCGGGGTGATCCCGAGGAGAACCTCAACCCCACCAGCCACGAATCGCTCGACGAGCACGTCACCACCGAGCGCCTTGAGTCGAAGGAAAACCTCATCGATCGTGCCCGAGCGAACGCCTAGGGCCACCCCGCCGGCATCGCTTTTGTGCAGAAGTCCCGGCACAACGGCCTTGCAGACCGCGAGTCCACCGACTGCCTCAACCCCCACTCGTGCCTCGTCGATGCTTCGGGCGAGGACGGATTCCGGGATGGGCAGACCCGCTGATGCGAGAAGCGCCTTCACCTCGTTCTCGGATGCCTGACCTCTAGGTGCGGTGCAGCTAGGGCCTGTGGACCTCGCAACTCTCACGGGACGCGAACCCGTACGGGCCAGGGCCGCCAGGGCGTGGACCGCCCGCTCAGGGGTCGAATAAGCAGGTACTCCGGCCGCCGCCAGCAGCGCCGCAGCATGGGGCGCGAGCGATGATGCGCCGGTTCGTGCGACGACCACGGGCATGCCGGTCCTCTCTCGCACCGACCTGAGAGCATTCGCGATCCGGGTGACGTCATCACCGACGAGCACCGCAAAGCACGCCACGATCCCGTCCACGCTGTCATCGTCGGCAAGGACATCGAGGCATCGTTCAAACAGGCCGGCCTCGGTCATCACCGCAGCTGTTACGTCAACCGGGTTCGTCGCGTTGCCATACGACGGAACGATGGCCTCAAGCGCAGCGATGGTGTCGGCGCCAAGGATCGCGAGCTCGAGCCCCGCGACCTCGATCGCGTCGGTAGCCAGGATTCCGCTCCCGCCGGATGTGGTGACAATGCCGACCCGACGGCCCGGCATCCGCGCACCACTCGCGAAGAGCGCACCCACGTCAAGCAGATCGTCTATGTCGGTGACCCGGGCGATACCGAGCGTTGCGAGAGCCGCATCGACCACCTTGTCCAAGGTTGCGAGGGCACCGGTGTGCGATGCAGCAGCCAGGGCTCCCGCCTCACTGCGTCCGGCCTTGAGAACTGCGACAGGCACGAGATCTGCGGCAGCGCGAAGTGAATTGAGGTCATCCAGCGACTCGACATACATGAGTAGCCCGGTCACTCCAGGGTCTGCCGCGAGGCACGCAGCAACCTCTGCCGCCGTCACGTCGGCCTCGTTTCCGGTCGTCACGGCGATCCCGATCGGAACCCCGCGCTCCATCGCGAGTGACAGCGCTCCGAAACCGAGGGCGCCTGACTGGCTGACCAGCGCGATCGTTCCCGACGGCATCAGGGTCGAATCGGACGAGAAGACAGGGCTGAAGGTCGCCATGACAGATCCGGCGCCCCCAACGGAGCCGATGCAGTTCGGACCGACCATGCGCATGCCCGATGCTCGCGCAATTGCGACGAGTTCGTCCTGCGCCAATTGACCATCGGGGCCGGTCTCGGCGAAGCCGGATGACATGACGATGCACGCCTTCACTCCGGCGTCGGCGCAGTCGCGTACCGCAGCGGCTACCGAGCCGGCTGGAACCATGATGAGAGCGAGGTCGATCAACGTAGTGACCTCGCCGATACTCGCGAACGCGGGCAGCCCAAGGATCGTGCCGCCCTTCGGATTTACCGGGGCTATGAAGCCGGCGAATCCGTAGCGCTGCAGGTAGTCGATGGGCAGTCGGCCCATAGCACCGGGGCGCTCGGTTGCGCCGATGATTGCGATAGAGGTGGCCGCCCACAGCACCTGCAGGCCAGTCGTATCCCGGGTCATGGTCACGGGAGGACAGCGATCCCCTCGATCTCGATCAGCGCGGTGTCGTCCCACAGTCGCGTCACGCCCACGAGGGTCATCGCCGGAAAGTCTCGCCCGGCCAATCGCTTCCAGACGCCGCCGATCTCGCGGGCGTTCGCACGATAGTCGACGGGGTCGACGCAGAAGATAGTGAGCTTGCCGAGATTCGAAGGGTTACCGCCTGCCGCAGCGAGCGCGACAAGCAGATTGCCAAATGCTTTCTCGAACTGCTCGACGATGGTGTCGCCAACGATGAGGCCCTCGGCATTGAGCGCCGTTTGTCCCGCGAGCAGGACGATCGTCGAGCCCTCCGCGATGACCGCGTGCGAGAAGCCGATCGGGGGCGCGAGCTCAGGGGGGTTGATGCGTCGAACCGTCATGACTGGACCTTTCCTCCGTCGATATTGATCCCTTGGCCAGTGATCTGACCCGAGTCGGCGATGAGGAAGACGACGGTGTCTGCCACCTCGGATGGTGCGATCAGTCGTCCGGTCGGCTGTTGACCGGCCAAAGTTGCGGTCGCCTCGGCGCGGCTGCGTCCGGTCTTCTCGACGATTGTGTCAATCGATCGTTGAGTCATCGGCGTATCGACGTAGCCGGGGCAGACCGCGTTCACGGTAATGCCGGTTCCCGCTAGCTCAGCCGCCGCGGAACGCACGAGGCCGAGCACGCCGTGCTTAGCGGCCGTGTAGGCACTGATGTACGGCTCACCGCGCTTGGACGCAATGCTCGCCACCACGATGATGCGGCCGAAACCGGCGGCCTTCATTGTGGGGACCGCAGCCCTGATGAAGCGAAAGGGCGCGGTCAGGTTGAGATCGAGTTGACGCTGCCACAGTGCGTCATCGGTGCTGGTGATGGAGGCGGCGACCCCCTCGCCGGCATTGAGCACGAGGACGTCGATGCCACCCCATTCGTCGACCACCGCGCGCACAAGGTCATCTCCGCTACTCGGCTCTGTGCAGTCGGCGGGCAGGACAAGGGTCGGGCCTTCTAGTCGAGCTGCGAGTTGCCCAAGGTCTACCGCTGTTCGCGCGTTCAGGGCCAATTGATGACCGTCTGCAGAGAGGCGTGCAACGATGGCTTCGCCGATGCCCCGACTCGCACCGGTCACAAGCACTCGAAGGGGACCCGACCTGCCCATGATGCCTCCAGAATCGACCCAGACTTCGTGCGTATTGCTGCCGATCGACAATAATACGACACATGAATGATCCACGTCCTGTAGTTGCCATCGCACGCCGAAGTCCATTCGGACGCTACCGCGGCGGCCTATCAAACATCCGGCCCGATGACCTGCTGGCCGAGGTCATTCGCGGGCTTGTCGCTGCCGTTCCCTCGCTCGACCCCGCATCGATCGACGACGTTTACATGGGCGACTCGAACGGCGCTGGTGAGGATAACCGCAATGTCGCCCGAATGAGCGCCCTTCTCGCCGGGCTCCCTGTGACCGTCCCCGGCGTCACCCTCAATCGTCTCTGCGGGTCCGGCGCGGAGGCGATCGTTCAGGCCGCACGCGCCGTGCGCTGCGGCGACATTGACATAGCGATCGCCGGCGGCGTTGAGAGCATGAGCCGGGCGCCCTACGTTCTGCCCAAGAGTGACAAGGCCCTCGATCCGCAAATGCGCCTCGAGCAGACCACGGTCGGCTGGCGAATGGTCAACCCGGCGATGCCCAAGCACTGGACCGACAGCCTCGGCGAGTGCGCCCAGCGCAGCGCAGAATCGCGAGGCATCACTCGCCTTGAGCAAGACGAATGGGCGGTTCGGTCGCAGCAGCTTGCGGCTGCAGCGTGGGACGCCGGCTACCAGGAGGGCTTCGTCATCCCGATCGCCGACGTCACGACCGACGAATCGATCAGGCGTGACACCACCCTCGAGGGTCTGTCAGCACTCAAACCTGCATTTACGAAAGACGGCTCGGTGACGGCGGGTAACTCTTCGACGCTCAACGACGGTGCGGTCGCCACCCTCATCACGTCGCAGGCGGGGGCAGCCGACCTCAACCTCGAACCCCTTGGCGTCATCCTTGGCTCGGCCGTGGTCGCAACTGAGCCCGACGACTTCGTCACGGCGCCGGTGTACGCCGTTCGCAAACTCCTCGCCCGGCATGGACTTTCCTTTGACGATATCGCGCTGTACGAGATCAACGAGGCCTTCGCGGCCATGGTGCTCACCGTGCTGCATGACCTGCCGGAGATCGACCGGACCAAGGTCAACCCGAACGGCGGAGCAATCGCGCTCGGGCATCCGGTCGGTGCCTCGGCCGCGCGGGTCATCGCCGACACCTGCCGAACCCTGCGCCGTGGTGGCGGGGGTCTTGGAATCGCGACCGCATGCATAGGCGTCGGTCTTGGAATCGCTGTACTTGTGGAGGTCTCATGATCACGATCGAAGAGTTCACCGACATCGCCTACGAGGTAGATGAGGGCGTGGCCGTCATCACCATCAACCGGCCCGACCGCTACAACGCCCTGCGCGGCCGCACGGTCGATGAGCTCATTTACGCGTTCCGCTACGCATGGGTCGATGGCACGGTGGGCGCGATCGTCCTCACCGGCGCCGGCGACCGGGCCTTCTGCACTGGAGGCGATCAGAAGGAGCGGGCGCTCACCGGCGGCTACGGCGAGACCGAGATGGGTATGTTCGAAATCGAGCGCCTACACCGACTCATTCGCGAGGTGCCCAAGCCAGTCATCGCAGCCGTCAATGGCTTTGCGATCGGCGGCGGTCACGTCCTGCATGTGCTCTGCGACGTATCGCTCGCATCTTCAACCGCGAAGTTCGGCCAGGTCGGCCCCCGGGTCGGCAGCTTCGACGCAGGCTTCGGCACGGCCTACCTCGCCCGCGTGGTGGGCGAGAAGCGGGCTCGCGAGATTTGGTTCTTCTGCGACCAGTACGACGCCGAGACCGCCGAGCGTTGGGGCCTCGTCAACCGGGTCGTCGCGCCGGATGAGCTGCTTCCGCTCGCCAAGGAGTGGGGCCGCAAAGCCTGCGCCCTGTCGCCGACCGCGCTCAAGACCCTCAAGCACAGCTTCAATGCCGATACCGATCACATCGTCGGCATCCAGTCGCTCGCCTTCGACGTCCTCGATCAGTTCGTGAAGACCGACGAGGCCAAGGAGGGCGGGCTCGCCTTCAGCGAGAAGCGCGCTCCCGACTTCTCTCCGTACCGCACCTAATCATTTGTCCCATGAGCTGGGACAAACGGAGGGAAACGGGACGAAACCGCGCTGATTTTGCTTTTTGTCCCGAGTTTGTCGTCGCTGATAACGACGCCCGCCCCGTCGTTAACCGACGATGCCGGCGACCATTGCGCCGCTCACGCCGCCGACCCCTCCTCCGGGCCAGGTACCGGCACCGCAGATGAACAGCGACTTGACCGGAGTGCGATGACGGCCCCAGCCGGGCACAGGTCGCAGAAAGAAGAACTGTGCCGGATGGTGGCTGCCGCCGAGGGAGTCGCCGAGCACAAGGTTGGCGTTGTAGCGTTCAAGGTCAGTCGGAGTGAGGACGGCTCGGCCGATGACCTGCTGCGCCAAGCCCGGCGCGTACTGCTCGAGCATCCCCATGACGTGGTCGGCGTACGCCTCGCCTGCTTCATCCCACGACCGTCCATCGGCGATCTCTAGGGGCAGCACTCGCACCTGAATCCACAGCACGTGCTGACCCTCGGGTGCCCGACTCGGGTCGCTCACCGTCGGCTGCCCGACCACCAGCGTGGGAGTCGATGGCAATCTGCCAGCCGCGGCATCGGTGTAGGCGAGGGCCATGTCGTCCACGTACGGCCCGACATGGACGTAGTTGTACTCGCGCGCCTCGCTCGCAGTCCAGGCCGGCAACGAGTCGAGGGCGAGGTGGATCATCATCGTGCTCAAGCCGGGACGAAACGCTCGGGCGCGAGCTACTTCCGGGCGCGACGAGATCTCACCCGGAAGGAGGTCAGGCATGAGCTTGGGGTTCACGTTCGAGATGACGGCGCGTGACGCCCTGATGATGTCACCGTTCACGAGGCGCACACCGATTGCCTTGCCGCCCGACACGAGGATCTCGTCGACTCGGGCACCGCAGCGCACCTCGCCACCCTTCTCCGTGATGACCCCGACGAGGCCGTCGATCATCGTCGATGCACCGCCCTTACCGATGACCATGCCGAAAAGCTGACCGCCCATGGTCTCGAGGAAGGAGAAAAGTGCGCCGCCGGATATGTCTGGCGCGAAGTCAAGGTGCATACCCCAGGAGGCCATGAGCGCCTTCACCTTGGGCGAGGTGAAGTGCTCGTCAGTGAACGCGCGGGTCGAAGCCAGCGCGAGCTTCACGAGGTCGTACACACCATCGGTACCCAGCGCGCGATGCGCCTTCCACAGGGTCTTGACCGCCTTCCACGATGGCAGATCGGATCCAAGGATGCCGAAAAGATAGGGCGCGAGCTCCTGCAGCTTCGCGGTAAGCGCATCCCACTGCGCCACGTCTGCAGGCGATACGCGTTCGACGTTCGCGCGGGTCGCCGCGGCGTCAGCCTCAACGCCGAGCATCGTGCCGTCCGGGAATACTGAGCAGAACGGTTTTGTCGACGGCACGAGTTCAAACCCGTGACGCGCTAGGTCAGCGCCGAGCGCCGCGTTCACCGGCCCTCCTGCGAAGAGCCCGAGGTTCATTGCGAAGAGGTCATGTCGAAACCCCGGGAGCGTCACCTCCGCGGTGCGCACTGCGCCGCCTGGGACGTCCGCTGATTCGACAACGACGACCGAGCGACCCTTCGAGGCGAGCATTGCAGCCGCCGAGAGTCCATTCACTCCTGCGCCTATGACGACAACATCAGCGCGCGTTTCCATCGTTGACCCTCCCAAGGATTCGGCATTGTGCAAATATGACGGCCGGAATCTTTACGATATAGCCTCAGGGTCCAACCGCGGCCGCCGATCAGCGAATATCCCGGGAGATCACATGAGCACATCACGCTACGACGCCATCATCGTCGGCTCCGGGATCAACGCGCTCGTCAGCGGTGCCCTCCTCGCCAAGGACGGCTGGCGGGTGCTCCTATGCGAGCGCAATGATCGTCCAGGCGGCGCGATCTGCACGAACACCGATCTCGTTCCCGGATTCACCCTCGAGCTTCTCTCCAGCTGGCACCCGCTGTTCGTCGGCGGGCCCGCCTACGGCGAGCTTGCGGGCGATCTTGCCTCCCGCGGTGTCGAGTACCTCAACACCCCCCTGCCGACCGGAGTGGTCTGCTCGTCTGGCACAGCCGTGCTCTCAACTGATCCGGCGATCACCGCTGCGCAGTTCGAGGCCCTCGGCGACCTCGATGCATGGAACCGAACAATGGGTGACTTCGGTGCCAAGGCCAACCTCGCCTTCGGCCTCCTCGGTACCGACTTCTGGCGGCGCAATTCCCTCAAATTCGGTTGGACTGCCTTTCGTCAGCTCGGACGCCAAAAGCTCGTGGCCAGCGGAGCCGAGCTCCTCGAACCGGCAGCACCCTGGCTCGACCGCACGTTCTCCTCCCCCGTCAGCCATGCCCTCCTCGCGCCATGGGCCCTCCACAACGGACTCGGTCCTGAAGACGCAGCAAGCGCATTCATTACGAAGGTCATTGCCGCCGCAGTCTCGATGGGCGGTATGCCAGTGCCGCGCGGCGGTGGTCAGGTCCTCGTCGATGCCCTCCTCGCGATCATCACGGACGCCGGCGGTGAACTCAGGACGAATGCGGAGGTCGTCCGAATCACCACATCGGGCGATCGAGTGAAGGGGGTTGTCCTCTCCGATGGGACGTCCCTGACGGCCCGTCGTGCCGTACTCGCCTCGGTGACTCCGCAGGCGTTGTACGGCGACCTGCTGGCCGATGCTCCGGTGCCCGTCGAGACCCGACAGGCAGCAGCCGACTTCAGATACGGACGCGCCGGCATGCAGATCCACATCACGCTGTGCGAGAAGCCTCATTGGTCTTCCGATGAGCGCCTCGCCGACACCGCCCTCGTGCATGTGCTCGACAGCATGGACACGCTCTCAGAATCGGTGAACGCAGCAAACCGCGGCTACCTGCCACGACGGCCGACCATCGTCGTCGGGCAGCCCTGCACTATCGATTCATCACGCGCGCCGGAGGGCTCGTCCATCCTGTGGATTCAGCTCCAGGAAAATCCGCGCCACATCAGGGGAGATCTCGCCGGAGAGATTGACCCGGGCGACGGCACCTGGACACCTGAGATTCGCGACGCCTACGCAGAGCGGGTCATCAGCCAACTCGAACCCCACATCACGAATATCCGCACCGCCGCGACACATACGTTTGCCCTCAGCCCCGCAGACCTCAACGCGATGAATGTCAACCTCGTCGGCGGTGACCCTTACGCTGGCGACTGCCGGGTCGATCAGTACGCAGCATGGCGTCCGCTCTCGACGGCAACCGGACACAACACCGGCATCAAGGGCCTGTGGCACATCGGAGCGTCAACGCATCCGGGGCCGGGTCTAGGCGGCGGCTCCGGCTACCTCGTCGCGAATCGACTCCGCAAGCGCCGCTGACATCAGCCCGACCAAGTTCAAAACCACAGACCGGATCACAAGGCTGCTCCTCGAACCCACATGGGATTCACGGCAGGAATCGGCCTACTCGAAGATCGTCCCCACGGGTCACAGCGCTACAGCCTCAGCCAACACATGCGTATCGCGTTTCTTGAGACCGCCCAAGGGAACGACGTCAACCTCGCAATCGAGCAAGGCCATCAGATCAAGTTCCAGATGAACCTGATCAAGAATCGATGCCTCTGGACCGAATTCAACGAGGAAGTCAACGTCAGAACCTGGCGAGTCATCGCCACGGGCTACTGATCCGAAGACCCGAATATCAACGGCATTTCGACGCGCCAAGAGACTTCTGATCTCGGCAGCATGCGCCAAGACGACGTCGCGAACCTCTCCCACATTCTGATGCTACTTGAACTATGGCGAATCGACTCCGCAAGCGCCGCTAATTCCAGCGCACCTTCGCCCATTGGGCCAGATGAACGAATCACCCCGATTTCGGACCGCATTCGTTCAGGCGGCCCGGAATCGGGGTGAGATGAAAGGAGGGGTTACTTGTTTACTAGGGCCAGTACTCGGCAGGGGCTGCCCGAACCCTTGACGATCGGCAGCGGCGCGACGATGACAACCGCGCCGGTGACCGGCAGGCGGTGCAGGTTGCGCAGTTGCGTCACACCGTACTTGTTCGCTCCCATGAGCATCGTGTGGCATGGGAACGGCGGATCGAAGCCGAAGGCGCCACCTGCATCGGTGCCGACCGTCTCAACGCCCATGCCGAGGATTTCAGTTTCCTCCGCGAGGTAGCGTGCCGCGGCCGGGGTAAGTCCGGGGGTATGCGGGCCATTCTCATCCGCATTGGCGTAGGCGGCTGCATCGTCGCCGAACTTCGACCAGCCGGTGCGATAGAGCAGCCATGCGCCCTTGGGAATGGCCCCGTTCGCTGCCTCCCACTCCTTGATGTCGCTGACATCGAGACAGAAGTCCGGGTTTGCAGCGACCTGCGCGGTGGTATCGATGACGACGGCCGGGCCGATGAGCCGCTGGGCGGGAACCTGGCTCACGTCGTCAAGGTCCTTGCCGGTGATCCAGTGGTTCGGCGCATCGAAGTGGGTGCCGGTGTGCTCACCGGTATGAAAATTGTTCCAGTACCAAGCCGGGCCCTTCTCGTCGTACTCGCTGATGAGTTCGAGCTGGAAGGTGGCGGTCTGTCCGAACTCCGGCGGGAGGCCCAGGATCGGCGTGCCGGAGTGGAGGGGCGAGGTCAGGTCGATGACCTCGACCGAGCCATCGACGAGGGCGGCGGCCAAGCCGGAAAGATCAGCCATGTGCAGTTCCTTTCATCGGGTGTGATGGATGACGCTACCGAAATCGGGCGCGACAGGTGGTGCAGTTCAGGAGTTCGGACGCCACCGACTGGGCCGGACGACAACCTGCGAATCCTCAGCAACAAGTTCTAGGCGCGGCTTCGGGTCCTCGTTGCGCCCGGCCGGGGGCTTCCAGCTGCCACCGACATAGGGCGTCGGCCAGGCGATCCGGTAGCCCTGATCAGCCGCAGCGTGCAGGGTCCACGCCGGATCGAACAGGTGCGGGCGTCCGATTGCGCACAAGTCAGCTCGACCCGCTGCGATGATCGTGTTGACGTCGTCCCAACTGCTAATCGCGCCGACAGCCATCGTGGCGACGCCGACCCGGTTGCGGATTCGATCTGAGAAGGGTGTCTGGTACGAACGCCCGTACTCCGGCACGGCCTCGGTGGTCGTCTGTCCCGTCGACACGTCGATGATGTCGGCTCCGTGCTCCTCGAATGCCCTCGCAACCGCCACGGACTCGTCCTCGCTGAGACCGTCCGGCACCCAGTCGGAAGCCGAGATGCGCACGCTCATTGGCCGCTCTGCCGGCCATGCGGCGCGCACCGCGTCGAACACCTCAAGGGGGAACCTGAGCCGGTTCTCCAGAGACCCGCCGTACTCGTCCGTGCGCTGGTTGCTCACCGGAGTGATGAAGCTCGAGAGCAGGTATCCGTGTGCGCAGTGGAGTTCGAGGAGGTCGAAGCCGGCACGTGCTGCCCGCGTCGTCGCATGTATGAATTCAGCCTTCACCTCATCCATATCGGTGCGCGTCATCTCCCGCGGTACCTGCGACACGGCGTGATAGGGGATCGGTGACGGCCCCATGATCGGCCAGTTGCCCGATTCGAGAGGCTGATCGATGCCCTCCCACATCACCCGGGTCGAAGCCTTTCGCCCCGCATGGCCGATCTGGATGCCCATCTTCGCCTGCGTCGTATGCCCAAAGTCGACGATGCGCTTCCAGCCCTCCTCCTGCTCATCAGTCCAGATCCCCGTGCAACCCGGCGTGATCCGACCGTCGCGCGAGGTGCAGACCATCTCCGTCATGACGAGCCCTGCCCCGCCAAGTGCCCTCGCACCGAGGTGGACGAGGTGGAACTCGCCGGGGAACCCCTCGACGGACGAGTACATGTCCATCGCCGAGACCACGATCCGGTTCGACAATTCGAGTTCCCTTAACTTGAAGGGCAGGAACATCGGAGGTCGGACGGACGTTCCTGACGGCACACGACCCCGGGCGATTTCGCTCTCAAGCAGCCACTCATCGACCGTGCGGACGAACTCCGGATCGCGTTCCAGCAGGTTGTCGTACGTGATGCGACGACTCCGCGTCATCATGTTGAACACGAACTGGATGGTGTCCTGATGGACGTATTGGCCAATTTCCTCGAACCACACGAGGCTCGCCTGCGCGGCCCGCTGGGTGCTCTTGATGACCGGCAGCCGCTCCTCGTCGTAGGCCTTGAGTGCGGCGTCGACAGTCGGCTGCTCCAAGATGCAGGCGGCCAGCGCAAGCGCGTCTTCCATCGCGAGCTTGGTACCTGACCCGATCGAAAAGTGAGCCGTGTGCGCCGCGTCACCGAGCAGCGCCATGTTCTTTAGGACGAGGGTCTTGTTGCGAATCGTCCGGAAGGTCACCCACTTGCTGTTGTTTGCGATGAGGCTGCCGCCGGCCAGTGCATCTGCGAAGATCTCGCCGATCCGCTCAATGCTCTCGGTGTCGCTCACACCCGGGGGGAGGTCCGCGGCATCGACCTTGTCAAAGCCGGCACGCTGCCAGACCTCCTCCGGCATCTCGACGATGAAGGTGCTCGAGTTCGCATCCATCGGGTAGGCATGCACCTGCATCACCCCCCACTCGGTCTCCTTGACAAAGAACTTGAAGGCGTCGAAGACGGTATCGGTGCCGAGCCAGATGAACTTGCAGCGGCGGGGATCGCTCGTCGTGCCGAACTCAACGGCGTAGGAGTCGCGAATGGGCGAGTTAATGCCGTCGGATACCAGCACGAGGTCATGTGATGCCATGAGTTCCTCGACCGGAGGAGCCTCGGTGCGAAACAGGATGTTCACGCCGTGGTCGATCGCCCGGCGCTGCAGTACGTGGAGCAACTCCTTGCGGCTCATCGCCGCGAAACCGTTACCACCGATTGTCATCATCTCGCCATTGAGGGTGATGTCGATGTCGTCCCAGTAGGCGAACGACCTGCCCATGTCCTCAAAGGCCGACCGATCTGACGCCTTGATGCCGCTCAGGGTCTGGTCGCTGAAGACCACTCCGAAGCCGAACGTGTCATCGGGCGCATTGCGCTCCCACACCGTGATGTCTGCCGCAGGATCAAGTTGCTTGACGAGGCTCGAGAAGTACAACCCCCCGGGGCCCCCGCCGATAACCGCGATCTTCATGGGCTTCCATCCTCGAAAGTGTTGCGGATAATTGACTGTCGCAAATATTACGGAATAGTCAGCCCTATGCAACACCATGGGGAAGATTCGTCAGTCGAGGGTCAGCGGGCCGCCGCCCCGGCGCCCACCTGCACATGGAGGATACGAAGATGACACACCGAAATCCGCGTTTCACTGGCAAGGTCGCCATCGTCACCGGGGGCGCTGGCGGACTTGGTGAAGCCATCAGCGCTGCGCTCGCCGATGAAGGTGCGCGGGTCGCGATCTTCGACACCAATCCCGACGCCATCGACCGCGCGCTCGACGAATTGGCCCGGCCCGAGTCAGTCATGGGTGCCATCGTCGATGTTCGCAGCAGGGAGAGCGTGACCTCCGGAGTCGCCGAGGTGGTCGCCGCATTCGGCGGGATCGACATCCTCATCGCCGCTGCAGGTGGCAGTCTCGGCACTCCCCGCGACATCGACGACATTGAGCCGGAGCACCTTGACCTCGTCATCGACGTCAACATCAAGGGCACGTTCAACTGCGCACAGGCTGTCGTACGGTTCATGAAGGCGCGTGGCGGCGGTGCCATCGTCAACTTTTCGTCGATCGGCGGACGATCGACGAGCCCGGTCACTGGCATCCCCTACGCGGCGGCGAAGGCAGGCGTCCTCGGTCTCACCCGCAGGCTCGCCCGCGAGGTCGGCCCCGACGGCATCAGGGTCAATGCCATCGCACCCGGCCTCTTTCTCACCGGACGGCTCCAGGGCATGTTCGACGCAATGGCCGACAAGGACCGCAACGAGGTCCTCGATTCGATCCCCCTGCACCGGATGCCCGAGCTTCGCGAATGCGTCGAGCCTGTGCTCTTCCTCGCGAGCGATGAGTCCTCCTACATCACCGGTGCGGTGCTCGACGTGAATGGCGGACGGTTCATGGCAGGCTGATGTTGCCCGAATGCGCGCGTGACCGAATGAAGAGGGAATTCGAATGACGAGTATTCCGCCGACGATCAACTTCCCGGCGTGGGTCGCAGCAAACGTGCATCTGCTCAAGCCCCCCGTGAGCAACAAGCAGCTTCCCATAGGCACGAGCGACTTCATCGTCCAGGTTGTCGGCGGGCCGAACAGCCGCACCGACTTCCATGTCGACCCGTACGAGGAGTGGTTCTACCAGGTCCGCGGCAGCATGCACGTCAATCTCATGACCGAGGACGGGCCCAAGACCGTGCACGTGAGCGAGGGCGACATGTGGATGCTGCCGCGCCTCATGCCTCATTCGCCTCAGCGGCCGGAGCCCGGGTCCATTGGCATCGTGATCGAGCGCATCCGCGAGGAGGGCGTCCTCGAGAGATTCCAGTGGTATTGCCCGACGTGCCACCACCTGCTCTACGTCGTCGAACTCCAGGTGCGCGACATCGTCGCCGACCTCCCGCCCGCCTTCGAGCGGTTCACTTCGGACGAGACTGGCCTGCGAACCTGCGGTCGGTGCGCAGCCGTGCACCCAGGCCGCGGATGACCGAGGCCTTGGCCAGCACCCCGTCACCGCCGGGCGGGGCCATGAGCCTCGCCATCGACATTCACACCCACTACGTTCCGCACGGCTGGCCAGACCTCGCCACGTCCGATGAGATGACGGCACGTGGCGAGTGGCCTTGTCTGCGAGTCGAAACCGAGCATGACGCGATGATCATGCTCGGCACGAGCGAGTTTCGTACCATCGAATCCGACTGCTGGGATGCCGAGTGGCGGCTGGCAGACATGGATGCCGACGGCGTCGATATGCAGGTCGTCTCCCCTACGCCGGTGTTCTTCAGCTACGGCCGGGATCCGATCGAGGCTGAAAAGGTGTGCCGCATCTTCAACGATCTCGCGCTCGAGATCTGTGCCCCCGCACCCAAGCGGCTCATTCCCTTTGCTCAGGTACCCCTCCAAGACACCGACGCCGCATGCCGGGAGGTCGAGCGATGCAAGGTGAACGGCCACCTCGGCGTCGAGATCGGCAACCACGTCGGCGACCGCGACCTCGATGACGCAGGCATCATCGCCTTCCTGCAGCACTGCGCCTCGATCGGCATGCCGGTATTCGTCCACCCTTGGGACCTGCCGAAATCGCCGCGGCTTGACCGATGGATGGCTCAGTGGCTGACCGGCATGCCCGCGGAGACCCACCTGTCGATCCTCGCCCTCATCCTCGGCGGCGGCTTCGACCAACTGCCTGCCGAACTGCGAATCTGCTTCGCCCATGGCGGCGGATCCTTCGCCTTCTGGCTCGGCCGGGTCGAGAACGCCTGGCATCGCCGCCCGGATGCCATCGCTACCAGCGAGCATCCGCCCAGCCACTACCTCGATCGCTTCAGCGTCGACTCCGCGGTGTTCACCGAGCCCGCGCTCAGGCTTCTCATCGACACCCTCGGGGCCAACCGGGTGATGCTCGGCTCCGACTATCCCTACCCACTCGGCGAGCGACCATCAGGGGCCTTGATCCGCTCGGCCAGCGGCCTCGACGATTCCGTTCGCAGCGCGCTCCTCGGGGGCAATGCACGGGTCTTCCTCGGTCCCGCAGCCGTCGATAGGCTGCGCTAATGATCTCTGCGCTCTGCTTCGTCCAGGTTGCACCCGGCCAAGTGAACTACGTCGGCCAAGCGATGGCCCAGGTCAAGGGCATCCGATCGGTCTACTCAGTCACCGGCAAGATCGACATGGTCGCCCTGATCGAGGTCGTCGACCACGATCGGGTCGCCGAGGTCGTGAACGAAGGCATCGGACGCATCGACGGCGTGCAGTCGACCGAGACCCACATCGCGTTCAAGACCTACCGGCCCGAGGACATCGACGCCGGTTTCTCGATCGGCGCGGACTCGTGACCGGCTGAACGACGCGATCGTCGAGTCATCACGATAAGTCCCCTGCGCAATTCGGATATCCCCAGCGCCGAGAGGATAATTCGGCACCGCAGTCATTCGTACTGTTCGGCACATGACACGGACTATTGCAATCATCGGCGCCGGCTTCGGCGGCCTCAGCACGGCGAAGGTGTTCCGCGAGTTCGGGTTCGACGTGACGGTGTACGAAAAGGACAGCGAGGTCGGCGGAGTATGGTCGACGTCGCGCCGGTGCCCGGGCCTCACCACCCAGAACGTGCGAAGCACCTACGCCCTCACCGACTACCCCTACCCCAAGGGCTACCCCGAATGGCCCTCGGGCCAGCAGGTCCAAGAGTACCTCGAGGGCTATGTCGACCACTTCAATCTGCGCGACTGCATCCACCTGAATACCAAGGTGACCCACGCCTCACTCGACGAACAGGCAGGCAGCTGGACAGTCGAGACGATGTCCGGCGGCGCTGCGACATCTCGGACCTTTGACTTTCTGGTCGTCTGCAACGGCATTTTCAGCGACCCTGCCGTGCCGACGTTCGCCGGCCAGGATGCCTTCCTCGCGGCCGGTGGCAGGATCATGCACACCGTTGACTTCCACGACGTGAACGACGTGCGAGGCAAGAACGTGGTCGTGGTCGGGTTCGGCAAGTCCTCATGCGACGTCGCGAATGCCACCGTCGGCATCAGTGCCTCGACGACGGTCATCGCCCGCACGATCATCTGGAAGATCCCTAAGAAGTTTAAGAATGTCCTCAACTACAAGATGCTCCTGCTCACCCGCATGGGCGAGGCCCTGTTCCCCTACATCGAGCTCAAGGGCTTCGAGAAGTGGTTCCACTCAGGCGGAAACAAGGTTCGCGAGTCGATGCTCGGAAGCGTGCAGTCGGTCGTCACCGGGCAGTTCAGCCTCGATGATCCCAAGGTCAACCTCAATCCGCACAACTCGCTTGAGACGATCACCCGAAGCACGGTGAGCCTTGCCTCCGACGGATTCTTCGACAAGGTCAAGAGCGGCCAGCTGACGGTCAAGCGCGAGTGCGAGATCACTGGAATGGCCGCCGGCCGAGTGACCCTGTCGACCGGCGAAACCATCCCCGCGGACTACGTCATCTGCGGCACCGCATTCCATCAGCGGGTGCCATTCCTGGACGACGCGATCCTCGACCGCGTCACCGACGACCGCGGCAACTTCGCCCTCTACCGGCAGTTGCTCCCGGTCGATGTTCCGAACCTCGCCTTCAACGGCTACAACTCCTCGTTCTTCAGCCAGCTCAACTGCGAGATCGGAGCGCTCTGGCTAGCCGCCTACTTCCTCGGCGATCTCACCCTGCCGAGCAAGCAGGAGCAGATTGACCACATCACGAGGCGACTGGCGTGGATGGAGAAGCGCACGGAGGGCAAGCACGCCCGCGGGACCAACATCATCCCCTTCTCCATCCACAACGTCGACGAATTGCTCGATGACCTGCGCGTGAGCGTCGGCGGCTTCACCCGGTTCAATGAGTGGCTCCTGCCGATCAACCCGAAGAACTACGCGAAGCTCACGACCGAGGTTCTCAAGCGCAACAGATCGAAGATCTCCGCCTGACGGACATTCGCGAAAAGGGCCGCCCACCACGTGCATTGCACTGGCCGGCGGCCCTTCTCGTGGCCAACCGCGCTTAGGCCTCGAGCAGCGGAATTGCGGGGACAACCTGCTCCGGGCCCATCGCCGAGTAGCCGCCGTCGGCGGCCCAATCCGCGCCCGTCACGATAGAGGCGCGGTCGCTTGCCAAGAAGGCGATCACGTGCACCACCTCCTGGGGGTCGCCGGCTCGGCCGGTGAGATGGAAGGGCGCTGCCACCGAGTCGGTCTTCGCCCGGTCACCCTTGCTCAGCAAGTCCATGATCGCCGACCAGGTCCAGCCCGGCGAGACGGAGTTCACCCGGATCCGGTCTGACGCATAGTCCATTGCCATGTTCCGGGTGAGCTGCACGATCGCTGTCTTGCTCACAGGGTAGATCCACCGGCCAGTCTGCGCGACCTTCGACGAGATGCTCGAGAGGTTGACGATGCTGCCTCCTCCGGTTGCCGCCATATGAGGACGCACGGCTCCACCAAGCATCGCCATGCTCACCAGATTCACGTTCAGGGTCGCAAGCCATTGCTCTCGCGTGCTGTCAGCACCAGCGTCGTTATATGAGCAGGCGAGATTGACGAGGACGTCGATGCGCCCCCAGCGACCGAGTGTCTCGCTGACGACTCGCGCCACAGCATCGTCCGATCCGATATCGGCCTCGAGGAACACGCCGCTGTCACCGAGTGCTGCGACGCAGTCACGGCCGCCTTCGGCATTGATATCGGCAACGAGAACCGACGCGCCTTCGTCCACGAGAGTCTGCACGACAGCCTGCCCGAACAATGTTGCACCACCGGTGACGATGGCCACCTTCCCTGACAGCAGCACAAGCTCTCCTCACGATCGCAGATCGGCCATTTCTCCCGGGTCGCCCAATGCGCCCGTCATCACGCCGGATTGAGCCTAGGCACGCCCCGAGGGCACGAGTATCCGAAATGCGCAGCCGATATCCGCCAGATGCACGCAGGGGCCAGCCGAGCCCTTGACAGGCGTGGAGCCAGACCGGAGCATTCGTTAGTCAATGAAGGGAGCGTGGCGTGTCAGTCGCTCTCGTGACCCCGCCGACCGAACTTCTCAGCGCCCATAATCTCTTTCGCACGACGAGTTTGGACAAGGCGCGCGACGAGGTGGCCAGGGTGTTCTGCCCCCATCGACTTGTCACGACGTCCAGGACAGGTGCGGTCGACACCGTGCACAACAGGGTGCGCCTCGGACACCTATCGATCAACTATCTCGACTATGGAGCCGAAGTCGAGATCGACCCGGGAGAACTCTCCTCGTTCTTCCTCATCCAGATTCATCTTGCCGGTGGGTCCTCGGTCACCTGCGACCGCACCACCGTCATCTCCACCCCGGATCTGGCGTCTGTTCCGAACCCGACCGAACCCCTGCGGATGACATGGTTCGACGACTCGCCGCACCTGCTCGTGCACGTCTCGAGGATTGTCGCCGAGGAGCGGCTGCGGCTCCTACTCGGCCACGGGCTGATCGCACCCCTCCGATTTGACCTGGGCATGGACCTCACGACGCCGCGAGCGCGAAGTTGGCGTCAGCTGATCGACGTCGCAGTCGCCGACGCTGACGGCTCGGGGCTGACCATGCAGGAACTCCTCCGCGATCAACTCGAAGACCTCATCCTCACCGGCCTGCTTATGACCCATCGCCATAACTACTCCGCGCACCTGCTGCGCGATCTCAAGCCTGCAGCTCCGCGGGCGATTCGCGAGGCGATCGCCCTGTTCGAGCAGACCCCCGAGCACACTCCGACCGTCACTGAACTCGCCGCAGCGGCAGGAGTGAGCATCAGGTCATTGCAGGTCGGATTCAAGCAGCACATCGGCATGAGCCCAACGGAGTACCTGCGCGATCTTCGCTTGCAGCGGGTGCGTGATGCACTGCAGGGATCATCTCACGACCAGTCGACCATCGCAGACCTCGCGTATGCATGGGGATTCAATCACCTCGGTCGATTCGCCCAGCTGTATCGCAAGCGCTTCGGCGAACTCCCGTCACAGACCTTGCGGCTCTAGCGCCTTCCGTACGCCACCGGCGAACGGCGGGAACCCGCACAGACGTCCGGCCGGGCCTCCGTAGACTCAAGGCCTACGAATGCGAGGAATGACGTGCGCAACTGGTCTGGCCATGTGGAGTTCACGTCCGCTGGCATTGAATCGCCGCCGACCACCGCCGAGCTCCAGTGGCTCGTCGCCGGCTCCGATCGGATTCGTGCCCTGGGAACTGCCCATTCGTTCAACGCCATCGCCGACACCATCGGCGTGCATGTCTCCGTCGCAAACCTTCCAAGGGGCATCGAGATCGATGCCGAGCAGGCACTCGCTTGGGTGCCGGCAGGAATGCGGTACGGCGAGGTTGCCCGTCTCCTCGATGCCCAGGGATGGGCGATCCCCAACATGGCCTCGCTTGGCCACATCTCAGTCGCGGGCACCATCGCGACCGGCACCCATGGCTCGGGTGATCGCAATCAAACGCTGTCCGCATCGGTGGCCGGTATCGAGTTGGTGACCGCGTCTGGTGACCTCATCACCATCACCGATGGTGACCCTGATTTCGAGGGCTCGGTCGTGGCGCTCGGGGCGCTCGGGGTGACAACCCGCGTACTTCTGCGGATCCAGCCCCGCTTCGAGATTCGACAGTACGTGTTCGACGGCGTGACGCACGCCGCGCTCCTCGACGGATTCGACGAGGCATTCTCGAGCGCCTACAGCGTCAGCTTCTTCACATGCTGGGCCCCTGACCTCACCGGGAAGATCTGGATGAAGCGCCGTGAGGGCATCGATGCCCCTCTGGCAGGCGAGCAGCTAGCCGGTGGCTCGTGGATGGGTGGCCATCTCGCTGACGCGAAGCGGCATCCCCTGCCGGAGCACGAGGCGATCCACTGCACCGAGCAGCTGGGCGAATTGCTGCCATGGCATGAAGCACTACCCCATTTCAAACTCGACTTCACGCCGAGTTCAGGCGACGAGTTGCAGACCGAGTACCTCGTGCCACGTTCTGAAGCCGTCCGGCTGCTCGGCGAACTTGAATCAATCGCCCACCGGATTCACCCGCTCCTTCATGTGTCAGAGATTCGCACGATGCGCGCTGACAACCTGTGGCTCAGCGGGGCCCATGGCCGTGACACCGTCGGCATCCACTTCACCTGGAAGAAGGTCCCGGACGCCCTTGCGCTCCTCCCCGAAATCGACGCTGTGCTCGGTGGAGCAGCAGGGCGTCCGCACTGGGGCAAGCTCTTCGCCGCCAGCCCACTGTCTCTCATCGATCGCTACCCCCGATTCGGCGACTTCGGTGCACTCACCCGCCGCATGGATCCCCACGGGAAATTCCGGAACGCAACACTTGACGCACTGCTCGATGCCCACGGGATGCCCGTCTGATTCACGGCAGGACGGCGTGTCATCCCGGAGAATGATCCCCGGAGACCGTATGTTGACTTAAAGTGCCTGTGTCCTTCCCCGGAACCGTAGACGACGCAGCCGATGAGGTTGCCCGTCCGCAGGCACCATAGTTGGGAGATCCCCGTGATTCCTGTTGGCATCCTTCTCATCATTCTTGCCACTGTTGGCGGTATCGCAGGCCTGCAGATGGTCGGCGACACAGCCATCGCGGCCCTCATGGCGGCGGCAACCGCCCTCCTGGCGGGGATCGGCATGCTCCTCGCGACCCAGCGCCTCAAACGACTCGAGAACGCTGCGGAGAGTGTCATCACCGGGTGGCGACCAGACTCATGGGTCAAGCAGCGCGATGTCGCACAGACACCAAATCGCCTTGAGGTCCGTGCTCACCGTCTCACTCGCTAGCGGGAAGAGCCTCCCGATTCCATCAACACCTTGAGCCTGACGAGGGTCTTCGCCACCGCGACCTGATTTCCTTCATAGGCGTTGATAAGAAGCAGTGCTGGGGGGAATCGTGCTGTTGAGCCATCAAAGGTCTCGGTGACAGCTGTCGTGTTGGCATCGAGCGACTCCAACTCGTAGCGCCAGCGGTGGTGGTTGAAGTGGCACCACGCGATTCGGCGCCCCTCCTCGAACTCGACGACAGTGTTGCTCGTCCGATACGGCAGTCCGTAGCGCATTCCCATGCCGAATCGGGAACCGAGCCCAAGTCGCTCAGGACCGTTCAACGCGCCCTGAACCATTCCAGACCCATCGAAGCGGTGATGCTCACCTGGATTCGCAACGATGTCGAATATCTGTCCCGCGGGGGCGTTGATGACGATCCTCGCCGATCGCACCCATCTCGATCCGGTGGCAAGAATCTCTGCGCGCTCATTCATGGACTCAACCCTAGCCACGCATCCCACTATGATCTTGCCCGATCATTGAGGAGGCAGCGTGCACAACCTGATCCCCGCGCAGCGGGTCACGTGGATGGAACTGTTCTACGACGTGGTCATCGCGGCTTCCATGCTCCTCATCTACGGGTCACTCGCGAAGCACCTGAGCTGGCCTGAGTTTTTCTGGCTTTCGGCGATCGCACTGGTCGTCTTCGCCTCGTGGCTGAGCACCACCCTGATCTACAACCAGTTGCCAGCCGACACCACGTGGCGCCGACTATTCGTCATCGTTCAGATGATCACTTTTGTGTACGCCGTCGCAGCCATGGAGAGTTCAGATCGGGTCGACGGCGATGTCGGCATCATCGCCCTCGGGATTGCCATGCTGATTCTTGCGGCCATGTGGGAGGCCGGGTATCGCTCGTCGAAGGACCGCTCTGCGCCCTACCGTCGGCAGGCCGCCGCCTTCGCCGTCGGTGCCGCCTTCCTGCTCTCGGCCGTGTTCCTCCCCGATTCGCTGAATGCAGAAGTCTTCATCATCGGCGCAGTCATCGGCTTCGTCCCCATGTTCGTGAGCTTCGTACCCCGGCTTTACGCCGCCAATTCGATGGACATGCACCATCTCGTCGAACGACTCGGCGGCCTCGTCCTCATCATGCTCGGCGAAACCTTCCTTGAAATGTCGGTCCTCTTCACCAAGGGTGGCAACCCGAGGATCTTTGGCGTTCTCCTCGTGCTCGTGCTTCTCACCATCGTGTGGTGGCAGTACTTCACCTACGCCGCGAGTCGCCCCGTGACACCTTCTGTCAAGCGCCTTGAATTCTTCCTCCTCGGACACGCGCTGCTCGTTCTTGGCTTGGGTTCTGCCGCCTTGGCACTGACGGAGGTAGCTCTCGCACTTGAAGAGGCATTGACCCTCCCTGTCGTCGCAGGGATCCTTGGTGGATCTCTCGCACTCGTCTACGCGGGCCTGACGATCATCGTCGCCAATTCGACCGGGCCGCGATCACAACTCATCATTCTCACCTTGACCACGGCCTCGTTCGGCAGCGTCGGGTTCCTGTTCTGGGCCATCTGGGAAATTGATGAGCAGACCCTCAGCATCCTCATGATCGCGATCGCTCTCGGTGCCCTGCTCCTCACGGCGGGTACATCGCGGACTGCACGGGGTGCGGCTCGCACCCAAAGCCATCACGTGGCTCCTGAATAATCGCTCTTCCGCTGAATTGACATGTCATGTCCGCTAGGCGATCGCGCACCCTTCAGTGGGTTCAGCACGGTTCACTTTCTGATGTCGGACGAGAATCCAACGCGCGCGCCACGACTCCCATCGCGATTGACGGTGATGGCCACCTGCACGAGGGTGAGTCCACGTCCCAGCCCCGGATGCGAGCTCCACACGACATCGGACAGATGGCCGATCGGGGCCGCAGTGACATCGTCGTCACCGCTGGCTGCCGCATCCGCAGCAAGTCGGGCCATAGCGTTGACGATCAAACGATCACCATCGGGCTGCAGCATCGCATCGCGGTAGCCGGTGTCACCGGGGGATAGCCTCAACAGACCGATGAGCGTTTCGATGTTGTCGCCTTGGATCGTCATCTCCAGCCACACCATGTCCTGACCTTCAAGCGGCACATCCGCGGCCATGCCGCCCATCGATGCTGTTCCGCGGGCGTTACGAATCTGCCTGCCATCGGGCATCGTCAATGCCAGCGGTTCGTCTTGCATGGGCAGACTTGGTGGACCCACCGGGCCCACCGAGGTCCCCGACTTCGCTGCTCTCGACCGCTTCTGCAGCCAACTGATCAGTGCCCAGGCCACAGCTGCGGTGACCGCCAGCCCAACCCATTCAGTGGCCACCAATGAACCAACCAGACCGCCCACCAACAATGCGACCAGAATCGCGCCACCGATGCTCCAGCACCCGAGTCGACCCGAAGCTCCGCGGCTGGCGGCACTACTCGGTGCGCGAGGTCCGTATCCGGGCAACCACATCGCCGGCCGCGAGTGGGTCCACTGCGGAGGCGCGGCATCGCTCTTGGCTGTGTTGCACGACGTGTGCGCGGGGGCTAGGTTCGACGGATCGTCTGATCCACCCCAGGAAACCGGCACGATATGGTCGATCGCATCGGCGGCATCCTGACCGCAGAGGTGGCACACGCCGTTGTGCGCGCGCATCACCCGCTCGCGGTGCCGTTGATGGCGCCTAGTGCGACTCACCCGTGGTCGAGCCATCGCTTACCCCCACCGTTGAACCCTGACTGCAACCCTCACCGTAGAGCACCTGTGTGACACACCGCTTTTCGAGCCTGTAAACGCAGCCATGAGTATTCCGAGCTATGACCGCACATCGCTCACCCAGCGGATCGCGCACATAGGCGTGGGCGACTCACATTGCGCTCACGAGGCCCTCGCAATGAACGATCTGCTCGAGGCGTACAGCACCAATGGAAGCGCTGCCGTCCTAGCCCTGGTCATCCCCTTGGGTCTCACCTGAGTCATGTGCACCCCGAAACCCGATGAGTTGGGCGCAGGCGAGGGACTCGTCGGGATTAGGGGTGCGTCTGGCCGAAACCTCGGCTTCGGAATCGCTGATGTTCTCGTTTGATTGCGTCGTCGCGGGGGCAGAGTAGTGGAAGCGACGATCATCGCCTCGCCGTCATCCGTGAAGAATGCGGCCGGTGCGCGTGATCCCACGATGCGTCAGGCGTTGAGAGCAGCCAGTGGTGTTTCGGATGACGGCCGAAATGGCTGTTGACGCCAGGACTAGGTACGTCCATTCCGTGAACGCGACCACCGCCCGCGTCCGTGACCTCCGCCTGCCCCTCGCAACTCACGACGAATGAGATCGCCCGGCTGAATGCGTAGGCCGGACCTCCATTGAGCGCCGTGAACGGGCGCCCGTCTAGTTCAGAGGAAGGTCAAGATCCCATTCCATCCTCAGACTCTTGACGCCCCAACGCAGGGTCCGCTCAACACCGGGCGCTACGCGGTGACGGGGCCGTACTGGTTGTCAGTTGGCATGCCCGGCAGGAGGAGGAAGACCAGAACGACGATATTGCCGAACGGCACCAAGTACAGGAGAAGAAAGAGGCCCGACTGACCACGGTCATGGAGCCGACGGACGGCGGCAGCGATGGTGCCGATCACGAGGATGATCCCAACGATCCCCATGGCGATGGCGAGGATAATCCCGACCACCATCACGATGGTCCCGAGCGTCTCATTCGAGCTGCGTAGGGCGGCAGCACCGGCAAAGACCCCCATCGCCACGAGCACGAACGCCGTGATGACCAGCCCCTGGAAGAGGTACCAGAACCAGAATGCTGAACGTCGCGACCGCCCGGAGAACTCCGTCTTGTTTGCCCAGCCACTCGCGACTGCTTCCTTGAACGTCATGTCAGCTCCACTCCAACGATGTGCCCCGCAATGGGCCTGTTCGCACCATAGACACGTTCAGGTGCACCCAACAACCAATTCCGCTCCGGCGGCGCAAAGTGGGGTACTAGCACCACACTTTGCACATCCAATTGCGGGATGGAAGGGACGAGCCGGCCTGTAAGCCGGATTCTGTGACCAGCCGAGGCTGGCCGGCGATCATCCATCTGCGACCGCTGTTGCCAGCGGCCTGGTGCGGTCTACCCGCAGGCATCGAGCGGGCCGCTCGCCTGCGCAGACCGGTTTCCCGGTCCTCTTGACCTTGCTTCAGGTGGGGTTTACCGAGCCGCCGCAGTCACCTGCGGCGCTGGTGGTCTCTTACACCACCGTTTCACCCTTACCAGAATCGCTCCTGGCGGTCTATTTTCTGTGGCACTGTCCCGCGGGTCACCCCGGGTGGGCGTTACCCACCACCTTGCCCTGTGAAGTCCGGACTTTCCTCGATGCGATTGCTCGCACCGCGATCACCCGGCCGACTCGTCCGAGTGAAGCGTACGCGCCCAGACTCACAGGAAACACACACGGTTGTCCCAGCCTCTTTAAATAAACGGGCTGGATGGTTGACCTACTGAACCGAGCACCCGCCGGGGGCTCACCATCGAAGGAGCACTCATGAACGTCAGCAGATCCCTCGCCACCCGCGCCGCCCTCGCAACCGTAGCCCTTGCCCTCGCCGTCATCGGCGTCGCCGGCACCGCCGGAGCTGCCTCGGCAGCCGAGACCACCCCAAATGCAGGCAAGTCGTCACTCAGCTCACTCGTCACAGCAGGCACCCTCAGCCAAACTCAGGCCACCGCGGTCAAGGCCGCGATGGTTGCCGCGCACGACGCCAACAAGGCAGCCCGTGAGAGTGTCGAACCCTCCGCGCTGCGTGGGCTCGTCTCCGCTGGCACCCTGACCCAGGCACAGTCGGACGCCATCGCTGCCGCAGACGGTCGTGAGGGCATGCGGACCCTCGTCCGCTCGGGGGTTATCACCCGCGAACTAGCCCAGCAGGTGAAGACAACGGTGAAGACCGCGATGGTCTCCGTTGTCAAAAAGCCCGAAGCGGTGCTCGCATCGCTCGTCTCTGCGGGCACCATAACTCAGTCTCAGGCCGACGCGATCCAGGCTGCCCGCCCGACCCGCGACCATGTCCACCGCGGCGCGTAACCAAGGCTCCCGCGGCGCGTAGTTACTCGCCCCGACTGTAGGGCGGCCGCAGCTCATATGGGCGCGGTCGCCCTACAGTTGTCGAATCAATGAGACGGAGGCCCGGTGAGCAGCACGATCCTTGTCGTCGATGACGAGCCCGCGGTGAATGACCTCATCTGTGACGCCCTGCGACTCGCTGGCTACCGCACCTCCTCCGCCTCGCACGGAATGGCGGCGCTCAGGCATTTGCGCGAGGCACCCGTCGACCTCGTCGTCCTCGATATCAACATGCCGAACGTCGACGGATTCGAGGTTCTTACGAGAATGCGTGAGGCCGGCGACCAGACTCCTGTCATCATCCTCACCGCGCGCCAGGATCGCGACGACACGAAGACCGGCTTCGAACTCGGCGCTGACGACTTCGTGAAAAAGCCCTTCGGCATTGAGGAACTCACCCTGCGAGTCAAGGCCGTGCTCCGCAGGGCCCAGGGCGCCGAGCCGCAGGCCACCTTGCGTATTGGCGCAATCAGCCTCGATGCCGACCAACACGCCGTCACCTGCAACGACGAGATCGTCGAGCTCTCCGCTACTGAGTTCCGTCTCCTCCAAGTGCTCATGGAGGATGCAGGCCGCGTGCTCTCAAAGGCCCAACTGCTGCGCCGAGTGTGGGGTATCGACGATGGGCTCGAAACGACCGTGGTCGAGACCTACATCTCCTACCTGCGCAAGAAGCTAGGGCCGGAGCTGAGCATCCGCACCGTCCGCGGCGTCGGATATCAGCTCACCGGCAGCAGGGGCCCGGCATGACCCTTCGCGCGAGGGTCACGTTCCTCACCGCCATTCTCATCCTCGTCTCGACCTCCGCCTTGGGTGCACTCACATATGTCACGTCATCGCGACTGCAATATGACACCATCGACACCAATCTCACGAGTGCCATCACCGATGCGCGCGTGAGGAGTCTGGCAACGAATCCGCGCCCCGTGCCCGACGACGTTTACAGTCCGGTGGCACTCGCCCGCCTTGACCGCGACGGAACCATCACCGTCCTGCGCCAAGCCGGCCTCGGCTCTGATCCGCTGCCCTTTCCGCAGTTGTCGGCTGAAACTATCCTCGCGGCGAGGGTCTCACCCGTCTCGGTCGAAGGAAGTCCCTCCTACCGTGTCATCGTTCGCCAGCCCGTCGGTCGCGCGTCTGTCATCGCGGCTGCACCACTCGGGGATGCCGAGAAGAACCTCACCCGCCTCGCCGTGGCCATTATCGGCAGCGTCCTCGCCGTGACGCTGCTTGGCGCCATCGCAGCGTGGGCCATCGTGCGGCGATTCTTCCGGCCTGTCGAAGCCATGGTCGACGCCGCCCAGGCGATCTCACTCGGCGATACCCAGCGACGGGTGCCAACCGCACGACCCGGAACCGAACTCGGTGAACTCTCAGAATCCCTCAACCTCATGATCGGGTCGCTCACCGCGTCCATCGCCACGGTTGAGGCATCCGAGGAACGCCTTCGTACGTTCGTGTCGGACGCATCCCATGAGATCCGCACCCCCCTCACCGTGATCCGCGGTTACGTCGAACTGCTCCAGCGCGACGGTGGGGAGTCAGCAGAACTGTCGACTCGGGCCCTCGACCGAATCGAGAGTGAGAGCAGACGCCTTGAGCGGCTCGTGACCCAATTGCTCCTCCTCGAACGGATGGACGCCGTGTCAGCCGCGAGCTTCGCCCCATTCGACCTTGCCGGGGTCGTCCGGGAGAGTTTTGAGGATCTCGCCGCACTCAACCCTGATCGAATCGTCGAACTCGATATTGAGGCTGCACAGCTCGTCGGACTCGAGGATGCCTGGCGCCAACTCACCGCGAATCTCGTTCAGAACTGCACCCGGCACACGCCCGCTGGGTCGCCCATCAGCGTCACCTTGCGCCAACGTGACGGCCAGACCACGCTCACCGTCGATGATGCGGGTCCAGGCATTCCCCCCGAGCAGCGCACGGTTGCACTCCAGCGCTTCACTCGCCTGGACCCATCGCGCTCGACGAACAGTGGCGGCTTCGGTCTCGGCATGAGCATCATGCGCGCAGTTGTCGATAGTCACAGGGGCCGAATCGACCTTCTCGACAGCCCGCTCGGTGGCCTGCGACTGCGGATCACCCTCGATGCGGCCTCGCCAATGTGACTCAGTTCGCTATGACGTTGATCGCGTGACCGACGGTCACAACGACCGTCAGGACTGAAATCGCGGACTGGACGGTGAAGAGCAGCTTCACCCGGTGAGTCAAAGGCATGGCATCAGTCGGGCTGAACGCCAGGATGTTCGTGTAGGCGACGTAGAGGTAGTCGAAGAGCGTCGGTTGCCACTCCTCTACGAGCGCCTGCTGCTGCGGGAACTGAAAATCCCACTGGGTCACGGTTCCCTGCATCCGCCGCAACGGGCCGCCGCCGTCAATCCACCAATAGATGAGGCCGAAGGTGAGCACGCTAATCGCCAACACACCGAAGCCGGCGAAAAGGAGTGCAATGCCTGAGCTGGCAGAGTCGTCAAGTGCCGCGACGAGGAGCAGGAATGCGTTCGCGGCGCCCGAACAGATGAGGAGGAAAAAGTAGACGTCCATGACGTACCGAAAGCGCTTCGTCGCGACGATGCCCATCGTTCGCGAGATGAAGACGATCGGGATCCCGGAGAGCTCAACGAAGGTGATGAGCCAAGCGGGCCCCGGCGTCACCTCATGGGGCAGCGCGATCTGTATCGCCACGATGATGACGACGACGAGCATGGCCTTGATCGGGTGCGGTCTCCGAAAGCCCTTCAGCTCGTCAGGCACACTGCCTCCCATAGGTCAACCGGCACCTCAGCATCAGTCGGCCTCGGACCACCGGGTGAAAACGTGCCGCATGCCGTCTCGCGGGCCTTGAGCACCCAGATGTCACCGTCGCGCTGAAGGAGAAACACCTCGGCAAACGGTTGGCTGCCCTCCTCCCTCCCGGTGACTGTCGCTGAGGCGTATGCCCAGTCACCACTGCACTCCAGGTTGTCGATCGACGCAACGACCATCTGCGCCTCGCCGACGATATGACCCAGGGTGTCACCGACCGCCGCCTCCTCGCACGCAGATCCGCCAGACCCATGATCCGCCTCCGAAGCATGGCCTCCCGCCGAATCAGCATCCCCCGAACTCGCGCCAGCGCATCCGCTCAGGAAGGCCACGCACGCCAAAACGGTGAGTCCAACCACAATCCCCGACACCTGCCGCCTGCCAGTCTTCATGCCCTGAGCATTGCAGATCCGACCCTCCGCTACGGTCACGGGCGTGCTCATCCTGCTTCCGCCCAGTGAGGGCAAGTCCCCGCCGGCTTCAGGGGCGCCGCTCGACCTCGCGGGCCTGTCCTTCACCGGACTCACCAAGACGCGCCGCGCAGTGCTCCGTACCCTGATCAGTCTTTGCTCATCCGACCGCGAGGCGGCGGCCGCCGCACTGGCCCTCGGCCCGACCCAGGCCGCGCACGTTCAGTCGAATACCGGACTCAAGCGCGCCCCGACCGGCCGGGCGATCAATGTCTACACCGGAGTCCTCTTCGAGGCCCTCGATGCTGGGAGCCTGCGCGCCGCTGAGCGTCGCCGGCTGAACCGGCTCGTCGCGATCTCGTCGGCCCTCTTCGGTCTCGTCCGGCCCGATGATCTCATCCCCGCCTACCGGCTCAGCGGTGACACTGCGCTGCCTGCAATCGGTGCGATGTCAACGGTCTGGCGCGAACAGGTGAGCGCCGAGCTTGTGCAGTACGAGGGCGTCATCCTCGACCTCCGGTCCAGCGCCTACGTTGCCCTCGGCCCCATCCCGCCGGGGATCGCCAACCGCAGCCTCGCCGGCCGAGTACTCCACGAGCACGCGGGCAAGCGGTCAATCGTCAGCCATCACAACAAGGCGACAAAGGGGCGAATCGTGCGGAGCCTCGCGCAAGCAGACGCAAGGCCGAAGACTGTCGCAGGCCTCATCGAGGTCCTCGAAGCCCTTGACTATCAGGTCGAACTCCAGCCGCCCAAGCGTCCAGGAACCCCGGCAATTGTCGACATCATCGTGCGCGAGGTGTGATCGGATCAGGTCCCGTGCGGAGTCTGGACCTCGCGAAGGTGCGACGACTCCGAGAAGCCGAACATCGATGCATTTCCGTCGGCGAACCAGGCGAGCGTCGTGATCGAGCACGGCGAGAGCTCCATGCGGAACAGGCTGGTGAGCGGCGCATCAACAGCGAGGCCGACCATGATCTTGATCGGGGTGACGTGTGCCACGACCACTATTCGCTGGCCGCTGAACTGCTCGATCAACCGCCTCCTGCCACGGTCGACCCGCGTGCGAACCTCGGCGAACGACTCACCACCCGGGGGCGCAACGTCAGTTGATGCAAGCCACTCGTTCACGTGGTCCGGCCACCGGGACTGGACCTCCGAGAAGCTCAGCCCATCCCATTCTCCGAATGCACACTCCTCGAAGTCCGCCTCGACATGCACGGGGGCATCGATGAGTCCGGACACAATTTCAGCGGTCTGACGCGTGCGCAGGAGCGGGGAGGTCACGATGAGGTCGGCGCCCCCTCGCTCAAGTAGTTCCCGGGCGAGGGCATGCGCTTGGGCAAGACCGATGGGCTCGAGTGGGACGTCAACACCGCCGCGACCGCTGAACCGCTTGTCGACGCTCAGGGCAGTTGCACCATGCCTGGCCATGACGGTCACCGTTGGCGCACCGAGATCGGCCCATCCGACGAGCTGGTTGGCGGGGCGCGCGGCGGCGTCGACGAGAGTGCGGACGTGCGCCTCCTCAGCCGACCCGACAACGTCTTGCCCATCGAGGTCATCGGGCAGCAATGAAGTGCGGCGGAGGATCTCGGTTTGCCCACCTGCAAGCGCGAGGTCAAGGACCTCGTTGACGAGGGCATCGGCGAGCCCGTTCGCAGCGCGCGGAACCCAGCCGTAGCTCACCTGCCCCGGGGGCAACACCTTGCGAGCCTCGAGCGCTAGATCGCGCATGTCCGGGTGCTTGATCTTCCAGCGACCAGACATCTGCTCAACGACAAGCTTGGAGTCCAGCCGCACCTCGACAACAGCAGCGGGGTCGAGGTGTCGCGCCTGCTCGAGACCGGCGATGGCCCCGCGATACTCGGCAACGTTGTTCGTTGCCGTTCCGATGTAGCCGGCAACCTCTGTGAGAATCCTGCCCGTCGCAGCATCGCGGACAACTGCGCCGAACGCGGCCGGGCCGGGATTGCCCCGCGAACCGCCGTCAGCTTCGACAATGAGGGTTCGGGTCATCGGAGGCCTACAGGCCGGATTCAGCGGTACGGACGAGGATGCGACGGCACTCCTCGCATCGGATAACTTCGTTCGCAGGCGCATTGCGCAACTGCTCAATCTCGCTCGGGGGCAATTCGAGCCGGCAGCCACCGCAGCGCCCGCGTTGCAGGTGCGCGGCACCGACCCCCGCCTGATCGGCGCGAATGCGCTCGTATAGGGCGAGGAGATCCTCCGGAATCTCAGCAGCAATCACCGCTCGCTCCGCTGTCACGATCGAGCGCTCGTCGTCGAGGTCGGCGATGAGGGCCGCTACAGAATCAGCCTTGGCATCGCGTTCGGTGGCGAGGCTGTCGCGCTGGGCATGGAGCTGGCGCACCGCTGCGGACGCGCCCTCGACCCGCTCCATGATCTCAAGCTCGACCTCCTCGAGTTCGGCTTGACGGCGAGCAAGGGAATCGAGCTCGTGCTGGAGGTTCGTGAGCTGCTTGGAGTCATTCACTGCGCCCGAGTCCATGAGCTGGCGGTCGTGCTTCGCACGCTCACGCACCTGCTCCACGTCGGTCTCGGCGCGTGCCTGGTCGCGGATGAGGTCATCTGCGATGACCTCCGCAGCAACCCCCTCATCGCGTGCACGCGCGAAGCGGGTCTCGATCTCAGCGAGTTCCACCGCCTCGGGCAGGGTCTTGACCCGGTGCGCAATCTGGGCCAGACGGGTGTCCTTCGCCTGGAGGTCGAGCAGGCGCTGCTGGGCGGTGGCTTCGGCGTTCAGCTGGTGCTCCCTAGGTGGGCGGTCCACGGATCGGTGGGGTGCGTTGAAACCTTCGTCACTACGGTACCCCCGCGCACGGCAGCGCCGGAACGCAATGCCGTCGCAGCCTGCTCCAACCATGGCCACTCACTCGCCCAGTGGGCGACATCGATGAGGGCGCAGGCACTGTCGGCGAGGTGGTCCTGGGCACGATGGTGGCGGAGATCAGATGTGACGTAGGCATCGGCGCCGGCCGCCTCGCTCAGGAAGGCATCCCCCGCTCCCCCGCATACCGCGATCGTGCGGATCATCCGATGGGGGTCGCCCGCTACTCGCACACCATGGCGGGTAGCGGGCAGCGATGCCGCCACCTGCTCAGCAAACTGCTCAAGGGTGACCGGCTCGGCGAGTTCGCACAGTCGCCCGGTGCCTACTCCAGACACCTCATCCTGCTGCGGCGCCAAGGGCCGCAGCACCACCAGGCCGAGCGCCGCGGCAAGAGCATCGGACACTCCGGGATTCGCGTGATCGGCGTTCGTGTGGGCTGAAAAGAGTGCTATGCCATTGGAGACAAGGCGATGGACGAGACGCCCTTTTGCATCGGTTGCAGCGACGGAGTGCACCCCGCGCAGGAACAGCGGATGGTGCGTCACGATGAGCTGGGCGCCGATCGCGATCGCCTCGTCGACCACCGACATCATTGGATCGACCGCGAACAGCACCCGCTCGACCGGGTCATCAGGGTCGCCGCATGTGAGCCCGACCGCATCCCAGTCCGCGGCGAGGAGGGGCGGGTATGCCGTGTCGAGGGCATCGACGAGATCACGAACGCGCAGGTCTGCCATGCCCGCGAGGGTACGCGCCGCCGCCTGCTGCATGCGGCTCAGGAGGTGAGCGACAGTGTGGCTGCGGCGCTGAGCGCCAGTGCCACGCCGATCAGCTGAACCGCATTGAGTCGTTCCTTGAGCAGCACCCAGGCGAGGGTGACGGTCGCCACCGGGTAGAGCGATCCCACGACCGCCACGATCGACAGCATGCCCCGCTGGGAGGCGAGTTGAAACACCCCGTTCGCGCAGGCATCAATCACACCGGACGCAACCACGAGGAGCGAGGGGAACCCGCTGCGCACGAAGGGCCGTGCGAAGAACAGGAGCACCACGACGAGGAGGACTGTCGAGGTCCACCGCCCGATAACCGCTGCCCACACCCCGGAGTCGACGGGGGCAAGGCCTATCAACGACAGGTAGGCGCCGATGGCGGCCCCGCTGCCCAGTGCGAGCCCGAGCGTCGATGCCCGAATTCGTGCGTGCTCACCCGTCTCTCTACTCACCAGGACGACAGCGACGCCCGCGACGAGGATCCCAGCGACGGCGAGTGCCGAGAGTGACTCCCCACGCGATACCCCAACGAGCACCGGAACAGCACCGGACATGACCGCAGTGACCGGCGAAACGATCCCCATCGGTCCGCGTGAGAGCGCGGCGTAGAGGAGTCCGATCGCGAGGGCTCCCACGGCACCTGCGCTCGCCCCCCAGATGAGGACCTCGGTCGAGAGTTGGCCCGGAATGACAAGGATCGCGATGATCGTGAGCACGATGGCCCCGGCAGGGTACGAGACGCTGAGGACGTGCACCGGGCCAGCCTTGCGCGAGGCCAGGCCACCCATGAAGTCCGAGACACCCCACGTGAAGCTCGAGAGGAGGGCGAGGAGCACACCCATGCTTGGCAATCTCCCATCCCGCTAGCGACGACCCGACCCGACCAGCGATCCTGTCACAGGGCGCCAACAGTGCGTCGCGGCGCCATTCATCCTGGTCGCCCTGCGCAGGGCGCGAGCGGGCACGAATCCCTACTCAGATGCCGCTCAGCAGCCTTCCAAAGCCTATGAAGCCTCACCTGAGCCAGATCCACCGACGTCCGCCTGTCCACTTGAACGGCCTCGGCGGATCCCATCCAGCATCTGCGGTCTCGCCAATGAAGCCGCCACACCCAGCGAGGAGTAGCGGCCCAGTCGCGCGCTACCCTTCACACTCGGGGCCGTTAACTCAGTTGGCTAGAGTGCCCGCCTTACACGCGGATTGTCGGGGGTTCAAGTCCCTCACGGCCCACAAATCCCGACCTGGGGAAGCGGCAAAAGCTCCGGTACTGCCACGGCGTGAGCGTGCCTAACGGTGTTTGACACACTGAGCCCATGCCAAGGTCCACGTCCACATCGACGAAGGATCGCCCGTATCACCACGGCGATCTGCGGGGTGCCCTCATCCTCCAGGCGATCTGCGAGGTCGAGGCCGTTGGTATGGAGCACCTTTCACTGCGCAGCGTTGCGCACGAGGTTGGCGTCAGCCCGAGCGCGGCCTACCATCACTTCGCCGACAAAGATGCGCTCATCGCCGCTGTTGCCCTTGAGGGCGTCGCGCAGTTGAACGTTTCGATGACGACCGCAATGGCCCGCTATCCGCGCGGGGAAGCCGCGTCGGCCCAAGAGCGAGCGAGCGCCGCCGGACTCGCCTACATCACCTTCGCGGTCAACCACCCAAACTTGTTCCGTATCGCATTCTCCGGGCATTGCCCGCGCCCGCCGGAGCGCGAGAAGAACCCGCTCATCGTTGAACTCTTCGAGGATCTCGTTGCCACCGGCGCCCTGCCGGCCGAGCTTCGGGAGGGCTCGGAGGAGGTCATGTGGGCAGCCGTCCACGGCATGGCCACGCTCGTCCTTGAAGGGATGTTCGCGGTCGACGAGGTCCCCCGATGCCTTGCAGCCCTTGAGCGCATGATGAGACTGCGCCCCTAACCACGATCGGAGGCAGAAAATGGTAACCCGCAGAATCATCGCCAGCAGCGGCGGATTCATCTCGACCCCGGGCCTGTGGGGGGTCATGCGACCCGGGGCGATCTTCCTTGAGGCACTGCGCCTCAGTGGCAAGGAGCGGCCACGGGTGTGCCTTGTCTTGACCGCCAGCGGTGACAGCAGCCAGTACCTCTCGTCGATGTACTCCGCGCTGAGCGACACCGGCTGCGACGTCGATCACCTGGCCCTCTTCACACAGCCGAACCGAAGACCGGAGGAGGCTCTCGGCCGCGCCGATGTCATCTGGGTGGGAGGTGGAAGCGTCGCGAACCTGCTCGCTTTGTGGCGACTTCACGGCGTCGACCCCGCGATGACCGACGCCTGGGAGCGCGGCGCCGTCCTTGGCGGCGTCAGCGCCGGATCGATTTGCTGGCATACCGGCGGGCCCACCGACTCGTTCGGGACCGATCTGGTCGCCGTCACGAACGGCCTCGGACTACTCCCCTACGGCAACGGCGTCCACTACGACTCTGAGGCCCAGCGACGTCCGCTCCTCCACCAACTCGTTGGCGACGGAGTGCTGCCCCTCTCCTACGCGACCGACGACCATGTCGGGATTCTCTATGAGGGCACCCAGCCGGTTGCGGTCATTGCCGATACGAACGCCGCCGGCCCCTCGAGTGAGGGACCGGCGGCGTATCGGATCGAGCAAGCAGGCGGGGCCGTCGTCGAGACCCGGCTTCCCATCGGACCGATCGGTTAGAGCGCCGCGAGGGCGGCCTTGTAGTCAGCCGACTCGCGCGCCTCGCCCGGACCATTGACGACCGACCAGCGAACAACGCCTTCCTTATCGATGATGAAGGTGCCGCGCGTCGAGAAGCCCTTGTCGTCGAGGAACACGCCATAGGCCTTCGAAGCTTCGCCGTGCGGCCAGAAGTCGCTGAGCAGTGCATGGGTGAGGCTCTCCTGCTCGGCAAACACCTTGAGGGTGTACGGGCTGTCGCACGAGACGCTCAGCACAACGGTGTCGTCATTGACGAAATCGACGTACTGGTCGCGGATCGCGCACAGCTCGCCGGTGCAGGTGCCGGTGAACGCGAACGGGTAGAACATGAGCACGACATTCTTCTCGCCGCGGAAGTCGGCAAGCGACACCTTCTCGCCGAACTGGTTGGACAACGTGAACTCGGGTGCGGCCTGGCCGACCTCTACTGACATGGGGGATCTCCTTGGAATTAGGGACGAGTTCGCCCGCGCGAACCGGTGGAAGTCTACGTTGGCCGTGTCTGGAGTGACTCCGTCGTGAAACCGCAGTCGCAGGTCTCTACCTCTTGGCGCGTGGTGCGACGAGCCGGGTGCCCTGCCAGTTGGAGCCGGCACTGATCGTGCTCGTCTGCTGCAGGCCGGCCGTCGGTGCTGCGTCCGTGATGTCCTCGGCCTCTATGTGACCGTCGCGACCCGGCTTCGGTGTCATGAGCCACACCACTCCGTGGTCTGCGAGTGGGCCGATTGCATCAACGAGTCCGTCGACGAGGTCGCCATCGTCGTCGCGCCACCAAATAAGGACAACGTCGACGACATCGTCGTAGTCCTCGTCCACGAGTTCGGCACCGATCACCACCTCGACGCCGGTTCGCAGGACATCATCGACATCCTCGTCCCAGCCAATCTCCTGCACGGTCAAGCCTTCTACAAGCCCCAGACGCTGCGCACGCGAGCGTGCCTCGTCCTGGTCCGCTGCGGCGGTCACCACCGACTCCATTCCTCATCGGGAGCGACCATCTCGCACCCACGTGCGTAGTCCACCGGAGGAATGGCTTCGGCGCAAGCCTCATGGCCGAATAGTTCAGGAATCTTCTGACGAAGGGTAGCTTGGCTCCCCCCGCTCTGCGACCGTCAACGGGGCATGCGGAAGACTGAGGTCAACCCAGTTTCCGCGCACCGGCCAATCGGCGATCCCGAGGCCGCCCTACCGAAGGGTTCAGCCAATGGCCCCCGGACGTGACCGTGACCCGCTCATTGCAGGCGGGCTGCCGACCCAGTACGTCGATGTCGATCCCGACGAGACCGCCGAATGGGTCGAGTCATTCGACAACCTTGTCGACACCCAAGGCAACTACCGCGCCCGCTACCTCATGCTGTCGCTGCTGCGGCGGGCCGCCGAGCGCAACGTCGGCGTGCCGAGCCTGCGCAGTACCGACTACATCAACACCATCTCCCCTCAGAACGAGCCCTGGTTCCCCGGGGATGAGGCAACCGAGCGCGAGATCCGCCGCATCAACCGCTGGAACGCCGCGATCATGGTTCATCGTGCACAGCGGCCCGGCGTGGCCGTCGGCGGTCACATCTCCAGCTATGCGTCCTCCGCGACCCTCTACGAAGTGGGCTACAACCACTTCTTCCGCGGACCTGATCACCCCGGTGGCGGCGATCAGGTGTTCTCCCAGGGGCACGCCTCCCCCGGCATGTACGCCCGCGCCTTCCTCGAGGGCCGGCTCACCGAGACCCAGCTCGACGGCTTTCGCCAGGAGGTGTCGCATCCTGGCGGCGGGCTTCCGTCGTACCCGCACCCCCGACTCATGCCGTGGTTCTGGCAGTTTCCCACCGTGTCGATGGGCATCGGCCCACTCAATGCGATCTATCAGGCCCGGTTCAACAAGTACCTGGAGAACCGCGGTATCAAGGACACCTCCGAGCAGACCGTGTACGCCTATCTCGGCGATGGCGAGACCGACGAAGTCGATGCCGTGGGCGCGCTCACGCTCGCAGCACGCGAAGAGCTCGACAACCTCACCTTCGTGGTGAACTGCAACCTCCAGCGCCTCGACGGCCCAGTCCGCGGCAACGGCAAGATCATCCAGGAACTCGAGAGCCTGTTTCGCGGTGCCGGCTGGAACGTCATCAAGGTGGTCTGGGGTCGCCGCTGGGATCAGCTCCTCGCTGCTGACCGCGACGGCGCGCTCGTCAACCTCATGAACTCCACCCCCGATGGAGACTTCCAGACCTACAAGTCGGAGGATGGCGCATTTGTCCGGGAGCACTTCTTCGGACGGGACCCACGAACGGCCCGGCTGGTCGAGACCTGGACTGACGACGAGGTATGGAACCTGCAGCGCGGCGGTCACGACTATCGAAAGATGTATGCCGCATACGAGGCCGCGTCCAAGGTGAAGGGGCAACCCACGGTCATCCTCGCGAAGACCATCAAGGGCTGGACCCTTGGATCGCACTTCGAGGGTCGAAACTCCACCCACCAGATGAAGAAGCTCACCCTCGAGGACCTCAAGGAGTTCCGCGATCGGCTTCATATTCCTATCCCGGACTCCGCGATGGACCCGTATCTTCCGCCGTACTACCACCCCGGGGCGAGTAACCCGGTCGTTGAGTACGCGCTCGAGACCAGGCGCAAGCTCGGCGGTTCAGTGCCGTCGCGTCGGGTGAACAACACCCCCCTGAAGCTGCCGGGTGATTCGGCCTACGAAGCCGTTCGCCGGGGCTCAGGGAAGCAGCCCATCGCGACCACTATGGCGTTTGTGCGAATGTTCAAGGACCTCCTGAAGGACACGAACATCGGCCACCGATTCGTCCCGATCATCCCCGACGAAGCTCGCACGTTCGGGATGGATTCGCTCTTCCCGACCGCGATGATCTACTCCCCGCACGGTCAGCAATACATCTCCGTCGACCGTGAACTCATGCTCTCCTATAAGGAGTCGGTCACCGGGCAGATCCTGCACGAGGGCATCAACGAGGCAGGCTCGGTGGCGTCGTTTACTGCGGTCGGCACGTCTTACGCCACGCAGGGCGAGCCGATGATTCCCGTTTACATCTTCTACTCCATGTTCGGCTTCCAGCGCACCGGCGACGGGTTCTGGGCCGCGATGGACCAGATGGCCCGAGGTTTCGTTCTCGGTGCGACAGCCGGCCGCACCACCCTCAATGGCGAGGGCCTGCAGCACGAGGACGGCCACTCACTCCTCCTCGCCTCCACGAACCCGGGCGTGGTCGCCTACGACCCGGCCTACGGGTACGAACTCGGGCACATCGTCAAAGACGGTCTGCGCCGCATGTACGGCGAGGACCCGGAGAACGTCTTCTATTACCTCACGATCTACAACGAGCCATACATTCAGCCGGCTGAGCCTGACGGGGCCGACGTCGAAGGCATCCTGCGCGGAATGCACCTCATCAGCGAGGGTTCGGGCGAGGGAACTGCAGTACAACTGCTCGCAAGCGGGGTTGGCGTCAACTGGGCCCTTCGCGCACAAGAACTCCTCCGTGACGACTGGGGGGTGCAGTCCGATGTGTGGTCGGTGACCTCGTGGAATGAGTTGCGTCGCGACGGCCTCGCCGTCGATCGTCACAACCTTCTCCACCCTGACGGCGAGCAGCGAACCGCCTACGTCACGCAGCGACTCCAGGGCCGCCCCGGCCCGGTGGTCGCGGTCTCCGACTGGATGCGTGCGGTGCAGGACCAGATCAGCGAGTGGGTCCCGGAGGATTTCACCTCGCTCGGCACCGATGGGTGGGGTATGTCCGACACTCGCGGAGCCCTGCGGCGTCATTTCCTCGTCGACGCGGAGTCAATCACCGTGCAGTCGCTCACGATGCTCGCGAAGCGCGGCGAGTTCGACCATGCCCGTCTCGCCGGGGCAATCGAGCAGTACCAACTCCACGACCCGGCGGCAGCCGACGCCGGCAATACCGAGGGCTCAGGCTAGGAGCGCCATGTCCAAGAGCGATCCACGCCGATTCCTCGACTACCTCGCGGCTGAACGAAATGCGTCGCTGCTCTACCGGGCCCTCGCTGAAACGGTCGATGGCGACCGGCGCGAAGCGCTCCTCGAGCTCGCCGACATCGAGGACAAGCACGCCGAGCATTGGGCTGCCAAGCTCGCGGAGCACGGCATCGATGCTCCGTCGCCGCCGGGAGGCCTTGATCCGGGTGATGCCGAATTGCTCAGCCGTGCACGCGCCCTTGGCATTGATGGCATCCTCGAAACCCTTGAGCAGACCGAGGCTGCGGCGGAGGGCATGTACGACGATGAACCCGATGCGCTGCCCACAATGTCGACCGACGAGCGCGACCATGCAGAGACTTTCCGACAGATGAGGTCCGATCAGTCGCAGGCGGTGGTGGCGCGGCGTGCCCTTGGTTCCGGCGGTGAGCCGTGGCATCGGGTCGACCGGTCCGGGGCAGTACGCGCCGCTGTCTTCGGCGTGAGCGATGGTCTCGTCTCCAACACCGCCCTGGTCATGGGATTCGCGGGAGCAGCGCCCAACAACAGCACGATTTTGTTCGCCGGGCTCGCGGGCCTGCTTGCTGGCGCATTCTCGATGGCTGCTGGCGAGTACGTGAGTGTCGCCAGCCAGCGAGACCTCTTCCGCCGCGAGATCGCCATGGAGGAAAGTGAACTGCGCGACAAGCCAGAGGAGGAGCAGAAGGAGCTCGAACTCATTTACCGCGCCAAGGGCCTGTCTCGTGAGCAGGCCGGCATGGTGGCTGCGCAGATCATGACCGATCCGAAGATCGCACTCGAAACCCTCGCCCGTGAAGAGCTCGGACTCGATCCCAATGAACTCGGCAACCCTGTCAAGGTGGCCATCTCCAGTTTTATCGCCTTCGCAATCGGCGCTTCGGTCGTCGTCCTGCCGTACCTGTTCTTCACAGGCCCGACCGCGAGCACGAGCATCCCCCTCCTTCTCGCGGTCTCGCTCTCCCTCATTTCGATGATCATTGTCGGGAGCGTGGTGGGGCGACTGTCCGGACGCGGCATGATCTTCTCTGCAGTGCGGCAGTTGGCGTGGGGAGTCGGCGCAGCGGTCGTTACGTACGGCGTGGGCCGGATCATCGGCGTCAACATCGGCTGATCCGTGACCGAACAGCGTTCGCCTCGGCTCCCCTAGTCGACGGGCGCCCTCACGACCGCGGCAACGCGGCTCATGGAGGAGGGGCTGCCCTGGTACCGCGGTCTTGGTGCCCAGGAGCGCAGCTGGGTTGGGCTCGTCGCCCAGGCCGGCATCACGGCATTTATCGACTGGTACAACGCCCCGAGCAGCAGGCGGACCCTCACGACCGATGTTTTTGGCGCTGCGCCCCGTGAATTGGCTCGGATCCTCAGCCTTGAGCAGACCGTTGCCCTCGTGCGCACGACCATCGCAGTCGTCGAGTCGGCGATCGAGGAGCTGTCTGATCCTGCTGATCGCCCCGCGCTTCGTGAGGCCATCCTCAGGTACTCGCGGGAGATCGCTTTCGCCGCGGCCGAGGTCTACGCACGGGCAGCTGAGGCGCGAGGCACGTGGGATGCCCGGCTTGAGGCGCTCATCATCGACTCCCTGCTGCGCGATGATCTCGATGAGTTCGTGCTCGGCCGTGCCGCGGCACTCGGATGGACGGGACGCGAGGGGATCGTCGTCCTTGCTGGCGAGGCACCCGCTGGCGACCCTGAGGGCGGACTAGCGATCATGCGCCGGGCGGCTGCCAATCATGATCTCGATCTCCTCGCCGGGGTTCACGGCACAACGGTGCTCGCCCTCGTCGGGCGGGCAAGTGACCCGGCGCGGGCCGCCCGGTTGCTCAGCTCGCATTTTGGTACAGGTGCGGTCGTGTTCAGCAGGCTCATCGGCTCGTTCGCCGAGATCCCAGAGGCAACGCGATCAACGCTCCTTGGCCTGCATGCTGCCCCCGAATGGGAGCACGCACCTCGCCCGGTGAGCTCCGACGATCTCCTGCCAGAACGGGCGCTGGCTGGCGACCTCGGAGCCGTCCGCCAACTCGTCGAGCAGGTGCACCAGCAATTGAGCGCCGACCCTGCGCTGCTCGCGACCGCCGCGACCTACCTAGAACAGATGCCGTCCCTCGAGGCCACCGCGCGGGCCCTGTTCATCCACCCGAAAACCGTGCGGTACCGGCTCAGGCGGATTGCCGAGATCACCGGCTGGAGCGCCACTGATCCGCGGGGTGCATACGCCCTGCGAATCGGCCTCACCCTCGGCCGGCTCGTCGAGCACCAGCCGCGACACCCATCACCACAGGAACTCACCGCAGGAATGACCCAACGACGAGGATGAACTGACCAATAAATCGGACATTTCCAACCTCCCCGAGTCATTTCGACCGGATTCCGGTCGAAATGACGAGGGGAGTGGTCAGTTGGGGGTGTTTTTGGTCATCTCATCCCGGCGATCACCACTGAGCGCCTTCTGGAACTCCGTCCCGTTCTTGTAGGATTCCTACAAGACACTCCCCAGACGTTGGCCGCGGCGGTACCGTTGTCGAGACTCCTTATCGAAAGACTTTCATAATGCTTGTTGTCGTCGCTCCAGGCCAAGGTGCCCAGTCCCCAGGTTTTCTCGCCCCATGGCTTGAACTCGATGGGGTGCGCGAACGCCTCGACTGGCTTTCCGCAGTCAGTGGCATCGACCTCATCACTCACGGCACCACGTCAGACGCCGACACCATCCGCGACACCGCGATCGCTCAGCCCCTCATCGTCGGCGCCGGGCTCGTCACCCTCCTGTCCCTCTTTCCCCACCCCGGTTCCGGCTTCAGTCAGGTCGCCGCCGGCGCAGGTCACTCCGTTGGTGAGATCACCGCCGCTGTCGGTGCCGGAGTCCTGAGCGCAGAGCAGGCCATGGTGTTCGTGCGCGAGCGCGGCAAGGCGATGGCCGCAGCAGCCGCCGTCACCCCCACCGGCATGAGCGCAGTCCTCGGTGGCGAGGCTGAGGCCGTCGTCGCCAAGGCTGAGCAGCACGGACTCACCCCCGCGAACATGAACGGTGCCGGCCAGATCGTGGTCGCCGGCACGATGGAGCAACTCGCAGCTTTCGCCGCAGACCCCCCGGAGGGCGCCCGCGTGCGACCACTCGAGGTCGCAGGCGCCTTTCACACCTCACACATGGCCCCGGCAACCGGCATCCTTGGCGGCTACGCGCAGTCCATCTCAACTCACGACCCGCGCCTGCGCTTCATCTCGAACGCCGACGGCCAGGTCGTCCACGATGGCCGCGACGTCCTTCGTCGCCTCGTCACCCAGGTGAGCAACCCCGTCCGCTGGGACCTGTGCATGCGCACGATGGGCGAACTTGGGGTGACAGCAGTCATCGAGATCCCGCCCGCCGGCACCCTCACCGGTCTCATCAAGCGAGCCCTGCCCGGAGTCGAAACCCTCGCGGTCAAAACACCCGATGACCTTGATGCCGCCTGGGCCATGATCGCCGCCCACACGACCCACACGCCCATCGGGAGCCAACCCACGTGGCGTCTCCTCATCGCCCCGGCAAAGGGAACCTTCGTCCAGACCCTCAGCACACCAGTCGGTGAATCCCTCGCCGTCGGAGCGACCGTCGGCACCATTGACACCCTGCGCGACAGCACCCCGATCTTGGCACCACACGGCGGCGTCGTCGTCGAGTGGCTCGTCCACGATGGCGACCCTGTCTCCCCCGGCCAGCCCATCGTCAGACTCCACCCGGAGTCACAGGAGTCGACCGGATGACCGCCGCCATCCGAACCCAGCAAGGCGTCGAGTTTTCCCGCATCATGTCAATCGGTGTTCATCGGCCCGAGCGCGTCGTGACAAACGCCGAGATCTGCACCCTCATCGACTCATCCGACGAGTGGATCCAGGAACGATCCGGCATCACCGAGCGGCGTTTCGCAGCGAAGGACGAGTCCGTTGTCGACATGGCTTCATCAGCAGCGGACAAGGCGATCGAGGCTGCCGGAATCGCGGCCACCGACATCGGCATGGTGCTCGTCGCTACCGTCACCCATCCGTACCAGACTCCCTCGGCATCAACGGAGGTGGCCGCACGCATCGGGGCAGTCAATGCCGCGGCGTTCGACATCTCAGCCGCCTGCGCCGGCTTCTGCTTCGGCGTCTCGCTGGCGAACGACATGGTTCGTAGCGGTAGCTCCACCTACGTCCTCGTCATCGGCGTTGAAAAACTCACCGACTGGATCGACCCCAGTGACCGGGGCACCGCCTTCCTCTTCGCCGACGGAGCGGGAGCCGTCGTCATCGGCCCATCCAAGGTTCCAGCCATCGGCCCAACGATCTGGGGAGCCGATGGTGGCCAGAAGGACGCCATCAACATGTCGCAGTCGCTCATCGAGTACCGCGACAACGGCGGCCCGATCTTCCCCGTCATCACCATGCAGGGACAGCAGGTCTTCCGGTGGGCGGTGGGTGAGATGGCCAAGGCAGCACAGCGCGCACTTGACGCAGCGGGAGTCGACGCAGGTGATCTCGATGCCTTCATCCCTCATCAGGCGAACAACCGGATCACCGATGCCATGGTGAGGGCGTTGAAACTGCCCGCTCACGTACCGGTTGCCCGCGACATTGTCACGTCGGGCAACACCTCGGCCGCTTCGGTTCCCCTCGCGATGGAGCGCATGCTCCGAACCGGCGAGGCGAAAAGCGGGGGCACGGCGCTGCTCATCGGATTCGGGGCGGGACTCGTCTTCGCATCGCAGGTCGTCACGCTCCCGTAGCACTACCCTCTCAGCATCACCATCAGGCTCTACCGGACGTCACAGGCACGATCGCACGACAACTGCACCAACCACCGCGTTCACACCAAGCACACGAAAGGGAATCATGAGCCAGGACATTCTGAGCGGCCTTGCCGTCATCGTCAACGAGGTTGCCGGCGTTCCGGTCGAGGACGTCACTTCAGAGAAGTCATTCGTCGATGATCTTGATATTGACTCGCTGTCAATGGTTGAGGTCGTCATGGCCGCTGAGGATAAGTGGGGCGTGAAGATCCCCGACAGCGAGGTCAAGAACCTCAAGACCGTCGGCGACGCCGTCACCTTCATCGCCGCCAACTCCTGATTCGCGCAGGCGGGGCCGCGTTCGACGTGCGTCCCCGCCTCGCATCAGGGTCCGAGAACCACCCGTCCATCCCGTCATCACTGCAGGAGAATCAATGACCCGTCAGGTTGTCGTCACCGGCCTCGGAATGACCACCCCCGTTGGTGGCGACGTCGATTCGAGTTGGCAGCGAGTCCTCTCCGGGCAGCCTGGAATCCGGGTCATTGACGAGCCATGGGTCGATGTTCAGCCATCGAAGATCGCTGGCATCATGGCCGTTGACCCTGCCGACGTCCTAGATCGGGTCGACGTCCGAAAAATGGACCGCTCGCAACAGGCCGCCCTCATCGCCGCGCGCGAGGCTTGGGCTGACGCAGGCATCACGTCCATCGACCCGGATCGTCTCGGAGCGGTCGTCGCCTCTGGCATCGGCGGCATCACCTCCCTCATGAACTCGTACGACACCCTCCTCGAGCGCGGACCCTCGCGGATCTCACCTCACATGGTCACGATGATCATGCCGAACGGACCGGCGGCAATCGTCGGCCTCGAGGTCGGCGCGCGCGCAGGCGTCCACACTCCAGTGAGCGCATGCGCCTCCGGCGCAGAGGCCATCTCCTACGGCGCCCGCATGATTCAGACCGGACGCGCGGACGTGGTGATCGCCGGCGGAACCGAGGCCTGCATTCACCCGATCACGATGGCTGGATTCGCCGCCATGCGCGCACTTTCAACACGGAACGACGACCCAATGTCTGCTTCACGACCCTACGATCTCGGCCGCGACGGCTTCGTCATGGGCGAGGGCGCTGGCCTACTCGTCCTCGAATCCGCTGAATTCGCCGCCGCCCGCGGCGCGAAGATCTATGGGGTGTACGCGGGTGCTGGGCTCACGTCAGACGGCCATCACATCGCCCAACCCGACCCTGAGGGTCGGGGGGCGGCACGGGCAATCGAGTTCGCTCTCGAGGAGGCCGGGCTCACGGCAGCCGACATCGTCCACGTGAATGCCCATGCCACCTCGACGCCCCAGGGCGACATCGCCGAGGCGGTGGCAATCCGACGTGCCCTTGGCTCCGCCGCCGATCATGCCGTTGTCACCGGAACCAAATCGATGACCGGCCACCTGCTCGGCGGGGCCGGAGCAATCGAGTCAATCTTCACCCTTCTCGCCATGCGCGACCGGCTCGTGCCGCCGACCGCCAATCTTGAGGACAAGGACCCCGCGGTCGATCTCGATATCGCGACCGGTGCGCCGAGGTCGTTGCCATCCGGTGACATCGCTGCGCTCAACAACTCATTCGGCTTCGGCGGCCACGATGTCGCCCTCATCTTCAGGAGCGCCTGACATGTCCTCAGTGACCCCAAGCGTTATCGAACTCGATCCGCGCTCCCCTCGCGCTCGGCTCATGAACCTCTTCGATGGCGGCGAGTTCACGACGATCACCCCTGAGGACGATAGAGGTGTGCTCGCCGCAGTCGGCAGAGCACATGGCACGAATGTCGTGGCGTTCTGCACCGACCCGACCGTCCAGGGCGGAGCGATGGGCAACGATGGTTGTCGCGCCATCATCACCGCATATGACCGCGCGGTCGCCGATTCATCGCCGGTCATCGGGATCTGGCACTCAGGCGGAGCACGACTGCGCGAGGGTGTCCTGAGCCTTGATGGTGTCGGTCGGGTCTTTGCCGCCATGACTCGAGCCTCCGGCAAGGTACCGCAGATCTCCGTGGTCGTTGGGCCCGCCGCAGGTGGCGCCGCATACGGCCCCGCCCTCACCGACATTGTCATCATGGCGCCCGCCGGTCGTATTTTCGTCACCGGTCCCGAGGTTGTCCGCTCCGTCACCGGCGAGGACGTGAACATGGAGACCCTTGGCGGTGCCGAGCCGCACGGACGTCGCAGCGGGGTCGTTCACATCACCACCGACAGCGAGCAGGAGGCCCTTGACCGCGCGAGGAGCCTGGCATCCCTCCTTGGCCACCAAGGCTCACTTGACATCGACTCCATCGCTGACGTCGACCTCGGGGCACTCATGCCTGAGTCAGCCCGCCGCGCATACGACGTCCACCCAATCGTGGAGGCGTTCGTCGATCAGGGCACGTTTATCGAACTTCATGAGCGCTGGGCGCCCAATATCGTCGTCGGACTTGGCCGACTTGGCGGGCGCACGACCGGCGTTGTCGCGAACAACCCGATGCGCCTCGGTGGGTGCCTCGATTCTGCCAGCGCCGAGAAGGCTGCCCGATTCGTGCGGATGTGCGATGCGTTCGCCGTCCCACTTGTCGTGCTCGTCGATGTCCCCGGATACCTGCCAGGACTCGGTCAGGAGTGGGAGGGGGTTGTGCGCCGCGGCGCCAAACTCCTCCACGCCTTCGCCGAGTGTGTCGTTCCTCGAGTTACCGTCGTGACCCGCAAGTCGTACGGTGGCGCCTACGTCGCGATGAACTCCTCCTCGCTCGGCGCGACCCGGGTGTTCGCTTGGCCCGACGCAGAGGTAGCGGTTATGGGGTCGGTGGCGGCGATCAGGATCCTGCATCGCCGGCGCCTCGCCGAGGTGCCCGATGATGCTCGCGCCCAGGTAGAACTCGAACTTGCTGCTGAGCACGAGGTCATTTCGGGCGGGGTGGCACGCGCGGTCGAGATCGGTGTCGTTGACGAGGTCGTCGATCCCAAGGTTACCCGGCGGGCCGTGGCTCGCGTGCTGCTCGACACCCCCGGTGTGCGCGGACAGCACGGCAACATCCCGCTGTAGCGTTGCTGGAACCCATCGGTCACACCACTTGGGGCAGCACCCGGACCGTCGAGCCTTCGTGGGCGTACCGGAACGGCTCCAGTTCGGCGTCCCATGGGTCGCCGATGAGCTTGGCAATCGCGTCCGAGAGTGAAGCACCCCGACCGGCCGACCGGGCCACCGCGTTTCTAAGGCGGTCCTCCGAGACCATCACATCACCGTGCGGACCGATGTCGGCGCGGAAGAGCCCGAGGCTTGGCGTCGCACTGAACCGCTCGCCGGTTCGCCCGGGTGCTGCGTCCTCGGTTACCTCGTGGCGAACGGGGGTGAAGGCCACGAGGGCGCTCGCGAGCAAGGCGCCGGTTCCAACGGGGCCCTGCCACATGATCTCCGCTCGCAGGGAGCCTGGGGAAACAGGTTGCTCAGCCCATTCGACGTCAACTTGGACTCCGAACGCGCGGGCAAGCGCCCACTCAAGGTGCGGGCACAGGGCCCGGCTGGTGGAATGGATGAAGACCACGCCACGAGCCTCACTGGCGCGGTGATGTGCCTTCTTCACTGTCACGTGCGTTGCCATTGTTGCTCCCTCGTCGAGTTCGTCTTCCCCAACGACTCGGCAGGTGCACATTGATTCCCTATGCTAACCCGATAGTGTTCGCACGCGCGAACGGCTCGCGCGCTTCTCCCGAGGAGGACCCATGGCATTCGCCGCCCCGCAACCCCGAGTCATCGCCGACATCGTTCCTGTCGCGTGGGTTCGCAATGTCGTCCTCGTTGTCGGCGGCGCAGCATTCGTAGCCGCGAGTGCGCAGATCGCCTTCTACCTGCCGTGGAATCCGATCGTGCCTCTCACCCTGCAGACCTTTGCAGTTGTGCTGAGCGCCGGTGTGCTCGGCCAATGGCGCGGAACCGCGGCAATGCTCCTCTACGCGCTGATCGGGTCGCTCGGCGCTCCAATCTTCCGCCTCGGTGATTCGGGATTCGGCGGCGCCACCTACGGCTACATCGTCGCCTTCATCATCGCCGCGTTCGTCGTCGGTCGGATCGCCGAGAACGGCGCGACGCGCACCTTCTGGCGATCCGTCGCACTTATGGTCATCGGCAACGTCATCATCTACGTGGTTGGTACTGCATGGCTCAAGTACTCAACGGGGCTCCCATGGTTCGGCTTGGAGTCCGCATGGTCCTACGGCGTCCGAGACTTCCTCGTCGGCGACGCACTGAAGATCCTCGCCGCAGCCGGACTCTTGCCGCTCGCCTGGAAGGCGCTGCGCAAGGCAGGTCTCACCGACTGACACGAGCCCTACTCTTTTTGGGTAGCAGCCGAAGGCGGATTTCCCGACAGCCCGGCGAAGGGCTTTCAACCTGAACTTGGGTCCTCTCTCCGGTGGAACAAGACAACCTTTACTACCTTCGGCCCGACTCTCAGGACGCTCTCGTTGATCAACTCAACGGGCTGAGGGATCGCAAGGAACCCCGGAGAAAATATTTGCGGTCGGCGGGTTCTCGACCTTTGAGTTCTCCTCACCGTATCTGCTCGTCGACGCGACTCTTACTGTCACGGTCGAAGCAGGGATCACGTATCGCGATCTGGCCAATCAGCGACGGGCACCCACGGCTCCGGCTATGCCCGTCACGGAAAGAACCAGGCAGATCAATTCATCCCATTGAACATCGTCGATGCGAAGGGTGAGGTGCGACGCATCGTCGACCCTCGTCTCTTCACTCACCTTGGTGTTCTTGGGGTGTTCACCGCCGTCATCCTGCATTGCATCCCAATGATCTTCCTCATGCAGACGGGCACAGCCTCATCAAGGCGCTTCCCACGGGTCTGAAGTGTCGAAGATGTCGAAGCGCATCGAGGACTGCTGCTCAGAAGCTACGGCCGAAGTTCCGCAATCCCGGTGATGATGAGAAACGCGGTCATCACGAGCGCGACCATACCGACAATCCTGAACTGGTTGTCCATGGTGAACCGGTAGATCGCCTGCATCGGGCGGTCGGCCCGCTCCCCGAGCATGAGCCGGGCCGCGGGAGGCGCGAGAACCCCAATGAGTGCGAGGGCATACAAGACGACAAGGGCGGTCACCCGGCCCAGCAGGTCCTCCGGTGATACCGCGATGTCAAGGAGCGCCGGGATGAGCAGTACGAAGGATGAGACATCCTTGATGCTCAGGAGAAAAGGCATGATGAAGAAGGCGACAAGTGACGCGCGGGCAACGCGCGCATTGATGCCGGCCTCGACCTGCTTTTGGAGCCCGGGATGCGGCCAGAACATGAACGCGGTCACGACAGCCATCGCGAGCGCCGCACCTAGTCGGATGACGCCGCCTATCATGTCACCGCCATCCGCTGATCCGGATTGAGTAGGAAGTTGCGCAAACCCGAGCAGGGAGAGCAGTCCGACGATCCCAAAGGCGGATCCGGCACCAGCGGCTACCGCGAGCGGCCGCCTGCGCCAGGGGTCACCCGAAACAACAAGAATCTGCAACGCCAGAAGGGAAGGTGTAAACGCCGCACCAATGCCCAGCGGCACAACCTTCGAAAACAAATCTCCCACGTGATCATCTAACCTGAATCAGCCGGGATTCACCGTGCGCTATTCAAGAGTGGCAAGTACCTCGTCGACCATCGCTGTGGTGGTGCCCGGGTGCAGGAACACGAGTCGGGCGACCGTCTCACCCCGCCAGGCGCTGTGCGTCACGAATGCTGTCTGGTCGCGCAGGAGTCGCTGACCCCACTGTTCGTAATCGGCGTGTAGCCATCCCACCCGGCGGAAGAGAATGACCGAGAGATCGGGGCGCCGCACCAGGTGGAGGTCCGGATGCTCGTCAATGCGGTCCGCCGCGTAGGTCGCCATCAAGAGTGCATGGTCGACCGCGTCACGATAGGCATTGAGTCCGTTGACAGCCATCGAGAACCACAGGGCCATTCCGCGAGCACGGCGGGTGAGATGGAAAGCCAGATCGCTCGGATTGAAATCATCGCCGTCCTCATGGATGACATCGAGATAGGCGGCATCCTGCGTGTGCACCGATTTCGCGAGACGGGGCTCCCGGTAGATGAGCGCAGCAGAATCGAAGGGTGCGAACCACCACTTGTGCGGGTCCATGATGAGGGAGTCCGCTCGCTCGACCCCGAGGTAGCGGTCACGAATCCCCGCTGACAGCATTCCGGCGCCGCCATAGGCACCATCCACGTGGAACCACCAGTCGTGCTCTTGAGCGACATTAGCCGCCGCCACGAGATCGTCGATGATTCCGGCATTCGTTGTTCCGCACGTGGCGACGATCGCAGCGATATCAGTGAGATCCGGGTCGCCATCGAGCGCCTCGCGGAGAAACTGGCCTTCCAACCTGCCATCGAGGGTCGGGACGATCAGCGCATCCATCCCGGTGATGTTCAGGGCATTGCGAATCGATGAGTGCGCCTGATCGCTCACGACGACTCGGAGTCGGATCTCGGGAAGCCCCTGCTCGATGCGCTTTCGGCGGGCTATGTCGCGAGCCACGACGAGTGCCGAGAGGTTTCCTGCAGACCCGCCCGAGACGAACACACCGCCCGCGGACTCCGGCATACCGGCGACGTCGGCCATGACCCGCAGTGCCTGATTCTCCGCAATGACGGCTCCAGCCGCCTCTAGCCACGAGCAGCCCTGGAGTGACGCCGCCGAGACGACCATGTCGAACAGCAGTGAAGCCTTGGTCGGGGCGGCCGGGATGAAGGCGAAGAAGCGCGGACTGTCGGCTGAAAGAATTGTGTCGGCCATGTGCTCGACGTAAATGTCGAGCACCTCACGAGCATCGCGGGGGTCATCGCCGATGAGTCCTACCACCGCCTGCTCAAGGACCGCGCGATCACCGAGTCCGTCGACCGGCGTCTCGCCTATCGCAAGGCGCTCCTCGACATACGCGAGGACCATCGCGGTCATCTCGGGATCGAACCGGTGCATCCGGTCGGCATCGGCGGGTAATCGGATCGCTTCGGTTTGCGCAGCAGTCACGCCAAGGGCCTTTCGGCTGGTCCGCGAGCCACATTCGCTCATCGCGGGTTGGCGCGCCGACAGTCGACCTGCCAGCGGGCGCCAGTAGCCGATGGTAGGCAATCCCCGCCGCCTGGCACAACTCGGGCGCATCCGTCACCACTTGTGAGCAGGGCCGCGGGGCCTCAGTTCAGGCGCGAGGGACAGCGCTCGAACCGCTGAGTCGGCGGGTGATCTCGCGGGCGCAGCGGCGGGCCGCAGCAGCCAAGGCCGCCCGTGCGTCACGATCCGCCTGGTCCGAGCGGAACGTCAGCCCAACCGAAGCCGCTGGGCGCCCGTCGTGATCATGGGACGCGACGGCTACCGAGGCCACGCCCTCGCTGATGAACCCGTCCTCCTCGGCCCACCCACGCAATCGTTCCTCTCCGAGCAGCAGGTTCAGCGAGCGAAGGGTCATCGGCCCCTCCCCCGTGCGGTCGACGAAGGATGCGGAATTCGGAAAGAGTGCCCGCACCTGCGCCGCGGGGAGGGCGGCTAGGAGCGTGCGACCCGATGCCGTAAGCGAGGCGGGGAGTCGAACACCGACCTCGGCCACGATCGTGACGGGCGTGGACGGCGCGTCCTTGAGTAGATAGAGGGTCTCACGGCCATGAAGGACGCCGAGATGAGCGACGGCCGGGGTGATGTGCGCAACCTCGGCCGCAAGTCGCTGGATGGGTGCGCGGGCAAGCCGCTCGAGGGGGTCGTGCCGGAGGTAGGCGGCACCGACCTCAAAGGCGGCGACGCCCAGTCCCCAACGGCCCTCCTCTGGGTAGTGGGAGACGAATCCAGCGTCCGCCATGGCCGATAGCAGGTGGTAGACCGTTGAGCGCGGCAAGTTCAGATCCCTGGCCAGGCTCGCAGCCGTGAGGGGTGCGGCGGCGGAGGCGAGCGCTCGAAGGACCGCCAGAGTGCGAGTCGCCGCCGGAACATTACCTGCCACGTCAGTCCTCCCCTCGTCCTGAAATCTCGTATCTGAGACACTAAACCACTCAATGGGCTGTCGAAGCGGGGCTCGCAACGATCAACTTGGTCCATGACCGGACCCCGCCCAGTGCGCTCACCCATCGGCACCACCCTCACCGCCCAGAACTGGCAGACCGAAGCCGCCCTGCGGATGCTGCAGAACAACCTCGACCCTGATGTGGCCGAGCATCCCGATGAACTTGTCGTCTACGGCGGCACCGGCAAGGCGGCCCGCAACTGGGCGAGCTTCGATGCCATCGTCCGCACCCTCACGAACCTGAAGCAGGACGAGACACTGCTCGTGCAGTCCGGAAAGCCAGTGGGGATCATGCAGACCCACGAGTGGGCGCCGCGCGTGCTCATCGCGAACTCAAACCTCGTAGGCGATTGGGCCACCTGGCCCGAGTTCCGCCGGCTCGAGCAGCTCGGCCTCACGATGTACGGCCAGATGACCGCCGGCTCGTGGATCTACATCGGCACCCAGGGGATTCTTCAGGGCACCTACGAGACCTTCGCGGCCGTCGCTGCCAAGCGCTTCGGAGGCACCTTGGCCGGCACCCTCACGGTCACGGCGGGGTGCGGTGGCATGGGCGGCGCCCAACCGCTGGCCGTCACGATGAACGAGGGCGTCTGCCTGATGATCGACATTGATGGCACCCGGCTGAAGCGTCGGGTCGAGACCCGCTACCTCGACGAGGTCGCCGACAATCTCGACGATGCCATCGACCGCGTGCTCAAGGCGAAGCAAGACCGAAAGGCGCTTTCGGTCGGCGTCGTCGGCAATGCATCCGCCGTCATCCCCGAACTCCTACGCCGGGGCGTGCCCGCCGACATCGTCACCGACCAGACCTCCGCCCATGACCCCCTCTACTACGTGCCAGAGGGCTTCGAGGTCGTCGAGGCCCGCGAGTACGCAGATCGCAAACCTGACGAGTTCACCGAGCGCGCGCAGGAGTCGATGGCCAAGCACGTCGAGGCAATGGTTGGATTCATGGACGCGGGCGCCGAGGTCTTCGACTACGGCAACTCGATCCGCGACGAGGCGCGCAAGGGCGGCTACAACCGCGCCTTCTCCTTCCCCGGCTTCATCCCCGCCTACATTCGTCCGCTCTTCTGCGAGGGTAAGGGGCCATTCCGCTGGGTCGCACTCTCTGGTGACCCGAAGGACATCCACCGCACCGATCGGGCCGTTCTCGAGCTTTTCCCCGAGAACGACCACCTGCGCCGCTGGATCACCATGGCGCAGGAGCGTGTCGCGTTCCAGGGCTTGCCCGCCCGCATCTGCTGGCTGGGCTACGGCGAGCGAGACAAGGCAGGTCTGGCCTTCAATGAACTCGTTGCCAAGGGTGAGGTCAGTGCGCCCATCGTCATCGGCCGCGATCACCTTGACTGCGGTTCGGTTGCCTCGCCGTATCGTGAGTCGGAGGCAATGCTTGACGGCTCTGACGCCATCGCCGACTGGCCGCTCCTGAACGCCATGGTCAACATTGCATCGGGTGCCTCGTGGGTCTCGATCCACCACGGCGGCGGGGTCGGCATCGGCCGGTCCATCCACGCAGGTCAGGTGAGCGTCGCCGATGGAACTCCCCTCGCCGCACAAAAGCTTGCGCGCGTCCTCACGAATGACCCAGGCATGGGCGTCATTCGCCACGTTGATGCCGGATACGACCTCGCGATCGACGTTGCACGCGAGAAGCATGTTCACGTGCCGATGCTGGACACCGAAGGTGTCTGAGACAACTGCGCTGGTAAACATCGGGTCGCTCGTTACAAATGACCCGGCACTCGGCGAGGGAGCGCTCGGCATCATCGTCGACGCAGCAATCGTGATCCACGATGGCCGAGTTTCGTGGGTTGGTCGAACCGCGGACGTGGACGCGACCACCACCGTCATCGACCTCGAGAGCCGTGCCGTGCTTCCGGGGTTCGTCGATTCGCACGCCCATCTCATGTTCGCCGGCGACCGCGCTGACGAGTTCGCCGCGCGCATGAGCGGCGAACCATACGCGGCAGGGGGGATCCGCCGCACGGTCACCGCCACCCGCACCGCGACCGACGAGCAGCTCGCCTCGAACCTCGGGCGGCTCGCAGCCGAGTTGCGGCGTGGTGGTGTCACCACCTTCGAGACGAAGTCCGGCTACGGTCTCACCACCATCGATGAAGCCAGGGCGCTCGGGATCGCGAGGTCGGTGACAGCCGAGACGACCTACCTCGGCGCACATGTCGTACCCGCCGAGTTCGAGGGGCGACCTGATGACTACGTCGCGCTCGTTGCCGGAGACATGCTTGACTCATGCGCCCCGAACTCCAAATGGATTGACGTCTTCTGCGATCGAGGGGCGTTCGACGTCGACCAGGCGCGGACAGTGCTTCTCGCCGGGATCGCGGCCGGGCTGGTCCCGCGCCTGCACGCCAATCAACTGCAGCACGGCGGTGGGGTTCAGTTGGCGGTCGAGCTAGACGCCGCCTCGGCCGACCACTGCACCTATCTCGACGATCGTGACATCGAAGCCCTCGCGGCGAGCAGCACCGTCGCGACCCTCCTCCCCGGTGCGGAGTTCTCAACCCGCTCCCCCTACCCGGATGCCCGCCGGCTTCTCGATGCCGGCGCCACCATCGCCCTGGCGACCGACTGCAATCCGGGCTCGAGTTACACCACGAACATGTCGCTCATGATCGCCTTCGCGGTCCGAGATATGCACATGACTCCCGATGAGGCGGTGTGGTCGGCCACCCTCGGTGGCGCAAAAGCTCTGCGTCGCAGCGATATAGGACATCTTTCACCCGGGAGCCGCGCTGACATCGTGAGCCTAAATGCCCCCAGCCACATCCACCTTGCCTACCGGCCGGGCGTCGATCTCATCGATCGCGTCTGGCAGGCACCCCTCACCCCTAAGGTCGCAGCATGAGCAGTCCAGCAAGCTCCAGCCCGGTCACGATCGGCACGAGCGGGATGACCCTCGACGACGTCATCGCCGTGGCGCGAGACGGGTCCCAAGTGGTGCTCGCCGAGGAGGCAGTCGCGGCGATGTCTGCAACCCGCGTCCAGATCGATGCTCTCGCTCACGCAGCTGAGCCTGTCTACGGTGTCTCAACTGGCTTCGGCGCTCTCGCAAACCGACACATTCCCGCCGAGATGCGCACCGCGTTGCAGCGTTCCCTCATCCGCTCACACGCCGCCGGCATGGGTGCGCCGATTGAGCGTGAGGTGGTGCGCGCACTCATGCTCCTTCGACTCAAGACCCTCGCGAGCGGCCGCACCGGCGTTCGGCCGGTGGTGGCCGAGACCATGGCAGCCCTTCTCAATGCGGGAATCACACCGGTCGTCCGCGAATTCGGCTCACTCGGTTGCAGCGGCGATCTGGCCCCGCTCTCCCACTGCGCACTCGTCCTCATGGGCGAAGGTGAGGCGACCGGTCCAGATGGCGTCGGTCGACCGGTCCCCGAACTGCTTGCCGCTGCGGGAATCGCTGCCGTAGAACTGCAGGAGAAGGAGGGCCTAGCCCTCATTAACGGCACCGACGGCATGCTCGGCATGCTCATCCTCGCGATCGCCGATCTCGAGCACCTGTGCGACGTCGCTGACCTCACCGCGTCGATGAGCGTCGAGGCATTACTCGGCACCGATCAGGTGTTCCGGCCCGAGCTCCACCTGCCTCTTCGACCGCACCCGGGCCAGGCCCTCAGCGCCGCACACATGTTCGCCCACCTGCGCGGCTCGGGAATCGTGGCATCGCACCGGGTCGACGATGTCCGAGTTCAGGATGCCTATTCACTGCGATGCGCACCGCAGGTGGCGGGCGCTGTGCGCGACACCATCACTCATGCGCGCCTCGTCGCGGGCCGGGAGCTCGCCGCGACGATCGACAACCCAATTGTTCTCGGCGACGGCACCGTCTCAAGCAACGGCAACTTCCATGGGGCGCCGGTTGGTTACGTGCTCGACTTCCTCGCGATCGTCGCCGCGGACCTCGGCTCGATCTCGGAGCGACGCACCGACCGGCTACTCGACCGACACAGGTCGCACGGCCTCCCCCCGTTCCTCGCCGATGATCCCGGGGTCGACTCAGGGCTCATGATCGCGCAGTACACGCAGGCTGCCCTTGTTTCGGAGAACAAGCGTCTCGCCGTTCCCGCGAGTGTCGATTCAATTCCCAGCTCGGCAATGCAGGAGGACCACGTCTCGATGGGATGGCACGCCGCCAGGAAGCTGCGGCTGTCCGTCGCGAACCTCACGCGAATCCTCGCCATCGAGCTCGTCGCGTCCGCGAGAGCAATCGACCTGCGCGCACCTCTCGAGCCATCATTCGCAAGCGCCGCCGTGATCAGCAGTCTTCGTGTCACCGTGCCCGGGCCAGGCCCGGACAGGTTCCTGTCCCCCGAACTCGAGGCCGCTGAGCACTTCGTCGGCGCCATCACGTTCTCGTAGGGCCGACCGTGCCAAGAGCCATCGTCCTCTCGCACCACGCCATCGCCCATGAACTTGGGCACCTCCAGCCGTGGCTCAACGAACACAGCTACGCCATCGAACGGGTCTACCGAGGTGATGCCGACTTGATCGACAACGCCGATCTCCTCATCGTCATGGGCTCCCCCAGTTCGGTCGCCAGGGGCCACCTTCTCGCGCCAGCAGAGAAGGAAATCACGATGGTGCGCGAATGGGTCGCGACGGGCCGGCCGTACCTCGGCCTCTGCTTCGGCGCCCAGGTTCTCGCGAAGGCCCTCGGTGGCGAGGTGAACAGGCTCGAGCGCACCTTCCGCGACTATGTCGATTGCACGTCGGGCCTCGCGAGCGAGGTTTCACTCGAGGGGCCGTGGGTGGTGTGGCACGACGATGCGATCACTGCGCCGCCGGGGGCCGAAGTCTTCGCTCGGCTCCCCCACGCCGACCTCGCCTTCCGCGCCGGCAATGCCTGGGGCCTCCAACCCCATATCGAGGTGAACTCAGAGTCACTGCAACGAATGGCCGTCGCACTCGGTGCCCCCGCAGCCGCGTACGCACCTCTTAGGGCAGCCCTCGCCGCCGATGAAATCGGACCACGTCCGGCGCGGGCGAGAGTCGCTCAGTTCCTCGATGCCGCCTTCGGCACCATCAGATAGGCCACCGCGGCGGTCACTGCCGCAACAAGGATCACCGACGTCCACGATCCGATGACCGTGCCAAGGGGGTGCGAGACGGCGAACGACGCGACGTAGACGAGGCCGACGACCGCCGTGCGCCGCGCACCAGCAAGCCGTAGCAGCTGAAACGCGCACCAGAGCCCGCCCGCCAGGAGAACCGCGCCACCTGCGAGCCGATTACCCGTGCTGAGCGCGATGGCGAACCCCGCCACGAGTGATAACGCCGCGACCGTGGCAATGAGAATACGCATGCTCGAAGGGTAATGTGATGCCCGGATCGCCACCTGTCCTGCGCTAGAGGATCTCGTCCGCGAGATTCGACAGGTCCGACCTGACGTCCCAGAGTTCCGGGAAGAACTTGCGATCCCTCAAGCCGCCGATGACCTCGACAGGCGTGCCCTGCGTGCCTCGAACATTGAAGCCGATCGTCCGCTCGACCACCCGAAAGTGTCGGTCACGCCAAGCCATGAACGCCTCGTCGATATCGAACAGCATCTCGGCCAACTGGTAGAGGTCCTCGTGCGCCTCATAACTCGTGAAGAGTTCGAATAGGGCGAGATCACGTTCCGCGATCATCGCGAACAAGACCGTGCCCAGTTCCGGAACTACGGCCCTGATCCCGCGAAAACCAGGGGAATCGAATCCGGATCCGTGCCCCAGCGCCTTGCGGACCTGCTGGTAGTCCCACGGGGTCATTTGCTCGAGCATGTCGAGTTGGATCGTCGAGTAGCCGATGCACATCCGGACCCGGGTGAGCAGTCGAAGTGCTGGCTGCACGCGGCCGGCTCGCAGCAACGACAAGCTCTCGGTCACCTCGGAGGTTGCAAGCTTGAGCCAAAGCTCGGACGACTGATGGGTGACGGTGAAGAGCAACTCATCGCGATGGATCCACTCCTGCGGACCCTTCTGCAGGGCTAGGAGCTCATCGGTTCGAATGTAACGCTCGTAGTCGCTGCCACCTTGGCCCTCGAGGACCTGCTCGGCACCGTGGCTCATCTGCGGACGTCCATGACGGAAGTATCCCTCGGCAACTGAACAATCGGAATGATGAATGCGCATCAATTCAGCCATCCGGCCTTACGCTTCGACGTTGCTAGGGTCTGCTCACCTTCGAAGCGTAAGGCCAATGGACGAGGCCTCAGGCGGTGCGGGCCGCATGAACCTCGGCATCGCGGACAACCTGCTCGAGCACTGTCAGGGATGCCGTGAGCTTGCCGTTCCAGCGTTCCGCACGCACGCACCACATGACCGTGTCGGCGGCCTCGAGCACGCCATCGCGTACACCCTTAGCGCCGCCGGACCCGAGTCGAGTCACGACCCGCTCAGCTGCGCTCACCCAACGCTCCGCAAGTTGGAGGTGCTGGATCTGCTTATCGAGGTCGACCACCACGTTGCGGGCGTCGGGAGTGTCGAGGGTGATCTCGTGGAGTTCGCGCATGACATGCTCGGCTGCGCGGAGCAACTCCGCGATCGTGGCCTCGTGCATGTGCGATCGCCGCACATCGACGATGAGCTGCTCGCAGTCTGCCTTCGCCGCCGATTTCGCGGCGAAGAACCTGTCTGACTTGCGATGAGGGACTTCCTTCGCCGCGATGCGGGCGAGGCGGGTGGGACCGGTCGACTGCTGTGACATATTCGCTCCTTCGTGATCGATGGATGCTGCGAACGCTGTACTGATCCTTTCTACTCCCATCGGCGCCGTTATGTCGGATGGACACCAAGGATGTGCAGAGGTTCCCTGCGGGTGCCTCAAACGCGATTAGGCCCTAGGGTCAGAGGCCTGTTCATTCGCCCAAGCTTGGAGCCCGCAACGTGCCTTCGTCCAACATTCGTGTCGGTCTGCTCGCCTACGGTGCAATCGGTCATGAGCACAACCTCGCGGTTCAGGCCACCGATGGCCTCGTCCTCGCGGCGGTCTGTGACACGAATCCCGATCGAATCGCCGCGGCCCTCGATCTCGCTCCTGATGCGGCCACCTTCAATGATGCCGGCACGATGCTCGACTCGGGCACCATTGATCTCGTCGTGATTTCGACCCCTCCGGACAGCCACTACTCGTGGGCCAAGGCCGCCCTCGAACGCGGAATCCACGTCATCCTCGAGAAGCCCATGGCACTCACCACCGAGCAGTGTGACGAGCTCATGGACCTCGCCGGCGCACGCGGGCTACTCCTTGTCGTCTACCAGAACCGTCGCTTCGATCGCGACTTCGTCACCCTCGCAGCGCTTACATCCTCCGGGGCGATCGGCGAGGTCTTCCAGTACGACAGTTTCGTCGGCGGCTACTCCAAGCCCTGCTCATACTGGCACTCCGATGCCGATATCTCCGGTGGGGCGATTTTCGACTGGGGTAGCCACTTCCTTGACCAGGTCCTCGCGGTGATGCCCGGCGAGGTCGCCCATGTGAGCGGGGTGAACCACAAGCGCCAGTGGACCCACGTCACGAATGCCGACCACGCGCAGGTGACCATCACCTTCACCGATGGAACGCAGGCCACCTTCGTGAACTCCGATCTCGCTGCTGCACGAAAGCCCAAGTTCTACGTCCTTGGCACCACCGGAGCCATCGTCGGTGATTGGGATCCTCAGGCCGAGCCCGCCGTCGCCGATCTCCCGGCTCTCCTCACACTCCACCGGCCTGATGGGTCAACCGAGCGACTGACGCTCGACGACGTTCCGGCCCACGCCTTCCACACGTCGGTCGTTGAGTTCCTGGTAAACGGGGTGCCCATGGGCATCCTCGCGACCCAGTCCCGCGACGTGGTCGCCCTCATGCAGGCCGCCGAGGCATCTGCTCTCGACAACGGACTGCCCGTCGTGCCGCAACTCCTGCGGTAGCCGGTGCCGATCAGGTGGGGATTCCTCGGCGCGGGCTGGATCGCCACACGGGCCATGGCACCGGCAGTTCACGCCGCTCAGGGGGCGCGGCTCCATGCCGTAGCAAGCCGCAGTGCTGATCGATCGGCCGCACTCGAGCCCGACGTCGTCCATTCCTCCTATGACCGGCTCATTGAGGATCCATCTGTCGATGCCGTCTACATCTGCCTCGCCAATCACCAGCATCTCGAATGGGCGATCAGGGCCCTAGAGGCCGGCAAGCATGTGCTGTGCGAGAAACCGCTTGGGTGCGACGCCGGCGAGGCCCGGCGAATGGCCGACGCCGCTGCGCATGCCGAACGCCACCTCGTGGAAGCGGTGTGGGCCCGCTGGCACCCGCGGTTCCGGCGACTCGCCGACCTCTCAAGATCGGGCGCCCTAGGCGAGATCGTGTCCATCGACTCCGCCTTTACTTTCCCTGGCCAGATCGACGGCAACTATCGGTCCGACCCCACCATGGGAGGCGGGGCACTCCTTGACATCGGTGGCTATCAGGTGCACGCCTGGGTCGCCATCACCGGTGCGGTATCGAGCATTGATGTGCTTGAGTCGAGCGCATCAACTGGACCATCAGGGGTCGATCTCACAACTTCGGTGACCGCTGTAATCGATGGTGTGATCCGCGCAACGACTCTGAGTTCCTTCGAGCAGGACGAGGCGCAGCACCTGGCGGTCCACGGATCACATGACAGTGCCGCCATGGCCATCGGGCCGGCGTTCACCGCCTGGCGCGAGGAGACCACCCTCATTATCGGCGACAGCGAGGAGCGCTTCGCACCGGTCGATGCTTATCAGGTAATGATCGAGGAGGTCAGCGCCCGCATCGAGGGGCGCGAGGCCTGGATCGTGCCCCTCGGTGACTCAATCCGAGTCGCCGAGATCCTCGACGTCATCCGCAACGCCGCCCGTCTCCGGTAAGGCACCCGGCTCGTCAGGAAACGAGCACGACCGCCACAACATCGACCATCACTGCACCGATGAGAGCGATGAACATGCCCGATCGCTTCGTGGACCAGGTTCCGTACCCGACTGCGCTCAAGTAGGCGAGGACGAGGCCTAGGGAAATCAGCCGGTTCGAGGGCGCAGCAATGAGCGCCAGAACTGCCGTCCCGGCAGCCAGCAGCGTCCAGCAAAGGAGAACCGAGCGACGCCGCCCAAGACGAACCGCGAGGCCGCCCATCCCCGCGTCCGCGTCCGACGCAAGATCCGGAAGCGCATTCGCCAGATGCGCGCTGACCCCGATGATCGCGAAGCAGAAAACCGACCAGATCGCGGGTGGCTCGCCATTGAGCCCGTACGTCACGAAACCTGGTACCGCGCCGAAAGCGAGTGCGTAGGGCAGCCACGACCATACGGTGCGCGAGAGTCTCACGTTGTATAGCCAGGCCATAGCAATGGAGAAGACGTGGAAACTTCCACCGACGGGTCCAGCCGCGATCCAGCTGAGCGCGGATGAGAGCACGAGGGCCGTTATCGCCCCGAACCACAGTGCCCGCGCCGTGACCTCGTTACCGACCGTGGGCTTTGACAGGCGACCGGCCGCGGCATCGAGGCCAGCGTCGAACGCGTCGTTACTCCAGCCCACCGACAGTTGCCCGACGAGCACCGCAAGAAGCAGGAGGGCTACCCCCGGCAGGCGCCAACCACCACTCCAAGCAAATGCAGTGATGACGACCGTGACCGCCGCAGTCGGGCCGGGATGACAGGCGCGGAGAAAACCCGCGATGACTCGCATGTGGAGGCTCGACCGATCAGACGCCGACGTGCTCGAGAACCAGCGCAACGAACCTCGCAGGGTCGTCGACGTGTGGTTCATGTCGAGCGCCGGGGAAGGCAACGAACCTGCTCCCGTCGAGCAGGACGTGTGCGTGGGCACCGTGGGCCATCGGAATCATCGGATCACGATCGCCCCACACAATAAGGACCCGCTCTCCCTCAATGAGGTACAGCTTCTCGAGCGCTGACACCCGCTGGCCCCGCACCCCGACAACGCTGCGCAGGGTGGCGAGGAAGGCCTCCCTGCGCTCCTCGTCGCCGAGCCTGCTCACGGTGCGAAGCGCACTGGGGCTGAGCGCATGTGGCTCGACGCCAACCCGCGCGAGCAGGCGGCCAACGCGATTTGCCCCAGCGACGGTCCTGCGGTTGATCGCGATCTTGAGTGCAAGTGCAGCGCCTGGCAGTGCGCCGGCTCTGAGCCCGACGAAGGCTTCCTCGCCTAGGCCACCGCTCGAAACCAGGACCAGCCGATCGACGCGCTCGGGGAATTGGTAGGCGAACTGGAGGGAGATGCCACCCCCGAGGGAGTGCCCGACGAGGTGGACCTGCTCGTGACCGAGGAGATCGAGCAGGTCGCGCAGGGTACTCGCCATTGCGCCGAGGCTGTAGTCGCCCGACTCCTTTGAGGATTCACCGTGACCTGGAAGGTCCACAGCGATGACCGCGGCATTCTGCATAACCAGGCGGTCAAACACCGGCTGCCACGTGTCAGCGCTTGAGCCAATGCCGTGGACAAGGAGGATCGGCGTACCGACCCCCTGATACTCCCGATACGAGACCGTTCGCCCGTGCATTCGCACGTATTCCCGTTGAATCTCAGGCTGCCCTTGCTCACTCGACGTCGACACCGCAAATGCAGTCCGGATCATGTCAACTCCCCACTCTTCGCAACCTACACCAGCAAACCTACGTTAGCGTAACCTACGCATCCGTAAGTTACGAACACGGGTCTGCAGTACGGTGCATCTCAGGCGAGATCCGGTCGCCAGCCCTGCCAAATGACCTCATACATTCGTCACGTGCTTTGCAGGAGGTCGGGCGCATATGTCCGTGCTTCAGCCCTTTCGATGGTCGCTGTCCTCTCCCTGAGTTCATGCTCGAGCCCGACCTCCGCCTACGAATCAGCGAAGACCCAGCCCTTCGGTCCGTATGGATCCACCTACGCAGAACTTGTCGCAAAGGCCCAACAGGAGGGTGCCCTCATCCTCATCGGGACGCCAAGAGGTTCAGCCGGTTCTCGCGCCATCATTTAGGACTTCACGAAGAGATACGACATTGACGTCTCGACCATCCTTGAGGATTCCTCCAGCGCTGACGAGCTCACAATCATTCGTACGTGGAAGGGTGACCCCCGGTACCCCGACGTCATCGACGTCTCTTCTGCAGCACTTGAGGCTGCAATCAGGGAAGGACTCCTCGCCGACTACCGGGTGCAGGCCTACGCCACTATCGACGACCGATTCAAGCGGCCCGACGGCTTCCAGGTCGTGAACTACTTCGGTCTCATAGATTTCGGGGTCAACACCTCGAAGGTCGACCATGTGCCGCAGACCTGGGCAGACCTCGAGAAACCCGAGTACCGCGGGGCAATCGCCCTTAATGGCGACCCACGTGAATCCGGGGCAGGAATCCAGGCGATCGCTGCAGCGGCCCTCGCCAACGGCGGTTCATACGACAACATCCTGCCCGGCATCGACTACTTCGCTCGTCTCCGTAAATCCGGCAACCTGCAACTTAATCAGGTAAACAACACCGACGTCCTCGACGGTGGCATCCCGATAGCAATTGACTGGAATTACAATTTTCCCCCCCTCCGATGGCATTGGCCAGGGCGTCTACTTTCAAGGACTCGTCGCCGACGCCAATCATCCTTGCGCAGCAAGACTGTGGCTCGACCACCTCGTGAGCGACGATGTCGCGCTCAGCCGATTACGCGCAGGGGCGATTCCCGCCCGCTACGCATCCGTGCGATCGAGCCTCAACTCCTCGGAGCAGACGTACATCCCACCCAATACCGAGATCGAGGCCTCGCTCGCCCCCACCGCCGAGCAGTTCCTGCGGATGCAGGAGGTCGTGAACGAACGTTGGGTTCCCTTGGTCGTGAATGGTGAACCCGAATGACCACATGAAGCGTCGCAAGCGCACACTCGTCATCCCGCTCATCGTCATCAGCGCCCTCGCACTTGGCTTCTGCGGACTCGTTGCGTTGGCATTCCTTCGGGAAGCAGCGCCCATTAACATTGAAGCGGATCTGCTTCAAGAGTCGACTGCGATCCCGGCTCAGGTCGTTCATGAGGCACTCATTGACGCCGGCTTCACGTCCAACGTCTACGGCAGTGGCTACTACGACATCGCCGTTGAGAAGATCCAAGACACCCTCGAACCTCGCGGCATCGAAGTCCGATCAACGCGCGTCCGGTTGACTCTGAGCAGTTCCCAAACGTCGTGAGCCTTGGGACCGTCGGGGAGATACCCATCATCATCGCCAGAAATGGAAGCACCCCATACGTAAGTCCGGCAGAACTTCGCGGCAAGCGTATCCAAATCGGGTACCCGGGCAGCACGTCCGCAGACATCGGGGAACAAATCCTTGCCCCGTTCGACGTCACCCCGGACAACACCACATTCCAAACGGACAAACGCTCGGTGGCGGAGTCTGCGGTACTGTCTGGTGAATCTGACGCAGCCATCACGTTGTACAGCCCCAACGACGATCGGCATCGAGCATTCATGACCTCACCGGAATTGGAGATCCTTCCGATTCCCACCGGACAGGCTGTCGCCGGACGAATCGGGTACGTCGCCCAGGGGATTCTTCCCGCGGGGGCTTACCGGGTATCAAGTCCCGTTCCAGCCGAGAACATCCCCGTTATCGCCGTGCCCGTTACCGTGGTCGCTCGCGACACAGTGAGCAGGGCCGCGGTGTTCTCAATCGCCAAGGCCCTGAACACCAGATTCGGACGGGCCACCGTACTCAACGACCCGGGTGAGTTCCCACAGTTCCTCTACAACCTCCCCGCCAGCGATGCAGCTCAAGAGTTCTACGACGCACGCGTCATCCCGCGGCAATACCGGATGCTTCCAGCACCGGTTGCCGACCTCGTCATTCCCATCGCCGTGCTCGGCTCGATCCTCCTCATCCTTGCTAGCCTGTATCAGGTACTCCTTCCGGAGGCGTATACGGTCTGGAAGGAGATTCTCAGACCGCGCCGGGCTCGCCAGCAATACCGAAACTGAAATTGCGGCTCGCGTTTCCCATGGCACAATTTCACTACCATGATTACGCAACCGTTGGTTCATTCCTCCTCCATGCCGGCCAATTCCAGGCAGATCAGGCCTCGAGCCCTCGCCCTGAAGGGAGTGGCGCTTGGTGCAGTCGTTTGCCTGTCTGCACTGACGTTGGCGCCCGTCGCCTCGGCACGGCCCCTCGCGGCGCCCCGGATCTACGGAGGAACGCCAGCAAATGGCAATCCCGCCATCGTGAGCCTCGCTATCTTCAACGGCAACAGCTGGCCTACCGGCTGCACCGGCGGCATGCTGCGCAGCCGACTCGTCCTCACCGCCTCCCACTGCACCACCAGCCAAGGGTCCGGGACCGGGGTGTCAGGCTTCGCGTTGTTCAACCCAGGCGCGACGGCACTCACCTACAGCAACACCGGACCCCAGGGCGCCTCGCCTGCCAAGGTCATCGATGCCTTTCGACCAGCCGGCTACGTGAACTCGACGAATCAGGTCGAGCCGAATGACATCTCCATCCTCCAACTCGACCGCGATCTCGGGGCCCCCGGATTCACCCGCCTCGCCACCCACTTCGACATTGAACGCTGGAAGGCGGCCGGCACCATGGTGCAGCACGCCGGGTACGGTCTCACCGGACCCGGCCAGCGGACATCGAACCCCTTCGCGACGAGCTTGCCGCTCGTCTCGTTCAACCCCAGCTCCTCGCTCGGCCAGATTTTCGCGACCGGGCAGTCCGCCGCGTCCGGCATCTGCCCTGGGGACAGTGGCAGCCCCGCTTGGGTGTCCGACGCCACCGGCAACATCCTTCTCGGCGAGGTTGCCGGCGGCAATGCCCCCTGCGGTCAGGTGACGAACTACTCGAATCTGGGCTTCTTTGCGATGGGCTACCTCGACATGGTGAACAGCGCTCTGCGAGCGGCCGGGTATCCGACAATTCCTAGTGCTCCGCAGGGCATTAGCCTCACCGCACGCAACCAATCAGTGGTCGTGGCGTGGCAGGCCCCGGCCACCTCGCCTGAGACCGTGGTCGGGTACGACGTCCTCGATGCTTCCGGAGCCGTCGTGTGCCAGACAACCACCACCACCTGCACCGTCCCAAACCTTCCGGACGGCACCTATGCGTACACCGTTCGAAGCCGAAACGTGGAGAACGAAGGTGATGCGATGCCGATTTCTGCGGCTCCAGTCGTCGTCGCCGCTCCGACCCAACTTCCGGCTCCCAAGGTCGTGAAGACGCCCAAGGGCAAGTCTTCGATCGTCTACCAGACCCTCGCCGGCAGGTCATCTGCCGTCGTGACGTCCTATACCGTCCGCGACAACCGGGGAAGGGTGCTCTGCTCAGGTGTGCCGGAGGTCGACAGTGTGCTCACCAAACCGACCCTCGCCTGCAACACCCTCCCGACCAAGCCGGGCACCTACCGATTCACTGTTCAAGCCGTGACAGAGACGGGGAGCACTCCGGTCTCGAGCGCCAGCCGCCCGATTCGGATCCGCTGAACCCTTGGCCCTTCGCCGGAGTAGCGGCGTCGCTCCCCTACCAGGCGTAGGCCTCCGGTGCGGTTCCACCGGGCCCGGGGAAGATCTCGTCGATGCGCGCGAGTGCCGAATCGTCCAGAGTGATCTCCAAGGCCCTCAGCGCGCCATCGAGGTGATCGACCGTACGGGGGCCGACAATCGGCGCGGTGACGGCTGGCTGGTGGAGCAACCATGCGAGTGCGACGTCGCCCGGACCCTCACCCCGCTCGTCGCAAAAGCGCTCCCACGCCTCGATCGCTGGCCGATGCAGTTCAAGGGATTCGGCAGCACGGCCACTGGCGCTGCGGCTGGTCGTGCCGTCAGCAGTCTTGCGGATCACTCCGCCGAGGAGTCCCCCGTGAAGTGGAGACCATGGGATGACCCCGATGCCGTAAGTCTCGGCCGCTGGGAGTACCTCAAGTTCGACGGTGCGCTCGACAAGGTTGTAAATCGACTGCTCGCTCACCAGTCCGAGTTGCCCGCGCCGGTTCGCGGCCTCCTGCGCTTGAACGAGGTGCCAGCCCGCGAAGTTTGACGATCCCGCGTAAATGATCTTGCCCTGCTGACGAAGGACATCCATCGCCTCCCAAATCTCATCCCACGGTGTGGCGCGGTCAACGTGGTGCATTTGGTAGAGATCGATGTAGTCGGTCTGGAGTCGGGCAAGTGAGGCATCACACGCACGTCGGATATTGAGGGCCGAGAGCTTGCCGTCATTCGGCCAATCACCCATGTCGCCATACAGTTTTGTTGCGAGGACGGTGCGTTCACGCCGCCCACCGCCCTGGGCGAACCACTCGCCGACAATTCGCTCGGTCAGACCTTTGTCGCTCCAGCCGTAGACATTCGCCGAGTCGAAAAAGTTCACGCCCTGAGCATGGGCGGCGTCCATGATGGCGAAGGAGTCCTCCTTGCTCGCCACCGGACCGAAGTTCATGGTTCCCAGACAGATGCGGCTCACCGAGAGGCCTGTTCGACCGAGATGCACGTATTCCATGAGCGTTCTCCCTCATCTGGTGGTGTCGACGCGCCGAGCCTACTGACCGCCGCGGCTGGCCAAACGCGGGTCGCGTGCAGCGGCGTTGCTCAGCCCGAGCGCTTCATCGAGGTAGCAGCGAATGTGATCGCGAGCCGCGACTGCGTTGAGCCCGTAACCGGAGAGCAGGTAGAGCGTGAACGCATCCTCCAAGGCAAGGGCGGTGCGGGCGATCACCCGCGTTTGGGTGGTCGGCGAGAAATCCCCCGACGCCACACCGCGCTCAATCACCTGCGAATAGAGATCGAGCTGTCGCTCGTTCAGTTCAGCAAGAACCGGCACAACCTCGGGGTGCAGTCCGATGAGGCTGCTCGCCTGATAGAGCACCCTCACGGCATCGCTCAATGAATCTGGGATACCAAGGGAAACGAGGGCCTGAAGTGCCGATCGCGGGTCAGGCGCTACGTCGATTCGCTCCTGACGACCTGTGCAGTACTCGGCGCCGACCGCCTGAATCGCCGCGATCAGCACTTCGTCGAATCCGCCAAAGTAGTAGAGGATCGAGCCCGCACTCAGCCCGGCCTCAATCGCAACCTGTCGCAGGCGGGTGGCCTGAAGCCCGTCGCGTGCGATGACGGCCGTAGCGGCGCTCACGATCCTGTCGCGTTGTCGCTCGACGTTCACCTGCTCGCGATGACGAGCCATGACTACCAGCGTGCATGGAGCGCGGTGGGGGCGCGGAACTCCCATCCCTTGAAGGTCACCGGCCCATACTCCTCGGCGAACCTGAGATCCGGCATCGCCTCGACAAGCATCTGCAATGCGATCCGCTCCTGGTCACGCGCGAAGGCGTGCCCGGCGCAGAAGTGCGGCCCGAAGCCGAAGGCCGCATTCGGCTTGCGGACCCTCCTGATATCGAAGGTGTCGGGGTTATCGAACTCGCGTTCGTCGCGGCAGGCGCTCGACACCACTGCGCAGACGGTCTGACCCGCCGGGATCATGGCGCCGCCGAGCTCGACATCCATTGCGGACTCGCGGGTCTGGGTTCCGATTGGCGCGACCCAGCGCAGGCCCTCGTGGACTGCGTCGTCCCAGCGCTTCGGCTCCTCGCGCAGCAGTGCGAGCTGATCGGGATTCTCGAGCAACCCGACGAGGCAGGTGCCCGCCCCGTGACCGGGCTCCTGCATACCGCCGGTGAGGATGACTTTGAGCGACGGCATGACGTGGTCAATCGTCCGGGCCTGGCCTACCGGGCAGCCACTGGTGAGCATCGATGCGATGGTCGAGTCGTCGGGGTCCTCCCGAAGTCTCGTCATCATCGGACGCAACTCACGGTCGATCTTCGCGGTGGTCTCGTCGCTGATGGCCTGCTTCACTGGATCATTCTCGAAATTGATGGCCCCCATGGCCAGGCCGTGAAACCAGTCCTGAAGCACCTCGGCAGACAGATGGCCGACGCCGAGAACCGAGCCAAGGCTCAGGACACTGATCGGCTCGAAGTAGTCGGCCAGTAGGTCAGCGCGACGATCGGTGCGCGCAAGCATCGATGCGAGGGCCTCCTCGGCGATCGGCGTGACGAGATCATCGATGTAGGTCGCGACGACGCGCGGCTTGTAACGCTCGTCGAGGCTGCGCCGCAGTTCGAGGTGCCGTTCGCCGTCCATCGTCATGAGGGTCGGCCCGCCGAACGAGCGATCAACCGGAGAGTCAGCAACCTCAGCCGTAAAGAGCTCGGGTTTGGTGGCCACGGTCTCAACGTCGGCCGCTCGGGTAACGAGCCAGGCGTTCACCGCCGGAACCCATGCGACGGGTGACTCTGCGCGAAGCCGACGGTAGACCGGGTAGGGGTCGGTTTCGAGATCGTCGACGGTAATTTCGGAGGCATAGGTTGTCATGGCTATATCTTTGACCAACTGATCAAGGAATTCAAGGGTCTCGGCTCCGCATCCTGAGACCTGGCCCAATCGAGTCCGCCCTCCCGATCGCGAACAGTGCTGGACGGCTGTCCTCCCACGTCGATATACTTCGAACACATGTTCGACTGCCACCCGTAACCGGGGGCCCTGTACTCGAAGGGAAACACCGATGTCGAAAACCGATCAGATGCGCGCGCTACGCGAGGCGAGGTTCACCCGGTCCAGCACCGGCGCTTCGCGACGAGTCTCACCTGCTTCCGCCGCCGCAGCAGTACCCCGGTCAGCCGCCCCGACTACGCCTATTGAGAAGCCCGCGCCCGTTGAGGGGCCGGCGCCCATTGAGAACCGGGCGCCCACCGTGGAACTAGTCCCCGATGTAGCCGTCATTGACGTATCTGCGGGCCCTCCGCCAGCAATTGAATTGCCGCCCTTCGAGGTCCCCACCCTCGATATACCCATCCCTGCTTCGGTTCCCAGGGTGCGCGAGACGCCGAGCCCGATGCCCAGCGCGAGATTCAGCGAGGTGTCTCTTGCTCCCACTCCCGAGCAGATCGTCATCCCCGCCCTCGACCTCCCCAGCCCGGATAAGGCAATCGAGGCAGACAAGGTAGGCGAGGTCCCCGAGGTCCCGGAACTAATCGGCCACGGGATCCTCCCCGGGCAGCCGATCGCCGCCTACTCCCAGGTGGATCTCGCGGCGGTGGTGCGCTGGGTTGAACGCGACGCAAGGCCGCGCGATGCCGCCGCGCTGGTTGCAGATGTCATGGTCGAACTCGGGTTCAAGCGCAAGGGCACGAAGATCACTGCTGCCATCACCAGCGCCGCCGCCTCGATCGGCGCCCTTCCGGTTGAGCCCGTGGCAACCGCTCCTAGTCTCGAGGCCATCGCATCATGACATGAGGAGTTTTCACGTTCGCTGATCGAGCATCCGAAGGCCGCCGTTCACCACGGTCGCAACGATGGGCAGGTCACCGACGCGTTCGCCGTCTGCGTAGACCACCGGCCCCTTCGCCTCGACCGTGACGGTTCGACCCTGAAGCACCCGAACCGCAGGGTGCTTCACATGGCTACCACTGAAGATCCTCGGGAACACCCGCATAATAGTCGTGCGCGATGCCCGGTCGACCCACGTGATGTCGAGGATGCCGTCAGTCATGCTCGCAGTAGGGCAGATTTGCATGCCTCCCCCATAACTGGAGCCATTGCCGATGGCGATGAGGGTCGCCGGGCCGTCCATCGACTCCCCATCAACAGTGACCGCGTACTCATACGTCCGAAATGTACGCATCTCAGCAAGGAGGGCGAGCACGTAGCGGGTTGTCCCGTTGAATCGCCGAGTGCGGTTCGCACGCTCGTTCACCGCGGAGTCCAACCCCATCGAGGTGACACCCAGCGACCACACCTGCCGCGCACCGTGCTCTATGCAGGTGAGGTCAATCGCCCGGCTGCGCCCGGCAAGCAGCGAGCGCGCAATGCCGCGTGCCACCCCATCATGGTCCTTGAGGGCAATGCCAAGGGATCGCGCGATGTCGTTTCCGGTTCCAGCCGGGATGATCGCCATCGGAATCGCCGCGGGTGCCGCCGCCTGCAGGACGAGATGGACCGTGCCATCGCCTCCGCAGGCAATGATCCCTGCCGGCACCGATTCGATGGCTTCGATGATGCTCTCGCGCATCAACCCGATATCAGTCGGAACAACAAGATCGACGTCGACTCCCTCGCTGCTCATAGCGTCTCGTGCGCGCTCAGCAATACCCCGCGTCCGACCCCCACCTGCAGTTGGATTGGCGATCAGCACCACCCGGGGCCCACTCATGAGCAGACCCTAGGGCCATTCGCTACCTCACGGTGCTGATGTCCACTTCCTGCCACTGATAGCGCGCTTGGTCAACGTCAGTAAACCCTGAGCCCAGGGGGAAGTCGGTTCCGCTCCAAGCGAGCACCGGCCGGAGGTCGAGCCAGTTGCCTCGGCCGCCGGACTTGATACTCAACCCATCCGCGGACCGGGCGATTGAGTAGTTCTCGCAGGCGGTGGTGTCGTCGGAATAGATGCCCCCCATCGCAGAAGCCGATGTCGGACGAGACCAGATACTTCCGTCGTAGAAGCTCACCCCGTTGATCGTCAAGTGTCGAAGTGCTGCGTCTAGGCAGGATGGTGCCTCGTCGCCGCCCCAGTTTTCGACGAATGGGGCGATGGTCCGAAAGTCCGGCTGGGCCGGAACGTCGAATGTGGCAATCTCCTGATAGGTGCCACCGTCATCGAGCGAGACCGAACTCCTTACCCGCTGGGAGGGACTGGCTGCACCCGGCAGTTTCTCGACCTTCCAGATGATCCTTCCTCCGGTACGCCAATCAAGGGGCGCGGTGCACTTTAGGCCGTCGCCCTCGCCCGTGAAATCTGCACAGAAGGTCGTGTCCGGCAGATGAGCGACCAAGGGCGCCAGCACGTTTCCCGATGCGTCCTTGGCATTCCAAGCCGAAAAGATTGCGAGGTGTCCACGCTGCCGACCTCGGCCGGGTTCGCAGATGCGGGGCGACATCGTGCTGTTGTCGTCGCCGCAGTCGAAGCTCTGGATACCCCCGTAGAACGAGACTTCGCTCGGATCGGGCTGCTGCCAGGCTGTGATGAATTGGTAGTAGGTGCGAGTCGGGTCGGTATGCGGGGTCGCAGTCACGGTGTAGGCCTGATCCGTGCCGGACGACGTGACGGATGCCGGCGCGCTGAAGTACAGGGCAACGTAGCGCCCGACGGTGGGCTTGGTTCGGTCTGCCGCACGCATCGTGTAGTTGATCGTGCGGCCAGTTGAACGATCGGTCGCAGTAATGCGCTGTTGAGTCGCTCGCCCTGCGAAGTACCAGATGCGCGCCCGGCCATCGGCGTCCGTTCTGGGCTGAAATGAGGTGATGTGCGCGGTGCTGTCGCTGGCGCGCCAGGTGATGCGAGCGCCGGCCACCGGCCGACCCCCAGCGGTGAGACGTACGACGAAGGATGAGTTCAGCGACTGGTCCTGCAGTGCCTTCGGGGATCCGTCGACCAAAGTCCCGGGCAGCACCGGAATCGCGGAGACGTAGTCCCAGATGAAGTTCGTCGCGCGGGCTTCGCGCACGACAACTCGCTGGGAGGGCGCCCCATTCGCGTTGCCAGCGAGTGCGATGGCGCACGATGCGGAGAGCACGAGGATGCACCCCCAGGTCGTTCTGGTCACGGCTTTTCCGATCGATTAATGGACGATGCCCCCCATTCATCATGCTGCACCACGAGTCGTGAAGGGTCAAGGACGGAACGCCGGGCATGGTGCCCGTTCTGTGAATGTTCGACGAAGCCAGTCTCAATGTTCGGGGTCCGTATGCCCTCGCCCTTATGCCACGGATCCGGAACCCGAACCCATCAGAGCACGTGCAACGAGCACCTACCAAACGAGGAGGAGCTTCGAATGAAACCGACAATGGTGGCGCGAGTGGCCGCCTTGCTCAGTCCGATCGCCCTGCTGGGAACAGCATTGGCGCTGGCAAGCCCGGCCTTGGCCCACGGCTATGTGAGTGGCCCGTACAGCCGGGCGGCTGCCTGCAAAATGGGACTCAACACCAACTGCGGTGGCATCGTCTACGAGCCGCAAAGCCTAGAAGCCCCCATGGGCTTTCCCGTGACCGGACCGTCGACTGGACGTACACGGCAGCCCATCGCACGTCGCAGTGGTCGAACTACATGCCCAAGCAGAACTGGGATCCGAACGCTCCGCTCAAGCGCGCTGACCTTGAGTTGGTCTCGACGATCAGTCATGACGGTTCGGCCGCCAACACAAAGCCATCCCACTCAATCACGGTGCCGGCGACAGTTCGGCACCCTCGGCACCGAACCAGCCTGTCGGTTCTGGCGCGACGTCAAGCACCGTGGATCTCACGTGGGCTCCGTCGAGCGACAATGTGGGAGTCACCGGGTATACCGTGCTTCGCGATGGAGTGAGCGTTGGAACATCTGCCACCACCCGCTTCACGGATTCCGGCCTGACGTCCGGACGCGCCTACAAATACACGGTGCGGGCCGATGATGCAGCGGGCAACACCTCGGCATCATCAACCTCAGTCACGGTGACAACGGGTGCTGGTGTGCTGAAGGACACCCAGGCGCCAACGACACCCGGTGGCCTGCATTCCATGGGAGCCACCGAGTCGAGCGTCGACCTCATGTGGTCGGCTTCCACCGACAACGTCGGTGTCACGGGTCGCTACGTCGTCCGCGATATCGTCACGATCGGTGGTGCAACGTATCGCTGCATTCAGGCATACCAAGCGTACGGAGATCCCAACTGGATCCTCGTACCCTCCCTATGCTCCCGAGTGTCGTAGTGATTCCATAGCGGGCGCTGTTGAATGAGTGTTCGCACAGTACGGGCGCTTCCCGAAACGATGGTGATTCGGGAAGCACCCGTTGTCAGTTCCTGGTGTCGAGGTCAGTTGTCATCCGCATCGTCGATGTCATCAATGTCGTCAATGTAGAGGCCGGAGTTGCCCGACAGCGTTGAACCGCAGGCAGTTTTCACCACACCGTAGGTGTCGGCGAGCGCCTGCACTGTTGCTGGACTGTTGGCGAAGGTGCGCCACTGGGTCTTGATCTGGGCCGTTGGCTTCGACTTCATCTGCTTGGCGAACGCACTGAACTGCGTAGACCAGGCCTTGATGGATGCCGGGGCCTTCGAGCCCAGGAGTCCAACAAGGTCCTTGACTGCAGTATTCGCCGTGACAAGGGCAGCGTTGGCATCGTTCTTGGACGCGGCTTGCGCCAGTTACACCTTGATCGAATTGGCCCGTGTTGCAACGAAATCGTTGTTCACCGCGGTGCAGTTCACCGCCATCGGCACGGCGTATGGTGCGGCAATCGCGCTTCCCGCCGAAAGGAGACCGGTCGTGAGGGCCAACGCTAAAACTAAGGTCGCTTGGCGCATCTTCCTTTCATACATGGCGATCCTCCTGGACGTGGTGGGATAGCGCTTGCCAATGTATGGGGATGACGCATCATTGATTCCAGAGCCGACTCCCTATTCGGGGACGTAAGCGATCGCTGGACCTCGAGGCTAGGGAAGCGCTGATTTTCCTATCCCTCCTCATCCCCACGGGTCTCACCTGAGTCAGATGCACCCCGAATCCCGATGAGTTGGGCTCTGACGGCGGACTCGTCGGGATTCGGGGTGCATCTGGCCGAAACGGCGCTCGCTCGACTCACCACGCATGCCCGGAAACAACCTGCGCGGCAAACATCCCGATGATCAGCGCTTCCCAAGGTGCGCCCGGATATCGGTATCGAGCTGCGCGCCTGTTGATCGACCGCGTAGGCGGAGAACATCGACAGATCGGAATTCAGTAAAGTCCCGTCTAGCATCGCGGCGATCGATAAAACCGGAGGGTACCCATGGTCAACGACACACCCATGAGTCGCAGGTCGCTCATCGGCGCTGGCGCGCTTGGCTTCGCGTCGATAGCGGCCGCGGGCTCGCCGGCGTCGGCGGGCACCCGGTCGCGTCCGTCAGCGTCGGTGCTCCCAACGCCGGTCGCATCCCTCGTCACTCGCTGGGACACCGACCCCTGGTCAAGGGGCGCCTACTCTGCGCTTCCGGTCGGCTCCACTGATGCGGTGCGCGAGACCCTTGCCGACGCACTCATCGCTGATCGAATCGTCCTCGCGGGTGAATACACCGACCCCGCCTACCCCGGGACCGTGCAGGGCGCGATTCGCTCGGGGAATCGCGCGGCTGAGGTACTGCTCGACGAGGACCTCGGCCCGCGAGTCATCGTCATTGGTGCCGGGGTGGCCGGGCTCACCGCCGCGAGGGACCTCGCGGCCGACGGCGCCCGCGTCATCGTTCTCGAGGCCCGTGACCGCATCGGCGGACGAGTCCACACGAACACGTCCTGGGGAGTCCCGGTCGAGATGGGCGCTGCGTGGGTGCATGGCCTGAAGGGGAACCCGGTCGTCCCGCTCAGCCAGCAGGCGGGCCTGCGCCTCGTCCCCTGCAACTATGACAGCGAGATCATCCGCGACACCGTGACGGGAAAGGGGTCCGCGGCGGCTTATCGGGCCAATGATCAGGTCTCGCGTCTCACGGACCGTCTGGCCGACTCCTGGCCGCCGGCCGGCATGTCGGTCGAAACATGGCTTCGCCAGAACGGCATGCAGCGCAATCGCTTCACCTCGTGGGCGGTTGAGACGAATACCGTCCAGGAGTACGGACTCAATGCGAGCGCGCTCGGAGTCAGGGCCCTGACCGAGGGCGAGGACCTTCGAGGGGGTGACGCCTTAGTCGCGGGCGGCTATGCCGGGATCGCCAATGTTCTCGCCGCCGGTCTGGACATTCGTCTGAACTCGCCGGTGGCTCAGATTGACGCCAGCAACGGTCGAGAGGTGACCGTCACCCTGCAATCAGGGGCAACCCTCACGGCCGACTCAGTAGTGGTTGCCGTACCGGTCTCCCTGCTCCAGGCATCGCTCCCCCGGATCACGCCAATGCCGGCGAGTCTCAGAGCAGCGATCGGCAGGCTTCGAACCGGCGACCTCGAAAAAGTGATCCTCCGCTACGACGCCCAATGGTGGGGCAAGGAGCGAGTCATCGGGATCGTCGGCGGCGGCGTACCTGGCCAGTCACCGGAATCTGCGCTGCGCTGGACCGAGTTCTTCAACGTCACCGATGTCGTCGGCGCCCCAGCGCTCATCGGGTTCTCGGGTGGGACAGCCGCCATGCGTAGGCCGCCGACCGACGCGGGTTGCGTCAGCGAGGCACTCGCCATGCTGCAGGCGGCCTACACTCCAAAGTGACGCCCGCCTAAAGAAGTCATAAACCTCACCGGGGCTTCCCGCTCATTGGTCGTTCACTTCACTTGGAGAGTCCCATGCGTTCACCTGCCCGATTCATGCACCCCTTGGTCATTGGCGCACTGCTCGGCTCAGTGCTCACCTCACCATTACTGACGGCGACCCCGGCTCATGCGACCGATGGAGCAAGGACCCGGACCGGATCCCAAGTCACGACGTACCTGACCATCGAAGGCCGGCAGGTCGTCAACATCGGAGCCCCGACGAGCAGTGCCTGCGACACCACCGTCACCCGCGGCTCAGCCGCAATGACCGACGGGGGTCCTGCTATCGGCACCTTCGCCACTCGAGTCGTCGTCGTGATGCCTGATGCGAACGGACGCGAACGGCGCGACACGACCGTTCACGTGTCGATGCCAGGCGGGGCGCTCTATGCCCAGCAGATCCAAGACGACCCAACGGGGCAACCACCCAACACTGCCTCAGACCTCGTCATCCTGGGCGGCACCGGGGATCTCCGCAATGCCCGAGGCGTCGTGTCGATGGCCCCGGCCGCCGCCGGCGTCCTGAAGCTCACCTGGAATCTCATGCCGAACGTCGGGATCGATACTGAGCAGGCGACCACCATCGCCTTCGAGCGTCTCGTGAATGCCACGAGTTCGGGGCAGGCCACGAATGACATCAACACGTTGTCACAGGACGGCTCGCAGGGCCGGCTTCGAATGAAGGGCGAGGACGGCACATTCACCTGCGGTGACGCCAAGCTCGCGCAGTCACGACCAGGCGGGATCGGCCTTGACTCATGGCTGTGCCGCTACGACCTCCCGCGTGGATCAGTGCTTGTCGCGGCCTTCTCCCAGTACCGCACGGGCACCGCATGGCCGTCGAAGTTCACCGACATCATCCTGGGCGGCACCGGCGCCTACGCGGGAGTGCGCGGCGAGGCCGTGACGGACTGCACGTCTGAGACGACTGCTGATGTCACCCTGCGGCTGCTCGTTGACACCAGCCTGCCGCCTGTTCCGGTGAAGTTCAGCCAGGACCGCACCTACAAGGCATTCGGTGGCCTTGACCTCGCAGATGCGACGGTCATCAATGCCGGTGCCACCGCATCGCAGTTCGCACTTGGAACCAAGCGACAGGTCGGAACCTCGGCGAGCCTGTTCGTCTCATCCTTCGCCCTGCCCGATGCGGAGGGATTTCGGCGGAGCTTCGGCGTTTACACCTTCGACCTGCGGGGAGGGACGATTCGGGCGGTCGCGTACGACGAGGGGCCGACCGGGGCAGGCAGCCCCACGAGAACCCTCGTTGTGACCGGGGGTACGGGCGTCTACCTCGGGGCGACGGGCACGATCGGACTTATCGCAGACAAGGTTACCAATGATCGAACTGTTGTTCGGATCGCGCAGTAGTCCAGCTATCACCCAACGCAACAGTGCCTCGCGGACGGGGTCGACGCTCGGTAGGCGTCGACTCCGCGAGGATGCGCACGTTCGTGACCACCGTCAGGAACTCCTGGATCACGGGCCAGCACAGCCCAACCTGCGGGGTGTCGGGAGGAGCCGGCTCGCAAGCTCTCGAGCACCCTCGTGATGTCAGCGGCCGGGTTGGCGTCCAGCGCCCGATCGAGATCGGCGATGTCCAACTTCTCGATGGTGACACCCACTCCACCCGCGGCCTTCAAGGACACTTTCCCCTTCGCCACCAGGGTGTCGTAGAGGCTCTCCCATTCGTCGCTGGCGATTTCGCCGACAGCCAAGCCCGCGTTCGGATCCGCAACACCGTAGGCGCGCATCAGCGTCAGGAGCGAGGACTCGTGAAGCGTCTCGCTGTCCGTGGCGGCGCGACTGCTACTGCCGAGACTCCGATAAGGATTTGCAACGTATATCGCTTGATTGCATTCATTATGATTTCTTAGTTGGGTACAAGATCAGTTGTCCTCCTCCTTCATCAGGGAGTTGTACGCCGAGCATGATGAACAGGTAAGCCCCGCCGGATGAGGACTCCTGCCGGATTCCACGGGACCTTCTGCCCTCCGGGGGACCTGTCGGTGGTCACATACCCCTACGGGTATACTGGTCCGTGACGCAGGAGATCGCTGCCCGAGCATTGGATGACCAAATGTGCCGCCAAGTAACCTGCAAGGCCTGCAAGAAGACCACCTGGGCCGGCTGCGGCGAGCACGTTCAGCAGGTTATGAAGGGCGTTGCGAAGAACGCTCGATGCACGTGCACCGCCGCTGAGAATGCCGCGGCCGCCAAGAGCGGGTCGTTCTTCTCTCGACTCTTTGGCTGACGCCCGACTGAAGCCACGTCAGTGGTGGAAGGATGCCACGGTGACAGTCCCCCAACCGACCGTGCAAGGCCTGCTCGCCACCTACGCCGCCTGGCACCGCGAGGTGCGCATCGCCGAGTCGGCCTCGGCCACTGCCTTCTGGCTCCTCATCGCCTTCGGCCCTGCCGGACTCGTCGCAATCAACGTGCTCGGGCTGTTCGTCGACCAGGAGGCGATTGCGGAGCATCTCATCGCGATCGCCGGATCGGCTCCCGGGTCATTCGGCGATCTGCTCGTCGGGCAGCTCGAGGCGGTGGCCAGTCCCTCCCCTGGCTCGATCATCCTCGACGCAGTGCTCGTCGTCACCTCGCTATGGACCATCTCGACCGCCGTGGCAATGCTCATGCGTGGCCTGCGCCGTGGCTATGGCCTGCCAGTGGCGCACTTCCTGCCGCTTCGCCTCCTCGCCTCGATTGCCGGGCTCGCAGCGATCATCGTCCTAGGCCTGCTCGCCTTCGCCATCGACATGCGGTCAACCGCCCAACAGGTCGTCGGCATGATCTGTGCCGTGGCCTTGTCCTTCGCCCTCATCATGATCCTGCACGCGCTCGCCGTCGGGCGCTCCCTTGCGTTCCGGAGCCTTTGGCCCGGTGCCGCCCTCGCCGCCCTTGCACTGCTCCTCATCCAGCTCCTGTGGGAGCGCACCTCGGCGCTGTCGCCGAGCCTGGCTCAAACGTACGGGGGCATAGCAGGGCTCGTGACATCAATGCTCGGCGTCTGGCTCGCCGCCTTCGCCATCCTGCTCGGTGCCTTCGTCAACCGATGGCTCATCGATCCGCGGGGCCAAGTTGAATGAGCAGGCTCATGACTAGGGGCCCAGCAGTCCGAGTGGTATCACCACTATGCCGTCGTCCCGCCTTCGGTATGCATCTTGCCCGGTCGTGACAATCGCCGCATCCAACAGGCCATCACCCAACTCCCTCTTCAGCCACACCAGATGCCTCACATCGCTCGACTCGACAAGCGGGGAGAGTTTCACTTCGATCGCCACGACTTTTCCGTCGCCACGTTTGACGATGAAGTCGACTTCGTGGGTTCCTCGGTGAGTTCGTAGGTGCAGTACGGACGCGCCTGCGGGGCTAGCGAACGTTCGCAAGCTCATGGCCGCGAGTGACTCGAAGAGTTGCCCGAGGAAGGTGCCTGATCCGGGACGCGCATCGGGTCCCTCACCATCGAGGAGGGCGTCAGCTTCAAGCCCAACCAACCGGGCGGCGAGTGCCGGGTCGGCGAGGTTGTGTTTGGGGGACATGCCCACTTGGCTCAGGTGGTTGTTGCTTGGAATCCAGGGCTCGACAACATCAAGAATCCGGAGTCTCGTCAGGACATCTCGGTAGGGGATCGTCGTAGTCTTCGCCGGACGCGACCCAGACGAGGCAGCGCCCCGAATGGTCTCCCACGTAGCAGTGGTCGATGTCGCCGCGGCGTATGCCCTCAGCCAGCCCATCACTGTTTCAGGTCGCCGAACAACCCTTCCAGACTCGCTTTCCATATCCGCATCGACAATTCGGGTGAGGTAGCTGTCCAACTGAGCCCGCAGGTGGTCGCCCGAAAGGTGCTGCAGGCCTGGGAAGCCTGATGCGAGTATCACGTCGGTGTAGTGCTCCAGTGTGAGCGCGCAGCTTCCGCCAACGGGACCGCCCTGCCCGGTCAGGAGTTGGCGCAGGCTCACCGTCGGAGTGCAGACCGCACGTTCTGGGAGCGTGAGTGGGCGCATTCGTAGCGTCGTGATTCGCCCCGCGCCGGAGTGAGTTTGGGCCCGAGGCAAGAATCCGGTGAGGATGAATCGCCCACCAGACGGGTCCACATCGACCGCGTCCTTGACCGTGTCCCATGTCGAAGGGACCTGCTGCCACTCATCGACAAGAATCGGAGGGATCCCGTCCAGAATCCGCTCGGGGTTCTCTTGGAGTCGAAGTCGCTCTCGTGGTTGGGACAGGCGGTGGACTGTGCCGGCTCGTTGGAGGGCCGTTGACGTCTTGCCAACTGCCTTGGGCCCGTCTAGGTGGATTGCAGGGAGCCCGGGTAGCAGATTGTCGATCTCATCATCGACGATGCGACGCACGTAGCCGCTCGGAGTGAAATGGCTGTTCGGGGTCACCTGTTGCACCGTCGTTCTACCCCCTCTCTGCGCTACCGATTCGTCGTCACCTACGCTACATGTGCGTCGAGTTCGACACCCGGCGACCGCGTCGCTCGTATCCAAGTGCCGGCTACCTGCTACCCGCAACGGGCATTCCGACCGCGAAGGACCACACTTCCCATATCGTCTCGAAGCTTGACTGCATGGTCTGCGATGGCGCTCCATCGATGCTGTGCCTGCTCCCGACGGTCGCACCACCCGCATTATTTGACCGGGGCCGACCAACCGCATACCCTCCGGGCATGACCACATCGCCCACAAAGCGCATCATCGTAGCAGCCTCGTCCGTCCTGCTCATGAGCAGCGCAGCAGTCATGACCGGTTCCGGCGCCAGCGCCAAGTCTGACGGCACCCTCATCGTTCGTGACCTGCCTGCCAGCGTCCGACTCGTTCCGGGCGAGCGTGTGAAGATCATCCTCCCCACCAATAAGACCACCGGGTACTCCTGGACAGCGAATGGTGGGTGCTGCACGTCATCGGGGGCAGCAATCGCCAAGGTATCCAAGGGCGTCTACGCAGCCCCCGACAACACCAACGGCATGGTCGGCGTGGCCGGCCAGACCACCTGGACCGTCACAGCACAGCGAACGGGCAAGACGACCGTCACTATCGTCACCTCGCCCCCGGGTGCGCAGAACACGATGAATGACGAGACGGTCGGGGTCCTACAGATCACCGTGATGGCGAAGTAAGGGCTCGTAACACCTGCTAGATATGTGTGTCAAAGGTTGATGCACGCTCTGCGGCCGCCTAGATTAACCGACGTAATACATGGGGTTGGGGAGCAAAAAGCCCTCAGTCGCATGTCCACCGGTCACGTCGCTGAGTTGATCGCCGATGGTGTAGCCGATTCGCCAACCCCGGGCCTCGACACCTGCCCGTGCCTTGGCTTTGTAGGCAGCATTCGACAGTGACTGGGTCGCCGGCGTCTTGAGGATGAGCTCCTGCCATCCAGTGACGCCGCGCTTGCGCAGGCAGGCTTCGGTAGCAAGACGAGCGGATTCTTTCCGTCCGGAGATGAGGAAGACAGCGACACCCTCCTTCTGCGCGACCCGAAGGAGGTCTCGCGTTGGCGCAATGACGGCAGAGGAACATTTGATGATGGACGTTCGCCAAAGGTGGCCGGGCAGCGTAAATCCGTTGGCAGCGTACAGCGCATAGTCGGTGATCAATGTCTCGTCGACGTCGAAGACGACGGCCGGGCGACACATCGCAGCGGACGTGTCCGCGCACGTACTTGCGAGCCAGGGACCGAGGAACTGCCCCGCAGCCGTGGCCACAGCCTGCTGGTCAGATGAGTACCCACCAGAGTCGTGATACGACTCTATTTCATCGGCAAAACCGGGGCCGGCAGTGAAGTACGACGTCGTTCCTAAGGACGGGAGTCGCTGGTCCACGCCGGTGATCGGAGTCGAGTTGCCCGCAACGTTGATGGGTTGCACCGAACCGGCCGCCGAGGCTGCGCCAGCATTCAGGAGGAGCGCCCCGGCGACGATAAGGGCGAGGGAGGGAACCATGACGAGAGCCGTGGCTCTCGAGTGGGGGCGGAGCACGCGCACAAGATATACCTCATCCAGCGACGGGCGCTCACATGACCTGCAATCTGAGGTTGACCTTGGACGGTTCAGTCGTGATGATCGCCAATTGCATTTCAGGACAGCGTGGGCCCAGCACGTGCGCCCGGAGGGACTCGAACCCCCAACCGTCTGATCCGAAGTCAGGTGCTCTATCCATTGAGCTACGGACGCCGTTACTGCGAGTCGCACGCTACCCGATGCGTCTCGACGTATGCGCAACCGGCGTCAGGCGGGGAGTCCGCGCAGCGCAATCCTGCACCCATGGGAGACTCCGGTGCTCGACAATCTGAGCGACCACCACCTCATCCCAGGAGAGCCCAACCGTGACCTCGACAAAGAAGCGGACCCTCACCGCGACAACTGGCCTCGCACTCGCGGCCACCGGAGTGGTCTTCGGCGACATCGGCACGAGCCCTCTCTACGCACTGAAGCAGACCCTCGCGGTCTCCGGGAGCAGTCGTGAGGCGGTGCTCGGGGTCGTCTCGCTCATCTTCTGGGCGCTCATCCTCGTCGTGTCCGTCAAGTATCTGCGCTTCGTGATGCGAGCCGACAATCACGGAGAGGGCGGCATCCTCGCCCTGCTCGCCCTCCTCCCTGAAAAGGTTCGGTTCGCGACCGGCGGTCGCCGCATGGCTCTCCTCATCCTCATCCTCATCGGCACCGCTCTCCTCTTCGGTGACGGTGCGCTCACGCCGGCAATCTCCGTGCTGTCTGCCACTGAGGGGCTCGCGATCGTCAATCCCAGCCTTGAGCATTGGGCTGTCCCGCTGACGGTTGTCATCCTCGCGGCCCTCTTCGCAGTGCAGTCACGCGGCACGCATCAGATCGGACGGGCCTTCGGACCCATCATGGTGCTGTGGTTTGTCGTGATCGCCGGGCTCGGTATCTGGCACATCATTGGCGACCCTTCAGTGATCGCCGCCCTCTCGCCCACCTACGGCATCGCCTACCTCGTTGCCAACCCCGGACTTGGGTTCGCCATCGGCGCCGTCGTGATCCTGGCGGTCACCGGCGCCGAGGCGCTCTACGCTGACATGGGTCATTTCGGCATCCGGCCCATCCGCCTGGCCTGGGCGTTTCTCATCGCCCCATCGCTCGTACTGTGCTACCTCGGGCAGGCAGCCGTCGTCATCAAGGACCCCTCCGCGGCAGCTGACCCGTTCTTCTCCCTTGCTCCGAACCCCACCTTCGCGTTGTTCATGGTGATCCTGTCGACCGCTGCAACCGTCATCGCCTCGCAGGCCCTCATCACCGGAGTCTTCTCCCTCTCGCGTCAGGCCGTCCAACTCGGCTTGCTTCCCCGTCTCACGATTCGCCATACGAGCAGCGCCCACGAAGGCCAGATCTACGTGCCAATCGCGAATTGGCTGCTCGGCATTACGAGTATCGCGCTCGTCATCGCCTTCGGCTCGTCAACTTCCTTGGCTTCCGCGTATGTGCTCGCAATCGCCGGAACGATGACCGTCACCACGATCGCCTTCCATCGTGTTGCCCGCGACGTCTGGGGCTGGTCCGCACTCCGTGCGGGGCTCCTCACCACCGCATTTCTCCTACTGGACATGGCGTTCCTCCTGTCGACCATCACGAAGATCTTCGATGGCGGGTGGGTGCCCGTCCTCCTCGCCGGGCTCGCGCTCACCATCATGCTGGTCTGGCGCAGCGGCCAGCGGATCCTCACCGACCATGTGGCGCACAACGCGCTCAGTTGGGCTGACCTCACTGAGGCGTTGTCCTCGGGGACCATCGCTCGGACACCCGGCGAGGGCGTTGTCCTCGCCTCGCATCCAGATCAGGTACCGCAAGCGCTTGCGGCGAGCATTCGGCTGGTCCGAGCCGTTCCAGAGCACCTCATCGTTCTCACCGTTCGCACGCTTCCCGTCCCTACCGTTCCCGTGGATGCTCGCCTCACCATGACGATGCCATCGAACGGGATTCGACAGGTCGTGGCCGACATCGGCTTCACCGAAACACCATCGGTGCCCGAACTCCTCGCCACGCTGCCCAACGCCGCCTCATCGGACCGCACCTACTTCCTTTCTGACCGAGCCTTCCACGCGACGCCCGCTGGGCAGATGGGCCGGATCCGCGAGTCGATCTTCGCCTTCCTCCATCGCAACGCGGCGAGGCCCTCGCAGTTCTTCGGCATTCCCGACGGTCAGATCGTGACCCTCTCCACTCACATGGACCTGTAGTCGATGTCAAGTCTGGCGCCGGTGCCAGAAGGGCTCGTCTGGCCACCTGCGCTCGAGACCGTAATAGTGCGCCTGGAGCACGGCATGCTCGGAGGCGAGCAGGTGAACGTCGCTCTCAAGTCCTTGCAGCGCTGCAGCATCAGGGATAGCGAGACCGGCGCGTGCACCTACGAGCACGGCGCTCACGACCCCCTGTGACGAGAGTGGATCCCACGCCACAGCAGCATCCCCGATGGCGCACCACCGCTTCCCAACGATCGGATGCAGGACGGACGTATCCGCGCGCTGCAGCGCAGGCTCGACGTCGACGGTGATCTCACCTGCAGCGGACCGCAGATGAACGGTCGCTTCGAGGGCGCTATGCCAGCGAGCACTGCGGTCAGCCTCGGCGGGGAGCAGGTCGGCGTCAGTGAGCAGGGCGATCACCCTGCGTCCATCCGGGAGTGGCGTCGAGTACCACCAGCCCTCCGGAACCGACTCGATGATGGTACCCGCGATGGCATCGCCTCGATTCGGAACGGCGAGCACCTGCGCCATCAGTCGGTCGGCTCGCGCTCGCCTGGCCCCGAGCCGAGAGGCGACCGATGCTGACCGGCCCGTGGCATCAACCAGCCAGGAACTGCGCAGTCTGCGTCCGTTCTGGAGAGTGCAGGTCCACGAGTCGCCATCCGCTTCGACCGACCGGACTCGCCCGGAGATCACGGATGCACCTCGAGAGCGAGCGTGAGCCCTGGCTTGCTCGTCGAATCTCGCACGGTCCAAGATGAGGCCATCGCCCAGCGGCGTACTCACGAAGTCCGTGGACCCAAGGTCGCTCGACCCCCAGGCACTGCGCACGCCAAACGCACGGCGGTGGCCCCCGATGACGTCGTCGCCGAAGACCGACGTGATGAGGTCGACAGCGCCGGGCGGCAGGCTCTCCCCCGACCATGACCCGATCCGGCGTCCGTCGTCGACGAGGACCACGACATGGCCCGCCCCGGAAAGCTCTGCAGCGCAGGCGGAACCAGCAGGCCCTCCACCCACGACGACGACATCCCAGTCGGTCACGGGTTGAATACGACGCCCCCCGGATTCGTCATGCCGGTCGCGAAGACCGACACCGTGCCGCTGTCACCGGAGAGGACGATGCGATCGATCCGGTTCGCTGACGCACTCGCGCTGCTGACGTACAGAGCTCCCATGCCGTCATAGGCGATGCCGAACGGCTCATTGAGTGACGCCCCCTGCAGGGTGAATGGCAGCTGCCGACCGTCCTGGTCCGCTCGGTGCACCCGGCTCGCCCCGCGCTCGACAATGTAGAGCACGCCGTCGGAATCCCATGTCATGTTCTTCGGCCGCGCCAGGCCCGTGATCCACGTTCGATCGAGCATGGTCTGCATGAGTGGGTCATAACGCGCGATCGTGCCGTCGAGATTGTTCGAGATGAGCAGGGCGCCATCGGGTGCCAGACCCAACGCATGGGGCTGACTGGCGCCGGTCGAAGCGGTGAGGAGGATCCTCACCTTGCCAGCCGGGTCGATCGAGGCCACCCAGCCTCCGTCGCCGATGCCGCAGGCATAGATCATGCCGCCCGGGTCGACCGCGACGCCGAGCGGCTGATCCGGCACCGTGGCCACGGTTTTGACCGAGCCGTCACGGGCAACCCGGATGACGGCCCTGGCGTCCATGGCTGCCACGATGAGGAAACCGAGCGGGTCGCGCGTAATCCCCTCGGGCCGGGCGATGGCTCCGGGTGACCCAAACAGTGCGACGCTCCCCTGCGCATCGACCGTGCGCAGGGTGCTGTCGTCCGAATTCGTAACAACGAGCGGGAACAGCGACATTTGCGGACGGATCGACCAGGCCGGGGAGTTTTGGGCGGAGCCAGCCGGAAAGCCGACGCGAGACTCCACGAGCATGGTGGCCGGGAAGGCCCCGTCTGCGGGCCCCGGGGCCTTGCGGACGACCCCGAGCTTGAACCATTCATCGACCATCATCGACAGCGTGGTGAGCCGGTCAGGCGACGCGATAAAGCGCTCCCATTCATGACGATTGCGGAAGGCGGCGCGGCGATCATCAAGGGTGCGGGTGCTGTCCATCACCACTAGGTAGTCGTCCTCGGCGAGCACCGAGTTCGGGATGCGGGCAGGCCAGAAGCCCGGGAGTACCGGCGAGATTGGCTTCTGGTAGCCGAAGCGGCAGCTCGCCGAATCAGCCTGCCACGGAACCCCCATCCACTTCACGAGATCGCCGGGCCCGATCGAGGCGAGCGGGCCGGTGCGCGAGGTCGCGACGGCAGGGGTCAGCAGTGGGCCTGTCGTGCGCAAGTCGGGTACTACAGCAGGCTTGGCGAGCCGCAGGTCGTCCGTCCAGATCCAGTCGGTGCGCGAGATCCACGGGAACTCAACGCCGGGGTGGAATGCGCCTCCGAGGCAGCCGTCAAGTGCGCTGCGGTCAAGTGACCGTGGGCGCTCGCGCAGGGGGAGTTCGTCGACTGACAGCACGGCGCGACGATCCGGGCCAACGGTGAAGTCCCCCTTCGCCCAGGCACGCAGGTGGGCGTACTGAACCGGGGATACGGCCAGCCACTGACGCGGGTCTGAGGGCTGTGTGACGCCAACCGACACTTTGTCGCCGTACAGGTCGGGCGCCAGCCCCGGCTGGAGCACCCCGTAGAAGGCGTCGCGGAACATCGAGAGGATCGCTCGACGAAGCTCATCATTCCCCCGGGATGAGTCCGACAGCCGTTTTTGCCACTGCGGTGTCGTCCAGTCCCTCAGGGATCCGAAGCCGTTCGTCGTGAGGTACCCGGAGTTGACCCACTGCATATCGGTGATGCGCTCGAAGATCGGCGCAATATCGCGGTGGTACTCGGTTCTCGGACGCTTGCGGCGGCCCGCGAGGACAAGCGAGGAGAACGCTGTGTCGTAGAGGGTGACGATGCCAGCGGCCATGCCCGGGCCGTAGTTGGGGCTGCCGCACAGCACCCAGCCGGGATCGGCCACCAGAACTCGGTCACCGATACGCACGGTCGCCTGAACAGGCCCATCGCTCGTCGTGTCGGTCCAACCGTCATTGTCGGCGAAGCCCTGGAGCGGAGGTGCATTCGGGCCCTTCACAGCCGAGCCGTTTCCGGGCAGCACGATAAGGCGCCCCATCTCGTCGGTGAGGATCTCGCCGAGGGTCACCGGGCTTCCGAGGAATGCCCCTCCCCCGAGACTGGCCGGCCGGGACGCTGCCCCGGAAACCCGGTGCCAGTCGGAGAGGATGGCAAGCGAGGTGCGGTCAGAGACATCAGGGTTTCTCAGGGGCATCGGCTCCGCTGACGGGAGATCGAGGGGCTCATCGGCGCCGTACCAGGCGGCTTTCGCATTGCCGAGCCGAACACGCCAGGTGATGCTCGCCTCTGCCGCGGTGATCTCAGTGACCACCTGCCCGTCGCCGTCGTAGCCGAAGATCCGGAAACGGGCCGCCTGTCGGGCCATGGCGCCCTCCGGGTCCTTGAAGGGACCGGTGGGGGTGGTGCCCGAGACTTCGGGTGCGAGAAAGAAGGCGTCGGGACTGTTACCGACCCGTGCGACTCCGAGAGCCGGGTGGACGGCCACCCGCACGACACGGTCAAGGTTTCCCAACTGTTCGCCAGCCCTCGCAACGCCGCCGGACGAGGCGAGGGCTGCAGCGCTGGCCGCGGCCTGGATGAACGTTCGTCGAGAGAGCATCAGTGGCATGCGGGCATGCTGTCACACCGTGACTCGCGCCGACGCGCACCCCGTGGTCGAGACCTGAGGCAGGCCTGGTCGGGCATGGATTTCGAAACGCCCACATCCGCGCACGCGCGTCCCCGAGGGATCCCCCACAGACAGAAAGGACGCAATGTCGACCATCAGCAAGGCTGAAATCCTGAAGCTCGATCTCACCTGGCCGCGCCACGATGGATGGGCGCGATCAGCGCCCGCTACGGCACGCCAGTGCGCGTCAACGTCCTCTCCGGAATCCTCGCATCCGCCGAGGTCATTGCCGCTCACGAGCTGAGCGACTGTCTTACCCGCTGTTGCTGAGTCGAGCCGGCTCACCCTGTCGGTCAGCTTCAGTCGGCCGGCCGCCACCTGCTCGAGCACTGCGGTCGCGAACTGACGTGCATGACGCTCGGCATGTGCCATGTTGAGCTTGCGCAGCTTCGTCGAGTGATGATGCCCGCATCGCGGCGGGCTGCACGTTACTGTCGTAAAAACTGCGGCCGGTGACGATTTCACAGCATTAACGCGCAGTCCGGGCCTCAACGATAGGCCCCGAACGCATGGGATCTCGGGCTGGCGACATGGGCTGCTCAGGCAATGCCCGTTCACACCGAGTCCGCCGAAATTGGTGACGGTAGACCGGGTACGGGTCGGTTTCAAGATCGTCGACGGTGATCGTGGAGGAGTAAGTCGACATGCAGATGTCTTTGATCGCTTGATCAGGGAAGACGAGGCCTCGGCTATTCGGCCGTTTTTTTCACACCGTCAGGCGCGGACGTCAGACAAGGACGACCAAGACGCCGGTAAGCCCCTCCAGTACAGCGAAATCGTCGTCCTGGGTCACCACCGGCACGCCGTGGCGCACGGCAGTCGCCGCGATCCACAGGTCATTCACGTTGATCCGGCGGCCGGCTTCGGCCAGTTCAACGCGTAGTCGCGCCCAGATCTTGGCGACCTCGTCATCAACAGCAAGCGTCTGAACATCCGCGAGCATGTCCAAGGTTGCCATGCGCCGAGCCCGCGTGTGCGTGTCACGGGCAGCGAGCACTCCTGAATACAACTCCGCGAGCGTCACCACCGAGACCGCAGATTCCTCGGGCAGCCGGTCCATAGCGAGCGGCCGGCCCGTCTCCGAAGCGATGAATACGCTGGTGTCGAGCAACCCACGCGAGGCCATCAGATCTCACCAAGGTCATCGGTCGTCTCGCCTGCGAGGACGGCAAGGTCGTCGCGCAGGCCGGGGTCGGCCTGCGTTGTCGAGAGCCGCCTCACCAGATCCGCTCGCGCGAGCCAGGCCCTCCGCTCGACGGCAATGGGCACCACCCTGGCTACCTGCTTGCGGTTCACCGTGATCACGATGTCTTCGCCCGCCTGCACTCGCTTGAGCACGCCTGCTGTGTCATTGCGCAGGTCTCGGGATGCAATTTCAGTCATGCTACGACCGTAGCATGACCGTCGCATATCGAGTGCTGCCATTTGGCATCGGGCTGCATTCGTTCACCCGGCGTCCGGCGTGCTGCCCGGCCCGCACCCGCCGCTCGCAAAGGAAGGTAGACGTTCAGGTACTTGTGGTAGAAAATGGGGACATGAGCATGAATATCAAGAGCGCCGTCGCGCATCAAATGGCCAGGGAATTGGCGGCGGTCGAGGGAACCACCATGACCGATGCCGTCACCGGGGCCCTGCGCCTCGCCCTAGAGCGCCATGCCAATGATGCTGCCGTCGATCGGCGACGGCAGAAACTCGAGTCCTTCATGCGCCAATGCGGGGAGGTCGTCGCTCACGACGTCGGGCCGTCCATCTGGCAGGTAGCTGATGACCTCTTCGACGAGCAGGGCCTCCCACGTTGATCGTCGATACCTCCGCCGTCATCGCGCTCGTATTCCAGCAGGTGGAGGCGACGGAATTCGCGCGAATGCTTGCCGAATCCGACATCACACGTATCTCCGCTGCCACGTACCTCGAGGCCGGGATCGTCCTCGACAGCCGCCAGGACCCTGCCCTCTCCCGGCAACTCGACCACCTGATCGACTCGGCCGAGATGGTCATCGAGTCGGTCACCGCCGAGCAGGCGAGGGCCGCAAGGCTTGCGTACCGCGATTTCGGCAAGGGCTCCGGCCACCCAGCGCAATTGAACTTCGGTGACTGCTTTGCGTACGCGCTCGCAGTCGAGCACGGCGAACCCCTGCTCTTCAAGGGGGCCGACTTCAGCCGAACTGACGTCACGCCTGCCTGGCGGCCCTAGCTCAAACAAGGTGAGCGCGCCGGTGTTGGGGTGAGCAGGCGTAGCCGACTCATCCCTTGCGAAGACAGATCACCGCTCGTATCGTGGCGCCATGTCGCAGACCCGATGGCACGACCCCAAGAGGGCCCTGTGGGCCGTAGGCCTCGTCGTGCCCAGCCTCACCTTCATCGGCATCGGCATGCACGCCCTCACCGGATGGGGAGCCTGGCTATGGATCGGACCCCTGTTCGTCCTCGGCACGGTGCCGATCATTGACCTCGTCGCCGGACGCGATGTCGCCGGCCCGCCTGACGACGCGATCGCCGCACTCGAGGCCGACCGCTACTACCGCTGGGTGACCTACCTCTACCTCCCCCTCCAATACATCGGGTTCGTGCTCGGCTGCTTCGTCATCGCCCGGGGCGGGCTCAGCACCTCCGAGAGCGTCGGCCTGGCCATCACCCTCGGATTCGTCGGTGGGGTCGGCATCAACACCGCCCACGAACTCGGTCACAAGCGCGAGGAGCACGAGCGCCGGTTCGCCAAGGTTGCCCTCGCGCAGTCCGGCTACGGCCACTTCTACATTGAGCACAACCGCGGCCACCATGTCCGGGTCGCGACCCCCGAGGATCCAGCGAGCTCCCGACTCGGCGAGGGCTTCTACCGCTACTGGTGGCGCACCGTGACCGGGTCTCTTGCCAGCGCTTGGTCGCTCGAGTCACGCCGACTGCGCCTGCGCGATCGCCGCGCCCTGCGCTGGGACAACGACATCCTCAGCGCATGGCTCCTCACCGCGGTGCTCTGGTTGGGCCTACTCGCCTGGTACGGCATCGGGCTACTCCCCTACGTGATCATCCAGGCCCTCATCGCGATCACCCTGCTCGAGGCGGTGAACTACCTCGAGCACTACGGCCTGCTCCGTCAACGGCTGACGAGCGGAGACCGCGTCCGCTACGAGCGTGTCGATGCATCGCACAGCTGGAACTCGAACAATGTTGCGACGAACGTCCTGCTCTACCACCTGCAGCGTCACAGCGATCATCACGCAAACCCAACCCGCAGGTATCAGGCGCTGCGTGATGAGCCGGCCGCGCCCGTGCTACCAACCGGTTATGCCGGAATGATCCTCCTCGCACTCCTCCCCCCGCTCTGGCGCCGCGTGATGGATCCCAGAGTGGCTGCACACTACGGCGGAGACCTCACCCGAGCGAATCGAGGCATCGCCCCCGAGCCCGCGCGGGCCACTGCGGCAGTGCAAGGACTCGGCGATGCCTCGGCATTCGCTTGCCCGGGCTGCGGCTACACGTATGTCGCGGCACTCGGCGACCTGCACGAGGGACTAGCGCCGGGCACCCCTTGGTCGGCGATAGCCGATGATTGGTGCTGCCCGGACTGCGGGGTTCGCAGCAAACAGGACTTCACCCTCGCGGCGAATCTGCCATAGCGGTGGCGGCGTGCCCGGCCGTGCAGTACCGTCCCGCCATGGCCCTCTACTCATGCCCCCAGTGCTCGATGTCCGTCAACACCAATTGCGGTGCCTGCGATGCACCCCTCGAGGACCGCACCCTTACTCGCGATGATGGCTCCTTAGTGAATGTCTCCGAGTGCCCGAACGGCCACGGCAAGATCAAGTCGCCGATGTGCTGCGGCACCGACATGGCCTGCGCGGTCTAACCGTCTGCTTTAGTTCCCCCGTCGCTGGCCCGCGAGTCCGGTATCCATCTCGGAGCGGGCCTCAAGGACGGCAGGCAACTCGCTCGTCTCGGGGATGCCGACCTGCCAGAAGGCTCCGCCCGGAGTCCAGTCGCTCTCCCTTGCTTGCACCACGATGACGCTTGTACGGTCGTGGGCGCGTGCGTCAGTGAGCGCGGCCGCCAATTCGTCCGACGAGTCGACTGCGACAGCCCTCGCGCCAAGTGCCTCTGCATGCGCACGGAAGTCAACCCGCACATCGCTGCCCGGCCCGCGTGAGTCGCGGAGCATGTTGTTGTAGGAGCGTCCGCCCTTGCCCACCTGCAGACGTTCGATCACCGCGTAGCCGGCATTGTCGAGGACGACGAGGATGAACTTCTTGCCGGAGAGCACGGAGGCATAGATGTCACTGTTGAGCATGAGGTAGGAGCCGTCACCGACGAGCGCAAACACCTCGCCCTTCGTTCGCGCGAACGCTACCCCCCAGGCACCCGAGATCTCATATCCCATGCAGGAGAAGCCGTATTCGCAGTCAAGGGAGGCGATGCCCTTGCTCATCCAGTTCACATTCAGCTCCCCCGGCAGACCACCGGCCGCCGTGATCACGTAGTCATCAGGGGTCGCAGCATCGTGCACCGCCGAGATCACCTGGGCGTAGCTCATCGGCAAGACCCCGTCAGCAGCGCATCGCTCATCAACGAAATCCTGCAACTCGATTCGAAGCGTGCGTCCCCGGGCCGACCACTGCTCGGGTGCCGACCAGTCGCCGAGGAGGGACGAGAGTTCGATCAGGCCCTCTCGCGCATCACCAACGACCGCGACGGTCACGTTCTTGACCGCGTCGTAACGGGCGGCGTTGATCGAGACGATCGGGGTCGATGGGCCAAAGACGGTCCACGATCCCGTCGTGAAGTCCTGCAGCCTCGTGCCAACCGCAAGGATGAGATCGGCCTCAGCACACGCCGTGTTCGCGGCATCTGCGCCTGTGACTCCGACCGGACCGACGTAGCGTGGATGGTCGGCGAGTAGCGAGGACTTGCCGGCCACTGTCTCAACCACCGGGATGCCGTGAGCCTCGGCGAAGGCGGCCAATTCGACCTCGGCGCGCGAATAGTGAACGCCGCCCCCGGCAATGATGACCGGGCGCTGAGCAGAGGTGAGCAAACGGACGGCCGCCGCGAGTTCGCCCGTATCCGGGCGCGGGCGCGGGATGACGCGTCGCTGAGGGGCGAAGAACGCCACCGGGTAGTCGTAGGCATCGGCCGCTACATCCTGCGGCAGCCCGAGGAACGCCGGGCCGCACTCCCCCGGGTCGAGAAGCATCGAGACGGCGTGCGGGAGGGAGGAGAGCACTTGAGCCGGGTGGGTAATGCGGTCCCAGTAGCGCACGACCGATCGAAATGCATCGTTCACCGTGGTGGACGGCGCACCAAAGTGCTCGACCTGCTGGAGCACCGGGTCGGGCAGTCGCGAGACGAAGGTGTCACCCGAGATGAAGAGCATCGGCAGCCGATTCGCCATGCCGACCCCGGCGGCCGTCACGAAATTGGTTGCTCCGGGCCCGATTGACGACGTGCAGACCATGATCTGCTGGCGTCGCATCGCCTTGGCGAATGCAGCAGCCGCGAGGCCCATCCCCTCCTCGCTCTGGCCGCGCCAGACCGGGATCTCGTCGCGGTGCATCTCAAGGGAGTGGCCCAGACTCGTGACGTTGCCGTGCCCAAATATCGCAAGGACGCCGGGGAAGAGCGGTACCTCAGTGCCGTCGATGACGATGCGCTGGGCGATGAGGTAGCGAACGATGGCCTCGGCGGTCGTGACGCGGACGGTCGGAACTTGATCGCTCCCGGTCATGATGCACCGGCCTTGAGATCGCGAACGGTCTCCCAGGTGCGCGAGGTCCACGAGTCGATGAGCGCCTGCTGGACGCTCACAACATCGACCGCCTCGGCGAACCCGGGGCTGAAGCCACCACCCGTAGCAAGGGACTGCATGAAGGCAAAGTCCTCGATCGCCACGAGGTCCTCGAACCCGATGCTGTTCGCCTTGCCCGGCGCGAACGCTCCGTGGAACGGGAAGCGGTCGCCTCCGAATATCGTGGTGTAGCCAGAGTTCGGGCCCTCCTCCGTGCGGTAGTACTTGAGCTCGTTGATCTGCTCGAGGTTCCAGGCGAGCGCCCCCTTCGTTCCGTACACCTCGAAGGCGTTCTGGCTCTCCGGGCCGACGACCGTGCGGCTCACCTCGAAGGTGCCCGTCGCCCCGCCATTGAACCGGCAGAGCATCGACGCGAAGTCCTCGTTCTCAACCGCACCGGTCGGGTCTCCCGGATTGCCGCGGCCATAGTGGCTGGCGGTGCCGGATGGCAGTGGCCGCTCGGTGATCGTCGTGTGACGCATGCCAACGACCTCCTCGATGCCACCGACGAGGTACTGGGCCATCGACACCGAGTGGCTGAGGATGTCACTCGAGACTCCGTACCCAGCCTCGTCCATCATGAAGCGCCAGGTGAGGAGTCCGAGCTCATCACTGCCATACATCGATAGGAATCGCCCGCGATAGTGGGTGATTTCGCCGAGGGCGCCGCTCGCGATGAGCTCGCGCGCGTGGATGACGAGCGGTGACCACAGGTAGTTGTAGCCGACGCCGGTCGCGACGCCAGCGGCCTTCGCAAGGGAGTACGCCTTCACGGTCTGCTCAGGCTTGCCACCGATCGGCTTCTCGCTGAAGACGGCCTTGCCTGCCGCCGTTGCGGCCTCAATCATCGGGACGTGGAGCATGTTGGGGGCTGTCACCCAGACCGCATCGACATCATCGGCGGTGGCGGCCTCGCGCCAGTCGTCGGTGGCTCGTGCGAATCCGAAGTCGGCGGTGGCGCGCTCACGGCGACTGGCATCGGTATCGGCGCAGACGGTGAGCACCGGGTCGAAGTCGCGGTCCGGGAACAGGGATGGGATTCGGAGTGCGGATCGACTGTGAGCCTGACCCATCCAGCCGAGTCCGAGAACGGCGATGCGGATCTGCTTCTTCATCGGTCAAGCCTTCCTGTTGCTGAGGTCATCGGGCAGCGGGGGTCGAGGTCTTGCGACTCCCACCCCTCGCGGATCCAGTGGTGGGCGGGGTCATCGCAGAATGCCATCGTCCGGTCGTCGGCGGGGCCTGCGAGCACATTGAGGAAGTACATCGGGTACTCCGGCGGCGCGATGCTCGGCCCGTGGTAGCCCTGCGGCACGAGGTAGACGTCGCCGTCGTGGATGGTCACTGTCTCATCGACGCTGCCGTCGACCGTGTACACGTGGAAGAGGCCCTGACCATCGGGGTGGCCGTGCGGGGAGTCCTGGCGGCCAATACGGAAGTAGTAGATCTCCTCGTTATTCGTCGGGCAGTCGTCGATGCCGTCGTGGCGATGGGGCGGCCACGATGACAGGTTGCCGCCCGGGGTGAGGACCTCGCATACATTGATGCGGTCAGCCTGCTCGAAGGACCCCGGGGTTGCGATGTTCGTGACCTGACGTGTCGCGCGGCCGGCACCGCGAACTTCGACCGAGACATCGGCCGCGGGCGTGTGGCACACCGGGTAGACGGTCGTCGCGCGCGAGGTGCACAGCGCCACCTCGCCACCGGTGCCCGCGATGGTGAGCGCGGTGCCCACCGGCACGTACAGCCAATCGGTCACCGAATCGAAGACCCCTGCTCGCCCAGCGAGGGTGAACACCGCGCCGTCGACCGTCACCTCAACATCGCGCGACGAGAGCGGCACGAGCACGCCTTCGACGCCGTCCATCGAACGGGTGATCGTCGAACCGGCCTCGAGGTCGAACACCTCCATGCCGCTGTAGGCCCAGCCAGCATCCTCCGGCGTGACGGTCGCGAGGGTGTCAGACGTTGCGAGGGTGCCCGCGGGCCGGTGCCAGCTCATGCGACACCCCGGTGGACCATGCGTGCCGCCCGGCCAACGGCCTCCTCGACGGTGAGCGTGTCGGGGTAGAGCAGGGCCCGTCCGGGGACGAGCCCGCGGATATTTGGCACCTCGAGCGCCTGCTCCCACCGGGCGAACACCTGTTCCCACTGGGCACCGGCGTCGCCGCCGAGCAGCAGAATCGGGCAGGTGGTTGCAGCAGCAACCTTCTCGGGGTTTGCGGATGCGGGGATCTTCAGCCACGTGAAGGCAGACGACGACCCAAGCCCCGAGGCAATCGCTACGACCTTGATGAGCCGCTCCTCTGACGGATCAAGGCGGGCGCCGCCATGCTCGTTCTTCAGGTAGGGCAACGGCTCGATGAGCGACATGATCCCGAGGTCGGACAGTTCGGTCGTGATCCGCGCGACCATCTCCAGGGTTCGCGGGAGTCCGGGATCGGTGTCCTCAATGCGGAGCAGGGTCTTGCCGCCGTCGAGGCCCATGCTCGCGATGTGATCGGCGTCATATGCGGTGAGCCGGTCATCGAGCTCCCACCTCGCGCCGATGATCCCGCCACGGTTCATCGTGCCAATTGCGAGTTTGGCCTCAAGTGCGCCGAGAAAGGCGAGCTCCTCGAGGATGTCGGCGCTCGCCATGACGCCATCGACGCCGGGCATCGCAAGCCCGCGGATGAGCCGGTCGAGCAGCGTGAAGCGGTCGGCGATCGCCAATGGATCGGCGCCCACTCCGAGCATGCCACGCGCAGTGTGGTCTGCAGCGAGGAGCATGAGGCGCCCATCCTCACCGGGGATGGTCCGACGCGCGCGACCGCTGAGCGCACGTTGCAGGGCCCTCGGGTCGCGGACTCGGGTTTCGATGAGCTCGGCATACGACGCCTGCTGGAGATCGGTCACGCGGGTGATCCTTTCGAATGCTCGCCTAGGAAGGCGAGGAGGGACGGCAGATCCGGCATGGCGTCGGCACACATGAGGCGTGCCGCCACGTAGGCACCCGCGCCGTTGGCAAGCTCTCCGAGCCGGTCCAGGGCCATGCCCTGGAGCAGTCCGTAGGCAAGAGCGCCACCGAAGGCGTCACCTGCACCAAGCCCGCAACGGACCTCGATCGGCAGTGGTCGAACCCGCACCCGCTCCTGCGCGCTGGCAAGCAGGACTCCCTGGGCCCCCATTTTCACGATCGCAAGTTTGACGCCGCGGCCAAGTAGGTGATCGGCTGCGGCGTCGGGATTGGATTCACCGATCGCCATGTCACACTCATCGCGATTGCCGACGACCACCGTGCTGGCATCGATCGCAACCTGCGCGGCGCGTCGAGCATCGGCGGGATCAGTCCACAGGCTCGGGCGATAGTCAAGGTCGATGATGGTGTGCTCGACCCGGCCGCGTTGCTCGAGCCAGGTAGTACAGGTCGTTGCCGTCGTGCCAACAGCCAGTGCGCAGGCGCTGATCCAGAGCACCCGGCAGTCGCGGACGACTTGCTCGGGAACATCGGAGGGCTCAATCGTGGTGTCAGGCGCAGCCGCACCTCGATAGAAGATGATGGCGGGGTCCGCCGGCGGGTCGAGGGATGCGAGGACGACCGGAGTCTGGCACTGTGGCTCGGTGCCGACGAACGATGTGTCGACGCCGAAGCCCGCGAGTTTGGCAAGGACAAATGGAGCGAGCAGATCCCCGCCGACCTTCGTCGCAATGGCCGATGCCAGGCCGAGTCGCGCGCCGGCAACAGCAACGTTTGTCGGGCTGCCTCCGATCGACTTCATGAAGGTTTGCGGATCAGAGAACGAGTGGTGAGATTCCTGGGCGTAAAGGTCGACGCTGATCCGGCCCACCGATAGCAGGTCCAGTGTCATGACGCTCCCGCCTAGCTCTTCGTTTGGGCTGCGGCATCAAGGCGGGGAGCCACGACATCACGCAAGTAATCCATCGACACCGTAACCGAGGTGATCGGCCCCTCCCCCTCGGCGGGGAGGGGTCCGGTAATCGCGGTGTCCTGTTCGATGACGTACCAGCCCTGATAGCCCGCAGCCTCGAGAGTCTCGATGACCGCGCTGATCTCTACATCGCCCTGACCGAGCGGGGTGAACAGGCCACCTTGAACGCCAGCCATGATCGGCATCTCGTGTCGAAGCACCGGACCGGCCATCGACATATTCACGTCCTTAAGGTGCACATGCCCGACCCGATCTGCCGATTCACGGGCGAAGGCGACCGGGTCGACGCCACCGATTGCGAGGTGCCCGGTGTCGAGGCACCACTTGACGTTGCAGTTGTCGAGCACCCGCTGAACGTCGCTCGCCGTCTCGATGAGGGTCTGGACGTGCGGGTGAACAACCTGCTGAAGGCCGTGCTCGGCGCAGATCTCGTCGATGATCCCGAACATCTCCATCATGTGGCCGAGTTCATCTGCATCAAGGTCACGCGGCACCGACCAGTCCTCATCCATAACAATCGCGGAGATGAACTCGGTTGCCCCGGCCCTTTCGAACAGCGAGGCGGTGAGGCGGGCCGAGGCAATGGTGGCCTCCCGCTGACGGCGATCGTGCAGCACCACCGGAGTGAATCCGCCAATGAGGGTCATGTCGAACGCTGCAAGTTCGTCGCGCACCGACTCCGGCGAGGTTGGCAAAAAGCCGGGGGCGCCGAGTTCGGTAGCCGGTAGCCCAAGGCTCGCCATTTCGCCGAGAACGCGTGGAGTTGGGAGCATGGCGCCCCAGCCGGGAACCTCGCAGATACCCCAGGAGATCGGAGCGGACGCGACGCGGGACAGGAAATCAGTCATGAAATCATTCTCCGAAAGTGTTGGAACGTTCCAACAAATCGTGTCACAATAGCGTCGCCACCGCAAGGCCCACGGTCGCCACTGACCGTCAACATACCCACCATCGAGAGGACGGGCGCATGAGGATCGCGGTCATCGGAGCCGGGCGCATGGGCGCCATTCGAGTGGAGGATCTCCGCCCGCTCGTTGAGGACATCATCATCGCAAATCGGACACCCGCGACGGCCCTGGAGTTGGCGGCCCGATTCGACGCCACCACGGTTGATCTCGACTCCGTCCTCGACCACGACGTCGATGCCTATGTTCTGGCCACGGCGACCGATGCCCACGCGGGTCTGCTCCGTGAACTGATCAGCCGGGGCAAGCCGATCCTCTGCGAGAAGCCGATCGCCCTTACCCTCGAGGAGAACGACGCGATCATCGAGCAGGTCGACGCCACCGGCACCTCCGTGCAGATCGGATTCCAGCGCCGATTCGACTCCGGCATCGCCGAAGCCCAGCGGCTCATCGCCACGGGCGCCCTCGGCACCCTCTACGCAATTCACATGATTGCTCATGACCACCGGCCGTCCACGATCGAATTCCTCGAGGGCAGCGGAGGCATCTTCCGTGATCTCCACGTCCATGACTTCGACCTCATCCGGTGGCTCACCGCGAGCGACATCGAGACCGTCTACGCCACGAGGGCCGTGCGCGCCCATGAGCAATACTCGACCTACGGCGATGCCGACACCTCACTCATCCATGCCGTGACCGCAGGTGGGGTGCAGGTATCGGTGAGCGGCACCCGCCATGATCCTGTCGGCCACGACGTGCACATGGAGATCTTCGGATCCCTCGACAGCGTCGCTCCGGGCGTCAACGCACGCACCCCGCTTCGTGGCCTTGACGTGGGCACCGCGACCACAATGAACATCAACCCGTACCGAGGGTTCGTCGACCGATTCCGCGATGCCTTCCGAGGCGAGACGACTGCCTTCACCGAACTTGTCGCAGGCACCCGCGACAACCCATGCCCACCAGATTCGGCACGCGAGGCTCTTCGGGTCGCGCTCGCGTGCGAGGTCTCGGTCGAACAGCAGCGTCCGGTGCGCGTGGCCGAGATCGTCGCCTGATGAGCGCCTCCTGGCTCACCGAGGCTGATGCAGATCTTGCGGAGTTCGTCCGAATCGTGAGCGCCCCTACTCATCTCACCGACTACCCGCATGCCGCGGGCGTCGAGCAGGGCATCGTCGTGTTCGACGGCGCCGGGCTTCCGGGCGCGACCCAGATTGATGATCGGCGCGCGGTCATGGCCGAGATCAGCCACGCGCTCCTCGAGGGCCCGGGTGTCGTCGCGTTCCGCGGAGCTTTTCGCGACGGGGCGGTCATCGATCGAGCCTCGTCCGTGTTCGAGCAGATCATGATCGAGCAGCATGCATCAGGCACCGCCTCGGGTGACCACTTCGCCAAGCCAGGTGCCAATGACCGCATCTGGAATGCCCTCGAGAAGTTCGCCCTGCGAGATCCGCAGGGCTTCGCCGACTACTACTCGAATGACGTGATCGCGCTCGCCTCCCGCTCCTGGCTCGGCCCCAACTATCAGGTCACCTCTCAGGTGAACGTCGTCAATCCCGGCGGCCAGGCTCAGGTTCCGCACAGCGACTACCACCTTGGCTTCATGGGTCGGGAGCAAAACGAGGCCTTCCCGGCCCACGTGCACCGTCTCTCCCAGATGCTCACCATCCAAGGCGCGGTGGCCCACTGTGACATGCCCCTCGAGACCGGCCCCACCTTCTACCTCCCGCACAGCCAGAAGTTCCCCTCGGTCTACCTCGCCTGGCGCCGCCAAGATTTCGCCAGCTACGTCGAAGAGCACAAGGTCCAGTTGGCGCTGGCAAAGGGTGACGCCGTCTTCTTCAACCCGGCCCTGTTGCACGGCGCCGGCACCAACGTCACGACCGAAGTGCGTCGGATGGCAAACCTGCTGCAGGTCTCGTCGGCCTTCGGGCGTGCCATGGAGACGGTTGATCGCATGTCAATGGCGAACGCCCTGTTCCCCATTCTCGCTGAGGGCCATCGAACGGGATCGATGGCCGAAGACGCACTCGACAACGTCATCGCCGCGAGCGCCGAGGGCTATGCCTTTCCTACGAACCTGGACCGAGACCAGCCGATCGACGGACTCGCTCCCCCCTCCCAGGCCGATCTCGTACGCACGGCGGTCAGCGAGGGCTGGGATTCGCAGGAATTGAAGAGGGAGCTTTCAGCCCACGCAAGGCGGAGGACGACGACATGACTTCGAAGGCGCAATTGGGCATCGCCGTCGCGGGCGTGGGCCGAATCGGACGTATGCATGCGCGAATCATCGCCGAGCAGATCCCCGGGGCGCGGCTCGCCGGGGTCTACGACATCTCCCCCGACGTCTCGCGTGACGTCGCGAGCAATTTGGGTGTCGAGGCTGCCGCCAGCATCGACGAACTGCTGGCCTCCCCGGATGTCGATGCCCTCGCTATCTGCACCGCCACAAGCACCCACAGCGAGCTCATCATCAGGGCCGCCCGGGCGGGCAAGGCAGTCTTCTGCGAGAAGCCGGTCAGCCTTTCGTTGGACGAGGTCGATGACGCGATCGCGGCGGTCGACGCCGCCGGAGTGCCGTTTATGGTTGGATTCAACCGTCGATTCGACCCCGGCCATGCCGCGGTTCGTCGGGCCGTCCACGCAGGCGAACTCGGCGAGATCACCATTGCACGCATCACCAGCCGCGATCCCTCCCCACCGCCGATCGAGTATGTCCGTGTGAGCGGCGGCATCTGGGTCGACATGCTCATTCACGACTTCGACATGGCCAACTTCATCGTCGGATCACCGGTCGTCTCGATCTGGGCCCAGGGCAGCGCCTTGTTCGACGCGGGCATCCGCGAGGCCGGCGACTTCGACACCGCAGTGGCCGTCCTGGCCCATGAGAGTGGTGCCATCACCACCATCGACGCCAGCCGAATGGCGGTCTACGGATACGACCAGCGGGTCGAGGCCCTTGGGACGAAGGGCATGGCGCTCTCCGACAACCAGCGGGTGAACAACGCACAGGTGTACCGCGAGGACTCGACCGAGCTTGCCCCTCTCCAGTACTTCTTCCTTGAGCGCTACGCCGATTCGTACCGCATTGAATGGCAGGCATTTGCGGACTATGTCCTGCGTGGCGGACCCTCGCCAGTCTCCGGCTCAGAGGGCAGAGCCCCGATTGTGACGGCGATGGCTGCGGCGCTCTCAGCGAGGGAGGCACGACCGGTCCGACTCGAGGAGATCGGCTGAACGTGGCACCCAACCGCCCGACGATCAAGGACGTCGCGGCCCTAGCAGGGGTCTCGAAGTCGCTCGTCTCATTGGCGATGCGCGGTTCGGACCGAGTTTCAGCAGAGAGCCGGGCTTCGATTATTGAGGCGGCCACCCAACTCGGCTACCGGCCCAATGCCGCGGCCCGAAGCCTGGCAGACCGGCGTAGTCACACCCTCGGGGTGGTCGTACTCGACCTCCTTAATCCGATCTACGCCGAGATCATCGACGGCGTTCAAGGAGAGGTAAGGCAACACGGGTATCACACCATGCTCGTCACCGGGAATGACAATCCGGTCATTGAACAAGGTGAGGTCGAAAAGCTGCTGGATTTCCAAGTTGAAGGCCTCGTCCTCATCGGGCACCGAATGCCCGCCGGTTCCCTCGACGCCATCGGAGGCGATTGCCCCGCCGTGGTGATCAGCCGCGCGGAACGCGGTATCGCCGGGCTCGACTCCATCAGCAATGACGACGTGTCCGGGGCGCGGATGGCAGTCGACCACCTCGTCTCACTCGGGCACCGGTCGATCGCCCACGTCACCGGCGGAGGTAACGAGGTAGCGATGCTCCGCAAACTCGGCTACGAGCAGTCGATGACAGAGCACGGGCTTGCTGACCAGACTGCCTGCTACGACGGAGCCTTCACCGACGAGGGTGGCTACCGAGGGGCAGCAGCCGCTCTCGATTCCGGTCGAGGACACACCGCCCTCTTCGTCGCGAATGACATCGCCGCCGTTGGTGCCCTTGCCGCGGTCGCCGATCGGGGGCTTGACGTGCCCACCGATATCTCGATTGTCGGCTATGACGGTATGGCGCTCGCTGGCCTGCGATCCCTGAGCATCACGACGATCGCACAACCTCTCGCCCGGATCGGCACCGAGGGCGCGCGCCTGCTCTTCCTACGGATCGGCGATCCAACGCGTCCACCAGCGCATATCGGGGTCGAGCCGCGGCTTATAATCCGAAACTCGAGCGGCCCTTGTCATACGTAATGCAGTGGCAGGACATCGCTTCGAACCACCGCTAGTGGGTCGCCCTGCGCGCTGTGGTCCGGCGCACGATGAGGCGTGGCTCGAATTCCAATGAGACCCGGGTATCCCGCTCACCATCGATGCGCTCAAGGAGCAGTCGGATCGACGCGCGGCCGAAATCTCGAAGGGGTTGCTCGATTGACGTGAGCGAGATCATCTGGAGATCGGAGATGACGGAGTTGTCGTAGCCGAGAACCGATACGTCCTCCGGCACCCGAACGCCCGATGCCTCGAGCACCCCCATCGCACCGACTGCAACGAGGTCGTTCGAAGCGAAGATGGCGGTCTCATCAGCACGGCCTCTGATGATTTCACGAGCCGCCGATCGACCTGCCTCCTCGGTGAAATCCCCTTCGATGACACGGGCACTCCCGGCAAGGCCGAGTTCGGACATCGCCCGCAGGAATGCTCGCTTTCGATGCACTGCGGAGCGCGAGGAACCCCCGGAGATATGGACGATTCGCTCGTGCCCAAGATCGACGAGATGTCGCAGGCCAAGGCGCGCACCGACGAGTTCGTCGTTTGACACGAAGTCCGCACCGTCGAGATTCATGTCGCGCGCGATGCTCACCGCGGGGTACCCAGCGATGATCCGGTTGAGCTCAGAGGCCTTTATGAGCGGGCTGATGAGGATGAGCCCAGCGACCCGGTGACCAAGGAGGGTACCGAGGAGGGTTCGCTCTTGCGCAACCGAGCGAAGACCAGGTCCGACGAGGACGTCGTACCCGGCGTCCTGAGCCGCGTCGGAAAGTTCTACATACATTGAGACGAAGAATGGGTTCGTGATGTCGTTGAGGAGGACCCCGATCGTGCGCACCTTCTTGCTCGCGAGTGATCGGGCAAGCATGTTCGGGCGATATCCAAGTTCCTTGGCAGCGAGCAGAACTCGTGCCCGACTCTGGTCGCTCACATTCGTCGCATCACGGAAGACCAACGACACGAGAGCCCTCGATACACCGGCACGCAAGGCCACGTCGCTCTGCGTCACCGGCACGGCGACAGCGTAACGGTTTGATAACACATTGGGCGTCATGTCCTTCTCCCCCATCGCTGATCGACAAGATGGGCCCATTAGCGCGCGCTAATGCTTCGCGCGGGTCGATGCGTCGATCGGCGAGGCCAAGCCGGGAGGAAGTACATGAAATTAGCAAAGGTCGCACTTGCGGCATGCGCAGCCTCAGCCATGGTGCTGAGTGGCTGCTCAAGTTCGGGAACCACCGCAGAATCCTCTGCTGCACCTGCCTCCGCTGCCCCCGCCTCCGCGGAGCCGGCGGCAGGTGGCGATGCTCCCATGGCCGACAACGCAGACATGAAGCTGTGCATGTACACCCATGGTGATGGCGGCGGCTTCTGGTCAGTGGCCAAGAAGGGCGCGGAGAAGGCTGCAGCGGATCTCGGCATCACCTTGGACTACCAAGAGTCGAACAACGATCCCGAGGCTCAGGCCCAGATGATCGAGGCCGGCGTGTCAGCCGGTTGCATGGGTATCGCGGTCTCGGCCCCGAACCCGGATGCCATCAAGGATGCCCTTGCCAAGGCTGAGGAAGCCGGTATCCCCATCGTCACGATGAACTCGGGCTCCAAGGTCTTCACCGAGCTCGGCGCCTTCACGCACGTCGGCCAGGACGAGTTCGTCGCCGGTCAGGGTGCCGGACTGAAGTTCAAGGAACTCGGCGCCACCAAGGTGCTCTGCCCTGTTCATGAGCAGTCGAACATCGGCCTCCAGGAGCGTTGCGATGGGCTGAAGGACACCTTCGGCAATGTCGAGAACCTCCAGGTCTCCGGCCTCGCCGATCTGGCGAAGACTCAGGCTGAGATCCAGGCAAAGCTTGAGGCAGATCCCAGCATTGACGGGATCTTTGCTCTCAATGCCGACATCGCGACCGGCTCGGCGCTGCCCGCGGCCGAGGGCGCAGGCCGCACTATTCCGATCGGTACCGTTGACCTGTCCGGTGACGCCGTTCAGGCTGTGAAGGCTGGCAAGCTTGCCTTCGCCATCGATCAGCAGCAGTTCGCTCAGGGCTACCTGCCCTTGGTGCTCCTCTACCTGAACTCCCTCAACGGGCATGTTCTCGGTGGTGGGCTGCCCATCGCGACAGGCCCCGGCTTCGTCACAATGGACAATGCCGATCTCGTACAGAAGTTGGCCGCAGCAGGAACTCGCTAGTCACGCACGTGTGTGGGGCGGGGGTGTATCCCCCGCCCCACACGATTCCCCCTTATCTGCAGTTCAAGGCACGTGCTTGAGCCTCGTTCGAGGTCACGGTCACCCGGAAGGAATGACATGTCCAACAGCCTGCTTGTCACTGACGAGCGCATGGCCAGCATCAGCACGGTCACGCGCATTCTGCGCCGGCCAGAGATCGGCGCACTTCTCGGCGCCATCGTCATCTTCCTGATGTTCACGGCCGTTGATACGACCGGCATCTTCGCGAGCCTGACCGGGCTGGCTCGCTGGTCCGATGTCGCCGCAACTGTAGGTATCGTCGCCGTTCCCGTGGCGCTCCTCATGATCGCCGGTGAGTTTGATCTCTCCGCCGGAGTCATGGTCGGATCAAGCGGACTCTTCGCCGGCCTGCTCATCAGCAACTGGCATTGGAACATGTGGCCGGCGATTGCCGCCACCCTCGTCTTTGCCGCCGCCATCGGATTCATCAACGGCTGGCTCGTCATGGTCACCGGGTTGCCCTCCTTCATCGTGACCCTCGCCATGTTCTTCTCCCTTCGCGGCATCAACCTCGGGCTCACGAAGGTGATCACCGACACGGTTCGCGTCGCGGATATCGATGAAGCTCCCGGCTACGACCTTGCGAGGTCGGTGTTCGCGTCCGAGATCATCGAGCCCTACGACTACAAGGTCGCCGTCATCTGGTGGATTGCCGTCACGGCCCTCGCCACCTGGGTGCTCACCCGAACCCAATTCGGCAACTGGATCTACGCCGTCGGCGGCGACAAGGTCGCCGCCCGCAACACCGGAGTCCCGGTTCGTCGCACGAAGATCACCCTGTTCATGTGCACGTCGATGTCGGCCGCCCTCGTCGGTGTCATTACCCTCACGCGACTGCGATCGATGCAGGCCGGACAGGGTGTCGGCGAGGAGTTCACCTTCATCATCGCTGCGGTCGTCGGTGGATGCCTCCTCACCGGCGGATACGGTTCCGCCATCGGCGCCTCGATCGGAGCAGCAATCATCGGCATGGCCTTCATCGGGATCGCCTACGCAGGGTGGAACACCGACTGGACCTGGCTCTTCCTCGGACTCATTCTCTTCCTCGCAGTCCTCGTCAATACGTTCATCGGCCGTCGCGCGTCAGGAGCGAGAAAATGACAACCCAGGGGAACGAATCCGGCACCACCACGGCACTCGAACTGAGGCATGTTTCCAAGTTTTTCGGCAGCGTCATTGCCCTGCAGGACATTTCGCTCAGCGTGGAACCCGGCATGGTGACATGCGTCCTCGGCGACAACGGGGCCGGGAAGTCCACCCTCATCAAGATCCTCAGCGGCGTGTACAGCCCGAGCGAAGGTGAGGTCTTACTTAACGGCGAGGCCGTTACTTTTTCATCACCTCGCGAGGCCCTCGACAGTGGCATCGCAACCGTCTACCAGGATCTCGCCACCATTCCACTGATGTCGGTGTGGCGGAACTTCTTTCTCGGCAATGAGCCACGCAAGGGCTTTCCGCCATTCCGCTACCTCGACCGTGCCTACGCCAAGGAGGTCTGCCGAACCGAACTACTCGACATGGGCATCGATATCCGCGACCCGGAGCAGCCAGTCGGCACCCTATCCGGTGGCGAGCGCCAGGCGGTCGCCATTGCCAGAGCGGTGCACTTCGGCGCCAACGTCCTCATCCTCGACGAGCCGACGAGCGCCCTGGGCGTCAAGGCCTCAGGTGTCGTGCTGAAATACGTGCTGCAAGCGCGCGATCGAGGCGTCGCAGTCGTCTTCATCACCCACAATCCGCATCATGCGTTCCTTGTCGGTGACCGTTTTTATCTGTTGAACCGTGGTCAGATGATGGAGACCTTCGAGCGCGGTGCTGTGACTCGCGAGCAGTTGGTGCAGGCGATGGCAGGCGGGGCAGAGCTCGAGGTCCTCGAACACGAACTCGAGTCGATCACCCGTCAGTAACGCTGGGGTCGATGTCGAGCACCGTGCACGACCAGACCCCCGAAGGCGCCGCAACCCACACTGAATCCGACTTCCGCGCCCCGAGGAGGGCGGTTGCCAACGGTGACGTCTGCGAGATGCGCTCGCCGTCAAGGAATGCCTCTGCCGGGTGAACGATCCGCACCCACTCATGTGATCCATCGGCCATGGAGACACGAACACGCATACCGACCTCGATACGCCCATCGAATGCCAAGTCGTCGTCGGTCATGATGTCGGCTTCAGCGAGTAGTGCCTCGAGTTCACTCGCCTCGACGAGGAGCCTCTCGAAATCCGCGACATCGCGCTCATCGCGCTCCCTGTCGACGAGCAAGGGACGCAGTTCGGGCAGTCGTTGCTCCCTGATCTCCACAATGCGATCGGAGATCCCCGAGTAGCCGCCAGGGGTCAGCAAGAGGCCCTGAGATGTCTTGGCACCTCGTGCGCGCCGCGTTGTTGCCTTCGGGCTCATGACGATGATTCCCTTCTCTTGGTTCTGCGCGTGATGGTTGTTAGAACGGCACCCGAGCGGCGTCGTACCTGATGCAAGGTGCGTTCGGCCCAAGCGAATTCCGATGCGAGGATGACCAGCCCAAGAATGACGAGCGGTATGCCTGGGCCAGGGAGCACTAGGAGAGCGAGGCCGGTGAGGAGGGTGGCACCGCCAGCGATCGCAACGACGAGCCAGCGGATCGGATGCGGCAGGCGCCGCCAAGGGAACGCCCGCACAGAGCGAACCGGTTCGGATTCGCCAGACATTTGACTCTGGCGGGGATTCGCCTGAACCATTGGGCCTCCTCGTGTCAGGCAGCACATGCCGCTGCTGGCACAAGGTCTCTCGCCACCGGCCTAGGCCGGCCCGGGTGCCGGGCGCTCACGCGCCGTGATGACGACAGCCCAGATATTGGGATACTCCCCTTGCTTGGATGAAGGATGCCAGAGGCTGCCGCGAGGGGCAAGTCGTGGACCTTTAGGGCCGTACTTGCCCGGCAGCAGGCCGGGTGAATGCCGTCGCTGGATCCGAGGAAAACAGGTCGATGAGTTCTCCTACCGAGTGGTGAGACTCCGCTCGGTGACGGAAGGGCCGGTCGCGGTAGATCGTGTATGCGTTGCGGCGACCGACTCGCTCCTTCATGACGTACCCGGCATGCTCGAGATCGGTCACGATCATCTGGACGGCCCGCTCGGTGATCCCTGCCGCAACCGCGAGATCCCGAATGCGCACATCGGGTTCACGGGCGATGAGAAGGAGCACCCGTCCGTGGTTGGTGAGGAGGGTCCACGCACGCTCGCCATCGTCGCCGGTTGCCGCCATGGCCACATCGTCTCGCATGAGGCGCCCCATAGGCAGGAGAACACGACAGGGACCCTCAATACCCTGCATTTTTATTCCTGTATTGTGCTTCTATGCTTTCAGCTGCACCCGGCCTCCTTGGCAGCCTCCTCACGATTCCGGTACTGGCGTTCCTCCTCGGCGTCCTTGGCGCCACGCTCCGAGCCGACCTGCGGCTTCCGGATGCGGCGTACCAAGCAATCTCCGTCTACCTCCTCCTCGCGATCGGCATCAAGGGCGGGGTGTCTCTCAGCGAGTCAACCCCCTCAGAGGTCATCGCACCGCTCGGAGCGTCCATCGCCCTCGGGATCTTCATCCCCGTCGCCGCCTTTTGGATCCTGAGGGGCATCACCCGCTTAGGCCCCATCGACCGCGGGGCGATGGCCGCGCACTATGGGTCGACCTCGCTCGTCACCTTCACCGCCTGCCTCGTATTCCTCGACACTGCTCACATCACCTACGAGGGGTTCATGACGACCATCCTCACCGTACTTGAGGTACCGGGGATCATCGTCGGAGTCTTTATGGCCAGCCAATCAGACCCTCGGCACGCATCCTGGCGCCCCGCTCTAAGCGAGGTCCTCACGAGCCGATCGATCCTTCTGCTCGCCGGTGGGCTCGTCATCGGCCTCGTCGCTGGCCCCAGCGGCTACCTGAGCGTCCAACCCTTCTTCGGTGCCCTGTTCACCGGTGTGCTCACCTTGTTTCTCCTTCACCTTGGAACCATCACCGGCGAGCGACTCGGTGATGTTCGCTCGGCCGGACCGGGCCTCATCGCCTTCGCCATCGGATTCCCAGTCATGGCAGGCGCCTTGGGAGTCACCGCGGGAACCTTGACCGGACTCTCGATAGGCGGCGCAACCGTCCTCGGTGTCCTTTGCGCCAGCGCCTCCTACATTGCCGCGCCTGCTGCAGTGCGCATCGCACTTCCTGATGCGAACCTAGGCCTCGCATTGACCTCGAGTCTGGGGCTCACGTTCCCGTTCAACCTCATCATCGGGATCCCCCTCTACCTGTCCATGGCATCTGAGCTCTCCACGATCACCTGAGCAGCGGATCAGGGGAACCGCGTATCCTCAGGCGCACACTCTTCCCCCAGATAAAGGAGTCGCAATGCCAGCCGAGACCCGGTCCCTGCAAGACACGGTCGTTGTCATCACCGGTGCGACCGCCGGAATCGGGGCCGCTGCTGCGCGCCTCCTTGTCGCGGCCGGGGCCAAGGTCGCCCTCGGCGGACGGCGCGAGGAGCGACTCACCACGCTTGTCGAAGAGCTCGGCGCCGATCATGCCGTCGGTGTCGTCTGCGACGTCTCGGTGCCTGCTGACAACGCACGACTGGTCGCGGCGGCTGTCGACCGCTGGGGTCGGATCGACTCAGTTGTCCCGAATGCGGGGATCGGCATCTACGGCGGCATCATGGACACCTCCGACGAGCGGCTCGCCGAGATGATGCATACGAACTTCGCCGGCACCGTCTGGACCGTCCGCGCAGCCATCCCCGAGATGCTTCGCACTACCGGCGGCGGCGATATCGTCATTGTCTCGAGCGCAGCTGGCCTTCGCGGGGGCGCAGATGAAGCGGTGTACGCGGGCACGAAGTTCGCGCAGGTCGGGCTCGCCGGCGCGATGGATCGCGAGCTTCGATCACAGGGCATCCGCGTCACCGCCATTTGCCCCGCTGGCGTCGAGACTGAATTCGCCATTGGCGACGGACGAACTGCCGGCGACCCGTCGCTCGCCGACTACATGCGACCCGAGGATGTCGCGTTCGCGATCGTCACGGTTCTCGCCCAGCCACGCCGGGTTCGCACGACCCTGTGGTCACTGTGGTCCATGGGCCAGCAGGGCTGAGGGCACGATCATGTCTGCGAGCGCAACTCAACGCCCTGACCCGTCCGGGCTCACGCACCGACCCCTCGGGTCGAACACCGCAATCACCGTCTCCGACCTCGGCCTAGGTCTATGGGCGGTGGCCGGGAGCGAATGGGGGCCCGGGGACGATGCCGCGTCGCTCGAGGCCATCGAAGTGGCACTTGATGCCGGCGTCACCTTCTTTGACACCGCCGACATCTACGGTGACGGCCACTCCGAGGAACTCCTCGGTCAGGCCATGGCCGGGCGCCGCGACCGATTCATCGTCGCGAGCAAGATCGGTTGGAACGGCTTCGACCGGGAAGCAAACCATTCGCGATACGACACCCCTGAATCGATTGTCCGCGGCGTCGAGACCTCGCTCCAGCGACTCAACACCGATCATCTCGACGTCATTCAATGCCATATCAACTACACCGAGCCGAACACTGATGCCTTCATCGAGGGATTCCGTCAACTCAAGGCACAGGGCAAGGTCCGAGCGTGGGGCGTGAGCACCGGCGACATCGACCACCTCCGCTATTTCAACGCCGGCGGCGACTGCGACGTCCTGCAGATCGACTACTCCATCCTCAACCGCATACCCGAGCAGGAGATCCTCCCCTACTGCGAGGCCAACGGCATCGGCGTGATCGTCAGGGGCCCACTGGCCATGGGCCTGCTTGCAGATAAGTTCACCACCGAAAGCAGCTTTCCCGCCGGTGACTTCCGAGTCGCATGGATCGAGGATCCAGAGCAGAACGCGCAGTACCGGAGCGACTTGGCGGTCGTTGACGGCCTGCGACCGCTCCTGCCCGAGGGAGAGTCCATGGCCGAGTTCGCGCTTCGGTTCGCGCGCAGCCATCCGGCCGTGAGCACCGTGATCCCCGGAGCGCGTGACGGACGCCAGTCCGCCGCCAACGCCCGGGCAGGCACAGCCCCGCTGCTCACGAGCACGGAGCTCGCCGGGGTCGATGCGCTCGTGCCGCGCGGTGGCGGCCGAATGATCTGGCCGGCATGACAAAGATCCTCGGGACGGCGCCAGTCCTCTGGCATATTGATCTCACCCTGGAGTGACGGTGCGGCGGACGGGTCTCGTCGCGATGATCCTCGGCGCGACCGCACTGGTCGGCTCCTGCTCGACCGCCAATCCTCACGCGGCTGCACCCCCCTCGACCAACAGTGCGTCACCCGCTGCTGACTCGACTCCCCCGCCACCCCCCACTCGCCGAAAAGCCGCCGAGATCTACTCCACCACCCGTGATGCCGTGCTCGCGATTCAGGTCCAAGAGGGGAGCCGGCGCGCACTTGACGCGCTCAGCCTCCTCGCGCAACGCGAGCTGGGCATCAGCGGCGTCTGCCATGCCATCTCCCATGATCTCGGTCATGCTGCCCTCGAACAGGCAGGTGGACGGGTGGGCGATGCCCTCAACGACCGGGACGATGTCTGCGGGGGCGGGTTCACCCACGGGGTCATTGAGCAGGCCCTCGCCGAGTCGGCTGATCCGCAGGCCGCCATGCTCACCGTCTGTGCCCCGCGGCAGGACGGATCCTGCTGGCATGGCATGGGCCACGGACTCATGTTCGGCGAGGGAGTCTTCATGCAGCTCTTCAGCGCCGCCGACCATGCTGCCGCCCGCAAGGTTTGCCAGAGCACTCGCTCGCCCCATGATGCCCAATGCTGGTTCTACTCCCCCGTCGTTTGGCTGACGGTTCACCCGGATGACTTCGATGGAGCCCTGTCATGGTGCCGCGGCGCCGGCAGCACGTTCGGCAAAACCATGTGCGCGCGCGGGCTCGGCAGCCGGACGGTCAAGTTCCACCCGGAAGACCTGAGCATTGGCGCTCGAACATGCGGCAAGGCCCGTGACCTTGTCGATGCATGCGTTCGCGGAATGGGCAGTTACTGGTCGGTCCACTGGGAGGGCGCTGTACCCGCGAGCGACCTCTGCACCCATCTGCCCCCGGGCCGGGCCCGCAAACGATGCCCCGTCGTCACCACATGAGTTCTGCGCTCGGAGCTCCCTCGCCGTGGCATCGAACTATGGACGCTTTCTCCGTGCGCACCGCTGCCATGTCGATCACCCTCCTCTTCACGACCATCGCGGCGCTCGTGGTTGCGCCGCCCTCTGCTGCCGCCGAGTCCGACCCCTCGATCCCCGCAGCCATCTTGGAAACCTACGAGGGCCGCGACCTCCGCATCCGCAAGGACATTGGCTCGACCTCTGCCTACACCCGGCACGCCATCACCTATGAAAGTGGCGACCTAACGATCAGCGGGATCATGAACAAGCCGCGGGGCAAGGGCCCGTTCCCCGTCGTCGTCCTCGCCCATGGGTACATCGATCCGGCCGTGTACGTCACAGGCCAGGGCTTCCGCCGGGAGCAGGACTGGGTGGCACGGAACGGCTATGTCGCCCTGCACGTCGACTACCGCAATCACGCAGGCTCCGACGATGATCCGAGCAGCGACGTCTCCCTGCGCTTGGGCTATGCCGCTGACGTCATCAACACCGGGCTCGCGGTGCGCAGTTCGACTCTCCCCTTCATCGACTCAGGAAGGGTGGCTCTCCTCGGACGATCAATGGGCGGCGGCGTCGCCTTCCAAGCCATGGTGATCAGGCCAGGGGTCTACGACGCAGTCATCACCTATGCGTCAACAAGCACCGACATCGTCGACAACTTCAACCGTTGGCAGCGCTTCGACGGGAACCTCGGGCGCCAAATCATCGCCCGTTACGGAAGCCCGGAGTCTAATCCGGCCTTCTGGCGGACGATGTCGTCACGCAACTACCTCGCGCGCGTCACCGAGCCGGTGCTGATGCTCCATGGGACGAGTGATGAGAGCTGTGACATCGAGTGGGCCCGAGCCACCGAGCGCGCATTGAACCAGGCGGGCAAAGAGGTGACCCTCGTCGAGTACCGCGGAGCCGGCCATTACCTGTACGGGCCATGGACCGACTCGATCCGTCAGGTAAAGCGATTCTTGGCCAAGCACGTGTGACGCCGGTCCTATGTCAGGTGATGTCCTTGACGAACACATGGATGAGCTCGAGTTCCTCGCGCTCGGGCACCTCGGTGAGCTTATCGGCAACGGTGACCCGGAACTGCTCGAAGATCGCCGCATGGCCCACCTCGGCAGCCTCGGTAGCCGACGCGAACACGCCGATCCCGCGGATGATCTGGCGCCTTCGATCCGCCGTCACGAGGATGAGGTCCTCATTCGGGTTCATGATGCCGAACTCGTCGGCGAACGCGATGTAGTCGTCGAGGACCTCGTCGAAGAACTCGGGCTTCGTTCGCATGCTGTACTCGATTACTGCGGCCACGGTGTGCTCCTTCGATGGTGGGACAACTACAACTGAGTCTGCCCTACGAGTCGTGGGCGCGGGGACCGGCTGCCGCGGCCGACGTCCGCCGGAGCCACCACAGCCCGATGATTGGCAGGGCCAGCGGAATGAAGAGGTAGCCACTGCCGTAGGTCGACCAGACTGTCGCCCTCGGGAATGCGTCGGGGAACACCAAGCTCGCCGTCCCGACGAAGATGACTCCCGAAAGTTCGAAGACCAAGGCCGCAGTCGCCACCCGCCGACTCGTGCGACCGGCCCGGGACAACGCAACCGTCGCGATGATGTAGACGACCGCCGCGAGTAACGACAGCAGGTAGGCAACGGGAGCCTCGTCGAATCGGGTGAACAGTTGGACCGCTGACCGGGCTGTCGCTGCGACCGCAACTATCGCGTACACGACAACGAGCAGGCGGGCGCCACCCGTCGATCGCTCAGCCACCGCCGGTCCAGACCTGCTGGATTCGCGCGACGAGCACCGGCATGACGAGACCGACGACAACAATGATCGCCGAGCCGACCCGGGTCCTATCGCCCCGGGTCCACCACCAGGAGCCGATCGGGATAACCGGGCTCAATGCCAGATACCCGACGAACTCGACTCGAGCGAAATCCCGATCGGAGCCGATCATCTGGACGATGCCGCCGATTGCAAGGACGATGAACAGCGCAGCGATCACCAGCTGACTGGAATGCAGGGCCCGACTCATCGGCCGGTTGAGCACGAGATGAACGAGAGCCCAAGTGGCCATTGCAAGGCTCGCGACGATGGTGCCGGTGGCGAACAAACCCGTCATGATGTCATCCTCCCAGACTCATCGCCGGAACACGCTGGGGATCACTGCATGCGAGACGCGGCATCCGCTACGTCACTTCAGCATCATCCGCGAGCAGCATTTGCGGGACGATGACAAAGCGATAGCTGAGTTCCTGGCCAGGCACTCGGACGAGGATCCAGATGAGGTCGAAGCGCTTCTCGGGCCACTCCTGTGGGATGTCGTGCAGGTTTGCGACGGGAAACTGACCGACGAGTGTCGATATAGCTCCGTGATGCCAAACGATCAGGGTTGACTCAGGCGTGCTCAGCACCTCACGGACGAGATCCGCCTCATTACCCCGTGCGTGTCGATCAATGACATCGATCCCGAGCCGATGAGCAGTTGGCGACGCGGTTTCCATCTCCCGCTTGCTCATCGCCTCCGGGGTCGGCCTCGTCGCGATAATCCGATCAGGTTTCGCCACATACGGATGTGATGGAGAGGGTGCGTAGGCGAGGAGTGCAGCAAGGGCACCTGCTCGAGTCCAGCCCCGCACAGCCAGGCAATGGTCGTCGATCCCGCCTTCCTTCGTCACTCCGTGAGGCGGCGCACCATCCCCGGGCTTCTCACCGTGACGAATGAACATGACGGTCTCCGGCGGCTCATCGGGGTTCTTCATGTCTTACTCCTCGGGTATTCCTGGCGCACATGTCTCGAACCCGATCTATCCAACCGCAATCCATGCTCTGACGGGCTATTGTGAATCGTGGCCTCACAGACCCGCGGTCGAGTCGTCGTGATGGAGGATGAGCCCTTCTCACGGAATCTGATCGCACATGCCCTCGTTTCGGAGGGCTGGAATGTGGTACCCTGCGAATCGGTCGCACAAGCCGTCGTGGCGTTAACCGACGGTGATCCCAATGCGTTGGTATGCGATCTCGACATGGGCCCCGGCCCGACGGGAGTCGACCTCTGCCGATGGGTTGCGGACGTCAAGCCTTGGATAGCCATCGTCGTCCTTACCGCGCACACGTCACCTCTCCTTGCAGTCTCCTCGCTCGGGGGCTTGCCCAATGACGTGGTGTACCTCGTCAAGAGCACGGTTTCGTCGCCGGCAGAGTTGTCAGCTGCGATTAGCGCGGCGATTTCGGGTCGTTATCAAGAGAGCTCCACCGTGGTTCAGACAGGCCTCATTGAACTCAGCGCTGACCAGGCAGAGGTGCTACGGCTCGTGGCGCAGGCTTACTCCAACGCGGCGATCGCAGAACAGCGAGGAACATCCCTCAGGGCTGCCGAGTCGATGGTGCAACGGGTCTTCGCGGCGCTCGGCATTGAACAGGCGCGCGAGGGGAACGCGCGAGTCAAGGCTGCCAAACTATGGGATTCTGGCCGAATCATCATTCGCTGATGGTGTCACTGCACAAGAGAGAGGTACTCGAAAGCGGCAGGCGAAGGCTCCTCGAGGAGACGGCATTCTTCGCACTGCAACCGCGAACCTTCGCTTTGTTTGCAGGGTTCGCGAGTGTGGCCACCATCCTTCGTGCAGTTCGGTGTGGTCTTAGCGATGATCAAGGGGTCCTCCTGTTCACCTCGTCGTCAATGCTTGTTCTCATGCCGGCTCTCGTTGCCGTGCGATGGGCGATCCGACGAGTCCCCCGTCGTCGATACCTTCTTCTCGCTGCATTCGTTTGGACGGCGGTCTCCGTAATTCGGTACGGCGTCGAGGTATCAATCGCCAATCAAATCGAGCCCTCCACGCAAAACTTCTCACTCGTCTCCATGACATGGTCGATTGCCTCACCACTCGCATGTGTGGCGCTCATCGCCGGAGTGAGAGCGGCACATTTCTTGCAGGAGAAGTCAGCAGGGGATCTCGATCGAAGCATCCATTTGTTGAAGAAGTCGAGTGAAAACCGGTGGCTTCGGCTCGATCAGGAGCGGGCACGCATCGCCTCATCAGTTCGCCTCAGCGTCGCCGCGCCACTGGATCGGTTGTCCCGGGCGATTGCCTCAAAAGATCTCGCATCGCGAGAGCCTGACTTCCAGCATCTCGTGGGAGTGATCGCTGAAGCTTCACGAGAATTCGTTCGCCAGACCAGTTACGACATGTTGAGTCTGGCTGGACGTTCAGCGAAACTGGGGAGCACACCCTTCGATGGCAAACCGCCGATCAATAAACGACCACCAACTCATCCGCGGAGGTTAAGGGCACTCAGCGAAGTACGCATTGAGCCCGCGCTGTCCGCGTTGCTGGGGGTAGTTTTCCTGATCGCGTCCGTGCCGATGCCCACGCCCATCTCCCTCATTACCGTGATCGCAGGGGTGGGGAGCGCGTGCCTCCTCCTGCGTGCTCTGGCTCCGTTCGCCGAAGCGGTTCACCAGCACTCCGCATTGCCGCGCATCGTGGTGGTCACGATCGGCAACGTCTTGGGGAGCGCGGGGGGAATTCTCATTGCCTACCTCGTGGCAAACGCCTTGGCGCCACATCCCCAACTCGCGAGTGCCACCTCACCTCTGTTGAGCGGACCGAACCAGGTCCTTGTCTTCCTTGCAGCGGTCTTGCTGCCAGCCGCAGCTTCGCTCATCGGTGCGAACCGAAGATTATGGGCGCGAACGGAGGAAGCCCTCACCCACATTGTTCAGGCACTCGACGTGCTCGACGCGGATTTGGCGCGACAGTACGAGCGCATGTGCGCTCAAAGCGCAGCGTTGTTGCATGGGCCAATTCAGGGACGGCTGGCCACCATCTCGATGGTGCTGCGCTTTCAAGGGCCGGAGGCTTTTGATGAGACCATGGAGTGCTGCCGACAGCTCCTCGCCCGGTGCCACCTCGATCTCGAGAGGCTGACGCAAGATCCGCGAACGGAGTTCAACTCGGCCTGTGAGGTGTTGGCCGCACTCAGATTCCAGTGGCAGGGCCTTCTTGATATTTCTTGGGAGATCAGCGGAGCCGCCTTGGCCCACATGGAATCTGATCCCGACGTTCTGCGCAGTTTCGAGGTTCTGACGGCTGACCTCGCGAGCAATGCCACGCGCCACGGGGGCGCGCGGCGAATGCACGTGACAGCAGGGGTGGCGTCCAACCACATCTTCGTCGAGGCTCGCGACAACGGAACCGGCCCGACTGCACAGGTTCAACAGGGGGTTGGTCTTGCCGGCGTTCTTCGAGATGGGCTCACCTTCACCACGGACGCCAATGGCTGGTGCACGGTCAGCGGGCTACTTCCGCTGGCGACTGCAGGCAGTGCTCAACGGTACGCGCAGCACTGATGAGGCTGAGCAGATCCCGGGGCCTCGCACTCAATTGAACACCGGCAACCGCGATCGAATACCAACCGAGGGTGTTAAACGGCCAGGCGAAGGCGATGAGTGCACTACTCAAGGAGGCGAGTCGCGGAAGCCCGAAATCGCCATTGAGAACTCCGGTCGGAGGCGGCAACGGAATCGGGGAGACAAGCACGTCGTGATGAATGTGCTCGGCGTCGAATCCTCGGACCCAGTCCTCCGCTGCCTCCCGAGCTCGGCGGTGGGCTAGGTCAGGAACCCGGCTCGCGTGATCGAGGAATTCGCGTGTGTAGGGTTCGAGCGGCGGTTCAGAGGAAACGTCGATCAACCTCAGAATCCGCGTTCGAGCGATTGGAGCGTGCGCGGCGAATCTGTGGCCAATGTACTCGTGCCCGTCCGAGTCGTCAGCGAATGATGTCAACCAGCCTGAATCGCGAAGAATTGCCGCAGCTGACACGAGTGTCGCCACCTCATCGATCGTCGCCTGGGTACCGTCAGGAGCTCTCGTAATGAGGCTGGCTCGGAATCCTGGGGACTGTTGCTCCGGGTCGAAGCGAGCCGTGTGGCGAGACAGTTCGTGGGGCGTGTCGTGAGGCGACGTCCCGAGCACACCGCAGCCGAGCAATGCGTCAGCGAGACTGGCTGCAACGACACCCTCGCCCGTGCCGGAGCCATTCGAGATTCCCATCACGGCCGTCACTCCGCAGGCATTAGCCGGAATCCGCAAGGAGCCCCCGGCGTCATTGCCATGGGCAAGCGTGACCATCCCTGAGGCCACCGCCGCTGCGGCACCCCCGGAGGATCCTCCAGTGCCAACGCCAGTCCCACGTGGGTTGGCAACTGGGCCGTGCAACGCGGGTTCGCAGGACGGGAGAAGGGAGAACTCAGAGCACACAGTGGTGCCGACAATGATCGCTCCCGCCGACCGGAGTCGGCTCACGACTGGATCGTCCTCTTCGGGCCGCCGGCCGGTCAGCGCAACCGACCCGTGCTCAGTAAGAGTTCCTGCGACATCGCGATTCGCCTTGATAGCAATCGGAATGCCCGCCAAGGGACGCCGGTCGTCAGAGGTGACTCGCGCCGCTTGCTCCAAAGCGCGGTCGTAGGACACCTCCGCGAAGGCACCCACCATCGGGTCAATTGCATCGATCTGACGCAGGCAATCCTCAACGAGTTGTACCGAGCGGAAGTCGCCTTTTCGAATCCCTAGGCGCTGATCAACCACCGTCTTAGGAAACATAAAGGTGAACTCTCCGACCGAACGATCGTCACCGCAACACCCGTCCGCCGATTGAGCAAGGTCATCTACGGTTTTCCGAAGACAATGACTCCCCATTACATGCTCGATCCCCCTTCCTCACTTACCGTTCGGAGGTTGAACCGTCATGAGCACGAGTTCCCACCTCCAACGAAGGAATCCAAATGTCATACGACGCGATGCTGGAAGCTATGAAGAATGACCCCGCACTGGCCCAGCGCCTGCACGATGCCACGACCGTTGCCGAGCGCTCGCAGATTCTTGCCGACGCTGGGATCGCGCAGCCGACCCTCGACAGCGAGCTCCCCAGCCAGGATCAGATTCGCAGCATGAGCGAGGTTGCTGGCGGTAGCACCTACTTCAACATGACTGCTTGCGCGGCCGCGTAATACCGAAAGCAGTTTGGAAGAGGGCGAAGTCGTGTCAATCGATTCAAGAATCGCCTTGGCACGGCTTCGCCACGTCTTCACCGAAACGGAAGTCGCCGAAGCATCAAACGTTCTCGCGCCATCACCCGGAGCCATGCCCCGAACATCATCTGCTTCCGCATCAATCGAGCGGGTGACCCCGTATCTGCGCGACTACGGCATAACCCGGGTTGCAAACGTCACGCACCTCGATCGAGTCGGAATTCCAATCCATACGGCCCTGAAGCCGATGGGGCGCACGCTGTCGAACGGAAGTGGCAAAGGGCTCACTCCCGAGGCAAGCAAGATCAGCGCCATGATGGAGGCGATCGAGCAGACACACTGGGAGGAGGATCACTTTGATCGATTTGAGGCAACCCAGGACGATCTGTCCAAGCAATCGACGTTGTTCGCGGACGGCGACCTCCTTCCGCAGATGAAGTTGTCTCTGTGGAACCATCGGCTCCCCATTTACTGGACGGAGATGGACGACATCGTCTCCGGAGCCTGCGTCGTCGCCCCCTCCGAGTTGATTGAGGCAGTTCTCACGTCGCGCCTTTCACTCAGCACGTTTGTGACATCCTCGAACGGGCTGGCGAGCGGGAACAACATTTTTGAGGCGATCCTCAGTGGCCTCACGGAACTCGTGGAGCGGGATTCGATCGCAATGAGTAAGGCGTTCGACGACAACGATGGCTACGAACCGGCACTTGATCTCGACCAACTCTCGGCTCACTTCGGGGAGCCATTTCACAGCCTTCGCGAGCAGATTGAACGTGCAGAGATTCGCCTGTTCGTCTTCGACAACACACAGGAGGTGGGCGTGCCCACCTACAAGGCGTATGTTCATGACCTTGCGGTTGTCCGGGCGGGCACCTTCGGTGGCTACGGTGCAGGCCTCGACCCGGGCGTCGCGTTGTGCCGCGCGGTGACCGAGGCGATGCAGTCCCGAGGATTGATCATCGCGGGCTCCCGGGATGATCAATTCGGAAGTGGTCGCGATGCCTCACTGCTCCACTCGAATCACTACGCAACACCAGGCTCGGGGCGGCGTGATGTGGTGAAGCGAACGAGTACCTCCTCCGGCTCGATCATTGGCGACATTGTCCAAATGGTCGACGCGTTGGCGGGTGCCGGGATGCCGGCGGTCCTCGTGAAGCGTCATACCAAACCAGGTGACCCCGTCCAAGTGGTGCGCGTCATCGTTCCAGGGCTCGAGGGGTATCGCTTTGAGCACTACACGCCCGGCCCGCGTGCGCAGGCAGCGATGAAGGTCCTGGCGACCGCATGAGGGGACCGGACATCGTCTTCCTTGGTCCGTCACTGACTCGCGCCGAGGCACGGACAATTTATCCGAATGCGCTCTTCCTCCCTCCAGCTTCGATGGGTGACCTGCTGTCAGCTGTGCGGACGTTTCGTCCCCATGCCATCGCACTTATCGATGGCTCGTTCTTCCAGTCGATGGCCACGTATCACAAGGAAATCATCGACGCCATGCGCCAAGGAGTGTGGGTCATCGGCGCCAGCAGCATGGGTGCCCTGCGGGCGGCTGAATGCGCACCATTTGGCATGATCGGAGTTGGGGAGGTCTTTCGTGGCTATTACGAGGGCCTCATCGAAGACGATGATGAAGTAGCGCTCTCCCACACCGATGAAGACTTTGGCTTCAGACCCGTGACGGATGCCATGGTGGACATCCGCGCTTCCCTGAAGGCCGCCCACGCAGCCGGCTTGCTGAGCGAGCCTGAACTCCAGTCACTCCTCTCGCAGCAGAAGAACCGCTGGTTCATGGAACGACATCTCCTCGAGAGCGTCCACGACGCAACGCAACTGCCGTCGATGACAGAACATCGCGTCGGGGAATTCGACGCGTATCTTCGAGCCCATCGAGTAAGTGTGAAGGCGAATGACGCTCGCGAGGCCATGCAGGTGCTTCGAGATCTCCCGAATGATCTGATGCCGATGGATCAGCGACCCGAGTTACCCTTCTCCTTGGTCTACGACGCGACATCTGCTCGTGATGTCGTCGTGACGAGCGATATCGGCGACCCAATTTCCCTGGACAAGATCCGGCGATTCTTCTGCCTGACCGACAACCGTTCCGCAGAGATTTGGATGGACGTCCGCGAACGATGTGCACTCCATCGCCTCATGGTCGGCTTTGGGGTGCAGCTTCAAGAGTCGGACTACGAAGCCGCCCGCGCCGCGATCGCAGGAGATCTGGGAGTCCCGCCGGAGCAACTTCAAGACGAGTGCGCGTCATTGGATCTCACGACTGAACAAGTCCAGGCATGGGTGCGAGAAGAGGCGTACATCCGCCGCGCTCGCGCCTGGGTCGGTGGGCATTCGCTGTACACACTGTTTACGACAGAATTCTTGAATCACTTGCGACGCACCGGCGAATATCGGGCAACTCGACGAGGGGCAGCCTTTCAGGAACGGGTTATGAGCGGCTCCCCACATCGGCATGCCCAATTGGGACTGAGCGCTGCCATGGCCGTTTACAGCAATCTTTCTCAATGGAAACCACCGGCCGATATCGATGTCTATCTCGCAGAGAACAATCTCGGTTCGCGTGCCGAGTTCTATGAGCGTCTCATGGCCGGAGTTGCTGCTGGCATGGAGATCTTCGGTCTGCCAATGATTGAACTTCCTGAGGAAGACGCGCTGGAGCACTCGATGGCGCCCAAGATCTCCCGAGGTGGATGAGGTGGGGAACGTGGATAAAAGAACTGCTCCAGAGGCTACGAGCGAGGGAGCGCTCCCGGATCTCGGACGCCCAACATCAACGCGTTCTTGGGTTGCGCTCCTCGCAGTGGTTCTACTGCTGGCGGCTGCTGGAATTTGGGGCTACCTCGGCAGCGTGAGCGTGCTCACGCAGGTGCCGGCGGTCGCTGCCGGGGGCGGATTGATCTACGAGATCACGGCGCCCACCGATGGCACCATCGCGTCTATCGTGAGTCCGGGGGTCGTCATCCCCAAGGGCGCCCCAGTCGCCACGATCGACCCAATCAGCGCTGGCCTGGCCGTGCCGGTCAATCAAAGCGACGTAGTCCTCGTCTCCTCGTGGAACGTCGTGCTCGGATCTCCGGTCACGAAAGGTCAGGTGATCGCCCGGGGTGCAATCTTCAACATGCAGCCAACCACGGCGGGGGTCGGTGCGAGTGAACCGCTTGCTGGCCTTGCGTTCGTATCCGATGACATGGCAGACATTATCAAGTCGGCACCGTCACTCACACTGTCCGCCGTCGGAACATCGGGTCAGGTGTTGACGGCGCCAGTTGTGTTGCTGTCCGTTGGCGCCTTCCCCGTGTCAGAGTCGCGCGTGGCCCTCATGACGGGCAATCCGTATTTTGCTCGAAACCTGATGAAGAGCGACCGCGGCAACACCTTCGAGGTCTACCTCGGCTACGCGAACGTTGCCGACTACAAGAAGGTTGAAGAGTCGGTGAAGGAGGGGATGACGCCCATCGTCGTCTCCGGCGCCCAAGCGACCCTGACGGTGACTGAAGTGAAGACGAATCCGCTTTCGTTCCTCTTCGGATCGAACGGCTGACATGTCAGCCAAGGCACCAACCAAGACTCGAATCTCCACGAAGAGGATTCGCCGAGTTCCTACATTGCTGCAAATTGAGGCTGTCGAGTGTGGCGCCGCCTCTCTTGGCATGGTGCTGGCCAGCCTCGGCAAGTGGGTGGAACTCAGCGTTCTTCGCTCTGGGTGTCACATTTCGCGCGATGGGGCCACCGCCACCGGAATCATGGACGGCGCTAAGGAATTCGGACTCGAGCCAGACGGCCAGATGATCGCGTTCGAGAAACTACAGGGCCTCGCGACTCCTGCCGTCGTCTGGTGGAGGCACCGCCACTTCGTCGTCCTCGAGGGGGCCAAGAACGGAACGTTCTACGTCAACGACCCAGCACTGGGTCGGCAAAAGTACTCGCAGAGCTACTTTGCCGCCAACTATTCAGGCGCTGCGATCACATTCACGCGGACCCCCTCGTTCAAGAAGGGGGGCCACCCCTATCGCGCCGGACCTGGACTCGTTCGACGCCTCACCGGGTCTCGTGCGGGAGTCATTTTCGCGTTCATCGCAGGTTTGCTTGCCATGCTGCCCGGACTTCTCCTCGCGCCAATTAGTTCAACGTTCGTCAACCAGATTCTCATCGCAGAGCGACGGACCACGCTTACCTTCCTCATCGGCGCCCTCCTGTTCATCGGAGTCACGCGCGCTGCCCTTATATCCTTGGAATACGGCGCACTTGGCCGGGTGCAGGCAAAGATTGCCTTTAGCAGCAATGCGGCGTTCACTCTTCGATTGTTCAAGTTGCCGCTGCTCTTCTTCGGCCAACGCAACGTCGGCGACCTTGTTCAGCGAATGGGCTACTCCAGCGCCGTGGCGCAGCTCCTAGCAGGCCAACTGGCCGCTTCAATGATCAGCATGATCGCGATCATCGCGTACATCGGCGTCATGATCGCCTACAACTGGATTCTCACCATCGTCGTTGTCGCACTCACTGCGATCAATGTCATCGCCCTGCGGGCCGTCGTGCGACGGCGAACAATCGGCCAGGGCCTGCTCATGAGCGAGAGCGGACATCTGCAGAGCATCACGATCGGCGCTCTCCAATCGATTGAGACCGTCAAGTCCAGCGGGCTTGAGGATGAGATTTTCGGTCAATGGACACGGCAGCAGACAAAGGTGGTCGACGCGGAGGCATCGTTCGTCACGCCCACTGCGATCATCAGCGCAGTCCCGACCGTGGTCACGCTCGTCACCAACGCGATGATCCTGGTGCTCGGAGGCATCAGCGTCATCAACGGTGACTTCACCCTCGGCGGACTCTTAGCCTTCCAGGCACTAACGGCGGGCATCGTGGCCCCGGTCAACACCCTCGTTGCAACCGCGAGCCAGATTCAGACGATCCAAACAGACCTGCAGCGTCTTGACGACGCGCTGTCGACTCCCCTTGATTCACGATTCACCGTCACCCAGCGCAGCCTGGGAACCGACGCAACCCCCATCGAACGCGCAATGGCCCCGTTGACGGGCGCCATCGAGTTGCGTGATGTGTCGTTCGGCTTCGTACCCTCGAGCCCAGCGCTGATCAAGGACCTGAGCCTCACCCTCTCCCCTGGCCATCGGATCGCACTCGTCGGTCCGTCTGGTGCGGGCAAGACAACGATCGGAAATCTCATCTCCGGTCTCTATATTCCCTGGAGTGGTTCCGTCACGTACGACGACCGGAACCTCACTGAAATTGCGCCGCGCGTGATGAGTCAGGGTTTAGCAAAGGTCGATCAAACAATCATGCTCTTCGCCGGGACGGTGCGACAAAACCTCACGATGTGGGATGACTCGATTCCCGATGACTTGATCTACCAGGCACTTCGCGACGCGCAAATCTTGGATGAGGTGCTGTCACGACCCCATGGGATCGACGCTGATGTCCGAGAAGGTGGTCGAAACTTCAGCACTGGCGAAATGCAACGACTGGAAATTGCGAGATCCCTTGTGCGAAATCCAGCAATCCTCGTCATGGATGAAGCCACAAGTGCCCTGGACACCACGACTGAGAAGGCGATGGATGACGCAGTACGCGCGCGAGGCTGCTCAACAGTGATCATCGCCCATCGGCTCAGCACAATCCGTGATGCAGACGAGATCATTGTCCTTGACCGAGGCGGAGTCATAGCCGAGCGCGGGACGAATGATTCGCTCATCGCAGCTGGGGGGCTGTACGCAAGCCTCGTGGCAGATGCTGGAAAGGGCGGCGATGTCGGAACCTAGCCAACACTCCGATCGGTCATTTTCGCTGGTCGGATCCCATGGAGTTGAGATTCGGTCCGGCCACGTAGACCTGTTCGTCACCGGTGATTCGGGGCGACGATGGCCCCTTTTGAGCGTGGAAGGTCCTCTCTTCCTCGTGGGTGTGGCATCCGGCACCACGGCGATCATCGGCGAGGCTCGTGCCGGAGCGGAGATCGTTGCGCATGCCGCGCGACCAGCCGAAACCGACTTCTCGCCGCTGATCCGGGCACTTAACGCCTCACACCATCTCAAGACCCCGCTCACGGCGAGTCACAGCGAGGCCGACCTTGTTGCCGCGCTCACCACGATGGCCTCATCAGAGTTACTGCGCCAAACAAGTATTCAGAGTGACCTCTTCGAATCTGCCACCAAGGTGGACGCCCGACTCGAGGGGTTGACCACTGCCCGGCTGCGAGATGACGTCCACAATCCAGCCAAAGCAGGAGGTCACGCGAGTAGGTTCCCCTCGGCGTTCGATGAGGTGAACATCCTGCGCCTGGTGGGAGAGGCCGGGGGATTCACGGTCCAAGAACCGCGCGCCCTTGCCGACCGTGGCGTGAAAGCAGTGGTGTCCATCGCCCGGAATTCCGGTTTGCGAGTACAACCGGTTCATCTTGGAAGCGGTTGGACATCGCGAGCCACCTCGCCCCTTGTCGGCTTCATAAAAGACGCCGATGGGTCCACCACTCCGGTGGCGTTACTTCCGCGTAAGCGCCGGATGTATTACCAGTCCGCCTCGGATTCATCGCGTCATCGAGTCATCGAGGGCAAGACACCATTGTCGGTCCAAGGCCTCATGGTCTATTCAGGTTTTCCACTGGGTCGGAAGGCAACCTTCCTCGACATGGGACGGCTCGCCGTCCGAGGATCAGGTTCTACCCTGATGCTGATCTTGGGTTGCTCGCTGCTTGTTGCACTTCTGGGCCTTGCGACGCCCATCTTCACCAGCTCAGTACTTGGCGTCTTCGTACCGCAAGGCAACATTGTGAATACCGTGGGCATCGGTATTGCGTTGACCGTGCTTGCCTTGAGCGCGGGTGCATTTGTCGTGGTGCAAAACTTCGCGACTTCTCGGCTGACCCAGGTTGCGCAGATGCGGGTTGAGGCCGCAATTTGGGATCGAACCCTTCGGCTGCCCCTGAAGTTCTTCCGGGAATACAGCAGCGGCGCACTCGCCTATCGGATCATCGCCGTGGATTCGCTCAAGCAATTGCTGAGTTCGCAGACGGTAACGTCGATTCTTGCTGCGGTGTTCTCTCTCGTCAATTTCATTTTGCTCTTCCGATACAGTGCGCCGCTCGCTTGGGCGTCGCTCGTGATCTTTGTCGTCACTATCGTGTTCATGATGTGGCTGACTCGTCGAATGTCTTCCCTCATTCGTACGGCAAATGATTCCCAGCAGGAGGCTTCCGCCTGGTTCGTCCAACTCGTGGGCGGAATCTCCAAAATTCGGGTTGCTGGCGCCGAGATGCGTTTCACCGATATCTCTATTTTGAAGCAGGCGGACCAGATCACGAATCAGGCAGCGCAAACCGTACTGTCGGGCAGGCTGCAAACATATCTTGCGCTCATTGGATCACTGTCAAGCATTGCGTTCCTCATGATCATCGGAGTGTTAACCTGGGATGACGGCCCCACTATCACCGCGGCGACCTATATCGCCTTCTCGACCGCATTCGGTTCCGTGCTCGGTGCGATCGTCGGCGTCTCATCGGCGGTGCCGGCAATCGCCGCGGCCAAGCCAGTGTTGAGTTTGGTCAGTCCCATCCTTGACGCAGTCCAGGAGCAGGACCTTGAAGCGGAGTTCCTCACACATATCCGGGGGGACTACGAGTTCAGGCGTGTGTCCTTCCGATACTTAGAAGAGCTACCCCTCGTCCTTCAAGACTTTTCATGCACGATCAAGGCGGGAGCCACGACCGCCATTGTTGGCCCATCGGGCTCGGGTAAGACAACAGCACTCCGCCTCCTTTCAGCTCTGGAGTATCCCGAAAGCGGACAACTGCTCATCGACGGGCATGACATCAAGAGCATCATCCCCGCATCGATCCGTTCAAGGCTTGGCGTCGTGGTCCAAGGTGGCCAAGTTGCTAACGGGTCGATTTTGGACAACATCGGAGGCGGTGCAGAAATCCCCGAGGACATAGCTTGGATCGTGGCTGAGCAGGCGAACATTGCCGATGACATCAACGCCATGCCGATGAAGATGCACACCATCATCAGCCCGCAAACACTGTCGGGCGGTCAGGCGCAGCGGCTGCTCATTGCGCGCGCGATTGCTCGATCTCCCGATGTACTCCTCCTCGATGAAGCAACCAGCGCCTTGGACAACGTGAGTCAAGCATTGGTGACCCGAGCACTCGCATCCATGCCAGGAACGAAGGTTGTCGTCGCCCAACGCTTGTCCACGTTGGAGAATGCTGACCACATCCTCGTCATGGATCGTGGTGCCTTACGCGAGCAAGGGACCTTCGACGAACTCATGTCTGCCAACGGTCTTTTCGCAGATTTAGCCAAGCGCCAATTGGCAAGCAACTAGCAGTTCCCGAACCGACTGCGGCCTTGCCTCAGGGCGTGTCGAGGTAGCCTGATGAATGATGTTCGTCAATTGACGAGGGAGGTCAGTGAGTTCGTCGTCCTGTGCAGGCCGCATCCCGTCACCCATAACGAGCCACTCCAGCACTCGCGCCGTGGAGAATACGTCGGCGCTCGGCGTGAGCGATGTCTCGAATGCGGTTGCGGAGTGACATTCCGGTGGGGAGAAAAGTCGTGTTCCCATGAACCTCTCTACTGTGGCAAGGTCAACGCGTCCCATTGGCTGGGCCAAACCCAAGTCGATGATGACAAGCGAACCATCGTCGCGTAATCCGAGGTTGCTTGGAGAGATATCACGATGCACGAATCCCATTGAATGGAGATAGGTCAATGGCTCGAGAAGGCCACCCACGAGCATCAACGCCCGCTGCGGCTCGAGTGGCGGGCTGAGATCGGAGAAAAATCTCCGACCGACAAATTCCGTTGCCAGCCACGGGCATCCGTTGATTTCACCGGCATCGAGGAACTGACAGATGCCAGGATGCCTAAGCTGCTGGAGCAGCCGAGCCTCGCGCCGAAGGATTGGGGCGATCGGTAGCGCTGATCCGTATGCCTCGAGTCTCGGCATTTCAAGGAACATGTGCCGCAGAGCCTTGACAGCGACGAGGCGACCGGACAGTTGATCTTCAGCAGTGAACACTTGGCCGATGACGCCTGCACCAATGGGCTCGATAATATGAAACCGACCGCCAGCAACATCACCAGGGCGCAGGAGCTCGAGGTCGCGACCCTTTTTCACGACTCCTTCACACGATGAGTCTAGGCACGATCGGCGTCGCCGGACACCTCTACCAAGCTCCTCAGCGCCGCAGAATACGCGGAACCATTGAGAACCTGTCCCAGCAAAACGTCAGCCGCGGCCGCGACCGTCAGCAACCGGACTGTGTCGACATGGCCCTGCGGGCAGTGCGAAGGTTCATTAGATGTATCCATAGGACGGTTGACGACATATGTCTCACCGCACATTCTGCAACGGAACTCATAAGTTGGCACTGTCGAATTGTACGAGGCAACCACCTGCGGATCGTTGGCAACTGCGAGATCTACACGAGCAGCCGAATCGAAGTCCCGATATTTTCAATTCATGCAGGTTTTGCTGACACGTCGGCGTCACGTCGACAACATGCGCGTCGCGTCGTCCTTCTGTCGTTGACCACTCCCCCATCAGCACCCAGCCATCGGCACAAACACTCAGCAATCGTTGACCCATCACCTGGCCTGTCAGGCCTTCATTCATCCTGAAAGGAAATAATGTCCGTCATTCCCCAGTTCCTCGAGCGCAACAATTCCTACGCCGAAGCCTTTTCTGGCCCACTGCCCCTGCCACCCGCCAAGAACCTAGCCGTCGTCGCCTGCATGGACGCACGCCTGCACGTGTCGAAGGTCCTCGGACTGGAGGAGGGCGATGCGCACATCATTCGCAATGCGGGCGGGGTCGTCACCGACGATGAGATCCGTTCGCTCGCGATCTCCCAACGGCTCCTCGGCACAACGTAGATCATCCTCCTTCACCATACCGACTGCGGCATGCTCACCTTCACCGACGACGATTTCAAGAAGTCCATTCAGGACGAGACAGGCATCAAGCCCGAGTGGGCTGCCGAGGCATTCAGCGATCTCGCAGTCGACGTGGTGCAGTCTGCGAACCGAATCAAGGCCTCACCATTCATTCCGCACACCGATTCAATCCGCGGGTTCATCTTTGACGTTGCGACAGGCAAGCTGGAGGAGGTCGCACTGTGACGTGCCCGGGCGACCGGGTCTCACCCGGTCGCCCGGCTTCCAACAAGCTCGCCGCCATGAACCACCGACTACGTCGCTCGTACCAGCGACACCCTGCTCATCGCATCGGCCCTCTCGGTCGGACTGCAACTGGAGGACCCGTAAGTTCCGGTTGTTGCTCCTCAACATAGGCCTCCCACCCAGTGACTCACCGCCCCGTGCCCGCCGCCGCTCGTTGCCAGTGGTGCAGGTCAACCGCATGTCCGTCTGGCACGTCGACTATGGGCTCGTTCTAGCTGCCACTTCCTGCGCGGTGATGGTCCTCTCGTCCTGTGGAGGGGGCACGGCGAACCCTCGATCCCAGTGATCCGCGACGATGTGGCCTTGGTCGCCCAGACCACGCTGACACTCTCAATTACGACGACCACCAATCCGGCCGGGCCGTATGACGGGCGTGGATCGCAATGTGGTTCAACGTGAGTGGAGATGCTGCTCACTCGCGAAGATCTCATCAAGCAGATCCATCGCTCGCGGTGGAATCGGATAGCCAGGCCCCAAACAAGAACGGGCCACGTCAAGAGCCTCGTCACTGCTGGTCACTCCGAGCTGGCGAACGAGGAGTTCAAGGTCGGAACTGTCGCGCTCCACCCGAGATGCCGCGACCTTCATCGCCAAGAGGCGCTCGGCACTTGTCCGTACAGCCCAGAGGTGTCTGTACCTCCTGGGTGGCCAGACCGACCTCCACTGCCAACTTGGCGCTCAATCTACCCGTGACCCCGGACAAAACGCATAAAGCCGCCCATCCCTGGGCTTTCGCCATGACCAGCCCATTCCGTAAGGAGTCGGTCGCAGCGCTGCGGGCTGCCGGCGATGATCGACCCATGGTCAACCTGGTCCCCGCGCGTCGGTGGCTCACCGCCCTTTCACTAGTCGTCATGCTTATCGCTGGCATCATCTTCGCAACAGTGGCGACCACGAAAGACCCGATCAGGGGCATCGGCTCTGTGGATAGAGGTGGCTTCGTTGCGCTGGGTGCGAACGCGCTCGGCATCGTGCAGGACGGCGTAGTGCTGCCTGGAACACCGGTCGCGGCCGGTGACGTTCTCGCACGCGTCATCAACAGCGACGGTGCGACCGTGCGTGTCATCGCACCCGTTCCGGGCGTTGTCATGCAACTGCGCGGACCATCGACCGGCTGGGTGTCGAGACAGGGTGACCCCATCCTTGTTCTCGCCCGAACCGATGTTCAGGTCGGAGCCGAGGCCACGCTGCTCCTGCCCGGGCTTGCGGCCACTGAGGTGGTAGCGGGTGATGTGACGGAGGGCAGCACGGTATGGCTTGAGCCCGCCGATCGCCAACCGCTGAAGTGCGTCGTCGAAGACGTTCGTCCATACGCCCAGCCCGCGGAATCTGTGGTCGAGTTCATGCCAGACCCGTACGTGGCGTCTTACCTTACCGATCTCGGCTCCGTACAGATGGCGAAGGCGAACTGCCCCGCCGGCAGTCTCGACTGGGCGCTGCCGGGGGCCGTCATGACGGTCACGGTCGAAGCGGGGGGCCGTTCACCCCTGAAAGCCATCCTCGGATCTGGTTCATGAGCGACCTGTTGACCCTCGACCTGCCTGCTCGTCGTCGAACTCGCGTCCCGAGCGTTCTCCAGATGGAGATGCTTGAGTGCGGTGCGGCATGCCTGAGTATGGTGCTCGGCAATTTTGGCCAATTTGTGCCACTGGCCACGCTGCGAGAGGAATCGCAGGTGAGCCGTGATGGTGCCACTGCGCTTCAGATCGCCAAGGTCGCTCGACAGCGAGGACTCAGTGCCAAGGGCCGTCGGCTGGAGCTCGCCGATCTTGATTCGATCGCAACGCCATGCTTCGCCCACTGGGGCTTCAACCACTTCGTTGTCGTCGAGGGCTGGAATGGCAGGGGGGTTTTCCTCAACGATTCCGCGACGGGTCCGCGAATGGTGTCTTGGTTGCAGATGGACAAGCAGTTCACCGGGATCGCCATAGAGTTCGGCGTGACGGACGGCTTCCAGCGCACGAAGAAGCCGCCCTCAGTGCTGCGGCGCCTGCCCCGAATACTGGAAGGGTTTCGCTGGCCGTTGGCCTTTGCGGCGATCATCGGCTTGTTCTACGCGATCCCCGGTATCGCGACCGCTGGCTTCATGTCGTTCTTTATCAACACGATTCTCGGACAGCAGCAACGTGAGCTCGCGCCGATCTTCCTCATCGGTGTCGTCGTGGCGATCGTGCTGCAATTAGGATTCGGGTGGCTGCAGGCCACCACACTGGCGCGAACGAGCGTCATGTTCGCCACCACCTTGGCCGCAGAACTGGCATGGCGGGTGCTGCGGCTTCCGATGCGCTACTACACGCAGCGTTCGGCCGGGGAGGTCGCATATCGGATGAACCTACCCAGCGCTCTGGCCGCCAACCTGTCCGGTCTGCTACCTCAAGCGCTGGTCAGCGTGTTCGCGGCAGGGCTGTACTTCTTCGCCATGGCTTTCATCAATATCTGGGCCGCGCTGACCGCACTCATCATCGGGATGTTGAACTTTCTGCTCCTTCGTGCGGTTTCACGTCGACAGCGGGAGGCTCAGGAGCTGCTCCTACAGGAGCAAGGGGCACTTATGGGGGAGACCGCTTCCGCGCTGGGTAACATCGAGTTCATCAAGTCCACCGGCGCCGAGGATGAGTCCTTCAACCGATTCACTGCCTTCCATGCGAAGGCGATCAACACGCGTCAATCACTGCTGTGGGTGACAACCTTGCTCAGCACTGTTCCGAGCCTGCTGTCCATGCTTGCCGCCGCCGCCGTCATGGCGATTGGCGCCTTCGCCGTGCTTGATGGTGAGCTGGGCATCGGCGGTCTAGTCGCGCTGCAGATTCTGATGGCGGGCTTCCTCGCACCGTTCATGACGTTCGTGCAACTCGGTAGCACGATGAACAGCATCGGAGCCACCCTGTCGAAAATCGATGACGTGCTGGACCAAAAGCCAGAACTCAGTGGTGTCCGGGTCGTAGACGACGCACCCCGGAACAGGGAAAAGCTACTCGGGCACATCGAGTTCCGGGATGTCACATTCGGGTACAGCCAGGGCGCTCCTCCCCTACTGCAGGGGCTCAGTTTCTCAGTGGAACCGGGGCATCGCATTGCCTTCGTCGGAACATCTGGTGCAGGTAAGTCGACCATCTCGCGCCTTCTCTGCGGACTGGAGCAACCGTGGTCGGGCTCGATCCTCTTCGACGGTGTGCCGCGACCCCTCACGGACGAGACGGTCATCAATGCGTCACTCGCCCTCGTCGATCAGTCGGTGGTGCTGTTTCCGGGCACCGTGATGGAGAACCTCACGCTTTGGGACACCTCGATCCCCGTTGAGCGGGCGATCGCCGCGGCGCGTGCCGCCACCATCCATGAAGTGATCGCGGCGCGACCAGATGGCTACGACGCGCTCGTTCTTGAAGGTGCGCGAAACTTCAGCGGCGGTCAAGCGCAGCGCATCGAAATAGCCCGAGCACTGGCTGTAGATCCGACGATTCTCGTACTTGACGAGGCGACGAGTGCACTGGACGCGGCGACCGAGGTGCAGATCGACAACGCGATACGTCAGCGCGGCTGCACAACGGTGGTTATCGCCCACCGGCTGTCAACGATACGCGATGCTGATCTCATTCTTGTTCTCGACAAGGGCGTCGTGGTGCAGGGCGGAACGCACAATGAACTGATGCAAATCGATGGCCTCTACCGTTCCCTGGTGGAGAACTGATGTCGAACATTCGTGCATACCGTGAGCCAGCCCAGCCCAGCCAGGGTCAGGGGATCAGGTCGGTACCCCGGGGACCGACGGCATGCGCAACGTTGACGCGGCAACACCCTGGTGGCTAGACGCGCCCGACCGGGTGTGGCGGGTAATCCAGGGCCGGGTCGACATATTCGCGGTGAATCGTGATTCCGGTCAGCGCGTCGGCGTGGGTGCAGTGAAGGTAAATGAAACCTTTGGTGGGCTGCACGAGGACAAGGCTCGTCGGTGGACGGCGCTCGCGGTGGGCATCCCGGGGACCGTCATCGAGGACGTCGTCGAGCCCACGAAGGACGATGCGCCGCAATCATGGATGCGTGAAGCGGAGAGGCTCCTCATCCTGGAGCGTGATGAGAGCCATCAGCGTCTGACGCACCTCGCGTCGCACGATGCGATGGTGCTCCTAGGAGCTGAGCGGCAACTGTCCGGTGTGGGGTCGGCACACAAGGCTCCGAGCACGGGGATCGACGAGGCGCTCACCGCGGTGAGCGTTCTCGCCCTCGAAGAGGGCTTCGCACCCCCAAAGGAACTGCCTCCGAGACCGGGCACTGTCTTCGACCGTGTGCAACAGGTCGCTCAATCGATCCCCGCACGAGCGCGAGCAGTGAGCCTTGATCCCGAATGGTGGCGAGCACCCGGTGATGGGTTCATTACTCACGATGCTGATGGCACGGTGGTCGTAGTGCTGCCGATGCGCTGGCACGCACCGCCCTATCGCGTCGTCGTAGGTGAGATCTCGTCGCCTCTCACAGAGGGCGAGGCCGCCCGACTCGCCACGGACGCGATCGTGCTCCAGCCAGTGACACCTGCTGCAGCGGCCGGCATTCTCGGACTGCTCAGTGCTTCGCGGAAGAGGGTGCGCGGGGAGTTTGCCTGGCTGGGTGTGCTGGCGATTGCCTCAGCACTGGTGGGGCTGCTCGTCCCGCTCACCCTCGGTGCCATCGTCAACTCAGCCGTTCCAAATCGATCGAGCGATCAGGTGATAGGTCTGGTGGTGCTGCTGACGGCCGCGGCGATTACCGCCTTCATCTTTGACCTGGTCCGCAACCTTGCCGTGCTCCGCGTCGGTGGAGAACTTGACCGCACGATGCTGCCCGCCGTATGGGATCGCCTGCTCCGTCTACCGGTCACGTTCTTCCGTGACCACGACGTTGGTAGCCTCGCCGCGCGCATTCCCGCGCTCGACAGGGCGCGCATTAGCGCCACCGACGCGGTGGTGATGGGCGGAGTCTCGATCGTCTTCGCAGCCGTCAACCTCGCTCTCATCGCAATCGTGGTCCCATCACTGCTTGCCTCCACGCTCGCTGTGCTGCTGGCTTTCGGGGTCGGCGTCTTCTTCGTCATGAGGGGCGCATTCGCAGCCCAGCGGCGCGCGCTGGAGTTCGGCAGCCAGCGTGATGCGATGGGGCTGCAACTGATCCGAGGGGTCGCGAAGATCCGCGTGGCGGGAGCCACGGCGACCATGTTCGCACGCTGGATCAGTCTCCTTGCCATGACGAGCACTCAGCAGCAGTCTCAGGCGCTTCGGGTGGGCTTGGTGACGGTCGCCTCCGGTGGGCTCGCGCTCATCGCCAGTGGGCTCGCCTACGCCATCACGATCCTCAGCGGCGACACGATCCCGCCGGGCGACTTCGTGATCTTTGCGGCTTCGTTGACACTCGCCGTCGCTTCGGCGAATTCGATTGCCCAACTCACAGCCACCATCGGGTTCGCCACGGCCATGGCCAGTCGGATTCGTCCGGTCCTAGCGGCCGAGACCGAGGATCGAATTGCAGGAGCCCGCGTTGAGATCGACGGCTCCATCAGCTTTCAGAATCTGCACTTCTCCTACGGCGACACCCCAGTGCTGCAGGGCTTCACGCTGGACATCCCCGCCGGTTCCTTCACGACGCTCGTTGGCACTTCAGGCTGCGGTAAGTCGACGATGCTCCGCTGTCTTCTTGGCTTCGAGTCCCCCGATCGAGGATCCATCTACCTCGCAGATCGTCCATTGAAGGATTTGGATCTCACCCACCTGCGTCGTCAATTCGGGGTGGTGCCTCAACGGCTCACCGTTCTCGGCGGCACCCTGCTGGAGAACATCGTCGGTTCCAGGGCCCTGACGGAAGACGATGCTTGGACAGCGGCGAGCCGAGTCGGCCTCGCAGACTTCATCGAATCGCTGCCGATGCGCATGCAGACGATCATGGTCGACGGTGGCAGCACATTGTCAGGCGGCCAACTGCAGCGGTTGATGCTAGCGCGCGCCGTTGCCGGCAGACCGCGCATCATCATCCTCGACGAGGCAACCAGTGCTCTCGACAATCCAACTCAGCAATTGGTCACCGACTCACTCGCGCAAATGTCGGCCACGCGACTCGTCGTGGCGCACCGCTTATCCACCGTCAAGGATGCGGATCAGATCGCAGTCATGCACGACGGGCGTGTCGTGGAACTCGGAACCCATGATGAGCTTCTTGCCGCCGACGGCCGTTATGCGGAACTTGTTCGTCGCCAGTTGTGACGTGCTCGATCACCCGACGACTGCTGCGACCTTGTCGCCCCACTGCTGCTCGAGTTGCGCGTTCATCAAAGTTAGCTCGGTGCTTGACGGGAACTGCAGCGCGTAGATATCCCGAGACGATGGCAGGATCTCCTGCGTCGCGGGTGGGATGAGACCGTATGCATCTATGGACGCGAAGCGCGCGGGGATGGCGAGTCCGTTGAGCCGGGCGATGGCGGCTGCGTCGCCGAGCAAGTGCTCCATCCATAGTCTGGCCGCGCAGGGATGCTCCGGATCCTTTGTGATGGCCTGCGCGTAATAGGAGCTGAAGATACCGTCGCGAGGAACATGGATGGCGAGATCGCCCCCCTGCTCCTGGAGAGTGCTGCGCGCAGAGGTCAGGTTGTAGGCCCAGTCGAGCATGATCGGGACTTCGCCGGACGCCACGGCATCGGGCGTGATTGTCTCCACCCGCAGGTTCCCCAACTGGGCCAGACGGGCAAAGTAATCGATACCGGGCGTGATGTCGGTGAAGGATCCGCCGTTGGCCAGGGCTGCTGCAACCACCGCCGCGAAACCGGCACCTGATTGACGCGGATCGCCATTGAGCACCACCTGTCCGCGGTAGCGCGGATCAGCAAGGTCGCTCCAAGTGGCGGGGACCTTGTCGACGATGGCCGTGTTGGCGCCAATAGCCAACAGCCCGTAGTAGGAGCCACTCCATCGCCCCTGCGGATCCTTGAGCGAATCTGGAATCTGCGACGACGTGGTCGGCTGGTACGCGGTCACCAGATCCTGGTCAAGAGCCTGCTGGATGAAAGCGTGGTTGATGTCGATGACATCGGGCCGACCCGCCTCGCCAGCACTCGCGCTGACGAAGTCGAGTTCCTCTGCGGAGGTGGCGTACGGCACCACGACGTCGACGCGTATTCCGTAGTCGGCCTCGAAAGCATCGATGATCGAGGAGTAGTTCGCCCAGTCCCGCGGAGTCGCGATCAATGTGAGCGCGCCCTCGGCCGAAGCGGACTGCGTCAGCTCTTGGATCGTCACACCGCATGGCGCGGGGGGATCCGTGGCCGCTGACTCAAATCCAGAACCGGTGGCCTCGCCGCCGCACGCCGTTAGGGTGAGGGCTCCGACAAGGGCGAGGGCAACGAGGGTCTGCACGAAATCTCCCTAACAAGGCATAGCCTCCATTGCCTCCTTCACGTGGATCCACGGTTCGCGCCAATCACACGCCCTACAGTCAATTGGAAACCCACGGCTATATCTCATTCAGGTTTACGGTGAATCGCGTGACGACGAACGACGGGGTTCTCGAGTACACGGCCGATGGCAAGTCCCGTATATGCACGCTGGTGTACCGAAAAACAAGTGGTGCGGAGTGAAGCGGGTTACATCGGCGGTATCCCTATTTTCCGGTCCCGTCGACTTGCACCATGAAGGTGTATGCATTCCAAATGCCCGAGACTTCCTTTGCGCCCGATGTCTTCACGGTGATACCGATCTTGTTGTTGCTCGCAACCGGGATTACCGTCGTACCGTTCAATGGCAGGCAGTAGTAGGTGCTCTCCAAGCCAAGTCGGTAAGTGAAGCAGTCTGACACGGAACTGCCCGCAGTTCACGCACCTCCGTCTGAACCCGTGGATGCGCAGCTGGCAGCACTTACACACGCAACGGCGAGGACGAAGGCTGCGAAACCTAACCGTCGATTCACTGTTGAACTCCCTAATCGGGAGCGCGTTCGACAACCAAGCTGGAAAGTGAGCCGCTGCAGGTCATCGTCATCCGATAACGGAGTTCACCCTGCGGAGTGGAGGTCGTAAGGGTGGGCGTGGATCCACAGCTGTACGTCATCCCCCTTTCGTCAAGAATTTCCCACGATTCCTTGTACTCACGGTTGAATCTGAGTCTTGTTTGCGCGAAGGCCAGCCGCTCTCCACCTACCTCAATCACCGCGCCCAACACGAAGTGTGGCGCCTTATCAACAGTCCACGCGTCACTATTCGTGGACACCTCGGTTCGCACCTTGTACGGACCCGAGCCGGAAGCCTGAACGAGACCCTGCAATCCCTGGGGCGGAGCGTGGTCAGGTCGGCTCGAGCCATCCCAGAACACGTTCTCTGTGTCGGTCACCTGCCAGGTGACCGATGTGGGGGTGCCATCGGGCAAGGTCAAGTCATTAGCGACGGTGAGGTACGCCGCAACCGAGGTCCCCACGGCTGCGGCGGGAGCACTAGCAACGCGGTCGCAGCAGGCCACCTCAAGATTCACTGGGCTCTGGCCCGACACCCCATCGACAAGCACACTGACGGTTGCTGGGAGGGGTACGAACTCCTCTCCTGCGCCGTCCTTTATGTCGAAGAATCGCATGATGAGGCTGGGCCATGCGGCGCCGGCTCGGTCAACCACGGTGCGCTGCACGCTCACCCATGCGGGGAGTTCGGCCTCATTCGTGACACACGTTGACGCATCAACATCGTCCTCCTCGGACCAGCAGATCCGTGAAGTTGCCAGCGAGGTCACCGGCTGCCCTTGATCGGCGAAGGTCACGACCGCGCCATTGGACACGACGATTGGCTCGCCACCTCCAGGAACGGAGACAATGCACTCCGCGGTAGGGCCTTCGGCGCAGTCTGGTAGCACGACTGCACCTGCCGCCTCCCGGGAGGCGTTGTTCGAACCGCAAGCGGCGGCCAGAACAGCGACAATGGCTATCGCGGCAACAAAAATGGGTGAGCGACCGCTCATGACGAGGCCTCCTTGGTAGACAACGGCAACGTTATTCGCTCAAATCCGGTTTGCCTGCGCATGTTGAACCCACTAAACAGGGGGTAGTCATCGACGCCGTCGCTCACGCACCGACGATGGGCAGCACGATCGAGAGAAAGTAGCCATCATCGTGTACGACGAATCGCTGCTCAGCAAGTGCGTCGAGTCGTTGCCGAATCTCTACGGCACTCATGGGTGTTTCGGTGTTCGCGCACATGCTCTCCAACGCTCGCACATTGTGAAAGGTCTCGTCGATCATGTTCATCAACGTCACATCCTCGCCACGCAGGGTCGTCTTTCCCAGTTCGCCTGACCGTGTGTCCATGATGCGCATCCAGCCAGGACCGTGAAAAGCTCTCAGGACTGGAATCTTTTTCTTACTTTTCGCATACGCGTTGCGCCACTTGTGAACTGCCTGCACAAGGACCTCGCGATCTTCGTGGGGCACGACATCACGCACGTCGTAGTCAAAGAAATAGGCAAGGCCTTCGATGTCCATGCCAGCGAGCGGATAGATCATGCGATAAGCCGATATCGGCCGGGGATTCGTGAAACCTAGTTCGGGCTGCTCGAAATACGGACTGAACCGCTCCAGCCACAATTCGCCGCAGCTACCTGGGGGTTGCAGATGGTGCAGTGACTCCATGAGCTCCGCCTGGCCCCGGTAGTCGTCAAAGGTCTCGCCGGGGAATCCCATGAGAACGTTCCATCCAACGTCGATTTCCGATTGCGCCGCCCATTTCAGCAGTCGGACATTCACCAGCATCGTGCTGCCCTTGCGCATGAGTTTCAGCACATGGGTGCTGAGTGACTCGATGCCCGGCTGGATGAACGTGATGCCAGCGGCACGCAGATCGAGGATCTGACGCTTCGTCAGATTCGCCTCGACCTCGTAAAAGATCTCGAAGTCGTGGCCGCTACTGGCCAGTCGCTGACACAACTCCTCCATGGATGTGTGATCCATGATGTTGTCGGTGGCGGAGAACTTGAGCACCTCATGGCGATGGGCGAGCTCCGTGAGCTCATTCATCACGCGATCAACTGACTTGCGCCGATAGGTCATTCCGGTGGAGTTCAAGCCGCAGAAGGTGCAGTGATGCTTCTGGCCCCACCAGCAGCCGCGTGACGACTCGAAGATCAAGTTGACTCGTCGGCCTCCGAGGAGGGCCTCGTGGCCGTATTTGTCGAGACCCTCGAAGTACTCGCTGTAGTCAGGCGTGGGGAGGTAATTGAGGTTGTTCAACAACTCGGGGCGTGGCCCCCGCAGGATGGCGCCTGACGAGCGCACGATCGCTCCCGGCACCTGCGTAACATCACCGCCGACTGCCAGCGTGTGCGCCAACATCGGCAGCGAGACATCAGCCTCACCCGCGATCGCCACGTCGATCCAATTGATGGACTTCAAGAGCGCCGGTCCCATGTCGGCATCGACGTTGGCGCCTCCGAAGACGATGGTCACCTGCGGATACCGCTCCTTGATGGCTCGACTCAGCGCCAGGGAGGCGACGTTCTGCTCAAAGGTTGAGGAGAATCCGACCATCGCGTACTGACCCCAGTCCGTTGAGGCAGCCAGTGATTCGATGAAGGTCGGAATGATGACCTCATGCAGGTCACGGAGAGATTCGGGCGTCTCGCTCACCAGGCCGGAGAGGGCTTCGGGCTGCGCAGCGAGGTACTCCTCCGTACTCACAGCCTCGGACCCAAATGCGGCTTGAGTGAAAAGCCACTCGCCCAGCAACCGGTTGCGCGCACCCGCAGCTAGCAGCAGTGCATCGTGTCTCGTCGTACCGAGGTGATTCGCGAACGCCAAGCTTGCGTAGTGGACATCGACCGCATGCCCAGCTTGGACGAGGATCGACTTGAGCAACCCCACCTGGAGGGAGGGTGACGTCGACATTCTCCACGGCATCGTGACGAGGGCCGCGCGCACCGCGCTCAACCGAAGAGGTTCAAGGCCGGCGCTTGGGCGTTACTCGGGCGCAATGATGAGGCCATCCCGCTCCGCGGGTGAAATAATTATGCCGTCACCTGAAGCCTTGCCACCACTCGCCGCTTCAAGTTCCTCATCGACCAACAGGGTCGGTTCCGAATCTCCCTGCGGTTCATTCGGCGACTCGCTATCAATCATGATGTTTTCCTATCGTTGACGTGTCAGGGGGGTAGCGACTAGAAGATCACAGCGCTGACCGAGGGGCCGCCCGGCCCTTCCTCCCACTTTGCTTGGTTGAACGCGGCGCCACCGCTAGCGGCAGCCAGTTCATCGTCGGTCAAGTCGGTCGGGGTGCTGTTGTTGTCAGTGGGCTCAGCTATCGGACGAGACATCAGTCGCTCCTTAATCGAGAGAGAAAGAGTTGCGATTGACGCCCTTGCCGCCGGAAGCCGAATCCAAGAGATCATCGCCTTCCATAGCCGCGTTAGGCTCTGCGGACTGGTGTTGCGTATTCGGTTCCATGTGGTCCTCCGCTCCGATTGGGTGCTAACGATACGCGACCGTTGGCCGAATTCGACACAGTTGGCAGAAAGCCTTTACCCCTTTTCTGGGGGTGCCGGCCACCATGAACTTCGGCATAGAACCATGAACTTCGGCATAGAGTCGGCCTTCTCCTCGCGGGCTGCTCCAGCGCTCCATCCCTCGGTTCGGTCAGCACATCGAACACAAGGACCGGCATCACCGTGCCCGCAATGTGGGCGGGGACTGATACCGGCGGCAAACTCGTGGGTACCCCGCTTGACGACGGGGTACCGGGGTGCTGCCGTGAGTTGGGGTGCCGCCGTGAGTTCCGGGATCATGTGCATCATCGGATGCATTCCTGCTCCTCATGTACGTCCGCAGGGAACGTCGCCTCAGCGAATCTCCTCCCGCATCCTGACGATTTTTCCCTGCTCAAGGAATGAACTCAGAAGTGCCCGGATCTTGCACCCGATGCTCCCCAGCAGGCAGGGGCCTTGGTACCGGAGCCGCCTCGATTCGCACGCCGGCGAGCTCGCGCGGTTCGTCGCCGACCGTACCCAGCGTGCCGAGGAGAGGCTTCTTTGGTTACCGCCCTGAGCCCTCATGTCGTTGATAGCGTGCACCTATGGAGGCCATGGATCGGTCGGATTCCATGCAGCAATGGCGAAAGGTTTCTGCATCAGGCCCTTCGCTGAGCAAGTCACGTGTCATCCTTCAATCGGCAGCCATCGCCGGCGGCTGGGTCCCCCTGGCCATCGCGGCTGGCCAGAGACTGGCACTGCGGATGAATGACCTCGGCGCAACCACCGCGGTCTACTCGCTGATCGTGGGCTGCGGGTGGGCCGTGTCGATGGTGAGCCTCCCCGTGATGGGCCAGGTCGGAGATTTCGCCGTGCGGCGGGGAATCGACCGGCGCCTGCTGCTGGTGACGGGCGGCATCGCAATGCTCGCCTGCTTTGCGCTTCTCGGTGAGGTTCAGAGCGTCGCAGCCTTCGCAATGGTCTGGCTGCTCGCGCAGATTCCGACTTCACTTATCGTCACGGCTGCGTCATCTCGGCTTGCCCACGAAGCTCCCGTTGAACTACGCGGCTGGGCATCAACCGCCGCAGGTGTCGGGCCGGTTCTCGCCATCACAATTGGGGCGATCACCACCTTGGCGCTCAGTAGCGTTCTCTCGGTTCTCTTCATTGCCCCCGCGATCGTCGGAGCGATACTCCTCATCCCCTCTCTTGCGATGCGCCCGGTTCCTACCCGATCCTTGAACGCGATGGACGCCACCGTGGCTCACAGCACGCGGTTCTATCCGTGGAGCTTGCTCATCGCGATCGCGTTAGCGTTCAGTGGTCTCGCAGTCGGACGCGTCTACCTGGTGCCGCTCATCGGGTCAGTCTCGTCGAATGCCAGCGACGCCGAGGTAACCGCAATGGCATCAACGACGTTACTTGTGGCAACCATCGGTGCACTGGCGGGCACGATCGTGGCGGGGAAACTCATGCGGCGTGGGGAGCGCGCCCTCGTTACCTTCGGTTGGTTCTCCCTGGCTTCTGCCGTTCCGCTCGCAATCTTCGCCTTCCTTACTACTGCGGGCCAGGTCATCGCTTCTCGGCTTCGCCATCGGGGCAATCAACGCCGCGGCCTACGGCATCTACCTGCATCGTTACGCCGACAGACCTGATCCGGGACGAATCCTCGGACTCATCGTTGCCGCCGAGACAGTGCCCTATGTCATCGTGCCGCTGTCCGCAGCCGTGTGGCAGGCATCAGCTGATGCTGCCTTGATCCCGGTGCTGTTCGCCATCGGTGCCATGCTGGCCATCGGCGCGTCGGTGCTCACGTTGACGAGGGTAGGCCGGTGATACCGGCACGAACACCGTCACCGCCCGTATCCAACCTGGACACACCCTGTTCGTCAACCACGATGTTGGTGGCGACCTATCGCGTCGAGTTTGCGATCAAGGAAGCCAACCTTCGCGGCGGGCGATTGCATGCAGTTCAAGTTTGGTGCGAGCAGTCAGCCCAATATCCGTGCACTTCTGCCGTACTCGATCGAGGTAATGCTTGACAGTGCTCGGTGCGATCCCCATCCGGCGAGCCACCATTTGCTGGGTCATCCCCGAGGCGTACAGCACAAGACTGCGATGTTCCTGCTCCGATAGCAAGGCGACGGACCTTAATCGCCCCGTCCGATTGACAAATTCACGCGCCACCCACGACCGACCTTCAAGGATTGTGAGTGCGGCCGAGACCATGTCACTCGGATCAGCGCGCTTGTCCACGTAACCCTTGCCCCCCGCGATGGCAACCTCTTCGAAACCCTCAACGCTTGACTTCTCAGTAAGAGCAACGACCGAGATGCTGTGCATCGAGAACGCGGTGACGATCTCCGCAGCCCCCATGCCGCCCCCGTGGTCAATGTCTGTAATTGCGCAGTCACAGCCGTACTCGCGTGCCTGGCGGACAGCCTCAAACACGAAAGCACCTGAGTAGACGATCGTTGCATCGTCGCACGCGGCAAGGAGTCGGGTGGCGATGGCCTCCCGTACCAATGGGTGGTTGTCGACGATGACGAACTTCGGACCCAGAGGGCCGGATTGCTCGACAAGCCGTTGGGAAGCAACTCTCATGACGTCTCCTCATCCACGAATGAGGAGACGAGAACACAGGTGTCACCAGTGGTGACATACGAATGGCTAGACCAATGTGGTGGCCGACCACCCTTATCGGGTCATGCAGACCGATTAACGCGGGCGAGAGCGCCCACCCGCGCACACTCGTCCAAGATGACGACGAGCCCCCGGTCAAACGCGACTTCATTGAGTTCGTCAATACTGGCTTCGTCACGGGTCGCGGCTTCAAATGCGGGATCAGTCACGTGACGCAGACGCTGTCGCCGCGTCTCCAGATGCGCTGGGGCCCCGCCGAAATCGAAGACGGATGCACCGAGCACGAAGCTCTCCAGCAGTCGATGGTGAACAAGCAAATCCGAGCCTGCGAGACCCAACTCAGTCAACGACGCCAGAATGCCGGACTGAAGGGTGGCCACCGCCTCGGAGTTGGCGAGTGACTCGATAGGCAGGAGGTGGGAGAGGGTGACGGCGGGGTGATCACGCATGGCCGAGCGGAGTCCGCGCGCGAGTGCGAGGAGTCGTTCACGTGGCTCGTAAGGAAGTTCACCCGCTCGTGCGAGTCCCTCCTTGACAACGAACGCATTCACCGCCGTCAAGACATCGTTTCGATCCTTGAAGTGGCGGTATATGGCCGTGTGATGATGCCCAGTGGCCCGGCCTAGGGCCCGCAACGTGAGCGCATTGACTCCGTGCTCGTCGATGAATTCCAGGGCCGCCGCAGCGATGACTTCACGAGTGTCAGCGGCTTGATTCACTCGACGAATATAGCAACGCGGCCTCTTCGTAGGGTCCTCATCAGAACCTGCGACATGTCCCCGAAACGGTGGGTAAGACGCGAATTCCGTGCTCATCTACCGCGGCGCCTTCGTAAGGCCGCCCCAGATATGAGGGTCTCAGAAGTCGCAGGTTTGCCCCACGTTTCGCCTACGCTCTTGCGCTATGACGAACATGTCAGGTCTCCTCGTGGGAGCATGTGCCCTGCTGCTGTCGGGATGCGCCGCCGCCGTTGTCGATCGTGAGGCGGCTCCCCCGGCCGGTTCGGGCGCACTCAAGAGCAACCTAGGATCCCGAATCTGCGTTGAGAACCGGTCGACGCTTTCCTTCATCGGGAAGTTTGAGAAGTTCGACTCGGCAGATCCGGATGGAGATATGCCACCGGGTGCAGTGATCTGTGCGGAAGGTACGCGTCTGGCCGGAGACGACGTCGTCGGCAATTTGGTTTTCCCGGACAAGACCAGGGGCTACATCATCCGACACGACTACAACGTCGACAACCCATGGATGGGTAAGCCGTATGTCACGCTCTTCGATGACAATTACCGCATCGACCCATCTAAGAATCTCGTGCTGGGTCAAAAGTGCATTCCTGACACCGGCTTGGCCGAGGGTGAATCCCGTACGTGGGACAACGGCATACTCGCGTTCACAGTCAAGCGTCTACGAGACACCGGATGGAAGGAGTTCCGACTTGAACTCACTGACAGCGCGGATCCCGTGACAGGGGGCGATCGGTTTGCCAGGGAGTGCTCTCAGGGTCCCTACCCGTAGTAGGGCCGGCCCATTTCGACCACCCCTAGAATCGGTCCATCGTTGGGAACTCAGGGAAGACGAAGGGGTCCGTGGTGCAGGTGCCGAGTCCGGAACGAAAAGCTTCCGTAAGGCCGTCCGTGGCGCTCCAAGCTCATCGACAGAAGGTTCGCGACATCGTTTCAGCTCACCGCGCGACCAATCCGAGGGTGTTCGGGGCCGTCGCGCGAGGCGACGACACGAGCGAGAGTGATTTCGATCTGCTCATTGACCCGACCAGCGAGACGACTCTGCTCGATATCGGCGCGATTCGTCACGAACTGCTCATCCTTCTCGGCGTGACCGTCGAAGTCCTCACGCCAAAAGCCCTCCCGACACAATTCCGGGATTCAGTGCTCGCTGAAGCTGTTCCTGTGTGATGCCGCCTAGCCTCGATGACTACATCGAACACATTCTCAATTCGATTGCGCGCATCTTCACTTACACACAGGGCGTAGATCCCGAGTCGTTCGCGATTGATGGGTTGATTCAGGACGCCGTTATTCGTAATCTCGAGATCATCGGCGAGGCAAGCCATCAAATCGCTACCCGATTCCCTGACTTCGCCGACTTGCATCCGGAGATACCGCTCGGACCGGCCCATCAGATGCGGAATATAGTCGCCCACGTCGACTTCAAGGTCGACCTCGACGTCGTCTGGCAGACCATCATGGCGGACCTCCCAAACCTCGTGCGTATGCTCGGTAAGTCCAAATAACCTGACCGATCAGCAGGTAAAGGCGGGCAGTCGTTGTGCGCTCATCGCACTACGGGCAAGTGTCGGCTAATCCGTCGCCGGTGAGCGGACGACCAGCATTCGCAGGCGACCGCACCAGTTACGCCGTTTCGCCGCTCGTCGTCAATCCATGAGATCGCGCAGGTCACTGGACACCGCGAGAAGCAGCAACACTTTCCGCTCATAGGGCGCCATCAGAATTCCGAGTCTGTCCGCAAGAGCGATCCTTCGAGATCAAGACCGCACCCGCAGTTTCGCGAGGTTAGACCTCCCAATGCCGTCGATAGTTCCCTCGATAGGTCGCGGATTTACTGGCTGCGGCACAAGGCGGATCCGAGAGCTTCCATAAAGGCGTCGACGCTGCCACCAGTGGCGGCGAGCTCGTCATTGCCGAGGATGAACACCCACCCAGTGGGTGTGTCGGCGACCACGCACGCGGCCCGGTCACCGACGAACGTGGCCAGACTGGGCTCCATCTCATTGAGGTGGACGAGTTCAAAGGGAATCCCCAGGGAGCGAACACCGTCATCCCACGCGGCCTTTCGGCGCAAGGTCGAGTGGGTGATGTCGCAGAGCGAGCATGATTGGCCGCGCAGGTAGTGGCCGATGAGATATAAAGCCTCGCCCAAGAGGCCGCCGTCAGCCCGGTACACGCCGACGAGTCGGATGATCGCTTCGTCCACCAAATCCTCCGTCGTCCCCTCCATCAGAACCCTTGGCCACTGTTGCAATAGGCGTGGATTCTTCCGATTTAGCCCACCTAGTTACCCAACCAGAAATCCATCCATCGGACGAAGATGAGGCCGATGATTACCGTGTAACTGGCTCCAACCAGCACCCACCGAAGAGCTGAAACGGTATCTGCGACGATGCCGGGTGTTGGACCCCGACTGAATCGCGCCGCAGATGCGTTCTCAGCCGTGACGACCCAGAAGATGGCGATGGTCACGACCCACACGACCATGCACCACGGACACAGTGCGCCGATCGAGTACAGGCTTTGCGATACCAGCCAGATAACCAATCCCATGCCAGCGAGGGCTCCGAGGTTGAGCCCGAGCCAAACCCAACTCGGGATGGACGTCTTCGCGGCGAGCAACACACCAAGCGTGATCACAATGGCGAACCCCCCGAGCCCAATGATGGGATTGGGAAAGCCGAAAACCGAGGCCTGCTCGGTGACGATGACCGAACCGCACGAAACCACCGGGTTGATATCGCAGGGAGGCGCGTAGTCCGGATCAGCGAGAATTCGAATCTTGTCGAGGGTCAACTCAAACGATGCAAGCCATCCGATGACGCCGCCGATGATCAAGACCCATGGCGTTGCGCGGTAGCGCGTGGCCTCGGTGGCGGCTGGGCTCCAGCCGGAAGTGCTCGTCATGCCCGTCCCTTCGTGAAATGTCTGACGGCGAATCACCGCTGGGCCCAACTTCATCCGACGTTTCTTGGGGCACCGACGCTTTGGAGGGCCGGCGTGGAGAAGTGACGCCTGATGTGAACAGCGTAATCCTAGGTGCTGGGATCCGTCTCCTCGCGAACGTAATCAGCGCGAGTGCCCACTGCAGATTGAAGACACGGAAGACGTCGATGCCGGGGTTGAAGATTGACCGGATGGCCAGCATCGTGATCGAAGGTCATGCGTCGTTACAACGCCTGCCACGCGGATGGTGGAGTTCAGGCCGGAGCTCAAGTGGCTGGACGACCAGATGATGAGCCCCCTCGCGCCCACCCGTGCCCTCTCGCACCCCACGCCCCTGAATCTTCCCGTGACCTCACGAAGCAGGGTGAAGTCAGCAGTTCACATCGCGGGAATAGACCCTTACCACCTAGTTTGCCTTGACCGATTCGCACTATTCAGGCGTTCGTGCGCGCTGGGTCAGGGCGGCTGCGTCCCTCGGCGCTACGTACCCATCGTGCTCATCACCAACGACCCGATCATCCCCGAGAAACAGACCATCGAAGCTGCGCCGGGTCCGACTGCCCGGCTACAGCACCACCCTCAACATCCTGCAACAGCGATCCCTGCTGACCCGTAATCCGCCAAGCCGAACTCCCCACCGTGACCCTTCCCTGGTGGGGCAACCGACGACTCAGCTCCCAATTCGCCTGACACCGGGGTTCAACACGCTGCATGAAGATCGACGCTCACTCGCGCTGCCCTCAGCAGATGTCGGTTCCGTCCTGCGGAGCAATGTTTGGCAACGCTTCAATCTGGACACCTGTCGATCCCATCAACCGCGGCCAGCAGACCGCGAAGTTCGCCAACTCGGCGCCGCTCCCATGATCCGCGAGCCACCCGCCGCTGTGCGACGACTGCTGCTGACGCCTCAGGTCATACACCCCGAAGTCGAACTGTCGCGGCGACGGCTGATCAGGGACACTCACAGCGGTCGCAAGCACCTGCCCCTTGGAGATCTTCACGGGCTTCACGCTGGTGGTCCTCGAGTCCTCGCCCACCGGAATACTGCGATCAAAGATCCGCTGGAGTGCTGGACTGAGGGTTCGCAGATGGTCATAGCGCACCAGGAATCCGCAAGGGTGCTGAATGTCGACCAGGTACTGAACCCACTACCCCGGCCCGTTCATCTGCCCATCACGGTTCTCCCGGTACGCAGCCCCGCGAACGACATAGCCATCGCCGGCGGCGGCCACTGTTCCATTCGCACTCGGGTCAGCAAAACGAAGAGCGCCGTGCGCTTTGTAGTACTTGGCCGTCTCATTGAGCCGCCCTGGCGGTAGCCAGCCATCCAGTGCAGCGACCTGTGCGGGAGATTGCAGGCGAACACTCCCGCAACTCGGAGCCTTACCACTGGGTAGCCAGGCATCCTTACCGTTCCAGGACCACGTCACCGGTGCCTTCGCCCTCGGGCCGCCCTCCGCCGCAGGCGCAAAAGCCAGCACACTCGATACCGCGAGCAACACCAAGCAGGGGTAGGCGACCAGGCGCACCCCGCCAAACCGGCTCGACCCGCGGGCCACAGTTCCCCTGATCTTCACCATTCGATGCCAGGAGTCGATCCGAACCCCGTCAACCAGTGAAAGAGATCACGCGCACACAATTACGTGAGGCGCCTCGACGAGCAATTCAACAGGCATTCTTCCCCTAAATAGGTGATGCGGGATCCACAAAAATTTCGCGTCGTTCAGTCGCGACACTCCGCATGTCCAGCGGCGACACATCCCTCACCAATCGAAATCAGCACCCCACGCAACGCTCCGGGGATCGCTGATGGTGTCTGGCTCCCACGGCTGGGCGCGAGTCGAACACTTGTGGAGCGTAACCTCACCGCCGACGAGCGTGTGGTGCTCAACGCCGAGGTCCATGCCACCATCTCCGAGACCGTCCGCACCGTCCGTTTCGGGGAGGTCCTGGCTGCGCTGGGAGTGACCACGGTGACACTCGACGATGAGGGCCGGCTCACGCGCTTTCACCGGGACGGCTCTGGGAAGTCAACCCTCGTCGAACGCGTCATCGCTAAACGACGCCCTGGCGTGGCGTTCGTCAACGCCGACGTGATCACCGCCGGCTACAGCGTCGCCCTCCACGTGCTGCTCATTCCGGAGGGCCTGGCGGTTCACCGCGTTGAATACCTCGTCGCCGCCGACACCCCACACGTCTACGACAACTCGCAGGTCCACGGGCCGCGAAACATCGCGTCCTTCGCGTCCTTCGCGTCCGGCTTTCCAGACGGACCCTTCCATTGGCCGGCGTGGACACCCAGCGCGCTTGCCAGTGGATGGCCGACGAAGACCTGATTCGGTCACGGGTCGTTGCACCAGTTCAACGCATTCCTGCTGCTACTCGACACAGGCCCCACCGGTGACGATTGATGCCCATGTGACAACGAAACATCCCGTCAAGCCTGCTTACAATAACCTGCTGGTAAGCAACTTTTTTTTGGTTTGACTTTGGTTAGTCTCAAACCGACTTCGGTTTCCTACCCCGACAACCTGAGAAGCAAAAACGGCTCGATCAGTCCGACCCACCGCGACCACGGAACCCTGGCATCCATCGTCTCCAAAGAGGGCACACGGCGACACACCCAGCAAAACGCCATTCACACGATGGAGAAAATCAGCGATTCGCTAATGAACGCCAATTTCAGAGTGGGATATTTACCCTCCCAGTCGTTCGGCACGGTCTCTTCGCTGGCCGACAACGCGACGGAGCCCTAACCAATTTGGCCAGGGCTCCTCACTGCTCGTCTGCTTTTCGGCGAGCACTCGCAAGAACTAGTTGAGACTGTCGCTCAGACTGTCGATCGCCGCTACGCCCGCGGTCACCGTGAAGTCCACTGACATCTTCGTGTCAAGGCTCTCGCACTGGGCACCCTCGGCGTAAAGACTGACAGAAGTGCCGACCGTGGCTGTATTTTCGGGAGAAGCTCCATAAATGGAGCCATAGATGCCGCAGGTGTTGTCGTTGATAACGGACGAGTCTTTCGACATCTTGTAGGAGCCGTCTGGGAGTCCGGTCTGCGAATTTGCCTCCGGATTGACGAGGAGGGCTCCGAGGTCAATATTTGCCACCGCATCGCTTGCCTTGTTGAAGACAGAATTGACGAGGTAACTGCAGCCACCGAACAGCACGAGGACTACACCGGCGATGATCGCCACGATGATGACGGCCTTGTTCTTCTTCTTTGGCGGGACCGGCTGGGCCGGGTCGACAATGCTCATGGACACTCCAAGCTCATTCGTGCACTCTGATCGACCGCTCGTGCGCCCGATGGACGAAGCGTCTCCACCTGTCAGCGCGACTGCAAACACTCCGGGTCGACTCACGGGGGCACTGAACGAAAAGTAGGGGGTTATCCCCCTTCATCCACAGGCGACACCAGCCGGCAAGGCCAAATGTCGGCGGCCGCTCGAGCGCTCCATTGCAGGTTCGCACAAGGCGGCGTCACGAAGGCAACCGATAATCCACCCACCCATTCCATGTTTCACGCGTTGAACGCGGAATGGCAGAGAAAAATTCGTCGATGTAAGCCTCGGCGCAGTGGGTGAGATTGCAGCAGACACTGCTAGCGAGCACTTCAGCTGACTCATCCGACAGATTCCGGTATTTCTACCCAAAGAGCGTCCGTTACGCCGGTGGGCCGCGGAGGGTGCCATGCTGCTGGGGCGGACGGGACTGGCGCGGATGGAACTGACGCAGTCGGGCAAGCGCTGCATCCGCCGATCAGGTCAGTGCCCGCGATGGCAAGCAAGCCGCTATTGGCCGCCGTCACGTCCAGGATCTCCTGACTATCGCACCAACCGCACGGCGCGGCCAAGGTGCGTGACCTATCGTGGAAGGCCCATCATCAAGAACCCGCGGACTGCACACAAAAAATGCGGAACCTACAGCACGGGAAGTCGAGCCGACGTCGCTCAGTGCAGACCGCACTCGTTTCCACCAAGAGAGCCGGAACCCTCCATCGAAGGTGCTAGGGCCCGGTGAGCGTCAGACGGCTGCGTAGGGCAGGCGCGATTCACATCAGACCCACCACCGCCGCAGTTCGGGCAGCAGATGCGCACCGGGCACTCGCGCCCAAGCGCATTGACTCGAAGAGGACGCCGCGTTATCTGGGCCCCGCCGGGGATCGGGTGGCTAACACCCCGGATCCTGCACGCGGCGCGCTGAGTCGGACCACGGTCGTTGCACCGCACCTCAGCCTGTGCGAGTCTGCCCTCGGCGGGTGCAGTCGCGGCCGCCGTCATCAGGGAGGGATGGTCATGGACTCAAGAAGCAGCAGATGTGCTCCTCGAGGCTGGTTCACACTCGTAGGGGCCTCGCTAGCGGCCTGCATTGGGCTCGTGATGACGCCACCCGCACATGCGGCCGACATCTCACCGATCCTGCTCACCAAGGTGGCCACCACCACAGTCCCCAATGACCTCATCGTCAGCTCCAATGGCCGCGCCCTCTACGCCATCTCGAGCACCGGGCGCCTCACCGCTTACGACATCACCGGTCCGCTGCCGGTTGAGTCATCCTCACTGCTCATTGGCAACGCCATCGCCAACGCCTACTTCACGACGGGGCCAACCCCTGGTCATGTGTATGTCTACGGACAACAAGCGGCACCCAAGTCTGGATACAACAACTTCCTCTTCGACATCGATCCTGCGTCGAACTCCACGGTCTCATCGGTGTACATCAATGCAGGTGGTCTCTCAAGCCCTCCCATTCCGGCCAATCTTCCGACCGTCAACGTTCCCCTTGGCCAGCCGATCACCGGAGTGGTCGTGGCCGACCTCACCGGCAGGTACATCCTCGCTGCTACCGGGGGCGATGAGATGCTCGTCATCGACACGGCAGCCAATCAAGTGACCGGTGCCATTCGGGCGGGCAATGGCCCCCTCATCACTCGCGCGTTGGACTCGTCCAACCGACTTTACGTCAGCAATGGCTCCCCCGAGATCCGTGTCATCAACCTCTCCCTTCTGGGTTCGTTGCCCCCGCCGCCGATAGGGGTGAGCGCTCAGGCTGCCTCCACGACCTCCGCGGCAGTACGGTGGGCAGCCCCTTCGCCTGCGAGCCCCGCCACAGCGGGCAACGAGGTCACCGGATACGTCGTCACCGCCTCACCCGGCAACCGCACCTGCTCCACCACGAGCCTGACGTGCACCGTGGAGAAATTGACCCGCGGTCAGAAGTACACCTTCAGCGTTCAATCCGAGAACGCCATGGCCCGCAGCGTGCGAGTGAACTCGGCGCCGGCCCTCGCGCTCCAGAAGGCGACCCGGTGCTCCCGGGGCGGGCCGTGCGCAATCGGCGAAGTCGGCCCCGGCGGCGGCATCGTCTTTGCATTGCCGACCACAAAGGGCAATGCGAGCAAGAAGACCTACGAGGCTGCGCCCAATTCATGGAGCGGTGGATCACAGGACCCCGCTCTCCAGTGGAGCCAGGCCATCACGGCATCGGCCGCCTACCAAGGAGGCCAACTGACCGGTTGGAGGCTGCCCTCCATCGCAGAACTGGGTTGGCTCTACAAGCAGCGCGCCGCGGTCGGCGGGTTCGCCCCGACCCGCTACTGGAGTTCAACGGCAAGAAATGAATTCTATGCCGACAACTACTTCTTCAACACCGGACGGCGCGGGGAATACGGCAAAGACAGCGCCTTCCTCGTGCGGCCGATCCGGCGCTTCTGATACGGATAAAGACAGAAGCACGTAACGATGCGGTGCAGCCGAGTGAACGCGACATGATGTAGTCGTTGAGGCTCTCGATGATGTAGTCCGCGCCGATCATGTCGCCGTCGGTGCCCAAGCCGAGCCCGGTACAGGTGCCCGCTGTCTCGTCGAGACACGGCGGCCGTTCCTGCGGCTTCCGACGATGCCTAGGTACTGGGCGCGGTCGATTCCTCTGCGGCACCCACTGGCAGGCTCGCGCACAGCGACGTCATGTAGCCGAACCTCTAGTCCCCTACGCCTTCCACTCTTCGGCCTTGGTGCCTGCGCCAAAGCCGACCGGACCGTTGATGTCGCTTGCGCTCATCGGCGTCAGCGTCGTGCAGGCTTCGGCCAGAGCCGCAGAGCCCTTGGCTTTGGGGTCCCTGGACAACTCAGCCCAGCGGTCATCCGCTACACCGGTGGGGCGGGCTGCAGGACTGGACGTCACGACTGACTTCGGGATCCCGACTTTCGTCGCAGTCTCCCAAGCGAGAAGCGAACGCCACTGGGTGCTCACCGGGTCGGGGCCCCTCGCGATGCCCAAGGAGTCCTACTACGTGCTCTCATCGAGATGAACCAGATGCTCCAGATGGCCGACGGACTCCACCAGCAACTCGCACAGGCAGCAGGGCCGCCCTGCCCGAACGAGCCGGAGGCCGCGTGGCGGGCGATGGATTTGATGGACGGGCAATCGCACGTTGGAATCTCGCAGCCGCCTACCGCGGCGACTGCCGGGCGAGGGGATCCACCCCCCGCCCGGCAGTCGCGCTTTTCTCTGGCGCTCGGGCTAGCTGGGCGGAGGTACGGAATCCGTTGAGTTCACTGGCACGTCAATCCCTGCCATGCCGGAGATGGATCTCACATTGATCGTCGCAAACGTTCCGGTGAGTGGGAAAGCGGAAAGGGAGCAAACGATGTAGCCGCCGACCGGGATTTCTGACTCAGTGCACTCCGATGCGTCGAGAATGACCATGGCCCCGTCGAGAGTTGTGTCGAAGAGTCCGTTGGAGAAGTACCCAACCGTGGAAACCGGTGCGTCCCCCGTGTTGGTGATGTAGAGATCTACGTAGTTACCCCCATCACTCCATGCCTGATAGGACACGTCGCCATCGACAACGGGAGGGAATGCGCCCGATGCTGTTTGCTCCGAGGTCATGTCGCTTGCCGCTGCGTCGCCCTCGGCGGATGCCTCGGCGCTTGGCTCGGTCGATGCTGCGGCGGCACCCGACGGCAGGTTCGCGCACAGTGGCGTCAGGTAGGCAAACGCGTAGTCCGCGTAGGCGGTCCATTCCTCTGCCGTCGAGCCCGGGTACACGCCGACAACAGACTCGATTTCCTCGGGAGTGAGGGGCTTGTTTAGACGGCAGGCGTTGGCGAGCCGCTCCGGAGTCAAGGCAGGGTCACTGGCGTAGTTGTCAGCCCAGAACGCGTCCGATATTCCGGTTGGGCGGGGTGGGTTCCAGGATGCGGCGGCGGAGGGTGTGTCGGCGGTCGAACTGCCACCGCACCCGGCGAGCAGGAGCGTGGCGGTGATGGCGAGCGAGCCGATGACGCCCGCTGCCTTGGTGCGTGAATGCATTGAGTCCTCCAGGGATGTCGGCGGCCGCGAACGCGACCGCTACACGCACGCTGACACGAGCCGCCCGATGCTGGCAACGACGCAGGACCGTCCTAGGCGGGGCGCCGCCGGCAAACGTGAGGCTATCCCCCCGGTTCTTGCGACCGGCCCCATGAACCGGCTCACGGTCATTGCGATCGTCCGCCAGTCTGCGTGACTGTGACCTCCGCGGGCGTAGTCGCGGTCGCCATCATCACGGAAGGACGTTCATGCATTCACGAACAGGCGTAGTGACCATCATTGGCTCACTCGCAATCTCCAGCGCTCTCCTGCTCGGCGGTTGCGGCGGCAGCTCAACCGCCGGAGCAACCTCTGCAGCAGCATCGTCCGCCGCAGTTGCTGCCGCAGCGTCAGCCGGCGCAACGAGCGCGGGGACCGTCACGGCCACTGATTGGAACCCGCCCCGCCCCACCGGAATCCCGGACGCGAACTGGGCTGATTACGGCAAGGACCCTGCCACCTTGACTCCGGAACGGCTCGCCTGCAATGACAACAAGCCCGTTACTCCCGAGCAAGTCGATTCTCTTGTCGCCATGTACGTGGGCTCGACGGCAGAGGAATGGACCGCCTACGCGGACTACTACCTTGCCTTCGTGACGCAGTTGTGCGTGAACGCCCCCGAGCCTGCGGCAGTTGTGTACGAGGCCGCAGGGGCATGCGACCCGGAGGCCTACGCGTACTGCATCACTCCGGACATGGACGGTCAGACAATCGAGATCCAGAACCCGAATCAGGCCTTCATCGACATCGCGGGCGTAGATGCCGAATGCGAGGGCACGGGCTACGCGCAAACGTTCGCCGTGGCCGGCCCCGACGACGACTTCAGCTTCCTAGCGATCGGCACGATGGGGAATCCGGGAGTGGCTGGCGACACAGTGTGTACCGTCACCGGTAATGCGGACGGTGCCACCGTCATAACGCTCAACGTCAGGGTCCTCGACCCCGCATAGTCAACGCGGTGAGGGTGCGCGCCCGCATTTGCGCACCCTCACCGACCACTCGACGCCGGCACCACGATGAGCGATTCGCTACATGACGGCGATCGTCTTGGAGTCACCCTTGTCAAATGCCACGTCCTCAAGGTCGACGTCGCCCCGAACGGTGTAGTGCACCCGCTCATTGCGCCAGTTCGAGCCATACGAGAGCGCACTGTCCATGAAGCTCCACATCAGTCCGCCCGAGCTGGTGGCAAGTTGCGGGTTTATCGGTTGGAAGGAAATGACGAACCGGATGGTCCGCAGCTCATCGGATGCGATCTCGAATGGTGTTGCGTCCATGAAGCGGCCCAACTCGATGGTGTGACTCCGCTGGACCCATCGGTCCTCGTACCGCTCCGTCGTCGAGTTGTAGACGGACTCGCGCTCGTCCCATGTGTGCACCCGCTCAAAAATCGCCTCGACATCCTTGACGAGTTGGTCACTCTTGGCCGTCAGGACGATGTCTCCCTCAAGCCGGCCAGAGCTGCCATCGATCTGTCCGGGTACGACGAGCTCGAACTTGATCGTGCCGACCCCGAGGCCGTTCTTGAGCTTCTTGAAGAATGACATGCGCTGATTTCCTCTCATTGAGCGGAGATTTCGTTGGCGCCGCGCGCACCGGCAACTGAGTTCGACTCACTGAAGGGGATCCAGTGGAGGCAAAAGCCAGTCATTCACCGATCTGGGCGGCAGGTCGCCTAAACGATCGAACTCATCTCGCCATCCCGTCAACGACGGGTCGCTCTTTCCCTCGCTTCGACAGCGGATCCGGGGTGCTAGCCACACATCACACCCGGCCGCCCCATGACATTGGACGCGGTCGTTGACGGCTCGCCCGACTTCTGCAATGGTCCGACCTCAGCGATCCGCCCGCACACCTGGTCGATTGAACGTATCCCCTCCCAATGAAGGACGCATCATGCGATCACACTCCACCAAAGCAACCGTTGCTCTTGTCCTATCCGTCATCACCGTGCTCTTCTGCCCAGTCCTGTACTTCGCTGAATATCTTGCGCTGATCGGCGTTGCGACCGATTTGTCCGAGGAGAACAGCCCCGTCACGTTCACCGTGGCCTTGATCGGACTCGCCCTGCTCTCGTTCGCCCTGCCCATCACCGCGCTCCTCATCGCGTCTCGGGCACGTCGCGATGTGAGGAGTTCCCCCGAATCGTTGTCGGGCAGAACGATTTCGCTAGCGGCCAGCATCATTTCGGTGGTCGTCATCGTCCTGCTCGCCCTTGGACAGGGCTTCATTGCCCTCAGCGCCGCTGGGCTCTGCAGTCTTGACGGATGCTTCTAACAACGGTCGACGACATAGGCGTCCGTCATGCCGCAGTCTGTGGCTAGCCCCCCTGATTCCTGACCGTTACGAGACCGGTGGCCCCCTGTCGTTGACCACCGTGGCGCGAGTGCGAGACAGTCGAACCTCCACCGGGACCCTGGTGGAACCAGCAGCGAAAGGTGCCCCCCGTGAATGCCCATCACACCCCGCAGGTACTTCAATCTCCGTCCGGCGTTCATCTGCTGCAACCTCGCCGCTCATCCAAGGTGAAGCCGGCACGGGCAGGTCTGCGACGCTCGCTTCTTGCTGCGGCAAGCGCCGCAGCGATCGTCCTCATCGCAGGCTGCGCAACCGCCGATCTGAGCATCGACTCCAGCGCCCGGGTAACGGGCACCATCAGTGTCGATGTGAGCAAGGAGTCACTGGCTTCAGCCAACGTGACGACCGTCGATGGGTTCAAGCAGGTCATCGAGAAACGACTTGCGACGTCACCGGGCACCGGCAGGCTCTTCGCCGATGCCGTCTACACCGACTCTGACTCCGGATACAACGTGACCACCACCTACTCGAGGGCAGCCTTCGACGACTCCGCCAAGACGTTCGCCCAGATCGCTGGAACTCGCATCGCCTTCTCCATGGACACCTCGGTATTCGACCCGGCACTGCTCGGCATCCCGGCCCCTGCCGCGTCGGCCGACAGCATCGATCTATCGTCGGCAACCGTGACGGTCACCGTGACGTTCCCGGGCAAGCTCTACCGGTACAGCAAGACGGGTGCGACACGCGTTGATACGAAGACCGTCAAGTGGGAGGGCACCGCGGCTGACCTCGGTGTGGTGACAGCCTCCTCGCGGCGCCGTTAGGCCCAGTGGATCCGGGGAATCTACCAATGCTCCACCTTGTACCGTTCACCCAACCACGGGCCGTTCCCAGACCCAGAGAGTCAAAGGGGATGCATCATGATTAGCAGGCGGTTACCTCCCGCGGGCGCTCTCGTCGTGGATGACGACCCCTTCACACGCGGCATGCTCGCCACTGCGGTGCAGGGTTTGGGTTGGTCCCCCGTGCGCTCGGCGTCGAGCGTTGCTGAGGCGTTATGGGTGACCCGCCACCTCGAGCCGGCGGTGGCCGTCCTCGACCTCGATCTCGGCGAGGGCCCAACCGGCGTTGACCTTGCCATCGGGCTTCGGCTCACGTACCCGGGGATCGGACTCGTCATCATCTCAACCTACGAGGAGCCACGACTCATCGGATTGAACCTGCCGCCGATGCCAGAGGGGGCCATCTACCTAGTGAAGCGGACGGTGACGGACACTGATGTGCTCAACCATTCGTTGCAGCTCGCCGTCGGGCCGCAGAGGATGGGGCGGTCAACGAACGTCGACAGCAATCCGTCTGATCTGGGCATCAGCGATAACAGCATTGAAATCATGCGATTGGTCTCGGCAGGCCACTCGAACGCCGAGATCGCACGCCTGCGCGTGATGTCAGTTTCCGGTGTGGAGAAAGTCATCGCGCGGCTCATTCGCCATTTCGATATCCCTTACGGGAAGGGAAGCAGCCAGCGCGTCCTCATCGCGCAGGCCTACTTCAAGCTCACCGGTGCGGTCAGTGCCCGGCGTAGCTGACGCACCTGATCTGGCTCCCGCACCTGACGTGGCGGACGACCTCGGGCAGCCATCCCTTCGGGCTCGGCTCGGGGGCCGCTGGTCGCTCTCGTGGCAAGGCTGGGCCGTTGCTACAGCCTGTGTATGGCTCGGGGTGATGGCATCGGCGACCTCGAGCTCGGAGTCAATCGCGCTTTGGCTCCTGTGGCAGTTCCTTGGCCTGGCCGGATGCCTTGCCGCCGGGCTGTTCATGATTGCCCTGGGCCGCACTCTCTATCGCAATAGGCGCGAGGTCCCGGTCGCGATCTGGATCGTCGTGACAAGCGGCGGACTATCCGGACTCATTGTCACGTGGACGATCATCGGGCTGGCATCACTTGTCGGGCTCGACACCGGGTTCGGCTCACTCGACCAGTTGGTCGTGATCTCGCTGCTCTCCGCCTACGGCGCCTGCATGATCATCCTCCTCTTGGACTACCGCGATCGCACCGCCACTGCTCGGGCTGCTCTCGTCGAGGAGGCCGTTCAGCTCGAGATCGAGGCCATGCAGCGCAGCGCGATCGTTGCGCAGTTGAAGGCGCAGCTCGACGCCGACGTCACGGCCAAGCTCGGCGCCGCTCGCACGACCCTCGAATCGCGCCTGCAGTTGGCCCTCGATGCGGAGGGCCTCGATCAAGGTGCGGATCGCCCAGACTGGGACGAGATCAGCGATCTGCTTCGCGAGACTGCGCAGTCGTCGGTTCGACCGCTGAGCGCCCGGATGTGGCAGCAGGCGGCGCAGAGCTACCCCCGACGATCGGGGTGGGTCATCATCCCGAACATCGTGAGCGGTCAGCCCTTTCGTCCCCTCCTCATCATCGTCATCCACGCGGTCACTGGACTCAAGGAAGTCACCACCCTCTTCGGACCCGAGCGGGGAGTGACCCTCCTGACGATGCAGTGTCTGGCGATCCTCGGCATCTGCGGCCCTGCCAACGCTCTCATGCGCCGGTTCCCCTGCCAGCACTCGAAAATCTTCATCGGCGCCCTCGTGCTCCTTGAATCCGGCGTCATCGCGACATCGTTCTTCCGCGAATCATGGGTGACGGGGTCGGCGCCGCTCTCGTGGGCGATCGCGCAGGTAATCGTCGGCACCGCACTCGTGCTCATCACCTCAGGGTTCGGTGCGTGGCGCCAGTTCGACGTCAGTTCGCGTGATCTCTTTCGAGACCGGCTTCGACGCAACACCGTCGCCTCCATGGCCCGCAGTCGACAGTTGGCAGACCTAGCCCGGCAGGCATCTCGGCTGCTTCACGGGAGCGTCCAGACGCGATTGCACTCCTGCGCCATGGCAATTGACAGCGCCGGTGAGGCCGGCAGCGAACGGACACGGATCGAAGCCCTGCTCGAGGCGTTGGCGATCCTGGACCAGCCGATGGAGCAACCACCTTTATCCGGCAGCATCGGCGAGGAGGTCCAGCGCAAGGTGGCCCTCTGGGGATCCCTGTGTGAGTTCACGATAGAAATCAAGCGCGACAGCCACGTCGACGTCGATACGACGCATTCATCCCCGGAGAGCATCGGCCGGATCGTCGAAGAGGGCATCTCGAACGCGATCCGCCACGGGAAGGCCACCCGCATCGACATCGTGGTGAGTACCCGCCCCGACGGGACGTGCGACGTCGAGATCACCGACAACGGCACAGGCCCCCAGGGCGGCAAGCCCGGCATCGGCAGCGCATTGCTCCACCAATTGAGTGCCGGCGCTTGGTCACTCATTTCCCTCGAACGCGGCTCACGCCTCGTCGTAGCGGTGCAGCCCTAGGAGGGCACTGCTGCATTGGGCGATCGTAGGGAGATCGGGATCGTAGCCGAAGGTGAAACCGTTCAGATCGCGAGCTGGAGTTCGTCGAATTGCGGTTGACTGCCGGAGCGCCGGAACAGCCTCGACACTCAGTTCGTAATGCCCCTTCCTAGGTTTGAAGCCACGGTCTAGCCACCACGTCGCTGCCGATGACGCGGCGCTTCGGCCCCTGCTCGCTCACCCCCGGACCCTGCGCACCGGAAGATGGCATCGCATCTGGATGGCTTTCGCATGCGAAGCCCCGCCCGCGGGCCGCTCCCCAAGCGTCAGTGGTGGGCTCAGCGCTTCGCGGCCTTCACGTAGTCGGCAGTGATCTGGTCCAGGGTCTTCACGACTGCGGCGCTGGCCTTCTTCACCAACGGCGAGTCCGGGCCGCCGTTGACCACGGCGCTCGCCTTGAGCACGGCCAAACCGACCTGGCGGACGGCCTGCACGTCAGTCTCCAAGTCGCCGTCGTCCTTCATGGTCGTGGTGATGAGCATGCCGGGCGAGCTACTCTTCTTCGGCAGACTGCGTTGCGACTGCTGCAGGCCCGCCTTCGGGTCATCGCCCTTGGCCGCGCACTTCGTCTTCATCAGCACCCCGCCGGCGGATATCGCGGCCTTCGCATCCGGGTACTCGTACAGGTAAACGCCTGTGCCGACACCGCCATTGCCCTGCGCGGCCAACCAGGCCCCGGGGGCCTTGGGCAGCATGAGCGGCTTGAAGGCGGCGTCGTAGCACAGCAGCACCTCGAGGCCCTGCGGCGGAAAGTCCTGCACGTACGAGTCGGTGAGGCCAAGCCCTGAAGGGATGTACGCCTTGTTGTTCACCAGCGCCGACTGCTCGCTGGCGCTAAGGCCGGTAGCCGCCGCTGGGCGCGGCGCCTGCAGGACTGGCGGCGAGCAGGGTGGCAAGCATGGCCGCGACCGCGACGAGGGCACGAGAAGTCATAGCAACATGATTCCACAGCCTCGGGGTGCGGTGCACCTAAAGCCGGGGCCGCTCTCAAGATGGCGGTCGAACTGTCGGATGCCGACCGGAACGGCACCACGTTCTTCCGCACCGACCTGGGCAAGCAGCGGCAGGACCGGCCGATGCGAACAGGCGGCCTCGAAGACACAATCAAAAAGTAGGGTTTCAGGTGCTCGCACCTGAACAAGTCCCGAGGCGCGTCCTTGCCCTCACGCACCGCATCCCGCGCACATCGTGCACCAACTGCCCCCACCTGTTGCCGTCGTGGTCGTTCGCAACCCCGTCGCGACGCGGCGTCCGCCGAGACGACGTCACGCTCGGGGAAAAAAGAGCCTCGGAAGATTGACGTAAACGGGAGACACCGTTGGTATCTATGGTGGGTCGGGTCGGGCTCGAGGGGGCAATTCGAGTGGCTCGCAAGACACGAACACGTAGGGCTTTCGGCGCCATGTGCAAACTGCCATCTGGCCGCTTTCAAGCGAAGTACCTAGGCCCAGGCGGAAACTACATAGCCTCCCCCGTGACGTACGAGATTAAGGCGGATCGAGGACTGGAAGAACCACATCGCTCCGAGTCTGGTACTCGCAACTCGTTACCGACCTGACCGCGAGGCTGGCAACCAAACACAAGATCAGTACCGCAACCCGACAGGACGGGACCTCGACAGTCGCTCGCGTGACGGTGACACCCTGTTCGAGCAAGGGACCAACAGGGAATCCCCTGCTGTCGTGAGTCAGGACGTCTTCAGCCCCTAGATGGCCGCACTCGTCGCCCACTGACTACCGTCCGCGACTGGCGTGAGGGGTATTTAAGGTTGTGACGGCTACCCAGCACCGCTCCTCACGCGACGGCGCAGGTTACTCGCGCAACCCGATCCGGACCGCGAGCGAATCGATGAGCGCCGGCAGACCGGGCACCGCGCGTGCGTGGGGTGACTCGTGCTCCACCGTCGACCGGACGACCTTCACTGCCTGATCGATGACCTCCTCGGCCCGGCCTGCCCCCAGGCCCCAGCGGCCGGCTTCGGCGATGAGGTCGTTCCGGCGGATACGTGAGTGCTCGTAGACGTCGTTGATTGCCATGGCCATGCGACCGTCGATTCCTGGGTAGTGGGTCAACGGCACCACGTCGTAGGCAGGTGCCAACCGCGCAGGTCCTTCCGGCGGATGCAGCAGCGAGATGTTCTTGGCGTGCATGTCGAGGTTGCCCACAGCGACGGCGAGGGTGACGAGCGTCAAAAGTCGCTCCAGCCCACCGAGCCCCTCCAAACTCGCGACGACCGAAGCCACTCGCCCGAGACTCACCTTGCCTGAGTGCTCCTGGTACTTCTCGGCACCGGAAGCCCCAAGCGCCTGGTTGAAGTCCTCCTGGTGGAGGCGACGACCGAGGATCTCGTCGTCCCGGTCGTACCGCTCAATCACCAGGGCGTCAGTGCACGCGAAGGTCTCGATCCATGTGGCGTAAGGGGCTAAGCCCAGCGCCCGAGCCAAACGCGAGGCGTACTCCTCGTTATAGATCATGTCGGAGTGAGACCGTGCCACCGGCTTGAGGATGTGGGTCGAGGGATAGCCATAGAGGCACTGCGCCCAGCGATCACCCACCCGTGCCAGCAGGACCTTTTCCTGGACGCCAGCCAGAGACGCCTTGCCCGACATCGGCGCGTTTCCGAGTGGGAAGGCAGCCACGTCGTCCAGCAGGTCGACGATGTCGGCCGTCGATAGCGCACGGGCGCGGGGAGGCTCGGCAGCATCCGCAGCTGTCGGGTCGATCACCTGCACGGCGCCGGCGACGTCTCGCCCGTACGCGGCCAGCAGACCCAGGGTGTCCATGGGCGTAACCCGAGCTCGATCCGCCAGTCGCTGTCGGGCAGCGCCCTCCGGAAGCAACTCGTCGAAGAACACGCGCCTCCGGGCGGCTTTTCCGCGAGGTTGCCGCGGCACGAGCGGAACCGACTCTGACAGGACCGTGCTGCCCACCCCGAACCGGTCGATCGCGGCACCCATCGCGACGAAGTCGAAGTCACGCCAGGAGTTTCCGACGAGATCACCGACGTGGGTCTCGTAGAGATGAACCTCAAGGCTAGGCATCAGTCGAGCCCTCGGGAATCTCCGCCTGAAGGGTCATCCCGGTCAGGCGCATGATGTCGAAGACGCGAGTGAGGGCAAGGGACGTCTTGCCGCTCTCGAGCTCTGAGACGTAGCCCTGACTGATCCCGAGCTGGGCGGCCACCTGCTGCTGGGAGAGCCCCCGGGACAGGCGTGCCTGCTGCAGCAGTCGACCTAGGGCCTGCGGGCTGGAGACGGTGCCGGTGAGTGCCATTGGTACACGGTACTATAGGAATCTTCCGATAGTAAAGGTTCATAGGGATATTCCGATGACAACGACCCATCGGAATATCTCGATAACAGATCAGCGAAAGCGGCGGTGGAGTCACCAACGGACCGCCGGGACCGCCCATTGCGCGAGGGGCGCCTCGATGTCCGTTCGGCGGAGCCCGACCAGCCTCCCGACCTTCAGGAACGGTATGCGCCGCTCGCGAATCAGCCGGCGCACGACGTCGCCTTCGCCCGCACCGAGCAGTCCGGGATCAACACGTACGGAGCCACCGCGATCAACGCCGTCGCCGCCAATGGCTGGCCCAAGGGCTCACGCGGCGACCTCGACATCGAGCGCGCCACCTCATACATCCGGGTCCCGAAGAACGGCGCCAATGAGATCTGCCTACAAGCCGCACTTCACCTGCGAGATCACCTCGAACCGCTCCTCAACAGACTTGCCGATCCCTCCCACTGGACATGAGCGCGCACACATCACTTGGACCGGCGGTTCACGCAACCATTCACGACGCTCACGATCGATATCCCGGGGACATCCTCGATGACACCGATAACCTCCCCGACGGACCGAAACCTCGAACCTGCCGCCAGCGACGACACGTCGGCGGTTGCCAACGGTTGCGCCGAACCGAAGTCCAAACGGAACCGCGAACTCCGGCGACCTTCAACACGCAATCTGATCGGCCTCGCCACGACGAACAATCCAGGACGCCCGGCGATCGCCGAACGCAACTCCGCCCTCACAATTCTCATGGGCTGATCTCCCACCCGGGGGGTGCGAGATCGGGTCACCCCGAATCGACCAACACCAGCTGGAGAAGCTTCGGTCGAGTCGCGGGCTTGTCCAAACTGCGTACGACCATGCGTCACTGTTCACCTCCATCGCCGCCCCAATCTGACTTCCTCCACGCATCCTTCGACCAGTCCCATCGCTCATTTTCGCGCGCATCCGTCCGGGTTCCGGCGTGCAGTAGTGAGAGGTATCGAGCGGTTATCAAGGGGCTTGAACACCGAGTCAAATCAAGCAACAACCCGTTGCATTGCAACGGCTTTCCTCGGTGAGGCGGGTCGGGCTCGAACCGACGTCTACCAGCTAATGAGTGAGGCCATCATTCGTTCCCGGGTTCCCATTTACGCCAGAAATCCCCTTGTTTGCCAGATGTTTTCTCCCCATCTGGCTCAACTTGGATCGTGGATCGTACCCCTGTCATTGGGGGAAACGGGGGAAAGTCGATCAACCTGCCGACCGCTCGAAGGACACCTCAATAGTGGTAGCGCGCCTGGATGATGATCAGGCTGTCCCCGTCGACCGTGTAGACCAGCCGATGCTCGTCTGTGATCCGCCGCGACCAGTAACCGGACAGGTTCTGACCGAGCGGCTCCGGCTTACCGATGCCGACTCCGGGCTCGCGGAGCGCCTCGCCGATCAGCCTGTTGATACGAGCGAGCATCTTGCGATCATCGCTCCACGAGCAGTAGTCGGCCCACGCATCGTCGCTGAACGTGACCCTCATTCGACGATGAGCGCCCGCTCTGACACCTTGCCCTCGGACGCCTGGGCAATGCCCCTGAGCAGCCGCTCGGCATTCACGGGCGACCGCATCAGGTACGCGGTCTCAGCCATTGAGCGGTACTGCGCCTCCGACACCAAGAAGGCCGTGCCTTTCTTCGAAACGATCTCCACCGGCTCCTGATCGGCGTTCACCTGCTCGATGAGCGGGAACAGCCGAGCCCGTGCCTCACTTGCCGTGACAGCCATGACCCCTCCTTGTTAGTACGAGAAACCGTACCATCACTATGGCGCTCCTTCCACGTCGTGAGGCCCGCGACGCAACGTCGCGACACCAGTCCCCTGCTGACTCACCGGACTCGCGGCGGTCAATCACGTGCTCGAACGGACTGCCGCCGTTTCGGTGGTCACGCCGGTGGACTCAGCTTTAGCCAAGGACCCATGCAGTGTGAAAGTGGAGTCAATCCCTTTACAGGCGAGGGGGTCTGGATCTTGGTTCCCGGCCCGTCGACTCACGTGTTGGTCTACATGAATGTCGCCCGCCAGGCATCGCCGAGTGAATCAGTGAGCTGGTCGGCAGCCGCAATCTGCTCCTTGGTCAGCGGCGCCACGTTGTTGCCCTCCGCCTCCAGGTGCAAGAGCTGAATGCAGTTCCCGAACAGGCGAACGGTCGTGTAGTCGTGGTCGGCGAAGTTCGTGGTGAGGTCACCGAGGATCGTCTCGGAGTTCACCCACAAAAACGGATCGCCATCCTTGGCCTTCTTCGCACCATTGGTCAGCTTCGTTGTGATGGCTGCACCTGCTTCGTCATTCTCAGAGTCGGTAGGTGTGTGCTGGCCCTCGCAGCCCTTGATCTTCGACACGAGAAGGTTGTAAGCCGCCTTCGACTGCCTCTCGTCCGCGAACGAGTGGATTTATCGTGGCCCGGCTCGAGCGCGACCCTGACGGGGACCCAGACAGGTTCCTCGATGCCGTCGAGGCCTCCGTAGGAGCGAGCGCTTCGGCATTCACGCAGGCTGAACTGGACGGCTTCGCTCAGGCCGGCATCAACGTCCGGGGCAGCGCGACCGATCCGCGGGGCACGGTGGCGCTGTACCGAGGGCTGGTACGCCAGGATCTGGACGGCCGCACGGCTCTGACCGTGGCCGCGGCCGCGAAGCACCTGGGAGTGAGCGCCTCCCGGGTCAGGCAGATGAAAGGCGCCAACAGCCTGTTCGCCGTGCGTGCACAAGACGAGCGGAGGCTTCCTGCATGGCAGTTCACCACCAATGGCTACGTTCCCGGGATCGCCTCCTTTGCTGAAGCCGCGCGCGAGCTGCACCCGTTGGCGCTTGCCCAGTTCATGTCCCGGCCCAACGTCGACCTCCTGATCGATGATGAGGCCGTCACTCCCGTCGCGTGGCTGTCGTCCGGCGGGAGCGTCGAAGAAGTCGCCGGCCTGGTCGCCGGACTCACCTACTAGCCCGCGCTGCCATGACCACCAGATGTCCACCGCCGCCCAGGCGGCTGCCCAGCCTTCATCCCGGCGACCTGTTCACTCCCGGCCGGTTCGACGTCTTGCGAATCTTCCGGTCCGCGGGGACCCACGCTGCGTCCTGGAACGAGTTCCGCCATTTCGGGCCTGTCACCTCCATGCGGTTCGACCACCACCCAAGTCCGAGACGGCACCACCCTGTTCGGGCCGTGATGTACGCCGCGGCCGGCCTGCCAGGGACTGCCGCCGACCCTCTGGACGTCGCCGTCCTGGAGACGTTCGGCGAAACAGGCACCATCACCGCGTCGCAGCACACACGCCGGCTCGTCTCCTGGACCCCGACCCGGGACCTTCATCTCCTTGACCTGAGCACGACCACTTGGCTCGCTCGCGCGCGCGGCAACACCGCGCTCATGTCAGGCCCCCGGGGCGTGGCCCGTGACTGGGCCCGCGCCGTCTGGAACGCCTACCCGGCCGTCGACGGCATGGCCTGGTCCTCCTCTACCCCCCCTGCGGGAACGTCGATTGTCCGGTTCGAGCGGGCAGCCACTGCCCTTCCCGCGCACCCAACTATCAACGTCAGTCTCGGCGATCAGCGGATGACCCCCGCGGTAGCAAGGATCGCCAGCGACTACGGCCTTCTCCCGGTGTAGCGCCTGGGCACGGCGGGCGGCTGGGGCCGACACTTGACGCGCATATCCCCCACCCGTTGCCGTCGTGGCCGTTCGCGACCCCGTCGCGACGCGGCGTCCCCCGAGACGACGTCACGCTCGGGGGTAAACGGGGAGAACCCTGTGATATCTATGGTGGGGCGGGTCGGGCTCGAACCGACGACGACCAGATTATGAGTCATACTCCTATGTGTCAGAATGTCTCACAGTGTTGCACCATGAATCCAGAACTCCCCTAACATAAGTCACCGTGACACACTGTGTTTTAGGGCGTACCAATAGGCCTGTTAGATGAAACTAGACCAATGCGAATGATCGCGTCGAAGGCCGACTGCGCCACCGCCCTGGCCTTCTCCACCGTGGCCGCATCAGCGTTTGAGGGAACAACCAGTTCCACCGTGTCCACCTCGTCAACGGGAGCGTCGGCCGAATCCAGCAGCGCGTGCAGGTACCCGGCTGGCCATTTCAGCGTGTGCTCGATGACGCCGAGGGTGTTGCGGGACACGTTGTCCCGGCGGCACGCCTCGATCGACGTGATCGTCCGGTAGTCCAGGCCGGTCTCGGTTCCGAACGACCTGGCACTGCTCATGCCGAGTTCGATCCTGCGGCGGGTGATGGCGTCAGCCATCTTGCGCGCGCCGCCGGGGCTGAGAGTGATGTTCCGATCCCGCACGTGAACTCCTCCGCTGGCCTGGCGAATGGCTGCGATATCGCGACTTTTACGGAATGTTAGTAACGCATAATAATTCATGATGGTCCGTAGCGTCTGGTCTCTGACACATTTCAGTACGAATTACCTACCCAGAATGGGGTTCGCGGGATTGCTCACACAGATGAATGGCCAATGCTGACTCATCTAATGCTCGTCTAATCCAAATTGCGTATTTGATGCGTTCTTCGACAGCGGCAATGATGCTTCTTGAAACAGATGCAATCCTTGAGCCGGAAGCAGAGAATCCCAAGGAGACTGTCATCGCGCTCACAGCGCGTCAAGCAGCGGGCAAGTGACCCCCTCGATGCGCGTGTCAGCACCCGTCACGCTACCGAAGCCGTCAGGCAAACCGGCCCGCAAGCCCTAGGGAAGCGCTGATTTTCTCGTTCGCTTGAGTGGCGTTTTGCCTGGTCTGTGTGGGTCGCCTCTGGGAGATTTCGTTATGCCCAGCGACCAGATCAGCTTCACCGATGTCGAGTACGCGAATCGCCGGCGGGTGTCTCGCCGTGAGCAGTTCCTGGACACGATGGATTCCACGATCCCGTGGTCGCGGCGGGTCGGGCTGATCGAGCCGTTCACCTACTCCAGCAGTCGGGGCAGGAAGCCGAAGGCGCTGGAGACGATGCTGCGGATGTACCTGCTGCAGGCGTGGTTCTCGCTGTCGGACGAGGGCGTCGAGAACGCGATCTACGACTCGTATGCGATGCACCGGGCGTTGAAGGGCAACCAGTGGTGCTTCGGGATGAAGGCCCACATCGGCGTCGATGCCGGAGCCGGGTACGTCCATTCCATGACCGCGACCGCTGCCAGCGTCCACGACCTGGACCAGATCACCCACCTCGTGCGGGCCGATGACGAGGTCGTCTACGCCGACGCCTGCTACCAGGGAGCCGAGAGGCGCCCTGATGTCGCTGACGATCCGCACCTGTCGCAGGTGGAGTTCCGGGTCGCGGCCCGCAAGTCGAAACTCGCCGCGATGGCCGGCCCAGATCGCGCGGCGGAGTCGCGCAAGGCGTCGGTGCGCGCGAAGGTCGAGCGCCCCTTCCTCATCGTGAAGCGGGACTTCGGATTCACCAAGACCCGCTACCGGGGAATGGCTAAGAATCTCAACCACCTGGGCGTGCTGTTCGCCTCGGCGGACTGGGTGATGCGCGCCCGTGCCGTCGCCCTGATGGGGTGACGGCTAGCGCAAGCCTGCCCGAAACCCGCCAGAACCACACCAAAGCACCACCACGGCAAGACGGGCGGAGAACAAAACAGCGACGCCTCGGTTCTTCAAGCATGCCCGGAAGCGAGCTGGGCCGCAAACACTCTGATGATCAGCGCTTCCCTAGCCCAGGGAAGGCCCTGCCTCGTTCGTATTGGCGTCCCCTGACACGGATGCCGGCTTCGCTGGTGCGATGAAGCCGGTGGTGATGGCGAGGACGAACCCGACAAGGCCAATCGCGGCGAAAGCGAGGAGCCAGATCTCGTTCATCGACTGGACGAGCGCAATTAAGAAGCCAGTTGAGAGAACCATGAGTACGAGGGCGGCGATGGCAATGACGAGGTGCAAAGCGGACGTTCCTCGGGCGCGTGAGATGCCGATAATCGACACCGTGACCGAAAGGCCAAGCGCCACCAGCCCGATGAGCACGCCCGCTGGAATGGTGATGAACAGGTAAACCCAGCCTGCCTCCGCACCGCCCTCGGGCCCAGCATCGGTCGCGAGAAGCAGCGGGGATCCGGCAATGAGCACGGCAAGGATGAGCGTGACGGCTGCACCGATCGACATCCCCTTCACGAGTTCCTCCGATTCATGGCGACTCGGATAATCCCGAACTCGGCCGCTGGCAGATTCACCATGGGTGCTCACCTCTCGTTTGGATTCCGCAATTGCTACTGCGCAGTTGCGATCGGCTCTCATCCGACGTGGACCGACACCGTAAAAGTAGTGAGGTGCGAACGACCCGTCCAGCAAGTGGACAGCCTTGCGCCGGGATGGCGGGAAACCCGGGGGCTAGCCACCCAGCGAGTGCTCGGCGACGACGAACGGAGAGGCCCTCCACGGACGTGTCCTCAACGCCCTTCCCGAATCTCCGGAAAGCGTCTCGACCGCACAGGTCATGAAAGCCCTGGACATCGAGGAGAACGGACGGACCACCGTCTCACGAATGCTGAACACCCTCATCAAGAAAGAGGCCGCTGATTCCGCTGGGAAACGAGGCCCGACACCCATGTACTCCCTGGCTCCGACAACCGCGCCGGACCTGCCGACATCGAATCCCCAAAGAGGGTCACCAATGACGGGGACAGCGGCGGTAACCGTGGCCGCTGGCGCACCGGTACTGCTCGAGGTAGGCGACGATGACGCTCACTCGGTGCCATCGCCCGCGACCGGCTCCTCGGACCCGAGGGCCTGCATTCGCTTCATGAGGCCCTTGACGGGCGAGATGTAGAGCCTCTAGGTGACCTTGGCGTTCGAATGCCCGGCCAGATCGGCGACATCCTGGATCGGCGGCCCGCAACGGACCCATGACGTCCGTGCGAAGTTGCTGCGCCGGAACAGCCCTCCCTTCGGAGTTGGGAAGAGCCGGCCGTTGACGCCGACTTCCGCTGCCCGCGCCTCGAGCATCGCGCGCAGTGGGAATCCCTCGACGGTCTCCTCGATGAAGACCTGCCTTCGCTTGCCGCCCTTGGGCAGCGTGAAATGCGGCTTTCCCTTCACCCACGTCAGCTGCCGGTCCACGTTGAGCACCAAGCCGTCGACATCCTTCCCTCGAAGCGCCCAGATCTCGCCCTGGCGAAGACCACAGAAAGCGGCCACGAGGAACATCAGGGCGTAGCAGCCGGGAGCACTGTCCAGCTTGATGGACGACAGCCTGCGCTCGTCGTCGTAATCGTCGAGCAGCTCCAGTACAGCGGTCGTCTCCGCCGAGTCCGGGGCCGTCGCGTCGACCGTGACTTCCGCCGACCGCCGGCGGAAGGCCCCGAGCGTCGGAAGGATCTTTCGGACGGCGCCATCCACGATGCCGGAATCCACCCCGAAGTCGAGCATTCCCGAGAGCACGCTCGACACCAGCCGCTGCCCCGACGCCGATGGCTGGCCCTTCACCAGCGCGGCCGTGTCGCCCCACGTGAGGTCCGCGACACTCTTCGAGCCGATGGCCAGCAGGATGATTCTGTCGATCCGGTCGCAGGTCTCATCTCGGTATCGCAGCGACCACGCATCCCCTCTGGCGCTCACCCACTTCTCGGCCAGCATCCCGACGGTCAGCGCGATCGGTTCACCATCGGCGCCTGCCAGCTCTGCGGCGATCTCGTCGTCGATTCCCGATGCAATGGACCACGCCTCCTGCCAGGCCTCGGCCCGCCCGGCCGTGCACTGGGTCCGCTTGCCCGCCAGCGTGTAGTCCAGGCGGATGTACGGCTTCGCCGCGTCCTTGTTCGGCATCAGCATTCGCACGCCGTGCGGAGTGACCCAGATCGCGCCTCGCTCGGGCGCCACGCCGCTCATGCCGCACGCCGAACGATCACGGGCGCCAGCCAAGCCTTCCTCGGAGCCGGGAAGCCATGCCGGCGGACGTATTCATTGGCGGTGCGCCGGGTTACGTGTGGCCGGCGGCACCCGACCATCTCAACGGATTACGACACATCACCTCTCTGCCCCGGAAACCCCGTCGCGCGCACGGCTCGCGAGCGTGCCGCCAGGGTCCGCTCGGCTGGCCCCGCGACGCCCACGCCATCTGCTGAGTTGGGCAGCGGGCCGTGAGACTTGTCCGGTACATGGGACGCCGTGGACCCGCTACGGGCACGATCTGGTGACCTGTGCGAGGTCGATCGCCTGGACGCCAGCGCTCACCCAGATGTCAGAATAGTAGTACAAGCGACAGAATACTTGCCATGCACGCACAATGCTGTCAGAGTGGGAGGTATGGACCTGACGTCCCCTCTCCACTCGTTGATTCCGACGTTGGACTCCGCCGTGCTGGAGGTCCTCGCTGGTACTGAGTCCAGTTTGAGCCTGGCTCACGTGACGCGACTGGCTCCCCGCGGGTCCCGGCCAGGGCTGGCCCTTGCCATGGATCGCCTGGTTGAGCAGGGACTGGTGCTCGCCACTCCGGCGAATCGGGGAGACATGTACCGCCTCAACCGGGACCACATCCTCGCCGATGCCGTGGTCAGCGCTTCGCGAGCTCGGTCGGCGATCCTTGCCCGGATCGGGGAGCAAGCCGCACAGATGGAGCCCCGACCCGTCCACGTGTCCGTGTTCGGGTCGTTCGCCCGTCGTGAGGCGGGTCCGGCAAGTGACATCGACGTGCTGTTCGTTATGTCTGCAGCACCTGACGATGTGTGGTTCGAGCAGGTGAGTCGATTGGATGACCAGGTGCAGGCATGGACCGGCAACCGCATGGAGTACTTGGTGTTCAGCGATAGTGAACTGTCGAGAGTCGTTGAGCGCCAGGAGCCTATCGTCGATTCGTGGCTGGCAGACTGCGTGACTGTTCACGGCCCGTCCATCGAGTCCGTCATCCAGAACGTCTGCGCGGGTGCCGCACTGGTTACTGCGTGAGCCCGACACGAGTTCCCGTTCGTCCCATGACAAAGGCGGAGGCCGCGGGTCGACGACGGATCGCCGTGAAGTACCTCGAAGTCGCCCAGATTGCGGCCACGGAAGACGGTCCGGCCATCAACGTTGCCACAGGGGTTGCTGTGCTTGCCGGCATAGCAGCCAGTGACGCAATCTGTGGGGCCGCACTCGGCGAGCGCTACGCGGGGCAAGACCATACGGCAGCGGTCACGGTCCTCAAGCGCGTCGACGCCCAGCTGGCTCGCAAGCTCAAGACGCTTGCTGACATGAAGCCGGGCAGCCACTATGGGGACGCGCTGCTCACCGCGAGCGATCGCGATCGCGCGATCAAGGCCGCCACGGACCTCGTGCACGCGGCAGCGGAACGGACCTGACCCAAAGGCAAGACAGCGCCCCGGTCACCGGCAGGTCGCAGGTCTCATCTCGGTATCGCAACGACGAGGCATTCCCTCTGGCGCTCACCCACTTCTCGGCCAGCATCCCGACGGTCAGCGCGATCGGTTCACCATCGGCGCCTGCCAGCTCTGCGGCGATCTCGTCGTCGATTCCCGATGCAATGGACCACGCCTCCTGCCAGGCCTCGGCCCGCCCGGCCGTGCACTGGGTCCGCTTGCCCGCCAGCGTGTAGTCCAGGCGGATGTACGGCTTCGCCGCGTCCTTGTTCGGCATCAGCATTCGCACGCCGTGCGGAGTGACCCAGATCGCGCCTCGCTCGGGCGCCACGCCGCTCATGCCGCACGCCGAACGATCACGGGCGCCAGCCAAGCCTTCCTCGGAGCCGGGAAGCCATGCCGGCGGACGTACTCATTGGCGGTGCGCCGGGTTACGCCCCAGCGCTCGGACGCGCCATTTATTGCGTAGTAAGTGGTCATGCACGAAGACCGTTACGCGGTCGCTCCTGCGCGCACTCAATCCGCGCAGCCTGCGACACGTATGGCCAGCGGCACCCGACAATCTCAACATTGGTGGTGACGTAACTCCGTCGCCCTCACGGGATCGACAGGGTGCGCGGGCCGGGACGGGGGCCTGCACACGGTTGGGTCCTGATCGCGCTCACGGCCCGCATCCGCGGTTCGCGGGAGACTCAGCATTCTCTCCGGGGGAAGCACGGATCCGGACGGCGTTGGGCAGTTTGCCCCCGAAACTCGGTAGCGCCGGCGCTCGCGGCCCCTATCATGGCGAAGTTATTCATGACGATGGGAAGCCATTCCGGTGAGGCACGGTCCGCGATGAGTGCACGTTCAGGGAGTCGCTTCGCCGTCTCCGGTCGACGCCCGACCAAAGAAGCGGTTTCGACGGGGCGGCGAGCGGTCGGCTGGCTGCTCGCGGTGATGCTCCTCGCGGCCGGGACGATCCCCGGCGCGGCGCCCGCAGCCGCGGACCAGGCCGGCATCACCTGGACCACCCAGACCAGTGCCGCCAACAACGATTGGAGCACGGTGGCGTACGGGGGCGGGCTGTTCGTCGCCGTCGGGGCCTTCGGCACGGGCAATCGGGTGATGACGTCGCCGGACGGCATCGCCTGGACCATCCGCACCAGTGCTGCCGACAACCAGTGGAATTCGGTTGTGTACGGGGGTGGGCTGTTCGTCGCCGTCTCGTCTACGGGCACGGGGGATCGGGTGATGACGTCGCCCGACGGCATCACCTGGACCTCCCGCACCAGTGCCGCCGACTACTCGTGGCGTTCGGTGGCCTACGGGGGCGGGATGTTCGTGGCCGTCGGGGATGAAGGGACAGGCGATCGGGTGATGACGTCGCCGGACGGCATCACGTGGACCTCCCGGGCCAGTGCCGCCGACAACGACTGGCAGTCTGTGACGTATGGGGGTGGGTTGTTCGTTGCCGTCGCCGCTTCGGGCACGGGCGATCGGGTGATGACGTCGCCGGACGGCATCGCCTGGACCATCCGCACCAGCGCAGCTGACAACGGATGGGTCTCGGTGGCGTATGGGGGCGGGCTGTTCGTCGCCGTCGCGTACACGGGCCCGGGGACGGGCAATCGGGTGATGACGTCGCCGGACGGCATCGCCTGGACCATCCGGGCCAGTGCCGCCAACTACCCCTGGAAATCGGTGGCGTACGCGGGCGGGCTGTTCGTCGCCATCGCTTTTTTAGCGCCCGGCGGCAATACGGTGATGACGTCGGGTACGTTCAGCGCCGGCGGCTCCGGGGGCTCCGGGGGCTCGGCAGCCGTTCCGGCGGCGCCTGCGCCCCCGGCGCCGCAGTCCCTGCCGCCGGTCGCCGGCCTGGCCCCCGCCAGCCCGGTCCCGCCGGGCGGGTCGAGCGGGTCGGTCAACGGCGTCCCGGTGACGACGACCATCACGGCGAACTCGGCGGGCGGGGTCCAGGTGTCCTGCGCCGGCTCGACGGTCGCGCTCGCCGGCGCCGGCTCCGACGGCAAGCCGTTGCCCGCGACCGGCGGCGGGCTCTCCGGCGTCGCGGGGGACGGCCTGTCGGTCCGGGCGACCGGGCTCCTCCCGCAGTCGCAGGCCGACGTATACCTGTACTCCGAGCAGCTGTGGCTCGGCAAGGCCACCGTCGACGCCGCTGGTAGCGTCGCGATGAGCCTGACGATCCCGGGCTGGGTCACGCCCGGCGGGCACACGCTCCAGTTCGTCGGATACCAGGGCCCCTGGACGTCGATCGCACTGTCGACGGGCATCGCCGTCGCCGCGCCGGCGACGGCAATCGCGGCGGCGCCCGCATCCGGTTCCGCTGTGGTCTCCTTCCGCCCCGGAGCGGTCGCCCTGACGCGTGCCGCGAAGGCCAGGCTCTGGAACGCGGTCAACGCCCTCGCCCGGTCCAGCGCAGGCGCGGCCGTGTCGTGCACCGCGACCCACCCGCAGCCCAGCACCGCCGCCGGGCGGGCACTGTGGGCGCAGCGCGAGACCGGCATCACCGGGTTCCTGACCCGCGCCGGATGCGACACCGTCACCGCCCGCCTCGGCGACCTCGCCGGCATCACCGGCGCGACGAACCTGGCGATCCGGGTCACCGCGACCGCCGCGTAGCCAGCCGCGCCCGTACCCGCCGGCCGGAGTGACCCGGACCGACGCGGCATGCCCCAGCGGAACCGGCGACCCGCGTCGCAGCTCCCAGCCAGACGTGCGGGATGTCGGATGACGGATGACGGATGAGGTCCGCTGCGGGCCAATCGGCCGTCCCCATGATTCACTGAAGGCGAAACCTCCGAATAGGCGCGCTCGCGAACCCCTTCAGAAGGTTTCGTAGGTCGACTGCCCCGAGATTCGTCAGGACCCCCGACAACGTGGACAGTGTGTCGTCTTTCACCGGGGCAAACTGCATGGTGCGGCGGGGTTTCAGGTGCTCACACCTGCAGCGATTCGCAATTCCGTTGGGAGCCCGCTGCGCATCCGGTAGGTCTCGCGAACGCACAGTACGTCAACGTGCGGGGTTTGGGTCGACACGTCCCGAGGCGCTCCCTTGCTCCCACGCACCGAATCCCGCGCACAACGCGCACCAAGTGCCCCACCTGTTGCCGTCGTGGCCGTTCGCGACCCTGTCGCGACGCGTCGACTACCGAGTCGACGTCACGCTCGGGGGAAAACGGGTGAAAACAGGCGCTTGTGACATACCTGTGGGTCATTTCCGGCCTGGGAGGGCTGGTCGGTGGCCGCCGAGGCTGAGCATGGCGAGGGCGATGAGTGCGTCGGGTGATGCGAATCCGAAGGCGATGCGGGTGATGAGCCGGATCTTGGTGTTCATGGATTCGATGCGTCCGCCTGCCAGTCCGTGCTCGATGGAGGCGAGGATGGCGTCGCGGTGGGTCACGATGGATCGCTGGAGCCTGACGAAGGCGTCGATGCGGCTGCGTCTGGCCCAGGAGATCCACTTGTCGAGGGCTTCGATTGCCTCGTCGAGTGGGAGCCTGAAGATGACCCTGAGTCCTTCCTTCAGGTAGTAGGCCCGGGCGAGGTCGGGGTGGGTTCGCACGACCCAGTCGAGCTGGATCACCTGCGTGCAGGACAGGGTGTCGGGGTTGCGCAGCAGCGCGTATCGGCAGCGCTTGATGCCGGTGGCGTTGGCGGTGTCGGGCCGGGCTGGTGCGTCGCTACGGGGCCGGCCGCGGGGGCGCCTGGCATCGTTGGCCTTGGCCTGCTTGCGGACCTCTGCCCATGTCTGGCGGCGAACCGTGTCGAGGGCGTCGGTGGCCCACTTGACGATATGGAACGGGTCGGCGCAGAGGATCGCATTCGGGCATTTCCCCCTGACAGCATTGGCGATCCAGCTCGCGCCGTCCGCGGACACGTGGGTGATGAGGGCGCACCGGTCCTCGCCCAGCTCATCGAAGAACGCGGTGAGCGTCGCGGTGTCGCGGCCCGGCGCAGCCCAGACCAGCCGCCCCGACCCGTGGTCCACCACGACTGCGCGAGTACTTGTGGCCCCTCTTGTAGCTGATCTCGTCGATCCCGATCCGGGTCAGGTCCGCCAACCGGTCGAACAGGTCCTCGGTGTCGTCCCAGACCCGTTCGATGATCGACCCGACCGTCCTCCACGCCACCCGCATCAGCTCGGTGACCGCGGTCTTCGACGTCTTCGTCGCCAGCCACGCCACCTGCTCATCGAACGCGCGGGTATGGCCCGCGTCGTGGCGGGCCCACGGAACGGATGCCACGACCACGCCATGATCCCTGCACGTCACCCGCGGCGCATCGGCCTCCACGAACACCTGGACCGACCCAAGGTCCAGCGCCCTCCACCGGCGCCGGCCCGAGCCCGCGTCGTACGACGGGCAACGCCGAGGGCACTGCCCGCACCTGTTCCGCTTCCCCTTCGACGGCCTCACCGACGCGACGAGCACGCCCCCGTCCTCGTCGAACTCCACGCCCTCGACGACCGCGTTCTCGAGCCCGAGGAGCCCACGCCATAACGTTGCATTCTGCACGCCGTTTTCCTGTCTTCCAGGTTTCACGTCCTCAACAGCGAGAAACCTAGGCGGGGAACGGCGTGCAGCCTTACCCCGCGACTAAAAAGACCCACGGGTATGTCAGGGGAGCCTGAAAACAGGGCCTCGGAAGAACGCCGAAAAACGGAAAAACCGTTGGTATCTATGGTGGGGAGGGTCGGGCTCGAACCGACGACGACCAGATTATGAGTCTCGTCGCTTCACGTCAGGATGTGTCATAGTGTGTCATTGCATATCTTTTTTTCCCCATACTTGATCTATTTTGACCCATCATATTTCATGACGTTTCATGACGTTTCAATTTAGCGGTTAGATATTGGTTAGACGATTGTGATATCCAGGAGCTAGGTTGAGTCGAACGCCGACTTACTCTGCCGACATTCCCTTGATGGCAGAGTAAGTCGGCGTCCGACACCATCTATCGGATTCTGGGCGAGCGGTTAGATAATAGTTAGACAATGGCACGGGATTATCGGTTAGATGAAGAAGCGCCCCAACAGAAACCTGTTGGGGCGCAACTGTTTTTCGGTGTGGGGCGGGTCGGGCTCGAACCGACGCGTACCGGATTATGAGTCCGGGGCTCTAACCAGCTGAGCTACCGCCCCATGGATGCACGTCGCAACCATGAATTGGAAGCCTATCGACCTACGCGAGGGGCGTCTCGCCGCATTCTCTGCGTCCGCGTCATCGACCAGAGTTCTCCGGATGGCTGCTGTTGTTGGCAGCGCACCCGTGAACGCACGATCAATGACGAGTTCGAGCCGGCGCGCCGAGAAATTGGCACGAGATCACCGTACGTTGCTAGGGGCGGCAGGAGCGGTCGTTGGATGGCCTGATCCAGTTGACGACGATGCCTGCTGTCCGAGATATCTTGAGTGCCCTCGCGACATGCCTATTGAGCGAAGCGCGAGGAGGAATCTTGCTCCGTACCAAATCACGTTCAGGTGAGGGGGAGGTCGACACTCATGTTCGCGGAGGTGAGTAGGCGCGTTAGAGCCCGCGGTCCGTAACTCCAGAATGTGGCACGTAGCCAACATCACATTCCAAAGTACCACCAACCTACGGAGCATTTGCCTTATCTCGGCAGCCCGCCAGACCTTGCCCCTGGGTGAGGTCATCGTGAATATGCCCGCCGATGCGCACGCCTAGATGGACACTGTTGCGACCGTCGAAAAGGATCAGTGCACGTTCTCCCGGAGGCGACAGCCCCGGCCCGGGACCGATGCCGCCCGTCCGTGCCCTGCCCAGCCTCACTCACGCCAACATTCCCCTGAGGCAGGGTGAATCGTTCAGGGGTACATTTCAAAGGGCAACACGGTGTATTGACTGAGGTACTTGGGTACTTGTATTGTAAGTGCTCACCTCAAGTCGCGATTGGAGTTTGACATGTCTGCCGCAACAACACCGGTCAAGGTTGACGCCCAGACTGGGCGCCTCATCGCAGAGTCTGCGCATTTCCTTCGGTCCACTCAAAAGGACGTTGTCGATCAAGCTGTGCGTGAGTTCGTTGACAACCACCGAGATGAAATCAATAGGGGCGTCCGTGACGCACTGGACAGCCTAGATGGCTCAAATGCGTCTGCGATTTCCCTTCTTTCTGGCTTTTCGCCTGAGCGAATCAGCGCTCTCGGAGGACTCCCCGAGTAGCCTTCTCGCATGTCGGACATCGGGTGGCCCGGCGAGGGGGTTCGGCCAACCATCCGATGCATCATCGAAGACTTACAGGCCGCTCTTCCTACCGTTGGTCGGCGCCTCGAAGGTCTCGACCATCCACTCGTCGAGAAGGCGCAGCAGGCTCCAGCATTCGCCGCCGCCGGGACGGCGCCCCGCATCGCATCCGTGACCGACCGCGCCTGGATCAAAGTCAAGGTCAGTGATTGGCGCGGTGCGGTCACCGAGGTTCTCCCTGCTTCGGGCAAACCCGTCGGAAATCCAGCGCGATGGTGGTTGGGCGCGGCGGGTCAACGGAGGAGCGATAGTCCGCAGGTCGACTTCTACTCACTGTTCACGGCGGCGTGCGTCGCGGCCGGCAAGCGTGGGTTCGTCGGCGGACCATCCTCCGAAGATTCCCTTCCCACCGAGGACGACTTCGATCGTGTGCACCTCGAGCGGGTCTCTGACTTCGTGCCGCGAATTCGCAGAACCGTCCGAGACTTGGCATCGCAGTCAATTCGAGACGGGCATGCGCGGGCGGCCACCTTCAACGACTGGGAGTTGGTCGTGCAGGTTCGCGCGGTTGACGGCGAGGCCTACATCGCGATTGGCGGGGCGGGAATTACCGATCCGAAACTCTTCGCCGTCATCCTTGATTCGATCCCAGGGATTGATCCCGGGGATTGGATGCTTGAACCTTCAGTTCCACGTGAGCTAACAGTGCGGAGCGGCCAAGTCGTGTACTCAGCCTCCATTTCCGCCGCGGTTCAAGCGCAACTCCTGTCCCCCACATAAGAACTACGAGCGATGCAGGACTCCAACCTCTGAGTGGGGCCTTGAGTTGCCGGGTGGCTCCTTCCTTCATCGAGGAGGCACTACTGCGTTGACGGATCGCCCATTATTGGTGACGCGCTCGATCGTTGCTGTTGTCGTCTGTGGACCCGTGAACGCACCATCAATGACGATTTTGAGCGACAGGCCAATCCGTTGGCTCGAGCTCACCGTACTTACCTAGGGTCGCCAGGAGCGGTCGTTGGATAGTGTGGCCCAACTGACGGCGATGTCTGGTGCTCGAGAAATTCGCCTGGTACCACAGTCCAACAGCCTTGCTTCAGTGACGTGTCACAGACGTTTTGGCAATATCTCGCGAAGGCCGCTGTGATGCCTTTTTCGGCGATACGCTCCCTAAATGCTTGAGGCTGCCGGTGAATCTCGCATTGCCCATACGACGTGTCCACTTTGCGAGGCGCGATGCGGGCTAGAGCTCAGGATTGAATCACGTTCGGGCGAGGGTGAGGTCGTCGCTCAGGTTCGTGGAGATAAGGCTGATCCCCTTTCGCGGGGTTTCCTGTGCCCCAAGGGTGCGTCTCTTGCCTCCCTTCATCATGACCCTGATCGGCTGAGAGAGCCACGTATCCGGCGCGACGGTGAACTCGTCACGGTCACGTGGGCGGAGGCATTCGATGAGGTGGCCCGCCAATTCGCGGAAGTCCGCTCACGTCATGGGGCGGATTCAGTTCGGGTCTACGGAGGCAATCCGGCCGGATTCAACGTTGGCGCGATGCTTCTTCTCCCCCTCTTGCGTCGCGCCGTTTGGCCCGATGCCATGTTCACTGCCGCGACGGTTGATCAATGGCCACGCAATGTCGCCTCGAGTTGCCTGTACGGAGATGAGTGGGCGCTACCAGTAGCGGATATCGAACGAACCGATTACGTGCTGATCATGGGTGCCGATCCGCTCGTCTCGATGGGCAGCCTCAACAGCACTCCGAACTGGAAGGGCGTACTCGCCGAACTTCGTGAACGCGGGGGCCGCGCTGTTGTTGTGGATCCTCGCCGCAGTCGCACGGCTGCCGCAGCGGATCAATGGGTATCTATCCTCCCCGGCGGTGATGCGTTCTTCCTGCTCGCGCTCATTAATGTGCTGCAGGCCGAAGGCCTGACCTCGCCAAGTGCCGCTGTGCTGGCCCTCGTCGACGGACTCGATGAGGTTCTCGCGCTTGCATCGCCGTTCACTCCTGAGGCTGTCCAATCACGAACGGGTATCGAGCCATCGTCCGTTCGTCAGATCGCCCGTGATCTCGCGGGGGCCCCTACCTCAGTCGTATACGGACGAATCGGCACGACACTGAACGAGTTCGGCACTGCTGCTTCGTGGCTGATCGACGTCGTGAACATCCTCACCGGCAATTTCGACCGCATCGGTGGAGCGATGTTCGGTGAATCGCTCAGCGGCATCCGCGGACCTGGCCTTGATCCGTCGGTCACCACCGTTCGAACCTCAGTGCGTGACCTCCCAGAAATCATGGGCCAATTTCCCGCCGCCGCGCTCGCTGAAGAGATCACGGCGGGCGGCGTTCGCGGGTTGGTGGTGGTGGCAGGTAACCCGGCTCGATCACTTCCGAACAGCGGAGCGGTCGAGGAGGCGCTCGCGTCCTTGGACATGCTCATCTGCGTCGATTTCTATCCCAATGAGACGTCACGATTTGCCAGCGTGATCCTCCCGCCGCCCTCTTCCGTCGAGCGCGCCTCATTCGACTTCTTCCTTTCCCGGATGTCGATGCGCAAGGGCGCGAAGTTCTCTCCCGCCTCTATCGAGCGACGTGCTGGCGCGCCAGAGGAATGGGAGATCCTCGCTCGACTGATCACCATCGCTTCCGGTGGATCCGAACAGGCCCCTGATACCGCTGTGATCGACATGATGATCAGTGGGGCAGTCAACGGATGCGTGACCGACCCCGGGCATGAACTGCACGCCAGGGAACCGCAGGAGCTCGTCGACTCGCTTCGGGCAGCTTCGTCCGAGCCACTTGAACAACTTCTCGATCACATCATTCGCATCGGGCCTTTCGGTGACATGTACGGCAGCCGTGAGGGTTTGACGCTCACCCAGCTGCGCGATCAGCCCCATGGCCTGGACCTCGGCGGCCTTGTCCCGCGGTTACCCGAGGTGGTGCGCACGCCCTCGCATTGCATCCCACTCAATCACCCCCATCTCATGAGTGACGCGACGCGGCTGCGAGCAGCCGTCGAGCTGCCGGTGGCCACTGATGACAGCGGCCTCCTGCTCATTGGCCGGAGATCTCTCCGCTCCATGAACTCGTGGCTGCACAATATTGAAGGGCTCACCAAGGGCTTACGTAATTGCACGCTCCAGGTGCACCCCGCGGACGCGCAGGCTCGTGGCCTTTGCGATGGGGACACCGCGCACCTTGCGTCCCGCGTTGGAACCATCGAGGTTGAGGTCGAGGTCACCACAGACATTCGCCCGGGTGTCGTTTCCCTGCCTCACGGATGGGGGCATGCTCAAGGCACCGGCCTCTCGCGAGCGAAGACCACAGGAGGGGCAAACGTGAATGCCATCACCGACGAGCTGGTACTCGATCCGCTGTCTGGGACCTCAGTGCTCAACGGGATTCCAGTGAGTCTGGCTCGATAGGGCTGCTATCCATGATCATTCTGATCCGAGTGAGGCCCGGTGAAGCCCAACCCTTAGATCGCCGTTGTGAGCATCCAGTCGATCGCCTCGGCTGCGGTCCAACCCTTCGGATGAATCGCGAGCATGCGTCGCGGTCCTTGAAGATCAGAGCCGAGTGTCACGATCGGCAGTTCCGTGTATCCATCTCGCCGCTGTTGACCCAATCCGACGGCTGCGGCAAGGCCATTGCACAGGCACTTGCGACCGACAGTGTCGTCTTCGTCACCGCCCTTGCGCAGGTACATGCGCACCGGTTCGCCTGCGCACCGGTAATCGATCGTTCCATCGTGCTTGCTAAACGGGGTGCGGAGGTAGCCGAGGTCGCACAGCCGTTCGCGAGACTCGTAGTTGACGGCATCGGACATCGTGCCCGAGACGTCGACGACCTTGAACGGGAAGCCGGTGGGTGAGGCCACGGGATCGGTGCGCACGACGAGGTCATCATGCGCGACTCCATCGAGCAGTTGCACTCGAACAGTGGGGTCGAGGCCTGAGTCGGAGCTGAGCGCGAACACTGTGCCGACTTGGATTCCGCGTGCACCGGCTTCGCGCGCCCCAGCAAGCATCTCTGGTGTGCCGGAGCCTCCCGCTATCCAATAGGGCAGTCCGGCCTTGGCGATTTTCTGGAGGTCGGGCTCGTCACGGGGGCCAAACACGAGGTCGCCCCGCTCATCGAGCAACGGCTGACGCGGGGGTGCGTTGTGGCCGCCAGCACTCGATGCCTCAACGACGAACCCATCCGGACGAATCCCGGGGTCGCGGGCGAGGTAGGTCGCGAGCACGTGGGCGGAGACGATGGCAAGGAAGACCGGACGTAACAGGGGCTCACTGCCTGCCTCGACGAGATCTCGGGGTTCGAAGTTGAGGACGTAGTCGACATCGCCGGCATCTGCCACGTCAATCGGAAACTGCACCTTGCCGTGCGCCGCGAGGGTGTCGAGGAGGTGCGGGATCGCGCGCGGGACGCCGGCTCCCATGAGCACGGCATCAACGCCGGCGAGCATCGCCCCGTAAAGAGTCCCCGGCGTTGATAGTTGGATCTTTTCCAGGCAGTTGATGCCAATCAGTCCGTCGTGTCCCTCCTTTGCCAGCCAGGTCTCGACGAAACCACCGAGGACGAGCAGTTCCTGCGACGACCGGTTTGGCGTGAGCGTCATCTTCAGGATTGGCGCATACGACTCCCCACCGGCGCGACCGCCCTCGAGAAAGTAGCGGCCGAGTGCCCGGTCCGCCATGTCTTCATCGGGAAAGTGATGAAGGGCGCGGCGGATATGGCCCCCGTCATCTCCATCCTGAAGTCGGCGGGCGAGGACGAGATCAAGCGCTGTCCCGGAGACCACCCCGAGTTGGCCGCACTCGGCCACAGCGCGAGCCAGCCGCCATGACGACACCGCGACTCCCATGCCGCCTTGAATGATCTCGGGAATTTCGACTGCTGTGATCATGGAATCCTCCGGATTAACCTACGGTGACGTAAGTTACGTTACCGTAGGTTAATCCGGGGATGCGAGTTATGAGGCATGGCAGCACGACTCAGTTCCCCGCGAATACCAGTCGACGTACATGGGTCGTCACATGTGAGAGAGTTCAACAAATGTGAGCCGACCTGTCAGTTCACACCTGGCGAAGGAGTCAACGTGCGCTATATCCGTCTCATCACCGCCCTCATCGTCTCCCTCGGCATCTCCAGCACATCGCTGATTGGCACAGCGAGCGCCGCACCGTCAGTGACGTCCCTCACCTTCACCACAACGATGACGAGCATCGAGACGAATCTCCAGACCCTCCCCGGCGGCCACACCTACGGCTGGAACCACTTCACCGGCACCACGATGTGGGGCAACCAGACCGCAAGCATCGTCTTCCTCGGCGACGTGGACTACGTGAACGGATCGGGCCCCTTCGGCGGGTATGTCACCATCACCCGTGCAGACGGCACGAAACTCGCCTTCACCACGAAGGGCAGCACCCTCGCTGAGGACAAGGCGACCGATAGGATAGCCGCGCGATTCGCCTCGTCGCTTCAGGTGATCGGCGGAACGAATGACTACTCGCGAGCCACCGGGGTCGGAACGATGACCGGCTCACGAGACGCAGCAATCGGGAGCCCCGCGAAATTCGTGTTCAAGCTGAGCGTCCGCAAGCAACGTTGACGAAGCACGGGCAGAGCCGTTATCGACCACGTCGAAATAGGCTCCGCCAATTCCATTTGAAGGGGTTCCATGAACCATTGCGGAATCCCGGACGTTGTGCACCGACGGATTCGCCCGATGAGGACGACGAACTCATCCCCGTGTTCCACGACCCGCGACTCTGCGGGTTCATGACTCGCGGCTGACGATGGAAGGGGATGCCGCCGTTATGCCCTCCCTCGCCTTCGTGTCGCTGGATCTCCCTGAGCATTACGCCACCCTTTTGCTGCGCGTTTCCGAGGGAATCCCGGGTCCAACTGCTGGACAGCGAGTCTGAACGAAAGCGACTCGCTAAGTCGTCGTTGGCGTAGGCGGGGTCGCCGGGGTCTTGTTCTTGACCTCCTGAATCGACAGAGCGGCGCAGGAACGCATCCGCATCGACTTGGGCCTCATCACTCTGACGATTTGATGCCCTGAACCCGGGCTCCTCGTCATATCCGTGAACAGACATCGCCCACCTCCACAATGTTCCCGTCGGTCAGACTTGAATTCATACAGTTATGGATGACGATGTCGTGAACGCGGTCGATACGTCGACGCGAGCCCAACGGCTGCCCCCGACCCCGGGGAAAAATCAAGGAGGTGAGGCGGTCCGAGGTTCGTCCATGCGTACCAGTACAGACGGTCGAGCCCCGTCTTCGCGGCGGTTCGGTTCACTTCACGCACCTGCCAGTCGGCCGTTCTATCCCAACGCGACCTGCCCTGCACCAGGTTGACCTCGGTCAACCACAGCGACTCGCACCTGAGCCCTGCGGCTGAAGTCGCCCGGCGTACCGCGGTGCTCACTTGGATAAGTTCGTGCGGGTCGGTGCCGGCAGGCGGGTACCAGTGGAAGGCGATCGCATCGATTGGTGTCTGTCGCTCAGCCAGCGCGCGCCATAGTCGCTGCGCCACTGAGCCAACGTGTGGACCCATCATCATCGGCCCGGGTGCGATGACCGCTGCCGCCGGATCCACCTCGCGGATCACCCGCGCGGCCACATCGACCAATTCCGCAAGGCGCGCTGGATCCCCGCGCCAGAACCAGCCCAGATTTGGCTCGTTACCGATCTCATAGGCAGTAATACGACCGCGGTACCGTGTCACCACCGTTCGCACGTAGTCGACCCAATCCGCGTTGTCGCGCGGCGGGGCAGCCGACCCGGGGCCCAACCACGGGGCATCGTCTGCACTCAGTGAATCGGCAGCCCAACCCGGGGTACCCCAGAGCACCAGGGTGATATCAGTTACCCCGTGATTCATGGCCTTGTCGACATTCGCATCGAGCATCTCGAAGGCCCATTGATCCTGTGCTGGCTCCACGTTCAGCCAGGCGGTTCGGGTATCCCAGAGTCGTACGGAGGTCATCGGGATATCCGCCCATTCGCCCGGGAAATCGTTGAGTTGGCCCGTCCGCTCGATTCGAGGCCCACCAACTGCCCACGGCACGTGCAAGCCGACGGTGAACCCACTTCGGCGCACAACATCAGGGGTTGCGTCACGCGCAAATGCTGGCGGCGCCAAGATAACGCTGCATCCCACCATCACGATCGCGATGACGCCGCGTACACGGCACATAGCGAGTGAACCTACGAATCGCTACCGGACACGCCGAACCGATTGCAAAAGCGCAACATTTCGTGTCGCGCCTATGCGCGCCGCAACAGTGGACGACGCATTCCCCGACTGACTGGTACCTTTTTTGTTACGGTTGCCGGGATGTTCGAGGACCAAGTGATGGGGTCCGACCGTGGCGCGAATAGGAATGTTGCTGTGGAGGGGCTCGAAGGCGGAGACATGCCTGCGGCGGAGGACCCCTTCCTCGCCCAGCGCCCGTCACAGGGTGCCGCTGACGCGCTGGCGCCACCCCAGATCGTCGATTCGGATGACAGCGACCCCCAGATGCTCAACCGGTCGCGTCGCGGCCGGGTCAACTCAATGCTTCGTCCAGACGCCACCTCGTTGGCCCCAATGGCCTTCGGCCGCGAGCGGGCCGGCACCGTGGTGGGTGACCTAACTGCTCCGTGGGACCCGAACATCCATCGAGATCAAGAACTCGAGCGGGCGCACGACTTCGCAATTGACGATGCACTGACGCAAGTCTCGCCGAAAGTCGCTCCCAAGCTTTTTCGTGGCGCGCGTGCCCAGGCCCTCCGGGGCCGTATGAAAGGAGACTCAGGGGTCTTCGACCACGGGTACGACGGCGTGCCAGCCCCCGAGCGGGCTCCACATACGCAGGAAGAGCTCACGGCGATGGGCGAGTCGATGGACTACCACGAGGACGCGGGACAGCCAGACCAGCGACGCTTGGATCCGAAGAGTGGATATTACGGTCGCCGGGAGCCAGTGTTCCGCTGCCGGGTGAGCCACTGTTCC